>CAXXCW010000015.1:0-10323 GCA_963662725.2 uncultured Sphaerochaeta sp.
GCGGAATACAGCCGTTATCGGCAGCGAATTCGGACAGTGCCTCTTCTGAGCCCTGCATCAAGAGTAAGTCGCCCGGTTTCAGCTTGAGCGTACGCAGGCGAGCCTTGGAGCGGGACCCTTCGCGGGATACGGCCAGCAGGTTCAGACCGTACCGGGTGCGCAGCAGAATGTCGCGGGCGGAGCGTCCTTGCAGCGGTGATTCCGTTCTGACCACCAGTTCCATCAGGATCATGCCATCGCCATTGCTGTCAGATTCCTTGTCTTTTTCCTTGTCTTTATCCGTCTCCTTATCTTCCTGCTCTGAGGCGCTTTCTGTCTGGAGGGATGTGTCATCATCGGCCGATGAGGCCTTGGCCTCTTCAAGCTGTAGTCCCAACGCGCTGATGACACCCGCAAGGGATTCTACATCCGCTTCAATCACCAGAATGTCATTCGCACGAATGCGACGACCGGAGGACGGAGCGTTGACACGAACCTCATTTCGGATCAGTCCAATGATCTGTGCATCCGCCTCGTCCAGTTCGGCTTCGGCCTCGCGCAGGTGCAGGCCAGCCAGTTTGCTGTCTTCCGGCACACGTGCCTCGGTGATATAGGCCCCCGTATCGAAGCCTTCAGTACCGGGCTGCTTGCGAGCGGGTACCAGGCGCCAGCCGGGCACGGCAATAAACAGAACGCAGAACAGGGCGACGGATAATCCAACGGCCGTGAAGTCAAACATGCCAAACCCGCTACCGATGCTTTCGCTGCGAAAGCCGGACACGATCAGGTTTGGCGGTGTGCCGATCAATGTGGTCATGCCGCCCAGAATGGTGCCGAACGCCAGTGGCATGAGGACCTGACCGGGCGTAAGGCCCAGTCGCACCGAAAGCTGCATGGCTACAGGCATCAACAGCGCCATGGCTCC
The DNA here is from genome assembly GCA_963662725.2 of uncultured Sphaerochaeta sp. Taxonomy (GTDB): domain Bacteria; phylum Spirochaetota; class Spirochaetia; order Sphaerochaetales; family Sphaerochaetaceae; genus Sphaerochaeta. The sequence goes on from CAXXCW010000015.1 coordinate 905, forward strand.
GACATTGTTCATGAATCCGGACAGAAAGGCACCCAGCCCGGTCAGGGCGGCCAGACTGAGGGTGGTACCAGCCTGTTTGGGCAAGACATGACGGGTCAGAATATCCACCGCACCGGACACCTGAAGGGCCCGGCTGAGCACCAGTACACAGGCCACGGTCACGACGGCCGGGTGAGCAAAGCCCGTAAATGCATCCTGAGCTTCTATCAGGCCCGTGAGGACACAGGCCAGAAGTGCAGCGCCAGCCACCATGTCATGCCGCCAGCGTCCCCAGATGAACATCCCCATGGTCGCAATCAGGATACCGACGATCAGCAGCTGGTCCTGTGTCATCCGCTGACCTCACGGTTATTGCTGGGAGCCTCAAGTCGCAGGCTGGCAGCGGGTGCCGAACCGTCCTTTTCATGTCCGAAAAAGACTGTGGTATGCGGGAAGGGAATTTCAATGCCGGCGTTGTCAAAATGGATTTTGACCAGTCGATTATAGGCACGGCCAACGGAGAATTGGTCGCCCGGCGTGGTTTTGATCCGAACACGGATATTGACTGAACTGTCGGCCAGTGCGGTCACGCCGGAAATTTCGATCGGCTCCAGAATCTTGTTTTTGTTTTCTTCATCGGCCGCCAGTTCTTCAAACGCGTTTTGCAGATGGATGATGGCTTCATCAATGCTCTCGCGGTACGCGATGCCATAGATGCCAACGTGGTAACCAAAGTCGCGCATGTAGTTTGATACGGTATCAACGCTGGAGAAGGGTATCAGGTGGTAGGTGCCGTTAAGATCACGGATGCCTACCGAGCGAATGCTGAGGCGCTCGGCCACACCGGTAATGCCTCCTACGGTCACGATATCACCGGTATTCATGGCATTTTCCAGCTGGATGAAAATGCCGGTGATAATGTCCTGAACCAGTTTCTGAGAGCCAAAACCGATGGCAAGACCCAGTACGCCGGCACCGGCAATCAACGGACCAATATTGATACCGACCTCCGACAGCACCACCATGCCTGTCATTGTGATCAGTGCAATTGCGGCCGCATTGCGGAACAGGGCCAGCAGTGTTTTGATGCGGGGCGAGGGCTCACCAGTGCCGGTTTCGGGGTTCAGCTTGTGCTCAATCACGCTGGCAAGGATAACCCAGGCTGCAAAGGCGACGGTGAGAATGACGGCAATCGCGATGATTTTGCCAACCAGCATGCGGCCGGTATCCGATACAAACCAGTCGCTGATATTGAATGCGCCCCACGCCCCCAGGATCAGCATAGCGACGAAAACAAACAGAACTGCCCTCAGGAAGTAGAGTGCATTGGGCAGATAGCTGTTGATGCGTGACTCAAGCATTGGCAGTTTGTGCTTCAGTTCGTCGGATAGGGTGAGTCGACGGCCCAGTGTCTGGCCGAGAAGAGTTGAAAGCAGCAGGCCCGCCACGATGGCAGCAATACTCTGAATGGTTGCCAGCAGTACAAAGGGCAGTGCATCTTCCGGTCGGGTGAATGTAAGTATCAGTACCAGTGAAAAGTAGGTAATTGCCAGCAAGTGCCAACTGCGCGACAGCATTTTCAACAATACCTGGGCAATACCACCTTCCGTATTGTTCGCTCGCAACTCAATTACCATGCGCAGGCGACTTCGGTGCTTTAATACCACGGTTGTTGCATAGGCATATGCCAGCAGCGTGATCAGGGTACCGACTGCTTCGCCCAGCGTTTTGGACAGGTACAGGTTGATCAACGGTACCAGTGTCATCAGGCCGTAGCCCACCAGGCTGATCAGCTTGCCGATCCAGCGGTTCCAGAAGCGCGCTTCGTTGGCGTCAATGGCGAGCAAGCGCAGTCCCTGATGTTCGGATTGAAGCAGCATGCGAATACCCGCTTTCAGGCCTTCGATGATCAGAAACGCGTTCAAAAACAGGGAGGCTCGAGTGGTCAGCTCACCGCTTTCACCAATCAGGAATGTACCGATAAGGCTGCCGCTGACATAGGCCAATACCACCAGCAGCAGATCCAGTACCGTTGCAAGGGCGACACAAAATACCAGTCGCAGAACGGGTGTGGGCCTTTCACCCGCTTCAGTCCAACGGCTGAATACTGTGAACAGAGGACGCGAAAGCCGCTTGAGTAAAAAGAACACTATCAGAGTGGAGAGTACTACCATGCCCAGGTTAAGGGCTGCATCGGTAAAGGCGGTAGAGTCGAAACCGGGATCGGTCAGATCTCCAGACAGCAGGTTTCGAGCTGTTGAGGCCAGGTTTACGATCTGCTCTCCGACATCGTGCGCGATACTGCTGCTCAGCTGGGCCAGTCGACGTGGCAGGGACAGGGAGGCTTCTGCATCGGTTTCGGCTGTGAGATCGTTTATCTGCGCCGAGTCTGATACGGGGTCTCTATCGACGGGTTCGGCCAAGGCCAGGGGTGTAAATACAAGGCTAAGAAGAATTAGCAGGAGTCGCAGGGCTGGGGTCAATTAGGGCCTCCGTTCATAGCTTGACGCAGGCTCAGATTAGCACAACGCCGGCAGAGGGAGAATCTGACGGCGCTGTCTGATCAGGCTTAGCCGTCAGCGTTGATGCGAGTGACCAGTTCATTCAGGACCGATTCGGCGCGGTCATTCTCGACCTGACAGGTACCGGCTGCATGATGACCACCACCGCCATATTGCAGCATCAGCTCGCCCACATTGGTGTTTGAACTGCGATCAAAAATGGACTTGCCGGTGGCAAACACGGTGTTCTGCTGCTTCAGCCCCCACAGCACATGGATGGAAATATTGCACTGCGGATACAAGGCGTAAATCATGAAACGATTGCCCGCCCAGATCTGCTCTTCGTGTCGCAGATCAAGTACCACAAGATTGTCATGTACGGTAGCGCAGCGCTGAATCTGCTCCTTGAATTTCGCTTCTTGCTCAAAGTACAGCTCAACCCGTTCCTTCACGTCCGGCAGGTCAAGGATCTCCTCAATACTGTGGTTCTTGCAGTAGTCGATCAGATCCATCATCAGGGCATAGTTGGAGATGCGGAATTCGCGGAAGCGCCCAAGGCCGGTACGGGCGTCCATCAGGAAGTTGAGCAGCACCCATCCTTCTGCGTTAAGCACCTCATCCTGAGTGAACTGGGCCGAGTCGCCCTTGTCCACAGCTTCCATCATTTCGTCCCACTCAACGGGGAAGGCGTCATGGCCACCGTAGTATTTCCATACCACGCGCGCAGCTGAAGGTGCGTCAGGGTCGATGATGTGATTGTCCACCTTCTCGTTGCGAATTGTTTCCGACAGATGGTGGTCAAAGGCCAGGTTGACGCCCTTCACATAGGGCAGGTTGGTGGTAATGTCACGATCTGTGATATCCACCTTGCCATCCTGCATATCCTTGGGGTGAACGAACTTTATATCGTCGATCAGGTCCAGGTGCTTAAGCAGCACGGCACAGACAAGACCGTCGAAATCACTGCGAGTAACGAGGCGAAATTTTTCAGCGGACATCAGCAACAGCTCCCAGAATTAATTGACCGTATCCGGAAAGTAACACAGCCGTACGGGTGGCTGAAGCCTGAACCGCTTTGTAGGGCAGGAAAAAGAGTGCTTGTTGACCTGTAGCGACTATGCCTGAAGTGAACGGACCCAGCTGCGCAGGGCCGGCCAGCGATTGACCAACATCGCAGTAAAGATGAGGGCGCAGCCACTGAGCTGAAGAGCGGTCATGGATTCGCCGAGCCAAAGCATGGCCAGCAGAGCTGTCCAGACAGGTTCCAGCGTCATGATGATGGCCGTATGACTGGGAGGTGCCAGGCTTTGAGCATGGGTTTGCACCAGAAAACGCAGGCTGGTTGCAATGAGTGTGCTTGCGATCAGCCAGCCCCAAATGCTGACAGACTGTTCAAAGTGCCATTCTTCCAGCAACAGTGATGCCATCGCGCTGATCAGGCCGGTGACCAGCAGTTGTACTGCGGTCAGCGGCAGTACCGGCATGCGTGTGGCGGCGCGGCTGTTGAGAATAAACGTGAACGAAAAAAACAGGGCGGACAACAGAAACAGCACTTCTGCCAAACCAAGGTGAAACTCACTGTCCAGAGACAGGCAGGCAAGGCCCGCGATGACCAAAGGCAGTGACAGGAAAACATAGGGCCCGGAACGATCACCAAACAGCAGGCTGATCAAGGGCACCAGTACGACCCCAAGCCCGGTCAAAAAGGCACCGACCCCCACATGATTGGTCATCTCCAGAGCCACTATCCAGAAGCTCAGTGCCGTACCAAAAAAGACTCCCACCAGACAGGCACTTTTCCATTGCAGCCGGGTAAACAGGCGCATGGCCGACCAGCCAACAGCCGCCAGGATCAGACCTGCGCTGATAAATCGCAATGCCATGAACAGCAGCGGGGCAAGCCCCTGTACGGCCTCACGCGAGAAAATCCAGCCAGCCGCAGCAAGAATGGTGGTGAGCAGCAGCAACAGATCGGCTTTCTGATGGGTGGACAAAATATGCATCCCTTGCGTAGTCGGTGGGCAAAGCGTGTATGTTAGCAGAAAGTCTGAAACGGCACGTTTACAAGAAGAGAACTGACGCCGGCTGGCTCAGGTGCAGAGCGCAAACAGCTGGGCTCGGCTGGTGATACCCAGCTTTTCGTAGGCACGTTTGCGATAGGTGATTACGCTGCTGGCGGCAATATCCAGCTCGGCGGCAATTGCTTCGTTTTTCTTTCCGCGCAGGACCGCACGACACACTTGCTGCTCACGTTCTGACAGAAATGCCAGTGGTCCTTCAAGCCTCAAGCGTTCATTCAGCGCAAAGTGCTTGTAGATCAGTACGCTGATCAATGCGCCTACTCGACGAGTAAAGTTATGGTCATCAAAACGGCTGTCGAAACGAGAACTGCGGCGGTAAAGATTGACATAATAGTTGCCGGCTTCAGTTCCCCGGATGATCGCCAACTTGTCCAGAAAACCCGGCGATTCAAAAAAGGCCTTGCGATAATGTAACCCCATATCACTGCTGACGGAGTCAAAGCGAACCACCTGTACCTCGCCCGGCGCGATGGTTTTCAGGATGCTGAAATTGGGATCCTGCAGGTAGTGACGTTCTTCCACATAGGCTTCGGCCAGCTGTCTGGCGGACGCTTCTCGCGCATAATCCTTGAACAGCAGAGTCGAGACCTGATGACCGTCTGCACAGTAGAACACCATACATTGTTCGGTACCGAACTCTTCATGCAGCCAGTCAAGAAAGACATCGTAAAAACTGTGAGTCCCCAGCTGTTCGAGTACCTGTAGTACCTGGGAGGATGGGCTCCAGTCAGGTGTCATCTGCGATGGCATTCAGCTTTCCTGTGGCAAGTGCGAGTGGTTCTTATGCTTTGCTGAAGCTTAACCCAGAACGGGCACAGGCGGGAGAACATGATCAAAAGCCGGAGAGCGATTCGGCCACTGACTGCCGTCTAATCAGTCAGTGGCCGGCCCTCCGGCACCCGGCGTGCTCGGGGGAACATGCCGGGGTGGAAACAGCGGGTTGTGCTTAGCGGCAGGCGAGACTGGTCAGAATCTTCTTGAAGGTTGCGATCTCGTCTTCGCTGAACTCACCGAACATCTTGTCCTGCTCCTGCTTGGACAGGGCCCAGAGGGCTTCGGCCTGCTCTTCACCGCTGGTCGTGATGTTGTAGCACTCGTCCGAGAAGCTCACCAGCCCCTTGCGCTGCAGGATTTCAGCCGCATTGTCGACCTCAACTTCAGGCATGTTGACCTCACGCAACAGCTCCTTGCGGCAGAGCTTTGGCGTTTCCTGAAGTACCATCAGCATGCGTGCTTCACTGGTGCGCAGACCCGTGGATAGCTGCAGTGGCGCATAGTCGGCCTGATAGGTACGAATGGCCTGCACCATCAAGTAGTACAGATTATCCTTGAAACGGGACTTGAGACGCTCGATGGCAGCCGGCTCATCCTCTTTCTTGGCAGGAAAGCGGGAGTGTGGCATGACCACAGAGTAGCTGCCCTGATGGTAAACCAGCGGCGCCCGACCGTTGTCCTCAAAGGCTACAACCTTGCCTATCAGGATCCAGTGATCACCACCATCAACGGTTTCGTAGGCTTCGCACTGGAAACAGGCAGCGGTATCCGGCAGCAATGGTGCACCACCGAGACCGGCGTTTGAAATCAGTGCCGGCAAATTTGTCTTCGCCGGGACGAGCAAAGTGGTTGGACAGGTCGATCTGATCTGCAGCGAGGATGTTAACAGCGAAGTGCGTCGCTTTCTCGAATATCTCGCAACTGCCGGAGCGCTTGTCGATGCTCCACAGAATCAGGGCCGGGTCCAAAGAAACGGAGTTGAAGCTGTTGGCGGTTACACCCGTTTTGACGCCGTCCGGGGTCTGCGCGGTAACAACGGTAATACCGGTGGCGAAGTTGCCCAGAGCACGACGAAAGGCTTTGGGATCGAATTCAGTGACTTGATTGCTCATAACAGCACCTGGGGTCGGGTTAACAACATTCTTATAGTAGACGAGCAACAGACAGCCCACCTGAGAAAAGGTGAGGTGTCCCCGTCAAAAGGGAAAAGGCGCCCGCCCGCATGAACAGGAGGGCGCCTCTGGATAATGCAGAGATCAGAGCAGTGAAGGATCCGGCTCAAGACCCAGCAGTTCACGACCGATGATCTGGGCGCAGACATCGTAGTCGGTGTAGGCGTGGGCCGCGGTCATGTTGGATTCGTGCCACAGACGCTGGCTCTCGCGATCCTGATACCAGTTGGACGCTCCCATCACTGCCCACAGGCGGTTGACGGCTTCAACACACATCTTGATGGCATAAGCCTGGTTGGTACGCCAGTGCGCCAGCGTGTAACGGTCCGGGTATTCGTGACGCTCGCCATATTCCTTGTGCTCGTTCCAGGTCTTTTCCAGATAGGCGCGTGCGGCACATACCTGCTGATAAGATTCGGCGATGCGCAGAATCGGCGGAATGGACTCTTTCACCTGAGCGCCGGTGTAGGCACGGACACGGTTCTGGGTCAGCTCCTTGTACACATCGATCATGCGTTCGGCGACACCCAGGCTCATGGCCGCGAAACCACAGGCAAAGTATGGGCGGTACGGGGTATGGAAAATTTTGCTGTCCGGGTACAGAGGACGACCAACGTGGCGGCCTTCCATCATGTCACGAGCGGCCTGGATGCGGTGTTCGGGAACGAATACACCCTTGATGCTGGCGGTTTTGGTGCCGCTGCCCTGCATGCCAACAGAATACCAGTCATCAATGATGGTGAACTCGCTCTTGGGGATGACCGCAAAGCTGTACACTTTTTCACCGGCTTCGTCGAAGCGGTTGAAGCCGACGATAATCCAATCTGCGTGGTCAACACCTGAACTCCACTTCATGTCACCGGTAAAGATGATGCCACCTTCGGTTTCTTCATGCTTACCGAACGGTGCGATGGAGCTGGACGCTACAGTGTCGGGGTTCTCGGCCCAGAACTCATCCTGTGCTTTTTTGGAGAACATCGCCATCTGATGGTTATGGGTGCACAGCAGGCTGTATGCCCATGCAGTAGAGCAGCAGGCGCCGGCCAGTGCTGCGATGCAATCAGTGAATTCAGGCAGAGACATTTCCAGGCCACCGTAGGCCTTGGGCAGGAACGCACGGTTCAGACCGATACCGTGCAGCATCTCAATGTTTTCCTGGGGTACCTGACGCAGCTCAATCGCTTTGGGAGCGTTGGCGCGAATGGCAGGGAGGATCTCCTTGAGTTTGTCGAGCATCGGATTCTGTTTGTTCATCTGGATCGTCTCTCTTCTAATAATGGAATCGGTTACATCGCAATTGGGTTTTCGAGTGGCTACCCGAACAACAACTTGATAATGATCCGTGAAGGATTGCAACGATTATGCGGAGTCAGGCCTGTGCAGGAAATGTAAAATTCTGGTTTATTATTGCACTTTTCTGTATTTAAGCTGGATTGCTGTTGTCTGCCTGGACCCGGGCTATCGATCAAAAAGTAACCGACAGCCCAAGTATAGTTCAGCCAGGCTCAGGCTGCAGAACGACGGGTCAGGGCAAGAGCTGCCAGTGAGCCGCAGCCGGTCAGACCAATGATCAGCGCCATAGGCAAGGCTGTACCATCGTGCAGAGTACTGGCGATGGAGCTTGCCAGAGCCCCAAGACCGAACTGGCAGGCAACCGCCAGTCCGGCTGCGGCACCGGCCTGTTCCGGATAGCGCGACAGCAGGCTTGCCATGCAGTTGGCACCGAGTACACCGGTAACGCTGACAAAGCCCAGCAGTGCCACCACAATCAGGGGCAGGCCGCCTATCTCGGTAATACCAGCGAAGGTCAGCAGAAGCCCTGAAAAGGCTGCAAGAGAAGCGCCTGCGAGAAGCAGTTTCTGGGTGCCGAATCGTCCCACATAACGGGCATTCAAGCTCACCAATACGATGACGCCGCCGATGTTCAGGCTGAACAGCCAGGCATAGCTCTGCGGGCTGACACCAAAGTACTCGATGTATACAAACGGCGATGCCGTGATATAGGCGAACATGCCGGCAAAGGTCAGCGACATGCAGAGAATGTAGCCGATTGCCACCGGCTGCAGACCAATCCTGAGATAAGCCTGAAACACCGCCAGTACACTGGCGCGGCGTGAATCGCCGTGATGGGTTTCAGGAATTTTCCAGGCACTGGCCAGCAGTACAATTGCTGCGAAGATGAACAGCACGACAAACAGCGAGCGCCAGTCAGAGATCATGATCAGATAGCCACCGACCAGTGGTGCAACCAGGGTTGCGATCATGGTGACCAGGTGCATCAGCGAAAGCACCCGGGCGGCCTCGTTCAGCGGGAACAGGTCACGCACAATGGCGCGGGCCAACACCGAGGCGGCAGCTGCACCCAGTGCCTGCAGGAAGCGTGCAGCGATCAGCCACTCGGCACTGGTCGCCAGCATACAGCCGATACTGGCGACCAGATACAGTGTGATGCCGCCAAGGAGCAGGCGACGACGACCGTACTTGTCCGACAGCGGGCCGTAAAACAGCATGCCGATGAAACAAACCGATCAGAAAGGCACTGATGGTCAGCTGGATACTGGATTCAGGGGCCTGCAGATCCTGTGCGATCAAAGGCAAACTGGGCAGGTACATGTCGATCGACAATGGGCCGAAAGCGACCAGTGCGGCCAGCAGTACGATCAGGCGTTGGGGGTTGGCTACCGATGACATCCGTGAGTCTCCCGGTCAGATGTTGGGTTGTTATGAGAAGATATTACCACTGTGGATAATCTGTTTAATATATTAACAAAGAGTTGTGCGCTCAGTGCCCAAACGAAAACGGCCTGCAGGTGCAGGCCGTTGGAGTCGTTGTCATCGGGTATCAGATGCGGCTTGAACCCGGCGCAAAGGATTTGGTGACGGACGCCTGAGGCCCCGGAACCTTCTCACCA
>CAXXCW010000016.1:0-27010 GCA_963662725.2 uncultured Sphaerochaeta sp.
GAGCTGAAGGATAGGCCCTCTAGCTTATCGATGAAGTCATTGAGTCCTGCGAATACCACGTACCCACCCTCGAAGGGGTTGGTACGGTAGAACATCTCAAAGACCACCTCAGGGTTGTGCTTTTCGCTGAAGTATCCCTGCATCATGGTCAACTCATAAAAATCGGTTGTGAGTGCGCTTGTTTGAATCACCTGATTCACTCCTTGTTACAGTGCCCTGATAGTATCAAAGCCTGTGTAGGGTACCAATGCAGGAGGGATCGTGACCGAGCCGTCCTCATTCTGATAGTTCTCCAACACTGCGACCATGGCCCGGCTGAGGGCGATGGCTGTCCCGTTGAGCATATGGACGAACTGGATCGCACCCTCATCGTCACGATAGCGGATGCCCAGTGCACGGGCCTGGTAATCGGTACAGTTGCTGGTTGAGGTCACCTCCCCGTATTCGCCGTCTTCACCGCGGCCAGGCATCCAAGCCTCGATGTCAAACTTACGGTAAGCTGGGGCACCCAGATCTCCGGTGGCAGTATCCACAACGCGGTAACAGAGGCCCAGGCCTCGGAAAATCTCCTCTTCTATCTCCAGAAGCATCGAGTGGTAGTGCTCACTCTCTTCAGGAAGGCAGTAAATGAACATCTCCAGCTTGGAGAACTGGTGTACACGGTACAGGCCCTTGGAATACTGCCCGGCACCTCCAGCCTCCCTGCGGAAACAGTGGGAGAGACCGCTCATCTTGATGGGCAGCTTCTTCTTGTCGAGGATCTGGTTGGCATAGTACCCGCCCAAGGTTATCTCAGCGGTTCCCACCAGACAGGTGTCGGTCCCTTCGAGGGTATAGATGTTGCTCTCCTCCCCACGAGGATTGAAGCCGATGCCGGACAGTATCTCTTCCTTGGCAATATCCGGGGTGATGAAGGGGGTGAAGCCTCTCTTCATCACAATATCGAGTGCATAGCGCTCCATGGCCATCTGGAGGATCACAGCCTGGTTTTTCAAGTAGTAGAACTTGGGCCCAGATACCCTGGTAGCCGTATCGAAATCTATGAGATCCAGACTCTCTCCGAGCTGTACATGGTCCTTGGGCCTGAAGGAGAAGGTGGGGGCCTTTCCTACCACCCTGACGGTTGTGCTGTCCTTGTCCTCTTTGCCTATGGGCGCATCGGGGTGAGCGTAGTTGGGGATGGTCCTCGCCTTCGCCTGAAAGGCTGTCTCGATCACCTCGAGTTCAGCCTCAAGCCTTGCGATGGTCTCCTTGATCTCCTTCCCCTCGGCGATATAGCCATCGCGGGTCTCCTTGTCGAGCTTGGCCTTCATCTTCTGGGCGTTCTCATTGCGTTTTGCCCTGAAGGATTCGCTCTCTTGCAGCAAAGCTGATCGCTTCTCCTGCAAAACGATGATCGCATCGATATCGACACTCATATAACGGTTCCGGATGTTCTGTGCTATCTCGTCCCGTCTCTCTCTCAATTCTTTCAAGTCAATCATGATACTTCCTCATTAGCTATGATAGTGCAAAATTCAAGCTTTCTTATGGTTTCTGCCTTGCCTTATCCTCAAGGAGGCGGAACTTCTCAGCTGATGCCGATACCGCTGCCATTACGGTGGCATCGAAGCCCCCTTCGGCAAGGGAGCGCATCCCTTCGATGGTAGTCCCTCCGGCAGAGCATACCATAGTGGCAAGGCTCACTGGGTTTGCCCCTTCCTTTTTCTGAAGGGCGGCAGCACTCAGACAGGTATCGCGCGCAATGGCGAGGGCCTGTGGGTAGGCAAGCCCTTCCTTGACCCCGCCCATGGCGAGGGCATGGAAGAACTGGAACACATAGGCTATGGCTGAGCCGCTGATGCCGGTGAAGGCCGCTATCTGGTTTTCTGGCAGAAGGAAGGCCGATCCAAACATCTCGGCAACAACCAGGGAGGTCTCCTTCAGGGAGGCCGAGGCTGTGGGGCTGGGAGTCACAGCGGTGACCGACTGCCTCACTTGGGCAGCAAGGTTGGGCATGAACCTGACAACTTCACCTGTTCCCAGGTTTTCTGTCAGGGTTTCCAGGCTGACCCCGGCTGCAATGCTGATCCACTGTTTCTGTCTCGATCCCGCTTTGCGCAGGAGGGGGTACAGCGAGGGCAGTACCTGTGGCTTCACCGCTAGCAGCAGCAGATCCGTCCCTTGCACAAGCTCCTCCAGGGAGGTGGCGACTGAACACCCTACGAAAGATCCCAGTTTTGTCGTATCGGTATCGAAGAGGCTGACCTGCCACCCTTTTTCTTCGCGTAACGCATGTGCTATCGCACCACCCATGTTTCCAGTCCCGATGATCCCTATCTTATGCATGTTGCTTCTCCCCATGTGAGTCTGTGTAAAGTCCCGTTCTGCAAGAGGGACGGAAAATGCTGTTGTCTCATATATTCGTATGCGGCTATGGCCACTGTGTTGGAGAGGTTGAGGCTCCGGGCTTCCTCAAGCATGGGGATGCGCACACACCCCGCTTCGTGTCCGACCAGGATATCTTCGCTTATTCCTTTGCTCTCCTTGCCAAAGATAAGGTAGCAGTCATCGGTGGGGTACTCGACCTCACTATAGAGCTGGTGTGCCTTGGTGGTGAAGAAAAAGAGCCTGTCATCCTTATGTTCGTGCAGAAAGGATGCAATGCTTTGATGTTCGATAAGGGTAAGCAGGTGCCAGTAGTCCAGTCCTGCCCGTTTGAGATGCTTCTCATCCAAGGAGTAACCCAAAGGGTGCACAAGGTGAAGAGTCGCCCCTATCGCAGCACAGGTGCGGGCAATATTGCCGGTGTTTTGGGGTATTTCAGGTTCGAACAGTACAATATGTAGGGGCATGTGCTCTTCCTTATGCATGCAAATCTACCACTTAAGACAAATCCGTACAAGGCATCACAACCTGTCCCAAGGGGGTAAATGCGCTTGAACTGACCCTGATTATGTTCTAGACTGGCGAACGTGTCGAGGAGGAACCTATGCTTGAAGTAATGAAGGCGTTGTTGTTGGGTATCGTACAAGGGATTACCGAGTGGCTTCCCATAAGCTCGACAGGACACCTTCTCCTGCTAGATGAGGTGATGGTCCTATCCATCGGTCCCAAAGCCAAAGAGTTGTTCATGGTCATCATACAGCTCGCTTCCATACTTGCTGTCATCATCCTCTACTTCTCCCTGCTCAATCCCTTTTCTCCAAAAAAAGACAGGACTGAAAAGACCGATACCTGGATCCTCTGGGCCAAAGTCCTTGTTGCTACCATCCCGGCAGGTATTGCAGGCTTCCTTCTGGACGAACTGATGGATACGTACCTCTACAAGTGGCAAGTCATCGTTGTCGCCCTCGCTGTGTACGGTCTGGTATATGTTGTGTTGGAGAAGAAGGGAAGGGGGACGAAGGAGCCCCGTATCACAAGCCTCGGTGCCCTCTCTTTCAAGGATGCGGCTGCAATGGGGGCCTTTCAGATGCTCGCCCTGGTCCCCGGGACCAGCAGGTCAGGTTCCACTATCCTAGGGGGTATCCTACTTGGCATCGAACGGGGCATCGCCGCCCAGTTCTCCTTCTTCATGGCCATCCCTGTCATGGCGGGCGCTTCGCTTTTGAAACTGCTGAAACTTGGATTTTCCTATACAGGGGATGAGTACCTGCTCATAGCCGTTGCATTCATGGCTTCCTTTCTCGTATCGTTGGTCAGTATCAAGGCCCTGGTTGCCTATGTTCGTAGGCATGACTTTTCCCTTTTCGGTTTCTACAGGATTGCCCTTGCCCTTGGGGTCACTATCTATTTCCTCACGACAGGACGGTAACGTATGGCACTTCTGGTAATCATCTACGTCTCCTTTATCAGTTTGGGGCTCCCTGATGCAGTGCTTGGCAGTGCCTGGCCTGTCATGCATGTGGATCTTGACCTCCCCCTGTGGAGTGCCGGCATCATAGCGGCGACGACCAGCATGGGAACGGTCATCTCAGCACTTCTCAGCACCAAGGTCATCGCTAGGTTCGGAACCGGGAAAGTGACGCTCATCAGTGTCCTGATGACAGCCCTTTCCCTGTTGGGTTTCTCTGTCTCCCCCCATATTGTCCTGCTGCTCCTTTTTGCCCTTCCCCTGGGTTTGGGAGCGGGATCAGTCGATACCGCCTTGAACAACTATGTCGCCTTGCACTACAAGGCCAGGCATATGAGCTGGCTGCATAGTTTCTGGGGAGTAGGGGCCAGCATGGGACCTGCCATTGTCGCCCTTGCCCTCACCTTTGGCTACAGCTATAGGGGAGGCTACCGCTCCATAGGCGCCCTGCAGCTCCTCCTTGTCCTTGTCCTGGCCTTCTCTGTCCGCTTATGGAAAGATCAGGATAGCAAGCAAGTGAGTGGACAGGCACAGAGCAATAGGGAGGCATTGAAGATCAGGGGGGTTCCCCTAGCCCTGCTTACCTTTTTCCTGTACTGCTCGCTTGAGATTGCTACAGGCCTCTGGGCGACCACCTACCTGGTCCAGGTAAAGGGCCTGGATCCGGCCCGGGCCGCCCTCTGGGGAGGCCTCTACTACATGGGCATCACCGGAGGAAGGATCCTCAGCGGCTTCATTACATTTCGTGTCCCGAACAATCAGATGACCTTTGGGGGCCTTGGACTCTGTCTGGTCAGTCTTCTGCTGTTCCTCTCCCCCGATGCAAATGTGGCAGGATTCGCCCTGGTTCTGCTGGGCTTGGGAAGCGCACCCATATTCCCCAGCATGATCCACGAGACACCCAGGCGTTTTGGTGTGGGGGCAAGTCAGGCCATAATAGGGATGCAGATGGCCACAGCCTATGTGGGCAATATGGTCATGCCCCCTGTGGTGGGAGCCCTTGCTTCAACAGTCGGCCTCGTCTGGCTTCCTGTTCTGCAGGCCTTCCTGGTGATAGGGATGATGCTCAGTGTGCTGCTGCTGGTGGTGTCACATAAGAAAAAGAGCATGTAGCTGAAGGGTGGATGTGCCGTAGGTAAGGATCTGTTGGGACAATGCCACTTTTTCCCCACTTCTCCTTTCGTGTTGATCCTCCCCCTTATTCGTCCTTCTCCTTCTCCTCTTCAAGGTTGGTAGCCTTGAAGACCTCATGCCCCTTCTTGTGCATCTTCAGGATAACCTTCTCCAGCTCCCTCCGCTTCTGGAAGGGATCCTCAAACAGCTCTTCCTGCATGGGCTTGTCCCCCTCATAGAGCTGGTAGAGGCCTACTCCGATAAGCCTCACAGGCATGCCTTCATGCCACTTCTGATAGAGCAGTTGCTTAGCATACGAATAAATCTGTTCGGCACTGTAGATATTCGCCTTGGGAGTGACCTGGGCACTGTAGGTGGTGAAGTCGGGCTCCCTTACCTTGATGCCGATGGTCCTCCCTATCTGATTCTCATCCAGGGCACGGAACATCACCTCATGGCTCATCTGCAAGAGATTCTGTTCCAATACGATTTTGGTATGGACATCCTCGGGAAACGTGGTCTCGGTCGATATGGAGTGGCTCTTTGCCTGACTGGTGAAGATCCCGGGGTCTATGCCCCTGCATGCATGGTAGAGAAAGCTTCCCATGGAGTTGCCGAAGATGGACTGCAGCGATACAAGCGAGTACTGGCGCAACTCTTGCGTGGTGGTGATATGCTTTCGTGCCAACAGTTCCTGGGTGACCTTGCCCACACCCCAAAGCTTCTTCAGCCCGACAGCGTCAATGAAGTCCTCCTCCCGCCCAGGGGAGACCCTGCAAAGCCCGTCAGGCTTGTCATAGTCGCTAGCCATCTTTGCTATGAAGTGAGATGGCCCTATCCCGACCGATATGTTCAGTCCTGTCTCCTCCTTAACCTGCGCCTTGAGCAGAACCGCCGCCTCCCTGGGCAGTCCATAGAGGCGCCTGGTTCCTGTCATGTCAAGGAAGGCCTCATCAATGGATATCTGCTGGACAGAAGGTGAGAAGGATCTCAGCGTCTCCATCACAGTCTTGCTGACCTGGCTGTAGCGGTGCATGTTGGGCTTCACTACAAGAACTGATGGGCAGAGCTGCAACGCACGGCTCATAGGCATCGCTGAGCGCAGGCCGAAGGTGCGCGCCTCGTAGGAGGCGGCGGCAACCACACTTCGCGGGCCCAAGCCCCCTATGACCAGGGGCTTTCCGGCCAAGGAGGGATTGTCATGTTGTTCCACCGATGCATAGAAGGCATCCATGTCCACATGAAAGATTACCTGTTCCACCCTCAAGCCTCCGGAGGGCGGTAGGAGCGAAGGTCCTCTTCCCTTTTTCGTTTCAACGCTCCCTCAATGAGGATGTGCAGGACCTGCTCCATCGGATACCCTGCATGTGCCATAAGAGTGGGGAAGTGGCTTTTGGCTGTCATCCCAGGAGCTGTGTTGATCTCATTGAGGTAGATCGCATCCCCTGATACAAAGAAGTCAACACGGGCATACCCTTCACCTCCGATAGCCTTGAATGCCTTTTTCGCATACAAGCGTATCTGCTTTTCAATAGGAGCGGCATAGGAGGAGGGAAGGTGCAGGTAGGCAGTGTCGACTTGGGAGTATTTGTATGCATAGCTGAGGAAATGGTTGCTCCTCTTGCCCGGGTCCACCACCAAGGCAGGACCTGCTGTGAGGATTGTTCCCCCTTCTGTCTCAAGCACAGCACACTCAAGCTCATCCATTGGCTCGATCAGAGCTTGCACCAAGACGGAGGCACTGTGGTTTCTGGCTTCCAGGATCGCTTCACGGAAGGTCTCGGCGGTAGGAGAGCGAAGGGCAGAGACTCCCAGCGAGGAGCCGCTGTCCTCTGGTTTGACAAACAAGGAAGAACCTACCTTCTCTTGGAGAGCCACGCAGGCCCTTTCCCATCGCATAGTCCCTTCACCATCCAGTATCGGAGTGCGTATGGTTGCAGCATTTTCAGCCTTTTTGTCAGGGCCTGTATCTGTTTTCCCTTCCCTGTTAGGAGAGTCATGGCTTTCCTGATCACCGTGCAGGCCAAGCCAGGAAGGGGCAGGGCAGGCTCCTCCTTCCAACCAGTGGATATCTTGGCTATGAAGGGCCTGTGAGGGGACAGTGGGGATGCCTTCCAGGGCAAACAGCTTTGCTGCGATGTCCTTATGCATCCCTATGGCACTGGAGAGGGTATCACAACCACAGAGGGGCAGGTTTGCCAACATGCAGAGCCCCTGAAGGTTGCCATCCTCCCCCCCAAAGCCATGGGTCACGGCAAAAGCCACATCCAGAGGAAGCCTCTCTTCACCACAGAAGACACCCTCTCCTGGGACTATGGCAAGAGGGTGGTCAGTGCTGATGGTAGGTCCTATAGCTGCCTCTTTTTCCCCCTCCATCTTTCCCTCTCTCCCAGGGGGGCTTTCTCTTTCCTTCCTGTCCTGGTAGAACCATCTGCCTTCCAATGTTATGGCTAGCAGGTAGACCGTATGTCCCAGGTTGCATAGGGGGGGCAAGACGCCTCTTGCACTGTTGATCGAGACCTCATGTTCGCCGGATCGTCCACCATAGATCAGGGCAATGTTCATACCTGTTCCCTCTCTTTCATCTGAAGCAGGGCTCGTACACTCTCTTCCTCATTCCAAGGGCGTTTTCCCTGTTTCCCTTCGATGCTCGTCTCATGCCCTTTTCCCAGAAAGAGCAGGGTGTCCCCTTCCTCTGAGAGTTCAAATGCCCTTTGTATGGCCTCTGTGCGATCTTCTATCTCCTCTATGATGCAGGAGGAGTCCCCTGTGCGGGAACGGATATCCTTGAAGATGCTGGTGTTTGACTCGTTTCTCGGATCTTCCTCGGTAAGGATGATCCTATCGGCATAGAGGGAGGCGATACGCCCCATCTCCGGGCGCTTGGTGGTGTCACGCTCCCCGGCACAGCCAAAGACCGCGATGATCTTCCCGTTACTTTTTGACTTTGCCATAGAGGAAAAGAGCTGATCATAGGCATCAGCGGTATGGGCAAAGTCGATGACGACCCGTAGCTTGAGACTGTTCCCGATGGTGATCATCCGACCAGCTACAGGCTGAAGGTTTGCCAACCGGGGCAACAGATCCTCCGCATTCTCCTGTACAATAAGCGAACAGGCGAGCAGGGCAAGCATTGCGTTGCTCGCAAGGCAGGGAAGGAGCAGAGGGGTGTTCACCGTCTTCTGTTTGTAATGTATGTCCACCTCCCCTGTATCCCGTATGGATGTGGTGAAGGGAAGCTCTTTCTCAAGCAGGTGGGAGTAGCTGAAAGGGGGAAGCTCGGCGAGGAACATTGCCCTGTAAGGGTTATGACGGGTGGTAAGGAAGGTCCCCCCTGGCTGCAGGGCCCTGACCAGGTTGCACTTTGCAGCGACATAGGCCTCCTGGCTCTTGTGGAACTCAAGGTGTTCGCTGCTGATGGTCGTGACCAGGGCGAGGGCGAAGCCTATGGTTGCAAGCCTGTCATACTCCTTGCTGAGGGCATGGCTGGTGCACTCCAGGATGACGTGGGTGAGGTTGTTCATTTTGCATCGGAAGAGGAAGGCGTGCAACTGATCGGCTTCAGGGGTGCTCTGACGATAGGGGGAGGGATGTTTTCCCTCACCGTCATCCATGCTGACTGTCCCCAGCAGGCCTACTGCACACCCCTTGGCCTGCAACATCTGATAGAGGTAGTCGCATGTGGTGCTTTTGCCATCGGTGCCGGTGACACCGATAATCTCCAGGCTTCTGCTGGGCCAGTCATAGAAGGCTGCGCACATGCGCGAAAAGAGAGTGCGGGGTGCATCGGTGAGAAAGTAGAGGATGTTTTCCTGTTTGTGAGCTACCTCTCTTGTGCTGAAGATGCAGACAGCCCCCTTGGCAATTGCATCGTCAATGTAGAGTTCTCCTTGGGTATGGAGACCGGAAAAAGCGAAGAACACGCTTGATGCTATGCACTCTTTGGAGTTATGGCATATTTTCCTGATGACTTGTGTTTGGGCAAGAGGGGAAGAATCGATACCAATTGCGTTCAACAGACCCAAGAGCGTATTCATGCGGATATCGTAACAGGGAAGGCTGGCGCATGCAACTGGTAGTGGAGTTGCGTCTGGTTTTTTGGTATGCTGTTGGTATTCGGTTCGGCCTATGCTATAACAGTGGAAAGGATGAATCGAATGGAGCTTTTGTGAGGGCGAGAGCTTGTGACTTCCCCACCCTCAAGGCAGGCGCATGAAACGAATCTTACTTGTTCTTGTATGTATGGCAACACTCTCTGTCCCTTCTCTGTTTTCCTCTGCCCTTCTCCAGATTGAAAGGGGAACGATAGCGATGGGCTCTGCAGGCGTTGCCCTCTCACGATCGCCCTCGTCCTTCTTCTTTAACCCGGCCCTGCTGTTTGGCAGTTCACCGGAAAAGAGTTTCTTCACCCTTACCGGTAGCTACCACGAAACGATACGACCGGCTAACTTCCGGGATGCTTTGCAAAACCCCCTGATGCAGAATCCTTTCACCAACCTGAGCATCTCTTTCAGTGGAAACAATGTAGCCCTCACTCTTCAGACCCAGGTTTCGCTCAACGAGCGGGAGGATCTCCCTGGTCTTACCCGCTACCGTGGGCTGAACCACACCTTGTTTCAACTTGACTGGGCGACCGGCAAGTCCTTCTTCGCCTTTGGCGTGAATGTGAAGGCCCTTGCGGTATCAGAGCGAAATCCGGTAGACATACGAGCCGACCGCACTCTCTCTGACTTTGCTGTACAGACGTTGCTGGGGAAGTTTGAGACATTGGAGAACAGGGCCTTCATCTCCGTAGGGCTGGGTTTGCTGCTTGACTATGAGTGGTTTGCCATGGGGATAACAAGTGACAATTTTGCCTATGCCCTGGGAAGTGACTCCTTGCAGGTCAGCTTCGATGAAATATACAAGACCCTTGATTGGGGCTTCTCGTTCAACACCCCTACCTACGATTCGAACAATCTCCTGCATCTGTTCAAACTGCAGGCTGTCTTGGATCTTGTGGATTTGGGATCAGAGGACACCAGGGAGCTCAGGACGGGCTTTGACCTCAAGATACAGCTGTTGCCGACGTGGTCTGTCAGCCTGAAAAGTGGGTATCGTGAGAAGAAGAAACTTCCCAGTGACCTCCTGAAAATCGATATCACCCGAGGGACCCATACCTTGGGCCTTGCTGCCCAGCTAGGGGCCTTCACCATAGACCTCGGTTGTGAGATCCCCATGGAGTGGTATCGGGGTGAAGCGGATGACGACAGTACGGTTGCAGGGTTTCTGAGCGTCAGCTTTTCGTTATGAACCCAAGGTTTTCGCCCTTCTGATCGCAGTTTTTCTGCTGATAGGCTTTTTTGCTCCCGAATACCACACTAGGTAACAAAACTGCAATTGGCCATACTTGACACTCCAAAGGGTGAACTATATAGTCAAACGGTAGATTGTTGTAACCGTAAGGAGTAAAGTATATGTCCAAAGCACATAGAGGTAGTGGTATCCGCGAGGAATTTAACCATGGACGGGGCACTTGCCCGGTCTGCAAGCGAACTGAAGTAAAGGTTCTGTATGAGGCCACCGTTGATGGTGAGAAGGCAAAGGTTTGCAAAGCATGCAATGCCAACATCAAGGCTGCTGCAGCAAAATAAGACTAAGAGTTTGCATGTGAGACTGTCCTTGTCGGCAGTCTTTTTTTTCCCTTTTTAGATAGAGGAGCCAGGGTGAATTTTTCAGGACGCAAGGTGTACTGCATAGGCATTAAAGGGACAGGTATGGCTTCACTGGCGGTCCTGCTCAAAGCCTCAGGTGCCCAAGTCACAGGCTGTGACAGCCCAGAACAATTCACCACAGACGAACTCTTGTCCAGTCATGGGATTGTGGTGCATGAGGGTTTTTCTTCCTCCCTCCTGGATCCTAATGCCGATTTTGTCATCCATAGCACAGCGTATGAGGCCAGTGTCCCCATCCTAGCCGAAGCCATTGGCCTCGGCCTTCCTGTGTACTCCTATCCACAGTTCCTCTCCCACCTCTCCTCCCTGAGTGATAGCTATGCTGTTGCGGGGACCCATGGCAAGACCACCACTGTAGCCCTTGTATCGTATCTGCTCTCTACGGGAACCCTCACGTCCTTTCCCTTTTACAGCATTTTCGGTTCTATGGTGCAAGGAAATACATCGCCATTCTACCAAGGCAGTGACATCGCCCTGTTTGAGGCGTGCGAGTACCAGGATCACTTCCTGTCCTATCATCTTCGGGGGGCTCTGGTAACCAACATCGAGTTCGACCACCCTGACTATTTCTCTCGCCTTTCGGATGTAGAGGATAGCTTTGAGCATTTTGTGGACAACCTGGCGGTTGGGGGATTTCTGATCTGTTGCAGTGACGACAAGGGGTCAAAAGGCCTCGCCTCCTATGCCAGAAGAGAGCGGGCAGACCTTACCGTCATGACATACGGCTTTGACGACAACGGCCCGTTTCGCATCATCAGCAAGGGGTATGAGGATACCTACACCCTCTCTTGTCTGGATTCCTTTGGCTTCTCTCTCTGCGTGCAGCAGAGGGCTCTGGTCGGTAACCAGGTTGGAGCTGTCGTCCTTGCCCTCGCCATGATCCTTGACAGGGAGAACCCCAAGCTCTACCTGGAAAGCGGCACCCTGATTACAGCTGAGATAATTCCTACCTTGGCGGGCATGCTCAGCAAGAAACTGCGTTTCTTTCCAGGGGTGGTGGGTCGGTGCGAGCGTATGAAGGATGAGGATGGGGTTCTCTACTTTGATGACTATGCCCACCATCCCACTGAAATAATTACCAGCTTGGCAGAGTTGCATAGCAGGTATCCCAACAGGCCCATCCTGGTCATCTTTGCCTTGCATACCGCAAGCAGGACCAAAGCCCTGTTCAAGGAGTTCGTCCTTGCCCTTGGCATGGCCGACCGTCTTATCGTGCAGAGCTGTTATGGCTCTGCACGAGATGACAACGCCCTTGATGCAGGACAGGATATGGGGAAAGTACTCTCTGATGCCATGGGAGAGAGGATCATGCGAACCACGCGTTGCCGCCTCCAAGCGTGTGCATACGCCCAGGATGACAGTGCGGCTGTTGCGATCGCATCGGGTTGGTTGCAACCACAGGATTTGTGTATTACGATGGGTGCTGGCAACAACCGGGCCCTTACCGAGCGGATTGCCCGGGCAAGAAGGAGTCTTTGATGAAGAGCATGACCGGATATGGATCGGCAGAGGAGCTGAATGGAGAGTTTCAGATCTCTGTTGAGCTTAAGTCCTACAACAGCAGATATTTGGATATAAATCACAACATCCCTTTCTATCTCGCACCCTTTGAGATCGAGATAGATGATGCGATAAAGAGGGTTGCCAGCCGTGGGCATATTGAGGTGAACGTCAGGATCAAGACCCTTGCCTCAGATATGGAGATAGTGGTGGATACCCTTGCTGTCAAGCGGTATGCCGAGGCATTCGCCCAGGTGGCAGCTCTCAGCGGCAAGGCCCTGAAACCAACCCTATCCGACTTTATCGGAAGTGAAGGGGTGCTCACCAGCATCAGGCAAAGCGACAGCGAAATCTATAGGAGTTCGCTTTTCTCCACCCTCGGCACTGCCTTGGTGCAGTTTGACCAGAGCAGGGAGCGTGAAGGCGCCCATACCAAGGCGGATCTGCAAAGGATGGGTGAGATAGTCCGGGAGGGCCACACCGTCATAGCATCCCATGCGGATGAGCTGGAGGCCCTGGTGAAGACCAACCTCCGTTCCCGTTTTGTGGAGATGCTCGGTGATCAGAACTATGATGAGAACCGCATACTCTCCGAGATTGCGGTCATGCTGATCAAATATTCGGTCAATGAGGAGATAAAGCGTCTCTCTGTCCATCTTGAGGAGTTTTTCAACCTCCTCGAACAGGAAGAGCCCGTTGGAAAGCGCTTGGATTTCCTCTGTCAGGAGATGAATCGGGAGATCAACACCATTGGCAGCAAGAGCCAGATGGTGGAGATGAATCTTCAGGTGGTCCGTATGAAGGACGGCTTGGAAAATATACGCGAACAGATTCGCAACATAGAGTAGGGGCAGTGTGTGCGCATAGCTATCAGTGGAAAAAGCGGGTGTGGGAACACCACCATAAGTACCATGGTCTCAGAGGCCTTGGGTTTTGTCATGATCAACTTCACCTTTCGCAGCCTTGCTGAAGAGAAAGGCCTCGAGTTCTGGCAGTTGTGCAAACTCGCTGAAGAGAGCGATGCATATGACTTTGAGGTAGACCGTCGACAGGTTGAGATGGCCCTCACTGCCGAAAACTGTGTGCTGGGCAGCCGCCTTGCCATCTGGATGCTCAAGGAGGCAGATCTCAAGGTCTACCTCACAGCAACTACAGAAGAGCGGGCAAGGAGGGTGCTCAAGCGTGAAGGGGGTACGTTCTCCGAACGGCTAGCTGAGACTGCCCGGAGGGACAAGAATGACAGTGCCCGCTATGAACGGCTCTATGGGATCGACAACAGTGACACCTCAGTAGCCGATCTGGTCATCGATACCACAGAGCTTCAACCAGAAGAGGTGGCATCGTTGATACTCGCTGAAGCCAAGAAACTGCAATAAGAAAGGAGCTCCATGAAAAAAAGCCTTCTTGTCCTTGGTCTCCTTACCCTTGTGCTCCCCCTGTTGTCCTGTGCCCCCTATCTGGGTATCAGCCAGTCCAGCATCTCCACTTCGGTGGAAGTGGGGTTCCTCACTCGTTCAATAGACCAGAACATCTCCCTTTCACTGCCTCTCCTGGGCAGTTTGGACAGTGGGGATGATTGGTACCGCTATCCTGTTGCAAGCATGAACTTCTTGTTCAAGAAGAAGGTCGGCACTGTTGTGGCTATAGGGTTAGGACCTGCATTTCGTATGGGATGGGAGTATGAGAAGGCCCTCTGCCTGCAGGCAGGACTTGTGCTGCAGCTCTCCTTGGAGGCTCCTTCAGTGAGGGATATCCTGTTTTGTGAGCTTGCCTACCTGCCGAAAGACTGGCAGTGGTCGGATGGGACTGCCTCCTCAGCATTGCTTGAAGATGGTTTCGGACAATTTTTCCGTCTTGGGTACAGGCACGCTTTTTGAGTGCTGTACATTCTTACCGAAATTCACTACACTTAAAAAGTTGTAGTATCTAGAAGAAGGAGAATCGATAGTGAGCATTCCATTGGACACCCTAATTGATTATGAAGAAAATATTTATGAAATTACCTGTGTAGCTATCAAAGAGGCTATCATCTTGAGTAATCCCGGTTGTGGTGGTCAGGAGATTGAGGAGAACAATGGCAAAATTGTTAGCGAAGTACTCAAAAGAGCCCTTAACGGTGAAATCCACTTCGAAGCCCCAGACCTGCTCTAATCCTTTTGAGTCTGTAGTTTTTCTGTTCGGCCCCACAGGGGTAGGAAAAACAGAACTTCTTATGGATCTCGATCCCGAGAAGTATTCAGTGGTCAACGCCGACTCCATCCAAGTATACCGACATTTGGATATCGGGTCGGCCAAGGCCAACTCTGAAACCCTCCAAGCCATCCCACACTATCTTATCGACATATTCGACCCCTGGCAGCAGTTCAGTGTAGGGGATTTTGTTGCATATGCCGACCAGGCATGTTCAGAGATCCACGCGCAAGGGAAAATCCCTGTTCTCAGTGGGGGGACGGCCTTCTATTTCAAGCATTTTTATTTTGGACTGGCCGAAGCCCCTCCCAGTGATGAGGAGGTGCGCCTGCGTCTTGCCCGGGAGATAGGGAAGCGAGGTGATCATTGGGCTTATGATCGTCTCTGTCATGTGGATCCTCCTTCGGCAAAGAGGATCCATCCCTCTGATATGTATCGGGTAAGCCGTGCCTTGGAGGTATATGAGGGGTCGGGCAGGCCACTGAGCAGCTACAGCGTACCAAGTGAGCCCCGCAATGGGATGAAGCCTCTGATCATCGGCCTCTGGCGAGAGGGTGATGAGCTGAAACAGCGTATAGCGTTGCGGGTGCGGCAGATGTTTTCAGAGGGGTTGGTGTCTGAGATCCGTCACCTCATCGAGATGGGAGCTGATGAGGCTTGGCCAGGTCTGCAGGGCATCGGATACAGGGAGTTCTTCCAGGCGAGGAAGAGCGGAGAGGCCTCGATTTCCATGATAGGAGAGCAGATCGAACGCAACAGCCGCTCCTATGCGAAGCGGCAGATGACCTTCTTCAAGAGCTTTGCCGAAGTTACATGGATGAATCCTACAGACAAGGAACCCATCCTTGCCCTTATTGAGGCATACCGATAGAACTGGTCTCTCTCCTGTAGGTGGGAATTCTCAGATTTTCCAACCTGCTTAGCTTCGTATTGTCAAGCGAAGTGATCTCAAGCCAGCCGCGCTTATGTGCCCCAATGCTGAAATGCTGTACCTGCTCATACCTGAAAATGACGATCTCACCCTCTTTTACCACAGTGTTCTCCTGATCCTCAAAGTACGGATACGGAGAGTAAAGGGTGCTTGTCACCTCATAGTCCTGGCTGTCGAGCTGTCGAACCCTGACATCGGAAACCCCATAGATGAAGGTTCCCTCCAGCAGATCCGGCTTGCCGTTGGCTATCCAGGTGTTGGGATCTATCTGGGTGGTGATTCCCTCATAGGCTTGGCGTGTCTGACGCGAGACAAAGAGGTTGGTTACCTCCATTGCTGCGGGATTTTTCACTTTCTTGGCCAGCGATGCCTCCATCTTCTGCAGATCGAGCTCATTCTGGCTTGTGTAATACTCTTTGATGACCTGTTCGGCTGTCATGCCTGCGGTATAGGGTGGAGAGAGGGCCTCCTTGATCCTGCCTGTAGCAAACCAGACGACCAAGGTGACTGAAGCGACCACTGTGATGACGATCCAACCTTTTTTTCTCCAGAAAATGCTCCGTTCTGCCCGCCTCTTCTGATTTGTCAAAAATGGGGCGCTTGAAGGAACTTCCCTCATCGCCTCATAGGTAGGAGCCTCTTTGCGGTCTTCCAAAGTCCATTGAAGGTTTTCTGTAGCCGCAACAAACCAGGAGAGTGCCTTCTGACTCTCCATGTTGCCACTAGCCTCACGTTGCTTGGCCAGGCTGAGCCGTAGGGCGTTGTCGATGAAGGAGGTGCTCCTTTGGTCTAGATCCAGGGAAGCCAAGCTGAGGGGAAGGGCCCTGAATCCGTCTTCCCTTGTCTCCAAGGCCCCAAAGGGGGGGAAGCCGGCAGCCGCAAAATAGAGCAGTTGGACCATCTGGTCGCAGAGGGAAAACGGGGTATGCAGGCCATGATGCACCCATGCAGATGACATGCCGTAGCGCACATCCTCCTCCGCACACGAGGAGAACAGGTCAGCCAAATCCTGGGGCAGGATGAGAAAGCCCCCATCCTCAATGCCCCAGACCCTCCACAGGGGGAGGGTGTTGCTGGAAAGGTCAAGGAACTTTGCGCTAAGCGTGGAGAGAGCCTTGGCAAGCTCCCTGAGCAGAGGTAGGGCCCGGCTTCGCTTGGTCGTTGCTATGTCGGTGATGGGGAACAGGTCGATCGAATCGAAATAGAGGCACCGCTTGTCCTCGACAACAGACAACCCTTTCCAGTACCATGGGCTGGGCTTTTCACCCTCTACAATGATATACCCGGGGGCCTTTTGCCCCTGAAGCAGGTAGGAGGGAAGCTCGACACCTGACGGACCGATGGCCATACAGGTATAGGTATACTGTTCAATGACAGACGAAAACACATCAGGGGCACCAACCATCTCAGACCTCTTTCCTTTTTGCACTGGCATGCCAGACAATCCGTTCTTTTGTTATATATTCCTGGGGAAGCGTTTCACAGGGTTCCTCTCCCGTGGAAAAGAGGGTGAAATCCCACCCGCTGTTTCCCCAGCTCTGAAGCCGCAAGGCTTCAAAGGCTGCTATGGAGCAGCTTGATAGTTGTTTCGACCGAAACCTACCCAACAAGGGTTCCCCACATTCCAGGAGAGTGACGAGCGTCTTGGCATGTTCAGTTGCCAAGGCTGAGGGGAGTATGGCATTGAGGTTTGCCGAGAGTACAAACAGGGTCTCCGGAACCTTGGCGACTATCGTCTTCACCACTTCGGCATAGGTCCTGCACTGCTCGGCATCAACGGTATTGGTAAGCAAAGGCAGGACAGGTACGCCGGTGAAGTAGGCGTCTGCCAGGGGCAGGGTAAGCTCTGTTGCACTCTCCTCTATAAAGTAGCTCTGCTCTGCCTTGATGCTATCGGAAAAGAGCGAGAGCAGGCTCTTTCGCAGTTCCGTGGCGTAGTGTATCTCGGTATGGGGCAACTTGATTCCATCGCCTGTCGGGACGAAGAGGAAGTGGGGCTTGTCGATGTCCAAAGCTTGCTGGTGGAGCGGTGCAAGGATCACCACAAGCTTTGGGCTCAAGGAAGTTACGGCGGAGAAACTCCGGTGCAACAGATCCAGGACCACATCATAGCTGGCGTGCGCGGTCATTATCGCAGCGGGAAGGCTTGTGAGCTTGCTCGTCTTGTCTTGCCCATCACTTCGTTTCGCGCTCTTGCTGGTGAGCTGCAGAGGGTCTCCCGGATAGAATATGGTGTGATGTTCACTTGGGTGCATCTTCATCCTCCAAAAGTAGTCTTGCAAGGCGGCCTTCGTCCAGTGTTACCGAAAGATTTTTCTCCTGGGTGGGTATTACCAGTCCTGTCTTGCCATGTTTCGGGCGCCTGAGGTGCTTTACCTGGGTGTAGTAGAGATCTGCCTTCCCTTGGGCCTTTGCCTTGCTGAAGACAAGGGCAAGGTTGGCAGCATCAAGAAGCACTTCCAAGGGGACACTCTTTTCCCTTTGATACTTGATGAAGACATAGCCTCCAGGGGCGTCACGGGTATGCATCCAGTAGTCGTTGCCCCGTACAAAGTGGCGAAGCAGCTCATCGTTTTCCTTGGCATTCCGTCCCACCAGAAGGGTGAACTGTCCGCTTTGGATAGTGAGACCCGGAGATCTGACCTTGGTAGGCTTGTCTACGGTTTCAGTACCCAATTCCCTTTTCAGATTGCGTATGTCCCTGTTTTCATCGTCCGAGAGGGTGAGTAGCCTGGCATACTTCGCTACACTCTCCTTGAGCTCTTGCTGAACCTTCTCGTACTCTTCCTTGGCATTTTCGAAGGTCCCTTTGGATCTCTGGTATCGCTCGTAATAGCTCTTGACCTGCTCGCTCGGGCGAAGGTTTTCCTTAAGGGTGATGGTGAGCTTACCTCCACTTTCCCAGTCTTCCACCTCCACTTCGGATGCATGAAGCGCTATCAGATGGACGTTAGCACTGAGCAGGTCGCCCATCTTCTTGAACTGCAGATATTTTCCGCTTTCCATCATCTTGCGTTCAAGGGAGGATGAGGTGGCCTCCAGCTGTTGGATCTCCCTGTCACGTTTGCGCCGTATCTTGACCAGCAGTTCATCGAGGGTCTCTTTGTTGCTTGCCTGGCCGTACTGCTGCTCTATCTGGCGATTGAATGATGTCTCTGTCCGTTGCCGAATCGTGAACTTACCCCCATCATCTTGCTTCTCCGCAGGGGCGACAAATGTGGCTCCGCTCTTTTCATCCCGTCCGGGACGGCGGTACAGCAGATCCAAGATAGTGTTCTCTTCATCGGTGATGAAGATGTTCGCCCCCGGGCCGCTATAGAAGCGCAGGTGTAGGAACAGGGTGCGTCCATGGTTGTCCAGTGTGAAGGACAGCATGCGGTCAAAGGGAGTCTGGCCCACCCCGACTATTTTTGACCCTTCCAGGTTTGCGCGGCAAAACTGGACAAAACGTTGGAGTTTGGCAGTCTTTCCCCTCTGCTGTACTGCGATGGGTCCGGTTGCCATATGCATGCGGCTATACGGGGTCCCAACCTCAGTATAGAGCGTCCAGCGCCCATGATTGGGATGGTAGAGGTACCAGCTCAGGCAATGGAAGTCGTGTTGTACCACAGACTGCAGGGTACTGCCTTCCAAGGGGAGTTCTTCTCTTATGAGCTGCAGTTCACGCCAATTTAACGACATTGCTTCTCCGTAGGGTATCGTATGCTGTTTTCACCCCGCCTGCAAGGTAGAACGATCCGCAGACCAGGATGGCTGCGCCTTTAGGGGTGTTTCCCATGGCTGTCTCCAATGCCTTCCGGTTGTCCTCTATCAGGCGGATATCATACTCCTTGTCTCTGGTGGAGGCCATCTGGCGCAGCTTCCGTTCGATGAGGGAGATGTCACTTCTCTTGAAGGTTCCTGGCCTAGATATGATGATCTTACAGAAGTGGTCAAGGACCAATGATCCCATATGGCTGTGGTCCTTGTCCTCCAGAGCCCCATAAATGATGGTGTTTTCCCCTGAGGGGTAGAGGGTGGAGAAGGATTCGAGCAGGGCTGAAAGCGAGTGGGCGGTGTGGGCTCCATCGAGATAGATATCCGGGTTTTCAGCAATCTTCTGGAATCGTCCAGGGAGGGTGTTCCTCTGGAGGGCTTCTAGGGTATGTTCTCCGAACAATCCCAGCTTCCTCAGCACAAGCAGGGCTAGTGCACAGTTCTGTGCCTGCACCTTGCCCATCATGGAGAGGGAGAGTACCTCATGGCTCCTGTCACGCCACCAGTACTCCACGATCTCCCCGTTGCCAGAGATTCGGTAGCTGTAGGTAAGCAGCTCTTCAGAGAGTTTGGTCACCTTGCTCTGCTGTGATTCGGCCTCCTTGCAGAAGACCTCCATCACCTCCGGTTCCTGGTAGCCGATAAAAACCGGCACCTTGGACTTGATGATCTTGCTTTTTTCATAGGCTATCTTATCCAGGGTATCCCCAAGTATCTTCGTATGCTCTAGCTCTATGGGGCAGAGTACGGAAGCCTCGGGGACGATGGTGTTCGTTGCATCGAGGCGCCCTCCCAGACCTGTCTCGATGACGGCCCACTCGCACCCTGAGAGGGCGAAGAGCAGGTAGGCAAAGGAGGTGAAGAGTTCGAACGTCGTCGGGTATGTCTCTCCCCACTGGTCACTGAAGCTGAAACCTTGAAGGCGTCTTTTCAGCTCGTTTCCTGTTTCTATCAGAAGGGTGTCGGGAAAGAATGTGCCGCTTTGGGTAAAGCGTTCTCGGTAGTCCACCAGATGAGGCGATACATACAGGCCTGTCCTGTACCCCAGGGAAGTAAGGCCGCTTGCCAGATATGAGGCAGTGGAGCCCTTGCCTTTGGAACCCGCCAGGTGGATCTTCCTGAATGATCGTTCGGGATTGCCGATATGGGAGAGGATCGCATGCATGCGATCCAGACGGTAGGTCCTGGTGGTATAGTGGTCGGTCTGCTTTTCCAGGTTGGTAAAGCTCTCCATGTAGGTGACCACCTCTTGGAAAGAAGTAAACTGCATAGTTGTAAACACCTCGCGACAACTGTAATGGCATACGGTGGTTTGGTCAACGAGATGTGCTTTGGATCAGATCTCTATGGCGACCTCCGCCTCAGGCTCCTTTACCATCTCGTTGGATGAGTCGGCGCTGAGAATCCTATCCATCTCTTCATGGACCGCTTGGGTCTGGTCACCGAAGTCAAACATGGGCCTGAGGCGGGCAAACAAGGGGCGTACAAAGTGTCTCAACTGGCTCTTGTCCCTCTCCAGGGTGCTTTTGCTCTGCAGGGTGAGCACTGTGACAGCAGAGGGTGAGTAGTAGGTCCCTACCTCCTCAAAGCCGAACTTCTTGTAGAGTTTGATGGTCTTCAGGTCATCGGCAAACACATCTATGACAAGGTTTTCGATACCCTTGCTGCGGGCAAGCAGGAATACCAGTATGATGAGGCCTATGGAGGCTGAGGTGTTCCTCATCTCAGGAAGGACTGCCAAGCGTATGATCTCAGAGCAGTTGCGTGAGTTCAACACAGACTCTATATCAAAGTATTCGCTGATGGGCAGTGGCCAGAAATGTTCACTGGTCATCAGCGAGACTGTCCCGACAGGATGCAGGCCCTTGAATGCCAGGATGTGCATTGCCTTCTCATCCTCCTGACGGTGGATGGACTCCTCAAGATAGCCCTTCTCCCGATCAGGACCTTCCTCTGGATAAAGAACACATCATTCATAC
This sequence comes from uncultured Sphaerochaeta sp., assembly GCA_963662725.2. Lineage (GTDB taxonomy): Bacteria > Spirochaetota > Spirochaetia > Sphaerochaetales > Sphaerochaetaceae > Sphaerochaeta. Next base: position 21,019 of record CAXXCW010000016.1, read on the forward strand.
CTGCTTGGTCACTGACCAGGGTGAAGCGTATGGTTTCCCTCCTCTCATCGCTTGCAGGAAATATTGTGGTAAACTCCGTACCTACCCCCAATTCACTTTTCACTCTGATTCTCCCCCCCATCTTGTCTACAATGGTATAACAGTTTGAGAGTCCGAGGCCTGTGCCCGAACCCGGTGCTTTTGTGGTGAAGAAAGGGGTGAAGATCTGGTTGAGATCCTCATCAGCAATACCGCACCCGGTATCGGCTACCTTGACTATGATCAGGTCATCGCTTTCCATACAGGAAAGGGTGAGGATCCCATTGCCTTCCATAGCTTGTATGGCATTGACGATGAAATTGAGGAACAGCTGCTGCAGCTTGCTTTCGTTTGCTTCCAGATAGGGTAGGGCGTGGTAGTTGCGTCTAACGTCAATGTTCTGGGAGTCTATGCCGCGCAAGGCGAGCCTGAGGGAGAACTCCAAGATCCTGACAATCTCCACCGATTGTTTCTCATCAGGGGATTCCTCTTCTTTACGGGAGTAGATGGAAAGCTCCTTGATGACATCGACAGCAGTCTTCGAGTAGGAGAGGATATCTTCCAGATACTCGTGATGGACATGATCCTCCTCTATCTCGCTGAGCATGATCTCAGCTGTTCCCACGATCCCAGCAAGGGGGTTGTTCAGCTCATGGGCAATACCGGCTGCCAAGGTTCCGATGCCTGCCATCTTCTCTGTCCTGACAAATTCCTCCTGCATATTCTTCTGTTCCGTTATGTCGTTGATGATCTCGATGAACACCTTCTTGGAGTTCTCCGGCACTTTGACACTATGGTACTGGAATGAGAATACCCTCTCCTTGAAAGAGGCTTCTGTCTCTTCGACCGCCCCGTTATGGAGGCAGTCGAGAGCCTGGCAGAACTGACAGGGTCTCTGACGCTGGAAGAAGGCACGGTAACATTTGTTGCCGATGAGCTCACGCCTGTTGTTCCCGTAAAAGGCTACAGCGGCAGTATTGGCCTCCTGGATGGTATAGTCGATGTCGATCAGGCAGACAGGGGAGGCAATGCCATTGAAGATTGCCTCCATCTTGTTCTTGCTCATGGTAAGCTCATCACCCTGCTCCCTAAGCTGTTCGAAGGAGAGGGCGTTTTCCAAGGATAGGGAACTTTGGGCGGCGAGTATTTCCAATGCCTCAAGTTCGATAGGGGTTATCAGGGACTTGGTGTAGTCATAGCCGATGAGGATATATCCGGCTATCTGTTTTCTGAAGACCAGAGGGATGATGACATCGGCAGGGGGAAGCTGTTCGCAGACTTCAAAGCGTTTCTCATCAGGGGTGACGTTGAGGATGGACGAGATGTTCTCACTTCTGAGCCTATGGAGCTTTTCCTCGACGTAGGGGGGGAAGGTGAAGACCACCTCATCCCCTTCCTTGAGGGCAGTGGGGCATTTGCTGTTGGCGACCATGTTGAAGGTGTCCCCGTTGTCCAGACGCTTTACCACGAAAATGACCCAATCGGTCTTGAGTCCTGAGCTCAGGTTTTTTACCACCTCGTCGCCAAGTTCCTTGAGATTTACGATGGTGGTGAGCCTGTGGCTGAGGTTTCTGATGGTTGTCTGGTAAGGATGGCGTTTGGGAATGATGACGGTGTCCACCACATAGGCGAGCAGGTTTCTCATGGGATGGATGATGAGCACGGTGACCACCCCGAGGATGATGGTGAGCTGTGAGACATCGCCGGGTATGAAATTCCTGTTGAATAGCTGGATGATGGATATGATGATGTAGTAGGAGATTGAGGCGATGATGGCAAGGATGGTGGTATAGATGATGTTGATTCCGATACGAGAATAGCTTATCAGCCTGTATCGGTAGATGGTGTAGAATAGCAGCAAGGCGTTGATGGTGGCGGCAAAGATGTCAATGGGGTATATGCCCAATGGAGGAAAGATGTTCATCAGGATTCCTATGAGCATCACCACCACTCCTATGAGGGGTAGAAACAGGTTCTTGTGGGTTTTCTTCAGGGCCCTGTGCTTGGATCCTATCAGAAGGATGATGAGGGTGATGATCAGGTAGGCATAGCTTATGGAGTAGGCCATTATGGAACCGGATGCCAACTCGTAGTAAAAGATACCTTCGGCTGTGAAGCCTGCCTCGGTTACGATGCTGCCGGTAAAGTTTAGGACCATCAGGGGGATGATCAACAGATAGCTGGCATAGATGAATATCCTGATGGAACGCTTGTGTATCTCCAGCATGTCCAGGATGAAGTGGCTTAGCCCGAACGGCACGGATAGCAGTCCTATTAGCATAATCCTGTTCCAAAAGAGTGGGGTCATGAAGCTGCTGTTGAGGTGCATCATCATCGAACCGAAGCTCCAGATGGAGACAAACACCATATACAGTTGGAACGACCAGAAAAATCCCTCCTTCTTGTGTTGCATAAATCCAAATGCAGTAAAGAATACATATAGAATGAAGGCCACAGCAGGGATAATGGTAGAGACATCAATGATCATGGAGAACCCTTTTTTCTTTCAAAAGAAGATGATTTGTATTAGTATAGAGGCAGAATATGGAATTAATCAAACTATTTTTTCCTAGGTGCCACCGGATATTTGCTCGCGGGACTCTATGATGTGGCTATTTTGCATGAAAAACCCTTGTTGAGGAAGTTCCTCTATATAGGTTTTTTTGTCACGGCCGTACCGTATCCGGTAATTTTTTTCACCCGCCAGTCACCGCTTCCCGGCTTTGTAGTGTGGATTATCGCCCCCCTGGTCACAGTCTTTGCCTTGCTGCTTGTCTTTTCTGTGATGATCGAGACATCACTATTTTCTGACAAGACTGGGAAGCTTTATCAAAAGGGAACTTATAGCATATCTAGACACCCAGGTTTCATCTGGTATACAATAATAAATACTTTAGTATCGATATATTATTGGCATTATCAAATTACTATGCTTTTTGTAGGGCTAACCCTCTGCAACCTCATCCTGATAACGGTAGAAGATCGAATATTCTTTCCTAGGATGTTCTCAGACTATGAAGCGTATAGGGAGAACACCCCTTTTTTGTTGTAGGACACTGCATTTTGGAGAATCACGGCATGAACAAACATATTATTACAACAGATGATGATCAGGCGATCCGTAAGGTCCTGCAGATATTATTGAGAAAAGAGGGCTATCAGGTCACTCTCTGCGAAAATGGGGACGAGTTGCTGGCAGTGCTCAAGACCAGCTCTTCATCGGTCGATCTGATATTGCTGGACATCAAGATGCCAGGTCTGTCCGGCATGCAAATCCTTGAGATACTCAGGCGCAACTACCCACGCATCCCTGTCATTATGCTCACGGCATTCAACGATCTTGATACCGGAATGAAGGCTATCAGACTGGGAGCCAGCGACTACCTTGCCAAGCCTGTTCACCGTGAGGTGCTGGTGGAGTGTGTCATGCGTGTGTTGGACACCACCTCCCTCAAACAGGAAGAATTTGCAGAGAAGGATCACTCCCTTGCCCATCAGAAGGAGTTGGAGGATCAGCTGCAAAATGCCCTTGTCGCCCTAAAAAGTACGACACTTGCCACTTTGGAAGCGTTTACCGAGACGATCGAACAGAAGGATCCCTACACCAAAGGGCATTGCAGCCGTGTGAGAACCATCTCCCTGGCTATTGCTCGGGCCCTCAAGTTCTCAGAGGAGAGCCTGCATACCCTTGAAGGAGGGGCTCTTCTGCACGATATCGGCAAGATTGGCATTCCCGAGGAGATATTGAACAAACCCTCCAAGCTGTCCAAGAGCGAGTATGAACTTATCCGTCGGCACCCTATTGCCGGGGAGAGGATTGTCTCCCATATCGACATGTTCCAGGCATACCGTCCCATTATCCGAAGCCATCATGAACGTATGGATGGAAAGGGCTACCCTGACGGGCTGAAGGGAGATCAGATACCCTTGGATGTGCGTATCGTGTCCCTTGCAGATGCCTTTGATGCGATGACCACCAGCCGCGCTTACCGCTCTGCCCTCCCGACTGAGATCGCCGTTGAGGAGCTGAAGCTCTTCAGTGGCACCCAGTTCGATCCCGATCTGGTGAACCTGTTCATTGAGAAGGAGCTCTACCTCCTCTAGGGGGACCAGATGCTGCCTATGCATTGCCTTGCTGTTGCTTTTCGCTCAGGGGAGGAAGGATTGGAAGTTTGGCCAGGAGGGCAAGAGTCTTTCACTGGCCAGTTGGCCGCACTGCCACCTCATTGGGGCGTATGCCTGTTCTGACGACTTGCATGAAAGTCTCATCAGACCCTAATCTGCATCAACTTCATATCCGTACCACAACCAGAGGCTCATATGCTACAACCTGTCCCAACGTTGGCCGAGGAACTTGCCAGTATTTTCAAGCAAGAGGCGATGGGGTTCTGTGCTTCTTGACGAGCTCTCCCCCAGAATCACCAATGATGTTGCCAAATACGCAAAACAAGGGCTTGGCGATGCCATTGACTTCCTGCTTCCATTGCAATATTGAGCATGACGCATTATTCTTCTCCATGGAACAATGAACGTTCCAGCAAAAAGTATGTCGGAGAATTGCCATGAAACTATACAGGATCGCATTCCTTTTCCTTATGATCGCTATCGTCACAGGATGTTCCAGCCTATCTGAGGACACTTCCGGTTCCCCTACGCCCATTGGAGGCCCTGCATTGGCTGAAGAGGAAGTGGCCGTTGACCTTAGCGGCTATTGGGAAGGGACGCTGGCCATCAGTCCTACATCTTCGCTGACAATAGGCTTTGTCATCACAGGCACAGAAGTCATGTTGCAGATTCCGAGCCAAGGGCTCAAGGATTATCCCGTGACACTGACCCCGACAGGAAGGGAACCTCCTTACCATCGGGATGGAAGCATTGCAAGCATCATTCAGCGGAACCCTTGATGGTGATACGCTGCCAGATTGTGGGTACCTTTACCCAGATGGGACAGGCTCTGCCCCTTGTCCTCAGCTTGGGCGAACTGAAGGAAACCAATCGGCCTCAGGATCCTCAGAAACCGTATCCGTACATCTCTGAAGATGTGTACTTCACCCAATCAAAGGAGGGGTTCAGGCTTGCGGGAACCATCACCAGACCCGAAGGGGACGGCCCGTTTCCCGCAGTTGTCCTGATCAGTGGCTCAGGACCCCAGAACAGGGATGAGGCTCTGATGGGGCATAGGCCGTTTCTGGTCCTCTCTGATGAGCTAACCCGTTCTGGAATCGTGGTGTTGCGCTATGATGACGGGGGTTTGGCGAATCGGGCGGTGATGCAAGTGCGGCAACAACATTGGACTTTGCCACAGATGCAGAATCGGCTCTGACCTACCTCATGGGAATGCCCTATGTGGATGGTGACAACTTGGGGATGATCGGGCATAGCGAAGGTGCCATCATCGCACCTATTGTTGCCCAGAGGAACAGGGATGTGGATTTCCTGATCCTTATGGCGGGCTCGGGCGTTGACGGGGTGGCGGTTCTCGAAGACCAAAGTGCTGCTATACTCAGAGCCCAAAATGTCCCTGAAGCGGCTATCGCCCAAGTGGTCGATACAAACCTGGCCATCTACGCAAACGGTCTTGGATGAGAGTCGATCGCTGCAAGAGCGCATGGCATCTGTCTTGCAGATGCTGATGTCCTTTGGATTGCCGTCAGAAGTTGCACAAGCACAGGTCCCTGCACTCTTCTCCCCTTGGTACATGACGTTCCTGCAACTTGATCCTGCAACCTACCTGCAAGGTCTGGACATCCCTGTGATGATCCTCAACGGAACAAAGGATACCCAGGTGTCGGCATCCTGCATGTTCCGGCTATCGAGAAAGCACTGCTTTCTGGGGGTAACACCGCTATACCACAAAGATCTATGAAGGACTGAACCATCTCTTCCAACCGGCAACGACTGGCTCCCCTGAGGAGTATGCCCTCATTGAGACAACACTTGACGAGCAGGTCTTGCAAGACATCCCCTCCTGGAT
>CAXXCW010000017.1:0-23407 GCA_963662725.2 uncultured Sphaerochaeta sp.
ATAATCTCGTTCTTGGGTTGGAAGTCGACCGAAGCTGTGCCGAAAATGCCACCACCAGGGGTGCCATCGGCAGAGGGAGCTCCACCGGAGATGAAGTCACGGGTCTTCTGATGGGCTTCTGCGATGAAGGCGTCCTTGCGGATAAGGTCGCTTGGTTCATACTTGTCCATAGTAACGACTTCAATCTTACGGGAGATGACACGCTTGTCAGCGTCTACACCAAGGTCTATGCGGATGACCTCCTTACCAAGGTTCCTAGCCCACCAACAACAGTATCGCCATGGATATTCTTATAGGTGTTGTGGGCATGCCCTACGATAAGTACATCAAGTTCAGGACAGAGTTCCAGAATCTTGTTTCCACCATCACTGCCCCCCTCTTCGTCATACTCAGGATAGATTCCCACATGGGCAACAGCGATGAGGATATCAACCTTGTCCTTGAGGATGTCCACTACCCTTCTGCAAGCTGGGCCAACGGCTGCAAAGACAAAAGGATCTGTCTTGTCCCCGTCCCAGCGAGGGGCATTAGGGTTTGTCAAACCTATGATGCCTATGGTAAGGCCTCCACGTTCAACTATAGTGTAAGGCAGTGTTGCCATAGTCCCGTCGACTCGTGCCATATTTGCTGAAAGGACAGGGAAATCTGCAAGTTTCTGCACCCTCCTGATGAGGTTCTCCCCGAAGTTGAACTCATGGTTTCCAAGGGTAAGGGAGTCATATTCCAACAGATTCATGGCCCGAATCACAGGGTGGGGGCCATCTTGCTTGTTGTAGATATCATCTGTCATGATGTTACCCTGCAGGACATCACCATTGTCCACAAGTATGACATGGGGTTGCTCAGCGCGAACCTCTGCAATGTAGGATGCTATCCTAGCCATCCCATCATTGCTCGACTCCTTGTCATTCTCATAGCTGAACCCCCATACATTGCTATGAAGGTCCGTTGTAGCGAGAATGGTCAGATTGTGTGTTTCAGGCAATGGCTGGGCAAAGAGCATACCCAACGAAAGCGAGAGGACCATCATGACCAGAACCAGTAGTTTCAAACCATGTTTTCTCATCCTTTCCTCCTAAATTTCGATCGGACAGATTTCACTGTCCATCCTTTTGTGTGATAGCCTAGTGTACCACCACATTACCAACTGCACAAGAAAAGAGTTAACGGCATGGTATGGAATATTCCTTATAAATGTTTTTGATACATATGATTGCATACATATACAAGGCCTTGCTTCCCGGGAGGGGATGCAAGGCCAAACACATATATCCGTTGCGCACCGATCGCAAGCCGTATCTCAGTCTGTTTCTGGCTTGAAATGATTGCCAACCAGGTTGGCAATGACAACCAGGAGAACTGAGATGCCTATCATGATGATGCCCAAAGCGGAAAGCCTCCCCCAAAGCCCATCATTTGAGAACTTGAGGATTTGTACAGCCATAGTCTCCGTCCCAGGTCTGGAAAGGACGACCGAAAGAGAGAGTTCCCTGAAGAACATGGTCGCCATGAGTATCCATCCCGAAACAATGCCAGGGATGAGAAGAGGTACTACAATTCGACGTATGGTGGTAAGGAAGGATGCCCCCACAGACGGTAGAGGACTCTTCCAGATGACTATGGATCTGGATGAAGGCGCTGGTCATGGGGCGGATGCCATAGGGCAGGTAGGTAGCGATATATCCAATGAGCAGGGCCCAAATGGTTGCATACAGGGGTGTCCTTACAAAAAACCACATGAACCCGATACCGATGACGATGCCAGGGAAGGAGAAGGAGAGGAAACTCAGGGACTCCAGGATACCTGAAGCTTTGGTCTTCACCTTTACGATCACATAGGAAATGAATATTGAGAGCACCGTCCCCTAATGAAGCGCCTACCAGACAGAGGAAGAGGCTGTTCTTCAACGAGGAAAGAGAGATGGGATCATTGAGGACATCCTTCCAATGGTCAAGGTTCATCGAAGCGAAGGCTTTCATGCTGGGTACCATGGAATAGGGAATGAAGGAGGTATAGAGCAATACCAGGATGGGAAGCAAGATCAGGATAAAGGAGAAGATGACAAGGATGGCGAACAAGGGAATCCTTGCCTTCTTGAGCTGGATGACCACAGGCTTGAAGCCACGACTGGAGACTGTCACATATTTCTCGCTGGAACGGGTCATATATCGATAGGCGTAAATGAGGGAGATGGAGATCACAAGGATGCTCATACCCACTGCTGCGGCTTTGCCGTAGTCAGCAATGAAGCCTGTGGTGACCGTACGATAAATATACGTGGCCAACACATAGGTCCTACCTGGCATACCTAGCACAGAGGGGACTGCAAACGAGGCCAGACACCTGACGACACAGAGTATGAAGGCAGCCAGTATAGCAGGTCTCAGCACTGGTAAGGTGATGCGAAAGAGCGTCTTCATGTTACCAGCTCCAAACACCCGCGAGGACTCCTCCAAGGAGATATCAAAGGAAGCCATTGCAGGAGCTATGATCAGGTAGGCGATAGGAAGGTCCAAAAGGCCTTCCACCATGATCATTCCCCTGATTGAATAGATGTTGAAGGGTGCATTCTCAAGCCTGAAGAGATTCATCAGAAAGAGATTGAGTATCCCATTTGACGGATTCAGCAGCAGGGCCCAACTTACCGCAAAAAGCACGTGAGGGATCATCATGGGGACAACAGAGATTACGCGGAACATAAATTTTCCCGGGATGTTGGTCCTGTTGTTCAGATAGGCAAGGAACAGGGCAAGTACGGTAGAGAACAAGGCAGAGAAGAGCACAAACATCAGGGTATTACCCAAAACAGAGTAAAAGCCAGGATCGGTATAGACTGAGACATACTTAGAAACGGTAAAATCGCCAAAAGTATTCAGACCTTTGGAGAAACTGCCGATGACAAGCATAACCACTGGACTCAAGGTAAGCAGGGCGAGAATCACAATAAGCAGATAGGTCAGTTTCGATCGGTTCTTTGCCATTGTCACCATCCCCTATTCTGAAACCAGAAGACAGTGCTCCGGTTTGACGGAAAAAGTGACTGGAGAGCCTACTCCAAGCGTGGTTTCAGGATCAACTTTGGCCATGAACAGCACATCACCTACCCGTATCTCGCTCTCATATACCTCTCCGACAAATACCATGGTCTCCATTACACCTGTGAAGGTATTCTTTTGCCCCGTATCACCGTTTTCCACAATGTCAATGAATTCAGGCCTGATACAGAGTGTAAGCTTGCTTTCGATTGGATAGTCCCTCTCCTTGCAGATAAATTCTCCCAAAGTGGTCTCTACTCTGGTATAGGCATCCTTTTGTTCTGTAACCTGAGCTGGAATCAGGTTTGACCTTCCAATGAAGTCAGCAACAAACTGGTGCTCCGAGTTAAAGTAGATCTTTTTGGGCGCCCCTATCTCCACAATATTGCCTGATCTCATCACTCCGATGGAATCAGACAGGGAGAGAGCCTCAACCCTGTCGTGAGTGACATACACAGCGGTAATTTCCAATTCAGTCAGGAAGGAACGCAACTCCTTACGGGTTTCCTCTCGGAGCTTGGCATCCAAATTGGACAAAGGCTCATCGAAGAGGATGACTTTGGGCTGAGCAACGAGGGCCCTTGCAAGGGCAACCCGTTGCTGCTGCCCACCGGAAAGCTTGGTAGCAGGACGTTTCTCAAATCCTTCCAACTGCACAAAACTCAAAGTTTCACGTACCCTGTCCTCGATCTCAGCCTTGGGCATTCCCTGGTTCTGCAACGGATAGGCTACGTTATTGAATACATTCATATGGGGCCAGATGGCATAGGTCTGGAACACCATTCCCAGACCCCTCTTCTCGGTGGGTACGTATATGTTCTTTTCACTAGACCACATAACCGTATCGCCTATGAGTATCTCCCCTTCATCGGGGGTCTCCAATCCTACGATACTTCTGAGTAGTGTGGTTTTCCCACATCCGCTTGGCCCGAGAAGGGTAAAGATCTTATTTGCTGGAATCGTAAGATTCACATCATCAAGAGCCTTGATAGTCTTTCCCTCTGAATAGTAATACTTTTTAAGTCCCCGAATTTGAATTTCCATGAAAAACGTCCCCTACTATGTTGGTATTTCTTACAGAGCGAAGATCTTTTCGAATTCAGCACCCCATTGCAAGATCTCTTCATCAGAGAGGTCACGAATAGGAATTACCTTGGCTTTGTCGATGCCATCGATAGGAGGAAAAACACCAGGGGTCAAGACATACTCGCCTACATCGTTGGCAAGAATGGACATCGCCTTGTCCGAAAGCCAGTACTCCATAAAGGCTGCTGCGGCATTGGGATGCGGGGCATCTGTTGTGATCGCAATAGCACGTGGAGAACCTAGCAAGAGCTGTTCAACCTGAGCCCAAGCCAAAGGTGCCGGGGCTTTAGTGATGATATATTTTGGCATGGAGATACCAATGAGTTTCTCACCGCTTTCGATAGGAGCCGGAGTAGGACCGAAGGAAGCTACAAACATTGGGTTGTTTGCAGCAAGGCCCTTGAGGAAATCCATCCATTTCGCGTCAGAACCGAAGATGTTGTTCTCCTTCAAACCAACCAACCATGAGATGGTAGTCGCATGGTTGCCAGGGTTGGCCATGACAATCTTGTTCTTCCATTTGGGGAGGGTAAGGTCCTCATACCGCTTGGGCACATCAGAGGCTTTGACAAGCTCAGTGTTGTAGATCAGGGCAACATACTCAATACCAAACTGGTAGATACCCTTATTGTTCCTGGTCCATTCGGCATAGGATTGGGCTGCAGGTGAGAAATAGTCCTTGATGACCCCATATTGTTTCAGGATTTCCAACACAGGCAGTGGAGCCTGGACGACATCAGCGGCAAGTTTGCCTGCCTGGAATTCTGTGAGCACAGTTGTGGCAAAATTGGATGTGGACAGACGGGTATTCTCGGCAAGGACACCGGTGTCTGCCTGGAAGGCAGCAAGTATTGGTTCGATGGCAGTGATGCTTGCATACATGGACACTTTCTCTTCCATTACCGTAGAGACCTCTGCAGGAGCAGTCTCTTTTGCACCTGTTGCAAAGAGCATGCTTCCCACCAAAAGAAAACTGGTTACGATACTAACAATTCTGATAGTTCTTTTCATTTCTAACTCCCCTGTATTTATTCCCTTGTGACATACATCAAAAGGATTTTTTTCCTACCTAGACCAGAAAACATACCTGAGCGTACAAAACCGATCATATCCCTTTGGATCCATCATACCACAGGTGATTTCTCATATGAAGCATAATCCACAACTGTTTCTGGATGAGGTCTCCTGTACAGTGAAAAATCCTATCAATTCCTTGGTATGGGGAATAGCCTAACCTGCCTATCGCAGGAATATTCTACATTGCTATATGGGGGATATATTTTTTTGACATGTGCACCTGAAAAGGGTGAAGCAAGGGGGTATCCTTGAGGGATACCGGTAAGAAGTTTTGCACAAGTGAATGCATCATTGCAGAACAGGTTTGCCCATACATATGGAAAACCTCTTATTCATAGTGAGATCAGGCACACAGAGAGATGGGAGTGCATCGGCAAGGAATCAAAATCTTTGTACCGTTACCTATAGAGCTGTTTGCGTATCTCTTTTCCTCCAGCAAACTCTGCCTCATATTCCACTTGGCCAAGCTTGTCATACCGTACCCACATCCCATGCTTCTCCCCTGACTTGAAATGGCCTTCCTGCCATAGCATGCCATTCTCCCGGTAAAATACCCACCTACCGTCCATCGTCAGATCACTTTGCACAGGCCCTGTTGCCTTGACGACTCCACTCTTGAAGTAATAGGTAAGGATGTTGCCCCTCTGCGACGAAACTGGCTGTCCATTTGCATAGGTCTTTTCTCTTTCCATGGTGCTTATTCCTCTTGCCAGGTAAAAATTCACGGCCCTTCCCAGCACAATAACCCTACCACGTATATTCCAGGCAAACCACTGCATGACAAAGGCTATCTGCAGAAATATCCATCAACGCTTGCATTGGACAACTCGTGCTCATATGGTATGGTACCGATACCAAGACCATTATTATCCAATCTAGTGGAAGGGATACATGCAAACACCAATACATACATCCATGAAGGCAACCCTGGAGACCAAAAGACTCCATCTTCGTCATTTTTCCGTCAGTGATGCAAGTGATGTCTTTGCCTATGCCAGCGATGAGCAGACCGTACAATACCTTTCGTGGCCCAAGCATACTAGCATGCAAGAGTCTATGAAGGTCATAACTACCCTGCTTTCCAACAAAAGCACCTATGCTATAGTGCTCAAGGAGAGTGGTAGGGTAATCGGATGCATCGACCTGAGAATACTGTCCGAAACCAAGGCATCCTTTGGATATGTCCTGAACAGGGCCTTTTGGAACAAGGGGTACATGACTGAAGCTTTACAACGCGCCCTCTCCTATATGTTTGGAGAGCTAGGCATTGAGACCATTACTAGCTGTCATGAGACGGAAAACCCTGCATCAGGGGCGGTAATGAAGAAGTGTGGCATGCAGTGGACACACCTTGCCAAAGGCGAGACCTTGTTTGGCAAGACCACTGATAATGATCACTACTGTATAACAAAGGATAGGTGGGCACACTACACCTTGTCAAAGTGATTGGGACCATCCCAGATCCAATTGAGCAGTTTACTGCATATAGGGTCAGAAATTTGGTTTTTCTTATCTACCAATGGCTCAAAAAAACCCTACTTTCTTTATCATAAGCATGGGCAAATGTCTTGCGGGCAATCTTTTCGTCTTATAATCTTGACCTAGTACTCCTAGGATAGGGGTGGATAAGATCTGCACTGCCGTTGCTCTGAAATATTTGTGATCGGTTGCATGCTTTATGTACCTCTACTACACTTTCTAACGGGGAGAGAAACACATGAATCGTTTCAGGACTTTTAGTATGGGTGTTTTGCTTATTTGTGCTATGGCCAGCGTATCGGCCTCCCCTTCTGATCACGTGTCTGAGGCATTGGAACGGACCAAGAGCTTGCATGTCGAAGAAGCCTTTGCCTGTGATGCCCTACAGGCCATCAGCGGAGCCTCCATGTATGAAGCAACCTATGGCTTTGCCATATCAGAGGACTATCTGGATATTGCCTTGCAAAGGTATTTCCTTGTTGATGACGAAGAGCTTACCGCCTTCCATACAAAATACCAGCTTCTCTGTTCAGAACAGTTCATCAATAGCATCAGAACAAATTTCTCCCTCCAAACGATAGATGATGGACTGCTGTTCCAGGAGTTTCTCTATGCTGTTGATGATACCTACTTCAATGAAGGGTTCTTTATCGATGGGAACACATGGGTGTTTGTGCGTGATGAGTTCTTCGGGGATATTGAAGCATACCTTGTCGAAACTGACGACTATGGAAGCATTACCAGCATCTCTTATGACTATGAAGCTGATATTGTCCTTGGAGATGAGCTATATACCAACGAAGATTTTGATTTTTACTATGATGAAGGGGAATATGCTCCTGTCCCGGAAAAGGTATATGCAGAAGTAGAAGCTATCATGACCGAGGAGTTTGACTATGAAGTCCAAGTATCTCCCATAACAAGCCAATGGCTTGCCAAGACAAGCATGGCGAACTGGTATAGTTGCGAGATTTCCCTACTTGAAGAGTATGATGATATGACCTCAACTTCTTGGTATGAACGGTATGCATTAGAATTCAAAGAAACGGTGTATATTTTTGCAGAGTTTGACCAGCTCCTCACTTCTTCAGTATACATCGAAAGTATCCAACCGGACTTCTTTTTGACCGACGATGCCTCTGCAGAACTGTTTGAGCTGGCACTAGACCAGGTATCTGACTTTGACCGGAAAGAAAAAGCTAGGTTTGAGAGAAATGGATCATGGGTATTCATCAGATCTGAGTTTTTTGATGATGGCACAGGATATATCGTCGATACTGATGAAATGGGTAGGATAACAACCATCTCCTATCACTATGACATACCACTGGAAGGCGTTGAAGTACCCATTGAGATACCTTTCGATGAAAACAGCGTCGAGTGGACGTTCACCTTGATAGAACCCGCAAGTACAGACATCCGAATCCCTGAGGCTGAAAACGTCTATGTCCTGATTGAGTTCAACGATTGGGCGGCCCAGCAGATTGGTGCATGGATAGGGACGTTCTGGCAAGGAGAATTGGTTGGCATGCATGCAGGTTCAAACATAACCAGTCCCTTTGCTGACCACATACCCGCAGAAGTCCTTACCGAAGGGGATAACAGAGTCACCTATATGCTACTACGTCCAGGGCGTGATTATGACAATCCTATCGTAGAGGAGATTGAGCTCTCCATCTGGGTAGGGGACTGAACGGTATCTATGATCAAGGTGTATCCTGTTGCTCAGCCATCAAGCTCAGCCTTATTGGAAATTGGGAAAACAAAACCAAGGAAAGGAGAAATGCAGACCTGCAAGGGGATTACCTTTGTAGGCTTGTCTTTGCAATACCTTGTTTACCCTACTTCAAGTAATCAGTTTGGGGACAATGGATCTTCAAGATACCCATTGTCCTTGCATTTTGAACGAGCACATTTCCTCAGATCAATCAGATCAAAGGCCCAACAAGCATTCAGCATAAACAGATTGGAACAGATTTTTCAACCTACAATCACTTAACCGTAAGAGTCACCTTATTGGTGCGTGTTCCACCCTCTTTGATCAGGTTGGTCACCCCTACCAAGGTATGCAAGCCTTTGGTCATAACACCCAAGGGGAAGGACTGCACCACATGGTAGCCGGTGTCACCCAACTCATCGACTGACATGAATCCTGCTGGTGTCACTGAATTCCCATCTAAGGTGAGAGTAAAACCTGTCTGGCTTTTCAGCGTAGTGGCTTGCCCCTCAGTAAGAACTTTCCCCTCTTCCCCCCGACTCATAATGATGGTATGCCCGTCACTGCGGTACTTGATGGTTTGCTCTGAATCAGCATCGCCATCACCAGCCAATGCATAGAAATATATGCTATGTTTGTCAAATTGATTCATTTCACAACCAACCATACCCAGAATGACCAGTATCACAGAAAGAGCCAAAAGGCTTTTATTCATTCATCGCCTCCTTTTCTTTGTACCTATCTGCATTTTTGACCAGATTGACTACCAAGGCAACCCGATATCCACAATTTCCTATGATTACTACAGTTTTGTTATATCTGGTGCTGTTTTTCTATACACCAGAATCTTTTTATCATCCCATTGACAAATCTATCAATGAGTTGTAGTACTAATCAAAGGACTTATAAGGACAATAATGGACAATATGGATATTCTAACCCTACAGGAAGTTGCTGATTACCTTAAGATCGTCCCAAAGACGGTAAGCAGGATGATACAGCGCAATGAAATCCCCTGTATGAAGGTAGCAGGCCAGTGGAGGTTCAAAAAAAGTGTCATCGACATGTGGCTGAACGCCAAGATGCACTTCTCAGAAGAACTTCAGTTCGCCCAACTTATGGATGTACCCAATACGGTGATGCAACTCTCACGCCTGATAAGAGACCCATATATTTTGTTCGATTTGCACTCTACAGGCGTGGAGGACACCCTTAGGGAACTGACGCTTCCCTTGCAGGAACAGGGCTTGGTTTCAGAGAGGACTTCCCTAGTCCGGCAACTACTCGCCAGGGAAGCGATGGTCACCACCGCCTTCGGGCAGGGTACGGCGTTCCCCCACCTTCGGGAGGTGAAAGAGGTTCCCTCGGGCTTTCCCCCTATCATCATGGGGATCAGCAGGAAGGGCATCCCTTTTGGAAATCTGCATGGGGGACTGACCCACATGTTTTTCCTCCTGCTTGCCCCCAATGAAACCATGCACCTGCGCATGTTGTCACGACTTGCGAGATTCTCTCAGAAAGAGGGAATACAAGATATGATAGTAGCAGCCAAAACTTCTGATGAGATTATCAGGCTGCTTCTGGAGGATGATTATGAATCTATGGCACAACCTGCACGCTGAGTGCATTGACCTACAGGCGGATGTTTCCGACAAGCAAGAGCTTCTGGCTCTGGTGGCAAAAATTGCAACCCGAGCAAAACCCTTACAGGATATCGGGGAAAAGTCCATCCTTGATGCCCTTGCCAAACGGGAGAAACTCCGTTCGACCGGCCTTGCCAACGGCATTGCCATCCCTCATTGCAGCTTTGAACATCTGGAGGAGTTTGTCATTGGCGTGATAACCACAAAAAAACCGATTGATTTTACCGCTTTGGACGAGAAGCCTTCCCAAATCTTCATCTTCCTCATCGGCCCGACTGACATGAGAAACGAACATGTGCGTCTGCTTGCAGCCATTTCCAAGGCTGTCAGGGAGAAGAGTGTCAGGACCATCATCCTGGAATCTACAACACCCCAGGCGATAGTGGAGATATTCAACACACACATTTCCGCCCCTGACCTCGCTGAAACTGGCAAGCAGAAGTCCCAGCTGACAGTATATATCCAGAAGGAAGAGTATTTTGATGAGATTCTGGAGGCTGTAAGTTCTGAGGCTGATGGTTCGGTTGCAGTCATCGAGACGGAGAATGCAAACCAATACCTCTACCACATGCCTTTGTTTGCAGCATTCTGGAGTGACAGAAGCAAAAATTTCAGCCGTGTCCTCATCGCGGTAATCGACAGAGAGAGTGTTAACAGCGTACTGAGAAGAATCCGTACCATAACCAACGATATCGACCATAATCGTGGGGTTATGGTAACGGTACATGACTTGTCCTTCACCCTCGGATCTTTGGATTTCTAGGGAGAACCATATGACACTATTTTCACAATTTCCCCTGCTGCTCACAGCAGGAATCATGATGGGCCTTGCCTTTTACATGGGAAAGCTCATGAGGCTTGTCAGACTCCCCTCGTTGATAGGATATATGGTAGCAGGAGTGCTGTTGGGCCCTTCACTGGTAAACTTCATCAGCGAGCCGGTCCAAGGGAGCCTCTCCTTCATCACCGATATCGCATTGAGCTTTGTCGCAGTAAGCATAGGTCTGGAACTGAGCATGCATGCCTTGAAAAGACAGGGATCAGGCATCATCACAGTCATCTTTGCAGAGTCCTTCATGGCTTTTTTCATTGTCATGGGAGCCGTATATGCTCTGACACGCGACTTACCCCTCGCCCTCGTCTTTGGTTCTGTCGCACCTGCAAGCGCTCCGGCTGGAACGGTCGCCATCATCCAGGAGTACAAGGCCAAAGGCAAGCTGACAGAAGCCCTGTATGCCGTTGTGGGCTTTGATGACGGGCTGGGCATCATCATCTTCGGCTTTGCCTCAGCAATTGCACAATCATTGCTGCACTCGGAGATGGGAGGTTCGATGCATATAGCCCTCGTCCTTCTTGAACCTCTGAAAGAGGTTGCCTACTCTGTCCTCATAGGAACGTCCATGGGCTTTCTGTTCGGGGTGCTGGTCAAGAGACTGCGCGAGAAGGTCGATGTGCTGATACTCCTGTTTGCCCAAGTGTTTATCATTGCCGGTCTTTGTACGGCATTGGGCCTTTCGGAGATCCTGACAAACATGATCTTTGGTATCATCATCGTCAATACCCAGAGCTCCAAGGTGATACACTCCCTGAAAAGCCAACTGGAATCGTTCATGCCTCTGATGTTCGTGCTTTTCTTCACCCTTGCAGGTGCCAACCTGCATCTGAACGCCCTCCCCTCACTCGGACTGCTCGGGTTGGTCTACATCCTCGGCCGTAGCGCCGGCTTGATGGGTGGCGCCTTCATAGGATCGGTACTGGGTAAGATGGAAAGCAACATCAGGAAATATCTCGGGATGGGAATCCTCTCTCAGGCAGGTGTGGCCATAGGGCTTTCGTTGGTCGTTAAACAGGAGTTCACCGGAATTAGCGCCCATGGGGCGAGCATCGGGGTGATGGTGATCACAACCGTCACAGCAACGTCCATCTTCTTTGAAATACTTGGGCCAATCCTGACTAAGGTCGGCCTTGCCAGGGCTGGTGAGATCCGGCCTTCAGAGCTTTCCAAACGGGATCAGGACCTCTCGTAACCCACTTCTATCACGTGTATGAAAGATGACGGCTCGTATCCTCGGTTTGGCTGGCTATCACTGGAATAAGGGCCTAAGCGTACCTGTTGAGGTTGCAAGGAACACCAATACATGTTCTTTTGGTGTTTCCTTGCATCGGGGAACTTGCAATTATACGAAACACAAACAATACTATACACATATGGATAACGATAAGACCCAAGATGTACGAAGACAGCTCCTCAAATGGTTACAACCCTGTATACTGGTGCTTCTTTGCGTCGTGCTTTTCCTTACAATGCGGATTAACGCACCTGGGTCCTATGAGAGACAAGCCTATTCTTCCCTTATAGTGCTGCTTGCCGTCATTGACATACTCGCCTATTGGGCTGCCGCACGGCAAAGGGTTCGCCTCTCTTCCCTGCTGATCATAGCATTATCTCTCATCGGTTCGTGGACATCGATCATAATTGACTCCCGGCTTGGACTCACCGAGTTCTTCCCTCTCATTTATGTAACGATAACGGTTCTTCTTTCGGGAGTGTTGCTTCCCATTGTACATACCATCATCCTAGCCGCTGTCCAACTGATGGTACTCACATATGTGGTGTTGCACAGTCCGGCACTTATGCAGCTCAACTGGGCAAGCTTTCTCTCCTATGTATTAATTGTCTCCGTACTCTGCATTGTCGCCAATTATATCAGCACCCACCAACTCAAGAGTTTCCAGGAGTCTTCGATACGCGATCATCTGACAAGATTGCTCAACAGACGCTACTTCGATGCCACCCTGGAAGACCAGGTCCAACGGGGAATCTTACGAGATTTCACCTATGGTGTCATGCTGATGGATATCGACAACTTCAAAAAATATAACGATTCCTATGGTCATGCGACTGGGGATATCATCCTCCAAAGAGTCGCCACATTCCTTTCTGAAGATTTGGATAGGCACGCTATTGTCTGCCGCTACGGTGGGGATGAGTTTGCCATCATACTCCCTGATACGAACCACAGGCAACTATATGCAGTAGCCGAAATGCTCCGAACTGATGTAAAGACCCTAGACATCACCGATGTCTGCAATGCTCAGGATAAGCTCTCGCTCTCCATAGGACTGGCCATGTTCCCCGATAACGGGGAAACAGCTGATGCTCTGATGGAACATGCGGACAGAAACCTGATGTTGGCCAAGAAACTTGGCAAAGATCGGGTAATGCCACGCTAAACTATCACATTTCGCCTGTTTAAAAGGTTGCTATTCACTTGGTAAGAGGCTATCATACAGCCGATTTCATACTATTTGTGGAGGTATCCGTATGGCA
Organism: uncultured Sphaerochaeta sp.; assembly: GCA_963662725.2. GTDB lineage: Bacteria > Spirochaetota > Spirochaetia > Sphaerochaetales > Sphaerochaetaceae > Sphaerochaeta. Next base: position 13,370 of record CAXXCW010000017.1, read on the forward strand.
AAATCACAGGATGCAAAGAAAGAGGAAAAGAAAAAACCTCTAAAGACTGCCAAAGAGAAAAAGCAAGAGAAGATGGAGAAGAAGAAAAGCAGGTAATCCCTGCTCTTTTTCAAGAATAGAGGGATACATCCCCCTAGTATTCAGACCAATCATAAAGCCTCCACCCAGAGTGAACTGGCAGGAGGCTTTTCTTGTAGCCAACGAACAGGATACACGACAGCGTATCAAAGTTCCCTGTCAAGGGAATCAGTGGCAGTACTTGGGAATACCCCGGTTGGATCTGCATGATAATACTCCAACGTATCGGGAGAAGTGGAGAAGAGCACAAACTTATGTGCTTCGGTGACACCATTCTTCTTCAGTTCGATCTGGTACGTGCTCACTGAATACGTGGCATCAATCAGGGTTACATCATCATCTGTTGCAGCAAACCCTTCGGACGGCCCTAGTTTTGTATGCATGATATCATTTTTTGTGAAGGTGAAAACATTGGAAGAGCCTTCCCAGGTACCCTGAATCCATGATGGTGGAGTAACCTTGTCAATATTCAAATCACAACCGGCACAGGCCAATGTGATACATAGGACAGCCAACACCTTCAACAAACTTCGAACTTCCATACCATTCCTCCTTGTGGTCATGACCATGTCATACTGCATTTCTCTTCACGTCATGACTGGGTATTCCCCATCTTTTTACCTTACCATACATAGTACATACTTCATACAAAAACCTGTACAACTGCTTGGGTCTATGGGTATTTTTGACTCAACACAACCGGGGCAAGCCCCCTGGACCCATGCTCCTAGCTGTATCATGCAGGAAAGAAGCAAAAGGCAGGCTCATATATATTGTACAAAACTGTATTTTGGGCTATATTTGTACAACTCTTTGTCGTAAAAACACTTTATTCTTACTTCAATACGTATTAATGTACTATATCTGTACCTTTTCATGTTGAATTACCACCATTTTGGTAGTATTGTTGGAGTAATGATAGAGAATTTTTACCTCGATTACCTGTATATCAACAAATATCAACTCACTATCGGAGGAAATGTATGAGTAACAAGATTTTTCATGATCCAGACCCTGCAGAGACCAAAGATTGGGTAGAATCACTTGAGGCTGTGATAGCCAACGAAGGGGATCAGAAGACTGATTATCTGCTCTCCGAACTAACCCAGACCGCTCGAAATAAAGGGGTAACCACCTCCCCTGGGGTAATAAGCCCCTATATAAACACAACTCTTCCTGACAAGGGTGCGGCCATTTTGCCTGAAGAGTCCCTTATAGCACGCAATGTAGCCGCATTTGTACGCTGGAATGCCATGGTTATGGTAGCCAAGGCAAACGAAGACGGCAAAGCTTTGGGAGGGCATATTGCCAGTTACTCTTCTGCCTCGGCAATGTATGAGGTGGGCTTCAACTGGTTCTTCAAGGGACCGGATGCAGAACATGGAGCAGATATGATCTTCTTCCAAGGTCACTCCTCTCCGGGCATGTATGCTCGTGCATTCATTGAAGGGCGACTGTCCGAGGAACAATTGCATAATTTCAGGCAGGAGGCAGGAGGCAAGGGACTCTCTTCCTATCCCCACCCCTACCTGATGCCCGAATTCTGGCAATTTCCCACTGTCTCGATGGGTATTGGACCTTCGATGGCCATATATCAAGCGCGGTTCATGAAGTATATGGAGGCCAGAGGACTCAAGGCTGTGGGAGACAGGAAAGTGTGGTCCTTCATGGGTGATGGCGAGTCCGACGAGCCGGAATCACTTGCCGCCCTTTCCCTTGCTTCCCGCGAAAAGCTTGACAATCTCATTTTTGTCGTCAACTGCAACCTGCAGCGACTCGATGGTCCTGTTCGTGGCAACGGGAAGATCATCCAGGAACTTGAAGGCAAGTTCAGGGGAGCGGGTTGGAATGTCATCAAGGTGATCTGGGGGACAGAGTGGGACTCAATCCTCGAAAAGGATACCAAGGGCATCCTCCTGCAGAAACTTGCTACCATGGTCGATGGCGAATTCCAGACCATCCAGGCAAAAGGCCCAAGCTATCTTAAGGAAAAACTGTTCTCAGGTGATGAGTACCTGGAGTCCCTCATAGAAGGGAAGACGGAAAAGGAGTTGTGGCAGCTGAGCCGTGGTGGCCATGACCCAAGAAAGATCTATCCGGCCTTCCATGCCGCAACCCACCATAAGGGTACTCCCACAGTCATCCTCTTCAAGACGGTCAAGGGCTTTGGCATGGGCAGTGGCGAGGGCGCGATGGGGGCCCATAACCTCAAGCATATGGATGAGAAGGATCTGTTGTCCTTCCGTGACCATTTCCACGTCCCTATAGATGATGAGCAGGCCAGGAGCCTGACCTTCATCAAACCCGATCCCGAGAGCAAAGAGGGGAAATTCCTCGTAAGAAGACGGGAGGCAATGGGTGGGCCCGTTCCATTCCGCCATAAGGCTGGAGAGAAACTTGAGGTGCCCTCAATACAGGATTTCAGCGATATGCTCGCCTCCTCCGGCGACAGGGAACTGTCGACTACAATGGCGTTCGTTCGCCTGCTTACCAAACTGGTGAAGGACAAGAATATGGGCGAAAGGGTCGTCCCCATCGTCCCCGATGAGGCACGTACCTTCGGCATGGAAGGCCTGTTCAGGCAGATAGGGATCTATGCCCCTGATGGACAGCTGTACGAACCTGTCGATAAGGAGTCCTTCCTGTGGTATAGGGAGGACAAGAAGGGTCAGATATTGGAGGAAGGCATTACCGAAGCCGGGGCGATGTCCTCATGGATAGCTGCCGCAACATCCTATGCAAACCATCAGGTTTCCATGGTACCTTTCTTTATCTTCTACTCCATGTTCGGCTTCCAACGAGTCGGAGACTTTATCTGGGCCGCAGGGGATAGCAGGGCAAAGGGCTTCTTGATGGGAGCAACCGCAGGACGGACCACCCTCAATGGTGAGGGGCTCCAGCATGAGGACGGCCACGGTCTGCTTTTGGCCGCAACCCATCCTACCTGTCAGGCTTATGATCCCACCTTCTCCTATGAGCTGGCAGTCATCATCCAGGACGGCATGAGGCGCATGTATGCAGATGATGAAAACATCTTCTACTACATTACCCTGATGAACGAGAACTATACCCATCCACAGATGCCTAAAGGCGTTGAGGAAGGGATCAGGAAGGGCGCCTATCTCTTCAAAAAAGCCAAGAAGAACAAGAATCCTGTCGTTCAACTGATGGGTAGCGGAACCATCTTACGTGAAGTGATGGCTGCCGCCGAGTTGTTGGAGAAGGACTTTGGTGTAGAATCTGACATCTGGAGCATCCTGGGAGTGAACGAGCTGCATCGTGATGGGGTCGAGGCCGAACGCTACAACCTCACCCACCCTGAGGGGAAGAGAAGAGTCCCGTACCTTACCAAGACTATGGAAGGGCATGAGGGGCCTGTTGTCATCAGCACCGACTACATACGAGCCTATCCGGAGCAGATCAGGCGACTCATCCCCAACCAGAGTGTGACTATCCTGGGAACGGACGGGTTTGGCAGGTCAGACTTCCGTGATGCCCTGCGGAAATTCTTCGAGGTAGACAGGTACTACATTGCCGTTGCAGCCCTCAAGGGTCTCGCTGATGCAGGTACAATCCCAGCCAAGAAAGTGAGTGAGGCGATCAAGAAGTATGACATTGACGTCGACAAACCCAATCCGCTGTTAAGTTAAGGAGATATGGAACATGGCAACCAAACAGATAGTGATCCCAGATATTGGGGATTTTGAGGATGTAGCGATCATAGATGTCTATATCAAGGTCGGCACTACCCTATCAGTCGATGACTCTGTAGTCGCACTTGAGAGTGAGAAGGCAGTCATAGACATCCCATCTCCATTTGCCGGGAAGATAACCAAGGTACTGGTCAAGGAGGGAGACCTTGTGTCCAAGGACTCCCCTGTTGCTGAGATTGAGGTGGCTTCTGAAGGCGAAGAGGAAGAACAAGAAAAACCTGCTGGAGAAGAGAAAGGAAAAGAAGGCGATCCTTCTGCTCCTGCACAAGAAGATCAGAAAGGTAGAGCAACAGGAGAAGAAGTAAAAAAAGAGGATCGAGAAAAAGATACAGGCAAGGATTCGAAACAAAAACAAACAACCGAGGCTGTTCAGAGCGATACAGATGAAAAACAAGAACCGGAAAAAAAACAGGATCAAAAAGATTTGGTGAATGAACAGCAGAGCGGCTCTGTCTTCCATGCAACCCCTTCGCTTCGTAAGTATGCAAGGGAGCTCGGGGTCGAGCTGTCCAAGGTTGAGGGTACCGGGCCTCACGGACGTATTCTGCATGAGGATGTGCAGGCTCTGGTAAAGAAAGCCCTCAGCGGTAAGGGTGAGAGCGTTTCACAGGGAAAGATCGAGCTGGAGGACTTCTCCAAATATGGGGAGGTCGAACGGCAGAAGATCTCCCGAATCCAGAAGATTTCCGGGCCGCATCTGCAGAAGAGCTGGCAGATTATTCCCCATGTCACCCAGTATGACGAGGCTGATGTCACTGACCTTGAGGCATTTAGGAAAAGCCTCAAGGCAGAGATGAAAAAGGGATCATGGCCCGGATGCAGTAAGCATCAGCATCCTCTCCTTCATCATCAAGGCAGTCACAACTGCCCTGAAGAAGTTCCCTGAGATGAACGCGTCCTATGACGAGGATTCCAAGGAACTGATTCTCAAACGGTATTATCATATCGGCATCGCTGTGGATACCCCCGAAGGGCTCATTGTGCCTGTCATCAAGGATGCGGACAGGAAAAGCATCACCGAAATTGCAACAGAGCTTGTCGGGATAAGTTCCCGTGCCCGCGATAGGAAGCTGAAACCAGAGGAGCTTGCTGGAGGATCGTTCAGCATCTCCAGCCTGGGAGGGATTGGCGGTACAGGCTTTACGCCCATCATCAATCCTCCGCAGGTAGCTATCCTGGGCGTTGCCAGGACAGTGAAGAAGCCGGTGTGGGATGGGGAGGGCTTTGTACCCCGTGACATCCTACCCTTCTCCGTAGCCTATGACCACAGGGTCATCGATGGGGCTATGGGGGTTCGCTTTACCACGTATCTCGCCTCTTTGTTGGGTGATTTGCGGCGTGCGCTACTCTGAGGAGGTGTACAGATGCAAGAGAAACAGACTGACCTTGTGGTCCTCGGAGGAGGACCCGGTGGCTATAGTGCAGCTTTTCGTGCTGCTGACTTGGGAAGGAAGGTAACCCTTATAGAAAGGGATGCGGTTCTGGGAGGGGTATGCCTGAATGTAGGGTGTATCCCATCCAAGACGCTGCTGCATATTGCGGAGGTGATCGAGGAGGCTGAAAAACTCGCCCCTTTGGGGGTTTCCTTTGGAAAGCCCGCCTTTGACCTGGAGAAGATCAGAGCCCATAGGGATTCTGTTGTCGGCACCCTTACAGGGGGCTTGGAGTCCCTGGTCAAGGCTAGGAAGGTTGAGCGTATTGTAGGAGTCGGTACCTTTATCTCAGATACGGAGCTGTTGGTGAAGACAGATAAGGAAGAGCTGAAGCTCTCCTTTACTGACCTTATCATTGCAGTCGGTTCCAGGTCTGTGCAGATACCGGGTATTCCCTACGAGGATGAGCGTATCTGGGATTCGACAAGAGCCTTGGAGCTTACGCACATACCCAAACGGCTGGCCATCATCGGAGGGGGCATCATAGGACTCGAGGTTGCTACCATGTACCATGCCTTGGGATCAAAGGTGACCATCATCGAGATGCTGGACTCCCTGATCCCTCCTGCGGACCGCGACCTGAAGCAACCGCTGGTGCGTAAACTCAAGAAGCAGTACGAGGCTATCTACACCTCCACCAAGGTGGAGAAGGTGGAGGCAAAGAAGGAACACCTGGTCCTCCATCTGAAAGGTGACAAGGCTCCTGCGAGCATTGAAGCTGATGCAGTTCTCGTTGCAGTGGGACGGAAGGCCAATTCTGACGGAATAGCTTTGGAGAAAACCACGATCAGGAAGAATGATCGTGGTTGGATTGGAGTCGACAAGAAGCTGAGGACCAATGTGGAGCATGTGTTCGCCATTGGTGATGTTGTCGGTGACCCCATGCTCGCCCATAAGAGCAGCCACCAGGGTAAGGTGGCAGCCGAGGTTGCCTGCGGCCTCCCCTCTGCCTTCACCCCCATGGGTATTCCATCAGTTGCCTATACCAGCCCTGAGGTTGCCTGGATCGGCCTGACCGAGACTGAAGCCAAGGAGAAGGGCATCTCTTTCAAGAAAGGGTCCTTCCCCTGGATGGCCAATGGCAGGGCACTGAGCGCTGTTGCATCCGAAGGGTTGAGCAAGGCTCTGTATGACGAGAAGACAGGGAGACTGCTGGGAGCTGGCATCTGTGGGAAGAATGCAGGCGAACTCATCGCTGAGGCGGTCCCTTGCCCTAGAGATGGGTTCGGTTGCAGAGGACATTGCCCTTACCATTCATCCTCACCCTACCTCAGTGAGACATTTGCAGTCGCTGCAGAGCTTGTAGGGGGGAGTTGCCACTGATACGCTGAACAGGTAGATAAGGATTTGCTGTAACCAGAAATTCCTTTGTCCGATACTTGCCTGTAGTCGCTTAGCCATCATGCATAAAGGTTTGCGACAAGCTACAATGTGGTACTGGTCACAAGGAATCGTACCATTTTTATCACAGTGGTACGTGAGTCCCAAAGAAGCGTGTAAGAAAGCCCGTCCATTGAAGGGCCTGCCTTCAATGGACGGACTCCCTGTTTGTCAGAATCAGAAACACCACCAGAGACAGGTCAAGCGCAGCCCTGTGTGAATCATAGGCCAATTCTCCATTCAAGGAATGGAAAAACCTATTACTCTGTGCCTTGAGGGTCTATACTGCACAAGCATATACATTGATAAGGATAAGGTCATAGCATGAATTCACCCATTAGCGTCACCTCGGAGGTAGGGAATCTCAAGGCCGTGTTGTTGCATCGCCCCTGGAAGGGAGCTGGAGTCCTTGACCCCTCAGTACCTTGATTCGATGTTGTTTGAGGATATTCCGTTTCTAGCCCAGATGCAGAATGAACATGACATGTTTGCCTCTGTATTGGAAGAACAGGGCTGTACAGTCCTTTACATTGAAGCCTTGCTTCAGGAGGTCTTCCAGGATGAGATGCAACGAACGCTTGCTGTCGAGCATCTGGTCAACACATCGCAAGTATTCTCCCCTTCCCTTAGGCAGATCATAGAGGAACACCTGCATGCCTCCAGTCCCGGGCAACTGGTGGCATATTGCATCGGAGGTCTGCTTAAAGCTGAAATAGATGACAGGGTCGAGCACAAGACCCTCTCCTACTATATACGGGATACGTTCCCCTACTACATTCCCCCATTGCCAAACCTCTATTTCACCCGTGACCCTGCTACGGTAGTGGGAGGGGGTGTCTCCATCAACGTAATGAAGACCGAATCAAGGAGAAGGGAGAACTGGCTTCTCTCCCTGATCGCTAGACACAACCCCCTGTTTGCAAAAGCGAGAATCCATCAGGACTACACGGCAAAAAGCAGTATCGAGGGAGGCGACATCCTGATGCTCAATGCTTCGTGCGCGATCTGCGGAAGCAGTGCGCGAACTGATGTCTGGGCTATAGAGGGATTTGCAAAAAGGATGCTCTCCCCTATTGAGGAGGGAGGCGAAGGTCTTGAGACTGTACTGGTTATCCAGATCCCTTACACAAGGCCTACATGCACCTTGATACGGTCTTTACCATGGTTGACAGGGACGCTTTCTGTATGTTCGCCGGCATTGCTTCGAGTGTGAAGGTGTTCAGCATGAAACAGGGCAAGAACGGTAATCTCGATATTCATGCAGAATCCTCCCTAAAACAGGCACTGAAGAAGGCATTGGGAGTCGCCTCTGTCAACATCATCAACAGCGGTGGCAGTGATGCCATAGCATCAGCAAGGGAGCAGTGGAACGACAGCACCAATACCCTGGCCATAGCGCCTGGGAAGGTCATCACCTACTGCAGGAACGTGGTATCGAATGAGGTGTTGCAGAATAACGGCATTGAGGTTCTTCCCATCAAAGGCTCTGAACTCGTAAGGGGAAGAGGGGGGCCGAGGTGTATGAGCATGCCGCTGTGGAGAGAGGATCTGTAGGGTCATGAAGAGGGTGACGATTATCGGCAATCATCACCTCCAACGATTTCACAGCGAGAGATCCTGTCGGAAATATTGTCATGCATACATTTTCAAGAGGCATGTAACTACAGGCTAAGACAAAACATCCAATACTCTGACAGTTTCCGTAAGCGGCGTGGTCTCATGTTCCATTCGGGCATCAAAATACAATCCATCACCTTCCCGAAGGTGATACTTTTCGGTGCCTATCTTGAGGATCATCTCCCCTTCCAGAATATAGAGAAACTCCTCACCTTCATGAATTGTTGTATGGATCTTATGATCTTTCTTATGCGTTTCAAAGAGGAAAGGTTGCATGACCTTGTCTTCTTGGGTGGAAGCAAATGGATAGATTGAATATCCCTTGGAAGTCTTGATCATCTTAGATGTAATTTCATCTTTCGAATCATAGGTGATATCCTTATGATTCTCCTCATCCAGAAGAAAGGAAATTTTAGTCTGTAAGGCTTCCGCGATCTTTGCGAGCACCCCAATGGAAGGCATCACCTTTCCACTCTCTATCTTGGAAAGATGACTCTTTGTGAAGCCACAGAAATCAGCGATTTCCTGTTGGGTTCTCTTTTGTTGTAATCTGATCTTCTTTATATGTAATCCTATTGCTATTGCATCCATTACTGATTTGTATCGCTCCTACTATTCTTACATAATCATTCTCAATACTCTTCTGCTAGGCAACTGTATATTTTAGCAGCTGTAAAGATTTTCTCAATCTCTATATTCTCATCAACCACATGGGCCATATCAGCTTTCCCAGGCCCGATTCCTATCGTTGGGATATTTCTTTTTCCTGCAGATTCACTACCATCGGTACAGAAATCATAGGTCTTTAACACTGGGTCAATATGTAGCATAGTGTATATCTTTCTCGCTAATTGAACAAGTTCATTATCTTCGGGAAGAGTCCAGCCAGGATAGAAACGCTCTGAATCAAGAGTCTTCCCAGTGTAGGTATGCAGTTTTTCCCCAGCGAAGAAGACTTTTGCTGAAAAGTTTTCAATAGTATTGCTCATAGATTGTAGGATTGTATCAAAAGGGGCGAGTACACTCTCTCGAGTTTCATCTTCGATAAGCCTTCTATCAAAGGTTACCCGGCACTGGTTAGGTATGATGGAAGTTCCCGGATATGGGGACGAAATTATGTCGGTAGCAATAAGAATTCCCTTCCCAAGAATTTTGGAGGCCTGAATAGGAATCTTGTATACTTCTTGCAACAACAAAAGCATGTGATCTATTGCATTGACCCCTTTATTTGGATGGGCGGAATGCGCATTCACTCCGAGAGTCTCCAGAACAATTTCGGCCCTACCCTTTTGCCCGATTGCAATCTCCAAGTCATTGGGCTCGCCGAGGATCACAACGTTAGGATGTATTGCATCCAAGACCTTACCAAAACCGACACCTTCAAAGATCTCCTCATGGACAACAGCAACGACATACACATCAGCCTTATCCTTTTTCCCAATACACTCAGCAGCACCATAGATCATGGCACCAAGGGCTGTTTTCATGTCCGAGGCTCCACGTCCGAAAAGACGACCATCCTGCATGACACCCCAAAAGGATCCACACTCCATTTCTGTGGTGTGGGAACATCAACAATATCCATATGCCCTTCAAATAAGATCGATCGTTTCCCATTTCCTATGATCTTCCCGATAACATTTCCAAAGGGATCAACAGACACCTCATCATAAGAGAGAAGATGCATTTCCTTGACTATCCGTTGTGCAACCAGTTGTTCATTTCCAGAAAGACTCTTCAGACGTATGAGATCCTGGCAAAAAGAGAGTAATTTATCTGTATCCACGAAAGTTCTCCTAAATCCAAAATTTTTGTGT
>CAXXCW010000018.1:0-26788 GCA_963662725.2 uncultured Sphaerochaeta sp.
ATAGAACTGGATGTCCATCTTTCTAGGGATGGGCACCTTGTCATCATTCATGACGAGAGCGTGGACAGGACTACCGACAATACAGGGTCTGTAAAGGATTTTCTCCTAGCTGAGCTCAAGAGCATGAATGCAGGGACTGTCCATTCCTTCGAAGAGATCCCTTCCTTTGAAGAATATTGCATGTGGGTTCAGGACCTCCCCGTTATCACAAATATCGAAATCAAGACAAACCGTTGCTATTATCCTGACATTGAAGAGAAGGTGGTCCGGATGGTCAAAAGATTTCATCTGGAACATAAGGTCATAGTCTCCTCCTTCAACCATGCCTCGCTATGGAAAGTCAAAGCATTTGACCCGATCATTGCGTGTGCGATGCTCGTAAACAGCAAGGGAATTGGCAACGCCGGCTCCTATGCCAAGGCTATGGGGATGGAGGCCTTCCATCCTGACGCTACCACCCTCACAGAAGAGGTTGTGATAGACTGCCATGCTCATGGCATCAGAGTAAATGTATGGACAGTTGACGACATGGCCCTGATGAAACGGGTGATAGGGTGGGGTGTCGATGGTATCATCACCAATTTCTGCGATGTCGTGAGGTTGTACAGTGAAAACCAAAGGGAATGTGCCAGATGAAACAGATCAAGCTGAAGAGGAATTGTGTCAAGAATGTACAGCGTCTGGCAATGGTTTTGGCCATTGCTTTGCTGCTCATCCCAAACCTGCTGGTTGCCCAGGATGTGCTAGTGCGGGAGAAGGGAAAGCTCTGTATCTATTTTCTTGATCTATCAGTGGATGAAACAGCCACAGACAAGAGTGGGGACTCCACCATCCTTATCGCTCCAGAAGGGGAGGTGATGCTCCTCGATTGTGGGCACCCCCAATGTGGGGGGCAGGTGATCGAGGCATTGAAGAAGCTGGGTGTCGATCACATTGACTATTTTGTGGCGTCACATCCCATATTGACCATATAGGATCATTTTCCCAGATCGCAGATGCTTTCCCCATTGGCAAGGTATATCGATCGGCACTTGAATATCATTCAAGTCACTACACTAATTTTGTCCGGAGCATTGCAGAACATGAACTGGATGTGGAGATGCTTTCCGAAGGTGACAGCTTCTCTTTTGGTAAGGATATTGAGGTTAGGATCTTCAACCCAAGTGAAAATATTGTCTATCCTGCTCAGTATCCTGCCAACAGCACCCAGTTTGTCAACAACCAGTCACTGGCGATGCGACTTTCCTATGGAACCTCTTCAGCATGGTTTGGTGGAGACCTGTATATGGTACAGGAACGGGAACTTACCACAAAATATGGGTTGGATCTGCAAAGTGATGTGGCTAAGGCGAACCATCATGGAGGGGATACTTCCAACAGCCTGAGGTGGATCAAGACGCTTCAGCCTAAGATAGTCGTTGCAATGCATGACGAGCTTGACAGCATGACCGTCTACAATACCTATAGGAAATATGGGGCAGAATATCACCTGACCCAATTGGATGGTACTGTACGCGTTGTCATGGATGACAGGAGGAACTATTCGGTTACTGATACCAAGGAGAGTTGGTTGAAGTGATCGGTACCGGCTCCTTTACTTTGCGATCGAGGACCTTGTTGAGGAGATCGGGTCTGTTGGAAGCTATGAAGTCAACACCCATATTCACAAACTTACGCATGGAGATGGTGTCGTCCACTGTCCATACCCCGACTCCCAGATCTTGTGAACGTAACTGGTCATAGAGGCCCTGTGAAAGGTACTCGGCCTTAATGCTCACATACTCCACATTGAGAGCCTTCATATTCCTGGCCACGGATTCAGGTCCTGTTATGCCCTTGCTGGAAAGGTATTCCTTACTTATCAGGGCACCCAACTTGAGCTTGGGTTCGAGGGTTCGTAATGTTTCCAATGTGGGAAAGTTGAAGGAAATGGCGATGGTCCGGTCGACAATACCATAGGTGTTCAGGCAATCGATGAGCTTCTGCTCTATGCCTTCATACCGAGAGCCGTTTTCCTTCACCTTGATCTCTATCTGGTAGTTGATCGGTCTTTTTGCCTTTTCTTCAACAAGTTCGATCACCTCTTCCAAGGTCGGCATCGTTTGTATGCCGAAATAATGTCTGCCGTACTTAAACGTAGAGGCTACATCAAACTGTGCAAGCTCTTCTGCTGTGTAGTCAGAGACTGATCCTTCCTTATTGGTAAGACGCTTGAGCGTAGGGTCATGGATGACCATCAGAGCACCGTCGCTACTGAGGTGGATATCCAGCTCAACAGTATCAACATCATACTCCAGAGCCATAGTGAATGCTGCCAGGGTATTCTCCGGTGCTAAGGCTGCACCCCCGCGATGTGCAACAACACGTATTTTTTTGGTAGTGGTATCCTTCGTGCCACACCCGGTGAGCAACAGGATGGAAATGCTTATGATGATGGCCGCACCAGCGGCCACCATGTATGAACGAAGTGAACTCTTACTTGAATGATTCATTGTACTCCTTGAGAAGATCAGCTGTTGTCTCTTCCATTACCTTCTTCGGATTCTGATTACCGATGAGCAGTTTCTCAATCATCTGGCGGAGAATCTCTGTTCCCTTACCCAATGATATCACACTTGCTTGCGGGCGTGTATACTCCAATTGGTCTATCGCTACTTTTCGAATCGGGTTGTCCAGGAAGTATTGTACCGTATCAGGATAGGTCATGGAAGACTTGCTTATGGGCATATATCCGGTCTTGATGACAATATGGGAGTTGGACTGGGCATTTGTCATAAACTTCATAAACTCCCAAGCAGCCTCTTGCCGTTTCTTGTCTGTGCTGGTCATCGCTATGACCGAGCCACCGACAGGAACAAATTCTGTACCTGTTTGGGCATGAATGCTGGAATGACTTCAAAGTCAGCCCTGTTGAGCAGGTTACCCATGCTTCCCGTCGATCCGAACACCATTGCAACTTTCTTGTTGAGGAAGTCGTCATGGCTGTTCGATGGGATGCCCGTCTTATCCTTGAAAACCATATCCTGCCACAGCGTCGCCAGCTTGATGGCAGGTTCTTCAGTGAGGTGTATGCCAAAATTCTCATCAGAAACAAGGCCGCCAAATGAATAGACAGCACCCTGGAAATACCAGTGCGCACTGGTCTGTCCCATGGTGAAGCCTGCTCCCTGCTGGATTGGCTGGCCAGCGGAATCGAACTTAGTAACCTTCTTGCTGAATTCCCTGAACTCATCCCACGTTTTAGGTGCTCTTCTTGGCAAGCCTGCTTCTGCGAACATGTCTCCATTGACATACAGCAGTGGGGTACTGCGCATCAATGGCAGGGCATAGAGCTTACCATCATAGTATCCGTCAGCCATGAGACCTGGGATGAAGTCCTTCAGGTCAAAGTCTGAGTTGTCACCCTTTACAAACGGGTCGAGATTTACCAGAGCCCCATCTTTGGCGAACAGTGTGACAAAGGGTGAGTCAAGCAAGACCAAGTCTGGAAGTTCTCCAGCAGCAAGGGCTGCCAGCAGCTTTTGCAGCAGTTCGGCATACGCCCCTTGGAATTGTGCCTCGACAACTACCTTGTCTTGACTTTCGTTGAATCGGGCAACCAAGTCCTCCTGTGCTTCACCCGCTACACCTGTCAGGCTTCGCCAGTATACAATCTTCACTGGACCGTCAGAAGCTTTTTCTACAGTTGCACCTGCCCATAAGGGCGAAGTTCCGAGAGCGAAGAGCACGACAAGCGAGAGAATCAGATACTTCTTCATAAAAACCTCCTTAGATTCTTACGTCAATCTGCATGCAGATCGATTAGCTCATTATCCTTTTACAGCACCAGCTGCTATACCTTCGATAAGTTGCTTCTGAGCAAAGAAATATAAGACAAGAGGAGGGACAAGAACGAAAAGGGAAGCCGCCATAAGATGTTCGGGGCCTATGGCATACTCGGCTGTCCTCACCATAGCCAATCCGACGGGCAGGGTACGCATGTTTTGGGTGTTTGTCACAATGAGAGGCCAAAGGTAGCTGTTCCATTTGGCCAAGAACAGGTAGAGCACTAGAGTTCCCAATACCGGTCTGGCCAGAGGAAGCGCCACATACACCATCGTCTTAAAATGGCCGAGCCCCTCGATTTCTGCAGCATCATAGAGGGATGGTGGGACAGAGAGAAAATACTGTCTGAGCAAAAAAGCGCCAAAGACACTGGATACATGTGGAATGACAATCCCTTGATAGGTGTTTATCCATTTCAGTTGCTTTAGGATCACATAGTTGGGAACCAGTCCTATCTGGCTGGGTATCATCATGGCGGCAAGCATCACCAGAAACATGACGTCACGATATTTGAACCTGATCCTTGCGAAGGCATATGCTGAAAGGGCAGCGATACCCACTTCCAGGATAACACCGGTAGAGGCGGTGATGGCACTGTTCACATAGAATCTGCCAAAGGGAGCGAGAGCCCATGCAGTGGTGAAGTTATCCCATCGGATGACTTCAGGCCACCAGATGGGAGGGAAGGTTGCGACCTCAGCAGGGCTTTTCAGGGCTGTGGTTACCATCCATAGGAAAGGGATTCCGATTATCGCTGAGGAGAGAAAGAGTATCAGGTGGGAAGCGAATCTAGTGAGGTACCAAGGCAGCGGATGCTTTTTCATTTCATACCTCCTAGTAGTGGACCCATCGTTTTGAGAGCCTGTTCTGAACCAGTGTTATGACCATGATCAGGAGGAACAGGATAAGCGCTATTGCTGAGGCATACCCTGTCTTGAACCATTGGAAAGCATTCTGGTACAGATACAGCACAAACACATTCGAACTGTTCATAGGCCCTCCGTCGGTCATGATGGACACTATGTCAAAGGCCTTCAATGCTCCTATGAATGACGTTATGGTCAGGAAGAACGTGGTCGGGCTCAAAAGGGGAAACGTTATATGGCGGAATTTCTGCCATGAGTTGACGCCATCAACCAAAGCCGCATCATAGAGTTCCTGGGAGATGTTCTTCAGCCCTGCTAGAAATAGTACCATGTCATAGCCTATTCCCCTCCATATCAGGACGATGATGACAGCTGGAAGCGACCATTGTACATTATACACCCAGTCAGGGCTCGTCATGCCAAAGGCTTGGAATATGAACCGAAACAGTCCAAAGGTCGGTTCATAAATCCAGGTCCACACCATCGCGACAGCAACACTTGTGGTGAAGGTAGGACTGAATATGATGGCTCGGTAGACACCCCCACCTTTGGGCTTGCGGTTCAAAAGCATCGCTATGCCAAGGGCTATGGTTAGTTTGATGATGACAGTGGATAGTGAAAGGATCAGGGTGTTGCGGGTGATCTGCCAGAATACAGGGTCAGAAAACAGACGGCTGTAATTGGCGAAGCCGAGGAAGGTCTTCTTCGGCGATATCATATTCCACTTGAAGAAGCTCAGGTAGAGGCTGTAGATGATTGGCCAGAACACAAACACACCCAACAGGAGAAAGTTTGGTGCGGTAAATCCGATGAATGCAAACATGTCCATTCGTGTGCGTCTGCTCATGCGAGTCTTTTTCATAAGCCTTACCCCTTATCCCGGTTAGACACATGCTATACTTAGTATACCTCATCATGCCATAAACTCAAGAAGTTTATACGGGTTAAGAATTAAGCAATTTTAAGCAGAGGGCAAAAGGTGGTGATAGGGTATCAGTGACAGTGGTATTTGGTATGCTGGCAATCAGTTAGCGTAGGGGAGAATGCTGAGTGATATGAGTTGTACATTGGATATGTTGCCGTTTGTCTTTGCATCGGATCCTTGATGACAGTGATTTGGGAACCCGAAGACGAGGCAAGCCCTTCCGGTTTGGAAGGGCTTGCCTGGTAGGGAATAGCAAGGGAAAAGAATCAAAGAGGAACTAGAACGTATATTCTTCCGCCCCGGTTGTAGAGCCGTTTGATGTGTCATCAACATCAGCGGTTGCAGCATTGATGGTGATGTCAAACATGCCATTCTCATCAGTTGCTACCAATAGCTTGGAGGGATTCGTAGATTTCTCTTGGGCACTGACAATGGAGGTCAAAGAAAGTTCTTTGGCATACCCTGACTGTACGCTGGATCTCGCCACTTCAGCACTGGTAGTGGCCGTCTTTGCAAACGTGAACACCTCCAGACTGGACGATTTTGTTGAGGGCTTGGCTATGAAATGATAGTCGGTCCCATCAAGTACTGTATAGGCGAAAGCATTGGCACCAAAAATCTTGCCACTGTCATTCAGCTCTACCCATGAGGCTAGTGGGGATGCATATGTCCCCGCATAATACAGTTTGCCAGCAGTGGAAAGCACATAGATTGTATCGCTGCCTAGGGCATTCTCATGCAGGAAGTTTGCAACTTGTATGGTGTTGGTGGCAAGTTTCTTTCCAGATCCGATACCACTATTCGGCACCAGATAGTGCTCGTATTCACCTTCACCGGCTGTGCTGCTCTTTACAAAGGAAACCAGCATGGAACTGAACGGTGTTGCCAAGGTATCGTGCCCATGCCCAGTCTGGGCGATGACGGCATGTACGCCATATCCGGTTGTGGGGAGGGTGAACTGTGCCACAGACGTATCAAATGCTGTAGCGCCATTATACTTCAAAAGTTCGAAAAGTCTACCATTTCCATCTTTCTCTTTGACCATGATCAACCTGTTTGCATACAGATTGTTGATCTTCAAATTACCAGAGGCTATAAAAGCTGTGCTGGCTGTAGTGGTGGTCTTTGATTTTGTACCTGTATTGATCAGGTTGATGGTAGCATTGTTCTGTTCAGTCGCATTGTTTGTGATATAAAAGACTGAATTGTCAGTCTGGGAAAAGGCAGCGGCCTGTATGACATTGTCAAGCTCACTTGAAGCCATCGCTTCCTTTGCATACGTCTTTGAACCGGAGCTTGTCGTCGCCTTGTCAACTCGGACCACTCCTGTAGCCGTCCTGAAGTAGAGCAGTGTCCCATCATCACCCAACAGCTGTTTGTACCGGATGGAAAGCGGTGTCTTTGCTAGTGATATCTCTCTGAAAATACCGGAATTCCCATCCAGGTTACAGGAAACAAAAGCAATTGTGATAAGTATTATTGAAAGGGTCAGTGCTAGCGTTTTCTTCATGGTATGCTCCTATTGTCGGTAAATGATTGAGAGGGTTATAGGGATAAAGCCAGCGAGGGCATTGTCTGCCTTCAGGTTCTCTTCATAGTTGAGCTCAGGAATGAGCCAAATCCCCGTTGATAACCCAAATCCCCAGTTCTCACCTGGATACCAGACTGCTCCCACTTCAAGGTTTGCATATAAGGTCATCAGCGAACCTGTCTTGTACTTGATGTACGCCCCACCCAGCCCTATCGACAGAGGAAGGTCGAATGTCCCTTGCAGGGGGAAATAGGAGTATTTTGCAAAAAAGGGTACGGCAGAGAAAAATTCCTTCTCTGCTGAGAAGTTGAAGTCATAGCCAATCTCTCCTCCGACGGCTGTCTTGGAGGAGTTGAACATCTGATAGCTTATGGAACCATAGCCACCCATAGACATTCCGGTATTGTCTTCTCCAGGACCGGTAACGGTTGTGTTGTCATGAAAGAAATGGATAAATGTAGGGACATTGGTCCCGAGCCTGAAGGAGAACTGTTGGCTTCCTGCATCATAGAAATCGACTGAATACAGGGACAGGGGAAGGAATAGGGCTATGAGACATAGCAGGAAAAACTTTTTCATGGGTACCTCGTGTTACTTGTAGGAACAATATGATGCTTGGATC
The DNA here is from genome assembly GCA_963662725.2 of uncultured Sphaerochaeta sp. Classification (GTDB taxonomy): domain Bacteria; phylum Spirochaetota; class Spirochaetia; order Sphaerochaetales; family Sphaerochaetaceae; genus Sphaerochaeta. The sequence goes on from CAXXCW010000018.1 coordinate 7,770, forward strand.
GTTACATGCTTGCAATCATACGAAATATAGGACTTTTTGAAAACCATATGGCCAATATACTGCAGGGATACGCAAACGACAAACCAAATGGCGTTATCTCTTGCGTTTGTTGCCATTACCCTGCATTTTCGGTACTCTACAGGGAAAGGAAGGATACTCCATGCAAGATATGTTAGGAAAAGAAGTCTCACAAGCTGTCTACGAGGATTTGCAGACCAGAACAGAAGCCTTCGTGCAAACGTACGGATATGCTCCAACCCTTGCCGTAATCCTGGTTGGAACCGATCCAGCAAGTCAAAGCTATGTTCGGAGCAAGAAAAAGGCATGTCTTTCCCTAGGATTCGGCCATCATGATTACTCCCTGTCTGAGGAAAGCACACAGCAAGAGCTTCTTACTATTGTGAGAAAGCTCAATGCTGACCCTTCTGTGCATGGAATCCTTGTGCAGATGCCCCTTCCTGCCCATATGGACAGCGAGGCTGTCATCGAAGCAATAGACCCACATAAGGATGTTGATGGTTTCCACCCCATAAGCATGGGCAAGCTTCTTATCGGGCTTCCCACCTTTGTCAGCTGCACCCCCTTGGGAGTGCTTGCAATGCTAGACCACTATAAGATCGAGACTTCTGGTAAGCATGTGGTCATCGTAGGAAGGAGCAACATCGTAGGGAAACCCCTTGCTGCCCTGCTTATGCAGAAAGGCCGCGATGCGACTGTGACGGTCTGCCACTCTCGCACCATTGACCTCCCTTCGCTTACCTCAAGTGCAGATATACTTGTTGCCGCCATCGGCAAACCACATTTCATTCAACCTTCCATGGTCAAGGAAGGCGCAGTTGTCATAGATGTCGGCATCAACCGGGTTGAAGATTCCTCTGCCAAACGGGGCTACCGCCTGGTTGGGGATGTTGACTATGATGCTGTTTCCCTTCACTGTTCCTTCATCACCCCTGTCCCTGGAGGGGTAGGGGTGATGACCATCGCAATGCTGATGAAAAATACACTGCAGGCGGCCCTGCTGCTTGCTGATAAGGATACCAAATGATTCGCTCGTACTGGATAGAGACCTATGGATGCCAGATGAACACTGCTGAAAGCAATGCACTGGCCCTCCAGCTCAAAGGAGCAGGCCTTGTACCTGCAAAAAGTGCAGAGGAGGCAGATTGCGCCATTCTCAATACCTGCTCTGTGCGCAAAAGCGCAGAGAACAGGATTTGGGGAAGGCTCGGTCTGTTTGCCCATATAAAGACCTTGCACCCCCTGACCCTTATCGTAACCGGGTGCATGGCCGAACGCTTGCAGGAAGACCTCAAGGATGAGGCACCCCACGTTGATTATGTGTTGGGCACAAATGACAAGCAGAAGATCCTTGAAGTGCTTGTCTCTCCTGAAAGCGCCGAATTACGGACGGAGACCTACAGCTTTGGGACCTCCTACTACCAGGAAGGAGAATACTCCTCGTATATACCGATTATGAACGGATGCAACAACTTCTGTTCCTACTGCATAGTCCCCTATGTTAGGGGAAGGGAGATATCCCGTCCTGTTGAGGAAATCCTCTCTGAGGTCCGGTTTCTCGATTCCAAGGGAGTGAAGGAGATAACCCTGCTTGGCCAGAATGTGAACAGCTACCACTATGAAGAAGATGGCAAGGTCCTTACCTTCCCATCCTTGTTGGAGAAGGTTTGCTCAGTTGCAGGGGATATCGAGTGGATACGCTTTGAAAGCCCCCATCCCAAGGACTTCTCCGATGAGCTCATCCGCGTCATCAAGGAACAGGACAAGGTAGCCAAGCACCTGCACATACCCATGCAGAGTGGGAATACCCGCATCTTGGGCCTTATGAATCGCAAGTACACCCGTGATCATTTCCTTTCCTTGGTTGAAACCATCAAGAGGGAAATTCCTTCAGCCACCTTTGCTACCGATGTCATGGTTGGCTTCCCTTCGGAGACAGAGGATGAGTATCAGGATACGATCTCAGCACTCGACCAGATGGGATGCATCGAAGCGTTCATGTACTACTTCAATCCCCGTGAAGGGACCGCCGCTGTCCAATTCCCTGGGGAGGTCTCAGAGGAGGAGAGAGGAAGAAGACTGACAGCCCTCATTGATTTTCAGCACAAGGTGTTTGTACGAGAAAAGACCAAACGATCTCAAGGCCTAGCAAAGGTAGTGGTCAATGCTATTTCCAGAAATGATAAGAATCAGATGCTGGGAAGAACCGAGCACAACGAAATGGTTGTCTTTGATGGCACTCCTGCTATTGGCAGCATCGTCACTGTGCATCTTACTGGACTGAAGGGGAACACCTATACTGGAACACTGGTTGAATAGCATACCCTATAAGGCTTTAATGCTATATACTGGACGCATATGAAAACAAATTCAGAAACTCTCCAACAGTTTGAAAAGAAGTTCTCCATACTCAAGCCCCTGATTCTCAATGCAAAGAGGATGACCGTCTTCACCGGGGCTGGGGTTTCCACGCTTTCGGGCATCCCTGACTTCCGAAGCCCAAAAGGCATCTATTCCAAGAAATGGGAAGGCCTTGATGTGGAGCATATCCTGAGCATCTCCTTTTTTATGCAGCATCCTGATGTCTTCTATACCTGGGCAAAGGAGTACTGGTACCACCTGGATACCTATACACCAAATGTCGTACATAGGACGCTTGCCAAGCTTGAGGCCAAAAGGTACCTGCGTTCTCTGTATACACAGAACATAGACATGTTGCATCAGAAGGCTGGAAGCAAGAAGCAGTATGAGGTGCATGGCAGTGCAGCTCACCACTACTGTACCAACTGCAATGCACATTATGCCTACGAAGAGATAGCACCTATCGTCCTCAATGATGAAGTGCCCTACTGTACCTCCTGCGGTTCACTTGTCAAGCCCAATATTGTGTTTTATGGGGAGAATCTGAACACCCATATCCTAGATCGTGCGTACGAGGATTTCAGCCATACGGACCTCTGTCTGGTGCTTGGTTCTTCACTACGCGTCCAGCCTGCAGCCTCCTTTCCCTTGTATGCAACCAGAAATGGAGCCCCCCTGGTCATCGTCAATGCACAGCAGACCACCCAAGATGGGGCTGCAACACTCCGATTCATTGACCTTGAGAAGACCTTTGTAGCACTTGAAGGCTGGGTTGATACCTTGGAAGCAAGAAAAACCGTACTTTGACTATCGGAATTGTTTGTTTGGTCATATAATCAGGGAATGAAGGTTATAGTTGCAGATGATGAAGCGAGAGTGTGCGCCCTGATATGTGCACTCATTGATTGGCAACGCATGGGTCTTACCCTCTGTGCCAAAGCGTATGATGGGAACAGTGCCCTTGAACTAATCAGGGAGCATTCACCCGATCTCGTCATCACTGACATCCGAATGCCGGGCCTTGATGGTCTGGACCTTATCCGCAAGGCAAAAGAGATTCAGCCCAGCCTGCAGTTCATCATCATCAGTGGGCACAAGCAGTTTGACTATGCGCAGACTGCAATAAAGTATGGGGTAGCGGAGTATCTGCTCAAGCCCATAAAGAAACTGGAACTGGAACAGACCCTCAACAAGATTGTCTCTCGTCATGCTGAACAACAGTCGCAGGTCGAAGCTAACCAGCAGTTACAGCAACAAGTAACACAGGAGCGAAGGAACAAGCGTGCGTTAGCCTTTGGTCTGCTCATAGGAGAAGGGCAGACCAACCTCCTTGCAACCTGTTTTTCTCCATCAGATATCATGCAGGTACTTTCCCTCAAGATGGATCTTCTCAAGGGGTTTCATGCCCAACGATCAGACTCTATCCTTGTTGCAAAGGTGGAGGAGTTCGTAATTCGTGAGTTCTCTTCATTCTGCTCCGACATTGTCACCCATTTGCACGAGGGAAGTATCTATCTGTTGCTCTCTTACCCGGAGAACAGTGCATCTTTGGTTCTCAAAGGTAGTGAGTCGCTTCTGCAGTTCCTCAAGACCCAGGGTGAAATCTATGGGAATATCCTATTCACCCTAGGCTTGGGTGTGACAGTGAATACGTATAGAGAGTTATCGGGTTCGGTGCTGGCGAGCCAGCAGGCGGTAGCCCTACGCCTTATTACAGGGAGTATGAAGCGCTATGTTGCCTCAGGATGTGAAGAGGTACCCCCAAATAGTATGGTTAATCCGTTTGTCCTTGGCCTGCAGGGAATCTGTGCTCAGAATTCAGAAACAGCACTGAAAAGCCACTGTGTAACATTTTTTGCTGACCTGGAAGCTATGAAGTTTTCTCCCTATGCCAAATCCAAGATTATGATGGATTGTTTTGATGGCGGGGCAGGCTTTATAGTAGAACACATGACCAGTAGTCTTACAACAGACGCATTCCTTACTGAAAAGAGGCAACAGTTGGAAAATGCATATTCCATGAGTATGTTGGAGGCCGCTTTTTTTTCAGGCATGCAAGAGGTGTTCAACCTGTACCTTGATGATAAGGAAGAAAACCTCAGCAAGCCGATACGCAAGGCACAAGAGTATATGGCACTGCATTTTTGTGATGAGCTCATCAGCTTGGAGTCGGTAAGTGAAGCCGTTAATTTGAACAGTTCCTATTTCAGCTCGCTCTTCAAGAAAAACTGCAACAAGGGTTTTTTTGAATACTTGTTGGATCTTCGCATCACCGAAGCAAAGCGACTGTTGGCAAACAGTGATTTCAGCATAGGTGAAATAGCACAGATGGTTGGCTACCGCGATCCAAAACATTTCTCACGGGTATTCAAGAAGGCCTGTCAGATAAAGCCCATTGAGTATAGGAAACTGTATGGCTAGGAGAACCCGATATCTTGATGAGCGCTTAGTCCTTTGGATGGCCCTAGTGGCAACACTTCTGATAGGCCTCCTTTTTATGGCGCTTCTGTACCAAACGGGGAGAATCCAATCCTTGGTATGGTTGCTCTTGGGATTTCTTCTGGTTGTGGCATGTGCCTTACTGCTCTATGGTTGGATTGTAGTACCCTACAAGCGTACAAGGCACATTCTCCAGCTTTTTGCATCCGGATATACGTTTGAGAATGTTATTGACAAGAGGCTTCCTCTCAACAGGGAGATGAGAGAGGTAGAGGCAAAGCTGCATACGCTGTTGAACACAGACCAGATAATGAACGCCAGCAAGCGGCAAGCCCAGTTTCTTGCCCTGCAAAATCAGATAAACCCACATTTCCTGTATAACACCCTGGAAGGGATACGTTCAGAGGCTCTGGTATCCGGCCTTGATACCATTGCCTCCATGACTGAGGCCCTCTCCACCTTTTTCCGGTACACTATCAGTAATGTGGAGAACCTGGTCACCTTGGAGCAGGAGTTGGAAAACACCCGAAACTATTTCTTCATCCAGCAGTTCAGGTTTGGAAACCGAATGTCCCTTGAAGTGGTCATTGACGATGAGGATAAGGAGGACGTGCTCTCCTACCGTATTCCCAAACTTACCTTGCAACCAATTGTGGAAAACTGCATCATTCATGGCCTGGAGTGTCAGGTGGGCAAGGGGTTGCTCAGAGTCCATATAGAGACTACCCAGTCGAGGTTACTGGTTACTGTAAGCGATGATGGGGTGGGAATGGAAAGTACAGTCCTGGAAAAGATGAACCGTAATCTCTCTGTGCGAAGCTTTGAATATATGAAACGTGAGGAGAATCATGGCGGCATCGCTTTGGTGAATGTAAATAACCGCATCAAGCTGTTGTTTGGCGAACAGTACGGTCTTACCGTCACAAGCCAAAAAGGAATAGGCACGGATGTGTTGATCGCCTTACCCAGAAGCGTAGCAGCTGAGGATAGGGTATGAAGCATGAGGTATTCCGCCTTGAACAGGTATCGCTTCCTCCCTATCTGTCTGACATCAACCTACACCTCAATAAGGGTGAAATAGTAGCCCTCATTGGGCTTAATGCCTTGGGTATCGAACAGCTTCTGACCATCTTCAAGAGGAACATACCCATCCATTACGGACATGTGTATTGTAATGATATCCTGGTAAACGATTATCTTTCCAGCTCCAGAAAATCCAATCGTGTGACAGTCATCCAACGTGAGTCCACCCTCATAGATACACTGACGGTGGAGGAAAACCTGTTTGTCCTGCGTAAGGGGTTTCGCAGTCATCTGATCAATCAGAGATTGCTCTCCTCACAGATGGATGAGCTGTTACGACCTCTCCCCATCAGCATGCGAAAAAAGACTCTGGTAGGGGATCTCACTGCATTTGAAAAATTGGTCATTGAGTTTGTAAAGGCGAGCATAAGCCGTTCTGATCTGGTCATTCTGCATGAAATATCCAACTTTGTCAGCGAGATCGACCTGAACAGGCTCGAAGAAGTGATGCACTATTTCAAAGATCAGGGCATGACGTTCCTATATCTTTGCAATCATCACCAGGAAGCATTCCGATTCTGTTCGCGTTGTTATCTCATGCAGGAGGGAAGGATTGTAAAACACCTGTTTCCCTACCAGATGACCAACGAGGTCATCGCCCAGTATAGCAACGTGTTTGAACAGAGTATGGAGCCTTCCCAAAGGCAGAGCCAGTATGAGGGGATGCAGATTTCTGAAGACCCTTTTCTTGTGTGTGATAGCCTCTGCTACGAACATATGCATGGTCTCAGCTTTTCTATGCGCAGAGGTGAGACGGTGGTGCTTCTCGATAGCGAAAACCTCTGCATCGGGGATCTGTTCTCCTTACTTCAAGGAACTTGCCTCCCTGAGAGCGGCGCCTTGACTCTTGAAGGGAGCCCCCCCTCCAAAGACGACAGGTCCATATCCCTCATCCCGGCAAAACCGTATGAGAGCCTGTTGTTTCCCCAATTGTCGGTCATAGACAATCTGTTCTTCACCAGTGATTGGAAGATTCGTCACTTATGGCTTCGGCCTAAAAGAAGAAGGGCGATTGCAAAGGATCTTGAACAAATATTTGGAGAGGACCTCTACAAGACCAGCCTGTACGACCTCTCACAAGAGAAGCTTCATACCCTTGTTTACCAGCGGGTACTGATGCAACACCCATCGTTTGTCTGTGCAGTGCAACCTTTTGCTTCAGTGGATATGTTTCAGCGGATATCATTGATCCAGTACTTTGATGCTTTCAGGAACAAAGGCATGACTTCCCTCATCTTGGCTGTATCGCTATCCGATACCCTGCAAGTGGCAGACCGTCTGGTCATACTTTCCAAAGGAAGAGTAGAGCGCATACTCACTCGAAGTGAATTCTCCCAGTATGGGGGAATCGCAGGCTCCATTCCGCTCAAACCTAAACAATAGATACCCTATTCTAAAAAATCACTACCTAGCGTCCGCAGAAAAGCCATGGGATACTTTGCTCATACAGGAGTACTATGGCATGAATGAAACCCCCTACAGTGTAGAGATGCACTCTATTACCAAGACTTTCCCTGGGGTGCGTGCCTTGGATGATGTCTCATTTTTTCTCCGTCCTGGTGAGGTTATGGCCCTGCTTGGGGAGAACGGGGCAGGCAAATCCACCCTCATGAAAATTCTCAGTGGAGTATATACCCGTGACAGCGGTGAAATGACCATCTTTGGCAATGCAATAGAGGGGGATTTGAATCCACGCAAAGCTCAGGCCCTGGGTGTCTCCATGATCCATCAGGAACTGAATATGTGTGCCCATCTTACTGTTGCTCAGAATATATTTCTTGGTAGTGAGCTTACCCGTGGGACTTTGCTCAATGAACGGGAGATGAATCTTCAGGCGAAACAGGTACTTGATTCCTTGCAGATTGACATACAGCCTGAAATGGTTGTCGGATCCCTTGCAGTTTCAAAACAGCAGATGGTGGAAATAGCTAAAGCCTTGCAAGCCAAGTCCAGGATCCTCATCATGGACGAACCTACAAGTGCTCTTACCAGTGTTGAGATAACCCAACTCTTCACCCTGATACGGAAATTGCGAGATAACGGGTGCAGCATCGTGTACATCAGTCACCGCTTGGAAGAACTGCAACACATTGTCGATAGGGTCACCATCATGCGTGACGGCAAGTTCATCGCTGAACATCCTTTCAAGGACTTGAAGCTAAGTCAGATAATCTCCTTAATGGTGGGCCGTGAAATTAAGGAGAAGTTTCCTCGCATTCCAGCCAATAAGGGCAAGTTGGCGCTTTCCATCCGAAACCTCAAGGCAGGACGGATGGTCAAGGATGTCTCCTTGGACCTCTACCAGGGTGAGATTTTGGGGATTGCTGGCCTTATGGGGGCGGGAAGGACAGAGACCACGCGTGCTCTGTTTGGGGTTGACCACAAGGAGAGCGGTGACGTGGAGATCGAGGGGAAGGTGGTGAAGATCAGTTGTCCGGAAGATGCCATTGCAGCCGGCCTGGTTCTGGTTCCAGAAGACAGAAAGCGGGATGGGCTCTGTGTGAAGCTTTCGGTGAGGGAAAATATCGCCCTGCCCAATCTCGATATCATCTGCAACATGGCAGGAATAATTAATCGAAAGCGCGAGAAAACGATGGTACAAAAGGCTGTATCTGACCTTCAGGTCAAGCTTCCCACAAGTGAAGTGAATGCGTCTTCACTTTCTGGGGGAAACCAGCAGAAGGTTGTTGTAGGCAAATGGCTTGCAAGGAACAGCAAAGTAGTCATTTTTGACGAACCTACACGAGGCATAGATGTTGCTGCGAAGGTTGAGATCTATACCCTGATGAATGAGCTGAAGCTGAATGGCATCGCTGTCATGTTTGTCTCTAGTGAAATGCCTGAAATTCTGGGGGTCTCAGACCGTATCCTTGTCATGTGTGATGGAAGGATTACAGGCGAACTCGATCGCAGTAATGCTACCCAGGAAAAGATAATGGAATACGCAACCCGGTTTGAAAACAAACTGGATGATCATACATGATGGGGAAGGGATAATGAGCAGAGAATTTGAAAATCCGTTTAAACGAATGATGGCCATACGTGGCATAGGGCAAGTCTTGACTGTCACTGCTGGGCTCATAGTGCTCTATGTTGTATTCGGCATAATGAATCCGGTATTTTTCTCCTCGAGAAACATCTCGAATCTTCTTAGACAGATTGCCCCAATCTTGCTTATCGGAATTGGACAATCATATGTCCTGATAACAGGTAACATTGACCTCTCCATAGGGTCAGTTGTAGGGATGAGCTGTATGATAAGCGCAACGATGATGACTAAGGGGATCAATCCTTGGGTAGCTGTCATCGTCACCTTATTCTGTTGTCTCGTCTTTGGCTTGGCAAACGGTCTGCTGGTATCCTTCGCAAAACTTCCTCCTTTCATTGCTACCTTGGGAACAATGACCATTGCACGGGGAATAGCACAGATAGCAAACAACAACTATAACACTGACAGCATAGGCGAAGCAGCCCAGGGCTTCAGGGATTTCTTCTACTACGGGAAGAGTTTTGGCCTGTACAACACCATATGGATAGCCGCAGTGCTGTGGTGTATCTTCAACTTTATTCTTATGCGAACGCGAAGTGGGCGTCATATCTATGCCATAGGATCCAATGTGGAGGCTGCCAGGCTTAGCGGAGTAAATGTCATCACTGCCACCACCAAAGCGTATATGGTTTCGGCTTTTGTTTCGGGTGTGGTTGGTCTCATAACCAGTGCCACCAGTGGAATGGGTACGATGGATGCAGGAAACAGCTACGAGCTCTATGCAGTTGCCGCTTCGGTGATTGGTGGCATATCCACTTTGGGAGGGCAGGGTCTGCTCTTTGGTACGGTAATCGGTGCTTCCATCTGGGGGGTACTGCAGAATGGCCTGCAGTTTGCCGGGGCTCCTGTAGCGATCAGGAATATTGTAATCGGTATCATTGTCGTTGTTTCAGTCTTGCTTGATGTCATCGTACGGTCCGGCAAGGGTTCTAAGAAGAAGCGTCTTGCTTCTGCAGCATAAATACTAACACTAAGGTGTAGTACATAGAAAAAAGGAGTCTGTATTATGAAAAAGATTGCGATTGTACTGTGTGTACTCGTATTGGCCACATCCCTGTTTGCTCAGGGTGCTAAGGAAGCTTCCGGGTATAAGATTTATCTGATAACCATGGACCAGATGGACCAGCACTGGGTAAATGTGGACAAGGGAGCACAGAAAGCCGCTACCGAACTTGGGGGAATTACCTACAAGTGGCTTGCCCCTGATGTGAAGGATGATGCTAAGCAGATCGAAAGCATCAACAATGCCGTTGCCGGTGGTGCTGATGCCATCCTGCTTGCTGCAAACGGCCCCAACGCGGTTACTGCAACGCTCAAGGAAGCCGAGGCTGCTGGTGTGAAGATAATCTATGTTGATTCTGCCGCAAACTATCCTGCAGTGCAGACCCTCGCTACCGACAATACCGCAGCTGGTGCTACCGCTGGTAAGGAACTGCTCAATGCCCTCAAAGGCAATGGGGTGACTTCTGGAAAGATTGGTATCATCAGTGTAAACAGTGCAACAGCCTCAACTGTTGCCCGTGAGGATGGTTTCCGTAAAGCATTTGCAGGGACCGGTTTTCAGCTGCTTGAGACCCAGTATTGTGATGGTGATGCTGCCCGTGCAAAAGACATGAGTGCAAATTTCATCACCCAGGGTGTTGTTGGCTTGTTTGGAGCTAACGAGGGGTCAACTGTTGGTGTTGGTAATGCAATTGCTGAAGCTGGAAAAAAGGTTGTCGGTGTTGGTTTTGACAAGTCCGATATGATTCTCTCATTGATCAAAAGTGGTCACATCCTTTGTACCATGGCACAGAATCCTGACGTCATGGGATATGAAGGGATGAAGACTGCAGTAAAGGCTCTGAAAGGTGAAAGCGTTGGTTCTGCTTACTTTGATACCGGGGTTTCTGTTCTGACCAAGGCTAATCTTTAGACCAAGCAGGAACTGCAAAAAGACTGTGGAGAGATAATGGGCATTCCAAATACCTGGGAACACTGTCTTAATGCAGAATAATACAGGAAGGGATCTTATCAGTGGATGATCCCTTCTTGCTTTTTCTTCCAATTCAGAGTACATTTAGGATACTCCAAAGGAGAAATCCTTCGGGGGTGTTTCGGTTTCGACTGGCGGAAGATCAGGCCAGTGGCTGCAAGCGGAGCGCCAACTCCATAAACTAGCAAAAATTTTAACTGCCAAAAAAGAAGACGAAGTCTCCTTCAACGCAGAATACGCTCTCGCTGCGTAACAGCACGAGTGTGTACAGGCCCGACTGCTGCCGCTCTTAAGCAACGGTAACCTGTAATAATAGGGGCTTACTCCCATCAGTGCCTACGGGTTGGGAGGAAAATTAAGTAGGATACGAAGGAAGGACGTCTTGCTGGTGTACCTGCCTACCTTCGGAAATAAAGAACATCAACTAAGCTTGTAGACGTCATTGGGTGGCACGTTAGGACGGGGGTTCGAATCCCCCCACCTCCAAAACACCAAAAGGCCGGATTGCTCAAAAGAGTAGTCCGGTTTTTTCTTTGGCTCACGAAAGCATTGAAAAGCTTCAATGTCCTCAAATACCCAAAATGTAGTAGTTCATAGCAGTAGCTAACAGGATCGCTATTAGCTAATGCTATGCTATACTTCTTGTACAGGCGTTGATTCATATGCGACTGAAAAGAGTAATGTATGTTGGTAACAGCGACAGAGGTGCAGAATACCTTTGGCTAGTATTTGAGGCTTTGTTCAATAGAACCGGTTGTGATAACCCGTAACGGCGTACCCCAGGCGGTGTTACGCACCAATGTGGATTTCTCCTCGGTTTTGGAACATGCAATCGGGTATGGGACTAGTGCAAGAAAGGATGATGCCCTAGGATATCGGGACTTCATCGATCTGACTGAAAACAGTGACAATAGGTATGAGCTGATCGAAGGGGTGGTGTACCAGCTGGCCTCACCTAGTTTCTCACACCAGAAGTTCCTTGGATACTTACATGTTGAATTCTGGCAGCATTTCCAAGATATACCTTACTGTACTCCATTTCTGGCCCCTTTCAACATAGAACTTATCCGCCGGTTGCAAGTAGCCAATAGAGAAACGACCGAGGATGATATTAATGTGGTGCAACCGGATCTCATCGTGTTGTGCGACTACGAGAAGGATAGGTACACAGGAATCCCCACCTTGGTCGTAGAAATCCTTAGCCCATCTACAAGGACCCATGACCGTGTTCGAAAGTTAGGGCTCTATAGGGAAAGTGGAATCAGGGAGTGCTGGCACGTTGACCAGAAAAACCAAGCCATAACAGTATATTCTTTCGTTGATAATGACATTTCAGAGGAGATCATCTACAAAGCAGGTGATGTTTTCGCCCAATCCATATGTTTTGAGGGACTCAAGGCTTTGGTGCCTGGTACACAATAATCAGCAGTTGTGGTGCTTATGAGAAGGGAACAGTAATTTCATCCGGTGGTGAAGTGTTGAGCTATACAACCGATGAATGACTCAGCTATTGGAGTCTTTACCAGATACCATCTCGCAAAACCTGAAATACAATTTACTAATCTACATTGAGGAATGAAGCAACTGCAGAGGATTACTCGGCAGTTCCAAAATGATGGGAGTCTGTCTCATTGCAGGAGAAGCAATGCTATGACAAGTCACCCGCTAAGGTGTTTTTTCCTTATCCTCATTCTCTTTGCTATCATGTGAATTTTTGTATGAGTCACCCCATATTGCTTTGCCAGCTTTGGCCAAACAGCTAAGGCTAATCTGGTTTGCTCTAGTATCTTTTTGATACGAACCTTTGGTATCTTAGCCTCATTACCAAGCTTGATGAGATGGTCTTCTCTTGGATGAACAGTAAAATATTATGTATGATGCCTATTCTTCTAGAGAATAGATTCGATACCACATGTCTATGTTTCTAAAATTGAGTGTTTGAAATATACTACTTCCTCATCATCAGTTTCCATGATTATGAGGCATCTGTAATAAATCAGCAAAACAGCAATCACCTTCTTCCTTACATCTGTTATACTTGTCCTTAAGGAGATCCCATGAAACTACTGCACACATCTGACTGGCACCTAGGAAGGATGCTATACAGACAAAAGCGCTATGAAGAGTTCTCCCTCTTCCTCGATTGGTTGCTCGCCACTATTGAAGAACAACAGATAGACATCCTTGTAATCAGTGGTGATATCTTTGACACCACCACACCCAGCAATATGGCCCAGAAGCTCTACTACAACTTCCTGTCGCGTCTTGGGAGGACCTCTTGCCACAGCACGGTGATCGTAGGGGGAAACCATGACTCGCCTACCTTTCTGAATGCACCCAAAGCATTGCTTGAGGCCTTCAATATCCATATTGTGGGATCGAAGGCAGAATCGCTAGAGGAAGAGGTGATACTCCTCACCCATGAGGACAAGCCTGAAGCTATCATCTGTGCAGTGCCGTATCTTCGTGATAGGGATATCCGCTCGGTCGAAGCTGGGGAGAGCCTGGAGGACAAGAACACCAAGCTAGCCCAAGGAATGAGGACTCACTACGAAGAGGTCTGCTCCCTGGCAGTGCAGAAACAAGAGGCTTTAGCCCGTGATGGCTATCCCTCTATCCCCATCATCGCGATGGGACACCTTTTTGCAGCAGGGGGAAAGACCGTTGATGGTGATGGTGTACGTGAACTCTATGTAGGCTCCCTAAGCTATGTTGGCAGTGACATGTTTCCTCCATCCATCGACTACCTTGCCCTGGGACACCTTCATGTCCCCCAGATGGTCGGGGGCATGTCTCATATGCGTTACAGCGGCTCCCCGATCCCCATGGGGTTCGGGGAAGCCAAGCAGGACAAGCAGGTTGTCCTTGTGGAGTTTTCTGGGACTGAACCGACTGTTTCTCCCATCCTTGTCCCCTGTTTCCAACAACTCGTACGTATCACCGGATCACTAAAGCAGATACAATCTGCCATCGAGAACCTCAAGCGAGAGACGAACACAGCCTGGCTTGAGATCGAATATAATGGAAACGATGCTTCGGCGAACCTTCGTGAACAGATAGAAGAACTGTTGGAAGGATCCTCGTTGGTGGTAACCATCATCAGGAACAAGCGCGCAACAGAGCGAGTGCTCACTTCACTGGACGAACACGAAACGTTGGAAGACCTTGACACCTCAGAGGTGTTCAAACGATGCCTGGATGCCGCTCAAGTACCTGAAGATGAACAGGATGAACTGATTTTTTCATATAACGAGATAGTGCGCTCCCTTGTGGAACAGGACAAGAGAGCGGAATAGAGGAAAGCAGATGAAAATCCTAGAACTGAGATTCAAGAACCTCAACTCCCTCTATGGGCAGTGGCATATAGACTTTACCGACCTTGAATATGAATACAATGGAATATTTGCCCTTACCGGTCCAACCGGTGCCGGCAAATCAACCATCCTCGATGCAATCTGCCTTGCCCTCTATGGTGCGACACCGCGGCTTGGCAGGATTACCCAAAGCAGCAACGACATCATGAGCCGGCAGACAGGGGAGTGTTATGCTGAGGTCGTATTCCAATCCCAAGCAGGACGCTTTCGGTGTAACTGGGCCCAACACCGCTCAAGGAAGAAGCCTGATGGGGAACTGCAGAGTCCCAGACATGAAATAGCAGAGGAAAAACCCGAGGGTAAGGTCCTGGAGAACAAGCTTACCAGCGTGCTCTCTGCAGTCGAAGAGAAGACAGGTATGGATTTCGACCGGTTTACCCGCTCGATCCTCCTTGCCCAAGGAGGCTTCGATACCTTCCTCAAGGCATCGATCGAACAGAAATCCAAGATACTCGAACAGATAACAGGAACGAAGATCTACTCAGACATCTCCATAGGGGTGCATGAACGACTGAGAGAAGAGAAATCTACATTAGAAAACCTAATCGCTGAAACACGAGGCATCCCCATCCTTACCCAGGAGGAAGAAGAGGCTATTAAAGAAGAGCTGAAGCTAGCTCAACAGCAGGATAATGCCCTCTCTACCTTGCTTGATGACCTGAACAAGGCAATCACTTGGTTGACTGGAATATCCCAATTGGAGAAGGAGATCAAGAGCCTCTCTGAACAGGAGGCACAGCTTGCACATGATACAGATGCCTTTGCTCTCGATCGCTCAGCCCTTGATGGGGCTACCAAGGCAGCGACCCTTGAAGGGGTATATGCAACCCTTACTGAGATGCGAAACCAGCAAAAGAGTGAAAATGCGTTACTTGATAAGGAAGAACTAGACTTTCCTCTCTTGGAAACACAAGCCAAAGCTGGCTCTGAAGCCCTCAGCAAGGCAGAAGAGGTGAGTGAGCAAGCCTAGGATTGCCCAAAAGGAAGCTGTTCCAATTCTCAGGCAAGTGAGGTCCCTCGACCAAGGCCTTCACCAGATGGAAACGACTATTACAGAGAGCACGACCAGCATAGCTGGTGATAAGGCATCTATCGAAACCTATGCAAAAAACAGGGACAGGGAAACGATAAAACTGACAACCGAACAGGATACTCTTGTATTGGTTGAAACCTACCTCCATGAACATGAGCAGGACAGGGCCCTGGTCACAGAGCTGACCGGTCTCAGTGAACAGATACAAACGCTGTCCTCACCAGACAGAAGGATGCTGATAAACAGGAAGAGCTGAAGAAAAAGAGTGCCAAGGTTCTCAAAGACGCTGAAAAAGCCCTGGATACCTGTACAAAACTCAGCTTACAGGCGCAAACAAAGCATGATAGGACTATAGGTGAACTGCAGGACAAGAAGGATGAACTTTCCCTATTGCTAGGAGGAAAGTTGCTTCGTGAGTATCGGTCTGAAAAAGAGGCGTTGCTGAGGGAACGGGAGTATTTGGCCAGGATTGCAGCATTGGAAGAGCACCGTAACCATCTTGTCGATGGAAAGGAGTGTCCTCTATGTGGATCCTTGGAACATCCTTTTGCCTTGGGCAATGTCCCCACTTCCGATGATACCGAACAGAAGATCGTACTCCTTACCCAGATCATTGCTGACGCCGAAGCGTTGGAAACGAAGATACAGAGTCTAACCACAGCAGAGCGTGATGCCAGTACAGCTCTCATTGAGCAGAAGAAGAAAGAGACTGTTGCCCACCATGCCAAAGAGAGTGCAATTACAGCTCACAATTCTAGTCTCGAGAGTGCTAGAGAGGCTCAACAATCGTTTTCTGCCATGGAAAAGGTCTTATCTGAAAAGTTCAAGGCCTATGGTATTCATAAGATTCCTGAAGACCTGCCCTGCCTTATTGGAGGAGCTTCGTTCACGAAAGGATACATGGCTGAAAAAAGAACAGGAAACAAGGACCCTTGAAAGCACTATTAGTGCCATCAAGGGGGAGATACAACGTCTCAATGGGATTCTAGAGACCCAGGAGACGGCCTTGCAAGCAAAGCAAGCCACGTTGAAGGACCTGATGAGCACCTATTCTTCTGGAAAGGAGGAAAGGCAGAAACTTTTTGGAGATAAGGATGCCGATACAGAGGAAACGAGGCTGTCCGATGCGCTTCATACTGCTGAAACTGCAGAAAAGATTGCCCTGAAGAACAGAAGTGACCTTGCACAAAAAGTCAGTGCGGCAAAGACCAGGATTGAGTCCCTGCAAACAAGCCTTGCAAAGCGAGAACCTCTCTTGGAGACACAGACTTCCCTCTTCTTGGAAGAGCTGACTTGCATAGGCTTCTCTGATGAACAGCAATTCCTCTCTGTAAGGCTTCCCTTGATCGAACGTAACCGTCTCGCTTCAGCAGCAAAAGCACTCGAAGAAAGACAGACTGCCCTGAAGACCACCATGCATGACAGAAGGTCAAGACTGGAGCTGGAACAGGCTAGAAAGTTGACTGACAAGACACTTCTTGAACTCCCAACCCTTGGTAGGGGATACACAAGGGAAGGTGAAAGGCCTGAGGGATGCGATTGCGGAAACCACAGGGCAAAGCTCAAGGGAAATGGTGAGGCAAAGCAGCGTATTGAGAACAAGCTGGAAGGTATTGAAAGACAAAGGAAGGAGTGCTCCAAATGGGAGAGACTGCACTCGCTGATAGGATCTGCCGATGAGAAGAGAAGTTTAGAAACTTTGCCCAGGGCCTTACCTTTGAGCTGATGGTAGGCCATGCCAACAGACAGCTGAGAAAAGATGAGTGACCGCTACCTGCTTATCCGCTCTGATGAACAGCCCTTGGAATTGAATGTCATTGACAACTACCAGGGGGGGGGAGATTCGCTCGACAAAGAAAACCTCTCTGGGGGGTGAGAGCTTCATCGTAAGCCTTACGCTTGCCCTAGGGCTTTCCAAGATGGCCAGCAGGAAGGGTCGTGTGGATTCGCTTTTCCTTGATGAAGGTTTTGGGAATCCTTGGATGAGGCTTCACTGGAGACTGCCCTGAAGACCCTTTCTAGCCTCCAGAGGGATGGCAAGCTCATTGGGGTCATCTCACATGTTTCGGCGATGCAGGAGATGATAAGCACCCAGATAGTCATAACCCCCGCCTCTGGTGGAAAGAGCATCCTCTCAGGTCCTGGGTGCAGGAGAGTTGATACATAGGGAGGTACTTCCATGGAACAGAAGCGGTATCTGACAAAATCACAGTTCAAGCTTGCTACTGAGTGTCCTAACAAAGCTCTTCTATACCAAGAAGGTTGGGTATGCTGACCAAAAACTCGATGACTCCTTCCTGCTTGCCCTCGCCGATGGAGGCTTCCAGGTAGGGGGAGCTTGCAAAGCTCTACTTTCCTGGAGGGCATGATATCAAAAGTTTGGACTATGAAAAGTCTTTGTCTGAAACCAACGCATTGCTTGCACAGCATAAGGTGACTATCTACGAAGCAGCCATTGCAACAGGGAACCTTTTCATCCGTGCTGATATCCTGGTAAAGGATGGGGGACCACCTCTATCTGTACGAGGTGAAATCCAAATCCTATGATGGTAGTGGCGGGACATCCTTTACCAACAGGGATGGAACCATCTCCTCTTCCTGGAAAAAGCTATCTCTACGATGTCGCTTTCCAGAAACATGTCATCAAAGAAGCATTTCCCCAGTATACGGTCTCTGCCCATCTCATAGATGGCAGACACCTCCTCTCTCTGTCCCACTGATGGCTTGAACCAGAAGTTCGTCCTGGTCACCGATGAACGGGGCAGGAAATCTGTTCGGGTTTCCGATACTCTCACAGAGGAGGACCTTTCCTCTCCAATCCTCATCAAGGTCAATGTCGATGACATGTGCACAATAATCTATGAAGGGAGCGATGGGGAACAGGACCTTGGCCTGTCATTTGCTGAAAGGGTGAACTATTTTTTCCGAACACTATGCCTCGGATACCAAGATACTCTCACCCATATCATCGGTGTGTGCCACTTGCGAATTCACTACCACCAATAATGATGAACTGCAAGGAAAACTCAGTGGTAAGAAGGAGTGCTGGAAGGAGAGGCTGGGTTGGGGTGATAGAGGATTTTGTTTTTTCTACGGTGCTTGATATCTGGGACTTCAGCAAGAAGGACAAGAACAAGCTCATTGGGGAGAATCGGATCAGACTCACTGATGTCAGAAAGTCTGATATCGAGCCCAAGGAAGATGGGAGGCTTGGTATCTCCAGGACGCAACGGCAGTGGCTGCAGGTCGAAAAATTCCAGACTGGGGATTTGAGCGTCTGGTTGGACAAGGCGAATATGCAACGAAAGATCGACAGCTGGACCTTTCCTCTCCATTTCATTGACTTTGAGACATCCATGGTTGCCATCCCCTTCACCAAGGGTCGTCGCCCCTATGAAGGCATAGCATTTCAGTTCTCCCACCATACTGTCCAGCATGATGGTACTATTGCGCATGTAGGGCAG
Organism: uncultured Sphaerochaeta sp.; assembly: GCA_963662725.2. Taxonomy (GTDB): domain Bacteria; phylum Spirochaetota; class Spirochaetia; order Sphaerochaetales; family Sphaerochaetaceae; genus Sphaerochaeta. The sequence goes on from CAXXCW010000018.1 coordinate 26,566, forward strand.
TATCTGAATGTCACACCGGCGTATTCCCAACTACGAGTTTGTACGTGAACTCAAAAGGCAACTGGAGCATGATAGCGGCCTCATTTTCAGATACTCCAACCACGAGAATACCTACCTCAATATGATCTACCGACCATTGCAGAGTGACAAAAGTGAAGTGGCTGACTCTATGGAGCTGTGCTCGTTCATCAGGAGCATCACCACCTCTGTTACGTCTTCACCT
>CAXXCW010000019.1:0-549808 GCA_963662725.2 uncultured Sphaerochaeta sp.
TCTGGGAAGAGATTTGCGACCAGCGTCTGCTTTTGGCAACCCTTGCGCTGCGCCATAGCAGTGCAAGGGTTGCAGACATTGCTAAGGATTGTGGCTTTGGATCTGTGCATCGGTTCTATACCCTATTCAAGCGAAAGTATGGAACTACACCCAGTATCTGGAGAAAACAGGGGTCTGAGCGATAGGCCGTTTCTTGACTTGTCCTCTCACTTGAGTACACTGGGCTCATTAACCGCCTGGCCTTGCCGACCAGATGGGAGCGACAAGGTGACCTGGGTGTAACGGTTCTCGGATTTCGGCAGGGAAGAGATGACTGTCTCCACCACAGGGGTATTCATTGAGAATCCCAAGGCAATGGAAAGGTGTTTCAGTTCCATACATAGAGGCAAGGATTTCAACGTTCCTGTTTTTCCTCCCTGCTCCAATAATGGTGCTGGGGATGCATGTAGCATGGTTGGCTGTAGAGCAGATGCTGTCTGATGGACTGCTAGGGCCAGTTCCCCTTGGTTTGAGAAGAAAAGGTCCTTGTCCTTTGGGCGATGTCTGCGATCGAAAATCCTTGTAGTGCAAGATGGATTCCGATATCCAGGAGAACCCTTTGGAGTTTTTCCCGGTCAATCTCAGCCTTTCAGGGGCAGGTTGTTTGCATTGGAATGATATGCCCTGTACAAAATTCGGGCATGGGACGAACATCATCAGAATCCGATCGGTGACCGAACTCCGCTCTTGAGAAAGTATGTCGACGTATTGGATATATTACCAACAGTGGTTCCAAGCTTGCCAAACACCGTCCTGAAGTTTGCCAAGATCGATGCGGGCCCTGTACCTGTGCGAAATCATCACGGTAGGTCTTGAGGATAGGATATGTAACTTTGTCAGCTTCGAGCAAAGGATGTGTGTCCCTGTAGCCTTGGATACCTTCCTGGCATTCCTCAAAAAGGGAGGGAGGGCAGAAGGTGTTCCAGGGCTTTCTCATGGATAGCTCATATTGCTCGAGGGCGAACTCAAGCAAGGATCCTGCAGCAATTACCGCGAGCTGGGGGATTCCTTGGGGAAAAGTAACGCAAGGATAGTATTACCGCAGGATTTGCTTGAATCTCATCAAGGAAAAGTACTGATGGTCCTGAGTCTACACTCACGTTGTACAGGATTTCCCAAGGATTGGATGATTTTTTTGCTCGTTTGAGGGGGAAAGACTTTTCAAGGTATGGGTCTGTTCGAAGTTGATCCCGATCAACTGAAGTCCGTTCTCTGTGCAAAACATTCTACCTGATGTTGGTTTTCACAGCTGTCCGGCACCACGTAAGATCAGCGGTTTGCGACGGGGCCTTGTATGCCATGCGTGCAGATATGCTTCATTTTTTTTTTTTAAGGATAGAGAGTACCAAAGATAGTGATACATGTAAGGTAATAAGGACATCCAATATGATAAAGCAGGTACGTTGACAAAAGTAAGGGGTTGTATGCATACCACGCACATTGTCATAAGACTGACTCTGCATGTCACGTAAGCTTTTCTGCTGTGATATGATCCTAGAACAACAGCTTGTGAGACCCAATGCAGACAGAGTGCGCATCAGGATTGAATTGGGTGCACAAGAAGAACGCCTCCGAATCTTCCCCAACAAGCACTTCTATGCCATGATTGTACCAAAGGAACTACTATGGAACTAATGCTTGATACTGCAAATCTGCAAGAGATAGAACAGGGCCTCGCCACCTATCCCATAAGCGGAGTGACTACCAACCCTTCCATCATCAGGGAGGAAAGGGGCTGAGGATTTCTTTGGCCATATGGAAAGCTATCCGCACCCTCATTGGCCATGAACGGAGTTTGCACGTCCAGGTTGTAGCCGATAGCTGTCCTGCCATCCTTGCAGAGGCTGAGAAAATCCTCTCTGTCCTGGGGGGAGGGAGACCTTCATAAAGATTCCGGTGTGACCGAGGAGGGGTTGCAGGCAATTAGGATTCTTTCCTCTCGGGGGGGTAAGTGTGACCGCCACCGCTGTCTACACCACCATCCAAGGCATCCCTTGCAATGCTTAGCGGAGCCCTACGGTACATAGCTGTCTACTACAACAGGATGCTGAACATCGATATCGATGCCCCCAAGGTCATCAAGGAGCTCAGCGGTCTGCTCTGGGCCAATGCAGGCTGTTGTCAGGTACTGGCAGCAAGTTTCAAGAATGTCAGTGAGATAACCACAGCCTATGCCCAGGGGGCAAGCTGCTGTACGGTTGCCCCTTCCTTGCTCTCTACAGGGTTGCATATGCCTTCCATTGCAAAGGCCGTCGAAGACTTCCATGCAAGCTGGCAACAGGTCTATGGCGACAAGACCATATTGGATCTCTAGGGATGGACCTGAAACCCTATATCCACAACACCCTGTCACTCTCGTTGGATATGGAAGGGTACTACCACCTCGAGCGGTTTGCCGAAAGCCAGCGCAAGAGCATAGGTACCCACGCCCTCTATCGCTCCATGAGCAGGACATCCAGCGGATGTTCACTGCGGTTTTTCACCAGAGGGAGTTCCCTCTCATTCCGATGCAAACGGTTCAACCAGTCCCTGTTACGAAAAGAGGGGGACCTTGATCTTGACTTTCCCAAGCTCTATGGCAGGAAAATGGAGATGCGAGACTGTTTTGACCTTGTCATCGACTCTGTCCTGGTGGAGTCTCTTCCCCTTCGGACTGGAGAGATCGTTGCCAGTTGGGAGAATGCAAAGAAAGATCTTGTAGAGGTCGAGCTCTTCTTTCCTCTTACCCATCAGGTGGGCATTAAGGAGTTCTCTTGTAACCAACCCATAAAGGCTCATGACAAGCCTCTCTCCTCCCTATTGGTGCTAGGCGACTCAATTGTGCAGGGAGTGGGCTCTGAGAGCCCCTCTGTTGCCCTGACTCCTCGTTTGGCTTCCCTGTCAGGGCTGGAGGTCATAAATCAAGGGCTCATGGGGTCTCTTTTCAATCCGGATATCGTGCAAAAGTTGCAAGTTTCTCTGCCAATCTCAAAAGTCATAGTAGGCTATGGGACTAACGACTGGGTGATCAGGCCCTCGCTAACAGAGTTGGAAGAGGTCGTGCATGCATTGTTGGGTCGGCTGTTTGAGCTCTATCCGACAACAGAAATTCTCTTGCTTTCACCGCTTTGGCGTTCTGACTGGGAGACGGTGAGGGCGATGGGCACCTTCATGGAGATGAGTGAGGCCATCAAAAAGGCCTCCAAGGATTTCCCCTTGGTTACCTTTATCGATTGCCTTTCCTGCATCGATCATACAGAAGAGGTGTTTGCCGATGGATTTCTCCATCCGAACACAAAGGGCTTGAGCATGTACGCCCAAGCCCTTGAACCCTACTTGTCGTAGGTCTCTTTCAGGATCCTGATGGCTTTCTCCATTCTTTCCAAGGCAGAGGCTATACTCTCCCGTCTGGTCCCATAGTTGAATCTGACGAAATTCCTATATGCATCCCCTCCAAACCAGGTTCCATCATTGAGGGCTACTTCTGCCCGTAAGCCAAAAAAAGCGAGAGAGAAGTCCCCCATTGGGGCTTTTCTTCTCATCATATACCTCTGGGAATGCCTGGGCATCCTGTTCTGCCAAAGAGACAATGCCTGAGCAGTCAATGAATGCGATGAATGACGCTTCCGGCTTGATGAATGCCAATTCTGGCAGCCTTTCCTTGAAGAAGGATTCCATGAAGGCGATGTTCGCCTGCAAGTAACCCAAGAGCTCCTTTAGCCAAGGCTCACCTGTCTGGTAGGCCTTTAGGGCAATGGTAGTCGAGAAGAAGGAGTTTCCGTCCAGGAAGAGCTGGCCAAGTCTCCGCTTGAAAGCGAGTCTGAGCTTATCATCACTGAAGATGGAGACTGAGAAATGTTCCCCTGCAATGTTGAAGGTCTTAGAAGGTGCCATGCAGGTAACAGCGGTGCACCCTTCTTCTGTTGCTATGGGTAGCAGAGGGTGATGAGCCTTAAAGCTGAGGTCTGCGTGAATCTCGTCGCTGATGATGGCAACAGAATGCCGTTTCGCAATGCGTGAGAGTTCTCTGATGTCCTCTTTGCTGAAGATCATACCGCTGGGGTTGTGAGGCGAGCAGAAGATCAGGAGCTTTGCCTGCTTGCAGAGGTCCTCAAAAACCTCCCAATCGAGGGAGAAATGATGGCTTTTCTCATCATACGCCAAAGGCCATGGGATGAGATTGCGTCCAAGGTTGCGCACTATTCTGACAAAAGGCTGGTAGGCGGGAAAGGGGACAATGACCCCATCTCCTTCCTTGGTAAGCATCTCGGTAAGCAGAGCGATGCTGGTGAGCATCCCCGGACAGATGACCACATCCTTCTCTTTGATCTTCCAATTGTGGCGACTCTCTGCCCATGAGCAGAAAAGCTGTTCCTTGTCCTCTACATAGGGGTAGCCATAGACACCGCTTCTAGCAGTTTCTGTGGTGGTATGTATCACCTCAGGAGGTACAAGGAAGTCCATGTCGGCAACCCAGAATGGTTCTGCCTTTTCTGTAGACGCTATGCTCTTGATGGCCTTTGGATCCCATTTGACAGAGAGTGTTCCCTTCCGATTCACTTCTTGAGAAAAATATTCCTGATCCATTATGTTCGGTACTCCACTGTATAGAGGGAACGCTTGTTTCTATAGCGTCCCTCATGCGCTTTTGTTGTAAGGGTGATGGCATTGGCTGGGCAGCGATGGTAGCAACCCAAACATCCTTCACAGGCGACACCAAAAACAGGCTTTCCCTCTACCATGGTGATGTTTGCCGAGGGACACATCCTGTAGCAGATGCCACATGATGTGCAGTCATCGCTTACGGCAAACTTTCTGGCAAAGAGCCTGCTCTTGCCATGGACGTATCCCATGAGGCAGTTCAGTGCCAAACGGCTGAATGGCCTCTTCCCAGCGAGCCTGATGGTCTCACTCTGAATGTCCTCCACTATTGTGCGAATGCGCTCATCAGCCCGGGCGTAGAGGGTATTCTCCTTCTCCTCAGTCGGGACAGGGAGCAGTGGCACATATCCGTCGGGCATCACAATGTGGTTGGCATAGCTGTATACGCATCCAGCTTCACGTAACATCACTTCCATGGCCACCATGCTGTAGGCCTGGAACTTGTAGCGGGTGGTGATCATAAAGAGATACTTGATGGGTGAGAGATCCTGTTTGGAAAAGACCTCTTGGAGAAAATCCTTCATCTGGTTGGGTGGGAAGCCCTTGTAGGTGGGAAAGAGAAATCCGACACGTTCAGTCATCTCTATGCTCTCTCCATCAAAGAGGGATGGTGTCATACGCACGGTACAATCGCCGAGAAGCTCAGCGATTGCACTGGCTGCATAGAAACTGTTGCCAGTGCCGGAAAAGCAAAATATCGTTGTTTTCATCGGTTTATTCCAGGTTTGAAGGATTTGAGGATTGTACAGATTTCAGAGGTAGCCTCTTCACTGATGTCCAAGTTGGTTACCAGCCGCACGATCGGCCCTTCATTGTTAGCAAGGATACCCACCTCTGCAAGCTGTGCAATGACATCATGGGCATTGAAGTGGGGAACGGTGAAGAATATCACATTGGTCTGAACCCCTTCCATATCGACGTCAGCCCATCCGCTTTCCTCCAATGCTTTGGCGATAGCCTTTGCCCTTCGGTGGTCGTCATTGAGTCGCTCGACATGGTGATCAAGGGCATAGAGTCCGGCAGCAGCGAGTATGCCTGTCTGTCTCATCCCTCCTCCGAGGATTTTCCTGACAGTCAGTGCCTTGCTGATAAACTCCTCATTTCCGCAGAGCAGGCTTCCTACAGGACATCCGAGACCCTTGGAGAGACAGAAGGTGAGGGTGTCCGCATATTTGGCATAGGTCTTTACAGGGATTCCCATAGCCTGTTGGGCATTGAAGATCCTTGCCCCATCCATATGGACCTTGAGGCTATGTGTATCGGCAAAATCTCTGATCCCTTCAAGGTTTTCCAAAGGGTAGCAATAGCCGCCGATAGTATTTTCCACCTCGACGAGGGTGGTCGTTGCCATGTCATAGTCCCCTCCCTTTACTTTTCCCTGCAGATTAGCCGCTGATAGTATGCCTCTGGGCGCTTCAATGGCGATAGGGAGAACTCCAGCAATTGAAGCGACAGATCCTATCTCATGATGGAGGATATGGCTGTTCATGGAGGTGAGAACTTCGTTTGACCTTCCTCCATTGAGGTAGAGGGATATGAGGTTGCCCATGGAGCCGGAGGATACGAAGAGAGCTTTCTCTTTGCCACTGAGCTGTGCAGCCTTCTCTTCAAGTCTGGTGGTGGTTGGGTCTTCCCGATATACATCATCCCCGACTTCAGCCTGGTACATGGCTTTTCTCATCCCTTCAGTGGGTTTTGTGATGGTATCGCTTCTGAGGTCGTATCGTTTCATTGCTCTGTTCTCCTGTTTGGTATCTTGTAAACTATAGCCAAGTTATCCTTTTCAGTCTACAAAAAAGGCCCCCGAGAAAGCTCGGGGACCTACTAAACTGATTAGCTACTCTACTATTTGAGGTAGATATCCTTGGTAGGATGGTAGTCTCTGGTATTGTTGTACCAGCCACCCCACTTGTCTGTGTTCACCATGTTCATGGTGACATAGTAGTACAAGGGCATAATACCCTGATCCTGGTTGATCATGATGTCCTCTGCAGTCCTGAGTACGCCCATGCGCTCGGGTCCTGCTTCCATTCTTGCGGATTCGTTGATCAAGAGGTCATAGATCTCATTGGAGTATCTGCCACCGTTCATACCACCACCGGTGAGGAACATATCCAGGAATGTGTTGGGGTCAGTGTAGTCGCCTACCCAGCCAGCACGTGCAACAACAAAGTTACCCTGGTTTCTGTTCGACAGGTAGGTCTGCCACTCCTGGTTCTCAAGTGTTACGTTGATACCAAGATTGTTTCTCCATTCCTGCTGAATGAACTCTGCGATCTGCTTGTGAGCTTCATTGGTGTTATACAGGATGCTGATGGTCGGGAATCCTGCGCCGTTTGGATATCCGGCATCGGAAAGCAACTTCTGAGCTTCAACTATTGCATCATCCTGATCCTCGAATGGGAAGGGAAGAGCATCATAGCCGGCCATTGGAGTTACAATACCCCATGCAGGAATCTGTCCAGCCTTGGTTACGCCTTCAACAAGGGCAGTTCTGTCAATGGCAAGGGCAAGAGCCTTTCTGACCAGAACGTTGTTGATAGGAGCTTTCTCATTCTGGAACACATAGTAGTATGTGGCAAGCTGTGGCGCTTTCTGGAAATCATTACGCATCTCAGCAGCCTTGAGCTGATCTGGTGGTACGTTGGTTGCCCAGTCAAGTTCACCGTTGAGGTACATGTTATAGTTGGTGGTATCACTGTCGGAAGAGTAGAAGATGACCTTGTCCAAGGCTACATTTTCCTTGTCCCAGTAGGTTTCACTCTTAGTTGCAGTGATGGAGGTCTGGGCAACACGGTCGGTCAGCACGAAAGGTCCGTTACCGACAAAGTTAGCAGGATCGGTCCATGCGGAACCATACTTTTCAATGGCATGCTTGGGAACGATGGCAAACGAGTAGTGGGTAAGGGCGTCGAGGGTGTACGGAAGGGGTCCGATCAGATCCATCTGGAAGGTATGGTCATCAAGGGCACGGATTCCAACAGCTTCAGGACCTGCAGTACCATCGTTGAACTCCTGTGCACCAGCGAGGAACATGCAAGGGAACCATGCATAAGGTCCTGCGGTTGCTGGATCAAGGATTCTCAGCCATGAGTAGACAACATCGTCAGCAGTGATGGGAACACCATCGGACCATACAGCGTCCTTGCGGAGCTTGAAGGTATACTGGGTCATGTCATCGCTAATAGTCCAGCTTTCGGCTACGCCAGGAATAGCAAGAGCTGTTTCAGGGTGAATTGCTACCAGACCTTCAAAGATGGTCTCATAGATTCTGTGCTCTGGTACGCCCTGGATGAGTGCTGGATCCAAAGATTCTGGCTCTGCACCGTTAGAGATGCGGAACACAAGTTCGTCTTTGGCAGCTGGTGCAGGTGCGGCAGCAACAGGTGCTGGAGCGGCAGCTGGGGCAGCTGGAGCAGCTGGAGCTGCTGGAGTAGCAGGTTTAGCAGCTGGAGCGGCAGCAGGAGCTGCAGGTGCAGGTGTAGCGGTTGCAGCAGGTGCGGGTGCTTCTTTCTTTCCACAAGAAACGAAAACAGCACTGACAAGTACTACACAAAGCATAATAGCCAGAAATTTCTTCATAGATATATCTCCTTGTAAATTCTAAGCGTTACATTCGACTTAGGATAGTATACATTAAACCACGAATCAAGAAAAAAGGCAAATGCGTTCATCATGCAAATTACCACTTACAGCCCAAAAGTTGTCTATAAGCAATATTATGGTCCTTGCTTCGGATGGACTGGCCTGTCTGGGGATGACCAGTCACTCTTTTTTAGGTATATTTATGGGAAATATCGGAGGATACAGATGGTACGACATGCTACAAGAAAGACCAGGGAAGGCATTTCCTATTCAGTAAGCTTGGGTTTTTCCCTGTCCTGTTGGGCCTTCGCCCTGTTTTTGCTTTGGGGTTTGGTCATCAATGTAGCTGACGGAGTCTCCCTTCTCTCCATGTGGCATCTTATCCTGCTTTTTCTTTTCTCCCTTACAGGGGCCCTCTTTCGAGACAGCTGGACCTTTGATTCAGAGAAGGGAGAAGTGCGGTCGTTTTATGGGGTTGGCCCTTTCGGAAAGAGCGAAACCATCCCATTTTGCGAGATTGCCAATCTCCGACTGGAACACTTTGTTCGTGGTTCGTCCGATAAGGATGCAAAGCCGACAAAAAGGTTCAAGGCCATGATGGTATTCTCCCTCTCCCTGAAGGATGAGAGTTCCCGTGATATAGAGATTATCCCTGAAAGGGCTTCAGGTGGCAGAACAGAGGCTGCGATTCAGGCAATCTCAGCTGTCAGCGGGCTTGCCTTATATGTCGACAGGCCTCGGGACATGGATTTGCATGTTGGGTTGCGGGATCCTGAATGACTCATTGTTACTAATGAGTTATGCTAGGCTTTCAGGTAAGGGTGTACACATTGTCGTATCAATGGAACAGAAAAAAGACACCCTATGCAGGATGTCCTTTGTTGTGTCTTATTGCCTGAATGGTTACTTCTTGCTCTTTACAGGGCTTGTCTCAAGTGAGTGCTTCTCATAATCCGCTTTGGAGTCTGATTCGCTGATCTTGCTGACATCCTCCTTGCTGTAGAGCCAACAGGCAACCTCATGCTTGTCTGTGATATCAAACATCGGGGGAATGTGGTACTTGCACCAGGGCATCTTCTTTGGGCAACGGTCATAGAAGTAACAGCCGATACGTTCAGTATCCGGTGAAGGAACATCACCTGTGAGGATGATCCTCTTCCTCGCACGCTCGATCTTGGGATCTGGGATAGGGGCTGCTGAGAGCAGGGCCACAGTATAGGGGTGCTTGGGACTGTCATAGAGCTGAGCAGACTCAGACACTTCCACGATCTTTCCCAGATACATGACTGCGATTCTGGTACTGATATGCTGGATGACTGCAAGGTCGTGTGCAATGAAGAGATAGGTAAGGCCATACTCTTTCTGCAGATCACGAAGCAGGTTCAATATCTGTGCCTGGATCGAGACATCCAGTGCCGATACCGGCTCATCTGCAAGGATAATCTTGGGATTGAGGGCAAGTGCTCGTGCTATGCCGATTCTCTGACGCTGACCACCACTGAATTCGTGTGGATACCTGTTCTTGAAGGCCTTGTTCAGCCCGACACGCTCCATGAGATCCTCAACCTTAACTTCCATCTCATGGCTAGTCATGGGTTCTGGCAACAGTTTGCGGTTGTTGTAGATGACCATCGGCTCAGCGATGATAGAACGCACTGTCATGCGAGGGTCAAGCGAGGCATACGGATCCTGGAAAATGAGCTGCATGTCCTGACGGGCATTCAGCATTGCTCGGGTATCGGCTTCAACCATATCAATTCCATTGAATATGACACTGCCGCTGGTAGGTTTGTGAAGTTGGGCAATGGAGCGTACGGTGGTGGATTTTCCACAGCCGGACTCCCCTACGATTCCCAGGGTCTCCCCGGGATATACGTCAAATGATATCCCATCGACAGCTCGGATAGCACCAACCTGCCTGTTGAAAATGTTTCCTGTCTTGATAGGGAAGTGTTGTTTGAGATCCCTTACTTCCAAAAGGGGCTTTTTAGTAGTGGCCATTATGCCTTCTCCTGTAGTGTGGCATCCTGCAATGCCTGTGTCTTGGTCTTTTCATCAAGGAAAAGCCAACAAGCTACCTCATGTTGGTTGCCCAGATCCTTCTGTGGGGGGTAGGCCTTGGTACAGACTTCCATAGCTTTCTTGCATCTGGGATGGAAGGGGCAGCAAGGAGGAAGGTCGATGACGTTAGGTGGCTGCCCTTCAATGGAGAACAGTCGTTTGTCCTTGTTTGCCGTATCCATTCGGGGGACACTCTTGATGAGTCCTTCAGTATACGGATGGGCAGGTTTTGAGTAGAGGTCATCGGTGAGGGCTGTTTCGACAATTCGACCTGCATACATGACGCAGACCTTGTCACACATGCCCGCTACAACTCCCAAATCATGTGTCACCAGGATGACAGCTGTGCCCATTTCGCTGTTGATCTTTGTGATAAGTTCCAGTATCTGGGCCTGGATGGTGACATCCAAGGCTGTAGTGGGCTCATCTGCAAGCAACACCTGGGCATCACACGAAAGGGCCTGTCCTATCATCACACGCTGGCGCATACCACCGGAAAATTGGTGAGGATAGCTGTTGATCCTCTTCTCTGGAGAAGGGATACCAACCAGTTTGAGCATCTCAATCGAGCGCTCAAGTGCCTCCTTCTTTCCCATTTGGGGGTTATGCAGGCGGATGGTCTCTATCATCTGGGTGGATATCTTCAGGAAGGGGTTGAGACTGGTCATGGGATCCTGGAATATCATGGAGATCTTGTCCCCACGGATATCGCGCATCTCGGATTCGCTCATCTTGAGGATATCTTCTCCTTCAAACAGGATCTGACCACCGACAATCCTTCCCGGAGGGGAGGGAATGAGGCGCATGATGGAGAGGTTGGTGACGCTCTTGCCGCTTCCGGATTCCCCTACTATTCCCAAGGTCTCTCCTTCGTGGATGGTAAACGATACGCCGTCGACGGCCTTTACTATGCCTGCGTCGGTCTTAAAATATGTTTGCAAGTCCTTTACTTCGAGGACTGCTTTTGCATTAGGTTTCAAACTCATTCTTCGTCCTCCTACAGTTGGTTCTTGCTTTGCGGATCGAAAGCATCTCGTAGCCCATCACCGAAAAAGTTCATGGCAAAAAGGAATATGGTCATCGCTATGGCAGGGAAAACCAGCTTCCAAGGATAGAGGGTCATGCCGTTAACCGCATCCCCTACAAGGGATCCCCATGAGGCGTACGGTGCCTGGACACCCAAACCGAGGAAGGAGAGGAAAGATTCCTGCATGATGAAGGCGGGGACTCTCAGCGTTGAGTAGACGATGATTACCGACAGGGAGTTGGGAACCATATGGCGGAACACAATCCTTGCTGTAGATGCTCCCATACTCCGTGCCGCTTCGACGAACTCACTATTCTTCAGGCTCATGATCTGACCACGTACCATTCGTGCGATGGTAAGCCAGCTTACCATCGCCAGGGCGACAAAGAGGTTCATGATATTTCTGCCGAAAATGGCCATGAAGATGATGACCAGCAGCATGTAGGGCAAGCCGTACATGATGTCGACCAGTCGCATGAGGAAAAAGTCCACCTTACCGCCAATATAGCCTGCAAGGGCCCCGACGATGATACCGATGAGCACACTGGTGAGCGTTCCTATCAGACCGATCATGATGGAGACCTGTCCACCATAGATGATGCGGCTAAGCATATCCCTTCCACTGTAGTCAGTGCCTAGGAGGTAGTGCCTGCTGTGTTTCTTCGTTGCCTTGATCTCAGCAGAGAGATTGTCGCTGATGGTGACCAACTTGTCGATGGGGAAGTCAGCATTCCCATCCTTGATATCCTGCTTGAGAGTCCTTTCCGAGCTTCTGGTGATGGTAGTCTTGATCTTGCCCAGGAGGTTGGTCTTGCCGGTTGAGGCAATGCCCTTCTCCCCAAGGCCCATCATCTCCATCTCCAATGAGGATTGGTATTCCTCCTCACTCAATCCAGGGTTGTTGGCCTTGATGGTGTTCATGACCTGGGCACGCATCTCCTGCCGTACCTGTTCTTCGATGGTAGGAATGGTCATATTGGTGATGGCTGCATAGACAGGAAGAATCTCTTCATAGGACATCTTTTCCAGATTCTGGGTTTTCCCAGTTTCCATATCCTTCCAGTAAATCTTTTCGACCGTGATGAGGAAATCAGTGTCGATGCTCTTTTGTAGACGCTCGATAGTGCGGATATCAGCATCACTGAAGGTGAAGCTTCCAGCCTCTCTCTGCCTTTCGCCTTCTGCATAGCAGAAATCCCAGACCTTGTTGCTTTCGTTGTCAGCAATCCAACTCTTGATCTGTGCAGACTGTTCTTCGGTCACGACAAGGCTTCCACTTCTCCAGGCCTTGAAATAGAGATCCTCAAGTTTGGTCTCCATCATCAGATCCCCTGCGGTCTTGTTCCATGTCGGCCTCAGGTGCTGGTGGTCCAGGATGATCTCATCATAATCATAGATGGGTAGGAACATGGCAAAAGCTGCAAGCAGGGAGTATACGATTACAACAATCATTCCCAGTACAGCCATCTTATTCTTTTTTAGTCGTCTCCAGGCATCCTTGGTAAGGCTGTTGCCAGCAACTACCTGATTGAATTCGTTGAGGGGTGCCTCTTTCGGTTTAATCATCTTTAGCATGAGGTCACTCCTATTTGTAGGTGATTCGGGGGTCAAGCTGTGCGTATACGACATCCACGACAAAGTTCATTATCACGAGGATGAGCGAATATACAATGACAACTCCGACTATCAGTGTGTAGTCCCGGTTAAAGGAACTCTGTACGAAGAACTTCCCCAAGCCTGGGACACGGAAAATCTGTTCGACTACGATAGAGCCTGTGATGATTCCTGCAAAGGCAGGTCCCAGATAGCTTACGATTGGAAGCATGGCCCCTTTCATGGCATGTTTGAAGATGATGGTGGAGTTTTTCATCCCTTTTGCCTTAGCCGTACGGATGTAGTCACTACGCAGTGTCTCCAGCATAGAGGAACGTGTCAGACGGGCAATATTTGCAAAGTAGGCAAAGGAGAGCGATACTGCCGGAAGCACGATGGTGAGATAGCCCTCCCCTGTGGTGTACCATCCGCTGGTGGGAAGCCAGTTGAGTTTCATGGCAAATATCAGCTGGAGTACCGGCGCTATGACAAACAGCGGAACTGATATTCCTATTACCGCCACACCCATACTAAGGTAGTCTATCCATGTGTTCTGCTTTACGGCGGCCATGATGCCTGCCGATATGCCAAACAACAAGGCCAGACCCATGGCACAGAGACCGAGGACAATGGATTTAGGCAAGCTGTTGAAGATATAGTAGTTTACGTCGTAATCCTTATATTTGAAGGATGGACCGAGGTCTCCACGAAGGATATCAAACATATACCTCCCGTATTGTTGGATAAGGGGTTCATTCAAATGGTACTTCGCTTCAATGTTACGCTTGACCACTTCTGGGAGGTTTCGTTCGCTTGCGAACGGCCCTCCTGGGGCAATACGGACAATGAAGAAGCTGAGCGTAATAATGATCAATAGCGTCGGGATTATCCCTAAAATTCGATTTACGATATATTTAGTCATTCGCTTCCTCTTGTGAGATTGTTTTGCATGGAGAATGGGATTTTGCCATTTTTCATACAGTGTTTCTGATACTATACCAAGTTCTTTAATTATGCAAGAATGAGTACGCTTATACAAAATGAGCAGACGATGAAGTACGCTAAAAGATTGCCAAACAAGCAGTTAAAAACAAACAGATGTGTCTTATTTATACAATATGGATGAATGTTGTCAATATGCACGGATGGCTCTTGAAGTGTATTATTACCTGTCCAATCTATGGTATTGTACAGATCACGCAATATGCCGCAGGAGAAAGACCCAATGAAAAAACTATATCTGGAGAACCTTGGCTGTTCAAAGAATCAGGTTGATGCTGAGACCATGCTGAAAATTCTTGCAGAAGACAATTATATGCGAACTGATGACCCCACAGAGGCTGATATCATGCTGGTAAATACCTGTGGTTTCATAGAGAGCGCACGCGAGCAGTCCGTCGAATCCTTTTTTTCGCTTCATCAGACCAACCCAGGGGCAAAGATACTGTTCACCGGCTGCATGGCCGAACGATATGCGGATGAGCTCTCTGAAGAGCTTGCTGAGGCTTCTGCAATCTTTGGAAATCGTGACCTTTCAAAAATACGTGAAGTGGTCCGGCGGGTGGAAGAAGGTGAGCGGGTAGTGGAGACATATGCCTATCCTCCTGTAAAGGAAGAGGTCTACGAACGTAATGAGCTGCTGAACTTCCCTGGAAGTGCCTATCTCAAGATAAGCGAAGGGTGCAACCACCGCTGCGCCTACTGTGCCATTCCCCTAATCAGAGGCAACTTGCGTTCCCGACCTATGGATATGATTCTCAAGGATGCCCAGCATCTCATAGGGGAGGGGATCAGTGAACTGAATCTCATCGCCCAGGATCTTGCCGCCTACGGAACGGACACAGGGGACGGCTCAAGCAGGTTTATGGACCTGCTTGCCCGTCTTGTCGCCCTGGAAGGGGATTTTCGCCTGCGTCTGCTCTATATCCATCCTGATGCATTTCCTGCAGATCTTCCTCAGTTTATCGTAGACAATCCAAAGGTACTTCCCTATTTTGACATTCCTTTCCAACATGCCGCAACTCCGATACTGAGGAGTATGGGTAGGACAGGGACAAAGGAGAGCTACCTCTCCCTGATCGAATCTATACGTGCGGCTGTTCCTGGTGCGGTTGTTCGCTCAACCATTTTGCTCGGCTATCCTGGTGAGGATGAGGCCGCTTGTGCAGAGTTGCTTGATTTCATCAAACAAGCTCAGCTCGATTGGATGGGATCCTTTCTCTATAGTAGGGAAGAGGGAACGAAGGCCTATGACCTGAGAGGTCAGAAAGAGCATATGAAGGCGCACAAGGCAGCTGCAGTCTTTCAGAAGAAACTTGAGAAGCTGCAAAGTGGCATTACAGAAGCCCGCCTACAGCAGTTTGTGGGCAAGGTGTATGATGTCCTGATAGAAGAGAAGATAGAGCAGGAGGATCTGGCAATAGGAAGAATCTATTCCCAGGCCCCTGAGGTAGATGGTCTTACGGTAGTAATGGGACAAGACCTTGTTCCCGGTACTGTAGTGAAATGTGGAATCAGGGCGGTGAAGGGCATTGACCTTGAAGCTGTCGTAATGGAGCGCTCAGATGGCTGATATTGATACCTTAC
Organism: uncultured Sphaerochaeta sp.; assembly: GCA_963662725.2. Classification (GTDB taxonomy): domain Bacteria; phylum Spirochaetota; class Spirochaetia; order Sphaerochaetales; family Sphaerochaetaceae; genus Sphaerochaeta. The sequence goes on from CAXXCW010000019.1 coordinate 15,533, forward strand.
TCTCCCAGTTGAATGAAGACCAGATGGAGGCCGTGCTTGAAAACAGCGCCCCTCTGCTTGTCCTTGCCGGTGCAGGCTCGGGCAAGACCCGGGTCATCACTACCAAGATCGCCTACTGCATTGAAAAGCTGGGTATCCCGGCTTACAGGATACTGGCTGTCACCTTTACCAACAGGGCGGCAATGGAGATGCGCCAGAGGGTGACAGAGATGCTGGACAATGAGCAGGCATCAAAGGACGTCACCATCCGCACCTTCCACTCCTTCGGTGCGTGGTTCCTGAGAAGGTTCGGATCGGAAATTGGCCTCGGAGCCAACTTTACCATCTATGACGATGATGATTCGCTCTCCTTGCTCTCCTCCTGCTATCCAAATTTCAAGAAACGTGAGCTGGATCCTGTGATGCGCAAGATCTCCTATGCAAAGGACCGTGGCCTCAGCTGGAAGGACAATCTCACCTCCCTCAAAGGTGATTCCACCTTCCCCCGAATGTTCGAGGCGTACGAGGACAAGATGCGAAGGGTAGGGAATGTGGACTTTGCAGACCTTATCGGGCGAAGCATCGAATTGCTCGATGCAAGTGCTGAAACCCAAAAGTGGATACACAATCGGTTCAGCGTCATTCTGGTCGATGAGTACCAGGACTCCAACATTGCACAGTTTGAACTGCTCAAGCGGTTGGTCGGACCTTCATGCTTTATCTGTGTTGTCGGGGATGACGACCAGAGCATCTACCGTTTCCGCGGGGCGGAGGTGAAGAACATCCTCTCCTTCCCTGAAATATTCCCGGGTTCGAAGACAGTCAAGCTCGAGCAGAATTACCGCTCTACCCAGAGTATCCTTGACATTGCCAATACGGTGATTAAAAACAACAAGGGTCGGCATGACAAGAAGCTGTGGACTGCCAATACAAAGGGGGCGAAGCCCAACCTGATGTATGTGCAGGACGAGCTGGATGAGGCACAGCGTGTAGGTAGGATCCTCCAACTGGATAAAAATTATGATGGGAGTGCAGTCCTATACAGGACAAATGCCCAGTCAGTGGCATTTGAGACGACTTTCAAGCGGTTGCGCATACCATATAAGGTAGTGGGTGCGTTGCAGTTCTATGACCGTGAGGAAGTGAAGGATGCCTTGGCCCTGCTGTTCCTTCTGACCAACAGCAAGGATGAGGTGAACTTCAAGCGCATGATCAACAAGCCTGCAAGGGGCATAGGGGCCAGCAGCCTTGAGACCATCCTTTCCTACTCCTCCCAAGCTGATGGGGATGTCTTGCGTATGCTTGAATTGGCTATCCGCTCAGGGGCCCTGTCCAATAAGGCAAAAAACGGTGCTTCCGCTTTTCTGGAACTCTACAAGCATGCGAATCGCATGATGGACAGCGAAGAGCTGGTAGACTGTGTCAACTTCATGATCAGGGAGTCCGGCTTGTTTGAGCTCTACCAGAAGATAGACAACCAGAACAGCACCGGCAAGGTCGATAACCTGGAAGCTCTGGTCAACGCCCTTGCTTCCTACGATTCCTCCCGTGATGGCCTGTTGCTCTTCCTTGAGCAGCTCTGCCTCGATCCCACCACCTTGGGAAGGGAAGATCCCCGGGACAAGAAGGGGGTGACCCTCATCACCATGCACAACACCAAGGGCCTTGAATTTGACAGGGTGTTTGTAGCAGGGCTGGAGGAGGAGCTCTTCCCCGGTCGTGCCGGTGAAAGCGACGACGACGTTGAGGAAGAGCGTAGGATCTTTTACGTTGCGGTGACCCGGTCCCGCAAGCAACTCTACCTTATGTGTGCAAAGGCCAGGAAGATCTGGGGAAAGACCAGTTATCAGAGTCCCAGTCGATTTATCGATGAGATTCCCACCCATCTGTTGGCTGTGGACGGAATCCGTCCCGGCACCCTGGATGTCCTTTCCGAGGGAGGCCCCTATCGTGGTCTTGGCAGCCTTGGCGAGAAGCGGGCCAGATCTCAAGGAGGCCCTGCAAGCATGGACAGCACAGGATGGGGCAGCTCTGCAGGTTCCCTTATCAAAAAAGGATTTGGATCCAATGCAAAGACCTTCACCATGGAGGAGCGTCATAAGGAAGAGGAAGGGGTAAGCCTGTTTCCTCTTGGCCAGAAGGTCTATAGCGACAAGTATGGTGAAGGGGAGGTGGTTAACCTGAAAAAAAGTGGTGACCGCGAAGTCATCGATGTGAATTTTATTGGGGGAAGCAAGGCTACTTTCATCAGCAAATTTGCCCAACTTGAGAAAATAGGGGGTAATTGATATGCTCTCCACTGTGAAAGATACTAGACATGTTAGGGCCGAACACTATACAATGCCTATCGTTGTCCGTGCACGGTCGTTCTGTTTGTATGACCGCTATGGGCTTCGATATGTTGATTTTTTCCAAAACCATGGCAGAGCCATCCTAGGTCATCGACCCGAACTCTTGCAGCGTTCCTTAAAGAGCACTGCGAATCGGGGCTTGGTCAGCGAATACCCTTCGGTATTCGCAGGAAGGCTCGAAAAGCTACTGGCTAGACTGTTCCCAGACTATGCGGATTTTCGGCTGTATGCCGATAGCCATGTAGTCCGACAGGTGGCTATGGAGGTTTCGTCTGATAGTATCTACGATCCTGCATGTTCGCCTCCGACAGATCATCATCCAGTCTCCTTTTGGCGTCCGTACCTAGAGGTCGGCGGAGCAGATTCCGAAGTGCTCCTCCCTATCCTACCTTTCCCAGGGAGTTTCATACCTCAGGTCGTATGCATCAAGGAACAAGCACTGGCAGATGAGATGCCGCCTTCAGACCCTGTTTCACCGCTGCTCCTTGATTTGCTCATCAAGACTGTAGCGCTTCTGATACGGAGCCTTGAGTCGGAAGAAGCAGTAGCCAAGCGCAAAATCAATCCTCTTGCAGGGTTGTTTGAGACGCGAGGTCCGTACGGAATTACGCATCTCTCATCTTCGCGCTACAGGGAGTTCGCCTGCGAGGCCTTACGCCTCAAGGTTGTCCTTCCTCCTTCAGCGGATATACCGCTTATCACCCCCGGAGAGTACTCCAAGGGCGATATTGCCTTATTCCTGGAGATGGCAAAGCAGTATGCTCCATAATGGGTAGACAGATGGCGGTATGGCGTTTTCCATCGGCTTCTGGTCGGGCGTTGCTTGACAGGAGTCCTTGAGTATGGAAGTATGTTTTTTGCTGACCATGAACCAAAACACTACAGCAAAGCAAGAGCTTTGCAGAACAGGATGAATAGATGAAAACTATTTTTGTAAAACCGCTGACAGTTCAGAAGAAATGGTATCTGATAGATGCGGAGGGAAAGGAACTCGGTAGAGTAGCTGTTGCCGCAGCACGTATCCTCCGTGGGAAGAACAAGCCCGAATATGTACCTCACCAGGACATGGGTGATTTCGTGATCATCATCAATGCCGAGAAAGCAGCCCTTACCGGTAATAAGTATGAAGACAAGATGTACTATCATCACTCCGGTTATCCCGGTGGCCTTCGTGCAACCAACTATGCTGATATGATCAAGCGCAAGCCTGAGTTTCCCATGGAACATGCAGTCAAGGGAATGCTCCCTCGCGGACCACTAGGACGCAAGTTGTTCACTCACATGAAAGTGTATGCTGGTGCAAAACATCCGCAGGAAGCTCAACAGCCCATAACGGTTGAAATCTAAGGTAGGAACGAAATATGGCAAAGAAAGAAGTTAAGAAAGTTGTAGATCTTGGTCATGGTGTAGGCCGTCGTAAGACAGCCATCGCCCGTGTCTATCTCCGTGAAGGCGAGGGCAAGATTATTGTTAATGGAAGGGACGTTGATGCATACTTCGGTAGCCCAATGCTTACCTTCATCGTCAAGCAGCCCCTTCAGGTTACCGATACTGCCACTAAGTTCGACATCCTTGTCAACGTAGTCGGTGGCGGTCCTTCAGGTCAGGCAGGCGCCATCCGTCATGGCATTTCCAGATCTCTGGTTGCCTGTGACGAAGCCTATCGCCCTGTGTTGCACTCCAATGGGTTCATGACTCGTGACTCTCGCATGGTTGAACGTAAGAAATACGGTCAGCCCGGTGCAAGACGCAAGTTCCAGTTCTCCAAGCGCTAGACTGTGCTTGCAACGATCGAGCGGAAAGCCTCCGGAGAGGGATATTGTATCCTTCAAGAGGGGCTTTCCCCTTTTTTTATCTCAGAGAGACTTTTTCTCTCCAAGAATCTTCCTCTACATGTACCAATCGATGAAGAGACAACAGACTCCCTCAAGAATGAACAGCTCCTGCTTGACTGTCGCGAACAGGCGTTGCTGTATCTTGCAAGGCGGGAACACACCTCCCTTGAACTGAAGCAGAAACTGACCAAAAAAAACTATTCCCAGGATCATATTGATCGGACCCTTGAGACGCTCATACGACAGAACCTGCTCAGCGAGTATCGTTTCGCCTATTCCTACATCCTCAGCAGACAGAGTAAGAATCCCGAAGGGAGGATACTCCTAAGGAAACGACTCCTTGCCAAGGGTGTAAACCGGGAGGATGCAGAACGAGCACTCGATGATTCGTTTACCGAGGAGCTTCTTGTACAAGCTGTAGCCAAGGCATATGAGATAGCGTCTCGTAAATATGGATATGAAAACGCAGAACAGAAACTGCTCAGCCGTGGCTTTACCAAATCCGAACTTCGTTTCGCCTATGAACGGATGGATGACTAGGGAAACGAAAGCGTAGCGGCATTGCATGTGGCCGGATAGGACACTGCGCAAACAGCAAGGGCAAAAGAGAAGCTGAAAATGGGATTGTTCAAACCTTCTTGAGCAAAGACACGTTCCCCTATACTCTAGCACTACAGAAAAGGGAGATCCTCAGATGAAACAGACCAAAAACCTGGCAAGGGTATGCATTCTCCTGATCCTCCTTGGCCTTGTTGCCTTTCCCCTTCTTGCTGAGAACGGGTTCGATGAACAATTCATCTATCCCTATAACGAAACCCTCTCCCTGGTCAGTGACATTACCTTGGCCTTTTCAATGCTTGCACCGGCAACTTTCACTTTTGCCGCTCCCTCCTCAGATTGGATGGACCTAGGAATTTCCTATGGAGCCACTACCTTGGCATCCTATGGAGTAAGGACGGTTCTGAAAGAAACCATACAACGACCTAGGCCTTACCAGGTACCCGGTCATATTGATCTTAGCCCCGACTCTTCGGATTGGGATCAGTCGTTCCCTTCAGGGCATACCCTTATGGCATTTAGCTCAGCTGCCTTTACCCAGACAGTCTTTTCCCTCAAGTATCCTGACTCTCCCTACAGGACAGCAGTCACAGCCACTACCTGGGCCCTAGCTGCAACTACAGCTATCCTTCGCGTAGCAAGTGGCAATCACTTTGTCACGGATGTGCTCTGTGGTGCTGCAATAGGGAGCGTCCTAGGCTTTGCCGGTCCGTACCTTACCCATCTTCTTTTCAAGGACAAGGGGAATGCACCGGCTCTTATGCTAGGGCCGAGTGTGGGCCTGCAGGTAAGTCTGTAGGCATATTCCATAAGAGATGGATATGATGTGGGGGCACTCTGGGCTTCATCGACCGGATGAAGCTTTTTTGCTGTGGGTCATTACCTTTGACTCTCCTATCAGACTGATCAGAGGGAAACAGGTTACATGAGGGTCGACAAAAGGGCTGCATTCCCAGTCTGAAATGTTCAGACCAGGCATGCAGCCTCTTTTTATGGAACGCTTGGCTTGCTTTTTCCCAACTGCCTATCGACGTGAATACCTATGCTAAGGGTATCTTCCTATCCCTTGATATGGCTCAGGAACTCATCAAAGGCATTCTCCTGCTCCTGTGGCTCATAATCAACCAAGGGATAGTTCTCCATGACATAGTCGATGTCCTTGTCCCCTCGTCCTGAGAGGTTTACCAGAATCTTGCTATCCTTGGGCATGGTCTGTGCAAGCTTGATAGCATATGCAACTGCATGGGAGGATTCCAAGGCTGGGATGATGCCTTCCATTCGGCTCAGTCCGTAGAAAGCCTCCACAGCTTCGCGGTCTGTAGCGCTCTGGTAGTCTACCCGTCCGATGGTCTTCAGATAGCTGTGCTGAGGTCCGACACCCGGATAGTCCAAGCCGCTTGCGATCGAGTATACAGGGAGTGCCTCGCCGCTCTCGTCCTGTAAGAGGAAACTCTTGAATCCATGGAGGATTCCTACCTTTCCAAGGGTGAGGGTTGCTGCATTGTCTGGAGTATCCAGCCCCTTTCCAGCAGGTTCAACCCCATACAGGTCAACTTCCTTGTCAAAGAGGAAGGCACTGAAGATACCCATGGCATTCGAGCCGCCGCCAACACAGGCCACTATGGCATCAGGGAGGTCGCCTGTCATATCCTTGAACTGTTTCTTCGCTTCCACTCCGACGATGGACTGGAAGTCACGGACCATCATGGGGAAAGGGTGGGGACCAACAACCGAACCGATGCAGTAGATCTGGTCGATGGGATCTTCCAGATATGCCTCAAAGGCCGCATCGACAGCATCCTTGAGTGTCTTGGTACCTCGGGTCACTTCCACGACCTTCGCTCCCAGGACTTTCATCCTGCTTACGTTCGGAGCCTCTTTCTTGATATCGACTGCTCCCATATAGATATCGCACTCAAGGCCAAGAAGGGCTGCTGCAGTTGCAAGGGCGACTCCATGTTGGCCAGCCCCTGTCTCCGCAATGACTTTTTTCTTTCCCATCTTCTTGGCAAGGAGCACTTCTCCTATGCAGTGGTTGATCTTATGTGCTCCGGTATGGTTCAAGTCCTCTCTCTTCAGGTATATCTGGGCCCCTCCAACACTTTCTGAGAGCCGTCTTGCATAATAGACAGGGGAAGGGCGCCCGACATAATGGATCTGCAGGTCGCTGAGTTCCTCGAGGAAATCAGGATCAGTTACAATCTCCTCATATGCCTTGGTGACGTCACGCATCACTTGTTCCAGCTGGGGGGGGATGTATGCTCCTCCAAACTCTCCGAAGTTTCCATCCTTGTCAGGAAGATTTGTAGTGTTGATCTCTTTGGTTATGGCGTTTTGCATTGGGTGCTCCTTATGGTGTGTTATGTTACTGTAGATAGAAACATATTGTCAATACGATTTGACTATTTTTTTGAAATTGTTTCTCTTTATAGAATTTATTTATGCTTCTACCAGTATCTGAGATCTATAAATTGTTTTATTGTATGTGTATATATAAATAGAGCCTGCATCGTACAATGCAGGCTCCTTGGGTACTGAATTTTAATTGGGGGTTTAGAGGCCGAGTGCGCTCTTCAGGGCGTTTGCATCGCGAACGCCTACAGCCTTGTCAACAACCTTTCCGTCCTTGTAGAACAGGAGGGTGGGAATGGACTGTACGCCAAAGGTAGCGGCGAGCTGGCCTTCCTCATCAACATTGACCTTACAGATCTTTGCCTGGTCTTCGGTGATTTCCTTAGCCAGATTATCGAGGATGGTTCCCTGCATCTTGCAAGGGCCACACCATGCTGCCCAGAAATCTACTACTACAGGAACAGAGCTTTTCAATACTTCAGCTTCATATGTCTTTTGTGTTACGTGTTTGATCATTTTCATCTCCTATACCATATACTATACAAATATTATTGCTACTCGTATAGGTAAAGTAATACTTTTATTTGATAATGGCAACTACTTGTGAGGAAAATCCATGTATCCACTGCTAGATCTCCATTGTGACACCCTGTATGCCCTGGACAAGAATCCCCAGTCTGGAAACCTTCTTTCCAACACACTGCATGTTGATGTCGAAAGGATGGAACAGGTGGGAGCCATCACCTCCTGCTTTGCCATATTTGTGGACAGTGAGGAGTCACCTTCACCTTGGGAAGCTGCCTGTGACCTTCACGAACTGTTTGTTTCCTCTCTGGAAAAGTATGGCGACAGGATACAGCAGGTACGTACAGTTGATGCTATTGTCCAAGCGCACACTCCTTCTGCAGTGCTTACCTGTGAGGATGCTCAGATCCTGGAAGGTGATCTCCGCCGACTGAGTGTCTTGCAAAATTGGGGAGTCAGGATGGCAAGTCTCACCTGGAACCATGAGAACGACCTGGGCTACCCTCACACCATGGAGGGAAAGCCCCTCAAGGCCTTTGGCATCGAGGCGGTCAGAGAAATGGAGAGGCAGGGCATCGTTGTTGATGTCTCCCATCTCAATGATGCTGGTTTCTACTCAGTACTCGAGCATGCCAAGAAGCCCTTTGTCGCCTCACACTCCAACTGCCGAGTCTGCACCCCTGTCTCCAGGAACCTCAGTGACGAGATGCTACGTTCCCTAGGAAATGCTGGGGGAGTTGTCGGTCTTAATTTTTATCCACCTTTTCTCTCTGCCAACACTGAGGAAAACCACATTGTCGATATGGTCCGGCATGCAAAACATATGCGTAACATGGGTGGTAGCGGTATTCTATCCATCGGCACTGATTTTGACGGTATCGAAGGAAAGCTGGCAATTGCTGATATTGCCGGGATGGAAAGGCTCTGGGACGCGCTGTCCGAAGCTGGCTTTACTGTATGTGAGTTGGAAGGCATGTGGCAGAAGAATGCCTTGAGGGTGTTCAGCGCATAGAGCGCAGCAGTGCCTTGTCCTCATCGCTGACCCTATAGGATTCGATGCACTTCTGTATCGCCTTCCTGCGAACATCCTCATTGAGCATCCCCTTTTTGAGGTAGGGAAGGGCTTCACCCCTCTGTTTTGCAACTGCGGTGGCAAAAGTCCAGGCAAGGCCCATGTTCACATAGTAGTGGTCACAACGAACCGCACTAAGGACTCTGAGCACCTCCGGGGTGCATGCATCAGTGAGATAGCTGGTCATCATGGTGATGGTGGCGAAGCGGATGTCCCAAGGATTGGGGGATTCGAGATAGCCTCTGATGAAAGGCCAGTACTCTTTTGGATTTGATTTGGGGGCAGTAAAGCTGGAGCAGAGGCAGTCATTGGTTGCCCAGCTGTCATTATAGGCCAACAACTTGTCTAGATACATTGTGCTGGTTCTGATGTCAAGCTTCAGGAGACCAAACACCTTGTAGGCAAGGATGACTTCCTCATAGCAAACGGTAGGGTAGAGAAGAAAATCTTCAAGAAATGAGGTGTTCTCTGTTTTTGCAAGTTCTTTTGAGACTTTTGTCAGATTAGGCATCCTGATGCCCAGTATCGGCCTTGGGGATGCCTTGAGCTTTTCTGAGAACTTGGCATAGGAAGGATCGATCAGGTGATTGATCCTTCCTAAGAGTTTTTCTTGCCTCATAGACCCATGCGTCTGATAAAACGCATCAGGTTGTCGACTGTCCTCTCCATATCCTGGTGGGCACGTGTCTTTGCGACCTTGAAGTCAATGGCAAGGCGGTTGATGGAGAAGATGCCACTGACACCCTCTTCATAGGCACCTTCCACATCATCGGAGATGTCACCCACCACTGCCACTGTCGGGACATTGGCCCTCTTTGCTCTTCTTGCCACACCGATTACCACCTTGCCCCTGAGGGACTGGCTGTCGATCTTACCCTCTCCTGTAAGCACGAGGTCAGCCTTCTTAAGGAGCTGGTCAAAGTTAACGGTATCGAGCACGGTCTCGATGCCCATCTGCAGTGTGGAGCCGAAGAAGGCCGCCATACCCCCACCCATGCCGCCAGCGGCACCGGAACCAGGAATTGCCTGCACATCAAGATCACAATCCTTTTTGATGATTTCTGCCAGGCTTTCCAAGTTGGCATTGAGAGTCTTCACCATTTCAGGGTTCGCACCCTTTTGTGGCCCGAAGATGTAAGCCGCGCCTTTAGGCCCGTAGAAGGGGTTGTCGATGTCACACATGGTGGTGATGGAAACCCCTTTCAAGGCCTTGTTGAGGCCTGAGCAGTCGATGGAGGCAACTCTGTGGAGAGTGCCGCCGGTAGGGATGAAAGCATTTCCCTGTTCGTCCTTGAACAGGACTCCGCAGGCAGAGGCAGCACCGCAACCACCGTCGTTGGTCGCACTACCTCCCAACCCCACGATGATCTCCTTGCATCCACTCTCGGCAGCTGCCAGGATGAGTTCGCCAACCCCGTAGGTTGTGGTTTTGTCTGGGAAAAGATCATCTCCGACAAGGGGAAGACCTGCACAGGCGGCCATCTCAATGATGGCTGTACTGCCTTTGACCACGCCATAGAACCCTTCCATGGGTTTACCGAAAGGCCCCTGCACTGTCAAAAATCGCTTATCCCCTCCCAGGGCTTGTAAGAATGCGTCAACACTTCCCTCTCCTCCATCGGCTACGGGAATCTGCTTTACCTGGGCGTCGGGATAGTGAGCCTTGATGGCTCTGTCCATGATGGCACAGATCTCTTCTGAACTCATGGTTCCTTTGAAAGAATCGGGGATCAAGAGGATGTTTTTCACTGTAAGGCTCCTATACATGCTAGCAGCTTCCCCTCTCGAGGAGGCTGCTAGGGTGCTGATTGAGGCTTTTGCCTCTGCGTTTTGTTCTATCTTACAGTAAAAAGAGGGAGATAATCCAGATGAAAATCATAGAAGCCAGACCCATGAGCAAAGTGACCATGGTTTGTGTCTTATAGCCATCTTCCGGTTTCATCTCGCCAAAGTTGGTCACAACCCAGAAATAGGAGTCATTGGCATGTGAAACAGTCATCGCGCCGGCTCCTATGGCCATGACAGTAAGAACCGCTGCTATCGGGGATGTCAGTCCAAGGCCAGTCATCATGGAACCACTGTCGACAAAACTGCCCATAATCCCTGCTGTGGTCGTTATGGCAACAGTAGAGGATCCTTGGGCGGACTTGAGGATGGCAGAGATGATGAAGGGAAAGAAGATGCCGACCATACTCAAGGCAGCGGCATTTTCCTTCATATATCCTACAAATCCTGCACTGCTGATGACTTTGCCAAGCACACCACCGGCGGCAGTGATGAAGAGGATAGGGCCCACGATCTTGAGGGTATCGGTGGTCATGGCGTTGAACGACCGCATCTTGCCACTCCGACCAAGCAGAATGATGCCGAATACAAGGCCTACGGTCAGGGCTATGATGGGACTTCCGACAAATTTGCTGAGGGTTGCCATGTTGCCACTCCAGCCCAATGCGCTGGCAAGCGAGCCCAGTGCCATGCAGATGATCGGGACAAGGATAGGTGCTACAGCCATAAAGCCATTGGGGAGTTTCCCAAAACCCTTGAGGAGCTGGTCATAATCCTGGCCTGTAAGATCTTCAGTCTCCTCATCGGCACTCTTGATGCGCTTGCCGATAAAATTTGCATAGAAGTAGGCTACCAGCAAGGAAGGGATCGATACGATGGCTCCGAGGACAATTACCATGAACAGGTTGTCCCCAATTCCCAAGGTCCCTGCAGCTGCAATCGGCCCTGGTGTGGGAGGGATAAACACGTGGGAGGTGTACAGTCCTGCTGAAAGGGCGACTGTCATGGCGACTGAGGAGAACTGGGTCTTCTTCCTCAAGGCTTTTCTGATGGGATCAAGGATGACAAAGCCGCTGTCACAGAAGACTGGGATGGATACGACCCAGCCCATTATCTCCATGGCCAGCTGAGGGTGTTTCTGTCCGACTAGTCGCACCACCATCTCGGCAAGCTTCAGGGCAGCCCCTGTCTTCTCAAGGATGGTCCCGATAAGGGCTCCAAGGATGATGACTATACCGATGCTGCTGAAAATGCCACTGAAACCGGAGCCAATGGTGCCAGGGATATCCGCCAATGGGATACCGACTACAATGGCGAGGACGAGTGATACCCCCATAAGTGCCAGGAAAGGGTTCACATTCCATCTTGAGATTGCCACGATCATGATTGCGATTGCAATGATGAAGGTAATGATAAGAGCTATACCAGACATACGCTTCTCCTTTTGCGTAGCAGTATAGCATGATTCAGGGTAAAGTGATCCTAATTATCGATTGTCATCGCTTCCAGAAGGCTTTGGTGAAGAGGGCATAGACGGTGAAGAGCTCGAGCCTGCCCACAAGCATCAGGAAGGCACATACCCATTTGATGTAAGACGGAAAGGCGGAAAAGTTTCCTGTAGGCCCGACATCGCCAAAGCCAATCCCGATGTTGCCAAGGCAGAGGAAGGAGGCGGCGAAGCTGGTCAGCATATCAGTTCCACTGAGGGAGATGATGACCGATCCAAGCACTCCCGTGGCGATGTAGATACCAAAAAAGGTGGAGATGGAGAGAAGAAGCTCAGCTCTCATCGTGTTTTGTCCTACGCGAATCTTGAAGATACCTTTGGGGTGGATTCGTTGGCTGATGTTGGCCTTTGCCATCTTCAGCAAGGTGGCTACACGGATTACCTTGACCCCTCCTCCTGCCGAGCCTGCACATCCCCCTACGAAGAACAGCATCAAGAGAAGCATCTGCGAGAATGCCGGCCAATGGATATAGTTTGCCGTGGCAAATCCTGTGGTGGTGAGGATCGAGGCGCTTTGGAAAGCGCTGAAACGTAGGGATTGCCAGAAACCTGCGTAGGTCTCTCCCCTGCTCAGGGATATGGCTGACAAGAGTGAGACCACCGTCCATATCCCCAGATAGACACGAAGTTCCCCATCCTTCCATACAGATTTGATCCTTCCGGAGAACGCCTTGTAGTAGAGGGCGAAGTTCGCCCCTGCGATCATCATGAAGATGGTCACCACTATATCAACATATGCACTGCTGAAGGTTCCTATGGAGGAGTTTTTTACACAGAAGCCCGCAGCCGCCATGGTAGAAAAGGTTACCGTTACTGCATCATACAGAGACAGCCCGCCAAGTTTGAGCAGCAAAGTCTCCAACAGGGAGAACAGTAGGTAGATCGACCAGAGGATGGCGGCAGTCGTCTTTATTTTGGGGGTGAGCTTGTCCTTGGTTGGCCCTACTGATTCTGCACCTACCAACAGGGTACCGCTGACTCCCAGGGCGGGCAGGAGTGCTACGAAGAGCACCACGATGCCCATGCCTCCAAGCCAGTTGGTTTCCGAACGCCAGAAAAGGATCGATTTGGGAAGACTCTCTATCTCAGGGAGTACCGTCGCCCCTGTGGTGGTGAACCCGCTCATGATCTCAAAGAAGGATCCGCTATAGTCCACGTAGCTGCCGCTGACTACCAGAGGAATTGCGCTTATGGCGGTTGCGATGATCCAGGTGAAGGTGACAAACAGATATCCGTCACGTGATGCTAGGGTATGGTCGTCGATGTTGCGGGTCAGATAAAATACCAGGGTGCAGAAGATTGCCATCACAGCGTACGCTGTGAGGAAGCCTTGGAGGGCGGCCTGTTCCTTCATGTATACGGCTATCAGGGTAGGGAACACCATAAAGAAGCCGAGTACCAGCTGAATGAAGGCCAGGAGCCTGAAATCTTGTTTCCAATTGATCATGACTACCTACCCGAAGATTTTTTGTATGAATTCGGCCGATTCGCGCATGGCTGCCACAATGACAGTGTCACCTTCATGAAGTGTGGTGTTGCCTGTGGGGATGACGCTTTTCCCATTCTTTAGTGTGAGACCCGCCACGATTGCCTTTTTCTTCATATTTATCTCGCTCAGCTTTTTCCCCACAACTGAGCACGTTCCATTGATGGAGAATTCAAAGATCTCCAGCTGACCATTATAGAGGCTGTGCAGGCTCTCCACGTTGGTGCCCCTGAGATAGCGCAGGAGGGACTCTATGGTAGTGTCGGTTATGGAGATGACTACGTCTATATCCAGATAGGAAGCGAGGCGCGTGTAGTTGTTGTTTTGTCTGATCAGTGCCATAGAGCGGCCGATGCCGATCCTTTTGGCATAGGAGGCTGTGATGATGTTCAGTTCGTCGTTGTCAGTGAGTGCGATGAGCAGCTCGTAGCTCCCAAGCTGCTCTTCCTGCATGATGTCTTCATCGGTGATGTCAGCCTTTATTACGAGGACTTCAGGGAACCTTTCGGAGAATGCATTGCAGGTGGCTTCATCCTGGTCGACGACCGTTACCTTGCCCTGCATTGCAACGGTCATGCGGTTCAGCAGGGCACGGGTAATCTTGCTTGCCCCTACCAGGACTATCTTGGTGGGTTTTTTCTGCAGTTTGCCTACTGTCTTGAGGATGTCGGTGACCTCCTCAGAATCAGCCACAATGGAGAGGGTGTCCTTAGGCTCGATGGTTGTGTTCCCTGAAGGGACCAGGGCCTTGTGCCCCCTGTTTATTGCTGCAATGACAAAGTCAGCCTTCATCTTCTTGCGCATATCCATGACAGAGGTGCCAATATAGGGGGAGAAGGGCTCCACATAGAAATTATAGAGCAACAGCTTGGTGTTGCTGAAGCCCAGGACATTGCTGTATACCCCCTGTTCGATGGTATTGAATATGTATCTGGCGGCTTCTGCATTGGGATTGACGATGTAGTCGATGCCAAGCAACCCTTCCTTGAGTCCTCCGATCCCGGTATAGACAAGGCTGCGGATGGCGGCCACCGTTTTGGTGTTCTTGAAGGAGGAGGAGACCATTCCGCAAGAGACGAGATTAATCTCGTCGCTGTTGGTGACGGCAATGAATGCCTCGGCATTTTCACATCCGGCTTCAATGAGCTTGTCGATATCTGTCCCGTTTCCCAGAATGCCCAGGCAGTCAAGTTTTCCTACAGCAGTTTCGACACGTTCGTGGGAGTTGTCAATGATCACTACATCCCTATGTTCTTCAATTAGGTGTTTTGCAAGACCGAGGCCTCTTCTTCCTGCTCCCAGGATTACAATTTTCTTGCTCGTATGCTAGCTCCTTACATCCCGAACATAATCCCATGCATGCATACATGCTTGGGAAAACGTGCGTGTCATTGCAAAAACGTATCATACCAGAAAGCGATGATTTGCGAAAGTAGTAGGGAGTGTTGAACATATTTGCCTTACTGGCAATATATTACACGAAACAAGGTTTCTTTTCCAAGGCCTGTTGACAAGAGTTTGCTTTTACCCTATTCTTGGGAAGAATTCGACGCAGGGTGGAGCAGTTGGCAGCTCGTTGGGCTCATAACCCAAAGGTCGTAGGTCCGAGTCCTACCCCTGCTAAATAGTTGGTCTGATGAATGGACTACCGATTGTACAAAGGTACACGGTAGGACGGCGATTCCTGATTCTACCAAGTTACTGGCAACTTGTTGAGACGACAATGGTCGTACAGCGGGTTGCCTTCCTTTTGTCTAAGGCATAACATCATTTTTTTCATGATAGCTGCTCTGCTTGTGCATGCATGCTTCCCCTCATAGCATTGGAATCTGATATCAGAAACAGCAATCTGGATATTAGGATGACTACATCGCACTTGGTGTAACTCATTGTCTAGGAATACCTCCCCTTGCATTTTCAGCCCTATGCATTATCATTATAGGAACAGGGCCATACCCTGAAAATGGAGGCTGTATGCTCGGCTCTAAGAACAATTCACAAGGTATACGACGCGCAAAGTTTGCGGGCTCGAATTGGTATCCTAAGGATCCACATGCATTGGAAGGCCTTCTCAGTCAGGCCTTTTCGCTTGTGAAGGGCAAACCACCTTCGTCCACATGTGCTGTTCTCCCCCATGCCGGCCTTTCCTTCTCTGCCCTGGGGATGGCAGACTTCTTCTATGACCTGCCCCCACAAGCTGAAAGGGTCGTTCTGCTCGCACCCTCCCATACGACCACTCTGGACCCTGACCAGCTTGTAGGAGGCAGCTTCTGCTCCTATGCCACCCCATTGGGATATGTACAAGGGTTTTCCTTGCCCTGTGTACTCAAGGGTTTCGACCAAGCGATAGAACGTGAACATGCTGTTGAGATGGCCCTTCCCTTTATCGCCTATCTGAACAGGAACCGTAACAGGCCGATAGCCTGCTCTACCGCTCTTATCTCAAAGGTCACCAATGGGTTTGCCCTGTCCGAAATCTGTGACGACTTGGTCGCCCATATTGGCAGGGAGGAGGTGATAAGTGGCAGGACCCTGCTGGTGGCCTCCAGCGACTTCACCCACTATGGCAGACGCTTTGGCTATGATCCTTATGCGCGTCTGGAAAGAAATGCCCAGAGGGAGAAAGTTAAGGAAGATGATCTGGCCCTGGCTCATCTTCTTGCCAATGGCAAGAGTGAACAGGCCCTTGTGTATTCTGCTGAGAATAAGCTTACCATTTGCGGCATAGCACCCTCAGTCATTGTCAGTGAGATCGCCAAGCGGTTGGGACTGAAGGGAAGCATTGCCTCTTACTACACCTCCTACGATATCGCCCCTTCGCAGGATGAGTCGTTTGTCGCCTACTGTACCATCCTTTGGAGGTGATCATGCTTACAAGTGAACAGTGCTTGTTGTTGGCCCTCGCAAGGGAAGCTATTGAGAGTTCCCTTGGCCATGAATCAACAGAAGTGTATGACAACATCAAGAAGAGCCCTTCTTCCCTCTACCAGCAGAGGACAGGAGTGTTCGTGACTTTGAGAAAAAGGGAAGGGGAGAACTCCTACGCACTTCGTGGCTGCATTGGAAACCTCTATGGGGCCTCTTCCCTTGTAGGGAGCGTCTCTTCGCTGGCAAAGGAAGCCGCTTTCCACGATCCCCGATTCCCTGCTGTCCGTCTTGACGAGCTTGATGAGCTTTCCATAGAAATCTCAGTGCTGACCACCCCGGAGCGAATCTCATCCTATGAGGAAATCCGGATCGGTATCGATGGTGTCATCCTGAGCAAGGGCCATAGCCGGGCAGTGTTTCTTCCTCAGGTAGCACTGGAACAGGGATGGGATATGGAAGAGATGCTCGATCATCTCTGCATGAAGGCAGGGATATCACCTTCTGCTTGGAAAGATGGACGATGTGATTTGGAAGTGTTTCAGGCGGAGGTCTTTTCGGAGGAAGAGCTATGAATGACAACTCTGCCAACGCTCTTGCCTGTGACTTTTGCTGGCGTCACTGTAGTCTCTCTGAGGGGCAGATCGGTGTATGCAGGGTGCGTAGGAATGTACAAGGAAAGCTTGTCACCACCACCTATGGGCAGATAGAGGCGATGGGTGTCGATCCCATAGAGAAGAAGCCCCTCTATCACTACTACCCGGGTAGCAAGACCTTTTCCTTTGCCCTGTTCGGCTGTAACCTCTCTTGCAGGTTCTGCCAGAACCATACCCTCAGCCAAGGAGAGCCCACCCTATCGCTTGCAAGCGATAGGGTGGAGCCCAGCAAGATAGTAGCCATGGCACGTTCAAAAGGGTGTCACAGTATAAGCTATACCTATAGCGAACCCCTGGTATGGCAGGATTACATGCTTGATGTGGCAAAGCCGGCAAAAAGGGCTGGGATGCAGAACATCATGGTCACCAACGGCTCATTCTCCAAGGAGGCCTTGAAACGGCTGTTACCAGTCATCGATGCCTTCAATGTTGACCTGAAAGGGAACGGGACTTTTTATGGGGAGGTCTGTAAAGGCCAACAGCAGGCAGTGCTCGATGCCATAGAAGTCATTGCAAGGGCAAAGGCCCATCTGGAGGTGACCACCATGCTCATCGAGTCGATGCACACCAAGGAGGATGTCCAGGCCTTGGGTAAGCTCCTGCACGAAAGGGGTGTACAGGTATGGCATCTGAGCAGGTTTTTCCCCCGCTACAAGATGGCCTGTCTCGCACCGACGAGCGAAGCGTATCTGACAGAGATGGTCGCCCTTGCCAGACAGTCAGGAATACCTTTCGTATATAGGGGTAACAGTGAGGTGGGACGGACCACGTTCTGTCCTTGCTGCCACGCTCTGCTCATCGATGGGCATAACCGGATTAGCTCCACTTTTGAACAGGGAACGTGCACACAATGTGGCACCTCCATATATGGAGTTTTTCAGTAGATCTTGGCAACCCTGCCCACCAGGCCAGACTCGAGCCTTACCTTGATGCCATGGGGATGGGTGGGCGAATTTGTCAGGATATCCTTGACCACACCTTCAGTGTGTTTGCCGCTTCTCTGGTCTTGCTTGAGGATGATAGCCACCTTCAAGCCTGCTCTGATATCTTTACGCACAATTCCTTCCATAGAGACCTCTTGGGATGAGTATAGGCTTTTTTTCAAGCTAGGGAAACGGTCATGACAAACAAAGCCGATTCTGGTAAACTCGCTCACCAGGAGTCTTTGTGGTCAAATTAACAGGAATTAGCGTTGCCTACGGGCAGCGGGTGCTTTTAGATAAAGCGGACATGCTCATACGTCCTCAAGATAGAATAGGTCTTGTCGGTCCCAACGGAGCCGGCAAGTCGACCTTGCTGAGGGTCATTGCAGGCGAGGAGAAGCCCGATGACGGGACTGTCATCGTCGAAGGGGATGCTGTCATCGGATATTTCTCCCAGACTGTGGGGGAGATGAGTGGCAACACAGCCTTGGAGGAGGTGCTCAAGGGAGCTGGCTCGGTATACGAGATAGGCGAAGAGCTCACCTCCTTGGAACATAGGATGGCCGATGGTCTCAGCGATGCTGAGATGGATCGCTATGGGGAGCTGCAGACAGAGTTCATCAACCGAGACGGGTATGACCTTTCCAATAGGGCCGAGCAGGTGCTCACCGGCCTGGGTATCGGCCCGGATCGTTTTCACGAACCGGTGGAGAACTTTTCCGGTGGTTGGAAGATGCGCATAGCCCTGGCCCGGATCCTGGTCCTCAACCCTGATGTCCTGTTGATGGACGAGCCTACCAACCACCTCGATGTCGAGTCCATCGTCTGGCTGGAGGCCTGGCTGAACAACTTCAAGGGAGACCTGGTCATGACCAGCCATGACCGTGAGTTCATGACACGCCTATGCAAACGGACCATAGAGGTGTCAAACGGCAGTGTGACCACCTATAGTGGGGACTATGATTTCTACCTCCGCGAGCGTGAGATAAGGCGCGAACAGCTGCTTGCAACCTTTAACCGCCAGCAAGCACGCTTTGCCAAGGACGAGGAGTTCATAGCCCGTTTTGCAGCCCGTGCCTCCCATGCCTCCCTTGTCCAGTCCAGGATAAAGGCGCTGGAGAAGATAGACCGCATCACCATTCCTCCCGATGCAAAAATCATGCAGGTGGAGTTTCCCCCCTGCCCGAGAAGCGGAGACCAAGTGGTCGTTATGAAGGATCTTGCAAAGAGCTGGAAGAAGGCCAACGGCGAAGACCATCCGGTCTTCAGCGGCCTCACAGGATCGGTGATGCGGGGAAACCGCATCGCCCTTACCGGAATAAACGGGGCGGGCAAGTCCACCCTGCTGAAGGTAATCGCAGGCTTGACCGAAAGCACCAGCGGAGAGGTTGCCCTAGGTGCCAGTGTGAACCTCGGCTACTTCAGCCAATACTCATCCGATGTCCTCGATCCCGACCGTACCATCTTTGAGGAGGTTTCTGAGCGGACCCCTTTAGCCTCGATCGGCAGCATTAAGAACCTTTTGGGATCCTTCCAGTTCTCCGGATCCGACGCAGACAAGAAGATAGGGGTGCTCAGCGGAGGGGAGAAGAGCCGGGTCATGCTCGCCTGCATGCTGGCTCTGCCGGTGAACTTCCTGATATTGGACGAGCCGACCAACCACTTGGATATCCAGAGCCGTGAGGTGCTCCTTGACGCGCTGACCCGGTTTGAGGGTACCATCATCATAGTGAGTCATGACCGCTACTTCCTTAGGCATCTTGCCAATAGGGTGTTTGAGATCGACCATGGACAGATGCAGGTCTTCGAAGGCGATTATCATTACTATCTGCAAAAAACCGGTAGGGAAGCTTAGGGAAAGGAGTGTTTCGTATGTACACAGAAGAAGAGTATGTTCAGATGGCCTTAGCCTTGAACGAGAAGGGATACAACTGCGCACAGGCAGTTGCCTGTGCCTTCCTGGACCAAGTTGATATTGATGAGAAGACCCTCTTTGCAATCCTGGAAGGCTTCGGCGGAGGCATGGGAGGTCGGGAGGCTACCTGCGGTGCTGTAAGCGGAGCCGTAGCAGTAGTCTCCCTGATGTCCAGCAAGGGGGACGTCGCTTCCGGTACCAAGGCTGCCACCTATGCTTTGGTTGAACCTGTCGTCGCCGAGTTTCTCTTTCAGAACAAGAGCCTTGTCTGTAAGGACCTCAGGGGCTTGGAGACAGGGGTCGCCCTTCGCAGTTGCCCTTTGTGCATAGAGGATGGGGTACGGCTGGCTTGTAAGGCGATTTTTCCTAAATAGCAACAAATCTGTTGCATTCTTTCAGAAAATAACTATTAAAAATTTAATTTGTTGCATAAATAGAAGAATTTGTTCTAATTTTGCAACAAATTCAGCTGGTTTTTTCTGAAAGAGCGTTGCGTTTTTGTAGTATTTTCGCTACTGTTCCCCTATGCAAATCAAGTGAAAGGGGAAACTCATGAAACGTGTAGCTGTAGTGATGGGCAGTGAGAGAGACCTTCCAGTTATGGAAAAGGCCTGCACCATCCTCAAGGAACTGGACATACCCTTTTCGGTGCATGTGCTCTCTGCACACCGCACCCCAAAGCAAGCAAGCGAGTTCGCACGCAGTGCAGCATCCCAAGGCTATGGGGTGCTTATCGCAGGGGCCGGTATGAGCGCACACCTTGGTGGCGTCCTTGCATCCCACACCCTGCTCCCTGTTATTGGGGTTCCTCTCTCCGCTTCCTTGGGAGGGCTGGATGCCCTGTATTCTACTGTCCAGATGCCGACAGGCATTCCTGTTGCCGCGGTTGCCATCGATGGCAGTGCCAATGCTGCCCTGCTTGCAGCTCAGATACTCGCACTAGACGACGATGCCCTGGCTACAAAGCTGACACAAAGACGTCTTGATGCCGAACAGGCAGCCATGGACACAAATGAAAGGATCAACCGAAGCTTTACCCAGTAAGGCTTTTTTTATTGCAGGAGGCAGCTATGAACAAGACTGAGCAACTGTATGAAGGCAAGGCAAAGAAGGTCTTCGCGACGGACAGGAAGGGCATCTACATTGTCTCCTACAAGGATGACGCAACGGCCTTCAATGGCCTGAAAAAAGGCAACATTGCAGGTAAGGGTGCCATTAACAACAGGGTAAGCAACCATCTGATGAGCCTTCTTGAGACGCAGGGCATCCCAACACACCTGGTAGAGCAGCTCAACGACTGCGAGACAGCAGTCAAGGCTGTCACCATCATTCCCCTTGAGGTGATAGTGCGTAACATAGCAGCTGGATCCCTTGCAAAGAGGCTGGGCTTGGAGGAAGGTCTCAAGCTCCCCTTTACCGTCCTAGAGTTCTGCTACAAGCGCGACGACCTGGGAGACCCCTTGGTCAACGACTCCCATATCAGGGCTTTGGATCTGGCAAATGAGGAAGACCTTTGTCAGATCAAGGGATATAGCTTGCAGATTAACTCGATCCTCGGCACCTATCTGCTTCCTCTCGGTATTGAACTGGTGGATTTTAAGCTGGAGTTTGGAAAGACTGCAGATGGCACCATCATCCTCGCAGACGAAATATCCCCTGATACCTGCAGATTCTGGGATACCAAAACCCATGAGAAACTTGACAAGGATCGTTTCAGAAGGGATCTTGGTGGGGTGGAAGATGCCTACAAGGAGATTCTTTCTCGCCTGATGGGAGGCCTCTGATGGGTTCTCTGCATGAGGAGTGCGGCATATTCGGCGTTTTTTCTGAGAGGGCTGAGGATGTGAACGCCCTCTCATACTATGCCCTCTACGCCCTGCAACACCGCGGTCAGGAGGGGTGTGGCATCGCATTGAACGAGAGGGGCGTCATTACCTGTCGCAAGGACAAGGGTGTGGTCAAGGACGTATTTGATGATGGGCCCCTTCCTTCCAATGAGGCTTGCCGCATGGCTATCGCCCATGTCCGCTATGGGACGACAGGGCCAAATTCACGTACCAATGTCCAGCCTCTGGTCATCACCCACCAGAAGGGGAGCATGGCCCTTGCCCACAATGGTAATCTTACCAATGATGCTCCTCTTCGCGAGGAGCTGGAGCTATCAGGCTCCATCTTCCACACCACCAGTGATACTGAGGTCATTGCCTACATCATCACACGCAACAGGCTCTGTTGCCCCAGCATAGAAGAAGCTATAGAGAAGACCATGGCCGAAATCAAGGGAGCATACTCCCTGCTGGTCATGTCCCCTTCCAAGCTCATCGCCATCCGCGACCCTTGGGGGTTCAGGCCCCTGTGTATCGGCAAGCTTTCCGACGGATATGTGTTCGCTTCAGAAAGCTGTGCCTTGGATGCCGTAGGTGCTTGCTTTGTCAGGGATGTGGAGCCTGGGGAGATCGTGGTGGTCGACTCCCGCCAAGGGAGCAAGGCATCGCTGGTAAGCATACGGACCTTCTGCAATACCCAAAAATCTTCCTTGTGCGTATTCGAGCTAATCTACTTCTCCCGTCCCGACAGCATCATCGATACTGTCTCGATCCATCAGGCCCGTCTCAGGGCAGGAACTTTCCTCGCCTTGGAACACCCCGCCCAGGCTGATGTTGTCATCGGAGTCCCCGACAGCGGCATCGATGCCGCCATCGGATACTCCCGCCAGTCAGGCATACCCTACGGAATCGGTTTCATCAAGAACAGGTACATCGGACGTACCTTCATCCAGGGCGGACAAAAAGCTCGCGAAGACAATGTGCGCATCAAGCTCAATCCCATCGCCGCTACGGTGAAGGGCAAGCGTGTGGTGCTGATCGACGACTCCATAGTGCGAGGCACCACGAGCAAGCGCATCGTGCGCCTGCTTCGCGAAGCGGGGGCGAAGGAGGTGCATCTCAGGTCAGCGGCCCCCAAGTTCCTCTACCCTTGCTACTTCGGCACAGACATAGATTCATCAGAGGATTTGTTCGCCTACAAGCATGATGACAAGGAAATGCTTACTCTGCTTGATGTTGATTCCCTGGGTTTTCTCAGCAGTGAGAATGTAACCAAACTGTCGGACCATCCCTGTATCGGCTTTTGTACGGCCTGTTTTTCCGGTGAGTACCCTTGCCCACCACCCGAATGCAAGGGCAAGGACAAGTATATGCACTTCCTTGGAGAGGAGACTACCCATGACTCAAAATGAGAGCTATCGCAACAGCGGTGTGGACATCAATGCAGGCTATAGGGCAGTGGAGCTTATGAAAAGCCATGTTGCAAAGACCTTTACCAGCGGAGTCCGTTCTGACATTGGAGGGTTCGGAGGCATGTTTGAACTTGATATTGCCAAGACCCCCCATCCTTTGCTTGTATGTGGCACTGACGGGGTGGGGACAAAGCTCAAGCTTGCATTCCTGCTGGACCGCCATGATACGGTGGGCATCGACTGTGTGGCAATGTGCGTCAATGATGTCATCTGTTGTGGAGCTGAGCCCCAGCTCTTCCTTGACTACATTGCACTGGGGAAAAATGTGCCCGAAAAGGTTGCAGACATCGTCAAAGGGGTGGCTGCTGGGTGCATTGAGGCCGGGTGCGCCCTCATCGGGGGGGAGACAGCCGAGATGCCGGGATTCTACCCTGTAGACGAGTATGATCTTGCCGGATTTGCCGTAGGGGTGGTGGATAAGCAAAGGCTTTTTGACAACACCACTATTGTGGAGGGAGACCTCATGGTGGCCCTGCCCTCATCAGGAGTCCACTCCAACGGCTTCTCCCTGGTCAGGAAGATCTTCAACCTTGATTCTGACACCTCCTGTCTCGATCGGTTCGAACCTTCTCTGGGCTGTACCCTTGGTGAGGCACTTTTGGAACCTACCAGGATCTATGTCCGTCCCTTGCTTCAGTTGGCAGAAAAAGTAAGCGTTAAGGCCGCAGCCCATATCACCGGTGGAGGCTTTCATGAGAACATCCCCCGCTGTCTGCCCCCCGGCAAGAGGGCGAGGATCCTCCTGGGGGATGTGCGGGTGCATCCCCTGTTCTCCCTGATACAGAAGGAGGGATCCATCCCTCTCACTGATATGTACAACACCTTCAATATGGGAGTCGGCATGGTCCTGGTCATGGATAGGGAGGCTGCCAAGGTCGCCCTTTCCTCTATCGAAGGCTCCTACATCCTTGGGGCCGTAATTGATGGTTGTCCTGGGGTGGATCTGGTATGATACGCATTGCTGTCTTGGTAAGTGGTGGTGGGACCAATCTGCAGGCCCTGCTTGACGCGGAGGGCAAGGAAGGCTTGGGTGGAGGTTCTATCGTCCTGGTTGTCTCAGACAGGGAGGGATCCTTTGCCCTCACGCGTGCCAAGGAAGCAGGCATTCCCAGCTTAGTCGTTCAGCGTAATAAGGGTGATCATGCTCTGTTCGAGGCAAGGCTTGAGGCGGTCTTACAAGATGCCATGATAGACCTGATCATCTTTGCAGGCTTTCTTTCCCTGCTTTCAGAGTCTTTTGTCAGCAAATATCCCCAAAGAATCCTCAATATCCATCCTTCCCTCTTACCGAGCTTCTGTGGCAAAGGCTATTATGGGCTGAAGGTTCATCAGGCGGCACTGGAGCGCGGGGTGAAGATAAGCGGTGCGACGGTCCACTACGTCAATGCCACCGCTGATGGCGGCCCTATTGTGGCGCAGCAGGCGGTACAGGTTCTCCCTGACGACACCCCCGCCATCCTGCAGAGACGAATAATGGAGGAGGCGGAATGGGTAATGCTACCCCGCACTACCCGCCAAATTTGCCAGGAAATGGAGCGATCGATGGAAATGGAACAGGTATTACAAGACAACAGGTATCCGGGACGAGGCATCATCATGGGCTTGTCGGGTGAGGGGGAGGCTGTCATTGCCTACTTCCTGATGGGGCGCAGCAACAATAGCCGTAACAGGGTATTGGAACCGGACGGGGAGGCCCTGAAGACAGCGGCCTTCGACCCTTCGGCCTTGGAGGACCCTTCGCTCATCATCTACCACCCGATCAGAACAATGGGTTCCAAGCTTATTGTGAGCAATGGGGACCAGACCGATACCATTGCCTCCTTCCTTGCAGAAGGGAAAAGCTTTGAAGAGGCTCTAGAGACCAGGGAGTATGAGCCGGATGGGCCGGCCTATACTCCGAGGATAAGCGGCATGTTCCAGATGGAAAGGCCCTGTTGCTACACCCTTTCCATCCTGAAGCGGGAACATGGGGAGTGCAAGCGAGAATTCTTCCCCTATAAGGTTCCAAGGGCGGGACGAGCCCATCTGATACATACCTATGAGGAAGATGGCGATCCCCTTCCCTCTTTCGTAGGGGCTCCAAAGGAAATAAGCCTAACCCTAGACATTGGCCAATTTTCCCAAAGGCTCTGGTCCAGCCTTGACGAAGAGAATAGGATCGCTCTGTATGTCAGGTATACCAATCTGGAAACGGGAAACTATAAGCAGAAACTGATCAACAAGCACACGAGGTGAACATGGATAGTATGGAACTCAAGTATGGGTGCAACCCCAATCAGAAGCCGGCCAGTATTGTAATGGAGGAGGGAAAGCTGCCCATAACTGCCCTCAGTGGAAAGGCTGGGTACATCAACTTGCTTGATGCGCTCAATGGCTGGCAGCTAGTCCAATCCTTGGATAGGGCCCTGAACCTTCCGGCGGCAGCTTCATTCAAGCATGTCAGTCCGGCGGGCTGTGCTGTGGGAATACCTCTCAGTGATGCTGAACGGGCGATGTACCTGGTCCCAAAGGATAGGGTCCTTTCAGATCTTGCCACGGCCTATACCCGGGCCCGAGGGGCGGACCGCATGTCTTCCTTCGGGGATTTTGTCAGCCTCAGCCGGGTGTGCGACCTCAGTACCGCCCAGTGTATCAAGGCTGAGGTAAGCGACGGGGTCATTGCTCCGGGGTATACCGAAGAGGCGTTGGCCCTGTTGATGGCCAAGCGCAATGGGACGTACACGGTGCTTCAGGTTGACGCCTCCTTTGTCCCCCCCGAAAAGGAGACGAGGACACTCTTCGGCATCACCTTCGAGCAGGGCAGAAATGCCATTGTCCTCGATGCGAGTGTCCTCACTCCCATGGTAACTGAGCATACACAGTTGCCTGATAGTGCAAAGATAGATCTCATTGTTGCTCTCAACGCACTGAAGTATACCCAGTCTAACTCGGTCTGCTATGCAAAGTGCGGTCAGACCATTGGAGTGGGGGCAGGTCAACAGTCACGCATCCACTGTACCCGCCTGGCCGGTGATAAGGCTGACCTTTGGCATCTGAGACAGAGTGAGAAAGTGCTCACCCTTCCCTTTTTGCCAAAGCTGAGCCGCAATGCCAAGGACAATGCCATCGAGCAGTATCTCTCTGATGAACCGGAGACTTCCCTGTTTGAGGATGGAGCTTGGAAAGCTTACTTCAGAGAATGCCCCCAGCCTTTTCCTGCAGAGGAGAAGAAAGAGTATCTTAAGGGAATCGGTGGGGTCTCCCTTGCCAGCGATGCCTTCTTCCCCTTCAGGGACAACATAGATAGGGCAAAACGCAGTGGGGTGCAGTATATCGTCCAGAGCGGTGGCTCTGTCCGAGACGACCTGGTCATTGAGGCATGCAACCAATACTCTATGGTTATGGCATGCAATTCGATCAGACTTTTTCACCACTAGGCCATGGATATCCTGGTGATCGGCTCGGGAGGCCGCGAACATGCCTTGGTTGCAAGACTCTCTGATAGTCCTGATGTGGGGCGTCTGTTTGCCCTTCCCGGAAACGCAGGGATGGCGAGTGTCGCCACCTTGGTTCCGATAGGGGTCAAGGAACTGGACAGGATAGTAGCGTTTGCCAGGCAGGAGAAAATTGATTTGGTGGTGGTGGGCCCCGATGATCCCCTGATCCTTGGGTTGGTCGACCTGCTACAAGCTGAGGGCATTGCCTGTTTCGGGCCTGACAGACAAGCTGCCATTTTGGAAGGGAGCAAGGTCTTTTCCAAGGATCTGATGAAGCGCTACCAGATTCCCTCAGCCGCCTATGAGGTATTTGAAAAATCAGAAGATGCTTTCAAATATGCCGATACCTGTGCTCTTCCCTGTGTGGTTAAGGCCGATGGCCTTGCCTTGGGCAAGGGTGTGGTCATCGCCCACACCAGGGATGCCTTGAAGAAGGCCATCACCTCTATGATGGTGGACAGGGTCTTTGGCGCAAGTGGAGAGAGAATTGTCATTGAGGAATTCCTTACCGGCATAGAGGTCTCGGCCCTCTGCTTGACCGATGGGGTGACGTTGGTTCCCATGCCCTCCTCAATGGATCACAAGCGTGCCTTCGATGGGGATGAGGGACTGAATACAGGGGGGATGGGTGCTATCGTGCCAAACCCCTACTATACCCCTGAAATAGAAGCCCTTTGTATGCAGACGATTTTCCTTCCTACCATGAGGGCGATGAACAGGGAAGGGCGAACCTTCAAGGGGTGTCTCTACTTTGGGCTGATGCTTACCCCCGGAGGACCGAAGACCATCGAGTATAATGCGAGGTTTGGCGATCCTGAACTGCAGGCAATTCTCCCTCTCTTGGAAGGGGATCTTCTTCCCATACTGTTGGCTGTTTCCCACCAGAGGCTCAGGGATGTCAAGGTGAGGTTTTCCCCATTGGCAAGCTGCTGTGTGGTTCTTGCAAGCGGGGGCTATCCCACGTGCTATGAGACGGGCAGGAGGATAACCCTTGGTGAGACAGAAGAAGGTGTCATGCGTCTGCATGCGGGTACCATCTTCGAGGGGAATGACTTGGTTACCCATGGTGGGCGTGTGATGAATGTTGTGGCTACTGCACAGACCCTGCCTCTTGCGATCGGGAAGGCCTATAGGGGAGTGAGTTCGGTCTCATTTGACGGGATGCAGTATCGCAAGGATATAGGGAAAGTCGCCCTCGAGGCGTAGGGGGCAGAATGGTCTACCGTTTGTTTGTTGAGAAAAAAGAGGGATTCAGGGTTGCCGAGGGGGCTTTGTTTGAGGATCTGAAGCTCTATGTGGGTATTGAAAGCTTGCAGAGGGTGCGCATCATCAACCGCTATGATATTCAGGGCATCGATTCCACCCTTCTCCAGCGGGGCAAGCATATGGTCTTCTCTGAAGTGCAGGTAGATGACCTGTACGAAACCTTCCCTGAAGTCCCTTCACCCTCCTTTGTCCTTGCTGTGGAGTATCTGAGAGGTCAGTTTGACCAGCGCTCTGATTCTGCGGCCCAGTGTATCCAGCTAATCAGTTCCGGCCCTCGGCCGCTGGTGCGCAGTGCCAAGGTGTATGTGTTGGAGGGTAGCTTCTCTGAAAGGGAAAAAAGAGCCATCAGGGAGTACCTGATAAACCCTGTTGAAGCCACTGAGGCAAGTATGGCAGTGGCTGAGGATTTGAGTATTCCTGGCTCCGATGTTGCACAGGTGGCCACTCTCACTGGGTTTTCCTCACTTGATGATGAAGCATTGCATAGCCTCTCGTTGCAGGAGGGCCTTGCAATGGATCTTGACGACCTGGCTCTGGTACGCGCCTATTTCTCTGATGAGAAAAGGGATCCTACCCACACCGAACTGAAGGTCATCGATACCTACTGGTCTGACCACTGCCGCCATACGACGTTCCTCACTACCTTCGATTCTGTCGAGATTGAATCTGAACAGATCCAGGCAACCTATGACCATTATCTGGCTTGCCGCAAGTCCCTCGGGGATACCAAACCCATCACCCTCATGGATCTTGCCGTAATAGGGGCAAAAGTTCTCAAGAAGCAGGGCAAGCTGGAAAGGTTGGACGAGTCTGAAGAGATTAACGCATGTTCTGTGAAGGTTGAGGTCGACTGTGATGGAATCAGGGAGCCGTGGCTTCTGATGTTCAAGAACGAGACTCACAACCACCCCACTGAAATAGAGCCATTCGGAGGGGCGGCCACCTGCATAGGTGGGGCCATACGCGACCCCCTCTCGGGTAGGGCGTATGTGTATCAGGCCATGAGGATCAGTGGGGCGGCAAGTCCTCTGGTTCCTGTTACTGATACCCTGCCAGGGAAGATCGCCCAGAAGAAGCTGGTGGTGACTTCTGCAAATGGGAGCAGTTCCTACGGCAACCAAATTGGACTGGCCACTGGGTTGGTCCGGGAGATCTACCATCCGGCTTTTGTTGCAAAACATATGGAGTTGGGTGCTGTTGTGGGGGCAGTAAGAGCCGATCAGGTAAGACGCGAGGTCCCACAGCCTGGAGACTTGGTGGTGCTGGTCGGCGGGCGCACTGGGCGTGACGGGTGCGGTGGGGCAACTGGATCCTCAAAAAGTCATACTTCCAGTTCGCTAGAGACCTGCGGCAGTGAAGTCCAGAAGGGCAACGCCCCTGAGGAGCGAAAGCTGCAGCGTCTTATGAGACGGGGTGAAGCTTCGATCCTGATCAAGCGATGCAACGACTTTGGGGCAGGGGGGGTCTGTGTTGCAATTGGTGAGCTTGCCGGAGGAATGGTCATCGACCTCGATGCCATCCTTACCAAGTATGATGGTCTTGGAGCGACAGAGCTTGCCATCAGTGAGTCCCAGGAGAGGATGGCAGTAGTCCTCGATGCAAAGGATGTCCCTCTGTTCCAGGCTTTGGCCACCAGCGAAAATCTGGAGAGTTCGGTGGTAGCCCGTGTCACTGCAGAGCAGTCCCTGGTGATGTTTCACAAGGGGGAGAAGGTCGTTGATATCAAAAGGGCCTTCCTTGACAGCCATGGCTCTGAAAAGCATGCCAACGTCGTTATCCAACAACGGGAAGACCAGAAGAAAAACAAGAAAAGAAATGAGGCGACAACAGGTTCCATGCAACAGCGGCTGTTGGATCTGATGGGGGATCTGAATGTCTGCTCCCAACAGGGACTCTCTGAGCGTTTTGACTCCACCATAGGGGCCTCCTCGCTGTTCATGCCGTATGGAGGGGAGCACCAGATCACCCCTTCCTCTGTGATGGCGGCCCTGTTTCCCGTTGGCCAAGCAAAGACTTCCACAGCCTCGGTGATGGCCTATGGATATGATCCCTTCCTCATGGAGGAGGATCCCTATCAGGGTGCTTTTTCTGCCGTGGTCCACTCTGTGGCAAAGCTGGTAGCAGCGGGCTCTGATCTCGATCAGACCTATCTGACCTTCCAGGAGTATTTTGGCAGGGTGGGAACGGACCCCAAGCGCTGGGGGCTCCCCTTTGCTGCCTTGCTGGGTGCCTTCAAGGCCCAGATGCTGCTCGGCAAGGCAGCGATTGGGGGCAAGGACTCGATGAGCGGATCCTTTGGGGATCTTGATGTTCCTCCTACGCTGGTAAGCTTTGCCATAAGTGCCTCGCATGCGGACTCCCTGATCAGCAATGTGTTCAAGAAGGCCGGCCATGGTGTTGTTCTTCTTGAGCCGGAGAATGAGGAAGATCTTCCCCAGGTTTTTTCTCAAGTTGCAGATCTCATCAGCAAGAAGAAGGTTGCCTCCTGCTATGCCCTAGGCTTCGGAGGGCTAGCAGAGGCTCTGATTAAGATGTGTTTGGGAAACCGCATAGGGTTTTCCTATCTTGCTGAGGCTGACATGTTTGTCAAGCGGTATGGTTCGTTTGTGCTGGAGCTGACAGAAGATTTGCACATAGGGGCGTTGTTGGGATATACCACAGAGTATCCACGGTTTTCTGGCGATTCTTTCGACATCCCGTTGGAGCAACTCCAGGATGCCTATGAACTG
The DNA here is from genome assembly GCA_963662725.2 of uncultured Sphaerochaeta sp. Lineage (GTDB taxonomy): Bacteria > Spirochaetota > Spirochaetia > Sphaerochaetales > Sphaerochaetaceae > Sphaerochaeta. The sequence continues at coordinate 46,111 of CAXXCW010000019.1, forward strand.
CCCCTTGAGCAGGTGTACCCAAGGAAACGAACAGAAAAGAGTGAAACGCACGTCCCCACCTTGAGCTGGGAAACAAAGGCACGATCAAAAAGCAACTACCCCAAGGCCACCCCTAAGGTGCTTGTCCCAGTATTCCCTGGGACCAATTGTGAGTATGACCTGAGGGCCGCCCTAACAGGCGAAGGAGCTCTCTGTGAAGAGTTTGTCATCAACAACCTCTCCCCCCAAGGGGTGCGCGATAGTGTCGCCTCCTTTGCCAAGGCCCTTTCCACCTCGCAGATACTCTTCCTCCCCGGAGGGTTTTCAGGGGGGGATGAGCCTGATGGGTCTGGCAAGTTCATCGCCTCCTTCTTGCGCAATCCTCAGATTGCCGAACAGATAACCCGCCTTCTGGAGGTGCGTGACGGCCTGGTCTGTGGTATCTGCAACGGCTTTCAGGCCCTCATCAAACTGGGGTTGCTCCCGTATGGAAAGATACTCGACCCCACAGAATCTGCACCTACCCTGACTTTCAATCTGCTCGCCCGCCACCAGTCGATGCTGGTCAGGACCCGGGTATCCTCTGTACTATCCCCTTGGATGCAGAGCCACCAGGTGGGGGATATTTCGCTTGTCCCTATCTCCCATGGGGAGGGACGGTTTATCTGCAAGGCTGACCTTCTTGACCAATTGGCACGAAATGGCCAGATATCGAGCCAGTATGTCGATCTCCAAGGAAGGCCAACGATGGCCTTGCCCTGGAATCCCAACGGATCGGCCTATGCCTTGGAGGCCCTCTCTTCTGCTGACGGCAGGGTCCTTGGAAGGATGGCCCACAGTGAGCGTGCAACGAAGGATCTCTATCGGAATACACCCTACAGCAGTGACAGTGGTTTGTTTGCCAGTGGTGTCAGGTATTTTTCCTGACAAAGACCGGAAATTGGAAGCTGGGAAAAGGAGGCATGTGGATCAGGCCTCCTTTGATGGGCTTCAGCAATGAAAGCCTGTCTTACAAGCTTTTCCTATCCTCTCTTTTTTGTGGTATGATCGGATATATATTCGAAGAAAGGATGGACAGTATGGATAAGTGTGTTATTTTCGCATTTCAAGGAAACCCCGTATGCTTTGTGCATGTGCTTCTCAACGCATTGGATATGCATGCCAAGGGCAAGGATGTGAAGATTGTCCTGGAAGGAGAGGCTGTTACCCTTGTAAGGAAGATGACAGAATCAAAGAACCCTCTCTTCAGGAAGGTGCTCGATCTCTCTCTCATCGACTGTGTCTGCAGGGCTTGTTCGGCAACTCTCGGGGTGCTTGAGTACAACGAACAGTCAGGGTTGCCTGTCGGAGGGGACATGAGCAACCACCCCTCGTTCCTGTCGTATACGGAGAGAGGGTATCAGGTGATTACGCTCTAGATATAGGTTCTGACGTTATGCAGGACCTGTGAGAGGTTTTGATATGTCATATACGTACCATAATCTGGAAGACAGATACAGAGCAGAGCCAGCAGTACCCGAAAGGGGAGCTGGCTCTGCATTGCGTCTATTCCCTATCCTAAAACAAAGCATATATTCCCCTGTTTTACCTGCCATTGGGACAGTTTTGCCCGTGAAATCTCCTTCATGAATGGCATATGAGTCAAATTGACTCATATGGATGCCGATAGAGAAAAATAGGGTCATTCTGATCAGAGGCAAAGCAGAAATGTCTGTTTTTGCACAGAGCAAGAGCGGTATGGTGGTAATGGGAGAATTTATATAAACACTTGTCTTTAATATAGTTACAACCAAATAGAGCTCCATGTCCCGGGGATGTGTTTGCTTTTTGAAAAAGTTGGCATGTTCTATGCATATATGTTGGTACAAGCCAAGAAGGCCTATATACAACACAAAGCACACATGGAGGTGTCAACATGAAATATTACGTAACCTACAACCGCAACAACCCAGTGGCCAACTACCGCTCCCTCTTTAACGATCTCTGGTCTGACTGGGGCACATCCAATAAGATTCCCCCTGTCGACGTGACTGAGACGGACAAGGCCTATGTCATCGAAGCTGAACTTGCCGGCTATACGCAGAAAGAGGTTGATGTGAATGTAGACAAGCATGTGCTCAAACTCAGTTCTACAAAGCAGAGCGATCTTGAAGAGAAAAAGAATAAGAAATCCAAGTATTTGGTACGCGAGCGCTACTACCGTGCATTTGAACGCTCCTTTAGCCTGCCTGAGGATATTGACGAGACTGCCATCGAAGGTGAGTTCTCTGATGGAGTTCTGACAATAACTCTGCCAAAGAAGCCTGAGGTGCAGCCAAAGAGCATTGAAGTGAAGATCAAGGGCAACTGAAGCTAGCCTTTACGGATGCTCTACAAGCTCTGTACTATCGGGTAGCACTCTGGTGACGATCTGCGAAGTTGCCGCACTTTACCTTGCACAAAGCCAGCCTGGAATTACCAGGCTGGCTTTGTGCGTAAGGATACGTGAGGGTTGCAAGTTGCAGGTTCATTCTCTTGTTCCCTTTCGCCAGTGCTCCAGTGGTCCGTATGATCCTGTTCCTGATGTAATGGAAGTGCATCTGCCTTTGTGTCACCGCCCTTTCTTATGTGTCAGTCCAGGATGATGATGGCTGCGAACTTCAGAGGAGCGTCCTTCTCGTTGCGGATGGCATGGCTTGCCCCTCCACCGGTCACAACTAGGTCCCCTTGTGTCACTGTCTTCTCACCATCAGCTTCGGTTACGATGCCTTCCCCTTCGGTGATCCAGTAGTATTCAGTCTCATTCACATGGTCATGTTCACCGATAGAGCTCCCTTTTTCCAGGGTAATCTCGCTGAAGAGGCGACAGTGTTGTACGCTTCCCTCTTCGGCAAGGGCCTTGAATATGGTGGACCCGGTCCCTCCTCGCAGGTGCTCTTTTACCGTTGTCGGCATTTCGTTGTATTTTCTGATCATTGTTCTTCCTCCTTCTGCAGTTTGCACTACTCATACCCTTTGGACAAGAGCTTTTTGGTGGGTTTTCTGTTGGACTTTTCTGGTCGGGTTGTATGGTCGAACATCTTTTGTCTTGGAATTTTTCCAAGGTGACAAATATTTTTTGCTGAAGCATACATTCTCGTTGTGCAAATCTCAAGGGAAGGTTTCCAACGTCCGCCTTTTCGGCTATGATACCCACTAGATATGCAAAGATTTGACCGAGGAGTTGCGCATGAATAAGATTCTATCGAAGCAGAGGCTCAGCCAGGAAGTATTCAGGATGAGCATTCATGCTCCTGAAATAGCGGAAGCGAGAAAACCTGGACAGTTTATCATCCTGCAGATGGGTGGGGACTTTGGTGAGAGGATCCCCCTTACCATTGCTGATGCAGATGTCGAGGAGGGTTCCATCACCCTGATATTCCAGGCTGTCGGAGAGACCACTCACCACCTTGCAACCCTTGAGGTCGGCGATAAGATTGAGAACCTGCTTGGCCCTCTGGGCAGTCCCACTGATATTCGAGACTATGGCAAAGTTGTCTGTGTCGGGGGAGGTATCGGGGTGGCCCCCCTGTTCCCCATTGTTGAGGGGATGAAACAGGCCGGAAATGAAGTTAAGGTCATCATGGGCGCACGCAACAAGAGCCTTTTGATCATGGAAGACGAGATGAAAGGCACAGCCGATGAGGTCATAGTCGTAACTGATGACGGCTCCTATGGACGAAAGGCTCTTGTCACAGAACCCCTGAAGGAGTTGTGTGAGTCTTGGAAGCCCGATTGTGTCGTCATTATCGGACCTCCCATCATGATGAAGTTTGCCGCCCTCACCACCAAGCCTTTCGGCATCCACACCATCGTCTCCCTGAACACCATCATGATCGATGGAACAGGCATGTGCGGTGGTTGCAGGGTCAACATTGGCGGGGTTACCAAGTTTGCCTGTGTGGATGGGCCTGAGTTTGATGGTCACCTGGTGGACTGGGACAACTTGCTGTTGCGTCTTGGTACCTACAGACCTCAGGAAGAGAAGGCTCATCATCGCTGCCACATTGGATTGGACATCAAAGAAGGAGAAGCGTAAGCCATGCATGTTTCACTAGAAGAACTGGATAAGAAGGCCCAGACTGTTTTGCACCAGTATGAAGGAAAGGATATTTCTCCCAAGGAAAGGGCTCAGATCCCTTTGCAGGAGATGCCCACCCAGGACCCCAAGGTCAGAGTGACCAATATGCATGAGGTTGCCCTCGGATACACTGAAAACCAGGTCAGGGCCGAGGCCTTGCGCTGCCTGCAGTGCAAGAACAAGCCCTGCATCAAGGGCTGTCCCGTAGGTATTGATATTCCGGCTTTTATTGCAGAGGCAGCCAAGGGCGAGCATGCCAAGGCTCTCTCCATCATCAAGGAGAGCAGCTCCCTTCCTGCCATCTGTGGTCGTGTCTGTCCCCAGGAGAGTCAGTGCCAGCTCTATTGCACCGTCGGAAAGGTCCTCAAGGATGTGGAGCAGTCCGTTTCCATTGGTAGGATCGAGCGCTATGTGTCGGACTTTGCCCGCGAGAACGAGTGCGAAACGATGCCCAAGGTCGCACCCGAGACTGGAAAGAAGGTTGCTGTAGTCGGAACAGGTCCTGCAAGCATCTCCGCTGCCATGGATCTCCGACGTGAAGGGCATACCGTGGTGATGTTCGAAGCCCTGCATAAGGCCGGTGGCGTGTTGGTGTATGGGATTCCTGAATTCCGTCTTCCTAAGAAGATCGTTGAGCATGAATTGCAGGCACTCAAGGATATGGGTGTGACAATCAGACGCAACTATCTGGTGGGTAAGACACGCAAGATCAGCGACCTTATGGGCAAGGATGGTTTTGATGCTGTCTTTGTCGGTTCCGGAGCCGGCCTTCCCAAGTTCATGGGTATTCCCGGTGAGAACTATGTAGGGGTATTCTCTGCCAATGAGTATCTTACCCGCAGCAACCTCATGAAGGCCTATGCTGTTGGTGAAGCCCTTACTCCCATGTTTGATTCCAAGAAGGTAGCTGTCTTTGGCGGAGGAAACGTCGCCATGGATGCTGCCCGCACTGCCAAGAGATTGGGTGCCGACGAGGTCACCGTTGTCTACCGTCGTACCGAGGTCGAGATGCCTGCCCGTAGGGAAGAGGTGGCCCATGCCAAGGAAGAGGGCGTAAAGTTCCTTTACCTGCATGCTCCACTGAAGATTTCTGCCAGTGACAAGGGCAGGGTCAATGGTGTTGAGCTCATCACTTGTGAGCTTGGTGAGGCAGATGCTTCAGGGCGTCGCTCCCCCGTTGAGATTCCTGGCAGTGAGAAGATGTTTGACTTTGATACGGTAATCATTGCCATAGGGAATGCCAGCAATCCTCTCATCAAGGCAACCACGGATGAGATCGAAGTGAACCGCAGGGGTAACTTCATCGTCAACGAAGAGACCTGTGAAACAACCCTCAAGGGGGTCTATGCAGGTGGCGATATCGTCCTTGGTGCTGCTACTGTTATTTTGGCTATGGGCCAAGGACGCAAGGCTGCGAAGGCTATGAACGAGTATCTGTTGACCAAATAACAAGTTGTCAGGGGGGTATCTCTAGCGCAGCTAAAGATACCCTACCTTGAAACTGTTCTTTTCATTGTGTATAGTGTTTTTGTGGATATACTCAATGATTGCCGATCGGTAATCTGTCAGCTACAAGCGACCGACAAGACAAAGGCGCTTTTGGAAGTGATAGATACTTGCTCAATATTTCAAACCTTACCTGATGTGGAGCGCTTCAAACGAGGCGTACTTCGTCGCGAACGCATACAAAGCACCGGAATAGGCCATGGTGTCGCTATAGCCCATGGGAAGATTCTCGGGATTAGCGAGGTGCATATCGCCTTGGGCATCAGCAGTGAAGGTATCGAATTTGGTTCTGAAGATGGGATGCCTGTCCATCTCCTGTTCGTCATCGCAAGCTCCCCATCCATTCAGTTGGAGTACCTTCGCTCCCTCAGCGCCATACTTCGCAGTGTGCGCAGCGAAACTATGCGTGAGCATCTGCTCTCTCTCAGGGATCGCCAAGCTGACGACCATTGCCATAAGTTTTTCTCCATGATGGAAAGCCAGGAATTTGTCTGGTTCGGAAAGAACCAGATCCAGTCATGATCAGGGGAACCCTTGCTCAGTGTCGATAGATTGTACCATCACACACCACTTCGCTCACCCCCATATCCCACCTATCTGTCGGGATGTGATCCACCAGCTGGTAGCTTCTGCAGATGCCCATGGTGGGTATGGAAGCAAATTGCCTGAGATACCTGTCATAGTATCCCTTGCCTCTTCCCAGACGCGAGCCAAGAGGTGTGTAGGCCATTGCCGGGACCAGTATGAGGGATTGTGAGTCGGGGATGGCAACATCGCCTCCAAGCGGTTCCAGAACCCCAAGCGAAGAGGCTCCTGCCGCATTTTTCCAACCTTCAACGACATAATAGAATTCCAGATGATCGCCTACACAACGGGGAAGGGCAAGCCTCTTTGTCCTGAGGGCATCCTCAAGGGCCAAGGAAATGTCTACTTCACTGCGTAATGGAGAGAAGGCGAAAAGGGTAGTGCATTGTGCATAGGCATCGCTTTTCAGCAACGAGTCTACGCTGGCCTTGTCCTCCATGAGGAATATGTAGGGAGGGAACTGCTTTGCCTGTTGTCTGAGTGATGAGCGTAGGTTTTCTTTGCTTTGCATGGTGCCTCCTATGCCAAAAATACCTGAAAACAAGAGACTTGGAAAAGGGAGAACAAGGAAGATTCCAGATACATGTACCATTGGGAGGTACTGGATAACTGGCTTGCTAGGGTAGGGATTGTACTAGGGGAAGCAAAAATACCACGAAAGACAGACCAAGAGCGACCACTGCCGCAAGGTAGAGGTCGCTCTTGGTGTAGGGTAATGTCCTTCTTTTCCTGCTGGGGTCAAACGCTCGTGCTTGGAGTGCCCAGGTAAGCTCTTCTGCTCGATCCAACAGCAGGCTGAAGATGCTCACAGTGACAGAAGTTATACTTCTTATGGGATGACGGCTCTTCTCCATCCTTGCTTTCCTTGCGATGGTTATCTGCTCGGTCACATCGAAGATGAGCGGGATCATGGAGAGGGTCAGCTCGATGGAGCTGGCCACTGCCCATCCGTCAATACAGGGGATCTTGTCCAGCACGCTTCCCAAGGAGCGTGAGAGGTCATCCGGGGCTGTGGAGTCAGCAAGAAGCATTCCACTGAGTATGATGGCTAGGAACCTGAGGCAGGCAGTGATGGAGGGCAACGGCAATCCGGTTGCAATGTATTCAGTGATGCCTATCAGGGCTGTCATGACCAGGAAGAACCTGAGTTCCTTGCCATAGCGACGTAACGGGAGGCGTTGGGTTATGCAAAGCAGGATCAAAGGGGCGAGGATGGCAATGGTTACAGCAAAGGAAGCTCCGGCTAGGAGTATGAGTATGGCAAGGATACTCAGAAGTTTCGTAAGGGGGTTGCATCGGTTGAGGAAGGCCTTCTGTTCCCTGTAGTGGAAGATCAGCCCTTCAGCCATGTCAGTTCCTCTAGGGGTGTGTCAGCAGGCAGATAGACGCCATATTGGGGAAATAGTGATCGGACAGAAGAAGGATGGCCTTGGGCTGCAACCGTGCCTTCACTGAGGATGATCACATCATCAGTGTAGGCAAGGATTTTCTCCACCTCATGGCTGACCAGGACAATTGTATGGCCTTCTTCCTTGAGCTGGAGCAGGGTCTTCAGCACCTGCACCACCGAGGGGTAATCGAGGTTTGCGAAGGGTTCGTCCATGATGAGCAGTTTTGGCTGCATGACCAGCACCCCTGCAATGGAGAGCCTTCTCTTCTCTCCTCCGCTGAGGGTCCTCGGACGTTGTTTGAGTTGTTTGGTGAGGTCGAGCAACGTACCGACTGCATGTAGGCGTTGTTGCTGGACTTCGAAAGGAAGCTCAAGGTTTTCCAGACCAAAAAGGATGTCCCGTTCAACGGTCTGTCCTACTATCTGGGTCTCTGAGTCCTGGAAGACCAGGCCGATGGAGGTAAGCCTTCTCTTATTTGATCGGGTCACATCAGTCCCATCCAGATATATGGTTCCGGAGTCCGGTCTGAGCAATCCTTTGATGCATTTGAGCAGGAGGCTCTTCCCTGAGCCGTTGGGTCCTGTTATGAGGGTGAAGGAGCCTTTTTCAATGGTGAGGGAGATGCAAGAGAGGATGGGCTTTGTCTTTTCAAAGCCAAAGCTGATGTTTTCCAACTTGAGCATGGGGTTTTCTTTGCTTTTCATCTATTTTTTGACTGTACCAGATGGATCTGCTTTGAGCAAGATTAGCAAGGCAAAGGGCGAAAAGCTCCCTTTTCGTTGTATGATTTTCACATAAAAAAACCTGCCACATCTCTGCAACAGGAAAGTCTGCCGCCTCTCGGAATTGAACCGAGGACACAAGGATTTTCAGTCCTTTGCTCTACCAACTGAGCTAAAGCGGCTTGACCTCCTCTTGTATACCCCAATTCAAGAATTCTTGTCAACACCTTTTTGCGCTTTTCGCGCTTCAACCTCCCAGGAAGGTGCAATTGTTGTGTTATGTGTACCTAATTCCTCAATATGAGGTGAGTGTACCTGGCATGAGAGAGATACGTGACATCATGGCCATACAAGAAATTGACTCCATGCACCTCTATCAAGGTTCTTAAAATGTTGCTTTGGGCCACTATTCGGGACATGTGAACAATCCCTTTGTATGTTTCTCCGTTTGCTCTATACTGAAAAGGAAAAATGAGGGATGCAAAGGAGGTACTGATGAAAAGGATCAAAGCCAAAGCTCTGGCCTTGTCAGCTCTTCGCATTACCCCGCTTGTGGTGGTGGTTGGACTCGTCACTTGGTTTTTGGTAAAAAATGGCTCTTCAGCGGTATCCGTCTTGGTAGGACTATCCATTGAGAGGCCGTGGCTTACCCTATTTGCATTTATGGCCCTCTTCTTTCTCAAATCAGTCTCCTTTGGTCTGCCCTTTCTTGTGCTGTATGTCGGGGTTGGAACGGTCTATCCTTTCGGATGGGCTGTGATGGTAAATATGCTGGGCATTGTCATCAACATGCAGATTCCCTACTTTCTTGGTCGACATATGGGAGGCTCGTATGTCCAAAGGCTTGTAGAAAGGTATCCACGCCTGGAAAGGTTTGAAGCCTTCAGCAAAAGATCCTCCCTGCTGTTCTCCTTCATGACCAAGTTCATCGGAAAGATACCCCATGAGATCACCAATGCGCTGCTTGGATCAATGAAAATTCCCTATATTCCTTACATGGTAGGAGGTCTATTAGGATTGGCCCCGACCATGGTGGCCATCACCTTGGCGGGCAATGGCTTGCATGAGCCCGGTTCCCCTCTCTTCATCCTTTCTGTTGTGGCTGTAGTCATGCTTGCCACCTTCTCTTTTTTACTCTACCGGCGGTTTGAAAGGAAGACCTTCTGAATTTTTCCAGATGGAATGGTTTTCTTCCTTTGCCATATCGCTGCCCTATGCATACCTTTCATGCCAGAAGTCTCATCTGCAGGAAGCCCATCTCCCTTGCTGGCAAGCTTCCCTGTTTCCAGGTTCAATGCATCACAATGCATTCCCCCCCCTGTTTCTACGCATTATGGGTCAGCCCTAGTATGGACGGGCGATCCTATTGGGTAAAAAATTGCACTAACCTGTTAGGGTTGTGGCACTCCCACCACTGAATACCAACTTTGACAGCAGATTACCCTCTTCCTATCGCACAATTTGTGCTACGATAGGGCATCTACTTATGTATTGGAGGTACTTACCAAGATGAATGAACTACGTAAGGAATATGAAGCTCTTCCCGAAGATGCCCCTGCCCAACAGATCGAACTGACAGCAGAGAGCTTGGATCGAAGAAATTATAATCCCCCGTTTCTGTTGAAGGTGCCCAATTTTTTCAGGATGACCAAAGCTGACATACTCGCAGAGTTCGATAGGGTGGCGGCTCTTGGCCCTACTTCACAAGAGCTGAAAAGCGTTGTCGCCATACATGATCCTTCTGAAGTGGCGGAAAAACATCTCCTGACTCTTCTGAACCAGTATCAGCTTCTCTGCAATCTCAGAAAAGGTCTGGCTTCAGCTTGGGACGTCATCAACGAACTCTATGAGGATGACTGATGTCCGAATGCCAAGCCTGTGCCAACGGGAGCTCTGCCTGTCTCTCTAACGTCCCCATCTTCCAGAACCTCGATAGGGCTCAGATAGCTCGAGTGCAGAGCCTCATCCGCCAACGCACCCTTTCCAGCGGAGAGACCCTGTTTCGGGAAGGGGACAGTTCCAACCGCCTTGTCATCATACGCTTTGGATCATTGAAGCTTGTGCGCTTTGGAAGTGATGGTCAACAGTACCTGTTGGATACCCTGTTCCCTGGGGATTTTTACGGAGGAGACCAGCTGTTCAGTGAGAGCCACTGTAGGGAGACAGGCATAGCGGCAGAAGATCTGGGTATCTGTACTATTGCAAGCAGCGACATTAGAAGCCTCATGCTAAGCGATCCCCATATTGGACTTCGTGTGATGTCCTACCTCAATGCAAAGCTTGAGCAGTATCGCCTGCAGGTGGAGATGCTTGCAACCAAGAGTGTTCAGAAGCGCCTGGCCATGTTCCTTTTGGAAAGGACACGCAGAACCGGTGGAGCTTCTGTGCTCCTCAGCCAAGAGGAGATCGGAAGCGCAATCCACCTTACCAAGGAGACAGTCAACCGCAAACTCTCCCAGATGCAGGACGATGGCTTGCTCGCCGTAGTTGGGAAGAAAAAGGTTCTTCTTGTGAATATCCCAGCCTTGGAGCTTCTTGCTTCACAGTAGGGTGTTGAGCGTTGCATACTACTGGTATTGTTCTTGTTCCCTTTTCTTTCTGATCGTGCTTCCTTGCTTTCAGGTTTTTGGAAATGTTGTTGTAAGTTGATTTGAATCATAGTTGGTATCTGGTTTTCAGAGTACCTTGTGGGTAATAGGAGATACGCAATGACGAATCAGAAACTGTCAAGCCTCGTGAAGGACCATCCCTTTGCCACCATATTCCTCAATGAGAGACACATCGACTACTGCTGTGGAGGGGGACACATGCTCTATGAGTCCATCGCAGAGGCTGGCTATGATAGGCAGGAGTTTCTCGCATCCCTTGAAGGCTTCCTCTCTGATGCCCAACACACATACGAGGCGACTGTAGACCCTTCCTTATATGCCTTGGATGTTGCCTCCCTCATCGACCACATAGAGGCTACCCATCACACTTCAGAACGTAATCTGATCGCTTCAGTCGATGACAAGCTCAACACCATCCTTCGAGCCCACTACAAGAACCACAAGCAAGAGCTGGTGAAAGTCCACTCTCTGTTCAGTGACCTGCGCAAGGAGTTGTTGCAGCACTTTGTACAAGAAGAGGAGGAAGTGTTCCCTGTGTTACGGACAAGACCTACCCCCCAATCCATAATGATGGTAGAATCATTGGAAGACGACCATGAGGCGGCTGGTGATCTTATCAAGGGCCTGCAAGAGGCTACACGATCATTTTCTGCACCCCCTGATGGGTGTCCCACCTATGTTGCCACCTATGCCTTGATGAAAACATTGGTTGAGGACATATTTTTACATATATTCAAAGAGAACTCGATTCTCTTTCCGAAATACAAAGAAGGAGCGAAACTATGAAACGTTTGGTAAAAAACAATGTATCTTGGGTTGGAAAGATAGACTGGGAGCTGGAGACCTTCCATGGTGATGACTATTCTGTCAACCATGGATCCTCGCAGAATGCCTATCTTATCCAGGAAGAGAAGACCGTACTTATCGACACCATCTGGAGACCCTATGAAAGGGAGTTCAGGGAAAACCTTGAACGGGAGGTCGACCTCAAGAAGATTGACTTCATCGTAATGAACCATGGGGAGGTCGACCACAGCGGAGCCCTTCCTTACCTGATGGAGAAAATTCCAAATACTCCCATCTATTGCACAGCGAATGCCATCAAGTCCCTTGTTGGCCAGTACCACCACCCCGAATGGAATTTCAAGGTGGTCAAGACTGGTGACAGCGTTGACATCGGCAATGGCAAAAGCCTGGTCTTTGTTGAGATGCGCATGCTCCACTGGCCTGACAGCATGGCAACCTACATGACAGGGGACAATATCCTCTTCTCCAACGATGCCTTTGGCCAGCATTATGCCGTTGAGGAACTCTTCAATGACAAGGCGGACCAGTGCCTGCTTTGGGAGGAGGCCTTGAAGTACTATGCAAACATCCTTGCGCCTTTCTCACCTTTGGTGAAGAAGAAGATTGAGGAAATTGTAGGTCTGAACCTTCCCATTGATATCATAGCACCAAGTCATGGAGTCATCTGGCGCGACAATCCCCTGCAGATAGTGGAGAAGTATGCTGCGTGGGCGGACAACTACCAAGAGGATCAGATCACCATTGTCTATGATACCATGTGGGATGGTACCAAGGCCCTTGCCCATGCCCTTGCCAGCGAGATACAGGTCCTCGCCCCAGAGACAAAGGTGAAGATTTTCAACATTTCCCAGACGGACAAGAATGACATCATGACGCAGGTCTTCATATCCAAGGCCATCGCCGTCGGTTCCCCCACGGTGGGCCAGAGCATCCTGTCCTCGGTAGCCGGCTGGCTCCATTTTCTCTTTGAGCTGAAGCTGAAGAAGAAAAAGGCCGCTGTCTTTGGCTGTTATGGCTGGAGTGGTGAAGGGGTCGAGGTGTTGGAAGAGCATCTGGTTACCGCAGGTTTCGAGGTTGTCGGTCCTAAGGTCAAGGTCAATTGGAATCCGAAGCATGAGAACCTTCAGCAGATGAAGGGCATTGCTGAGGCCCTGGTCAAGTAGTATTGGCCAATTGCACACTGTAGCATCGTATGGGAGCTGTCCCTTCCTGGAAGAAGAGACAGCTCCTTACCTATATCCATGATTGCAGATCACCATCTGTGCATGGTAACGTTCGTCCGGGGGAACTATGGATCAGATATGGCATCAGGCTCTGAACTATGAGGCTTTGGTCAGGGCAAGCAAGAACTCTGAAGCGAAGGCCCGGGAGGCTTTTGCCAAGGCCCTTGTCTCTTTGGATACCGCACAGCCGCTGTTGCTTCATCTGGGAGAGTATGCATCTCTGCTTGGGGTTGCAGAGGATCTTCTCAGCAAGGCATATTATGCCTGTCGTCCTGACTTCGAGGCTATGGATAGCTCTGTCCAGATCCTGGGATGGGATGATCCGCTTTGGCCCAAGCAGGTAAACAGCTTCGCCTACTGTCCGCGCTTTCTCTATGTGCAGGGAAATGCTGCGCTGTTGGGCCAACCCTCCCTTTCGGTGATAGGAACGAGAAGCCCTTCTTTGGAAGGCAAGAAGAAGGCAGCAGAAACTGCGTATGCCATTGGAAAAAGGTCGTATGTAGTGGCAAGCGGGCTTGCGCTGGGTATCGACGGTGTGGCACACAAGACTGCCTTGGAGCATGGCTTTCCCACCATTGCAGTGTTGGGAACTCCCCTTGCATCCTGTTACCCTCCCGAACATGCCCACCTACAGCAGGAAGTGGCCAAGAGGGGGGCTCTGGTGAGCAGGTTTGCCCCTTCCTCCCCAACGCAGAAGTGGTTCTTTCTCTTGCGAAACCGGCTGATGAGCGCCCTCTCCCTTGCCTCGGTTGTGGTGGAGGATCGTGATGGGGGAGGGGCTGTCAGGCAGGCGGCCTTTGCCCTGGAGCAGAAGAAGTACCTGTTCTTCTATCAGAGCAGTCTGGATAACCATAGCTTTCTCTGGCCAAGAGAGTTCGCCAACCGCCCAAGGGTTTTTGTGGTTAAGCAGGCAGGTGATGTACCCCGAGTATTGGAGAAAGCGGAAAAGAGCCGCCAGCAGGTTGGAAAAGTTGTACAAAAGAGCGTCCAACTCGACCTCGGCCTCTGATCTGCCTTGACATGCATTCGTCGGGGATACTACTATCATCACATATGAAAAACCAACTGACAGCCAACCAACTACGACAGAAATATATTACTTTCTTTGTTTCAAAAGACCATACCCAGATCAGTGGAGCTTCCCTGATCCCTGAAAATGATCCGACGGTCCTGTTTACTACAGCCGGTATGCATCCGCTTGTGCCCTATATCCTGGGTGCCGACCATCCTTCTGGGAAGCGACTTACCAACTACCAGAAATGCATCCGTACCGGTGACATCGAGGCTGTTGGGGATCCTCACCACCTCACTTTTTTTGAGATGTTGGGCAACTGGTCGCTTGGTGACTACTATAAGGAAGAAGCGATTGATTTCAGCTATGAGTTTTTGACCCGTGTGCTGGGGATCGACCACTCCCTGCTTTCGGTGACAGTCTTTGCAGGCGATGACGATGTCCCTCGTGATGAAGTGGCAGCCTCTGCTTGGAAACGGCATGGTATCCCCTCTGAGAGGATCTACTACCTTCCCCGTGAGGACAACTGGTGGGGTCCTGCCGGTGAGACTGGCCCTTGCGGTCCCGACAGTGAGATGTTCATGGACACAGGTCGTCCCTCCTGTGGCCCTGATTGTAGGCCAGGCTGTCATTGTGGCAAGTATTTTGAGATTTGGAATGATGTGTTCATGGGCTACAAGAAAAATGCCGATGGCACCTTCTCCGAGATGGAACGCAAGTGTGTCGATACCGGAATGGGTATCGAACGCACCATAGCAATACTGCAGGGCAAGAAATCAGTCTACGAGACTGAGGTCTTTGCCCCAATCATTGCAGGTATCGAAACACTCAGTGGAAAGGTGTATGGAGACGATGAGGAAACTGATATCTCCATACGTATCCTTGCCGACCATATTCGTACCAGCGTCTTTATCTTAGGAGACCCCAAGGGCATGGCTCCCTCCAATGTGGGACAGGGCTATATCTTGAGGAGGCTCATAAGGCGTGCTGTTCGTCATGGACACAAGCTTGGTATCGAGGGATCATTCCTAGGAGAACTGGCTCTTATAGTGCTTGGTCTCTATAACGAACCGTATCCTGAACTTGAGGAGAACAAGCCTTTCATCCTTCAGGAGCTAGCAGGCGAAGAGACCAAATTCTCCGAGACCCTGATCAAGGGTGAACGCGAGTTTGAGAAGATGCTTCCCAATCTGCTGAAGGGCTCTTCCCGCCAATTGAGCGGCAGGACGGCTTTCAAACTCTATGACACGTATGGGTTCCCTGTGGAATTAACGCGTGAACTTGCAAAGGAACATGGCTTTACCGTCGATGAAGAAGGGTTCAAGGCCGCCTTTGAAAAGCATCAGGAAGTGAGCCGTAGCGGAGCCGAACATCAGTTCAAGGGTGGTTTGGCAGACCATAGTGACAAGACCACCGCTTTGCATACTGCAACTCATATGCTGCATAAGGCGCTACGTACAGTTCTGGGCGAACATGTCGGGCAGAAAGGATCCAACATCACCGTCGACCGGCTCAGATTTGACTTCACCCATCCATCGCCTATGACCAAAGAGGAGATCCGGCAGGTTGAGGATATGGTCAATGCTCAGATACAACGTAACTTGGATGTCACTGTCGAGAGCATGACCTTGGAAGAAGCCAAGGAAGCCGGTGCCATTGCGTTCTTTGAAAGCAAGTATGGCGAGCAGGTGAAGGTCTACTCAATCGGAGACTACTCCAAGGAGGTCTGTGGTGGGCCCCATGTGGAGAACACTTCCTCTGCAATGGGACACTTCAAGATCCAGAAGGAGCAGTCTTCCTCTGCAGGAGTGCGAAGGATCAAGGCAGTGCTGGAGTAGGGCCCTGGTCTTTTTTGGAGAGAGAAGCGTAAGGTCACTGATATTACAGGGAAATAGCATGGGAATTTACGGGACAAGGGCAGGACGAGAGTCTTGCCCTTGAGCTTTGTGTGCCATAAACTGTGTCCATGCATACTCCCAGCTAACGACAAAGATTGACCAATACAGCCTTTCCTTATCCCTGCTAGGTTCCTAGCAGTCAATCTTTTGTGCGGAGTTTCCTATGCAAAATGCAACTACAAAGGCTCTGGTTCTGATGAACCTCAGTGCCTTCTTCTCGGGTATGGTCTTCTACGTCCCCGTGGCAACCCTCTATCGCCAGAACAGGGGGATAACCCTATGGCAGATGAGCAGTATCGAAGCAGTAAGTCTAGCCTTGGTGATGGTCCTTGAACTTCCCTGGGGGTATATAGCAGATAGGATCGGATATAGGCGTACCCTTGTTCTCTCTTTTTCTTTCTTGTTCATCTCAAAGATAGTGTTCTTTGCTGCCGATAGTTTCTTCCTGTTTCTCTTTGAGCGTATGCTGCTTGCAATTGCCTTCAGCGCCATAAGTGGAGTTGACATAGCGTACCTGCATAGATGCAAAGCCGGGCATAAGGGGCTTGGATACTATCAAGGAAGCATGTTTCTTGGATTGTTCGCGGTTGCTTTGGTTTTTCCTCTTTTTACTGAGGTTTACACCCAGAGCGCATCCCTTACCATTGTCAGCCACCTGATAGCCTTGCTCTTTATCCTACTCCTTCCACGTGAGGGCCAAAGACAGGAAGTCTCTCAGCCTCCGAAGGTGTGCTTGGGAAAAACCCTTGCCTCTCTAGGGCAGAACAAACCTTTGCTTCTCTATGTCAGTGGCAACTCAGTCTTGTTTGGGATCAACCAGGTGGTGACACTCATATTGGTGCAGTTGTGTTATGTGAGGGTGGGCATCCCCCTTGCCCTGTTTGGGTTTCCTTTTCTTCTTCTGGTCGTCATATCTTCACTTGTCTCGTTTTTTTCCTCACCCTGTGTTGTACGCTGGGGAGCACTACCTACAACGGCTTTTGCCTTCATGTTAGCCTTTGTAGGATTGCTGCTGCTCTCTTCCCTGCATGGGGTGGTGATAGTACTGGTGGGAACGGTCCTGGTTCGTCTTGGGGCCACCCTTGTACAACCCCTATATTATTCAGTCTCAGCAAAGGTTTCTGATGGATCAGATCTTGCAACTTCCTTGAGTCTCAACTCCCTGGTAGGTACTTGTATGGAGCTTTGTCTGACGTTAGCGCTGGGATCCCTAGCAGAAAGGAATCTTGTACTCTCCTTGCAGATTGCAGCTATAGTGCTTTTAGGTACCTTGGGTGCAATCTTTTACAGTCGTTCGCTTCTGAAAGGGTAAAAGCCTAGTATAACACTAAGATACTCGCTATTCTTTGCATGTAGACCAGTACAGTCGCAATGAGGGCCTTATGGAAGTATTTGGTGATTTTCTTGCATCGATAGAAGATCGTGAGAAGAGAAAACGGATGGAAGAGGTTTTCTCCTGGGTCCATGCGACCTTCCCGACTCTTGTCCCCAAGATCGCCTGGAACCAGCCGATGTTCACCGACCATGGGACCTTCATCATAGCTTTCAGTGTCGCCAAGCATCATTTTGCCGTTTCTCCGGATGTGACAGCCATGAAACTGTTTTCAGAGGAGATAGCCAAGGCCGGCTATACCCAAACAAAAAACTTATTCCGTATCAAGTGGGAGGAGCCTGTAGACTATCCCCTGATTGAGAGGATCATACAGTTCAACATTGACGACAAGAAAGAGTGCAAGACATTCTGGAAGAAGCTATAGGAGCTCTACCTATATATATGGGTGTTTGTTGGACAGTGTGCAGGATAGTAGTGTCGGACTCTTGATTGTTAGACATGTATGGATAGTAATTACCCTACTTGTTGATAAGTAGGGAGTTTATTATTCATGAATGCAGATATACAAAAATATAATGCTTTTGAGAAGGTAAAACAGATCCTGCGTGATGCCGGTGGAATGATGAGGACCTCAGATGCGATCAGAGCAGGGATCCATCCCCGAACTGTATATTCGCTCCGTGATAGTGGAGCTCTTGTGCAGATTTCCAGGGGTTTGTATCGGCTATCAGAGATAAAGAGCCTTTCAGATCCTGACCTAGTAGTTGTTTCCATAAGAGTATCAAATGCTGTAATCTGTCTAGTCTCGGCTCTTTCTTTTCATGAGATGACAACACAAATCCCGCATGAAGTTTCTGCTGCCATACCAAGCTATAGCAAATCACCCATTATTACATACCCTCCCACACGCTTGTATACATTTTCTTCACCTTCTTGTCAGGCAGGTATAGAAGAGCATATGGTGGGAGATGATACTATTACCGTGTATAGTATTGAAAAGACTCTTGTAGATTGCTTCAAGTTCCGTAATACGATTGGAATGGATATAGCCCTAGAGGCACTAAAACTGTATAGAAGCAGGATGCAATTCAAGCATGCTAAAATTCTTGAATATGCAAAGATTTGTAGGGTCGAGAAGATTATGAATCCTTACTTGGAGGCTCATCTATGAAATCTTTTCAGAATATTTCATCTTCAGTAAGACAGCGGCTTCTTGACCGTTCGAGAGCTGACAACAGGGCATTTAATGAGATTCTCCAATAGTATGCAATCGAAAGATTTTTATATCGCTTATCTCTATCAAGCCATGCCACTAAATATATCCTAAAGGGAGGAGTTTTGCTTCGTGCTTGGAATTCATCGGATTTTCGATCAACCATGGACATTGATGTGCTTGGTAATACTAGAAATGAGCAAGCTAATATCATCGCTCAAGTTCAAGATATTATTTCCGTTGAGGTTGCTCCTGATGGAATCCTTTTTGATTCTAGTTCGATCCAGACAGAACGAATAACTGAGGACGCTGACTATTCAGGAATCAGGGTTAGGTTTATTGGTGTATTGGGAACTGCCAAAATTCGAATTCAAATTGATATTGGTTTTGGTGATGTTGTTTACCCGGCACCTGAAACTGCATTGCTTCCTTGCATATTGGATTTTCCTAGTCCCTCACTGCTATGCTATAGCAGAGAAAGTACTGTTGCTGAAAAATTTGAGGCTATGATTAAGCTTGGAAACCTACATAGCCGAATGGAGGATTTTTATGATATTTGGTTTTTGTCTCGTCGATTCAGCTTTGAACTTGCTAGCCTTTCGGAAGCAGTCAAATGTGCATGTAAACAACGAGAAACGGAATTAACTCCAAACATTGAAGCAGGTACAGAAGATTTCATTTCAACTCATCAAATAATGTGGGTAGCTTTTTGTTAATGATTGAAGCAAGATTATGTTTCGTTATCCTTTGGGGTTATAGTAAAAGAAATTGAGGTTTTTCTCTCACCGATATGTAACAATGTCACGGAGAAACGAATATGGATACCTGCAGGGCCTTGGATTTGACCATGAGATACATAAAAAACGAAACCTCCCGCTTTGCAGGAGGTTTCGTGTCCATAAGGATTCATTTCTCTAGGGCCTTGAAGGTCAGTCCTCATCATCCTCTTCATCGAGGAAGTCATACTCCATGCCCTTGTTAAGGGGGACTGCAAGCTGGCCACATGCACCTTGTATCTCCCTTCCTCTTGAGCGACGGAGCGTATATTTTACATTCCAACGATCAAGAAAGTGTGCAAATCGTTCAATCTCTTCCTCTGAGGGGGTCTCCCATGGCATGTCCTCAGCGGGGTTCCAAGGGATGAGGTTTACCAGTGCATCCAGGTTTTTCAGGTAGGAGGCAAGTTTCTTTGCTGCCTCCTCATCTGTGTTGGTGTTGTGGAGCAGGCAGTACTCGATGGTGATTCGTTTGCCTCCGAGGCGCTGGTAGTGCAAGAGGGCTCTCTTGAGCTCATTGAGATCCCACTTCTGGTTTACAGGCATGATCCTGTCACGGATCTTGTTGTCTGCAATTACCAGGGAAACTGCAAGTTTGACCGGCAGTTTCTGCTCGGTAAGCTTGAGGATGCCAGGCACTACTCCGCAGGTGCTGATGGTGATCCTGCGCATGCTGATGTTGAAGCCCTGTTCCTGGTGGAAGAACCTGATGGAGCGGGTGACAGCAGCTATATTTGCAAGGGGCTCACCCATGCCCATATAGACGATATGGGTGATGGGCTGTGCAGTCACTCGGGTAAGGTGCATGTACTGTTCGATGATCTCTTCTGCTGCAAGGTTGCGTACCAGACCCATAGTGCCTGTTCTGCAGAAGGTGCAGCCCATGGCGCACCCTACCTGACTCGACAGGCAGGCAGTATGGCGGCCTTTCTTATCCACAAGCAGGACACACTCCACAATCGTTCCATCATGGAGGCGGATACCCATCTTTGTAGCTCCGCTCTCATCCGTGTCGGTTGTAGCGACAATCGATGATGAGATGGAGGGCATGAGAAGCGTGAGTCGCTCTCGCTCGTACTTGGGGAGATTGGTCATCTCATTGAAGGATGAGACGCCTTTGATGAGCCAGGCATATATTTGTCTTCCGTAGAAGGCCTTTGGCAGTTCCAGTAGTTCGGTAATATCCTCGGCACTCAGGCCATACAGGGATAACGGCATTTTTTTCTCTTGTTCCATCATGCCAGTATACCTATTTGAGCATAGAAATGATAGCGATAGCTACCCCGGTTATGCCTTCACCCCCGAGTAAGCCACTTGCAACAAGGCCAGATTCTTCTCCCAAGCGTTCTGAGCTGTATTTTTTCGAGAATATTTTTTTGAGAAGTGAGGATAGGACAGCACCCAAACCCATGATGGATGAGATGTATATGGGAAGGTATACACCCAAGCCCAGGGTTGCAGAGGGCAATTTGCTCAGGTATAGGATAAGGCCGATGATACACCCGGTGATGAAGGCAGGCACATGACTGAGACCTCCTACCATCGCTGCGACTGCTGCCGCTTGTGGAGCGGGAAGTTCCGGTGTGCCAAAGCCTCCGAAGGAAGCTTTCATGATCAGCAGGACAAAGACTGACAATACAGCCCCGATAACCCCACCTATTCCTTCCCCAAGGATCTGCTGTCTGGTATCGGTACCCAGAAGGTACCCACTTTTCAGGTCATTCATGACATCGCCAGTAAGACCGCAGGCAACTGCAGTTACCGCAGCAATGCTGAAGGATGCTATGAGCGAGGGGTGGGTGATAAGCTGCACTACCAGCAGGACGAGGATTCCAAATATTTCCATGGGATTGATGCCGGTCTGGCCGGTAAGCATCCCTGAGAGATAGGTGGTGAGGTAGATGCCGATGATGACGATGACTGCCTCTGTAAGGCTAATGTCAGTTCCCACTGCAAGGAGGATTCCGGAGAAGACGAGGACGATGAGGATCATGGTCCTTGTCCTGGTTGGCATCTGCTTGGCCTCTGTCTGTTTCTTGGATTGTTTGGCTCTGGAGAAGAGAGCCTTCACGAACACTCCCAAGCCTGTGCCTATCATAAGGCCTATGCCCAGGTTCGATCGGAAAATATCCCCTTCTGCCATGGAAGCAAAGAAACCTGTTTGAATGCCCACTGGGATGAGCAGATAGTAGCCAAACAGTGCTCCTCCAAACCATACCAAGGCGAAGAGGGGCCCTATGATGGCACCGATACCCATTGCCATAGGAGAGACCCAGATGGAGAAGGCAGGAAAGACCGCTGTTCCCTTGAAGAGGGTAAGCAGGGCAGGAATCTTTCCAAAGCCGTCACGAAGGGCAGTGAAGATCACCGAACCCCCCATGGAGGCGAAGAGGGTCTTTGCCCCATGCCCCCCTTTTGCACTTGCTTGCAGGGTATTGTAGGAAGCCTGTCCCATCGGATAGGGAAGCTTTTCCTCTTCGATGAGCTTCTTGCGGAAGAGTGCAGAAAAGAGGGTGCCCAGTATGGCCCCGACCACCGCCAGTACAATCAGTCGTATTGTGGAAAATGAGGCATCGGGCGCTATCATCCACAGTCCAGGGAGGGTAAAGGCCAGTCCTCCTGCTACCATGGCGCCACTACTCATGATGGTGTGCGTCACGTTTATCTCCTGTAGGGAGGAGTTCTTCACCTTGCTCAGGGCGGCCATGCTGACCACCGTTACAAAAATGGTGGGCCAGGGCAGGGCTCCCATGCGAAGGGCGACATACATGGAGCTGGCAGTAATTACCACAAGGCCCAGAAGACCAACGATCATTCCTCTTAGGGTTAGGTGTTTGTTCATTGTTTCTTACACTTCCTTTGGTTCTGTATAGTATATAGTAACTCTGAAAAAATCCAGTATCATTCTCAATGCACACTATCGGGACAGATATGCGAATGGAATAGCGGATATGTTAGAGGTGCCTAACCTTACAGCTGGAACCAAAATGGTAAATATGATATGTTTATTGCATCAGAGGAAGGGGAAACCTTCCTCAAGGAGACTTTTCAATGAAAAAAAGAACGTATCTTATTGTGTTTGCACTCTTGATTCTGATGGTTGTTCCTGTAGCCTCCGCCCCCCTGCGAACTTCAAGCGCTGCATATAGCAAGTATGCCTTGGGCCTCAACCTCGGAACGAATACAGGTCTTGGCTTCCAGGTCAGGGCTAATCGGGATTTTGATATTATTGGAAACTTGGGACTCAATAATTTTGACTCCTCAAAGCTTTCCTTTGATGTTGCGGCTAACTACAAGATAAATGAGTTTAGGATTGATAGGGCAGATTTTGATGTCACCATGGGTCTTGGTGTTTCTGTAGGAGTACCTTTGAACGACTCTCATGGGTTTGATTTTTCTGTGCTTGTACCGTTCGGAGTTACCTATCACTTTTCAGAAGTTCCCATCGATGTGTATTTTCGCCTAGCCCCTGGCATTCAAATTGTTAAGGGTAATGATGTGGGCCTTGGATTTGGCTTCAGTGCATTCCTCGGTGGACTGTGGAGATTTGACTGATCAGAAAGAACAGAGACTAACCCATAGGATTGCCGCTCTCCCTCATGGTCGGGAGAGCGGCAATTTTTATGCCCTTTCTGGTGGAGGTGATTCCAGCACATATTTTCTTCCATGAGAATGATCGGTATTCAGAAATTTCAGAGAAGGATACATGCCATCTACCGGTAGCCTAGAGAATAATGCCCAGTGATACTCTGGAACTTCCGAATCCTATAGAGATATTGGAAACCGTTGAAAGAAGGGTTGAGCTGCTTCTCAAAATATTGTGTGATTTCCCCTTTCGATGGTAAAAAACCATACTCATATATGGCATTTTTCACCATTTCGCAAGCGGATACTACCAAAGAATATAGATATCTCGAATAGTATTGCTCCGATTTGAAACTTGGCAAAGTTCTTGCACTAAGGATTGCAAAGATACGTATGTATCAAAATTTTTAGTACACATAGGAAATAGCATGAAAATCGCGCAAAAAAGTCTTGTTAGTCTGGCTCTCTTGGTCATTACGCTTTCCAGCGTTGGAGCCACTGTAGCATGGGAGCCGTATTTCGGGTTCAGTAAAGGCAAGTCCAAAATTGAAGATGACAGGATACCTTATTACGAACTCTCCTTGGGAACCCCCCTTGGTTCAAGGGTCTCCGTGGAATCGTTCATCATGGCACAGCCTCTGGTAAAATTCTCTGAAAACTCCAATGGGGCGTATGCTTCAGAAATGGATTACGCCTTTGCAATTGTCTCTGGGTTGAAAACTAGCGTGACTCTCTTCAAGGATGCCACGTTTAACCCAATGGTGCAAGCCAGCCTTGGGCAGATGCTGATCGGCGGTGCAGAATCAACAGAAAACCAACCAGATTTCTCTTGGTCCTTTTACAGCAGTATTGCTACAGGGGTTGAGCTCAACCTATTCGAGTCCTTCAAGGTTCTCCTCCTCTCAGGGTACCGTTTTGCTCCTCATGAACAGGTTCTCGGTATCGAAAGTAATGTCCTCTCTACAAGATTCAGTTCAGTAAGCTTCAGGGCTACCTTAGATTGATCTCACAGGTCTGCAACATCGTCTGTTGCAGACCTGCCTCCTTGTCGGAGATGTTGTTCACGTACGTGGCGTACCGATTGGGCATAGGTTCTCTTCGCAAAGATACGGTGTACACACAGGCATGGGAGCTTTCTGAGAAAATCCCTGAACTCAATAAGGTTGAGTATTTGGGTCTGGCTGTGGGTGTATCAGGAACCTTCATTGGCACGAAGGCCCAAATCTCATACGGAGCATGCGCTTTGCATGCCCATGAAGCAACTTTGGCGGAATAGGGAGGGACCTTCCGTGTCTGGAGAATTTTGTAAACCGATATCCACCACCCAATGATGTGGGAAGGTTCGACCATGCAGTGGATAGTGAGCAGATGGTGGTGACATCAAAGACGTATTCCCTGCATTACCAAGGCAAATTGCTCTTACGGATTTCACAGGGGAAAATTCCCTTGATAGTCTTCTGGAGACTGTCAGGATGCACCTGAATGATTGAAGGGCTGCTGGGATTGGTTGACATGCTGCATTTTATGCACAGAGAAAACAGTCCAAAAGGAGTCCTGCTACTGGTGAGGGATTTCCGGTGATCAGGGGTAAATCAGGTTGCATTTTTCTAGATATATGGAAATCGATGTGGTAAAATTTGATAAAATTTATATGGCTTGCAAGCCAAAAAAGGAAGTCTAGCAATGAAAAAACATTTTATCCTTGGTGTTGTGCTTATCATGATTGTGATTTTCCCGACTTTCGCGGCTCCTGCTTCAAGTAGCTCTTGGTCAGCGGGTATTAGCTTGGGATCCTCAGCCCAAGGAATTGCACAGTTCCGTATCAACGAGAATTTGGATGTCACAGCAGGACTTGGATTGGATTTTTTCTCAAATGCGTTGTATGCGGATGTTGAAGCCAACTACAGGGTGTATACGTTCAATATCCAGGAAGAGGAGTTTGACCTCACCGTAGGGGGAGGTGCCCTGTTTGGGCTCTATAATAGCGAGATGGAGCTCTCCGTCTATGTTCCTGTCGGGGTGTATTACAGCTTCGCCGATAATGTAATACCCCTTGACCTCTATTTCCACGCCGGTCCGACCATCCGGTTGATAAAGGGATACCAGACAGAACTGATCGGGTTCTACTCATATATTGGAGCCTTGTACCGTTTCTGACAGAAAGGGATACAGCACTGAAATCATGGGCAGGGTTGGAAACAATCCTGCCCATGAATCTATGTGTCTCAAGGTTGTGAAGGGCCCGATCAAGGTAGGATATTGCGCCTATAGGAGCCAGCTCTGCTAGGGTCCTTTGTTCCTATACCTGTGCTGGAAATATCTGAGCCTCTTGATGCTATAGGGAAAAACCTTTTTTTCTGCGAGTACAAATCAAACAAAAATAGATATAAGTCCACACAGAATGCATACCGATGGAATGGTATGTTCTAGGATAGCACATGCATAGTTACCTTTTTCCAGATACCTTGAAAGCAAGAATTGGGCTCTGATACCGCTCAAGTATCTGTGTCTGGATCAGGATCCCTTCTTCAAGGTAGTCGATGCTCAGCACCTGCCCTGACCGTCTGATATGAGCGATGAGGTCGTAACGGGATTCGGGAATGAGGTAGTAGGTTATCGGACAGAGGGCATGGAGGGTTTCCCCTATCTGGTTGAGCAGGGTATCAAGGCCTTCACCCTTGAGTACCGAGGTCTCAACCGTAGGGCTATACATGCTTTTTAGCCTCGCTACAGCAAAATCATCATGGATGGCATCCATCTTGTTTATCATGACAATGGCTGGTTTTTCTGTGCAGCCCAACTCCTCCAAGACGCCTACGGTTGTCTTGTAGCTTCCTATCATGTCAGGGTGTGAGGCATCACAGACAATGATAAGGAAGTCCGCATACTTGGCTTCCTCCAGGGTGCTTTTGAAGGAGTCCACAAGATTGTGGGGCAGGTCGCTGACAAATCCGACTGTATCAGAGAGTAGAACCTCCGACCCTCCTGGAAGCTTTACTGCCCTGGTCGTGGGATCGAGGGTGGCAAAGAGCTTGTTCTCCACCAGCACATCTGCCTGGGCTAGTGCATTGAGAAGGGAAGATTTTCCGCTGTTGGTGTAGCCTACGATGGCACCGAGGGGGACGTTTCCGTTCTGCCTCTGGGACCGCTGGATCGAGCGTTGCTGCTGGACCTTCTTCAGCTGTTCCTTCAGGATGGAAATCTTGTCCTTGACCTGTCTGCGGTCAAGTTCGAGCTGCTGCTCCCCGCTACCCTTATTCCCTTTCACTCCACCATGCTGGCGTGAAAGGCCTGTCCACATCCTGGTGAGGCGAGGTAGCGAGTATTCGAGTCTTGCAAGCTCAACTTGCAGGCTCGCTTCCTTTGTAGCTGCCCTGTCGGCAAATATCTGCAGGATAACCTCATCACGGTCGATGACACAGCACTCCCACTCCTTCTCAAGGTTTCTCTGCACCCTTGGGCTGATACCCTGGTCAAAGATGATGAGGTCGCTTTCATGGGTGTCAATAAGTGATTTCACCTCTGCAACCTTACCGCTGCCTATGAGAGTCGCGCTGTTATGCTCGCGTAGGGGTATCATGAGGGTGTGTACGGTTAGAGGCCCCATGGTGCTTACAAGAGCCTCGAGCTCCTCACCACGGTGCTTTGCATGCACTTTGTCTTCAGTTGGGGGAACAAGGACAAGCAGCAATGCCCTTTGCCGTTCTATCTCTATGTGGTGGATTTGTTTTCCCTTGATAGTGGGATCATCTTTTCCAGTGATTGTATCGATTTCCATTGGAGGAAACTATAGGGCTGGTGGCCAGATAAGTCAATATATGCTACACTGCATAGCCTAGCTCCACTGAGCATATACGAGGTTACCATATGGGTTTGAATTGCGGTATTGTTGGCTTGCCCAACGTCGGTAAATCGACAATTTTCTCCGCTTTGACGGCAGCTCCTGCCGAAGTTGCGAACTATCCTTTTTGTACTATCGATCCCAACGTGGGTATCGTTAGCGTCCCTGATCCGCGTCTTGATAAGATCGTCGAGCTGATCCCGACCGAACGGGTCATTCCGACAACCTTTGAGTTTGTCGACATAGCTGGTCTTGTTGCAGGTGCTTCCAAAGGCGAGGGCTTGGGAAACAGGTTTCTTGCCTCAATTCGGGAAGTGGGTGTCATCGCCCATGTGGTCCGTTGTTTTGAAGATGGTGATATCGTCCATGTGAACAACAAGATCGATCCGGCCAGTGATATTGAGACCATCAACATAGAGCTCGCCCTCGCTGACCTGGAGACGGTAACCACGCGTTACAACAAGCAGGCAAAGCAGGGAAGGCTGAGCAAGGAAGCTCAGAAGGAGGTTGAGAAGACTCTTCCTTTGTTGGAAAGGGTGAAGACCTGCCTTGAACAGGGAAAGCCTGCACGAAGTCTCGTCCTTGAAGAGGAAGAGCTTGCTTCCCTTCATGACCTGCACCTCATCACACTCAAGCCTGTCATCTATGTCTGTAACGTGGATGAGGATGGAATCTCTGAAGAAAATGAATTTGTGAAGATAGTACGCTCCATTGCCGAGGGAGAGGGATCAGAGGTCATTGTGATCTGCGGCAAGATCGAGAGTGAGATCGCAGCCCTGGAGACCGAAGAGGACAAGAAGGAGTTCCTGGAGGCCGTGGGCCTGGAGGAATCCTCCCTGAACGGTCTTGTCCGTCTTGCCTACCATACTCTGGGCATGCGTACCTTCTTTACTGCAGGCTCCGATGAGAACCGTGCCTGGACCTTCCGCTCAGGCTACAAGGCCCCTCAGGCAGCTGGGGTCATCCACACTGATTTTGAGAAGGGCTTCATCAAGGCGGAGGTCTACAACTGTGAGGATCTGTTCCTCTACAAGACCGAGCAGAAGGTCAAGACAGCAGGGAAACTTCGCATCGAAGGCAAGGAGTATCTCGTCAAGGATGGGGATATCATGCACTTCAGGTTCAATGTTTAGCAGGCCATATTCTCGGTTCGATATTGGTAGGAAGTAAAACAACCACCACTCACACCATAATTAGGAGACATCCCCGAGCCAATCGTGGATGTCTTCCTTGTATGGTGTGATATCTCAGAATTTTCCGTTCTCTGGTATTCCGCTCCTGTGCTGCTACCAGCTTACCGAGAAGGTAATTGGGTCAGCCAACAACAGGAAGTCGATCAGGGGAAAGCTGAACTCGTAGAGGCTTGCTCCTACCTTCTTTCCGTTGCTGAAGCTCGTGATCGGCTTTGGTGTGGCAATCCTCAACGTGATGGTAGACTTCTCGATGGCAGGGGGCCCCTCCTCTCCAAGCATGAAGCTGATCATCTCAAGATAGTCGCTTTCACTCAGACCTTGGTTATACACAGGTCCGAAAGCCTCAAAATTTTCATCAGCAAGGAAGGGGATGACCGGGACGAGCTGGTCATAGTTGTCCATCGAGAGGGTGAAGGTGAGGGTATTGTTGTTCATCCTTAGCAAGTTCTGGTCGTTGCCTGCTCCGAGATCGGCAAACAGCCTGTCCAAGTCCATGAAGTTGAACTGCCCTTCATAGGCATTGTCTGTCCGTTTTTTGAGGTTGACGTTGTTGGTTGTACTGCTATACCTGAGGGCTTTTTCGAAGTCTGTGATTGCACTGTCCATCAGGGATGTGTCCTGTTCTTCAGGGACGAACTCGCCGAAGTCCTCAAGAACTGCGATAAAGAAGTCTTCGACAGTGAAGTCGAACTGTGAGTTGTTGTAGCCGCTGCTCTTGAATGATAGCTGTTCGGTCACTACGCACGAACTGGCTGAGATGAGAAGTAAGAGAATCAGAAAAAAAAGCAGCATATGTGTTTGTGTATTTTTTATCACCAGATAATCCTTCTTGCATTAATGTATGTGATTTTCGCTCTGCTAGCAAGGGAGAACTCTACAGTTTTTGGTCGACAAAGCCAATTGAGCCATCATCTTGCACTACAATACCCAGTGACCGACGCTTTTGGTTGGGATGTTTCGCGACGAACTTTTCAATATGCATGGTGTCAAGCTTGGCGAGATCGTCCAATTCGTAGCCAATGGTGATAATGGGGTTCTCCCCTGTTTCCCGCAGGAAGGCCACCCCTTGGTGGAGTTCCATGAATGAGAGCAGAGGCCCTTGGTACTTCTGCCTGTGTAGTTTTTTCAGCAGATCCCTAACGAACTGCTCCTGCAGTTCGTAGATGTCCAGTTCGGAAGGTTCGATGTTCCTTTTGTTTTTGAGAAAGTCTGTATAGGTAGCAAAGTAGGAGAACAGGGTGCTTGGAGTGCATTGGGCTGCCTCACAGAGGGTATGCATCCACATGCTCGCTTCCCCTTTTGTGTAGAGAAGGTCACAGGATTCCTTCAGCTTCAAGGCCTTTGCAATGTCATCTTCGGAATAGGAGGGTGTGGCTATGACCGTGTAGGGAGAGTCTTTCTGGTGTCTGATGCCGAGTTTTTCGGCATCATCGGCAAGCTTTGTCCCAGGCAGGAGTGAAAGGGCGAAGATATCTATGTTGCTGGGTTTGCAACCCACGGTGAAATCGAGGCTGTTGCAGAAAATGGGAAATGAATCCTGAGGGAGACCAATGATAAGGTCGAGCCCGAAGACAATACCCCGTTCGTTGAGCAGCCCTATCTTCTCTTGGAACAAGACAGGGTCAAAATGCCGGTTGATGGCTTTGAGAACCGCAACATCTGAACTTTGCAACCCTATCTGCAAGGAACAGGTAAGCCGGGCAAAGAGGTCTGCAAGCTCAGCATCAAGAAGTTCAGCCCGCAATTCGAAGATAAAATGGATATCCTGGGCTTTCTCGACAAGCAGGGAGAGCATCTGGACGGTCCTTCTCTTGTCCATGTTGAAGGTGGGGTCGAGGATAAAGACCTCTTCGACCTGATTGGCCAAAAGATACTCCAGCTCCTCTTCGATGCGTTCGTAGGGAAAATTCCTTACAGCCCGTATCCCTTTGGATTCAAAGCAGAAAGCACAGCTGAAGGGACAGCCTCTGGTCATCTCCCAGAGGACCGAAGATCCTGGCTTTACAAAGGTAGAAGCTGAGCCTGAAAGGAATACTGATTTCAGCTTCCTCAGGTCCTGGGGAAATGCATAGGAGAGCTCTTTGCCTTTGGTCAGGATGCCCTGTCCATAGGGCTTTTTGCCCTCTAGCAGGAGGGAGAGTGCCAAGGTGGTACTTTCTTCCCCCTCCCCGAGGGTAAGGAAGTCATAGAGGTCGAGATCGAAGCTGAGGGGGTTGGCAGTAACTTCAGTGCCCCCTGCAAAAAGCACAACCGACGGGGTGAGTCTTTTCAGATGCTGGGCAAACTGGTCAAACCAGATCCTGTTCCAAAGGTAGACCGAACACCCGATGTGGGTGGCTTCGCTCTCAGCGCTTTCCTTTGCCGCTTGTATGGGATCATCTTCGAGAGTGTATGCACCCAAGGTACAAGGGAAGTGTTTGAGGGGCGTGTGATGTTCTATCGCTGTCTTGATAGAGAGGGCGCCAAGGGGGAAGCTGAGGTTCCCTTCTTCAAGACAGCAGGATACGATCTGGATTTTCATGAGTCGATAGTACTGGCTCTGCAATTCTCTTGCAAGCATATGACAGTAATGATAAAGTTTGTAAGGAGTGTGTATGAAACGTCTCTTGGTGATGTTGTTCTCTTTTTTTGCTGTAGTATCCTCTCTCCCTGCTATGGAAGCCCGGGTTTTGGCCAGTTACCCCAATCAGGTGGAAATCGCATGGGATGCGGTCAAAGGGGCGGTCTGGTATGATCTCTATCTTGATAACCAGCCGGTAAAGCGGGTAAAGGCTTTGACACTCACCCAGCGTCTAGGCTCCAATGAGGAGAGCTTGGAATCGAACAGGGAGTACCAGGTGATAGTGGCGGCAAGGGATGCCAAGAATGTGACCTTGGATGCTGTGCAGATTCCGGTGAGGACAACCAGTTGGGAGGGCCACTATTTCTGGGAGAACCTCACCTCTGATGACAACGGGGGCAAGTGTAGGAGTCTGCATCTGGAAGTGCGTGATACTGCAGGGAGTTTTGAGTTGTTCGGGCACTTTCCTGGCAAACAAGAGGGGCTGAGACTCTTTCCGCTGATGCCCATTTCCAAGGATTATCCCTGGTTTGAATATGATGGGGATGGGGATGTGGAATTGGCTTATCGCACCAATGCCTCAGTATTCAACTCAACCAACATTGAACCCAAGAGTTGGAAGATTGTGGAGTTGGAGAGGGGAAATTCTTTTCTCAGGACAAAAATTTCTACAAAGGTGGGAATCTTTTCTTTCAAGACAGAATCACTGATGGTTTTTGAAGTTTCAGAGGCTGGGGTAAAAAGGGTATTATTTCATAATACCGGTGATGGATTGGCTTCCAGTGGTATTTTCAAGTCTCCCAATCCAGGAGAGGATGGAGTCTTTGTTTTTGTGGAAAAGGGGAGTTTGGCAGACATTCCCAAGAAATAATGCGTTGACAAAACCATTGTGCGGCATTATATAGTGATAGGCTATAAGGTTTCGAGGCATTGAGGAGTGCACTGCATGGATGATTCTAAAATTCTCATCATCGTCGAATCGCCAACCAAGGCGAAGACGATAGCAAAATTTCTTCCTTCGACATGTACGGTCGTAGCAAGTAAGGGCCATATCCGGGATCTTCCCGAGAAGCACATGGCCATTGATGTGGAAAACGACTTTGCAATTGAGTATAAGGTGGTCGAAGGCAAGGAGTCTTTGATCAGGGAGTTGAAGAAAAGCCTCAAGGCTGCTGACAAGCTCTTGTTGGCAACTGATGAGGACCGTGAAGGGGAGAGTATCTCCTGGCACCTTCTTGAGGTGCTGAAGCCCAAGATCCCACACCAGAGGATGGTGTTCCACGAGATCACCAAAGCTGCCATCCAGAAGGCACTATCCAGCGGTAGGGATCTGGACCAGAATCTGGTGCAGGCCCAGGAGGGCAGGAGGGTGGTCGACCGTCTCTATGGATACACACTTTCGCCTACGCTATGGAAAAAGCTTGCAAACAAGAAGCTTTCTGCCGGGAGGGTGCAGTCTGTCGGACTGCGCCTGACTGTGGAGCGTGAAAGGCAGAGAATAGCCTTCAGCCAGAGCACCTTCTTTGATGCGAAGGCAGAGCTGCTCTCCTCCTCTAAGCAGAGTTATGAGGCAAAGCTGACTTCCTACCAGGAAAAGAGCCTCGCTGGGGGAAAAGATTTTGATTCGGTGACGGGCCTTTACAAGGGCAGTGACAAGAAACTGCTTCTGGATAGGGAGAAGGTTCGTGAGATAGTGGCCGAACTGCAAGATGCCGCCTATGAGGTCACCGACATCCAGCGCAAGCCTTTTGTCACCAGACCCAGCATACCTTTCACCACCAGCACCCTGCAGCAGGATGCTATCAAGAAGCTGCATATCAGCGCTTCAGATACGATGCGCATAGCACAGAAACTCTATGAAAATGGATTCATCACCTACATGCGTACCGACAGCCCCTCCCTCAGCCAGGAAGGGACACAGGCAGCACGAAAGCAGGTCGAGCACCTATACGGAAAGGATTATCTTTCTCCTAGTGCGAGATACTTCAAGGCAAAGAAAAGCTCCGGTGCCCAGGAAGCGCATGAGGCCATCAGGCCATCGGGTGATGTCTTTATCGTTCCAGCAGATACCAATCTCAGCGGAAAGGATCGCGCCCTCTATGAACTTATCTGGAAGCGAACCCTTGCTTCCCAGATGGCCGATGCCCAGAAGGCGACTACCAGTGTCAGTATCAAGGCAGGCTCTGCCCTGTTTACCGCATCAGGGACGCAGATAGTGTTTCCTGGCTTCCTCCGTGCATATGTGGAGGGATCTGATGATCCTGATGCGGCTCTGGAGGACAAGGAGACCTTGCTGCCTCCTCTCTCTGTCGGGGAGGTTTGTCCCCTGGTCTCCTTGGAGAGCGTCGAGCACCAGACCAAGCCCCCTGCCCGCTACACTGAGGCTTCGCTTGTGCAGGAGCTGGAGAAGCGCGGCATTGGCCGCCCTTCTACCTACGCGACAATACTGAAGACCCTTCTCGATCGCAAGTATGTGGTCAAGGAGGGTTCTGCCCTGGCTCCTACGTTTACCGGCTTTGGAGTCTGTCAGTTCCTTGAGAACAACTTCTCACAGTTTGTCGATTATGACTTCACCTCAAATATGGAGAACGCCCTTGACCAGATTGCCGATGGTG
The DNA here is from genome assembly GCA_963662725.2 of uncultured Sphaerochaeta sp. Lineage (GTDB taxonomy): Bacteria > Spirochaetota > Spirochaetia > Sphaerochaetales > Sphaerochaetaceae > Sphaerochaeta. Next base: position 79,058 of record CAXXCW010000019.1, read on the forward strand.
AACTGGATAAGGTAACCTTCCTCAAGGATTTCTATCTTGGGGAGAAAGGTCTTGAGAATCAGAACAAGGTGCAGATGGAAAAGGACAACAAGGCAGAGTCCAAAACCTTGGCCCTGCCCCAGATCAGCGATGCAAACCCCATCTACATAGGCCCTTATGGCCCCTATGTTCAGGGCGTCGAGGTCGATGGGAAGAGTCAGTATATCTCACTGCCCCCTACATGGCTTCCAGGGGCCATCACCGATGAGGAGGTACAGGCGCTAATTGCAAAAGGCAAGGTAAAGGCAGAGCCTGAAGAGTTGGGTTTGGGGGTGGTAAAGGGAGAACCCGTACAGCTTATGACCGGAAGGTTCGGGCCGTACTGGCAGGAAGGGAATGGCAAGGAAGCAAAGCGTGCAAGCATCCCCAAGTGGATCGGAGAGAGTGGTCAGGAGCATGATCTTGCCATCGCCAACAAGTATCTCTCCTTGCCTAGGATCTTGGGCAAGGATAAGGATGGCAATGACATAATCGCTGCAAAGGGAAAGTTCGGCCCTTTCATCGAGTGCAATGGTGAGTATCGGAACCTGAACAAGAGAGATCATGATGAGCAGTTGTTCTCTGTCACGCTGGAGGAAGCACAGGCTCTGCTTGCAGAGGAGAAGCCCAAGGCTGGCAAGAAAGGTGCAGGAAGGGCAAAGGGTTCTGCTGCTGTGGTAAGAAACCTTGGAGAACACGGAAAAGAGGCTGTTGCCTTGGCAAGCGGTCGGTATGGCTTCTATTTGAAGGTGGGAAAGGACAATGTGCCTCTTCCTGCAAAATACAAGAAGGATGAGGCGCTCATTGAGAGCCTTACCTTGGAAGAGGCCATAGAAATTATTCGCGCAAAACGCGAGAAGGATAAGAAGTAAGAGATGGCTAAACTTTTGAGAAAGAGCCCTCCCCAGCGAAGAAAGGCTCCCATCGCAACCGGCAATGCCGTTGAAGTGCTAGGGTCCGAGTTTCGCATGCAAAAGGATAAGGTGCTCAGTACTCTCAGGAGCGTAGGAATTAATCTGGAAGCATCCAGTTCTGCAGAAGAGATGGACCTCTATCGTGAGGTCCTCGCCTGTAAGGTGGGGGACTTCTCCCGGTTCAAGAGTGGAAATGAGCCATATTTGGCTAAGTTGGATGAACAACTACGCGCCTTTGATGAAATCTATGTGGATACTGCGCCCATTATCCAGGAGGACTGGTTTTTGCATTTTGTTTCCAATGCAGAGCCTATCCTCAAGCGGCGCAAGAAGAAATTGATTGTCCTGGAGAAGACTATGGAGGAGCTCCATGGTCTCAAGGACAATCCCGAGAAGGACAAGGAGGTCAGGGTGCGTTCTACGATCAGACCCGACCTGCTGAGGTTCCTGGCCCGTAAGGGTGTCGTACGTATTGGTGATACGGGAAGCACAGGTATAGCTGATGACCATCTTGTTGAGCTCTTTGCAAGCATAGGATCCAACAAAAATCTGATGCTTATCACCCAAGATCGTGGACTGAGTGAGAGAATCGTTGCCCTTGCACATAGGCTGGAACAGGAGCCAGATACGCTTCCCAAACTTCCCTGGTGGAAAAAGCTGTTCGCCTCCGCAGATGACCTTGCACCCAAAACCCATAGGATGGTTGTCTGTAAGCTGGTCGAAGAGGGAAAGCTCATGCGTTGCTATGTCTGCCCTGAGTGTAACGAAAGCTACTATGACGAGCTTGTTGATTGTGAAGGGTTTGTGCTCTGTAGCCGCTGTTATATCGACTTGAAGGAAAAAGAGGCTAAGCAGGTAGCTGCCAATGAGCTGAAGCGCGAGCTTGAGCTGAAAAAGGAAGAGGCAAGGCAGAAACGCCTTATTGAGGAAGCCTTGGAGAAAGAGCAGCAGAAGCCTGTATATACCGTAGCCAAGGCACTTGAGCGCAGGAGAAAGAAGTTCTGGCTTGTCTTTGGACTTGTAGGGGTTATAGTTGCCTTGCTTGCAATTGAGATTTACATTATTGCAGGGTAACCCTGCCTGCTGGACTGAAAAGCAAGAGCAAGATGAGAAGACAGGGTGGCCATGATGTCTGAGAAAGAAACTTATGAACGTATGGCCATTGACCAAGTACCTCTGAAACAACGAATGCCAAGGGAAACACAAAGAGCCGCTGCCTCAGGGTAGCGGTTCTTTGTCAGGAAGAGAGGGGCGTCTGTTGGTGTACGTTTCACTTGGGGAATCGAATACCTATACCGTATTTCTGTACGATCTTATCCATTGTTGGTGAATGATGTACAGTATGTGCGCTGATGGTTGTAGAACGCCCCCATGCAAAGCAAAAGAGAGCTCAACCGATGATGCCCTCACCCACATGGAGGCATGAGAGGGTGGAGCAAGAATGGCTCTCTATCGTTTGACTCCTGTATTTTTTCGGATTATGGGAATCTGTTCCCCTAAATGTTTCAAATATAAGGTCTTCCAATAGAGTGCTATCACTGGTTCAGTGAAGATTGGTGTGCTGCATGAATTCATCCAGCACACCAATCCAAGCAGACGGGGACACTGAAGCCGTGTCTTCAGGTATGGGTCTCCGCTGTTACTCTTTCTTTATCCTCAGCAGCTTCGCATTGATAGCCACGATGATGGTGCTCAAGGACATCAGGGCCGCCCCCAGGGCTGGACTGATGACAAAGCCCTGGTTGAAGAGGACCCCTGCGGCCAGGGGCAGTGCGACCACATTGTATGCTGTTGCCCAGATGAGGTTCTGCACTATCTTGGAGTAGGTTGCCTTAGCCAGTCTGAGCAGGTTCACTATGTCCAGAGGGTTGCTCTTTACCAGGATGATGTCAGCTGTCTCGATGGCAACATCGGTTCCAGAGCCGATTGCGATACCGAGGTCCGCTACCGCCAGGGACGGGGCATCGTTTACACCGTCTCCTATCATCGCAATGTGCTTGCCGTCCTTCATCAGTGTCTTGATTTTCTCTGACTTGTCCTGAGGCAACACTTCTGCAATGACGGTGTCAATGCCTACCATTTCCCCTACATACGAGGCGACCCTCTGGTTGTCCCCAGTCAGCATGATGGTTTCGATACCCATTGATCGTATGGTTGTGATTGCCTTTTTGGCGTTTTCATGCAACTGGTCGGCTAGGGCGATGGAGCCTAGGAGGGTGTTGTCCTCGAGGATGAAGACAACGGTCTTTCCCTGTTTTGCCAGCGTTTCGTAGGTCTCTTCGTCAAATGCTATCTTCTCAGCTTTCATGTAGCCTGGGCTGACAACGTGTATCTTTTTCTCGTCAATTGTTGCCTGCAGGCCTTTACCGGGCAGACTCTTGTAGTCAGTTACCTTCTTAGCCTTGAGGGAAAGCCCCTTTCCCTTCCTGATTATCCCACGGGCTATAGGGTGCTCGCTGTTTGCCTCTACCGAGTAGGCTATGGTTAGCAGTTGTTTCTCAGTTATTTTGATGGGGTGCATGTCTGTAACCCCGAACTCGCCTTTTGTGAGGGTTCCTGTCTTGTCAAAGACTATGGCATCGAGTTTTCGCGCCTCTTCAAAGGCCAGGCGATTTCGGATCAACAGTCCGTTCTTTGCTGCGATGCTGGTGGATATGGAAGAGACAAGCGGGATGGCAAGTCCTAGGGCATGAGGACACGATATGATGATGACTGTCACAGCGCGTTCAATGGAGAATGCCAGGTCGCCTCGGATGATCATCCAGACAATGAAGGTGATGGTCCCAAAGCTTGCTGCAATGTAGAACAGCCATTTCGCTGCAGTGTCTGCCAACCGCTGGTTTTTGGACTTGGAGGCTTGCGCCTCCTCCACAAGACGTTTGACTTGGGAGAGGAAGGTGTCATCCCCGACTTTGCTGACGGTATATGAAAGCGATCCCTCTCCATTGATCGATCCTCCGATGACCTCGTCCCCTTTGGCTTTTGCTACGGGAACCGATTCTCCTGTGACCATGGCTTCGTTGACCTCGGAACTCCCTTCGAAGATGTTCCCGTCTATGGGAATTGTCTCCCCTGGTTTTACCAGTATGGGATCCCCTTCGTTCAGGTCTGTCACCACCACGTCTGCTGTGGACCCGTCCTCTTTGATCAGATGGGCCTCTTCGGGAAGGAGCTTGAGCAGTTCATCCATAGCCCTTGATGCTCCCATGACCGATTTCATCTCAATCCAGTGGCCAAGGAGCATGATGACTACCAGCGTTGCCAGTTCCCAGAAGAAGTCCGTACCCTCCAGGAAAAAGGTTGCAGAGGTGCTATAGAGGTAGGCGATGGTAATGGCGAAGGCGATCAGGGTCATCATCGCAGGGGTATGCTCCTTCAGCTCGTCCCTTGCTCCTGTGATGAATGGCTTTCCGCCAAATATGAAGAGAATTGTAGATAGGGCAAACAAGAGGTATTTGGACCCAGGGAAGGTCCAGTCGACTCCAATGAAGGAGTGTATCATGGGCGATAGCAGCAGTATCGGGATGGTAAGGGCAAGCGATAGGAAAAACCTTCTTCTGAAGTCCTCGACCATCATGGCATGATGGTCGTGGTGATCATGATTAGCTTTTTCCTTTTGATCACGTGTCTGGTGTGTATGCGTATGGGAATCACTATGTCCTTGTTTTGGTAGTGTCGAATCTTGTTTGTGATTTGTCACAGCAGTCTCCTCCTTGAAGAAAGAGGAGCAGCGGTTGGCTGTAAGAATCAGTGTTGTAGCATTGCATGTCTTTCCTTTAGCTCGCTTTGCTCCAACTCCTTCCTGTTTAAAGTATAGTGCTGTAGTGGGAGAAAAGCAAATGGGGTGATGTGTCTTCAGCAGCGATAGTGTAGGGCCGAACCTGAACGAGCTATTGTACGCATGCCTCCACCTTGAAAGGGTGGAGTAGGGTGTTGGATGGGATGGATCCTGTTTTCGGACAGCCGACGATCCATGTGTTTCAGAGTATTCTGCTATATACGAATGGGATAGTGCATTCTGATGGAGTTGTTTGGCTGTGGAATGAATACTGTCACGAGGCGACCTATGCAGCAGCTGTTCTTTCGGGATCAAGGGTAAACAAATGGCCCTAACCTCCTGAAGGAAAAGCTACGGCCATCTCTTGCTGTGGTGTCCATGTCTCATGAGTGGTTCAAGAAGCATCTTAGCGGATATGGCTTTCCCCAGGTTCTCGAACACTGCAGTTTTCTTCTTGAAGGTGCTCGAATTTCCCCTTTGAGGATATTGGAAAACATGGACACGCTAAAAAATGAGGTTTCGTAGGATTAGGGGAAAGCTCGCCCTGATTGCCAAGGTGGGACTCTTGAGGAAAACAGGGGTTGCCCCGGGAACTATTCGGAACAAAGATGGTAAAAAGAGACCCGGTCAGACAAACCCTTAGGTCCCATCCGGAAAGAAGACGAAGAGAAGCAATGATCGGTGGAGTACTCAGATTAGGAATACACAAACAAAAAAATCCTCTACAAGGAGTTCCTTGCAGAGGATTCATAGTTGCCCCGAGGGCGATTCGAACGCCCGACCCCTTCCTTAGGAGGGAAGTGCTCTATCCAGCTGAGCTATCAGAGCGGATGCGTTTCGATACTAACTGAAAATAGGAGGGTGTTCAAGGGGATGGGAGAATATTTGCTGAACAGTCGTTTTTCAATTTCCTGTGGTTGCTTGGATTTTGTATGCTATGCTACCCTACAGATGGCAATGCACATGATTGTCTGGAAATGAATCCGGATAGACTGCTGTATTCTGGTTTGTATGAGAGATCAGGTGGTGGTATATTTTTTAGGGAGTATGAGCAATGAACAAAGCAAATGAACAAAAAGACCGTACCAGACTGGAAAACCTAGCATACAATTCGATGCTTGAGCATGATCTGGTCCCAGATTTCCCAGAAGAGGTCCTCGCTGAACTTGCTCAGATTCAGGAACCTGTCCCAGTATCTGGAGATACAGGCTTGGCTGATATGCGCCATTTGCTCTGGTGCTCTATTGATAACGATGATTCACGGGATCTTGACCAGCTATCTGCAGCGGAGGCGATGGGCAATGGGAAGGTTAAGATTCTGATCGCCGTAGCTGATGTCGACGCTGCCGTCAAGAAGGGCTCGGCAATTGATCTGCATGCGCAGCAGAACACTTCTTCTGTATATACTGCCCCCAAGGTCTTTCCCATGTTGCCCGAAAAGCTGTCGACAGATATTACTTCGCTCAATTTTGGAAGCGACCGCCTTGCTGTAGTTGTTTCAATTGTAGTCGCTGAAGATGGTTCTGTCCTGGAATCGGCTTTCTCCAGGGCGATGGTACGCAACAAAGCGAGACTTTCCTATGACAGCGTCGCCGCATGGTTGGATGGAAAAGGACCCATGCCAAAGGAAATTGCTGCAGTCAAAGGCATGGAGGAGAGCTTGCGGATCCAAGATGCAACAGCTCAAAAAATGAAGCTTCTTCGCCATAAGCATGGGGCTCTCGTTCTCGAGACAATTGAAGCAAAGCCAGTCTTTTCCGGTGATACGTTGGTTGACATCAAAGCTGACTTGCCCAACCGTGCAAAGGAGATGGTTGAGGACTTCATGATTGCGGTAAACAGCACAACAGCAAAATATCTTGCATCTATGAACTATGTATCGCTTAGGCGTGAGGTCAGTGAACCTGCACGATGGGAGCGTATTGTCTCAGTTGTGGCAGAACATGGGACGACTCTTCCCTCTGAGCCCGATTCGATAGCACTGGCGGCCTTTCTTGTGTCGTCGAAAAAGGCAGACTCCCTACGGTTCCCTGACGTCTCTCTCAGTATCATAAAGCTTCTTGGCTCTGGAGACTATGTCGTGCTGATCCCTGGCAACTCAAGTGAAGGTCACTTTGGGCTTGCTGTAAAGAACTATACACACTCCACTGCACCTAATCGTCGATATCCTGATCTGATGACCCAACGTATTCTGAAGGCGGCCATTGCAGGGACCCCTTCCCCCTATTCGGTGGAAGAGCTTAGGAACCTTGCACAAAAATGTAATGTAGCCGAGAACTCAGCGAAAAAAGTAGAAAGACAGATGGTGAAATCAGCCGCAGCGATTCTTCTTGAAAAAAGGATTGGCGAACAGTTCGATGCTATTGTTACAGGGGCTGCTGCAAAGGGTACTTGGGTACGTATCATGGATCCTCCACTTGAAGGAAGACTGGCCAGAGGATACAAGGGCTTGGATGTTGGCGACTCGCTTCGGGTAGAGTTGACACGCACCGATGTTGAGCGTGGCTTTATAGACTTCAAGCGAGTGGATTGAGGTGGCACCTATTCTCCGAAAGCAAGGGTGTGGATAGAAAAAAGCAGTATCTGGGTATTCCAGTTACTGCTTTTTTCTCTTTCCAAGCTGTGCATCCATAGCATGCCAATCATGCATGTGATTCAAACTTCGTCAGGCTTGCTGTTTCTGCAACAAGTCCCTGATCTCAGTCAACAGCTTGATATCAGCAGGGATGACAGGAGGAGGGGAAGGGGCTGCCTCTTTCACAGCTTCCCCTAGCTTTTCTTCGGCCTTCCTCCGTGCCTCAAGCCTCTCTCGCATCCTGTTGATGGTTCTTACGAGGAAGAATACCACAAGGGCGATAACCAGGAAGTCGATGACCTTTTGGATGAATGACCCATAGCGGATCGCCACTTCTGCACTTGTCTCTGTAGCGGCTGTGATGACTATTTTCAGATCAACAAAACTAATGCCTCCGATGATCAGGCCGATGAACGGCATCAGGATATCCTTGACCAAAGAGTTGACAATTGCAGTAAAGGCCGTCCCGACAATGATACCAACTGCCATGTCCATTACATTGCCTCGTGTTATGAACTTCTTGAACTCTCCAAGGATCTTCTTTTCTTTTGCCATGTGGGGCCTCCGAATGGTATTTTGCATAGTCTATCATGATTATAGTGTGGTGAGAATGGTCTGGTATGGGTGTTTATGTTGGGTGTTTGGTATTTATAGAGTTTAAAGGGTGGTTAATTGTTGAATAAATATACTCTTTCCTGTATAAAGTAATTTATACTTTACAGTGATGATTAACATTTCTGTGGTTGTACATTTTGGAGGTACCCAAGTATGAAAAAAAGCTTGTATGTTCTTGTTGCTCTTGTTGCTCTGTTTGCACTAGTAGCTGCTCCTATGTTTGCTCAGGGCGGCGGTGAAGCTTCCAGCCCTAAAATCGGATTTATCGGCCCCATGACCGGTGATTATGCCAACTATGGTGTATTGAGCAATAACTCGGTCATGCTTGCTGTTGAGGAATTCAATGCCAAGGGTGGTTTCAACGGGAAACTTCCTGTTGTTCTTGTAACCGAAGATTCTGAAGGTAATGTTGAGAAAGGCCTCTCATCCATTGAAAAGCTCTCATCAGCCGACAAGATCACAGGCCTTATCGGTCCTGTCTTCACCGGTGTTTCCTTCGCAGTAGGCGAACGTGTACAGAACGAAGGAATCGTCATGATCTCCCCCTCTGCTACCCACGCTGACATCACAGCCATTGGTGACTTTGTGTTCCGCACAGTCGTTTCCGACGGTCTTCAGGGTGAAGTTTCCGGTAATTACTTCTATGAAAAGCTTGGAATGCGCACCATGGGTGTACTCTATGCAAAGAATGACTACAGTCAGGGCCTGTATGAAGGAATGAAAGCTAGTTTTGAAGCAGCTGGCGGAAAGGTCACCATTGCAGAAGCCTGCCAGGTTGGCGACAAGGATTTCAAGACCCAGCTGACCCAGATCAGGACAGCCAATCCAGATGCAATCTACATTCCCAACTACACAGCAGAGATGGCACAGATTCTCGAGCAGGCAAGGCAGCTTGGTATCAAGACTCCCTTCGTCTCCAGTGATGGGTTCTCCAACCCTGAGATCTACAACCTCGCCGGTAACTTTACTGATGGTGTTGTCTATGTAGGTCCTGCCAAAGTCAAGGAAAGCGCTGCGTACAGCAAGTTTGTTGCCGACTATACCAAAAAGTATGGTGTGGGACCTGACTCTTTTGCCACCAACGCATATGACGGTGCGAACATCCTGCTTGCAGCTATGGACTCTGTCTATAAGAAGACCGGTAAGTTTGACCGCAAGGCAGTTCGTGACGCAGTTGCAGCAACCAAGGATTTCCCTGGTGTAAGCGGCACTGTCAACTTTGCTGAAAATGGTGACCTTGTTGCCTATCAGGGCGTATACAAGGTAAACAAGACCACTCCCGAGTATATGGGAACCTTTACCGTTGTTGATGGCAAGTTGATCCAGATCGACTAATTGTCCTATTCCCGGTCATAGGGAAATTGGAAGGACCGGTGTTGTTTACACCGGTCCTTCCATGTTATCGTACTATCCAGTTACTATGGATAAGGAGAGGCGCATCGTGGGAATCGCTGAATTTTTCCAACATCTGATGAATGGCCTGACTTTGGGGGGCATCTATGCCCTTATTGCCCTTGGGTACACAATGGTGTATGGCATTCTAAAATTCATTAACTTCGCCCATGGTGATATCCTCATGGTGGGGGCGTATATCGGACTGTTTGTCTTTGACCTGTTACGGGGGGACTCTCCTCTCGGGGCCTGGACGATAGTCGCATTCTTTCTGGCTATGCTCATCAGTATGGCAAGTTGTGGCATCCTGGGTATGACCATCGAGCGCATAGCCTACAAACCGCTGCGAAGGGCCACCAGGCTTGCTCCCCTGTTGAGTGCCATTGGTGTATCATTCATTCTTTCCAACAGCGCCGCTTGGATGCTGGGAACCCAGTCCAGGAAATTCAACTATCCGTTTGATAACAGCTCCATCAATATAGGTGGGGTCATCATAACACCGCACCAGATTCTGATCCTCGTCGTGTCGCTTGCCATGATGCTTGCCTTGAAATTATTTGTTGATAGGACGCGGATGGGAAAGGCAATGCGAGCCACCAGCTTGGACCAGGACACGGCCATGCTTATGGGCATCAATGTAAACAAGGTCATCAGCCTGACATTTGCCATCGGTAGCGCTCTTGCCGCAGTCGGTGGGATTCTTATCGCCCTGGACTTCAAGGTCTATCCTACCATGGGTACCATGACAGGTCTCAAGGCATTTGTCGCAGCCGTTGTCGGAGGTATCGGAAATATTTCTGGGGCCATGTTCGGAGGGATTCTCCTCGGTCTGCTTGAAACCTTTGGAGTTGCCATATTGGGCATTCCCTCCGGTCTGAAGGATACCATAGCCTTTGGCGTGCTTATCATCATCCTTCTGGTCAAGCCTGAAGGCCTATTCGGCAAAGTCGAAAAGGAGAAGGTGTAATATGTTTAACTTTTTTCTTTTGATACTCATCTATACGGGAATTTATGCCCTGATGGCCATCGGACAGAACGTCATAACCGGCTATGGAGGGATGCTCTCCCTCTGCCAGGCAGGGTTCTTTGCCATCGGAAGCTATACGACAGCCATATTGGCAACCCATGTGGGTTGGTCGTTCTGGGCGACCTTACCGGCAGCCGCCATTTTGAGCGCCCTGTTCGGCCTGCTCATCGGGCTTCCCACCTTGCGCCTCAAGGGAGATTACCTTGCCATTGCAACGTTGGGATTCGGTGAGATAGTGCGTAATATCCTGAACAACTGGGACTCCCTTACCAACGGGCCAATGGGAATCCAGAAGATTCCGATGCCTGACCTCTTTGGCTTTACCATCAACCCCTACAGGAAATACTCTTTCTTGGTGATGGTCATAATCTTTGTCATCATAGCCTACATACTCTTCCAACGTCTTGCCCGTTCCAGAATGGGAAGGGCCCTTACCGCCGTACGTGAAGATGAAATCGCTGCCCAGTCCATGGGCATCAACATCACCAAGTACAAGGTGTACGCCTTTGTCCTCGGGGCAGCGGTCGCTGGTGTCGCAGGGTCCTTGCAGGCTGTCTTCTCCCTTTCTGTCACCCCAGGTACCTATACCTTCATGGTATCGGTCATGGTCTTGTGCATGGTGGTCCTAGGTGGTATGGGGAACTTCAAGGCAGCGATCCTGGGAACCTTCATCATCCAGCTCATCAGCTACTTCCCCCAGCTTACTGGTCTGAGCAGTGTCATCCCTCCCCAGTTCAAACAAATCCTGTTTGGCCTGATCTTGGTTGTGATGATGATCTGGAGACCCCAGGGCTTGCTTGGTAGGGAAGAACGCACCTATGGTGCCAAGGGAGGCAAGCGATGATCTTATTGGAAACTGAAGCCTTGACCCGTGCCTATGGTGGTGTTGTCGCGGTAAACAAAGTGGACTTCACTGTTGAGGCAGGTCTCATTACCGGTCTCATAGGGCCAAACGGTGCAGGCAAGACCACCCTGTTCAACAACATGACTGGCTTGGACAACCCCTCAAGCGGTAAGGTGTTTTTCAACAACAAGGATATAACCAGCTACCCTGCCCATAAGATATGCCGAATGGGCATCGCCCGTACCTTCCAGAATATCCGTCTTTTCAAGGATCTTTCGGTCGTTGAGAATGTCATGATCGGACGTCATTTCAAGACAGGCAAAAGCGAGACGAAAGGACGTTTTGCAAACGCCTTGAAAAGCTATGTCTACCTGAAAAGGGAAGAGCAGGAGATCTATGAGAGAGCCGATTCTTGGTTGGATTTCTTTGAGATGGGCCAGTTCAAGAATGAGCTTGCCAAGAACCTGCCGTATGGAAAACAGCGGGAGCTGGAGATCGCAAGGGCGCTGGCCACTGAGCCACAGCTGCTCTTCTTGGATGAGCCTGCTGCCGGAATGAACCCCCAGGAGACCGAGCATCTGATGAGTATCATCCGCAAAATCCGTGACCTTGGCATAACAGTGGTGCTTATCGAGCACGACATGAAGCTGGTCATGAACATCTGTGATACCATCACCGTACTGAACTATGGGCAGAAGCTTGCAGAGGGGACACCTAGGGAGATCAAGCACAACCCGCGCGTCATCGAGGCCTATCTCGGAAAGGAAGAAGCATGAGCGAACTGCTGACCATTGAGGATATCTCTGTAACGTATGGGAACATAAAGGCCCTTAGGAATGTGAGCATGCATGTGAACCAGGGCGATATTGTCTGTCTCATCGGAGCAAACGGAAGTGGCAAGAGCACCCTCCTGAAAGCTATTGTGGGGCAGGAGCCTCTGGTTGGAGGATCCATCACCTTCGATGGTGAGGAGATCTGCAGGACACGGAGCGTTGCTGGAAATATGAGCCGATGGGGTGCCAAGAAGAACAACAAGAGCCTCACCACCGACCTCATCGCAGCCCGAGGCATTGCCCTCGTTCCCGAAGGAAGACGTGTCTTTGCTGATATGAGTGTGGAGGAGAACCTTGACATGGGAGCCTTCATGGTCCATGACAAGGCCATCATAGCTGAACGCAAAGAGGCCATGTATGACTTCTTCCCCATCCTTGGGGCACGCAGAAGGCAAAAGACCCGTTCCCTTTCAGGAGGGGAGCAGCAGATGATGGCCATTGCCCGCGCCCTGATGAGCGCTCCTCGTCTGATCTTGCTTGATGAGCCCGGTTTGGGTTTGGCTCCTCTGGTCATTGCAGACATCTTTGAGAAGATTGACCTTATCAACAAGCAGGACAATGTTACTGTATTCCTGGTTGAGCAGAATGCCCGTATGGCACTGAAGGCGTCGACAGAGGGCTATGTGATGGAGAACGGAAGGATAGTCCTGCATGATGCTTCCGCATCACTTTTGGAAAACGAAAAGGTCAGGGCGGCTTATCTGGGTGAATAATGACTGGATATTCGCCAAGTCTTGAATTATAGTATTGGTAGATGGTAGGTAGGAGAATCATATGATTATCGAACGAAGAATGACTCGCAACCCTGTTACAGCTACACCAGACATGTCGATAGCAGAAGCCTCAAACCTTATGAAGCAAGAGAAGGTGCATAGGCTCCCTGTATTGGACAAGGACAAGAAGCTGGTAGGCCTCATCACTGAAAAGGATATTCTCTATGCATCCCCTTCCCCTGCAAGCAGTCTGTCCATCCATGAGATGGCGTACCTGCTCAGCAAGCTTACTGTCAAGAAACTGATGAGCAAGAATGTGGTAACCATCAACAAGGACACCACAGTCGAAGAGGCCGCTCGCATGATGGTCGACCAGGATCTCTCCTGTCTGCCTGTGCTCGAAGGGGACAAGCTCATCGGAATTGTCAGCAAGAGTGACATGTTCAAGATCCTGCTGGAACTGTTCGGAGCCCGTCACTTTGGCATCAGGGTCTCCTTTGTCGTTGAGGACAAGCCAGGAACAATCGCAAAGATTTCCCAGGCTCTCAGCGAACAGAACATTGATATCATCACATTCGGGACCTTCATGGGAACCGACCCGACCAATGCAATCTGTACCATCAAGGTGCAGGGCGCTTCCATCAGCAAGGTAGTGGAGATAATAAAGCCGTTCGTCTCGCAACTGTTGGACGTACGAGAGGTATAAATGGCCAAGAAGAAAAAACATGTGGTTAAGAAAAAAGAGACGGCTGGTGACAGCCGTCTCCCTATTGCAGATGATGCCTACAGACCCTTTGAGGGTATCAGAAAGGTTGTCCCAAAACAACGCGTGAATACTGTTGAGAAAAAGATTGAGAAAAAACAGGTGGAGCCTGTGATCAGATCCCAACGAAAAGAACCCATTGTAAAAGGCTATGATCCTGATGCGAATTTTGGTGATATCCTCAAGGCCTGGGAGACGACAGGTGAGATGGATGGGGTCACAGCCCGTATGAAAAGCCACAGCAAGGTTAAGGTTGAAAAATCCTTTGCAGAGATCCTTGCAGAGTGGGATGGGGAGAGGGTCAAGCAGCAGGAGGAGAAGAAACCTGCTCCTATCAAGCCAAGCAAGCAATATACCCCGAAAAAGGACTTTGGTTCTCTTCTTGATGAGTTTGATGGTGTCTCACCGAAAAAGGACCGTAGGGTCACCGCAGAACGTAGTGTTGCTTCTCCACCCCCTCCCAAGGATGAGAAACTGCGTCCTTCCAAGGAGATGGTACAGGCAATGGAAGATAAGGCTGAGGAGGACATGAAGAGGGAGAGCGGTGTCTCCTGGTCCTTCGCCGATACCTACAGACAGTGGAACAAGGTCTCTGATGAGAGGGGTGCCCTCGCTAATTCTATGAAAGAAAAGCGTGAAGAAAAGCCAGCCTTCCGTTCCGTCTCCGCCTTGAGGGCAATGGAGCCTGAGGTTACCCTTGACCTGCATGGAATGAAGGTGGTGGAAGCGGAACAGGCGTGTGCCTCATTCCTCAAGGATTGCTCTTCCAATGGCCTGAGAAAGGTTTCCATCATCACTGGCAAAGGGTTGCACAATGACAAGGGCTTCTCCCTGTTGAAGGATGCGGCCTTGAGTGCTATCCGTACAAGTGGCGTGGTCTCAGAAGCATACACTCCCAAAGCACAGTATGGTGGAAGTGGGGCTATCTGGATCATTCTGAAAGAGAAATGAAATACCGCTAGGCTGAAGAAGTATAGGAAAAGCGAACACACACAAAAATGGCCGACTCTTGTCAGAGACCCGGCCTATTTTTGTCTGTATGTTCTTACCTTTCCCTGTAGATGATCCGACCCTTGGTCAGGTCATAGGGAGAGAGCGCTACACGTACTGTGTCACCAGGGACAATCCTGATATAGTGTTTTCGCATCTTGCCCGAAAGATGGGCGAGGATAACATGCTGGTTCTGAAGTTCCACACGGAACTGCGTATTGGGAAGTGCTTCACGAACGACGCCTTCCACTTCAATTGCTTCTTCTTTGGCCACAAAGCCCTCCAAATATCTGCTGTTAAGCTAAATAATTATAAGCTTTACAGGATTTTCTGTCAACATATGCCTATTTTACGAATATATCCCAATATCCCTTGAGGAACAGAACAAGGACGATTGCAGGGAGAATCCACTTGAAATAGTATTTCAAAACCTTTGGGAACTTCAAGCCCTCGCCCGTATCGGCTTCCTTGATAAACTTGTCCCATCCCCATCCGTATCTTGATGTACAGAATAGGGTAATGAACAATGATCCGAAGGGAAGCAGCGTTGAACTCACAATAAAATCTTCCAGATCGAGGATGCCTGTCCCCGGTCCTAGGGGCTGTATGTGCGAAAGGACATTGAAGCCCAGCAGGCAGGGCAGGGAGAGGACGATGATGACAAGACAGTTGATGATCGTCGCTTTCTTTCTGCTTGTCTGGTGTGCATCGATCCAGTAGCTGACAATATTTTCAAATACTGCGATGAGGGTGCTCAAGGCAGCGAAACTCATGAACAGGAAGAACAGGGTGCCCCAGATTCTTCCCCCATGCATCTGGTTGAATATGTTGGGCAGGGTGATGAACAACAGCGAAGGGCCGGCATCAGGTTGGACGCCGAAGGCAAAGGCAGCAGGGAAGATGATCAGGCCGCTTGCGAGGGCTATGAAGGTATCCAGGCCGATGATTCGCACTGCCTCGCCTGTAAGGGAGTACTTCTTGTCGATATAGGAGCCGAAGATGGAGATGCTTCCGATACCAAGGCTGAGTGTGAAGAATGCCTGCCCCATCGCGGCATAGATCGCCTCGAAGGTCCCGATCTCCCTCATTCGTGCAAAGTCAGGCAGCAGGTAAAACTTCAGGCCCTCACTCCCCCCCTTGATGGTGAGGCTGTTGAGCGCAAGGATGACAATGAGGCTAAGGAGGCCCATCATCATGAACTTGGTGATCTTCTCTACGCCGTTCTGCAAGCCCCTTCCCACGGGGATGAATGCCAAGACAGTGGCCAGCACCATCCAGAATAGCATCATCAGGGGCGATTGGAGCATATCTGCGAAGAGGTTCCCGACCCCTGCAGTGTCGAGCCCTACAAAATCACCTTTGACCATATGGAAGAAGTAGGCTAGCAGCCACCCAGATATGGTGGTGTAGAAGAACATCAGTACGTAGTTTCCCAGTATGGCCACCGGTCCGAACAGGTGCCATTTCTTTCCCTTAGGCTCCAAGGTCTTGAAGGTAAGGCCGATGTTCTGCTTGCTTGCCCGTCCTATGGAGAGCTCCATGACCATGACAGGGAGCCCCAGTATGACCAGAAACAGTATGTAGAACAGCACAAAGGCAGCCCCTCCATATCGTCCGGTTATATAGGGGAAGCGCCAGACGTTCCCCAATCCGATCGCGCATCCTGCGGAGAGGAAGATAAAGCCAAGTCGGCTTGCCAGTGTTTCTCGTACTTTCGTTTTTTCCATGGGGTGGTATCCTGTTTTGTTGTAACTACCTGGTAGTCCTTCGTATGGTATGCCGGAAATGTTGCAATTCCGGCACAACCGCTGTAGTTTACGACCCCCATGGGTAAAAATCAACTCCAAAATTACAATTACCTGTATTGAATTGTCCGGTGTCGTTGACAGAGCTCAAGCAGAAGGGCAAGATAGCAGTATTCAGATCTACAGCATGAGGTGAAAGATGGCTGACAAACAAGCATTGAAAGCGTATTTGGCGAGGACAAAGGACATTGAGGTCGGTATGGTGGCATACGTGGCATCATTGGAGAAAGTTGCAGATGTTACCCCTGAGATTGCAGCTAAGATTGTGAATGAGCTTAAGGACCAGAGATCCCACTTGAAACTGATCGCAAGCGAAAACTTCTCTTCACTGAACTCCCAGCTTGCAATGGGGAACCTCTTCACCGACAAGTATAGCGAGGGCTATGCATACCACCGATTCTATGCAGGATGTGACAATGTCGACTCTGTCGAAGCGTATGCATGTGAGAAGGCCTGCAAATTGTTTGGTGCTGAACATGCATATGTACAGCCCCACAGCGGTGCCGATGCGAACCTTGTCGCCTACTGGGCTATCCTGCATGCTAAGGTACAGGTCCCGCTATTGGAGGATATCGGTATCACCAACCCGAGTGACCTCAGTCGCGAACAGTGGGATGTCGTGCGGGAAAAGCTGGGCAACCAGAAGATTCTTGGCCTTGACTACTACAGCGGCGGGCACCTCACCCATGGCTACCGCCAGAACGTATCGGCCCAGATGTTTGATGCATACAGCTACTCTGTCGATGAAAAGACTGGACTGCTCGACTACAATGCAATTGAAAAGCTTGCAAGGGAGATCAAGCCTTTGATCCTGCTTGCCGGCTATAGCGCATACCCAAGGAAGATCAACTTCAAGCGTATGTCCGAGATTGCCCACAGTGTAGGCGCCGTATTCATGGTCGACATGGCCCATTTTGCCGGTCTGGTCGCAGGAAAGGTCTTTACCGGTGAGTTTGACCCTATCCCGTGGGCTGATGTGGTGACCACAACTACCCACAAGACCCTTCGCGGTCCCCGAGGTGGTATGATCCTCTGTAAGAGCGAGTATGCCGACAGCGTGGACAAGGGCTGTCCCCTTGTCATAGGAGGGCCCCTCCCTCATGTCATGGCTGCCAAGGCGGTATCCTTTGCTGAAGCCCTAGAGCCTTCCTTTGCAACGTATGCCAAGAAGATCGTCGAAAACTCGGCAGCCCTTGCGCAAGCTTGCCTTGATGAGGGCATCCCTGTGGCGACCGGAGGAAGTGACAACCACCTCATGCTCCTGGATGTTCGCTCCTTCGACCTCAACGGCAGGCAGGCAGAGAGTGCCCTTCGCGAATGCGGTGTGACACTCAACAGAAATGCCCTTCCCTTTGATCCCAACGGCCCATGGTATACAAGTGGCCTCAGGATAGGGACCCCGGCAGTGACTACCTTGGGAATGGGAGTCAAGGAGATGCAGGAGATTGCGGCCATCATCGCCTTGGTGCTGAAGAATACCCGTCCTGCCGAGATCACCAAGGGTGCGAAGGCAGGAACCATGAGCAAGGCCAAATTTGTGACATCAGAGGCTTCCATCGAGGAAGCAAGAAGGCGGGTCTCTGCCTTGGTTTCACAGTTCAAGCTCTACCCTGAACTAGACCTGGCTTTCCTTGAAGAGTTTTTCCCTCTCGACATTGGGTGAGAGTGGTGGTAGCATGAATCTGTTTGGAGGTATGAGATGAGTAGCATCCCTGAAGTCTTGAAGTATAGCAAGGACCACGAATGGGTCCGTCTTGACGGCGATAAGGCCTATGTGGGCATTACCGATCATGCACAGAACGAGCTGGGCGAGATAGTATATGTCGAGCTGCCTTCTGTCGGAGATACCTTCGGTAAGGATGAGGAGATTGCAACGGTAGAGAGCGTAAAAGCAGCCTCTGCTATCATCAACCCTGTCTCCGGTGAGGTTGTGGCGGTGAATGAGGATCTCGATGATTCTCCTGAGTTGGTGAATGCCGACTGCTACAAGCATTATCTGTATGTGCTGGGTTCTTTTGCCAAGGGTGATTATGATGCACTTTTGGATGCCAGCTCATACGCTGAGTTTCTTGAGAGCCTGTAAGGATTGCCCTACGCCGCCAGAATATGGCGGCGTAGGTCTGTTCAGACAATGAGGAGGAGCGTGTGGTCTATCCCTACATTCCCCATACTGATGACGACCGGAAAAAAATGCTGGAAGCCATCGGGGTGGGTTCGATCGAAGAGTTGTATTCGTCGCTGACAGAAGATCTTCTGCTTAGCGACTCTGTTCCCATAAGCCATGGCCGCACCGAAGATGAGGTGCTGAGGATGATTACGGCCATCTCACAGCGAAATAGCAACAGCATCCCTTTCCTTGGGTGTGGTTGCTATGACCATCTGGTCCCTTCCACTGTACAGACCTTGGCAAGCCTGCCTTCTTTTGTCACAGCCTATACTCCCTATCAAGCGGAGATGAGCCAAGGCTTGCTGCAGGTTATCTACGAATTCCAGAGCATGATCTGTGAGATCACCGGAATGGATGTCTCCAATGCTTCCCTCTATGATGGGGCTAACTCTGCAGCAGAGGCAGCGACCATCATGGTACGTTCCAAGCGAAAGGCTACTACGGTGCTTGTATCGGCCACCCTGCATCCCTTTGCCCTGCAGGTGCTCCAGACCTGGGCTTTTGGAACGGACCATGAGATACGTCTCATACCAGAAAGACAAGGGGTCACCGACCTGGAGGGTTTTGCCTCGCTCTTGACCGATGAGGTCGCAGGCCTCATCGTGCAGACTCCCAACCGTTATGGCCTGCTTGAGGACTTCAGCGGAGTTGCTGAGGCTTTGCATGAGAAGGGGTGTCTCTTTGCGATCAGCTGTGACATCCTTTCCCTTGCGATGCAGAAAAGCCCTGCAGAATGGGGAGCGGATATAGCCATCGGCGATACACAGGCCCTTGGACTGCCCCTTGCCTTTGGAGGCCCCTCCTGTGGCTACATGGCGGTTTCAAAGGAACTGATGCGTAAGATCCCCGGACGTATTGTCGGGGC
Organism: uncultured Sphaerochaeta sp.; assembly: GCA_963662725.2. Classification (GTDB taxonomy): domain Bacteria; phylum Spirochaetota; class Spirochaetia; order Sphaerochaetales; family Sphaerochaetaceae; genus Sphaerochaeta. Next base: position 98,357 of record CAXXCW010000019.1, read on the forward strand.
GACTGTGGACAAGCAGGGACGCCGTGGCTATACGCTGACCCTTCAGGCGCGAGAGCAGCACATCAAGCGTGAGAAGGCCAGCAGCAATGTCTGCTCCAATCAGGCCCTCTCTGCCCTGATGACCACCATCCACCTGTCCTCCCTCGGGTGGGACGGGATGGTAGAGGCTGCAAAGCAGAGCTATGTGAAGGCCCACTATCTGGCCTACCACCTCGCCCAGCTCCCTGGGATGACCCTTGTCTGGGATGTCCCTTTCTGGTGTGAGTTCCCCTTGAGGTTTTCAGATGCCAAGAAGATGCGCAAATTCCTGCAGGAGCTTCGCAACGAAGGCATATTTGCCGGTGTGAGGCTAGCCTCGCTTACCCGGGAGGCTAAGGATGAACTGGTCTTGTTGGTCGCAGTGACTGAGAAGCGCAGCCGCGAGGAACTTGAGCTGTATCTCGCAGCAGCCAGGAGGGTGATGAAATGAGTGAACCGCTGTTGATCGACAAGTCAAAGAAAGGGCGCAAAGCCTATTGTTTCCCCGCCTTGGATCTTCCCAGGGGTTTTGAGCAGGCGCTTCCTGAACTGCCTTCCCAACTGTTGCGCCAGAAGCCTGCAAGACTTCCGGAAGTCGCCGAGCTGGATGTGGTGCGCCATTTCACCAAGCTTTCCAGTCAATCCTTCGGTGTCGATAGCGGCCCGTATCCGTTGGGATCGTGCACGATGAAGTACAACCCGAAACTTGGTGAGCAGATAGCGCAGTTCCCCGCATTTACGACCATCCACCCGTTGCAGGATCTCTCTGCCGCCCAAGGGTGCCTGTCCATCATGTACAACCTGCTTGAAGACCTTTCCTCCATCACAGGGATGAGCTGGGGAAGCCTGCAGCCCTGTGCCGGTGCCCATGGTGAATATGTCGGGCTAAAGATGATACGCGCCTATTTTTTGAACCGTGGCGAGACAAAGCGAAACAAGGTGCTCGTCCCTATCTCAGCCCATGGGACAAATCCTGCAAGTGCCGCTATGAACGGCTTTGAAGTGGTGACTGTGGCCAGCAACAAGGAAGGTCTGGTGGATCTCGAGGATCTCAAGGGCAAGCTTGATGACAGTGTGGCTGCCCTCATGCTCACAAATCCCAATACCTTGGGCTTGTTTGAGAAGGATATTCTGGAAATATCCTCCTCTGTGCATGCATGTGGGGGGTTGCTCTACTATGATGGGGCAAACCTGAATGCCATCATGGGTATGGCGACACCCGGTGATATGGGTTTTGATGTATTGCACCTCAACCTTCACAAGACCTTCTCCACCCCCCATGGGGGAGGAGGCCCTGGTAGTGGTCCTGTGATGGTCAATGACACCCTCCGTCCATTCTTGCCCAAGCCGGATATCGAACTGACAGACGGTGGGTACGCCTATACTTGGGACAGGCCGCTCTCGATCGGGAAGGTCAGCATGTTTTGGGGGAACTTCCTGGTTCTGCTTCGTGCCTATGTCTATATCCTTCGCATGGGAAGCGAGGGCATACGCGCCGCTGCCTCCCATGCGGTATTGAATGCCAACTACCTCAAGAAAAAACTGGAAAGACATTTTGACATTCCCTATGACGGCAATTGCATGCACGAGTTCGTCATTAGCTGTGAAAAGCTGAAGAAACAGTACGGCATCACCGCCCAGGACATTGCCAAAGGCCTTATCGATGAGGGATATCATCCTCCTACGATGTATTTTCCCACAATAGTGTCTGAAGCCCTGATGTTCGAACCGACTGAAAGCGAGAGCATTGAGACCCTCGATGCTTTCGCAGAAACGCTCATCAGCCTGTTGGACCGTGCAAAGGGAGATCCTGCCTACCTTAAGGGAGCTCCCTATTCCACCCCTGTCGGACGTCTTGATGAGGTGAAGGCTGTAAAGGAACCTGATCTTCACTACTAGATTGTCATTTCTGAGAAATTTCAATCCATCTTTACCTGCAAGGGCGTCCTTCCTTCATATCCGGGGGAAGGACATCCTTTGATATCTGGGTTTCTGCAGACCCTCATGCCTTCTGTGAAAGCGGAGATAAACGCACCTCCCCCAAAAGAGTGCGCTCTTAGTGTGCCGGGTCCTTTCGAGGTTCGGAAACCTAGCCCCTTTTCCTGTTCTCTTGCGTACTTGTCCGTATTCGAGGGATGTCAGGAATCAGCTGCCTCTTGTGATCGTATGGATGATGGATGTTAGCTGGATGCTGCATATTTTACTTTGCATAGCTTGGAAAACTGGAGTATCTTATAGGTATGAACAGAATACTTATACAAAATGGACTTTTGGTAGATACCGAGTGGACACGGCATGCGGACATCTTGATAGAAGGCTCCAAGATTGCGCATATCGCCAACAAGATCGATGAGCATGATGTTCCTGAAGGAACAGAGATTGTTCATGCCGAGGACATGTGCATTCTCCCCGGTCTCATCGATGCCCATACACACTATCATCTGGTGAGCCGCGGAACTGTAACCGCTGACTCCTTTGCCCAAGGCAGCAAGTGCGCAGCTTTTGGTGGAGTGACCTGTGTGGTGGATTTTGCCGATGATGACAAGAAAGGGGATCTTGCCGCTTGCAGCAAGGAACGCATCGCTGCCATGGCAGAAGGGATGGCTGTGGACTTCTCCCTCCATCAGGGCGTCTACTCCTATCGGGAGGGTATTGCTGGAGAGTTGAACAAACTCAAGAAGAGTGGGGTGAGTGTCATCAAGCTCTTCACCACCTACCGGAATGTCGGCTACCTTATCGAGAAAAGGGAAGAGCTCAAGACTATCTTTGCCGAGTGCAAGCGCCTGGATATCATGGTGAGCGTGCATTGCGAAGACGATGCCATGATCGAGAAGATCAACAAGGGGTACCAGGGGCCGTATACTCCCTCCGCCCATGCAGATCTTCGTCCCAGCGAGGTAGAGGCTGAGGGTATCCGATTAGTTGGGGAGATCGCCGGCGAGTTGGAGATGCCCCTGTATGTGGTGCATCTTTCCAGCAAGGCTGGTCTTGAACAGGTAAGGGAACTGAGGGTGAAGGGTGTGCGTGTCATTGTGGAGACCACCCCCCACTATCTCTTCCTGGACCGTTCCAAATTGGAAGGGCCTAAGGGTAGCCTCTATGTGATGACTCCTCCCTTACGTTCCAAAGAGGATAATGAAGCTCTGCAGGAAGCCTTGCTCAATGGTGAGATCCAGGTGGTAGCAACCGACCACTGTTCGTTCACCAAGGAGCAGAAACTTGCAAGTGATGACTGCCGCACCATATTCCCCGGTATCCCAGGGACAGAAGAGATGCTCCCACTGTTATATACCTTTGCGATAAAAAGTGGGAGGATCGGGCTGCAGCAGGTGGTGAACCTGCTCAGTACGGGTCCTGCAAAGACATTCGGGCTCTACCCGAAGAAAGGTGCCATCAGGGTCGGATCCGATGCAGACTTGGTGATCTTCGATCCTGATGAGGCTTGGACTCTCTCCTCCGAGACAACCCATTCAGCGAGTGGCTACACCCCTTATGAAGGGTTCTCCGTGTTGGGCAAGCCCATCATGACCTATCTCAGGGGTAGGCTCATCATGGGCGATGGTATCTATCTGGGTATTGAAGGCAACGGGACGTTTGTCCCCCAAGGCGATCCAGGCAGGGCAAAGACTGTGATGCATTGAGCATATTGCGCCAAGTACGGTGCATTGGATACTTTCTGATTGGAGAAATAGGGGCAAAACGGCAACATAGGTGTTGCCGTTTTGTGTCTTGAGGAGGCTTAGATTCTTCCTCATATACCTATATTTTTAGACAAATGGTCTATTATGACTACTTTGCGTATGGTTTTCTTGTCAGAGAGCAGTTTTTTATATACAGTTACGAGAGTAAGGAGTTGACATGATTAAGGGAATTCTCTTGGATATGGACGGGGTGCTCATCGATTCTGAACCCCTTATCCTCCATGCGGCAATCTCATATTTTGCGTCTTTGGGCGTCTCTGTACAGAAAGAGGACTTCACCCCTTTCATAGGGGCGGGAGACCGTAGGTTCCTCTGCGGTGTAGCAGAAAAATATGGCATTACCCTAGACTACGAAGAGGCGAAGAAGACCCTGTTCTCCCTTTACGAAGATTATGCCTTAGAAGTGGGCCCCCTTGAGGGCGTCCACCGCTTTATTGCCAATGCCAGGAAAGCCGGACTCAAGATTGCCGTTGCCACCAGCGGTGCTCCGGCCAAGGTTGCGATAAACCTCAAGAGCATCGGCCTTAGCGAATCGGATTTTGACCTAGTGGTAACCGGTGCGATGATCAAACGCAACAAGCCTGCCCCTGACATCTATCAGCTTGCCGCCCTTGCAATGGGCCTTCCTACAGAGGAGTGCCTGGTGATTGAGGATGCCATAAACGGTATCCAAGCAGGCAAGATGGCAGGTTGCACCGTCTGTGCCCTGACCACCACCTTTGTAGTCACTGCCCTCTTTGAGGCAGGGGCTGACCTTGTTGTCACCTCCTTGGATAGTTTTGAAAATTTTTCTACTGCCGAGATGTTCAACGAGCAATTGGTCGGTCTGATCAGTGCCGATGACGGCAAGTTGCAGTACGGTGCAGGTAGGGTCCTTCCTGCATCGGGTGTCATGCAGACCAGGGAACAACTCTTGGATCTGGCTATTCATGAAGCGTATGCCAAGCGTAAGAATGCCTATACTCCATACTCTCATTATAAGGTAGGGGCCGCTGTGCTCAGTGCAGCCACCAGTAGGGTCTACAGCGGCTGCAATGTGGAGAACTCCAGCTATGGGGCTACCATCTGTGCCGAGCGCAATGCGATTCTCAATGCGATAGCAAATGAAGGGAGCCTTGGTGTGGAACTGTTGGTGGTGGTAAGCGAAGACACCCCTCCGGCACCCCCTTGCGCCGTCTGTCTGCAAGTCCTTGCAGAATTCAGCCGTCCTGAAACAGAAATTCACCTCCTTGATACTCTTGCTGCCCAAAATAAGGGGCAAGGAACTCATCTTGTGTACACCTTTGCTGACCTGCTTCCCTATCCCTTTATCTTTCCTTCGATGAGGTCCTGATGAAAAGAGTGCTGTTCCTTGGCTGCACAGTCCTTCTTCTCGTTCTGCTTTCAGGTTGCACCTCTACAACCCATCTGGTAAAAGGGCCTTCTGTCGATCCCTCTCTCAGTTTTTCAGAGAAGATGGAGAGATATGATATACCCCAAGTGCAAATGACCTATCCCACCGTCTATTATGATGGGCAACTTTGGCGTGAACGGGTGATAGAGCTGGTCAGGTCTGCTGAAGATTATATCATCATATCTTCGTTTCTTGCCTCAAGTTCGGAGTGCTTGGAAGAGCTGTACTCCCTTATCGCCCAGAGGGCAGAGCAGGGGGTGCGCATCTATTTCATTGTCGATGGCACTGGAGCCTTCGACATGACAGAGACGCGCTTCCATCTCATCCCTCTGAAGTTTCTCCGGGATAGTGGGGTGCATCTTCTGGAGTACAACCCCATGTCGGCTGCCAGGCTGGTTGCCGGACCGAAGATCCTTATTCGTGATCATCGAAAGTATCTTATAGTCGATGGGAAGCATCTGGCCATTGGTGGGATGAACCTCAACTATATCTCAATAGGGGCTGCAGGGGATGATCTGCAACGTGACTCGATGTATGAGTTCACCTCGCCACAGCTGTGCGAGGTGATGTTGGATGGATTTGTCCCCTGGTGGAACGCGCAGACTTGGGATGAGGTTCGCCGGGAAGATTTCTCTGTCGACCATGACTTTGGCTCTGATCAGGAACAGTTCAACGCTTGGTTTGCTGACCAGCACCCGTTATCAGACAAGCTTGGCGGTATGTTTGGCTCCTTGCTTGCAGAGGCCCAAGTGAGCATAAAGGCACTGCCTTTCCTTCCGTTTTTTGACCAATACCTGCTCTCGGTTTTCAGGCAGACTGCACAACGAGGGGTCGATGTACAGATGGTCATTCCCTTTGACTCACGTGTTTCCAACCGAAAGGGCATTGAGTATATGGCGAAGGATCTCCTGTCGATGCATATCGACCTTCGTCTGGAGAAAGAGAGCGAGAATACCCAGCGCCTGTTGCACGAGAAACTGATGGTCGTGGACAGCAGGTATGTGGTAATCGGATCCACAAACCTGAACTATCGCTCCTTTACCCTTGCCTTTGAGATGTCGCTGGTCATCGACAGCCCGGCTCTGGCCAAGGAGTTGGAAGAGCATTTTGCTCGCATTTATGATGATTCTGAACCAATTACAGCAGAGCAGGCGGAACAGTGGAGACGGCTTGACAACTGGCCCCGGTATGCCTTTGGGATCATAGGGGGCTAGTATGAAACGGGTATTGTTAGCTCTGGCCTTGATGCTTCTTTTCGTATCCTCTTCCCTACTCGCAAAAAGCTTTGGATACGGGCTCGGCATGTACGGTCAGAGCGTAGTGGCGAATGAACAGGATTCCTCAAGCGGGGTGGAGCTCTCGTTTGTCTATCAGCCATGGCTATTGCCTGTTGGCAACCCTTCAGTCCATGTGAAAGGTGCTATGGGCTCTGATATGAATGGATCCCTTACCTTTCCCTATGTGGAGCTCGGTCTCTCTATGGATCTCTTTAGGGTCATTGATCATCCGTTCAACTTCTTTGCAAACAACATTGTGGCATACGACCCCGCTGTCTCGGTTGCCTGTCATTTCGACGTGGGGCGAGCATCACCTCTTGTGAGTGTGGGGTTCAGTCCGTTCAAGCTCAGCCAAAAGGACTTTTGGTATGAGTTCTTTGCCTTCTATGTCTCTATGGACGTAGGCACAGGCTCTGTGGACAACTGGGGCATACACCTGGTTCGTTACACCTATATCTTCAAGTAGGTCGGTATGAGAAAACTCTGTACTTGTGTGGTTGCCTTTCTGTTGCTTTGTTCTTCCCTCTTTGCAGGGACTTTCGACCTGGGTGTAACATTGGGGACAAATATCCATTGGGGTGATGATTCATATGATGTGAGCAAGCTGAAAATGGCTTGGGGTGTTACGATGGGCATCAGTGATGACTGGGAGTTGGATCTGCAGGCCAACAGCTCCCTGATACCCCATTTTTTTGGTGATACCACAGTTGCTGTGCTCCTGCAAAAATCCCTGCTTGGCCAGCGGTCTACTGGCACAAAGGTAGCAGGGCTTGGGGTAAACACCCTGCTTGGGGCTGGGCTTTTGTTCTCAGACTACTTCCCCGGCAACTATATGCTGCCTACCCATATTCTCTTGAGTCTGACCCCTCTTGCTGTAGGGAACCCCATCTCAGCAAAACGTGAACGTGCCTTTACCCTGACCCTTGCTTACAACTTCCTCACAGCCCAGGTGAGTGTGCTCTTCGATCTGGTAAAGTATGATTTGTATGTGGTTGGGACATATCGTGACTATTTCTAGCACCGACCTTCCAATGCCATAATCTTATCTACTCGTCTCTGGTGACGATCCCCTTCAAAGGTTGCGTCAGTGAAGGCATCGAGGATGGAGCAGGGATCTTCGCAGTATTCGATCCTTCCCCCAAAGGCTATGAAGTTAACATCGTTGTGCTTTCTTGCCATGCCAGAGGCGTAACTGTTCTGTGGTAGGGCGCACCTGATCCCTTCTATCTTGTTTGCACTGATTGATATGCCGATACCCGTCCCACACAAGAGCACTCCAAAGGCATACTTGCCCTTCTTATACTCCTTGCAAGCGAGTTCCGCCATATCGGGATAGTCGACAGAGTCATCGGATGTGACACCGAGATGGTTGACTGTATAGCCCTTCTCCGTGAGGTGTTTTACAAATGTCAAAGCCAGTTCCACCGCTCCGTGGTCATTGGCGAGTACTACGTTAGCCATAGGTTCCTCCTGTGATGAGGATACTGTATTTGTCCCATTCTGGCTACCGTGAAAGGTGAGTTGCTTCACTATGGTAACTGCAGTAGAATAGCGTAACAAAGGAACTAACCAATGGCTGAAATATTCATTAGTGGGCATCGTAACCCTGATATGGACAGTGTCTGCGCTGCCTATAGCTATGCATACCTGAAAAACAAGCTCGATCCATCCAATACCTACACAGCTGTCCGCTGTGGGAACCTCAATGATACGACCAAGGCTCAGTTTGATCGGCTCGGAGTCCAGCCTCCCGCCTTCATCAAGGATGTGCGATCTCGTGTGGCAAGTGTGACCCGCGTTCCCAATACCGTCTTGCAGACAGCAGACCCGGTCTACAATCTTGTCTCCTTCTACGGTAAGGCCAACCAGAGCTCAGTAATTCCGATTCTGGAAGGGACTGCGTATAAGGGCCTTCTCAGTGTCGATGAGGTCAGCAGTTTTGTGTTGCGGGAGAACAGCGGCAGTCGTCCTGTCTACCATTTTGTCCCTGACAATTTTCCCAAGGTGCTCAGGGGCACGTTTATCAAGAGAGGAGAGCTTTCCTCCTTTGACGCCCCTATTGTAGTGGGTGCGATGCGCTATGTGATTTTTTGCAGACATATGGAAGCCCTTTGTGAACAAAAGCCCATATTGGTAGTCGGAGATAGGGAAGACCATATTAGAAAAGCTATAGAGATGCAAATTCCGGCCATCATTCTGACTGGGCTTGAGAATGGACTCACCTCTGATGTAGACTTTTCCTCCTACAGGGGGACTGTCTTTGTCAGTGAGGAGGACACCGCAGAGTCTCTGAGACTATTGCGTCTCACCATCCCTGTCAAGCAACTGATACAGAACGATCCTCCTGGAATTCAGGATGATACGCTCTTCGATGAAGCCAAGGCCATCCTTGCCGAGAGTGAGTTTCGTGGGCTCCCGATCTTTTCCGGAGATACGTGGACCGGGTTTGTAACAAGAAGGTGTTTTTTGGAGAAACCCAAGACCAAGCTGATCATGGTCGACCACAATGAGCCGGATCAGAGTGTGCCCGGCATTGAGGAGGCTGAGGTCGTTGAGATCATAGACCACCACCGCCTAGGGGCAGCGAAGACGCGCCATCCCATCTACATCCGATGCGAGCCGTTGGGTTCGACCTGTACCATCATCTACAATCTTTTTGTCCGCAATGATGTGCCCATTGGTGAATCGCTTGCAAAGGTGATGCTCAGCGGGATTGTCAGCGACACCATCATGCTCAAGAGCCCTACCACTACCTTTGAGGATTTCACTGCGGTGCAGGATCTCTGTGCGATAGCAAATATTCCTGAGATGAGGGATTTTGGGGAGAGGATGTTCTCAAGCGGAGCCTCCCTTGCCAAGGAAGACCCTCGCAAGATGCTCGAGTCAGATTTCAAGCAGTACGAGGAGTTTGGTGTCAGGTTTGGTATCGGGCAGGTAGAGGTGACAACCCTCTCTGATCTGGAAGATTATAGGGAAAAATATCTTATGGAGCTTGAGCAGCTCAAACGTTCCTATGCCCTTACTTGGGCGATGTTCCTCATAACCGATGTGGTGAAGGAGCAGAGCATGCTCCTGATGACTCCGATGCAAGGCTATGAGAGAAAGCTCGCCTATGTCAGGGTAGCTGAGGATACCTTCAACCTTCCCGGGGTGCTTTCGCGGAAGAAACAGCTGTTACCTGAGATACTCAGAGTCCTTGGGGAGTGATCACTTGATCTCGCTGATGGTGTTTATGGAGGGGATGGTCTTCAGGTTCTTTATGATTTTCTTGAAGTCATCCTCTTGTTGTACCTCCATGGTAAAGGTTCCTATCAGCTTTCCTTCCTCGTCATCATGCAACCTGCCCTCAATGAGATGGCCCTTGAACTTCCTGAGGGTCCCTTCGATCTCACCGAACAGGTCATAGGTACGTTTGCTTGAGACGCTGAAGCGTTTGGTCAGTTTAGGGGACTCTGTCTCCCATTCCACTTCTATCGACCTGTCCACTATCTCACTCATGTTCTTGAGGTTGGGACAGCCCCGCTTGTGGACGATGATGCCCCTTCCACGGCTGATATATCCCACGATGTCATCCCCACGCACTGGGGAGCAGCACTGCGCGATGTGGATCATCATATTCTTCTCATCACCGACAACAAACTTCATCCGTGAGAGGTCGACTACCTGGCGGACAATATCATCTTCACCTGTTGGGGGAGGCAGTGGCTGCTCGACCTTCGGCTGGGCTTCAGATATCTTGCGCTTGGCGATGATGTCCTTGTCTATGAGGATATTCTCATCATACTTGTTCAGCCATGCCTTGATCTTCTTTCGTGCGCTGCTTGTCTGCACATAGCGCAACCACTGAACCCGGGGCCTTGCATTGGGGGAGGTGAGTATCTCTATGACCTGGGTGTTCTTCAGTGGAGTGTTGAGGGCTATTATCGAGCCGTCGGCCTTTGCCCCTGTGGTATGGTTGCCGACCTCCGTATGTATCTGGTAGGCAAAGTCAAGCGGTGTGGCGTTCTTGGGAAGCTCTACGATATGCCCTTGGGGGGTGAATACGTAGATGGTATCCTTCAGCAGCTCTCCTTTGATGTCTTCCATATAGGACTCGCTGCTCTCAATCTCACTGGACCAGGTCTTCAGCTTGCTTATGATCTTGGAAAACTGGTCGTTGTCCATCTTCGACCAGGTGCCGCTGTCACTGCCGGTCTCGGATTTGTATGTCCAGTGGGCTGCTACGCCGTACTCGGCTGTGAAGTGCATCTCCTTGGTACGGATCTGGATCTCCATCAGTTTGCCGTCGAGAGCCATGACAGTCGTATGGAGGCTCTGGTAGTTGTTGGCCTTGGGCATGGCGATGTAGTCCTTGAAGCGCCCTTCTATGGGTGGCCAGAGGCGGTGGATGACTCCGAGGATGGTATAGCATTCGGTTAGGGTGTTGCAGAGGATCCTGACTCCAAGGATGTCAAAGATCTCATCGATCTCCTTTTTCCTCTTTTTCATCTTCATATAGACAGAGTAGGTGTGCTTTGCTCGGCTGGTCACCAGGACGTCGCTGAGGTTTGCATCCCCGCAGGCGCGGTAGATGCTCTTCTCTATGCGGTTGAGGTAGGCTGTCTGCTCACCTTTCTTGCTCAAAAGATAGTCCTGGATGTACTGGAAGGTCTCAGGCTTGAGTATTTTCAGCGATAGGTCCTCAAGTTCGGCTTTCAGCCAGGAGATGCCAAGACGGTCAGCAAGGGGAGCGAAGATGTCCAGCGTTTCCCCGGCAATCTCCTTGGCCCGTTCTGGCTTCAGGTGCTGGAGGGTGCGCATATTGTGCAGCTTGTCAGCCAGCTTGATGATGATGACGCGGATGTCCTTGCTCATGGCAAAGAACATCTTCCTGATGGTCTCTGCTTCCTGTACGCTTCGGCTCATTGCCTTGAGGTTGCTGATCTTGGTTTCGCTTTCAACCATGTCTGCAACCGGCTGCCCAAAGAGTTCGGCAATTTCCTCATAGGTTGTGTCTGTATCTTCGATGGTATCATGCAACAGACCTGCAACGATGGTGTCGGCATCCATCTTCAGCTGTATGAGAATCTCCCCTACAGCAAGGGGATGGATGATGTACGGTTCTCCACTGGCTCGTTTCTGGTTGTTGTGCTTGGATGCAGAGTAGGTGGCGGCCGCAAGGATTTTTTCCTGATCCGCTTTAGGGTACTTGAAGGCCTTCTGGATGAAACGCTCTATAAGCTGTTCGTACAATTATACATCCCCCATACTACTCTTTCTCTTCCTGTAAGGTCACACTCGCTCTGTACCGCCTGAAAACCGGAGTCAAGCATGATCTTCCTGACTTCAGCTACCTGGCGGTAGTCACACTCCATCATCAATGCCCCCCCGTCATGAAGATGCGAGGAACTCTGTTCCACCAAGGACCTGATGAGCAGAAGCCCATCGTCTGCAAAACCCTCAAGGGCCAGGCGGGGCTCCCTCTTAACCTCGTCGGAGACCTCATCACACCATGTGGCTGTGAGATAGGGGGGGTTGCTGACGATGATATCATATTTATCGCAGAGAGTGGAGAGTAGATCGCCTTGGATCGTGGGAAGTTCATGTCCTACAAGCTGTAAAGCATTTGTCTTGGCCACTGCAAGGGCATCGAGGGAGATGTCAGAAAGGGTCACATCATAGCCAAGTTCACAGGCGAGGCTTATTCCAATACAGCCGCTTCCCGTACAGACATCGATGATGCGAAGGTTCCCCTTCCGTTTCTTAGCATGCGAGAGGGCCACTTCCACCAGGGTTTCGGTATCAGGGCGGGGAATGAGCACCCGTTCATCAACAAGGAATGGCCTTCCGAAAAATTCCTTATTCTCTAGGATGTATGCCATGGGACGAAAATGGAGACGCTCATTGAGAAGTCGCTTAAAGAGAATCACCTCATTCTCATCAAGGGACCTGTCTGAATGTAAGATCTGATCCACCTGAGACAGTCCTGTCGCCTTCTCCATGAGAAGGCGTGCTTCAAGGTCGGGTGTCTGCGTTATGTTGCTCTCTCGCAGCAATCGCATGCTAAATGCCTTAAGTCCAGCTACCGAACTGTCATCCATATCAGGCTTCCTGGATGGCCAGTTCACCTGCTGCGACCTTCATGGCATCAATGACCTCTTCAAGCTGTCCACTCATGATGAGATCCAGCTTATAGAGGGTGAGGTTGATCCGATGGTCGGTAAAGCGGTTTTGGGGAAAGTTGTAGGTTCGGATGCGTCCGCTACGGTCTCCGGTACCTACCTGGCTTTTGCGTGCCTCTGATCGTTCACGGTTTTTCTTCTCTTCTTCCATGTCGAACAGTCTGGAGCGCAGGACCCGAAGGGCTTTTGCCTTGTTCTTGATCTGGCTCTTTTCATCCTGGCAGATTACTACCAAGCCGGTGGGAAGGTGGGTAAGCCTGACTGCACTGTCGGTGGTGTTGACGCTCTGGCCTCCCGGACCCCCTGCACGCATGACGTCAGTCTTCAGGTCTTCGGCCTTGATCTCAATGTCAGTCTCTTCGGCTTCAGGCAGTACTGCTACAGTGACAGCTGAAGTATGTATCCTTCCTCCGCTCTCTGTCTCGGGGACACGCTGGACACGGTGTGTCCCGCTCTCCCAGCGAAGCGAGCCGAAGACATCCTTGCCGCTTACACCGAATACCAGTTCCTTATAGCCACCGATACCGGTCTCATTGGAGCTGATGATTTCTATCTTCCACCCTTTTTCGTCAGCATAGTGGCTATACATCCTGAAGAGATTTGCAGCGAACAGGGCAGCTTCATCACCACCGGTTCCAGCACGGATTTCCATGATGATGTCCTTGCCTTCCATGGGGTCCGGAGGTATGAGCAGCATCTTGGCTTTTTTCTGCGAGATGACAAGTGATTCCTTGAGACCGTTAAGTTCCTCTCGAGTCATCTCAAGCATCTCTGCGTCACTCTCTTCATGCAGGATCTGTTCAGCATCAGCAATCTGGCTGATGAGGCTTTGCATGGTGTGCATCTCATCGACGATGGGTGCAAGGTGAGAACGCTCCTGATTGAGGCTTTTGAATATCTTCATGTCCTGCATAGTCTCAGGAAGGCTGAGTTTCGCATCTATATCTGCAAGCTGCTTCTCGTATTCGGGCAGTTTCTTAAGCATGGGTATCTCCTACAATGGGTTTCAAGTATACAAAACTAGGATGGGTTTGCATAGCATCATTAGGTATGCCCTGAATTTGACAAAGCCAGATGTAATTTTTTTCAATCCACCCTCAATTGATCCCTGAATACGGAATTCCAATGGAAAAGGGTCGAGACTGACTCAACGGGTATTCCTCCTTGCTGTTGAGGAACTTCACCGGGGAAACAGAGAATATCCTCAAGCAGGACTTCTGGACAACTATCTTTGCAGCTACAATCCTCATGGTTCTGGAAGAGGAAGCAGACGTCCGAATTCGTAAGGAAAGGAAAGACAAATGCAACAAATATGAGTATCAGGGTACCGGAACATATTCGTCGGCATCATGCGTGACGATCTCATTGATGCCCTTACTGCAAAAACTCCAAAGAATCTGGCATTGAGGGTGAATCAGAGTGCGATATGCGCAGCCTTGGAACATATCCAGGAACCGAGACAACACACAAATGAAGGCTTGGAATGTTCTTTTTGTGCTCATTCATGTAGGCAGGTCATAAACTCAGGAGCAATAGGCGGGCCATTGGCCTGTAGGTAACCAATCCACGTATTTATGAAAATGATCAAATGCTGAAAAACTGATTCCGTCTGGTTATGGATCCCGTACATCAAGGGAAAAGAGAAACGGAGAAGATGGGATGAGAGAATGCTAAAAAGGTGGATTATCAGTATTTCACAGGATTCTCATCTTATGAAAGTTGTGAACATTGGAAAAGGCTCAAAAGGCAAATGCTAACCTTCATCATTGTATGGACAGGTGTTTTAGCATATCCTTATCATTTTGCCAGCAGGCCAATCATGTGAGCTTTCAGCCCTCCCTCCTAGATATCCCTTTGCTCAAATGCTAAGTGTCTAATATTGTACATTGTCATGGCATTGCTACGTTACTGTCAGGTTTATCCGCCACTAACATAAATCTCATGACTACCGGTTCATGATCCGAATATGTGAAGTCCATTGTCGACACCTTGGTCTCTATGATCTGAACGTTGGGAGAGACAATAAAGCCATCTATGAAGAACTTCGCCAGTTTGTCCTTATTTCCAACATAAGGCCTGATAAGTGACCTGTTTGTTGGTGTTCTTGCATCGACCCCCATCTCCCAACTTGGCAGACTATCCCATTCAACAGCAGGGGCTGTCCACTCAGTGAGCAGGGTAGGATCGGCTTTGTAATCCTTGACCAACGTCTGGTTCCAGTCTCCCCCGGCAATCACATAATTTCCCTTCTCATATTCCCCTGAGATTATTTCAGACAAAAGCTTGGTCTGTGCTCTCTTTCCTTCTCCGCTATCATAGGCTTCCAAGTGAAAGTTGATGATCACCAACTTCTTCTCTGTATCCTGTATCGGGTATCGGGTTACAAGCATTGCCCTTTTGAGATTTGCCGTTCTCAAAGGCCAGGAAAATGGATTGGGAAGGGATACCCTCTCCGAATCTTCTATTGCATATCTAGCCATGCTGAGAAGGCCGGAGTTCACCTTTCCAATTGGGGGGAAGGGGAAAGGGACATAAGGTACTTTGAAATTATAGGCAAAGCTTGCACCTAGGGAAACAGGGAGCAATTCATGTATCTGATTGATGTTATAGGATCGTTTGGAATCCTCATCAACCTCCTGAAGTATGAAGAAATCACTATGCAGTTCCTGAAGCTTATGTCTTATGGATGTGATGTTGTTTTCAACTGTAGCTTTGCTATCAGGCCGAACACTGTTT
Source organism: uncultured Sphaerochaeta sp. (assembly GCA_963662725.2). GTDB lineage: Bacteria > Spirochaetota > Spirochaetia > Sphaerochaetales > Sphaerochaetaceae > Sphaerochaeta. The sequence goes on from CAXXCW010000019.1 coordinate 113,643, forward strand.
CCACCATCCATGAAAAAATCTTCAGTTTCACCAAGGCCTCCATACCCTATGTTGAAGCTGGCAATGGAATATTGCTTGTGTGTCTCTACCTTGGTACTGCTATCGGTCCCTATCGTGTTCAGAGTTTCCCTGTCTTCTGGCCTGTATTCAAGAATAGTCATCCCGCCCAAAAACAAGCCAATGATCACCAGTACGGCACATAATAGCACAAGAATCTTTTTTAACATTCCCATCCATCCTTTCATTCCCAGTGCATGCATATGGTAACCCACCATGCTTCCATAACCTAATCACTATGGGGCTTTGACTTCTGTCAGATATCCATGTTCTCCAATGCCTGATGGTTCTTTGCCACCATTGCAGGGGTAAGTCGGTTCATCTTTGCAAAGAGCAAGGCTCCGGTGAGGAAGAAGGCTGCAGGTATTACTCCCATGTGAAGCTGGATGCCAAGCTTTGCCAGCGGAGTCATCGCCTCAGGATCGAACTTGGTGAGGGTATGCACCACTAAGAACACGATTGCCTGGCTTGCATAGCTGAAGCGCATGAAAAATGCCCGTATGCCCAGGATTACCCCGTCATCACGGCGTTGCTGCCTGACTACCATGCTGTCGACCACATCGGCCATGGCAGGGCTCATGAAGGTCCAGAAGCCACCGAATCCCAAGCCCCAGAGAGCCATGGTTATGATGAAGGCCATCTGTCCCTGTACAAAGGTAAGAGGAATTGCAAACAGTGTCATGAACAGGGCGCATATGATAAGCATCAGCTGGTTATTCTTCAGGCGCTTGGCTACCTGGGTCCAGAGGACGATGGAAAGAAGGGCACCGATGAGCATTCCTGCAAAGATCGGGGTAGCCTGACTGCTCTCTTTCCGTAGGACATACTTGACCACGTAGTTGATGCTGCTGGTCATGCACATGGTCCCACTCTGGTAGAGGAACAAGAAGAGCACGAAGGCCAGGAGATTCCTGTCCTTCAGTGCCCGTTTCATCTGGTTGAAGAAGGATGGGGCATCACTTTCCTGTTGCTGCTTGGCAAAGCGGGCGACCATATCCTTGGTCTCAAACACGCCGTAGCTTACCAGAAGGGTTCCTGCCACCCCTATGGCCGCAATGACCAAGCCACAGAACATGTAGCTTTGGCGGTCTCCATAGGAGAACACCAGAGGGGGGATGATAAAACCGGCAGCAATGCCAAGCACACCTATTCCGGTTCCGATTGCAGCGGTATCGGTGCGCTCTTTCCTGTCCCTGAACTTGTCAGGGTATACGCTCTGGTAGTTGACCTCCCATAGCGAGTACGCCCCGTCATAGAGGCAGATGGTCAGTACCATCCAGAGGAATACCGGAAGCGGATTCTCCTTTGCATTCCAGTGCAGAGGTACGGAAAATATGAGAAAGAAAGTGAGGCTGGAGAGGATCAGGCCGATGATGATCCAAGGGAATCTGCGGCCCAGCTTCTTGGAGAAGGGCGCTGCCTTGTTGGTCACGTACCCGATTATCGGGTCATTGAGGGCATTCCACAGGGAATATATGATGGTGGCCAAGGCGGCATAGCCTGCTGCCAGGCCCACCTCTGTCTCATAGAACATGAAGACGATGGAACCGAAGGCCCCTGTAAGAAATTCCGCTATGAACTTGCCAAACCCATACGACGCCATGATACGCTTCTTAGCCATGAGAACCTTCCTTGTGTAATTATCTCTTTATACAGTGTGTTGATGGGTTTGTCAAAATATCCTCACCACTTTAGTTTTTTGGCTAGGGTAGTGAGGATGGCATTTCTCTGTTCACTTCTTGATCTCTATTTCTGATCCTTTTTGGTTTCTCGCCATTCTCTTATTGCTTTTTGTTCTTTGGTATCGCGTTGCTTGTAGCGCTTCCTATCTCTTCTCCGGAGAAAACCTCACCACCATATGGACCTGTGCAGGTTGGCTGGATGAGAGGTTTGCTATGGAATGCTCGATATCACAGTGGTAGACGATGAAGTCCCCCTTGCGCAATTCTGCCGTGTTCTCCCCTACCTTCACCTCTACGCTACCCTTCACTACAGTCAGGTATTCTTGGGTTCCCGGATAGTGAGGTTCACTTTCCAGCTTGGAGTGCCCCTCAAAGGTGAGCAGATACATCTCAAGCTCCTCCACCATATGCAAGGGTGAGAGTATCTTGATGGTGACACCCTTGTCGCGAGTCTCAAGCTTAGGCCCTTCGTCCCCTGCAGGGTTGATGGCGAATACCCTTTTGGGTTCGCCCTGTGCATCCAGAAGGTCATTGAGCTCCACATTCAGACCCCGAGCGATCTTCCATACCGTTGCAACAGTAGGATTTACCTTGTCGCTTTCGATCTGGCTGAGCATTGCCTTTGAGACACCTGACCTTTCTGATAGCACGTTGAGGGTGAGCTTTCTGCCGTTTCGTAACCGTTGTATGTTCTTGCCGATTGCAGGAGGGGTGGTTTCCATGGAGGCTCCTTCTATTGAGTTTGACATAGTGAAAATTGTTTAATATACTGAACGCGTACATTGTAATATTGCTCTGCGCCATTGTCAAGGAAAGTGATATTCGGAGGTGTGTATGAAACGTATTTTGATCATAGGTTCACTTGGGCAGCTTGGTTCGGAAATAGCCTACGAATGTCGCAAACGGTATGGCAATGATAATGTCGTGCTCACCGACATACGGGACGACATCAACGTGCCTCTGGTTCAGGGTGGACCTTTTTACAAGGTTGATTGCAGAGACGGGGAGGCTATCCTTGCGATTGTGAAGAAGCACAACATAGATACCATCTACCATTTGGCAGCCATCCTTTCGGCAACGGCTGAGCGCAATCCGCTCAATGCATGGAACATCAACATGGGAGGTCTTATGATCACCCTCGAGATAGCGCGCCAGGAGGGATGTGCCGTATTCACCCCTTCCTCCATCGGTGCCTTTGGCCCGACAACTCCCAAGAAGTTCACCCCTCAGGACACCATCCAGCGGCCCACATCCATCTATGGGGTTACAAAGGTTGCGGGCGAATTGCTTTGCGATTATTATAATCATAAGTACGATGTAGATACGCGGGGCGTTCGCTTCCCTGGTGTCATCAGCAACCTGACGCCTCCCGGAGGTGGGACTACAGACTATGCGGTGGAGATCTACTACGAAGCAGTGCGCAAGAGCCAGTATACCTGTTTTTTGCGGGGAGATACCTACTTGGACATGATATATATGCCGGATGCGGTCCAGGCAGCCATCCAGATTATGGAAGCTGACCCTAGCAGGCTGCGCCATCGCAATGCCTTCAACATTGCAGCGATGAGCTTCTGCCCTGAGGAGCAGGCTGCCTACATCAGGACCCATATTCCCGATTTCACCATCTCGTACGCTATAGATCCGGTAAAACAGGCTATAGCCGACTCCTGGCCGGATGCCCTTGAGGACTATGCAGCGCGAGTCGAGTGGGATTGGAAGCCCAAATATGAACTTGCCGCCATGACAGAGGATATGCTCAGAACAATCCGAGGGAGGGAGAGCCATGAATGAGAAAGTGGAAAAAGAGCTGCAGGAATTTCTTGACCAACTGAAAGGGGAAGGCCTGGACAAGAAGGAGAGGATCCTCTCCAGCCGCCAGGGTGCTTCGATAGAGGTGGGCACTACAAGCGTACGTAACTTCTGTGCAAACAATTACCTCGGCCTTGCAGACAACATTGAAGTTATTGAAGCGGCCAAGGGGGCGATGAACAGGTGGGGCTTCGGCCTCTCGTCGGTACGGTTTATCTGTGGGACCCAAGGTATCCACAAGGAATTGGAGCAGAGGATCAGCTCCTTTCTCAAGACCGATGACACCATCCTCTTCTCGTCCTGCTTCGATGCCAACGGAGCTCTCTTCGAACCTCTGTTGGGCGAAGGGGACACGGTCATCAGCGACGAGCTCAACCATGCGTCCATCATCGATGGGATCCGCCTGTGCAAGGCGAATCGTCTCCGGTACAAGCACAGTGACATGGCATCCCTTGAGGACTGTCTTGTTGATGCCGAAGGGTCACCGAGGATCCTCATAGCAACTGACGGGGTTTTCTCCATGGATGGAGATATCGCCAAGTTGAAGGAGATCTGCGACCTAGCCGACAGATATGGGGCTATGATCATGGTCGATGACTCCCATGCCACCGGCTATATTGGAAAGCATGGACGGGGAACAGCCGAGGCTTGCAAGGTGGAGGGGCGCATCGACCTTATCACCACTACCTTCGGAAAGGCTTGCGGAGGAGCCAGCGGCGGGTGCATCACAGGCCGCCAGGTCCTGATAGACCTCTACCGCCAGAGGGCAAGGCCCTACCTCTTCTCCAACACGCTGGCCCCTGCCATCTGTGGGGGGACTCTGAAGGTTCTGGACATCATTGAACGCGGAGATGTCAAAGGTTCACACACCCTGGAGAATGCCCAATACTTCAGGAAGAGGATGGAAAAGGCGGGCTTTGACCTGGTCAAAGGCGATACCGCCATTGTCCCTGTGATGATTTACGACGAGGTCAAGGCTGTAGAGATGGCTGACAAGCTGCTTGAAGCCGGTATCTACGTCATTGGGTTCTGCTTTCCTGTCGTTCCCAAGGGGAAGGCGAGGATCCGTGTCCAGCTATCGGCAGTCCATACGAAAGAAGACCTTGACGCTGCCGTCAAAGCCTTCATTGAAGTGGGTACTGAGATGGGGCTGATCTAGGAGAAGATTCTCTTTTCCAGCTCCTGCCCATACTCCTTCAGCTTGGAAAGCACCAGCTTGTCTTCCGCACTTACTGCGGTGCTTTCCAGGTTTTCCTCCACTTTCCGTTTGAAGAAATTCCAGTTTATCTTGATTGTCCCTGGAGGATTGAGGGTCCTGTTTGCACAGAAACTCCTCCACTTGACCTTCTGGGCATCAGAAAGGGCCTCACTCCAGTTCCTTGCAACATGCCTGAACAACATCTGTGGGCACCGGTCATCCTCAAAGTCGAGGTTAAGCTTGAGCTTGTCCTTAGGGTCTGCCTTGCGGATGAGGTTGAACCTCTTCAAGTCCTCATTGGGAAAAAACCCGTCATAGAGTTGGAAGTCCACATCCTTCACCGATTCAAAGCTGTCGGTGATGTCCCTCCCTACCAGCAGCAGCTTTGTGCTGCTGATGATCTGCTGATGACGAGCAAGGGCGGCTCCCTTATCCAGTCCCAACTTGATGGCAAGTTCGTCAGTCAGGATTGAGGCGGGACTGACAAAGGGACACTTGTTCACCGCTAAGGTGAATACTCCATCGACTTTGAATATGTTCTCACTTGTCGCCTGGAAGAGGGGGGTGGTATCCTTAGTCAGATCAAAGCAGAGGATGCTGTTGGGATTCTCCTTCAGGTGGGTAATCGGGGTGATGAGGCGCGAGCACCCCTCCTTGTTGCTGAAGAAGGATGCGGTATAGAGCACAGGGTTGCCAAAGGGCGTCTCTACCAGAGCCTTCACCTTTGCCTTGGAGCGGAGGTTGAAGTAGTAGGAGTAGAGCTTGGGCTGGCTCCTCTTGAGCAGCCGGGCGATGGCTATGGTTGCCTTGACATCCACCAGTGCATCATGGGCTCCTTCCTGGGGTATGCTGTTCGCTTCTGTAAGGGCTGTCAGACGGAAGGTGGGGTTTCCTGTCTCCTCTTTTCTGGGGGGCCAGGTGATTCCTTCAGGTCTGAGGTCGTATGCCGCCCTCACCAGATCGATGATATCCCATCTTGAGCAGTTGTTGTCCCATTCGCGTTTGTAGGGATCCATGAAGTTGCGGTACAGGGCGTTACGGATGAACTCGTCATCAAAGCGAATGTTGTTGAAGCCAGCTACCACGGTGTTGGGGGTGGAGAATTCTGCATTGATGCGCTCGATCATATCACTTTCGCACATTCCCTTGGCGTTCACCTCCTGGGGGGTGATGCCGGTAATGAGGCAGGACATTGGGTCGGGCAGGTAGTCGTCGCTCAGCTTGTTGTAGAGGACGATGGGCTCCCCGATGGGGTTGAGCTCGTAGTCAGTTCTCTGTCCGGCAAATTGGGCTATCCTGTCGTGACGGCTATCGAGGCCGAAGGTTTCCAGGTCATACCAGAATATGGTGGGTTTTCTATAGTTTTGGTTCATGTCCCCATCATACCACAGAACTCAATTTGTGTCTTTTTTCCCAATTCGGTTGTTCTCTTTGTTTTAGTATAATACTATGGAGATGAGTTGCCCATGAAAAAGACGATTACAGTCATGATGATCATATTTCTCTGTTTTGGAGCTTTTGCCAAACCTTCGGCAAATGATGTCACTGTAGCTCTTGCCGCCATAACAGATGCGACCATTTGCTCCATCGCAGGCTTCTTGAACAACCCACCATTGGAACTCCCAGGTTTGAGTCTCAGGTTCAGGGAGAGGGAGAGCTTGCCGTATGCACTGTTGTTCAGTGATTCTGATCTGGGGACCTACCTTCCCGTATTCGAGAAGACCAGGGCAAAGGGTGATGAGTCCTTTTTTTCCTCGCTTATGCGGACAGCTAAGGGCCCTCTGAATGATATTGCCCTGCAATATCTGACTGTGCACGATTGGGAGGAGGGGCATGCCTTTCTCAACGGGGCTGCTGTGACGTACTTTGATGACGGGGTCTCCCTAGCATCCCTTATGGGGTCGGCTCTGATGAGCGGGGGTATCCGACCCATCTCAGTGGCCGTGGATGTGCGCGTTTCCGGGCGAAGGGTAAGTGAACCTGTATCGGTAAAAGGGGTGTTTGTCATCCAAAGTGATGCCCAAGGATATTTTGATATTAAGCCAATTGAACTGACAATAAATGGAGAGACTCCTAATGCGTGAGTCCCAGGAGGGTGTATGACAGATATCATAGCGAAGAGTGAGGCGTTTCTTGCCAAGTGGGGGGTCTCCCCGTCGACCATTGATATGGAGGCTTTGCTAGGCCAGTTTCAGGATGAGATGGAGAAGGGCCTCTCAGAAGAAGGTTTGAGCTCCCTTCAGATGATACCTACCTATACAAAGGTCTTTGACGAGGTACAGAAAAACAAGAGTGTCATCGTCCTTGATGCAGGTGGCACGAACTTCAGGACCTGTCTGGTCACCTTTGACGAGCAGGGTGTTGCGCATATCGAGGACTTCAGGAAGACCTCCATGCCAGGGGTCAAGGAAGAGGTCACAGCCAAGCAGTTCTTCACTACCTTCGCAGACGAGGTCGAGCGCCTCATAGACAAGAGTGACAACATTGGCTTTTGCTTCTCCTATGCTGCTACCATCACAGAAAACCATGATGGGATTCCTCTGATGTTCTCCAAGGAGATCAAGGCTCCGGAGGTCATCGGCCAGCCAGTAGGGGCAAACCTGCTTGTTGAGCTTGCTCGTCGTGGCTACGATATCTCCAAGAAGAGGGTTGCAGTCCTCAATGATACAGTTGCCACCCTCCTTGCGGGGACCGCCGCCGTTTCAGAGGTTCCCTATAGCGGATACATCGGCTTTATCCTGGGGACAGGGACCAATACAGCCTATGTAGAGAAGAATTCCAGGATCGGGAAGATCAGCGCGTTTGAGGGCAGTCAGATCATCAACGTCGAGTCTGGGAACTTCGACTATTGCCCGGGGGTCTTGGATCGAGCCTTCTTCGACTCCACCAAACAGCCTGACCATTATCATCTGGAGAAGATGATCAGCGGAGCATACCTTGGTCCGTTGAGCACTGTTGTCATTGAGAAGGCGATCGAAGAGGGCCTGCTCAGTGAAACCTTTGCAAAGAGGTTCAAGGAGGTCGCTCCTGTCAACACCACAGTGATGAGCAATTACCTTGAGATGCCTTTCAACAAGGGCTATGCCTTGGTAGCATGTTGCGATGGCAACGAGGATGATGGGGTAGCCCTATGGACCATCATCAATTCGATCATAGCGAAGGCTGGCAAGCTCACCGCTGCAAACCTTGCTGCCACTGTGCTGAAAAGCGGTGCAGGAACTGACCCCCGGCGTCCTGTATGCATCAATGCCGACGGTACGACATTCTACAAGACCGAGTACCTGAAGAAGTACACCGAATACTACCTGCACAAGTATCTGCAGCTGGAGAGGAAGCGGTACTATCGGTTTGTGCGCATCGATGATTCCCCGACTATTGGGGCGGCCATTGCTGGGTTGAGCCTCAAGACCTGCTGACCTGGTTGTCCCCCTTGTCTCTAACCTCCAGAAGGCAGTTGCCCTCTGGAGGTTTGGTGTTTTCACATTGCCTTTTCGAGTAGGATCCTCCATACTTGTCCTATGGATCAGCTAATCCCTGATACTTTTCATGGGCACTGTCGGACAAACTGGTACAATGTCCTTTGGAGAACCAAAATGAACAGCCTTTCAAAAATGCGAATGCTCGATGCGATAAACCATAGGCAGCCTGACAGGATACCTCTTGATTTTGGCTCCACCGCTGTAACAGGGATGCACATACAAGCAGTTGAAGCCCTAAGAATCCATTATGGGTTGGAGCAAAAACCTGTAAAGCTTTCCGAACCCTACCAATGTCTCGGCCTCATTGAAGACGATCTGGCCCAATGCCTTGGCATTGATATGGTAAGGGTGGGAACGCCGCTGAATGGGTTTGGAATTGAGAACAAGGATTGGAAACCCTGGAGAACACCATGGGGCCAGGATGTCATGATACCTGAGGGTTTCAATCTCACCTATGGAGATGATGGGTCGGTATACGCCTACGCCCAAGGGGATACTTCGTTTCCTCCGAGTGGGAAAATGCCGGCATCGGGATATTTTTTCGATGCCATAATGAGACAAGATCCACTTCCCGAAGATGACGATGATCTGAAATTGGAAGACAACATTGAAGAATTTTTGCCTTTTACGGAAGAGACCCTCAAAATTATCGCAAGGGATGTACAAAGCGCAGCTGAAACCGGTAAAGGTGTCGTGGCGTCGTTCGGTGGAAGCGCCTTGGGTGATATCGCGATGGTTCCTGCAATATATATGAAGCACCCAAAAGGTATCAGGGACATTGCCGAGTGGTATATGTCCACTGTCCTTCGCCAAGATTTGCTGCACTCCATTTTTTCGTACCAGATTGACATTGCCATCGGGAACCTCTCTCGCATCAACACCCTCTGTGGCAGCGCCATTGATGTGATCTTTACCTGTGGTACGGATTTCGGAACACAGACCGGTACGTTTTGTTCGGTTGATACGTTCAGAAGCCTCTACGCACCGCACTATACTCGCTTGAATGCGTGGATCCATGCGAATACCAATTGGAAGATATTCAAACACAGTTGTGGTTCAGTGCATAGCCTGATCCCAGATTTCATCGCGTGTGGCTTTGACATACTCAATCCTGTCCAGTGTTCTGCTACTGGAATGGACCCTACATGGCTGAAGAAGGAGTTTGGGCAGGACCTGGTCTTTTGGGGAGGTGGTGTGGATACGCAAAATACCCTACCGTTCGGCACTCCCCAGGAAGTAAGAAAGGAAGTGTTGCAACGCTGTGAGATTTTCGGCAAGGATGGGGGCTTTGTGTTCAATGCGATACACAACATCCAGTCGACTACCCCAATAGAGAATATTGTTGCGATGATCGATGCTGTGCATGAATTCAATGGCACAACGTGATGCATGCGTTTTGACTTTTTAGGGAAATCACCTTTTCCTTTCCAATATTCTTCCGACTGCCAGTGCGATTGTATCCAGCACCGGTTTGATAATCCGCCACGTTTCCAGCTGGAAGCGGAATGTTCACGTAACAAGTGCCATATGCTGTGATGGTCTCCTCCCATGTTTCGTGCTACCCTTACTCCATGGCAGACCGCTTTTCATCTATCCAACGAAGCGCTATCATGCGCTCCATTCAAGGACGCGACACCAAGACCGAACTGCTTGTCAGGCGCTTCATGTTCAAGAAGGGGCTTCGCTATCGTACCAATGACAGGGGCCTTCCAGGAAGCCCTGATATAGTCCTACCCAAATATAGGAGCGTAGTATTCGTCAACGGGTGCTTCTGGCATGGGCATGAAGGATGTCCTCTTTTTGTGCTCCCCAAGACAAACGCTTCGTTCTGGGCTGATAAGATTGGAAAGAACAGGGCCCGAGATGCAAAAAATATCTCCACCCTCATCTCTGACGGGTGGAGAGTGTTCGTTGTCTGGGAGTGTGAATTGCGTAACCGCTCAATGCGAGAGGCCACCCTGGAGGGGTTGGTCAATGAGATTTGGGCTTTGGAATAGCCATTGCCAGTTCATTGGCCTTTGCAATGAGGCTTCTCTGCCATGTGATGAGGTAGTCATGGCGATCGGTATCCTCTCCTTGGCAATCGGCAAGGACGCGGAACACAGGTTCTGTCTTGCTTCCTCGCATCCAGATAAAATCTGTCTCCTCTCCCAGTGCATTGCAGAAGACGATCTTATACCCACCGCTGTACGGTTCGTTACGATGTTCCTCTCCAGCTCCCTGATAGAGGTTCGTCCCTTCCATCTGGTAGACCTTGTATGACTTTATGCCCATATCCTTGAGCTCTTGCTTCCTCTTCTCCCAATCCATCAGGAAAAGCTCCTCATAGGCTTGCTTCAAAGCACGCTGGGATGAGCTGACCTGCATCTTCCCCTTGTCAGAAAAGGAGGGCGTTGTGACAAAACGGGGCAGGGAGTCTATGATGGCTTCCAAGCTTGTCTTCCGGGGCATCCTGGTTTTGCTTACCCGTGACCAGAGTGTGGTCAGCTTTTCCTGGGTCAACAGCTTGATCAGGCTCATCAAGGTGTTCATAGGATCGCGCACTTTGGCGGGGTGGGTGATGTTTCCTCCATTGGAACCCTCTCCAAGGACTGGGATCAGATACCCTTCGGATCTCTTGATGTTTGCCAGCTCGACGACATTGCCTTCGCCGACTTCGGAGCGGAACACCTCCACCCCGAGCATCTCACAGATCCTGTCGATACGCATGGAGGTGGGGCCGTTTACCACAACGGCCAGCCTAGCCTGAGGGTTCTCAAGATGCGCCTGGCAGAGCTCTGCTAGCACAACCAGGGAGAATACATTCTGTGCCTCAAGGATCTCCGCCTTGCCTGTGCTCTCCTTGATATAGACCAGGTTTCCCCGGTCTCCATCATTGTCGGGGACATAGCCGAGGATGTAGGCGTTGTCCTTTGCATAGAGCTCCTCAAGGCTTTCCCTACAAAGCTCCAAGTTCTCCCCTTCAGGGACGATACCATGGACTACCTGACCCACCTTGTTGTTGAGCATGGTGACCTTGAGCCCGAGAGACTTGAGAAAGGATTGGTCAATGCTTACAGAGCGTGCACTGCCGTTGAGTTCCCCGAGGATTCCAAGGGCCTTGGTCTCAGAGGTAGCTATGACAGAGCGTGAGAATGCATAGTGGTCCTTGGTGTTGGAGCTTTTGCTGGCAGTTGCGAGTATGAACTGCTCATACCTTTCCAGACTCTGTTGCTTTTGGCTTTTTACTGAGTTCAATACATCAAAGTACATTTGTTCCTCCAGTGTGGAGGAGCGTTTCTGGATGTAGGTAAGGACCCCTTCCTCTTCAAAGATGGAGAGAAAGGTGTCAGTGAGGCTCTTTGACTCGGAACCTGCATACACACCGCCTTCCTTTCCAAACTTGAAGCCGTTGTGACCGATGGGGTTATGGCTTGCAGAGACATAGAGAAAGGCATCCGCTTCATTCGGATGGAGGTTGCAGTCTGCCATGATCTCTGGGGCGGAACAGATAAAGAGGTAGCGAACCTTGCATCCAAGACAGAGCAGTGTCCTGCAGATGAGGTCTCCGATCAGGCGTCCGGTAGGACGGGCATCAAGACCGACCAGTATGGTGGGGCTTCTCCCTGTTTTGGGTGATGTAAGAGGTTGCTCGCTCTGTATCGCCTCCTTTTGTGCAAGAGGGGCTCCCAGATATCTAGCCAGGGCGAGGGCGACAAACGCTGTGATGGCGCCATCAGCGTGGGAGATGCTTTTGGTTGGGTCTTCTTCATCACCGCTCTCGGCAAAGACCTTTCTCCATCCGGATACAGAAAGAATCATGGAAGAGAGGGATTTCTCTATCTCCTCCTTGCTGGGCTGGGGGAAATCAAGAATATCAAACTGGTCGTCTGCAATGGTTAGATGGCTAAGGTGGTCGTATAGTAACATTGAATCCTCCGTAGGCCGAGTATACCATATATTGCAGAGTTTGCAGATGTGTTGTAGGCTGATTTTTATGATACCGACATGTGCCGCATTCCATGATTTGTGCTGTTATGCCAAGAGTTCTCTTACGGTTGTGATCCCCACCCTTGAAGTGCTGGGTGTTGAAGTCTCTCCCCTTCCCACTGCCTTGCTTTCGACACAGACCGATGGGTTTGAACGCTACCACTTTGAAGAGAACACCGATGCCCTGAAGGAGATCCTCAACCATTGGGAGTATCTCGGCCTGGTCTTCGATTCCATCTATTCCGGATTCCTCGGCTCGCACGAGCAGGTTGATCTAGTCCTGCATTTCATCGGGAACCAACGGTCAAAGGGTGACACCCTTGTGGTCATCGATCCGGTTCTTGGGGATGCGGGCGAACCCTATGCCCCTGTCGATGGGAAGCTCATCAGGAAGATGCGCACATTGGTACACGAAGCGGACCTCATCACCCCAAATACCACTGAAGCCGCCCTCCTGCTGGATAAGCCTATGCAGGAGAATTTCACCCAGGAAGAGATTCTTCTCTGGGCAAAGGCCCTCTCCTCTACCATAGGGGGTTCGGTGATCATCACTAGTGTCCCGATAGGTGACGAGCATGCTGTGGCATACTGTCATCAGGGGGAGTGCTCACTTGTCTATTACCAGAATCTCGCCGCTTCCTATCCTGGATGCGGGGACCTTTTTGCAAGCATGATGACTGGTTTCCTTGTTAATAAGGTTCCCTTCCAAACTGCTGTCGAGAAGAGTGTCGCGTTCAGTTCCCTTGCCATCGACCGGACGTTGGCCGCAGGATATGAACGGCGTCACGGGATCTCAGCCTCACTGCTATTCCCTTCCCTGATAGAAGAAAGGAATCTCTATGGCTCTTGACTGTCTGGTTGTAGCCTCACATGCTACGGAATTGGAAGGGTTCCTAACAAAGGATGGTGGGTTGGGCGTATATAACGGAAAAACCTATCTGACCGCTTCGATAGGGGTATCGCAGGTGCAGAGTGCGCTCAATGCATTGCAGGCGATCGTTGCACATACACCCAAGAGATTGCTCTTGGTAGGCTATGCCGGTGGCATAGACCCAACCCTTTCAATTGGGGATTGCGTCCTAGCAACTCAAGTCATCCAGTACGAGTTGGATCTTCGCTCCTTTGGCCTGAAACGGGGTGAGACTTTTGGTAGGGCCCCTAACGAAGTGCTTGGGGAACTCTCCTTGTTTGTACCTCCCTTTGCTAAGGCAATTCCTGCAAGATGTGGTTCTTCAGACAGGTTTCTGCTCCGCCCCTGGAGGGAGGCCAATCCTTGGCTTGCTGATGAGTTGGCCCTTGGGTTTTCCGATATGGAGAGCTATGGGGTAGCCTTGGCTGCGAAGATGCAGGGCATCCCTTGTACGGTCTGCCGTGTCATCAGCGACGACGACAAGGGCCGTCGGCCCAAGAGCTACAAGAAGTTCTGTCTGGGAGCAAACCAGATGTTTGTGGAGGTTCTCTACTCGTTGCTGGAACTTCCCAGTGAGAAGTCACCTACCAGCTTGTAGACTTTCCCATCCTTTTCCAAGGTGATCTTCCTGTCAGGAAAATATTTTGGTATGAGTTCGTTGATGATGGAGATGGTGGCTTCCTGGACTGCCTGCTCGTCCTCTTCCTTAACCTTTTCCAGCGTCCTCATCTCCACCGATACGATGTACCCCCTGCCATGGCCACTGCCATAGCCGAGGGTAAACTGCGTTCCAGTGGAGAAGAGCCCGTCATATGCGACACTTGCTGCCTTGCCACGAGCAGGTCTGTTGGGGTGACGCGGATACCGTGATCCGAAGGTCTCTTCGAGGTGATGGTCAAGTTCGTCGCACATCTTTCGCATGATGCCTTCTAGGGCAATCTGTTTCGGGTGTGTACTCATACCAACACACCCTCCTGATCGTCGGCTTCATCTTCCTCAATGTTATAGCGTGAAAGAAAGGAGTAGTACGAGGAGAGCCCTGAAGCACGTTCTGAGGGATTTTCATCCTTTGGCTTTTTGGTCGGTTCTTCCTGTGGGGCGGTAAGCAGACCTTCAACTTCCTTGGGCCCGAGGGTAAGCTGGTCGAATGTGGTGCGCCTCTGAATCTTGGACACATACTCGCGGATGCTCCCATCGTTGTCACGAAAGATCTGCAAAGCCTTCTCGCGCATGATTGCCAGGGCGGCGGAGCTTGTGGAGTCCAGGCGCACTTGATCTCCCAGCGATCCATGGATTCGGGTGTACTCAAGATCGGGAATGTCTGAGGCGATTGCATCAACTGCCTGTAGCTGGGACCCTGCATATATCTTTTGGATGGGTGTTCCCTTTGCAGGATCGATCCATCCGATGACCCCTGTTCCCGCACCGCTGATGGTGAAACTGAAATCGCTGCTGGCAGTTGAGATGGAGAGGATGTGGAATTTCTTTGCATGGGGATAGAGCTTTTTTGCCTCAACGTAGGCAAAAAGGGAGGGATTGTTGGCGATGAGTCCGCCGTCAATGAGGGTCTGCATGGTCTCTTCCTGCCGGTCAAAGAGGTATGCCGGCTTGAAGTAGGTAGGGGCGGCACTGGTGGCCCTACCAGCTTCCCAGAAGAGGAAGTCATGGCTGTCCCTGCTGGATAGGGGAAAGGGCCTTCCATTTGCAACATCGTAGGTCATGAGCAGGAGCGGTACTACAGCCTCTTTGAGGGACAAATTGCCGAAGGTTTTTTTCAGGTACCGTTCAAGGGGTTCGCTGTCATATTTGTCGGTAAATATCTGGGAGAAGAGCCGACCTTGGTTCTTGGGAAATATCTCCTTGCCATGGTTGAGATAGAGCTTTTCCAGGGCACTTGTCTCAACCCCGAAGGGGAGGGTGCCTTTCAGCTCCTTACGGGCTTTCCTTCCCAAAAGCCTGTCGGCAAAGCCCTGTTCGCCCTGGTCATAGATGTAGCTGATGAATCTGCCGTCGGCGGGGAGGTTGGTCTTTTGGACTGGGGCTGTGAGGGCGAGGGCCAGCAATCCTCCTGTCGATGTCCCGGCAATGAGGTCAAAATGGGAGTATAAGGGACGGCGGTCTCCCATATCTTCAAGAAGTGCGGATATGTTGTGGAGAATGACTGCAGGAATGACACCACGCATCCCTCCTCCATCTATGGAGAGGATGAACCGCTCTTCTGGGTTTTCATCGGGTATGTTCTTTCGGAAAAGGTCGCGTATTGCCATACAACAAGAGTGATATATTTACCCGATACGGTCAAGCGTCCGCAATCCAAAAGCATATTTGGTAGATACATACCTAGATAGGGGATGAAAACCATATCTAATACCATACCGGTAACGGTATGGTAATGCTCATTCAAATGTGAATTACATCCATATACAGAAGAATCTAAGGCGATATCAGTTACCATTTGGCCAACACGCACCTACTATAGGACGGGATCTAGCGTATCCTACGGAAGAGGTGGTTTTCTGCAAGAGCGCTATACGGCAGACCTTTCATCTTCTATGGCATATGCCGTATTGATGTGGTCCTGTTCTTTGGTACGATGCAATGGCTTTCCAAATCATCAGTTTGGATCTCCTTGTGCATGCTGACAGTCCCGATGAACTGTATTTTCCAAGCCCCGGGAACCCCTTGGTCTCAAGTATGTGTTCCCTGATGCTAGGCATATCAGAAAAGAATTGAAGGCACTTGAGAAATTGTCCGCATCGGTGACGTCTGGAATGACAAGGGAGGGTTCGATATCGTTATGACATCCTGGATAAAGGGGAGAGTGAATGGCAAAAGCAGGTGCCACAGCTCTGTACAGGGCCTTTCTGTCACCGATCATATTGGCATACGTCTGATAGGCATCAATGGTGCTTGTCAGGTAGCAACACAGGTTTCCCATACTCATTTCTGATGTGAACCCCTAAAAAGTCTTTGAAGGGTTGCTATCACGAGTCAGGCTCTGGCTCCACGGCACATGATTTTGGTAGAATGGCAACCATGCAAATCAACAACGTCCTACAAGCGTATGCATCGTGTATTCTCTGTCCTAACCTCTGCAAGGCAAACCGCCTTGATGGGGAGGTTGGCATCTGTGGCGAGACTGACAGTGTACGGGTGGCCTGGTCAGGGCTGCACCGTGGGGAGGAACCTCCTGTAACAGGAGATAAGGGTTCTGGGATGATCTTCTTCACCGGTTGTCCCTTGCACTGTGCATACTGTCAGAACCATCAGATTTCAGGCATCCAGAAGGATGGGGAGGATCCTGTAGGGATACATCTCTCCATTGAAGAGCTTGCAATGCTGATGACCGGGCTCCAGGAATTTGGGGCGACAAACATAAACTTGGTTACGGGTACCCATTTCATACCCTCCATCGTCAAGGCGGTGGAAATGGCAAAAGGAAAGGGGCCTTAGCATTCCCATTGTCTGGAACAGCTCAGGGTATGAGTCTGTCGAAGGTCTCTCCCTGATTGACCCTTTCGTCGATCTGTACCTCATTGACGTGAAGAGTCTGGACAGGGAGGTAAGCTCTGCCTTTTGCGGACTTGCCTGCTATGCCGATCATATCCGCCCTGTCATGGACTTCCTTAAGGTTCGACACCCCCATGTCATGGAAAGTCCCGATGGGAGCCTCAAGGGCTTGCTGGTACGGCATCTTCTCTTTCCACAGGCGATGCATGCGACAAGAGAGTTCTTGCACTACTTTGCCGAAGAGTTGAAAGGGTGTGCTTACCTCTCCCTCATGGTCCAGTTTGTCCCTCCCTTAGGGGATGTGCAGTTTGATGAGATTACTGAAGCGGAGTATGATGACCTGCTGGCCCTATTGGATGAGCTGGAGATTGAGGATGGCTTTGTGCAGGAACTGGGGGAGAATATCTCCTGGATCCCTGACTTCAAAGAGGATATTCCCTTCCCAGAGGGGTTTGCTGATGTGCTGCCGTATTTTTTGGCGTTGAAGCATAGGTCGGTGTAATCGAAGGGCTGTCATAGATATGGGCTATAACAGTACAATCTGCTGCTTGTGATTTGGGCGATGGGCTTGCATTGTGGTAATAGGAGAACAGGGATGAATGATGGCTTACAATCCACACATATCCTTGACAGGTATATACCTCAAAATATGGAAAGGGTGCCTATGGTGGTGCAGCTCCTATGGGAGTAATAATTGTCAATGCATATCGGGAAAGAATCCCTTTGCCTCAAGAAGCTGGTGATGAAGTAAATTCTAAAGGGAAGATTGGTTTAGTGAAAGGGGGAAAACCTGTTGACACAATGATTTGTCTGCTCATAAGACATTTCTTCAAATATCCCCTACAGGACAGGGGCACCTCCTCGGAAGTGCCCCTGTCCTGTATAGTTGATATGATTCCCGTATAAGATACCAGAAAGCAGTTATTTGATGTACTCTGTTCTGACGGGGACAGAGGGCCGGCGGTTACGGTGGTATTGTCTTAGGAATAGCAGAATTATATCCTTGGTCTAGTTTATCGAACCACACACCGGCCGTCGAACATCAAAATGGGAGACGCCGTATGCTCTCTATCGACTTACAGCGTCATCCCGGTTAGAAGCATGACTGATCATCGAATGACCGCCATCTGATCCCAATTCTACTACACTAGGAGGGGTTATGGAAGAGAACAAGGTTAACGACTACTCTTCAAGCAGAGGGTACCAATGGTATTGTACGCCGGTAGGCATTAGAACCAGTGAGATTTCGAAAGCAAAGCATAAGGATGGAGTGAAACGGTTTGTGGGAGTGGACCTGAGCAAGCAGAATTGCTGGGCTTGCATCATGGACCTGCAAGGCAAGGTCATCCTACACGAGAAATTCTCATTGAGGTCTGCGAAACGGGACAAGCTTTACGAGATGCTGCAGCCAGGGGATTTGGTGCTGATGGAAGCTTCCACGGGAACATTCAACATCGCCCGAGCCATGAACAGGAAATCCGGAGTAGTGGCATGTGTAATCAACCCCCATACCACCCACATCAATGAAACGAAAAAGAAAACAGACAAGGAAGATTCATTGTTTCTCGCGAGGCTCATTCTCAGGACACCGATTGCTGAACTCCAACTTGTAAGCATCCCCAGTGACCGCGAGATGGCGAACAGGGATGTAGTCTCCCACTACAGGAAACTGGATGATGTGCATAAGCAAATGGTAAACAGGTTGCATGCCTTGTTTTTTGACAAAGGGTTCCCTGAGGCGGGGAAAATGAACAACCTTCACAGCAAGCTTGGTAGGACAGCTGCCATAGAGTCGTGTTTTGGAACTGACAGAGCATATGCATTCCCCAAGCGAATCGCAAAGGATCTTTCCAAGGAACTCTCACTGCTAGAAGAATTACAGGAATCCGGGGAGAAACAGTTTGCAAGGATAGTCAAACAGGATGACCGTACAGCAACGATACTTGGATCAATCCCGGGAGTGGGGCTGAAAACAATTGCGGCGTTCATTGCATTTGTTGGGGATATTGACAGGTTCTGTAATGCAAAGCAACTCGCAGCATATTGTGGGTTGGTCCCAAGGGTGTACCAATCAGGCCAGAAGGATGCTGCACGAAAGATAACAAAAGAAGGTCAAGCTGCTTTACGGGAATACCTGATTGAATCTGTGTTCGCAATGACCAAGACCCAATTCGATTTCCCACTGAAACGTAAGTTCAATGAGCTGAGACTGCGAATGGGCGGACGAAAAGCAGCTGTTGCAATCGCAAGAAAGATGGTGGTCATGATGTACTCGATGCTGAAGAATGGGACCCTTTTTACCGTAGAAGACGAGCAGGAACGGCAGGAGGTTGCTGCCTATCATGCCCGGAAACACTTGCCAATCTTTGGACGATACAACCAAAGTAAGCTTCATACCAATACGTCATTTCAATGATAACTCCAATCCTTTATCGTCTGGGCAAGGAGAATTGATATGGCTACCAGACTTACTTTATACAGACGCAGCATCCTTACCCAATACAATGCCAGAAAACAGGGCATGACTGATGTCGTGTTCTGCAAACATCACAAGATCAAAATTCAGGAGCTTGAATGCTGGAAGATCCTGGCTGCAACGGAGGTGACTGAGGCGGTGTTAGCTGCCAAGGCCTTGGAATGCAAGAAGAAACCCGGGGAAAAGACAAGCCTTTTCAGTAGCGAGACCTTTTCCATGGTAGAGGTCCTTTCGGGAAGGCCCGAGGGCGAGGACCTTTTTTCAGGGGACACCCTCTATATTGAGAGGATCAGGATGAGGGTGATGCTACAGGTAGCGAGCCTGCCATCGACCATCAGGCACATGGACCATCTCTTCTTCTTGGAGGACTACCTTGAAACAAACAGATAGGCCCTTCATCCATGCCCTGGAATCCAAGAGGTTCTTCATCAGGATAGGCAACACGGACTTCAGGTGGGGAATCGACATGCTCGCCGCCTGTGCCGTGGGCACCAATGCAGATGCCGCACTCAGTGGCGCGGTCTTCGTATTCTGCAGCAAGAGCAGAAATCAGCTGCGATTCCTCTTCTGGGAAGGCAACGGCTGGTGGTGCCTAACACGCAAGATCCTCAACCAAAAGTTCATATGGCCCCAACAGGATGGTGATGAAATCTCTCGGGAGGCCCTCTTCGAACAGGTCAGAAGCCTTGCTGCAGACCCAGGAGAATACCGTAGAAAGGCTCTCAAAGCATGTTCCCAACTGTCCTGAACAAGCAGTTTAAATACATATACGAAAAGGAATAATATGTATTTTTATCCTGTAAAACCATTGTGCTTTCCCTTATGAAATGCTATCATTACCCATGATGGAAACCGAAGACGACAAACAAAAACGCATCGATATATTGGAAGCTAAAGTGGCTGCCCTGACCCTTTCGGTGAAGGCTGCAAACAAGCGGTACGAAGGGTCTGTACTCAAGTATGATGCCCTCGATGCCACCCATTCCAAAACCCTTGGGGACTACAACAGGCTGCTTGTCTTTGTCGACAGCCTCCAGGAAAACATCTCCATCGACAAGTGCATGCTCTGGGCAGCAAAGACAGAGAAGCAGAGCAGCAAGGAACTGAAGCAACTCAGGAAGGACCTTGCCGAGCACACCATCACCAACCAGGAAAGGATCAGAGACCTTGATATAGCCGAGGCGGATGCCCCTCCCCAGACTTCCAATGATGCCGTCATTGCCGAGATACTTGGAGACAAACCCGTAAAGCTTGAGGACGACAAGAAAAAATGGGGGCGACAGCCTGGGGTGCACACCCGAGGAAGGAACATGTCCTCTTTCGATGTACTTCCACGCCACGAGGTGAACAATGACCTCAGGGAAGTCTCAGATGCAGAGTATGCGGCCACCCTCACGTTCATAAAGACCGAGACACACAGCCAGTTTGACTTTGTCAGGGGGCATTACCGCAACAAGGTGACCATAACCCATCTCTACAGTGACAAGGATGGCAAGGTCGTCTCCCTGCGCAACAAGCTGGCCCCCGATTTCGTCAAGGGCGGGAAGCTGACCAACGGGGCGGCCGCCGCTGTTGTCGCAGACAAGGTCCTCTGGGGGCTGCCCATCTACCGCCAGGCTAAGCGCATCAACATGATAAACAGCTCCAACATCGTGGATGCCCAGCTATTGAATTCCTATTTTCTTGCTGCAGGGGACCTGGTAACTCCCGTATGGGAGGACATCCTTTCCTACATCAAGGGCCAGAAGGCCATTCACGGCGATGAGACTACATTGTTGTGTATCCACAACACAGAAAGGAAGAAGAGCGCACTCGGTTATGTCTGGGCTCTTTCCTACGAGGGAAACGATCACCCTGCCTCCTATTTTCGTTTCTACAACACCAGAGGATATGATTATGCAAGGCAACTGTTCGGTGACTGCAGAGGAATTGCCCTCCAAACAGATGCCTATGGAGCTTATTCAAGCATCACAAATGAAATAAACGAAAACCTTGCCAAAACGGTTGAACAGGAGGAAGGGGAAGAGGCAGCCAAGCAGTTCCTGCAGGATACCGAGGCACTCCTTGAAAAGGGTATCGTACTGGCAGGTTGCCTCGCTCATGCTCGCAGAGGAATCTTTGTCTGCTTCAAGGCAATTTACAAGAAACTCCCGGAAAGTGAAGGGTTCCTCACTTGCAACACCATCCTGGGGCTGATCGGCAAACTGTATGAAATTGAGGAGACTCTGCGTGCCAAACGCCCCGGGGACAATTCGGATGAAGCTGAATTCCTAGCAGAGAGGAAAAAATTGGCAGAGCCTGTACTTGCATCCCTTGAAACGTATGCAAAGGAACGGGTGCCACTCCATCAGAGTGAAGTGAAGCTGAGAAAGGCTCTCAACTATATTCTGAACCAGATGCAATACCTCAAGAATTATCTGGCGAGCAGCGAGCTGTCCTGCGACAACAATTTTCAGGAGCGGGAGGTGAAAACCTTCGTAATTTCACGTAAAAACAGTCTTTTTGCCTCCACCGAGCGGGGAGCCCTCGCCTGGACAAAGCTCATGACTGTGATGCAGACTGCGATACTCAACAAAATCAATCCTACGCTATACCTGAAGTTCCTGTTGGACAAGATTACGGTGATAATGAATTCGGAAGCCAAGGCCAAGGATGTCGACTGGTCACAGTTCCGACCTTGGAACCTGACTGCCGAACAGCTGGAACAGGCCTGGGATGCCTGAAATAGCTTAATCCCATAATCCATACTACTCTTGCATTACCTAAGCCATTCTAATCCAATGGCTGGGTGAAGTGTACCCACGTGTTGGTATGAAGCTTACCAACCAAATTCGTCAATCCTGCAAAGGATTTAAGGAAATGTTGGAAATCACCAATTCTTTGACTGTAAATGAATTAGGGGTATTCAAATTCCTTAATCAGGGGGCTTGACGGGAATCATAGAAGACAATATGAAGTGACCTCCCAGTTTGCAAACCGCGCATTCACCGTGCATACTGGGATAAACAAATAACCCTGTATGCGGCTATCGCATACAAATGGAGGCCACTTCAATGACAAATGTAATACACATTGGTATCGATGTCCACAAAGACAGTTATTCACTTTGCTCTTTCAGCTTTGCAACCAAACAGTTGTTTGGCCAGACCAGGATTGCCAGTAAGGGCAGTCTGGTGATCAAATATGTACAGCGGCTGCAAAAAGAACAGCCCGACTGTGAAGTCCTATGTGGCTATGAGGCTGGTCCTACAGGATTCGGATTGTCCCGGGAACTAGAGGCAGCAAACATAGCTTGTGTGCTCATGGCTCCGACGTCCTTACCCAAGGCTCCTGGCAAGGCTGTGAAGACAGATCGCCTGGATGCCCAAGAACTAGCCAAGCATCTTGCATGGGGAACCTATAGCGCAGTCCATGTACCAACACCAGAAGACGAAGTAGTGAAAGACTACACAAGGATGAGGAATACCCGAGTAAAGGCCTACAAGAGAACCAAGCAGAATCTGTTGGCATTCCTTCTCCGTTCGGGGAGGGTATTTACAGAGGGAAAGACCTATTGGACCCAAATACACTTCACTTGGCTCAGAAGGCAGAAGTTTACAGACCCCCTTGCCCAAGAGACCTTCAACGAATATTTGCAAGAAGTGCTTGATCAGCAAGAAAAAATTGCAAGATACGACAGTCAGATTGAAGAAGTTGCCAAAAGGGAAGAATATAGGGAGATGGTATCCAGATTGTGTTGCTTCCGGGGTATTGAGACCCATACAGCCCTCTCACTAGTGGTCGAGATTGGAGATCCTTCACGGTTTCCTAATTCTCAGAGCTTTTCTTGCTTTTTTGGATTGACACCCAGTGAGGATTCCAGCGGGCAGCGGGAAAAAAGAGGGGGGATAACCAAAGCAGGGAATATCCGATTGAGGACATTACTCATCGAAAGTGCAAAGTCGACAATGCGAAGCAATGTGTACGGGAAATCAAAGAGGCTCCTAGCACGGCAAAGGGGAAATGACCCGGCAGTCATAGCGTACGCCGACAGGGCCAACCGAAGATTGCATAAGGTATACAGCAATCTTACTTCTCGGGGAGTGCATACCAACAAGGCTACAGCAGCTGTAGCGAGAGAATTGTCCTGTTTCATCTGGGGCATGATGAACAATAAGATCGATTAAGATAAGTACGAAAAGGGGCATATAGCATGAGAGGGATTGATAGACAGGATAATCGGGCAACGATCCAGCTATCTTCGAGCAATCTATGTTGACACCCCAGGGTGATTCACGATTTTAGACAGAAAGAGCTTTAGGCGGACCATTGGCCTGCATTAACCAATGTGCGAATATCAGAGTGGTCAATTGCCGAAAACTGATTTCCTGTCTATCAATCCTTTTCATTTTCTCATACAACCAAGGAGTAGCAATAAGAAAAAAAGAAAGTACTTGACAAAGGTCACATCATATCAGATTGCCGGTCTTGTTTGCCCTACTGGCAATTCTGTCTTGCTTCCTCTTAGCCGATTACCGTCCCTACGAACTCTTTCTTGTTGAGGATAGCCATCGTATTCTCAATGTTTCTTCCATCAGCGCAGATGACCTGCATCTTAAGCTTGGCCGCCCTCTTGCTTGCAACAGGATCAAAGGGAGTGTTCTTTCCAGGCACCCAAGTACTGCCAACCAATTGCTTGAACTCGTCCCAGCTGATGGTATCCAAAGGTTTTGCCTCCGGGTTTTTCTTGGGATCGTCTGTATAGACCTTGGCGATGTTGGAAAGGTTGATGATTATCTTCCCTTGGAAGCGTTCTGCAAGGATGACCGCATCATTGTCGGTGGAGAAGCCTGGTTTCCAGCCGGCTGCTACCAGGACTTGTCCCTTGAAGTTGATGTGTCCGGTAGGGTCGGTTATGATGTTGTCGGTGCAGAGGTCACTGAACATTGCCTTGACCAGTTGTGCGTTGATGTGGGTGGCCCTTATGCCCAGCCAGTCCTGCTCTTCGCTTGGTGCATCCTCTATGATCTCCCTCAGGGCTTGTTGGTAGACCCGTGCAGGGGCACCACCGCCACAGACAAGGATAAGCTTCCTGCTTTTGTCTGCCTTGAGATACTCTCTCAGGTTCTTGTTCAGTTCTGTAAGAAAGGTTGTATCCACCTTATCCGGTGCTATGATCGATCCGCCCAATGATATGACTGCCGTATTCAAATTGTTCATCCAGTCCTCCGCCTCTCCATCCTACCAAATATGTTGGGGACTCTCAATCGTAGTGGTGCAGAGTTGCTCTGTTTCTCTTCGAAAACAGAGGGATATGGTGAAACCTCTATATCTGGGTTGCCTGATGTGATATGGGACACTGGCACATGCCAAGTTTGATGTCAGGCCGTTTTGGGTGGCATGAGGGCAAATGCATATCTTTTGGTGTGGGTTTGTTCCCTATTGCTGAAGACATTTTTTTTAAGGATGCGCTTCAAAAACCTAGCAGTTTCGTTGACTAAGAATACGATTGCATTTATTGTATCGAAATACAGAGAGGTAGACAGATTGACAAAGGGACAGACAGAGGCAAAATTAAGTGAAGCTGTGAGTGCCTTCGAGATTTCTTATATGGGACGCGGTCCCAAAGAGATTAAGACGACAATTTGTCAAGATCTGATAATTATTCGGCTCAAGGGCTTCCTAAGTCAGGTGGAAAGAAAGCTGGCAGAGAGCAGTCAGGGAGTTGAGTTGCTGAAACAAGTACGTACTAGCTTGTTTGAAAGTGCTCGTGAATATTTTGAAGCGCAGATCAAAGAAGTGGTTGCTGTCGGTATTGTAAGCATACATTCCGATGTGAGTACCCGTACAGGAGAGAAGATTATCGTCATTACGCTAGGAGAGGATTTGGAAAAAACCTTTTTGAGATAATTATTTACGATAGGAAAGTTACGAAGAGAATCCATGGATTCTCTTGGAAGACAGAGGGAAGGGTTGTAAAACCAGTCACGAAGTAATCCAGTGTTTGTCGGTGAAAGCCGAGAGATGCTGGATATTTTTTTTCCCTGATTGGAAGGCCCCATTTTGGGCATTGGGCATCTGAAGAAGAAAATTGATCCCTGTTGATCATCCTCAGATGTAGATAGAGAAAAAACTCATGACGGACACCGTATGTCGAATCACTGGGAACATCGATCGTACCAAGTCTGTAGGGAGGAGGAACAAATGAAGAACGCAATGGGTAGCATGTCGTTGCCACAAGAGCTGCAGGCTGTACTGGCAAAGGGAAGGGACGTGATTATTCCCGAAAGTAGGGAAGAATTACTGGAAATAGCAATGGGCGGGAATGGTTGTGACAACTTTGAGGTCGCCTACGATATCCCTGGGAAAGGCCGTATTGTCGAAGCGACCGTCTCCCGGTGCAAAAACGGTGCTGTCGTCAATTACCAGGACATATATATGAGGCGTAGGGACCCGGAATGTATGTTGATAGCCGATCTGGGGGATACAGACAAGCTTCGGTATTCGGAAAAGTTCGGAACCGATTTCTCTTCGCTGAGGGAGAGCACTTTCGACTGGCTAGCCGAAACCGACCTGATCCTGATGCCCTTCTCTGCAGGAAGCAAGACAATGGGATGTCCTGCATTGTTGGTGGCTCCCCGTAACGCAGGTTTCTTTGCTGGGGGCCTGGCTGATCTGCAGGGCTTCATACCTGCTAGCGAAGTGCCCGAGGGCTTTACTCCCAAAGCCATCATATACCTTGCCCCGACCTTTCGTCATACCCATTTCGAAGGGAAGCAGATGGTTGTGCACAATCGGCTCGATAGCGTGTATGAGATGTTTTCCTACAATCTGTATCCTGGTCCAAGTGCGAAGAAAGGAGTATACGGCGTCCTTCTGCATATCGGAGAACAAGAGGGGTGGGTCACAGCCCATGGCTCGACTGTCATGGTCGTAACCCCTTATGACAATATTCTGACCATCATGCATGAGGGTGCCAGTGGTGGTGGGAAAAGCGAGATGATCGAGAAGATTCATCGGGAGATGGATGGAAATATCCTGCTCAGCCAAAACCTACGGACACAAGAGAAAAACTATCTCAACCTGATCGAACCCTGTGAACTGAAACCGGTGACTGATGATATGGCCTTGTGCCATCCTTCATTGCAAAATGCAAGTGGCAAGATAGTAGTCTGTGATGCTGAGGACGGGTGGTTCCTCCGGACCAATCATATTACCAAATATGGTACTGACCCCTATCTTGAGGAGCTCTGTGTGCATCCTCAGCAACCATTGATATTTTTGAATTATGATACGGTTCCAGGATCGACCTGCCTCATCTGGGAACATATTTCCGATGGTCCAGGCAAACCGTGCCCAAATCCTAGAGTAATCATGCCACGGAGGTTTGTTCCGAATATCATCAATGAACCTGTCGAGGTCGACATCCGGAGTTTTGGGGTGCGTACACCACCATGTTCAAAAGAACACCCCACCTATGGCATCATCGGACTTTTGCACATTCTTCCCCCTGCGATTGCTTGGCTTTGGAGATTGGTTGCACCTCGAGGGCATGATAATCCAAGCATCACTGATACCGAAGGTATGAGCAGCGAGGGTGTCGGATCCTATTGGCCGTTTGCCACAGGAAGGATGGTCGATCAGGCAAATCTGATGCTCAAGCAGATAATGGACTTCCCGAATACCCGGTATATCCTTGTCCCAAATCAGCATGTAGGAATATATAAAGTGGGATTTATGGGACAATGGATAGCCAGGGAATATCTGGCAAGACGGGGAAGCGCAAAATTCCAGTCCCATCAGCTTGCATCTTCCAGAAGCCCCCTCCTAGGATATTCGCTCAACAGCCTAAAGGTCGATGGTGTGTTTATCCCCAGGGAATTGCTTGAGGTGAACAGACAGGTTGAGGTTGGAGAAGAGGGCTATGATGCAGGAGCGCTCATCCTTTCGGGGTTCTTCAAGAAAGAACTGGAAAAGTTCCTAACTCCAGGACTCAATCCGCTGGGAAGAAAAATTATTGAAACATGTTTGCAGGATGGTGCACTTGAAGAGTACCTGGACCATATCGCTATGAAGATTTGATGGGCTGGGGTTCGGGGACGGGGAATCTGAATGGGTTCGCCTCTTGCCTTGAGGCTTATTCCCTGTCTTGGCACTGTATTTTCATGCAATTCCAAGATAGGGCCCCCATCAAACGTACCAGCAGTATGGTTGGCTGCACAAGAGGAACATACGGGTGAAAGACCCCAACTATTGTGGATTGAAGGAGAAGTGAAGAATGATACTGATCATGTTTGGAGCGCCCGGTGTCGGGAAAGGGAGTCAGGCTGCCATACTCTCGGAAGCACTGCAGATCCCTCATATATCAACTGGGGACATTTTCCGTGATAATGTCTCAAGAGGTACTGAACTGGGGAACATAGTGAAAGGACATATGGAAAAGGGCTTGTTGGTCCCGGATGCGATAACCATTGGGCTGATACTGGAACGGATACGCAAAGACGACTGCAAGCAAGGCTTCATCATCGATGGGTTTCCCCGAACGCTTGTGCAGGTTGAATATCTGGAGAAGGTGCTCAATGAGGAAGACCTTACCATAGATGCGGTGGTCAATATCACCCTTGAAGATGCGAAGATCATTGATAGGATTACGGGCAGACGTGTCTGTCCCTCGTGTAGTCATGTCTACCATATCCTTCACAAAAAACCCCAAAGCTATGGGTTGTGCAATCATTGCAAAACCGATCTTGTACAACGTCCTGATGATTCGGAGTCGACGATCATCAGGAGATTGGAGGTGTATGCTACTCAGACACAATCAGTATTGTCGTACTACAGGAAGAAGTGCTCTGTTCTGGATATTGCAAGCAGAGAGGATATCACAGCCACGACATGGCAAATATTTGAGGGTTTGGGTCTTGATACAGCATCCTGATTTCGCTAAAGCTATCCTAAGTGAACAAGAAAGGCATGCTGCTTTTCCAGATGCAGGAGGTTCTGCAGCCGGGTATGGAAGCTGCTTGGATGCATGTAGGCGGTGGTTGCATGCACTGTGCTTGTCACTGGAATGCTGCATTGCAAGGAGACCAGAATGAAGAACCGATGGATATCATTGACAGCAGGAGTGCTGATCCAAATCATCCTTGGGGGAATCTACGCCTGGAGCACCCTTATCACACACCTGGGAGAGAGCTATGCCATCACCACAGGCCAAGGCGGCTTCATATTCGGATTATGCATCACCACCTTCACCCTGACCATGGTTGTAGCGGGTCGTTTCCTGGTTGCCCACGGACCGCAGCTGACCTCAGGCATAGGAGCCCTCCTGTTCGCAGGAGGCTACCTTGTCGCTTCCTTTTCACAGGGCTCTTATCCTTTGCTGTTGCTAGGATTGGGAGTCATAACCGGAGCTGGGATAGGGTTCGGCTATGTTTGCCCGCTGACAGTGGGGATGAAGTGGTTTCCCCAGAATAAGGGCTTGGTCACAGGAATCGCTGTAGCAGGTTTTGGAAGCGGGGCGATCATCCTCTCTACCGTGGCTGAATATTTCCTGGCCGGAGGCATGCCGATCCTGGTCTTTTTCCGTTGGTGGGGGATAGTGTCAGGTTCGATACTGCTTGTCGCATCAATCTTCATGACCGAGCCTGCTGCCCATGATAGGACCAAGCCAAAAAGAGCGGGCTGGGGGGATGTGCTCACCATCCCATTTATGATTAGTGCAATGGGTCTTTTCGCGGGTACCTTTGCAGGTCTTCTTATCAATGGGAACCTCATTCTGCTGGTGGCCGAAGGGGGGATTGGCCTTCCTCGTTCCCTGATAGCAATATCCCTGTTTGCCGTAGGGAATGCTGTCGGAAGGATTGCCTGGGGGCACTTTTTTGACCGTCTTGGGTACAAGAGCATGCCTCTCTCCCTTATCGGTCTGGCAGTTGTCTGTGTGCTGCTGTTTGTGAAGCTCCCTCAATGGATTCTCTTTCTGGACATACTTCTCATAGGATTTTTCTTTGGAGCAAATTTCGTGATCTATGCTTCTGCCATTGCCCGTCATTTCGGGCAAACACTGTTTGTCACCCTCTATCCCATCTGTTTCATCGCCTATGGGTTCGCCGGCTTCATCGCTCCCGGAGTTGGAGGGTTTTTCTTCGACCTGACCGGTTCATTCCGCATATCCCTGATGATTTCTGTTGTCATTGTTGTCATGGCAGGGATTCTTTCAGGCTTGAAGCTTTCTGTCTTCAACAGAACTGCTCATCGTAGGAATTCTCTAGAGGTCTAGAATCATGAATAGGGCTCGGTCTAGATGTCTCCGTTGCATTTTTCGCTTAGGATTTTTCTGCCGATGGGCTGCCTGCGGCCTTCATCAGGCGGTTGTTGACCGCTATCCCTATTCCAGTCTCTGGCAGTAATGTAACCACGATCAGAGAGAGTGACAGGCTGTCGAGCCTTCTCATGGCCTGGTACAGTCGCCTGGCTGCTTCAGAGGGGTCACCGGACAGGCTCAGATACTCTACAGGGCCAGAAAAGACTTGATTGCTTGTTCCAAATAGCAACACCCCGACATCTTTTCTGGATGCATAGGCGTTTAGATCCTCTACGATTCGAAGTTTTGTTGCCGTTGCATAATGGCTTGGCAGCATGCCAGGACTATTTGCTCCGTCTTCGGCAGTCTCTTGCTGGTCTGACAGCACTTTGCCTATGCACGACTCGATTTCCTTTTGGTCAATGCCTCCGGGTCTGAGGATTCTAGGTGTCTCCCCGACAAAAGAAATGACTGTCGATTCAATTCCAACGGTACACCCACCCCCATCGATTATTGCATCGTATGCTCCTGCCAACTGCTCCTCTACATGCCGTGCGGTCGTCGGGCTGGTACATCCGAAAAGATTTGCACTGGGGGCGGCGATCGGTTTTCCTGAAAGGCGAATCAACTCGAGGGCCAATGGGTTGTTGGGCATCCTTATGGCAACCGAAGGAAAGCCTGCGGTCACTATCGACGGAACCAGAGATGATTTGGGAAGTACGACGGTCAACGGACCCGGCCAGAAACATGAGATCAGGTTCGCTGCTTTTTCGGGCAATTCAGTTACGAGGGGCAGCATCTGGTCACGATCGGAGACATGCACGATCAGGGGATCAAAAAAAGGGCGCTTCTTTGCTGCAAAGATCTTCTCCACTGCGTTGGGGTTCGTCGCATCCGCACCCAGGCCATATACTGTCTCCGTAGGAAAAGCGACCAGCCCTCCTTTAGCCAGTATATCTGCCCCTAATAGCAATGTCTTGCGCAGATTCTGGTATGGATTAGGATGGGAGAGGATCCAAGAGGCCATATCGCCATACTTGTGGAAGCAGAGGGTAAGCATGTCTGGAAGGAAAGTTCCTGTCTCACGAAAGGACTGTCCTGAAAAACATGAAAGCTTGATATCTGCATGCAGGAGATATCGGTTTTCTGCAGGGATTCCCTTGTTCTGGGAATACTGCTCGATCACCGTTGGCACTGAGGGCTGGTCGGTTCCTTCTTCCCTGCTTTCTATGACAGCGGATATATGCAGGCCGGATTCCAGTAATACGGAATCCAGGCCATCATCAGCAGAAGAAGTTCCCTTGGTGCCCTCTTGTATTATCACCAAAGAGAAGTGGTCTTGTAATGCGTGCAATGCCGATACCAATTCTTTGGAGAGGTTTCTTTGATCAGCATGCATGTTGGGACTGTGTCTTTCCTCAATGAAGCTTTTCTTTTCGATAAAGATGGCCGAACCATTGTCATATGTGTTCTCATTGCGGGTCTTGTTGTGAAATGCCATCCTAAAGCTCCTATAACCATAGTTTCAGTGAAACATATGCACCATATTGTATAGGGAATGCAAGTTGCTAATCAACAGATATACGACATTTTGCCATGTGTCCCATTTGTCCTTGTCAGCCTTGATTTGTCTTCAATGTATGTGCATAGGGTGCAAGGACAATACAAGTGAAGGATGGAGGTACGGTCGCATGCTTTCTTTTAGTGATGAAAAAACTGGATTAATCTGGCGAACACACTGAATCTTTGCTATGCTGATCTTGGAATGTATTCCCTTATGTGGTTTTGTGCTCATGGTATCCACAGTATGGACTGATGGGTCATGTGCCCCTATAATTGCCAGAATGTTGGGTAATTGTGGGTATCCGAGGTTGTTCGAGCCTCTTGAGCATGAGCAGAGTAATAGGTTTTACTCTTATGTATGGACCTTACTTATGATGACAACTGTGCTGTTTGGGAGAATGAGTGTGAATTCAATACTATCCATCAATCGCTTTGTTCAGCTGCAAAAAAAAATCCAGGCACCTATGTGAGATACTGCTGCAATTTGGTGTGGCCTCCCTTCTTCTCCACAAGCCTACGACAATAGACATCTCCCCTCTAGGACAAAAGGAGTGAACAATATGAGCCTGAATGGCATACTTTCCTTGTTCGATAACATTGTACTCTTGATGGGGCTGTTTGTTGTGTATCAAGTCGTATATTTATTGCCTTCCCGATATCACCGGATGCTACCGGTTATACAAGGTCTGCTGATCTCTTTGATATGTGTTGCCATCATGAGCATGCCATTTAAGCTTCATTCAGGTGTAGTGTTTGACACCCGTTCGATTCTAATTAGTGTGACAGCCCTGATATTTGGTCCGATCTTGACAGTAGTTACCGTAGTTGTGGCGGCCCTCTTTAGGATGAGTATCGGAGGAGTCGGTACATTGCCAGGTCTCGCGGTGCTCTTGAGCAGCGCCCTAATCGGTCTGGCTTGGCGTCATTGGCTGTATCCGAAACCAACAAAATGGCAGTGGTTGAATATCTATGCAATGAGCGTTTGTGTCCATATATCCATGCTTCTAAGCATGTTCCTGCTTCCCTATCCGGAAAGTCTGCTTGTCATTTCTGAAATAATGATGCCTGTGATGTTGTTGTACCCAGTTGTAACGGTTTTCCTTAGCCTGATGCTGATACGCCAACAGACTCTTAGGCATCTGCAACATCAGGTAAAACAATCTGAGGAGAGATTCCAACTGTTATTTGACAAGGCGCCGCTTGGCTACCAATCATTGGATTTTGACGGTAACTTTGTCGAAGTCAATCAGCGATGGTGTGATCTGCTTGGATATTCTCGCGATGAAATAATTGGGAAATGGTTTGGTGATTACCTTTCCCCTGCCCACAGGGATGCCTTTCGCCAGAGATTTCCTCTATTCAAATCGCAAGGGCATATCCATAGTGAGTTTGAGATGCTTCATAAAAGCGGAAAACTGTTGACAGTTTCATTTGAAGGAAAGATTGGACATGGTGCTGATGGTAAGTTCTTGCAAACGCACTGTATCCTGCAAGATGTCACCCAACAAAAAATTGTTGAGAAGGATCTGTTGGAAAGTGAACGAAGCAAATCCGTCCTTCTTGCAAACCTTCCAGGCATGGCGTACAGATGTACATACGACCGCGAATGGACAATGCAGTTTGTATCTGCAGGTTGTCTTGAATTGACAGGATATCCGCCAGAAAGCCTTATCAACAACAGAGATGTATCCTTTAATCAGGTGATCACCTCTGAATATCGTGAACAACTTTGGAGAAAATGGGAGCGTAATCTTGCCAATAGGAAACAGTTCAGACATGAATATGAGATTACAACTGCCACGCATGATCGGAAATGGGTCATGGAGCTGGGAGAAGGAGTTTTTGGCGAGGACGGTACCGTTGAAGCACTGGAAGGGATTATCATTGACATCTCCGAGCGAAAAATGCTGGAGAACAAACTGAAATATAACAATGAACACGATTTTTGGACAGGTCTGTATAACCTTAGGTCCTTTGTTGAGGTTTTGGGTCATGAAAGGGAGCATGGATATGGGGAAAAGGCAGCGGTTGTTGGTATCAATCTAAGCGACATCCATATATTAGGAAATGCTTACGGTTTTCGCTATGGCCAGAATCTGATAAAAAAAGTGGCGGACGCGCTCAAATTCTATTGCAACAACAATCGGCAGTTGTTCCATATATATGAAAATCAGTTTGGTTTCTATGTGAAAGCTTACAAGGACAAGGATGCATTGACGGAATTCTGCAACAATCTCATTCATACATTGGGATCTGTGCTCACTGGCGAGAGGATTGGCGGTAGTATCGGGGTTGTTGAAATTCAGCACTTAGATGTTGACCAAGTTTTGAGAAATCTCATGGTTGCATTCGAAAATACAAACAATTCTGAAAATAGAGATTTTGACTTTTGTTTCTATGATAAAGAGATGGAAACCCAGTTACTCCGTGAGCAGAAGATTGAACGTGAGCTTTCACATATAACAGCTAATGCAAACGATGGTAGGCTGTTTTTACAATTTCAGCCAATTCTGGATCTTGCATCACATAAGATTTGTGGCTTTGAAGCATTAGCCAGATTAGACAGTGAAACTTATGACAGGGTCCCCCCTTTAGAGTTCATACCGATTGCTGAGAAAACCAAGCTCATAATTCCATTGGGTCGACTAATAATTCTTCAAGCCCTTCAATTCTCAAAAAGTATGCAGGAGAAGGGGTATGATACCATAGATGTAGCGATAAACATTTCAGCAATTCAACTTCTGGAAAAGAATTTTGCAAAGAACTTTATTGAGATGGTGGCTGCTATGCAGGTTAATCCTGCACATATCGAAATTGAAATTACGGAGTCCGTATTTGCTTCAAATTTTCTGGAGATCAACGAAATCCTTGCTGATCTCAAAGCTTCTGGCATCAAAATATCCATAGATGATTTTGGGACTGGATATTCATCTCTTGCCCGCGAACGGGAACTGAACGTAAACAGCCTGAAAATTGATAGGTCTTTTATCGTAAAACTTCTGACTTTGAAGGATGAGGAGGCTATCACCGGTGATATCATAACGATGGCTCATAAGATGGGCCATTGTGTCACAGCCGAAGGCGTAGAGGAGGAACGGCAACTGCAATATCTGAAAGATCATGGCTGCGACAAGATACAGGGATATTTGATCGCTAGACCATTAGACAAGGAAGCTGCGTTAGGCCTGCTACTAAAGACAAACAAGGAAAAATGCGAATAGTCCCTGCTTACCTCCCAAATGGCGCAATCCCCAATTTTTAGCTCAAGGGATTCACTGCTCCAAAGGAGTATACATCTTGGTGCTTTCCCTGGATTTGCCCATACCTACTTCACCTCTTCTGACTGTTGTGAACCTCAAGCATATCTGCAATACGAATGGCTGTTCAACTGAAATCGAGTGTGAACCCCAATTTGCCCTATATTGTTCAGGTGATACCGTATAGAGGGCCGGGCCATGATGAATTTGTTACATTTCTTGAAGTAACCCCCATACGAAACGATGGGGTACGTTACATACTTGTTTGGAATTGTTCGAACACTGCCAGATTGTTGCCTATTGATCATTTTGACACTAGTATTGGGGAAAGTAGGAAGAGAAATGCATCTAAAGGAACAGGCAAAGGCGATCAAAACAAATATTCCTGCTTTGGTAATTGCGATGAAACACAAGAATACTCCTGTAGGTGCCAAGTTCCTTGCTGCCTTGGCTGTTGGGTATGCCTTGTCTCCGATCGATCTCATCCCTGATTTCATTCCTGTGTTGGGGTATCTTGATGACCTGCTTATCGTCCCTCTTCTGATAGCATTGGCAGTAACATGTATCCCCTCTGAAGTATTGGAGCAATGCAAAAGGGAAGCGGAGCAACTGCACCAAGAAGGCCAGTCCAAGAAGTGGTATTATGCACTGCCGATTATCGCCGTGTGGTTGTTGATTGTCTGGTGGGTAGTTTCTTCATGCACTCAGTGATCCTTTTTGCATATTGCTCTTGTTGATGATAAATTGCATGAAATTTTCTTGGCTTTGCTCCTGACATAAACAGCAGGGGAGCGTGTACATACCTTTCCAAGCAGTCTCCCCTGTAGGAAAAAAAACACAACCGGACTTGTCACTTTGTGTACTGCTTGTTTTCGATGATGCTATATGCTTTTCCCTTTCCGTTGTATGTGCCGTATCATGCTCCTGATAACTCTTTATGAGACAAATCGTCCTCCATTGAAGCGAATGAATGATATCACAACCTTAGTTAAGTGAAACTGCAAAGGTACATCCCTCAACAAGGAGCTTGAGCAAATACGGGGGAGTTGAGTAGGCAGTCATAAGGAAGGTAAGCATGAACAATTTGAATTCGGTGTTGCTGGAAGGGCATTTGGTACGTGATCCTGAAAAGGTTCTGGTAGGTAGCAATGGCAGTGTCATGGGCAAGTTTCCCATCGCAGTAAACAGGTATTACAAGAAGGCAAATTCCGAAGCTGTGGAAGAGGTCATGTACATCGGGGTACAGGTATGGGGCGGCTTGGCAGAGGGATGTCTCAATTACCTGAAGAAGGGACGGGGTGTTCGTGTGGTGGGGCGCCTTCGCCAGGAACGTTGGGAAGACAAGGAAGGGGGGAACAGGGAGAAGATCATAGTGGTGGCTGAGCATGTGGAGTTCAAACCGGAGAGCAAGGGTAAATCTGTTGAAACAAGAGAAGAGGAAAGCGAGCCTGAGGAGATAGCCCTCTGACCCATTGATATATTCCACTATCTTTTTTACCGGTTTGCCGGTATTATATCACTCGTAAAGAGGAGCTATACGCATGAGTGAAATAATCATTACTTCCGATAACTTTGAAAGTGAGATTTTGCAAGCGGACAAACCGGTATTGGTGGATTTTTGGGCACCTTGGTGTGGCCCCTGCAAGATGATAGCCCCAGCCCTTACCCAGTTAGCTGAAAAGTATGCTGGGAAATTGTTGGTGGCTAAGGTCAATGTGGATGAAGTCGTCTCTGTTGCCAGCAAATTCAGTGTCAACAGCATTCCGACCCTTATGGTCTTCAAGGATGGTGAGGTCGTCGACCAGAGAATTGGGGCTGCGTCCCTATCAGTGCTTGAAGCATTTGTGAAACCCTATCTCTAGACTGGCTTAGGGGTATTGCCTGATTTGGAGGGGAGGCGCAGGCCTCCTCTCTTTTGGTTTGTCTTGCTGTATCATCAGTGTAGAAATGCATCCATCTGAGGTGGTACTGCCTTTGCTTCCTTGGAAGGGAACAAAACCCAGTCATGTATCAAGGCCTCCCCCAGGACTAGGGAAAGTGAAGTGTTTGTAGCATTTCCAATCTTTTCCTGTAACAAGAGGCAGTCAGGATAGAGTATTTCGTGACTGCCGATAAAAAGCAGTATCTCCCCAAGGTCGTCCATGTTCCCAAATATCGGGGACAGGAAGGGATTCGAAAGGTCTTCTCCTCCACTGTAGAGAGAAGCGGCATATTGCAGGCCTTCTACTGACAAGACAGGATCCAAATCCACATACTCTGGAATCTGTTTGTTCTGAAGCGACAAGTCTAGCCAAGGGGAGCACAGTACTGTTTTTTTTGGGAAAGGGAGAACTCCCTCTTCACGGAGGACCTGCAAAAGGGCCAAAGCCAGGCCGCCTCCCGCTGAATCACCAAATAGGAAGAAGGAGTGATGGGGATAGGTGCTGACCATGTGTTTGTAGGTAGCAAGGGCCATGGCCCTGGTTGTCCTAAAGGTATTTTCCGGGGCAAGGGGATACTCGACGAAAGAGACAGTCAAATGATGTTTCCTTACGAGGGTCTGGATTAGTCTGCGGTGGAAGACTGTGGCTTCGAGCACATATGATCCCCCATGGAAAAATAGTAGGTGCCTGCCGTCTGTTACAGAAGAACTGACTGTTGTGACCCTTTTTCCCAGCACCTCATGGGTGTCGACCTCATATCCGGATCTGAAGTGTCTGCCATCCATCACAGCAGTGTTCCTGGCTGGGTTCTTGTACTGTCTTGTGGCCATCTCTTTGACTTTTGCAAGTTTCAGAATCGCCTGTGTCACATCGGTGGCTGCACTCATCTTTGCTATCCTCGATCATCCAATAATAGGGAATTGCCTTGCCATCGTCTAGGAGGTGCCTCGAATTGTCGGAATCTGTAGATGTTGTCGCTCCATTACTACTTCAGATACTGGATGGCTGAATTCTCCCTGCCGAAGCTTGACTCCCTCGTATCACAGACATACCAGTCTAGGGCGCTGTTCGTATCGCTGTAGTTGGTGCGACAGAGAGTCCTTGTTGCTGTGCTGTCGGTGGAGTCTATGGCCTTTTCTGGCAAGGGAGAGTCCCACTGCCGACCTTGGAAGAGAAGAAGAGCCCCCTTTTCTGTCTCCGCTGAGCCAAAACCTCCGTGGGTAGTGGTGGTCTTGTTGCTGTACAGCACAGCATCGAGGATAGGGCTCTCCCAGTCAGGGCTTTCGGTAACGGTGATGCATCCGTTATTGGAACCCAGACCTCCAAGATGCTCCGAGTTGTGTTCCATCACAGGCTCTCCCTGCTGAAATGCAATGACAATGAAGTCCCCTGCATACACCTGCTTGTTCCCTAGGATGCACCGGTCCTGTGCATAAGGGCCGGCTCCATGTGTCACAGTGATACCTGCGAGGTTCCCTGCCTTGGTGATGCGTAGCTCAACCCTGTCAGGGTTGTTTCCAGATCCTTTCGTGGAAAACTCATTTATCAGGACTCCAGCCCTGTTGGGGTTATGTGCCCAGACCTCGAGGTTGAAGCGTGTGCTGTTTCCCCATTCGTCCTCCACCCGCCCTTCCAATCTTGTGGATGATGCTATTTCCATGGGAGAGGTAAGGTAGAGCATGATGGTCTCCCTTTTGCATAGGTAATTCGTGTTTTGCACTCCATTGACCGCTAGCTTGACGGATTTGCTTCGAAGATCCTCGCTGAATATCAGCGAAATGGTAGCTGAATCTATGGCTTTTGCACTGAGCAGCTTAGGGGGTGTGCTGTCCTGGTGTGCAAAGATGTCTGTGATGGCAGGCCCTTGCTGGTTGCAACCGCAGCCGGTGATAAGGACTAGGAGCAAAAGGAGGGTCACGAGAGTTTTTGTACGTGCTTTCATACTGGAAAAGAAGAGGATGTCCTCTGTTTGCTTCAATTGACAGATGCCGGCAAACACCCTAGACTTGGGCAATCTTGGGAGGATGAACATGTCCAAACTATGGCAGAAAGACTATTCGCTTGATTCATTGATGGAAGAGTTTACGGTAAACAAGGACTATATCCTGGACCAACAGCTGGTGGTTGCAGATGCATTGGCCTCAATTGCCCATGCAAGGGGGCTTATGAGCATCGGCATCCTTTCGGAAGACGAGCTGTCACACCTGGAAGAGGCTTTGCAAGAGGTAATCCGGATGGGAGGGGAAGGGTCTTTTCCCATTACAGCCCAGGATGAGGACTGCCATACTGCCATCGAAGGGTTTCTCACAAACAAAGTGGGGGAGGCTGGGAAGAAAATCCACACTGGACGAAGCAGAAATGACCAGGTGCAGACTGCCCTGCGTCTCTGGATGCGTGAATTCGCCCTCAAACTTTGCAGGGAGACAGGCTCCTTTGCAAAAAGCCTGTTGGAATTTGCCAAACAGCACGAGTTTGTTCCCATGCCGGGACGGACCCATATGCAGATAGCGATGCCTTCCTCAGTAGGGCTCTGGGCTGCATCATTCGCTGAGGAGCTGTATGACGAAGCCCAGCACCTGATGCAACTCTCCTGGACACTTGATCAGAGCCCCTTGGGTTCCGCAGCCTCCTACGGTGTCCCCCTTCCTTTGGATAGGGAATTTGTCGCCTCTGAGATGGGGTTTTCCCGAGTCCAGAACAATGTGCTCTATGCCAATAACAGCCGTGGCAAGTTTGAAGCCATGCTGTTGGACAGCTGTGACTACATCGCCCTGACCATCAGCAAGCTTGCCCAGGATCTTATCCTGTTCACTCTGCCTGAGTTTGGCTATTTCTCCCTTCCTCAGGAGCTATGCACAGGCTCCTCCATCATGCCACAGAAGAAGAATCCTGACGGACTGGAGCTTGCCAGAAGCCGATCTGCCTTGGTTTCCTCATCCGCGATGGCAGTCAAGTCCATAATAAGAAGCCTCCCTTCGGGATATAACAGGGACTTTCAGGATACCAAGGAGCCCCTTATGCAAGGAACCCGAGCCACCTGGCAACTGGTCGCCATCATGGGGCGGATGCTTTCTGGCCTGGTTGTCAATGAGGAGGCTCTTACCAAAGCTTGTGTGCCTTCGCTCTATGCTACCGATGTGGTCCTGAACAAGGTTCTTGAGGGCGGTAACTTCCGTGATAGCTATAAGGATGTGGGACTGCACACTCTCAGATGTCACCTCATTCGACCCTATCGCTACACTCAAGAATCGTACAAGCCTGGGGACAACAGGAAACCTTGCCCTTGATGATGACCTCATGTTTGTAAATCTCATGCAGGAGGGATGTGAGCAAGTGCTGGGTTCTTACAGCGAAGCGTATGAAGAGCTGTGCGGTATTCCTGATGTTGGGGTTGTCCTCTATTAGCAGAAGGTAATGCAGTAACGGCATGAAAATACCCACCAAAGAAGGTGGGCATCAGACAGGAACCTGAGAAAGCATCAGGTTCCTGTTGCTTTCTCTTTGTCTTTTGTCAGGATTGCCACTGGCCTTCCTGAACGTTTTTGTAGCATGGGGGTATGCTTGACCGCCTGGTGATATGCCTCAGCGATGTTTGTGCAATAGTCGCCGATATGCTCGAGATGGCGGATCTTCTCAAGGATGAGCAACTCCTTGCGAACATCTGCATGCTCTTCGGAGAGACGTCCCTGTACCAGGTTGGTCAGGTGGTTTCTCCAGGTGTTGATCTGTTCCTCAAACTCGTTGGCCCTCTGCATCTCCGCTTTTGTCAGGGTCCTGTCCATGCGGTCACGAACGTAGTTGAGGAACTCCTGGACCAGGCTTTGGTACTGACGCAGCTCGCTATCGGTCTCATCGTCAAATTTCCAGTTTTGCTGGAACCGTCTCTGTCCGAGCATCACCAGGTTGAAGCAGCTGTCGGTCACTGATTCCAGTTCATCCATGACACGGATCAGGCAGTTCAGTGAAGATGCGTTGGTAGGGGTCTGTGAATCCTGCAGCAGATGCACACAGAAGTCGGAGAGCTGCTCTTGCATCTGGTCTGCATACTCCTCATCGTGTTTCATCGCGGCAACCTCAACCTCAAGGTTGACATCGGGGTTGTTGAACATGGTGCGATAGCGGTTAAGCATATTGCACGCCAAGTTCGCCATCTTCTGGATTTCATCCCTGATGGTGATCATATAGAGTTCAGGGGAGTCAATGAAGGTACCACCGATGTATTTGAAGTGATAGGTTCCCTCGTCATACTCGTCCTTGGCAGGGACCATCCTTTCAATAAGGCGGGCATACTGGCGGACAAATGGGAAGAATATGATGGTGTTCGTCACATTGAATACCGTATGGAACATGGCCAGAAAGAGTGGGAGCTGGTGGGCCAGCGCATCGGGGGAGAGTGAGAAGATGTCCTTGAGAGTAAGGGTGTTGACTATCATCAAAATTGGCTTGAGAAATATGATCGCCAAGAAGGTGCCGATCACATTGAAGATGATATGTGCCAAGGCAGCCCGTTTTGCGGTGGTGCTTGTCCCAATGGAGGCAAGATAGGCTGTGATGGTGGTACCGATGTTCGAACCTAAGATCAGGGCAGCAGAGGCAGTGACCCCGAGCCATCCGTTGAATGCCATGGTGAGTGTCATCGTCATCGCAGCCGAGGATGACTGGACCACTACGGTGACAGCAGTCCCTATCAGGACACAGGTAAGGATCATCAACAGCGAGTCCTTGTTGAAGGAGCTGAGAAATTTAAGGGCTTCCACGTTGCCGGTCAAGTCGGGCATGGACTTTTGCATAAAGTTGAGTCCAAGGAACAGCAGGCCGAATCCAAGCAGGATATCAGCCACTTCGCGGATATGGTTCCTTTTCGAGAACATCATCGGCATGGCTATTGCCAAGGAGATGAGGGCCAGGGAGGTGATGTCCATCTTGAATCCGAGCAGGGCAACCATCCATCCTGTGAACGTGGTACCTATGTTAGCTCCAAGAATGACCCCGATCGCTTGGAAAAGGTCCATCAGACCGGCATTCACAAAGCTGACAACCATGACAGTGGTTGCTGAGGAGCTCTGGATAAGGATGGTTATGATGATACCAGTCAGAACCGAGACAAAACGGTTCTTGGTCATTAGCCGAAGAATGGCCTTCAGTCTATTGCCGGCAGTTTTCTGAAGACCTTCACTGAGGAGTTTGATCCCGTAGAGAAAAAGCCCAAGACTACCTACAATCTTAAAAAGGGTCATGAGTATATTCATATCAGCACAAACGTACCAAGTTTGTGAGGGTTTGGTAAAGTAGGCGGCTGAAGAGTTTTCCC
Source organism: uncultured Sphaerochaeta sp. (assembly GCA_963662725.2). Lineage (GTDB taxonomy): Bacteria > Spirochaetota > Spirochaetia > Sphaerochaetales > Sphaerochaetaceae > Sphaerochaeta. The sequence goes on from CAXXCW010000019.1 coordinate 155,065, forward strand.
CATGATAGCGTTTTCTTGCATGTTTCATCCTACTGGCAGGTTAAAAAACAGAACTGTCCCCTCAAGGGTGATTCTCCCTCTTGAAATGGATTGAACTTTCAACTCTGTTGTTGTATGGTTTGCCCATGAGTATCATCAAACCGCAAAAGCTTGGAATCATCTCAGGTCCCGGCTCAGAGTACTTCACTGGCAAGATCGTAAAACACTTGCGACGCCTCTATCTCGAACGTTATACCAAGCTCTCCTCTGCCCTTGCAAAAAGGCATAATATGAGTGAGGAGGAGATCCTCAAGACAGTCACTCTGCTTGATGACCTGAACAACAAGCGTATCCCCAGAAGCAAGCGACCCAGCTCGTTTCAGTGTCCGGATTTTACGATCAAGGCCAAATACACAAGGTTTGCCAACGGGGAAGTGAAGGCAGAGATACTTGATGCGGTCAGAGGTCTTCGTGTCTTCATTGTCTATGACCTCTCCAATATGGAGCCCGTTCGGGTTGCCGGTTCGGATGAGCCTGTTCCCCTCTCTGTAAATGACCATCTGATGTTCCTGCTTACCACCATCAACGCGATAACGCTTGCCGGTGGGGAGAGTGTGACGTTGGTGCTCCCTACCTATCCTTACTCAAGACAGCATAAGAAAGGTGGTCGTGAGGCCCTGACAGCTGCCATGTTTGGCCGCATTTGTGAGATGCTGCGAGTGGATAGGATTATTACCCTGGACATACACAGCAGGGAGATTGAGAACTGCTTCTCCCACCTTCATCTGGAGAACCTCCATGGTTCCTACCAGACGCTCATAGCCTTGCACAAGCTCATAGACTTCGGCGATCCCGACTTGGTTGTCGTATCCCCTGATACAGGAGCGGTCAGTCGCAACAAATTCTATGCGCAGGCATTGCACCGTCCTTTGGCAATGCTCTATAAGGAACGGGACTACTCCCTTGTCAGCAAGGATGCAAAGCACTCCAACATCAAGAGCATCAACCTCCTCGGAGATGTTACAGGCAAGACTGTTCTCATGGCTGACGATATGCTGGCCACCGGAGGGACCCTGATCATAGCAATGCGCGAGTTGATGAACCTCGGTGCAAAGCGCGTCATCTGTATGGTAAGCCTGCCCTTTTTCAATGCCAATGCAGTTGAAGAGTTTGAGCAAGCCTATCAGGAAGGAATCTTCTATAGGATCATCGGAACTAACGCTGTCTACCATGGACGCGATCTCCTGGAAAAGGAGTGGTATGTGCAAGCTGACATAACCGAGCTGTTTGCCCGGGTCATCAGTCGTCTGCACCATGGCAGGTCCATCAGTCCGTTGCTTGACAACAGAAAGTTCATCCAGATTATGATTGACAATACCCAGGCACAAAATACAGCGCAAAAGGCCTCTGCCAGCGCTAGTAACCCGGACCGCACGTAGCCGAAGGCCAGCGGTATCCGGGTTATTCCACTTTGCCTCTCTCCTAATCCGTATGGCGGGGAAGGCAATGCACTATGTACCTAATTTCAATCCTTACAGGAGAACTGACCATGAAAATGTCAAACCGTATTTCCGCTTTCCAATGCTCCCCCATAAGAAGACTTTCCCCCTATGCCCGTGATGCCCAAAACAGAGGCATCAAGGTCTACTATCTCAACATCGGCCAGCCTGATATCAAGACCCCCCCCCAAGTGCTCGATGCCGTACGCTCCTATGACCAGAGCATCATCGCCTATGGCAACAGCGAGGGGCGTGAGGATCTGAGGAATGCCCTTCCTGATTATTATGCCAAGTATGGCCTCGAGGTGAAAAGTGATGAGATTCTCATTACCACCGGAGGTAGTGAGGCCCTGCAATTTGCCTTCATGACTCTCTGTGACCCCTATGATGAGGTCATTATTCCCGAACCCTACTATACCAACGTATCTTCATTCGCCCACTCTGCGATGGTCACCTTAGTGCCTGTCTCGAGCAAGTTGGAGGATGGATTCTCCCTTCCAGATATCTCTGAGTTTGAGAAGAGGATCTCACGCAAGACCGGGGCGATCCTCCTATGCAGTCCCAACAACCCTACCGGTCATGTCTATACCAAGGACGAGCTGTTGCAGTTGCTCACCCTTGTCAGGAAGCATGACATCTTCCTGATAGTCGATGAGGTATACAGGGAGTTTTGTTATGATGGTGAGGAGTTTACCAGCGCGCTGGCCTTCCCTGAGTTTGCAGATAGGGTTGTCTGTGTGGATAGCTTCTCCAAGCGTTACAGCATGTGCGGCTCGCGCATAGGTGCCCTTGTAAGCAAGAATCCTGAGGTTTTGGCAAATGCTCTCAAACTTGCCCAAGCAAGGCTCTGTCCTCCTGAGATTGAGCAGGTTGCAGCTTGTGCGGCCCTTGATACTGATGATGCCTATCTCCAAGAGGTGAAGGCAGAGTATGAAAAACGCAGAAACTTCATTGTAGAGGGCCTGCAGAAGATCGAAGGGGTGGTCTGCAGTACACCCAAGGGTGCTTTCTATCTGGTCGCCGAGCTTCCCATCGATAATGCTGAGGATTTTGCAATCTTCATGCTTAAGGATTTCTCCTTGGATGGAAAGACAGTTATGGTTGCCCCTTGTGAGGGTTTCTACGAGACTGAGGGCCTTGGGCGCAAACAGGTCAGAATAGCCTATGTGCTCAATACCGAAGACCTTTCAGAGGCCCTCAAGTGCTTTGAAGCAGGCTTGAAGGCCTACCGACAAAAAGTCCTTGGAGAGTCTTTGTAGGCTTGTTGGGGTATGGGTGATAGGGAGTATTGCTCATACCATACGGCCCAGTCTTTCCCTGCACGCAATGATGATTCCTGCATCGGATCTTTCCTCCGATGCTTTTTTTTGCCTACAATTTGGGTGATGCTGTCAGCACTGGTTTCTTGTAGTGGAACGTGTCTTCTTGTTCTGATGCTTTTTCTTCGGAGGAGGCATCTTGTTTTTGCTGGAGGATCCTCTGAATTTGATTGCCAACAGATCTGAGCTGATATACCATATACATCTAATTTCTTATTATCTGGAGGGATATATGAAAAGAACTTTGAGGTTGTTTGCTGTCCTGATACTGGTTCTATCAGGAATTTTTATGGGTTGTCAGGGGACAAGGACATCAGCGGTGATCCAGGAAACACCGGCTGAAGTCAGTATCGAGATCGTTGCAACAAGTGATCTTCATGGATGGTTCGTGCCTTGGGATTTCTCAGTTGACAAGGAAAACACCTCGGGAAGCCTTACCTACATCGCTTCCATGATCAAGGAAGAGAGAAAGGCAAACAAGAACGTCATCTACGTCGATTGCGGTGACGCTGTCCAGGCTAACTATGTCGAATACTTCATCGATTCGGACAAGAACCCTATGGTCGAGGCATTCAATGACCTGGATTGCGAGGTATGGGCATTCGGAAACCACGAGTATAACTTCGATCGGGAAAGAAGACAAAAGCTTATCGATGCTTTCGATGGCTCTATCCTTTCCGGCAATGTCTATGATACTGCAAGTGGTCAGCGATATCTGCCCGCAACCACTGTCGTTGAGCGAGACGGGGTCAGGATCGGATTCATCGGCATGGTGACCCCGCTTATCACCGAGTTCGAGGCAGGAAAGACCTCACTTGAGGGCCTGACAATTGTCAATCCTCTTGATGAGATCGGCAAAGCAATCGCAGAACTCCAAAGCCAGGGAGTCGATGCCATTGTAGGGATCTTGCATATGGGATTGGACAGGGAGAATACTGTCCGTGGCTCAGGCGTATCTGATATTGCTCAGGCTTTCCCCCAGTTCGATGCGATCATAGCAGGCCATGCCCATGCCTTGGTTGAGAAGCAAGAGATCAACGGTGTCCTGGTCATGGAGCCCTATCGGTACGGCGGAGCCCTTGGTTTCGTCAGTCTCTCCTTTGAAAAGCAGGAAGGCAAGTATGTCCTTACAGCAAAGGACGTCTCTGTAAAGAAGGTTGAAAAGACAGAAGATCCTGAACTTGCTGCTTTGATGGAGCCCTACAAGGCCCAGCTCAGCGCATACGTCAATACCCCGATAGGAAAGTTGGTGAACAGTGACCTTTCAAAGAATGACGAGGTGAAGGGTATAAGTTCTGTATACACCGAGTCTACGGGAATCATGAACCTACTGTTTGCTTCTTCGCAGTTTTACAGCGGAGCACAGGTGGTGATACTCAATACTGATGCTGAGAACGCGGGCTTCCCTGTTGGGAATGTCAGTATCAAGGACATTTCGTCCTCATATACCTATTCTGGTGGAGAGATCACCACCTACAGGATCAGTGGTGCAGACCTCAAGGCTCTGCTTGAGTATAGCGCAGCCTATTTCAACAGGATTAATCCTGGGGACCTGACTGTGAGCTATGCACCGGACAGAAGAGAATCAAAATACAGTACCAACAATATTGCAGGAGGAGTGACCTATACCCTTGATCTTCGTGAGGAAGTGGGAAACAGAGTCAAGGATCTTCGCCTTATCACCGAATATAATGCGGACGGCACAGTCAGGCTGGTCAATGGGAAGCCTGTGACCAAGTCACTTTCCCCTGATGATTCGGTTATCTTCGGAACCAATTCCTATAGCTTCAACAAGTGGATAGGGAAAGGCGGGGCATTGGAAGGAAAGACCTATGATCCGATATTCAGCTCTACAACTGAGTGGGGAGACTATGGGACAGTTCGTGAATTGACCATCAGGTACATCCGTGAGGCGCAGAAGGGTGTCCTTGATGGTGATGCCTTCAACTATACCAACTGGAAGCTGGCTACAGGAATTGATAAGGATTCAGCTTCCTACAAGAGGATGGTAGCCATTGTAAACGAAGGAAAACTGGAACTTCCCAAGCTGAAGAACGGAAGGACCAATGTAGCCCCTATCACTGAAGAGGATGTGTTGTAGGGTATTGCTTCATGATATTTGGATAGTCTCTGCAATAATCGCCCAGAGGTGCCAGAGAGAGTCTCTCTTTCTGGCACTTTCGTCTGAACCAGGGGGTCCCGAAGGCTTTTTGGGCAATGAGCGGTAGAATCTGTCACTCACTGCCCTTATGCATTCCAGCCCTTATTCGCCTATGATCTTGATCAGGCAGTGCTTGTCGCGCATGCCGTCAAATTCATAGTAGAAGAGCTCCTCCCAGGATCCGAAGTCGAGCACCCCTCCTGAAATGGCAACCACAGCTTCACGCCCCATGATGCTGCGTTTGAGATGTCCGTCAGCGTTCATCTCATCACCCTTGTTGTGCTTGTACTGCTCATGTGGGAGTTCAGGGGCGAGCTTTTCAAGCCAAACCTCAAGGTCCTGGTGTAAGCCACTTTCGATCGAGTTGATGAAGACGCTGGATGTGATGTTCATGGCATTGACCAGAACAAGTCCTTCCTTGACACCGCTTTCATTGACGGCTTGTTGTACGGCCTCAGTGATGTTGATCAGACCGCGCCGTTTGTTGATGTTGAACCACAATTCTTTTCTGTATGTTATCATGGGCACCTCCAATGGCACGTATAGTATATCACACAGTAATTGCAACATGTAGGATTTAGGGCTACACTGCGCCTCAATATGAATAATCCGACGGTCATTCTTCCCAGGACAAGGGTGTTGGGGCATTTTGCCATACTTACAGTCGTCCTCATCTGGGCAACCACATACATATCCACCAAGATTCTCCTCGATGCCTTTACCCCAATGCAGATCTTGTTGGTCAGAACTATCTTGGGTTTTCTGTTCCTCTCACTGTGCAATCCCAATAAGATGGTGTACAAGCACAAGGGTGACCGTCTGATACTTGCAGGGGCCGGTGTGTGCGGTATCTTTCTGTATTACTATCTGGAGAACACTGCCCTGGTCTACAGCTCAGCCTCCAATGTGGGTGTCATTGTGGCGACAGCACCTTTCTTTACCTTGCTTGCCGTGCATTTCTTCCTAAAGGAAGAGCATCTCAAGGCACAGTATTTTGTAGGTTTTGTCTTGTCGATGGGGGGTGTCGCCCTGATCAGCTACAGTGGACAGGCCGAACTCTCCCTCAATCCCCTTGGTGACTTCCTTGCCATCTTGGGTATTGTTGTCTGGGCTTTATACACCACACTCACGCGAGTTGTCTCAAGGCGCGGCTATCCCACCTTGTTGGCAACCAGAACCATGTTTTTCTATGCGCTGCTTGGTATGATAGTAGCCAACCTGCTCTTCGGAGACCTTCCGCCCATAGGTGTGGTCATCCAGCCTCCCTTTATCTTCCACTTCCTCTTCCTTGGCCTCATCGCATCAGCCCTTTGTTTCGTTTTCTGGAATTTTGGGCTGAAGAGCATCGGAGCGGTTAAGAGCTCGTTCTACCTCTATCTCAGTCCTGTCATCACAATAGTCTTCTCTGTCATCTTCCTCGGTGAGATCATAACTCCCACCTCTGCCATCGGGACTGCCCTTACCCTGAGCGGACTCTTGGTCTCTGAATACAGGCGCGAAAGAAAACCACTTCCCGAAGCAAATGGCACTAAATCAGACTGAAATACGTCTGCCAAAAAATACTACGTATGTTTTTATCCCGAATACGAAAAAAACTCTTGTAAAAACCACTTAACTAATGTTACCTTTCTTGTATGGATACACAGGAAAAGCTAGATATTCTCAGCCAAGATGCGCAGTATGACCTCTCGTGTGCATGCGGAACGAAGAATCCAGACGAACATCGCAAGAAAAACAACGCTGGTGACGGGTGGCTCTATCCTACGACGACGGCAAGTGGAGGGCCTGGCATCATACTCAAGACCCTAATGGGTAACCGCTGTGCAAACGACTGCAAGTACTGCCCCTTGAGGGAGGGGAATGACTTTCGTCCTGTAGCCCTGTCACCCTATGAGATGGCTTCATTTTTCTATGATTTCCAACTCAAGCGCCCCCTGATCGGGATATTCCTCTCCAGCGCTGTTATGGGCACTGGAGACAAGACAATGGAGATGCTTGTGTCCACTGCAGAGATCCTGCGAAAGCATTATCGTTACCGTGGGTATATCCATCTGAAGATCATTCCAGGTGCCAGCAGGGCAAGCATAGAATCTGCCCTTACCTATGCCTCAGCTGTATCGCTCAATATTGAGACCCCCGGGGTAAAGCATTTCTCCCGTCTCACTGATATGAAGGATTATCAGAAGGATATCATCGAGCCTCTGACCTTCATCGCCGAACAGACTGCAAGGGGCGCGCGATACTCGGGTGTATCCACATCAAGCCAGTTCATTGTAGGTGCCAGTGACGAGAGTGACCAGGAGATTCTCTCCTACGGAAGCCGCATGTACTCCAATCTCAAGATGGGAAGGCTCTACTACAGTGCCTATCAAGGGGGCCTTGGTGATGCCAGCATACCTGGTGAACAGAGCCGGGAGACTGCCAAGAGCGAACAGCTTACGCTTTTTGACCTCGGAGCCCGGATAGGGACCTCCCCTGATGCCCTGATGCGTGAGCATCGGCTCTACCAGGCCGACTGGCTCTTGCGCAAGTATGGGTTTGCCTATGAGGATCTGGTTTTTGGAAAAGAAGGCAATCTGAACCTGCACAAGGATCCCAAGCTGATATGGGCTGAGAGTAATCCTGACAAGTTCCCTGTTTCGGTAAAGAGAGCTTCTAAGGATCAGCTGCTCAGGGTTCCTGGGATAGGCCCTTCCTTTGCAGAGAGAATTGTGCAAGGACGGAAGGCATGTGCCATTTCCTCCTTGGAGGATCTTCGTCTTCCTCCTTCCACGCTGAGAAAGGCGAGAACCTTCCTGGAGATGTGAGTTTCGGCTTGAGTGTATAGGGACAAAAGCATACAATAGCCCGCATGGTGCAATTATATATCTCATTCTTTTTTGTCTACTCTATTTTTGCTATCACAAACCCTTACTTACAGGTCTTGCTGCGCAACAGCGGGTACTCCTACGAGGCTGTAGGGATATTGTTGGGCATCTTTGAGGTGGCCGGAATTGTCGGGCCTCTGGTAGTGGGAAGAGTTGTCGACAAGACAGGCAGGCTCAAGGATACTGTGCTCGTCTCCACTGCGGCAACAGCCCTTGGCCTGATCCTCCTGGTCCGTAACGGGCCTGTGTGGATCACCATTCTTGCCCTGGTGATAACGGCATTTTTCTTACGTTCGCTCTTGCCCCTTGTTGATACGGTGGCAACCAACAAGTTCAATGGGGATGCCCAGAAATATTCCTACATCAGGGCCTTTGGTACGTTGGGATTTGTCGTGTTTTCCTTGGCTTTCACTGCTCTGGGGATACCTGTGCTTACTGACAATACCAATATCATCATGTACGCACTTCTCGGGTGTCTGCTTTTTTTCCTGCCGGTTTTGAGCTGGAAAGAGGGGAAGATGCAGGCAAGAGGGAAAAGACACACACCAAAAAAGATACTTCCTGCCATCAAGATGCTTTCCTTTTCAGCCAATCCCTGGTTTGACTCAGCCTTTGTCATCGGCCTGATAATCATTGCATTCAACCGGTTGAGCATGTCGGCTGTGACAAGCTTCTTCTCCCTCTATCTGGTTGAGGAGCTGCATATCACTGCCATCTCCCTGATGAATGCCATAGCTGCTGGAAGTGAGATCATCCTCATGTTGCTCGCTGGCTATCTTATCCAAAAAAAGGGAGTGCTACCGGTGCTTCTGTTGCTCATCAGTGGTCTTGGCATGGCGTTGCGCCTGTTGTTGTATGCCCGGTTTCCTACCCTCACAGGTGTGATAGTGGGGCAGTTGCTCCATAGCGTATGTTTTGGTTTCTTTCATCCTGCTGCCATACAGCTGGTGGCAAGAAGGGTCAAGAGAACCCACCGCACCTTGGGCATGTCGATGTACATCTCCTTGGGAACAGGGCTTCCTACGGTTTTGGGATCTTCTTTGGGAGGGTTCCTTACCGAAGGATTCGGCTATAAGGTGCTGTTTGAGATCTTTTCGGTATTTGCAATGATATCAGTAGTGCTGTGTCTGGTCTTTTGGAAAAACATGCGCGCACCAGCGTTGGAAGAGGTGTAGAATGGTTCCTATGAGAAGGTCTGAAAGAAAGATGGAGGAGCATGACAGCTATCGCCTGCTTCGCAACTGCCTTTGGGTTACTCTGTCGACAGTCAACGTTCGAGCAGAGTCCCCTCTGGGATTGGGATCGCCCTATGCGGTTCCCATCTCAGTGGCTGAGCATGAGCTCTCTTTCTATTTTCATTGTGCCAAACAAGGGCACAAGATTGACAACTTGAGAGAGGACAGCCGGGTCTGCATTACTTGTGTGGGCTCTGCTGTTGCTGATGAGACAGCCCTCTCCGTTGCGTTTGAGAGTGCAACTTTTTTTGCCACAGCAGAAGAGGTAATGGGCAGGGATGAGAAGCTCGGGGCCCTTGAAGCCCTGTGCAGGAGATTTGCCCCTTCCCAGAATCCAACGGGACAGATCGAGGCCCTGGTAGATAGGACTGCGGTCTGGAAATTACACATACTTGGAAGCAGCGGGAAGCGAAGGGAGTTTGAATGAGAGAGCAAGGTGTGCTATGCTCAAAACCAAGGAGATACTGCTTGTGAAAAACAGTCCAGGATGGGATTTGCTCAGCATGACGGGTGTTTCGGCTGAGAAAATTCAGAAGAATTTGAAAGAGGTCTCCATTTTTCTCAATAATGATGTCTCCAATATCATATCCATCCTTGACCGTTTCCATCCCTTGGAGCTTGTGAAAATGGCGTGCTGGGAACAGCGCAGGATATTACATGACCGCCCGAACGACATGTTCGCCCAAGCGACCGCTTCTCGGTTGGTGTGGTATCTTCAGTCGCTGGTAGCAGCAAAGAAAGGGCCATACTCCCAGAATACAGAGATCAAGGAAAAAGATTGGAAACGTCTGGTCAAGCTGTTTGACGACCTCTGTCGCAAGTCCATCCGCTACATTGACAATTTTACACTTTCCCTCTATGCCGACCAACAGCTCTCCACAGAAGAGCTGTTGGTAGCTTTTCAGGAGTATGCGACCAATAGCATCCTGCCTCCTTCCCCCGACAAGGAGGTGTTAGATAAGCAACATAATGCCCTCAAATACCAACTACAACCTTTCAATGCCTTGATAGCAGAGCTTTTCGATGCAAAGCTCGACGGCCTTCTTACAGCCTTTGTCCAACTGGCTAAGAATGCCCATGAGGGCATCGACACACTTCGGGATGACAGTGCCGTTTTCAAACAGGCAAGCATGTTGCAGCTTGAGATGCTTAAAAGCCGTAATGAGTCGACTGATGACACTCAAAAAAATATGGACCGCATCATAGCCGAGCAGGGGTGGGAGAGTTGGGTTTCTGATATTGTGGGAAGAAGGGATGGCTATGATCTTTTTGCCGTAAGAAAGATAACTGACCTTTCTGTCTCCGATGCTCTGTTGCTTGCCGTAGATGCTGGGCAGAACAGTTCGTTTCTCGAATCTGAGACAATGGGATGGCTGACAAGACCCTCGTTGCTTGATGATCGTCCGTTTTTGCGTATCTTCAATACTGTATTGTGTTTTGATGGCGCTACCTTGTTGGATCGAGCGTACTGGATTATCCGAAGAGCTGTGTGTGCCAAAGGTGAGGAGTTTGAAAGCCGATGGAAAGCCATCGAGCAGGAGAAACAGTCCCTTGTTCCCCTCACTTTCTTCACCGCAATGCTCGGTACCATGAACTTCACAAGGAACGTTCCGCAAGGTGATGGCTACATCGATGCTATCTTTGAAGACTCACAGAACAAGCTTGCCATCCAGATACCTGCTTCCCACATGGGATACTATCCCTACAATCCTTTTTCAGAGACCCAGGAGGCCCTCATTCAACTGGAAGGTACCCTTGATGCCCTGAGACTGGTACAAGACATTCCGTACAGTTCTGTTGTCATCGATAGCACCAATTGCCCAAGTGAATATCCTTTGTCACTGGAGAATAATTCCCTTACCCTCTCATTTATCCAACTTGCTGACCTTGCTACCTCGTGGGATGGCATGGCACAGATTAAGGAGTTGGTAGGTCTTCCCACCTTTGGCAAGCAGAAGCATCATCATGAAGAGCCCGAGGAAGATGAACACAAAACAAACCAAGCAGAGTTTCCTGTAGAGCAAGACAACAACCCTGAGCAAGAACCCCATGCTCGTGGATATGAACCGTTGGATGATGACCTGTTTGTTGAGGACGATTTCTTATGGGAAGGGGAATCTGATCAGGAATACGAATCAGAGAGTGACTTTACCTATTTTTCAGAGACCGATGACGATGAAAATGAGACTGCTGATGAGATGGCTCTGTCTGAAATGCAACCGACCCTATTCAATCTGGAAGATGATTTCATGTTTTCTGAGGGTAATCTGGTGGAAAACACTACTTCTGATAAAGAAGAAGATGACGATGACCTGGATGATTATGAATATGAAGCCATCTGCCACATTGAGGACAACCAGACTGATGAGGATCTGCCACAGATGGGCAGTTCCCTTGTCCTTGCGGATGAGCAGATGGAAGGGGACTTGGAAGACGACAGCAAGTTGTATGATTATACGCAATATAGTCAGGAAAGTGAGGATGAATATCTTGGACTGGAAGTGGAACCCGCCCTTTCTGAAAACTCTCAGACAAAACCTTCCTCTCCACTTTCCTTTTTTGGACATCTCTCTTCCATTGCTAACACGCCTCCATCCAAATTCAAAGAACCTACTCTCTCTGATGTGCCTGAAGTGGAGCCAGAAGCTGAAGTGGAGCCAGAAGCTGAAGTGGAGCCAGAAACTGAAGTGGAGCCAGAAACTGAAGTGGAGCCAGAAGCTGAAGTGGAGCCAGAAACTGAAGTGGAGCCAGAAACTGAAGTGGAGCCAGAAACTGAAGTGGAGCCAGAAACTGAAGTGGAGCCAGAAACTGACAATAGGTTGGCAATGCCCCCTGCATCTGTAGAAGCTGTGGAGATGGAACCAAATCCAGAGCCTGTAGTGAGTGTGCAGAGTGCTCCTCGCTTTATCTTGGCTGAGACTGTTTCTCAGAAAAGTGAAGAGCCTCCTGCTGGAATCGAAGAGAAAGAGCCTATCCATTTCGAAGAGCTTGAGTCCGCGTTGGAAGGTTCTTTACCTAATCGGTTGCATGACATACTGGGCAAGCTGGAGGAGAAGGGCGACAATGTGTTTTTTGATTTCTGCAAGACCGCAGAAGAATCCCTGCTTAAGGCTACGTCCAGCCTCATCGAGCAAGCAAGGCAGGCTCAGCTTTCTGACAACAAGGATAAGATGTTTACCATTCCAGGCTTTGACCTGACTGTAGTGCTGATAATAGGGCGAAGTGACATGCTTCGTTCCTGGGATAGGAAGAATAATGTTGCCGCTATCATGTATAGCCAGGGTAAAACCAGCTGGGAAGTGCTCTATTTGAGGTATTCCCCTACCGGTATGCTCGTTCATGCAGAAGAGCAATCTGTCCGCTTTGAGGATTTTTCCCATACTGATTGGAAGTATGTGGTGAATCTTGGGGAACGGATACTGGAACGAAAAAAGGGGGGAGTATGACCGAAGGGGATATTGCAGAGCATTTGCAAGTTGCCATATCTGCAGCTAACAGAGCCGGCGTTTTCGTATTGGAGGCAGAAAAGCAGGGCAATCACACAATACATAGTAAGCAGGCCAACGATTATGTGACCGAGACCGACAGGCTTTCAGAAGACCTCATTATCTCCATCATCAGGGAACACTTTCCCTTTGATGCGATATTCGGTGAGGAGACAGGATCGAGTGGGGATCTCGATCATGGGCGATGGATCATTGACCCTATCGACGGCACGACCAACTTCTTTCGTTCCCTTCCTAACTACACCATAAGCATTGCATGGGAGATGGAACCTTTCAAGCCACTGGTTGGTGTTGTGTTCAACCCACGCCAAAATGAGCTTTTTTGGGCAAGCAAGGGTGGCGGTGCATTCCTCAATGGTAACCCCATCCATGTTTCTCCCCTTACTAGGCCGTCACAAGCCCTTATCGTCTGTGTCCCTCCCCATCGGAATCATTCCCGTGCTGTGCAATATTTTGAAACCATGTATCGCATTTTCCTTGAGGCCAGTGATCTCCGGTCCTATGGTTCCTGTGCCCTTGAACTGAGCTACATTGCAGTAGGACGAATCGATGGGTATTATGAGCTCTGCTTGGGGTACTACGATATGGCAGCTGGTATCTGTATCCTGGAGGAAGCTGGTGGTTCTTTTTCCCCTAGCAACCCGCTTGTCCCCTTTACCGATAGCTGTTGTGACCTTGTTGCAACCAATGGCTTGATACAAGACTGGTTATTTTATATGGTTCAAGAATGAAATTCAAATTAGTTGTCTTTGACCTAGATGGTACCCTTATGGATACCTCGTCTGGCATATTCTCTACTGCGAATAAAGCGGTGGAGTTGGTTGGGCGTGAGCCTGTGCATGATGTTACCCAACTGAGCAAGTTCATCGGCCCTCCCATTGACCAGTGTTTCATCCATACCTACAACCTTGATGAGTGTCTTATTGCAGATGCAATAAGACACTATCGCAAGGAGTATGACCTTCGGGGACAGTTTGGAGCGATTGAGTATCCTTCCATGAAGAATACCCTGAAAAAGCTCAAGGATAGGGGATACCTCCTTGCTGTCGGCTCTCTCAAGACGGAGAGCCTTGTCCTTTCCATGATGGACCACTTTGGCTTTGCCCACTTTTTCTCTTCCATAAGGGGAGGTGACATCACCGGCAGTCTCAGCAAGGCTGATATCGTGAACAAGGTGCTCTCCGACCTCAATATTGCTTCCACAGACGCTGTACTTGTAGGGGATACCGTACATGACGAACTGGGAGCACAAGAGGCTAACGTATCTTTTATTGCAGTCGATTATGGTTTTGGATTCCCTAGGGGCCAGGAGAAGAAAGACTCTATGTTGGCCGTCGTCTCCAGCCCGGACGAGTTGCTCTCTCTTCTATAAGAGATTGCGATGCACATTCCTCCACATTGATTGGTCCCTCTCAGCCAAAGTTCAAGCAAGCTCTTCAGTGCAGTTGGAAAGGATGTCCCGGCTGTAGACGGTTTCAAGAGGGAATGGGCGGCGACGGCAGGAAAAGACCAGATAATCTGCTACGATGTCACCTCGTTGAGCAGCTACTCGAACCTCATAGTCTCTGTGGAATATGGATACAACAGGGACCAAAGGATATCTCTTGTTCCGAGTCATAGGTATGGTTGGGCTGAAGCTTAATCAGGCTTTGGATCGATTCTGGGTCAAAACCTTGGTTTTTTTGTTACGCAGTGTGCCAATCTTTCAGATGGGAAGAAATATTGATATGACCGAGGAGAACAAATTGTTGGCAACAGTGAGACCGAGGAGGTTACGATGAGTCTGCTATTGACCACCACCGATCCGAAACGCATTCTCCTTGCGCAAAAGATATTCGATCGGCAATTTGCTGAGGACCCCAGATTGGATAAGGAGATGGATGACCATCGAAGGCAACAGATGTTTCAGGACATCCTCTACAACTTCAGCTTCCTCTCCACATCTGTCAGCTTACAAGACGGGAAGATTTTCGCCTCCTATGCTGTCTGGTTGTATGAGTTGCTCTGTAATATCATGAAGGACCTGGACAGGGACCGTATCATGACTATGATGGTTGACCACTACCGCATACTGGGCAATTTCACCCGAGAGCTTTTTTCTGAAGAGGAAGCGAATCTAGCTGAAAGGTATCTTGATCATGCCATAGAGGAGACCCGTCGTGCGATGGGTGACTACCCGGTGAGCAAACGATTTTCTGAGGGCAAGCATGTCACCCTGAGAAAGGAGTATCTTGACGCCTTGATGCGAAGTGACACAATGCATGCACTCGCCCTGATAAGGGACGCCGAAAAGTCTGACATCCCATTGGAGGAGATCTATGAGGATGTCCTCATGGAGGTCATGCACGAGGTAGGCGAGTTATGGCACAAGAACGTGATTACCATTGACAAGGAGCACTACTGTACCTCCACCACCCAGATGGTTTTTTCTACCTTCTATCCCAGGATATTTGGCACCCCGAAGAATGGACGTCGGATTGTAACCTGCAGCGTGGGTAGTGAGCTTCATGAGATGGGAGGTCGTATGGTTTCTGACCTCTTCGAGTACCATGGATGGGACAGCATCTATCTCGGGGCGGCCGTCCCCGCTTTCGCCCTCATTCATGCCATGGAGGAACACAAGCCAGAGATTGTTGCCCTATCTGTGACCATGCCACAGCACCTTGAAGTGTGTAGGGACCTGGTCTTCGCTCTCAGGGAGGCCTTCCCTGACCTATGTATAGCCGTTGGCGGGCGGGCTTTTGAGACCAGTGACCAGATTTATGCGAAGTGGCCTATTTCGCATTATTCGGTAGTCGCAACTGATTTGCTCACATGGGTAGAGAGCGGGATGAATAGATGAGAGTTTCATTTTTCGTCCGCTGTGACTTGAAGGCTCTGGTGGAGGAAACATATTGGAGCAATCCTATCTCCATTGCCCTCCCTTTGGTCACAAACGTACGAAGGCTTTTTGATGAGGAAGGACAGAAGCGATTCCTTTCAGCTCTCTCTCATGCCATTGAAGATCACAGGCATGTTGCTTGCGCCCATGTTCGTGTAGCCGGGGAGGGGCCTGAAATCTATTTCTTGCTTCTGTATCGGACCCGCAACTTCTGGATGCTCGCCACTGAAGACCTGGTCGCTCTTCCTCCAGAGTCCAGAGAGGCTACCGACCTCATATTGCTCCGGCTGATCGGCCTCATGGCCTCGAATTTCGAGAATCACCAGTCTCAAGATACTCAGACCATCAACAGCAACTTCGAACAAATACAGAAGCTTAATAATGAGCTGGTAAACACGTACCGTGAGCTGATGCGGGCAAACCTTACGTTGGAGACCCTCAATGCGCAGCTCAACAACCGATTGGTGAAGGATCCCCTGACAAAATTGGTCAGCAGGTATCAGTATCACTCTGAAATATCCCGCCTGATCGATGCGGACCCTGAGGCCCTCGGGGTCTTTGTCTTCATCGACATTGATGATTTCAAGACGGTCAATGATACGTATGGGCATTCAGTAGGGGATAGCTATCTCATAGAGTTCTCCCGGCGCATCACGTTGATTGACCTCGGGTACAAGACCATCTTCATGCGTATAGCCGGTGATGAGTTCGGAATCTACATGCATGGGTTTGACCAGGTTTCTGAATCGTTTGTCGGGACATTCTGGGAACGGGCACTGTTTGTACTCTCTTCACAGCCGATCCATACAGAACAAGGTGCCCTGCCAGTCTCCTGTAGCGCAGGACTTGCAGTCTATAACCGTGATACGACCAATGTGTATGAGCTGATCGAGTTCGCCGACCAGGCTATGTACCTTGCAAAGCGTAGGGGCAAACATACTTGTTGTATGTTCGAGCGTACAACAAAACAGTAGAGTCCTTGTGTATCATACTGGAAAATCTTGCAGCACCCGATGGTTTGGCCAATTGTTTACCAAGGGATGTCACGAGCCTTGGGTTTCCATTCCTTCTGTAGGATTCTGTGAAGCAAGAAACCCATCGGACGAAATCCGATGGTACGTCACCTCTGGAACTGCTTGCAAGAGATTGTTTCAACGAGTATTGTTAGATCATAGGAGAAATAGCATATGAGTAACCAGATTGAGAAAAAACTCGTCAACACCGACAAGGCCCCTGCAGCCATCGGACCGTACAGCCAGGCTATCATAGCCGGACCTTTCGTTTTTACCTCAGGCCAACTGCCTGTCGATCCCAAGACAAATGAACTCGTTGGTGGCGATGCGGCAAACCAGGCCAAACAGGTCTTTGAAAATATGAAGGCCGTCCTTGCAGAAGCAGGTACCGACCTGTCCAAAGTCGTAAAGGCAACTGTATTCCTAAAAAATATGGATGACTTTGCTGCAGTAAATGCCGTATATGCCTCCTACTTTGGAGAAGGCATCCTTCCTGCACGATCCGCTGTCCAGGTAGCCAAGCTTCCTAAGGATGTGGCAGTCGAAATCGAGATGATCGCCCTGATCTAACGCTATCCAGGAGGGAAGGGGATGAAACACACACCGCTTTTTGATGTGTACAGTAAGTACGAAGGGGTAAAGCTTGTCGATTTTGGAGGCTGGGAACTCCCGGTTAATTATTCCAAGGGTATCAATGCCGAACATGAGGCTGTACGTACCAAGGTAGGACTCTTTGACGTCTCCCATATGGGCGAGTGTCTGGTGACCGGGAAGGAAGCCACCGAATTCCTTGACTATCTCTGCACCAATGCCATCAGCAGCATGAATAAGGGTGAAGTCATGTATACCATGATGTGTTATCCCAACGGTACGGTTGTAGATGACCTGCTCATCTACTGCCGTGACCGCACCTCCTATTTGGTAGTGATGAATGCTTCCAACATTGAAAAGGATCTTGCATGGATGCAACAGGGGGTGCCCTATCCAGAGGAAGAGAGACCTACCATCGTAGATCTCTCTGAAAGGACAGCTCTGTTAGCCCTGCAAGGTCCGCTTGCTGTTGAGGTTCTCAAGACCCTTGTCCCGGAGTGTGAGGAGATGCCCCCCTTCACCTATCGTTCCCCCTGTGCAGTAGGAGAAGTCATGAGCCTTATCAGCCGTACCGGCTATACTGGCGAAGATGGCTTTGAGCTCTACTGTGCATCGGAAGATGCACCCTTACTTTGGAATATTCTCTTGGAAGCTGGTAAAGGTTTTGGCCTTGAATGTTGTGGCCTTGGCTGTCGGGATACCCTTCGCCTTGAGGCGAAGCTTCCCCTGTATGGTCATGAGATAAGTGACAGCATCACGCCACTGGAAGCAAATCTGGGCCACTTCGTCCGTCTTGAAAAAGAAGACTTCTGTGGAAAGGAAGAGCTTGCCAAGCAGAAGGAAGCGGGCATTCCCAGGACCCTTCGGGGGGTGGTGATGATTGACAAGGCAGTGCCACGGTCCGGATGTGAGGTGTTTCTTGCTGATGAGAGCTTTGGCTTTGTCACCAGCGGAACAAAAAGCCCTACGTTAGGGGTCTTTTGTGCCTATGTCCTTATCAGGCGTGTGCCGAAGCTTGCGTTTGGTGATGAACTGACCATTGAAATCCATGGGAAGAAGAAACGGGCTAAGCTGGTGAAAACCCCCTTCTACAAACATGGGAAGAGGTACGACGAATAGGATGATACGAGTACAAAGCTACGCACCAGAAGGTTTCATAGCCTTGGACAACTCCGCCCTCATCTACCCTCCGACGGAAGCACGATATAACGCTAATACCTATCGCCTATCCATGGATCTGAAGCAACAGATTGTTCCCCAGATTCTGGAACTTGCAGTGCACAACACCCTGGAGCGGTGCTCGTATGCAAAAGTGAGCCTCCACAAGGGGTTCTTCTGGTACTATCTCTCACCTAACCACAAGAGCCCCGTCTTGCATGAGGAAGGCTCCTATCCCAGTGCGAGAATCTCCTTCAAGGAGAACAACGGCTACCTTTTCAAAGTGCTGTACAGCAACCATAGGATAGCCTTGGAGTGTTTCCATGCTCTTACCGATGGCTCTGGGGCCTTGGTCTATCTGAAGATGATAGTAAGCGAGTACTGTCGCATCGCAGATATCGCTGATGTCACTTTCAGCGGTGCCCTAGACTTTGCCCAACGGCCCGCTGAACAGGAGTTCAGCGACCCTTTTCAGCACTTTTTTGACAAGAACATTCCCGGTACACCATCAACTGGGAGGGCCTATCACCGAAAAGGTACAGGATCCTTTGATGACAGGGTAAAGGTCATCAGCGCTATGGCAGATGCTGATGCATTGAGGGCTCGCTGTAGTCAGCGAGGCTATACGATTACCGTATATCTTTCCTCGGTTCTCATTATGGCACTTCAGGAGTTTCAAAAATTGGAAGTGCCCCAGCAAAGAAAGCGCAAGCCCATAAAACTCTCAGTTCCAATGAACCTGAGGAATATCTTCCACTTCGACACCATGAGAAACTTTACCCTCTTTGCAGTTCCCGGCATCAACCCTGCACTTGGGGAGTATACCTTTGAGGAGATTCTCAAAAAGATACATCTGGACATGGCCCTGTCACAGGATCCCAAGTTGATCCGAAGCCAGATCAAGCGAAATGTAGGGGGGGAACGCCATTTTCTGATGCGCTTCGCCCCCACAGCCATAAAGAACCCCCTGTTCAAACTGCTTTCCAACTCACTTGGGGATGACCTCTACTCTGCTGTCATCTCGAATCTTGGGTATGTACAAGTACCCGAGGAGCTTGAAAGCTCAATCTCGCGCATGGATTTCTATCTCTGCCCAGGGCTGATGAACAAGGTCTCTCTTGCAGTAGTCGGTTTTAAGGATAAGGTGGTCATCAACTTCAGCAGTTTTTTCAATACGGATACCGCTTTGGAGCGGATCTTCTGCCGTTTCCTTGTAGAGGACGGCATCCCTGTTGAAATCTCGACCAACCGCATACAAGAAAATAAGGAGTAAGGCATGCCATATTGCATTAGATGCGGAGTGAAACTGGAGGAGAGGGCATCCGAATGCCCCCTATGCCAGACCCCGGTGATACTACCCCAAGGACTTGCTGTCGGAGAATCCGAACCGTTGTTTCCCCAACCCCTACCTCCAAAAGGGACTGGGGGCATAACCAAGAACGGCAAAGGTGTCATCGAGCTCATACTGGCACTATTGGTGGTCAGTGAGATTACCATAGCCCTAACCATGTGGTTTTCAGGGAACATTGAACACAGTTTCATCCCTCTGTTCAGTACCATGATGGGAGCTCTTGTCATAGCGATGGCCTTGGTGGCAAAGCATACCTATTTTGCTCAGGCCACCACCCATATTGTGCTGGTTTCCCTCTATCTTTTTGGTCTTGATCTCACCTCTTCCCACCTCTCCTGGTCTCTCGTCGCAGTAGGGGCTTTGGCTCTCATCTGGATCTTTGCCGTCTATACCACAACCACTGTGGCCAAAAGACACCCAGGCTGGACAGCCCTTCTTCTTATGGCATCCTTGCTTGGGTACATTGGTATGATAAACAGCGTTGTTGCGGGAAAACTCACCTGGTTTGTCCCAGTGGCGTTACCCACTACATGCGTGCTTTTCCTAGGAGTGGGACTTTTCTTCCTCCTATTCCTGACACGAAAACAAACCAGAATCCCTTTGGCTGACCTCATATTCTTCAATCTGATAGTATTGTTTTTGACCTTTACCGCCTTGGATCTCTTTATGACACAGTATAGACAAGGGACCTGGATGTTGAACTGGTCTGTGAGCCTCCTTTCGGCAGCCCTTGTGCTGATGATCCTGCTCATTGGAGTCTCTGTAAGCCGTAGGCTCCGAAGGTATTTTACCAGCCAGAACAGGCATGGCTAGGTAAAGTCCGCAAAGTTCGCCTGTGCAGCCTTCACCAAATCATCCGGCCTTATCTTCAGCTGGAAGCCCCTTGACCCTGCACTGACATAGATGTGATCCTGTAAAAGGGCAAGCTCCTCCACAAAGGTGGGGAAGTGTCTTTTCATTCCCAGAGGAGAGCATCCTCCCCTGATATATCCGGTAAGGCCAAGCAGGTTTTCCATCTTGATAAGGTCAATATCTTTGCTCCCTGTCAAAGCTCGTGCCTTCTTGAGGCTGACCGAGAATTCAGCAGGAAGACAGAATACAAAATACCTCATTGTCACTGTTCTGCATCACAATGGTCTTGAATACCTGCTCGCTGGGAAGACCTGCACTGGCACTGGCATGCACAGCATCGAGATGTTCTTCATCCCAATCATAGGAAAGTACCTCATGCTCGATGCCCAGACTTTCCAGGATCCTCATGGCGTTGGTTTTTTTCATCTTTTCATCCTATCCAATTCATGCAGGACAGGCAAGCAAGAAAACGGGACCCGAGGGTCCCGTCCACCTTTGATTAGTACTGCTCTCCACCTCAATTCCAAGAAGGTGCAAACCCCTGCTACTTATCGTCAATGGCAAACGAGGTTCCCAAGGCAGAAGGAGAGGCAAAGGATCCTTTCTTCTTCTGGTTGATGATGGTCATGGCTGTGAGCACCACCAAGGTGATGAGGTAGGGCGAGAAGGCAAGGAACTGAGTCGGGATCACCATCTCAAAGCCTGCTGCCTGCAGGCTGAACTGCAGGCTTGTGATACCACCGAATATCAGAGTCCCTATGACCACCCTTCCCGGATTCCATGCTGCGAAGATGACCAGGGCAATGACAATCCAGCCCTTGCCTCCTGTCATTCCATCATTCCAGCTTGGGGTGAAGCTCAGGGAAAGACACGCCCCTCCAAGGCCTGCGAACATGCCTCCGATGGTTGTATAGAGGTAGCGTATCTTCGCAACTGAGATGCCCATCGCAGCTGCAGTCCTTGGGTTTTCACCGACAGAACGGACAACCATACCGTGCTTGGTCTTATACATGAAAAACCAGGCGAAGGGGATGAGCAGATAGAGGGCATAGGTGAGAACGCTCACATCAAAGAGAGCACCCAGTATGGGGATCTGGCTCAAACCCGGGATCGCAATATTGTCGAATTTGGCTGCAAGGTTCATTCCGCAGAGGTTGAACTGGTTGGAAGCGGGCCCGAGGCGTTGTCCGAGGAAGTTTGCCATGCCGGTTCCAAACATGGTGATGGCAAGGCCTGACACTACTTGGTTTGCCCTCATGCTGATGCATAGGAAAGCGTGCATCAGGGAGAAGCACCCACCTACGAACATAGCCACCAAGATCGCCAAATAGAGGTTTCCTGTGGCGAAGGCCGTTGCAAAGCCGGTAAGGGCTCCCATGAGCATGATGCCTTCCATTCCCAGATTGAGAATTCCTGTCTTTTCTGTAAACACCTCTCCAAGGGTGGCATAGGTGAGGGAGGTTCCCATAGCAAGGGTTGCAGCAAATAGTTTGGTTGTAAAATCTATCCAGTTCATTCGGAAATCTCCTTATGTTTGCCCAAGATGCGCAACTTGTATTCGGTGAATACGCTACCTGCCAAAAGGGGGATGAGGATAAGGCCCTGCAAGACCTCTCCCATCGCCGCTGGCAGCTTAAGGGTGATCTGCAAAGCATCAGAACCTGTTTCCAAGGCTGCCATGAGCAAGGCGATGAAGATTGAGGCTATTGGATTGAGTCCACTCATCCAGGCGATGATGATGCCGGTAAAGCCATAGC
This sequence comes from uncultured Sphaerochaeta sp., assembly GCA_963662725.2. Lineage (GTDB taxonomy): Bacteria > Spirochaetota > Spirochaetia > Sphaerochaetales > Sphaerochaetaceae > Sphaerochaeta. The sequence goes on from CAXXCW010000019.1 coordinate 177,234, forward strand.
CGGCATTCACTCCCTTGGTTAGTTGGTGGGTGACTGCAGCTGAGTCTATGACTCCTGCAAGACCTGCAATGCCTCCGCTGATGAGCATAGCCAAAATGATATTCTTCTTGATGGAGACCCCTTGGCATCTTGCAGCCCTCTGGTTTTTTCCGATCATGTTCAGTTCGAATCCCCAACGGGTCTTATACAGGACAAACCAGAGTATTGCAACCAGGATGAGGGCGAAGAAGATACCGGCATGGACACGGCCCCAGACCCTGGGCAGCCAAGCATACTCAGGGTACCTGACGGTTCCCATGTTTCCACGTGGAGCTTTCCATGCATTGATATAGAGGTACTCAGCATATCCGATGATGATGTAGTTGAGCATAAGGGTTGCAAGTGTCTCATCTACACTCCATTGGGCCTTGAGGACGCCGGGGATACCTCCCCATATTGCACCGAAGAGGATCCCTACTACGATTCCAACAGGAAGCACCATCCAATTTGGCAGGAAGGTCCAGAACTGCATTACCCAGGTGATGCCGATGGCTCCACTGACATACTGGCCCTCAGCTCCGATGTTCCAGAACTTCAGGCGAAAGGCAATTCCTACTGCAAGACCGCACAACAGAAGGGGTATGGCCTTAACCAGGGTGAACTGGATCTTTGACTGGCTACCGAAGGCCCCCTTCGCCATGGCGGCATAGGTCTGTATCGGATTTGCATTGTTAAGGCCGAGGACAATAGCACCAAGCATAAAGGAGATCAGAAGTGAAATGACAGGGACCAGGATGCTCATCCTTCGGGAGCGGCTGTCCCGTTTCTCGAGGGCAAATCTCATATGTCTCTCCTTTCTACACCGGCCATCAACATGCCAAGCTCTTCAGTCTTTGCATCCTTCACATCCATAGTATCCATAATTCGTCCCTCAAACATGACGGCGACCTTGTCAGCAACCATCAACAGTTCCTCTAACTCTTCAGAAACCAGGAATACTGCATTACCCATATCCCTCTGCTTTATAAGGTTTTGCCTTACCGCTTCAGTGGCTCCGACATCCAGACCCCGTGAAGGATACACCGCTATGAGGATACCTCCACAGGAGTCGATCTCCCGCGCTAGGATAGTCTTCTGTATATTGCCTCCGCTGAGGAACTTAACCGAAGTGTCCTGTGAGGGTGTCTTGATGACAAATGTCTCGATGAGCTTCTCTGCAAACAGGCGAACCCAATTGCGCTTTATGATGGAGTGGTCACTGAGCTCCTTGGTACGATACTTCTTCATCGAGAGGTTGTCTCCGACACTCATGTCGCCTACCACACCCATTCTTCCACGGTCTGCAGGGATATGGCTGACTCCACCTTTGATGATCTGCAAGGGAGACTTGTTGGTATAGTCCTTGCCCTTGATGAATACCTGCCCGCTGTTGACCATCATGAGGCCTGTAAGGGCCTCAGTGAGCTGTTGCTGACCATTGCCGGCAACACCCGCTATTCCCAGGATCTCCCCACCACGCAACGTGAAGGAGACATCATCCAGGACACGTTTGCCGCCAGCAATGCTATGCATAACCAGGTTTTTTGCCTCGAGCATCACTTCTCCCGGGTTGTAGGGGCCACGGTCTAAGGAGAAGAGGATGTCCCTGCCTACCATCATATTGGCTAGATCCTGAATTCGCTTGATGGTGGAGGTCTTGCAGACGTTGACACTTTTTCCCGCGTCTGAGCACCTGCACCGAATGGGAGAACTCCATGACCTCATCCATCTTGTGGGTGATGAAGATTGCACTCTTGCCTTCGGCGAGCATCTTCTTGAGTATCTCATTCAGATCTCTGGCTTCGCCTGGGGTCAGAACAGCCGTCGGTTCGTCGAGGATGAGGATCTCTGCACCACGATAGAGCAGCTTGAGAATCTCGACTCGCTGTTGCTCTCCAACCGAAAGGTCATGGACTATCTTGTCAGGGTAGACCTGTAAGCCGTAATGTTTGCTCAGCTCTGTAATATTCTGTTTTATTTCTGCCATGGGAGGAACAAAGGGAAGATCCTTCATGCCGAGGATAATGTTCTCAGCTACAGACATATTCCCCACCAGCATGAATTCCTGATGGATCATGCCTATGCCCAACGCCATGGAGTCCTGGGGAGAGTTAATCTGGGCAAGCTCCCCATGGACGTAAATCTCGCCGTGATCCGGCCTGTAAAGGCCGACGAGCATATTCATCAGGGTGCTTTTGCCGGCACCATTTTCTCCCAGAAGGGCAAGAACTTCTCCACGGTGTAGCGTAAGGTTTACGTTGTCGTTCGCAAGGACACCTGGGAATCGTTTGGTAATGCCTACCATACGCACAACAGGCGTATCGGAGGTGTTTGTTTCATGCATGTTGTATCCAGTTGTGTGAGTGTCCTCGATCGAGGACATTCTAAAGAGAAGTAGAGGCGGGCATCTGCCCGCCCCTATAATAGAGTTTCGTTGGGTTATTTGACCTTTCCAATGACGCCTTCAACGAACCAATCCATGGTCAGCATAGCTTCATCAGACATTTTCTCTCCAGCTTTCTGACGTACTTTGCCGGTGTTGTCCTTGAGCTCGCCCCAGAATACATCCCATTTCCCATCATGGATATCCGCTTCCTTCGCCACGATCTGTTTCTGGAACTCAGCAGGAACCAAAGGAGAGATAGGGGAGAGGTGAATCATCTCATCCTCAAGCCCACCCCAGTAGCTCTGGCTCTTCCAGGTGCCATCCAAGGCGCTCTGGACAGCAGGAATCATGTAGTTGCCCCAGTTCCACATGGGGGAAACGAGAACCCTGTCATCACCGATCATGCTTCTGAAGTCAGCATTGTAACCGATCGCATACTTGCCGCGCTCGATAGCTGCCTTTGCAGGTTCGGTGGTATCCTGGTGCTGTGCGATCACGTCACAACCCTGGTCAAGCAGGGATACAGCAGCCTGGCGCTCCAAGGATGGGTCATACCAGGAATTTGTCCATACGACGGTGACAGTAGCCTTTGGATTGATGGCCCTTGCACCAAGGGTGAAGCCGTTGATGCCACGCACAACCTCAGGAGTGTTGAAAGCGCCCACATAGCCGAGCTTGCCGGTAGGGGGACATCTTTGCAGCGATCATGCCGGAGAGATAGCGCATCTGATACATTCTTCCAAAATAGTTGGACATGTTGTCATTGAGCAGATACCCGGAGCAATGCTCGAAGTAGACGTCTGGATAGTTCTGTGCAACGTTGAGCATGTACTGCTGGTAGTTGTAGGAATTTGCAAAGATTATCTTGCACCCTTCGTCAATGAGGCTTTCCATTGCCCTTTCACTGTTCTCATTCTCTTCAATGCCTTCCATTCTGTAGACCTTGATCTTGTCCCCAAATTGCTTTTCCATGGCAATGGTTCCTTGGTCGTGCATGTATGAGTAACCCATGTCACCAGGAGGGCTGATGTAAATGACGCCGACTTTGAACGGGCCATCTGCCTGTGCCACTGCGGCTTCTTTAGATCCCTGTGCAAAAGCAAAGGACGAAACCAACAAAGCGATCAAAACTAGAACGATACCTTTTTTCATGACTCTCTCTCCTTAAAAGATTATGTGATGGGGCGATAATACCCTAAGAACTAGAACAACTCAAATTATACGGGACGATTTAGGCGCTGTCAAAACAATAATTACAAACATTTAAGGCGGTATTCCTCAGAAAATGGGCTCCGTTGTGCGATTTCCCTTATTATGCAACAGTCAATATGCTCTTTACCACAATATTCAACAAAAATAGAAAATATATCACCAATATTCGCAGTTGGTCTCTCTTATGGTCATTATTATGTTGTATTATGCATTTTTTGTGTTGCCCCGGATACCAGAACGGACATGGTAGAACAACGATTGTTCTGTCATGGGAGATAAAATGAACTACAAGCTGAGCATAATGACACCCCTTGTCCCCACGTATTCCATTTAGCGCTTGCCTATACTTTTGTGCTAGTGGTAGGATAGGACAGTATATGGTATAGTGCATTTTTCCAAGAATAGTCACATTTCCAATGATAAGGATAACAATAGGTATGAATATGACTGCAAAGAAATATCTGATGGTTTTTCTCCTCCTCCTATTTTCCACACTTCTGTTCTCTGCTGACGCTTCCGGCCTGGTTGTTCGTTCCCCCCTGTTCGGCCCTGATTCCCTTACCCCTGCCTTGAACGGAGGATCGCTGGAACTGCAGTCCTATGCTGAACAACTCGGCCTTCCCCTGGAACAGGGCGAAGAGAAGCCTGAAAACAGGGTTTTGAGCGCCATCAGCAACGGCTCCTACCCTGTAACCCCCGGAGACAGGTTCCGCCTGGTCTATCTCGACGGGCTTCAGACTGTCACCGTCGATCTGCAGGCAGATGAAAAAAGCACGGTCACCATCCCAGGCCTTGGGACAGTGAACTGTTGCGGGCTCTCCTTCATTGAAGTAAAAAAAGAAATCCTTGCCATGGTCCAGACCTATCACAGCTACTCAAACCCCCAACTCATCCTCACTGGAACCGGATCCTTCAGCGTTACAGTCGTCGGGGAGGTGGGTGGAACACGCGTGGTGCCTGTCTGGGGCCTTTCAAGGCTCTCCTCAGTGGTAGGCAGTGCTACCCCCTATGCCTCTACACGAAATATCCTCATAACCCATTCCGACGGTTCCAGCGCTACCTATGACCTCTATCTTGCCCTGCGTAAGGGCGTCCTTGATCAGGATCCCCTGCTCCGTAGCGGTGATGTCATTACCATACCCAGAGCCGAAAAGATTGTGGTGCTTGCAGGCACTGTCTATGCACCGGGAACCTACCAGTTACAGGAGGGGCAGACCCTCAAGGATCTGGTCTCCTCCTATGGTGGAGGGGTATTGAACAATGCCGATGTGCAGAAGATCAGGGTCCAGCGCTTCAACAAGGCAAACGGAGCTTGGGAAGTGACCTATGCAGACCTTTTTGGTGGCAAGCCGATGGCTTTGCAGCATATGGACCAGGTTGTCATAGACACCCTCAAGTCCTCTGTCCGTACCGTCACCATTGAAGGTGCTGTTGCTGCAAGCGAAGCCTATGACAGCCTTTCCTCCACAGCCCTGATGGGAACCCCATCAGGAAGGATCTTCTATCAGTTCTACCCGGGGGAGAGTGTCCGCCAGATGTTGACCTCCATCGCCCCTCGCCTGATGACTGTCAGCGACCTCGACGGTTCGTATCTGCTTCGGGGAGAGAAACGTATTCCTCTCAAAGCACAGCAGATTCTCTATGGCGATGACCCCAATGCCGATCTGGCTCTGGAAAGTGGTGATACCTTCATCATACCTTTCAGCCAACGCTTCATATCTGTCAGCGGTGGGGTTGTCCGTTCCGGAGTATTCGCATATGTACCGGCAAAGGGAGTCAACTATTATATCTCTTTGGCAGGTGGGCTCAGTGATGACGCCTCATTTCCCACTTCCATCAAGGTCTATGGTCCATCAGGTGAGAAGCTGGACAACGTAGGAGAAATCCCTCCGGAATCCACCATCAAGGTTGCAAAGACTACGTTTGTCAAGGATATCGCCCCGACAGTGGCAGTAATTGGCCTGGTCACTTCCGTTTTGGGAATCGTGGCAACGGTAATCGGTATTATTATTGAATCGCAAAAGCTGTAGGGAGAGGGTACAATGAGTCAGCAAGAAGAGTTCCAGTCAGGATATATGCAAGGGGAAATGCTGGAGGAGGGGATTTCCATCTCCGAACTGCTCCATATTTTCCGACAGAGGTTCGGATGGTTTGTGATAGGGTTGGTTGTTGTGCTTGCTGCGGCCATCGGATATCTGTATATAGCCGTTCCTCAATTTGAAAGTCAGGTGTCGGTGCTTGTCGAGCCCATCCAGAAATCATCCTCCATTGAGAACCTGTTGGAGAGCAGTACCAGCACTACCAAGATTGCAACCGAAGTGGAGCTTATTACCAGCAGGAAGAATATCGAGTACGCCCTGAGCACCCTTGACCTTTCCTCCTACATAAATGCAGATGGCCTTGCGTATACCGACAGTGAGGTGTTGGGGAATGTGAAGGAACGTGTTGTAGTCTCCACGGTCAAGGATACCAACATAGTCCGTATCACCGTTACCGATGCAAATCGCGAATTTGCCCGAGACCTATCCAATGCACTTGCCTCAAGCTATGACAATTTGCTCACCGGCATTGCCAAGAACTCCAAGACAGCCCAGAGAGAGTTCATCCAGTCACAGATCCCCATCAATGACGAATCCTTGCAGAACGCTTCTGATGCCCTGGGTGACTTCAGGGAGAACAGTGACATCATCCAGCTTACTGACAAGAGTTCCCTGCTTGTCGAACAGATCTCCTACTATTCGCTCCGGCTGGAACCCTTGAAGCTGCAGCTGAATGAATCGCTTGTCTTCATCGAATCCTACAATGCAGGGTTACAGCAGGCGGGTATTACAGGAGTTCTTACCCTTGATGCCATCCGCAAGGATCCTGTTGTGGCTGTAAAGCTGAAGGAGCTTGCAGCATGGAAGACAGAGCTGACGATGTATGAGTCGCTTGTCTCGCCCGCTTCCAACCAGGCTACAGCGGTCTCAACATCCCTAGGATCTTCACGCACCTATGTCTTGAACAGCGCAATCTCACAGACGACAAAAGACCTGTTGGATAGGGTCACCGCCCTTACGCGCACATATGCCAAGGATGCGAATATCCAGGCAATAGTACAGGCTTTGACTACCGAGGTAGGTATCGAGGTGCTTCAGGCACGCGGTGAGGTCTTTGTCGAAGAACTCTCCAAGCTACCTATCCTTGAACGTCAGCTATCGGAGCTGGTTCGTGATGTGCAGATTTATGAAGCCATCGGATTGAAACTCCGTGATATGCTTGAAGAGGTGAAGCTTGTTGAGGCGGCGGTGACAGGGAATGTCACCGTAGTTGATGAGGCGATCCTCCCCCGATCCCCTGTCAGCCCCAACAAGATGCTGATCATGGCCGTTGCACTGCTGTTGGGAATGGCCATCGGGTTCCTGCTTGCCCTTGCAGCTGAGGCCACCGACTTCTCCCTGCGTACAGAGACGCAGATCAAGAAGATTACCGGAAACGATACTCCGATGCTTGGTTGGATTCCCTTGATGAAAGTGTCTCCAAAGGACAAGTATCCAACATTGACGGTATATAATGATCCGCTTTCCTTCGAATCTGAGCGATTCAAGCTGGTTGCGAACATGCTCTATTCCAAAGAGGATAAAAAAGTGTACTCCATCACCAGCTGTTCCATGAGCGAGGGGAAGAGTACCATCATTGGAAACGTTGCTCTCTCCTTTGCCCAGATGGGAAGCAAGGTTCTGGTCATCGACGGGGATTTGCGCCTTCCCAGTATGGAGCGGTTCTTCCGTCTCAAGCACAGGGAGACCGGACTGGTCGACTATGTTGGGGGTAAAGCCACCTTGGAGGATTGCATTCTCCAACCTTTTGAAGATGTGCCCAACCTGCACCTTCTTCCACCGGGTGTCCCTCCCCTGGTCCCTTCGGCTATCTTCTCCAATCCTACCTACGTCAAGATGATCAAATATTTGAGGACTGTCTATGACTTCATCATCATCGATGCTCCTCCTCTTGATTCGGCCAGTGAACTGCTTGCCATAAGCAAGCAGGTCGATGGTCTTATCATCACCGTCCGTGCCGGGGTCACCAGCAAGGGAGCCTTGGGAGACTTGGTGTCGAGTTTGCAGACAGGAAAAGTGCCGATCACCGGTGTAGTGTTCAACGGTGTAATCCCAGGATCCACCGGAAGCTATGGATATGGCTATGGCAAGCGCTATGGATCCTACTCCTACCGATACTCCTCCTATGGAAACGCAGGGGATCACAAGAAGATGCGGGTTTTGAGCAAACGGAGAAACTCCAGCTGGTACCGGAGGAAGTACAAGAAGGATCTTGCCCTTCGTGGACGCACTACAATAACTTTGTTCGAACCTATCCTTGCCTTTGGATCCGAGGCTGCCCACAAGAGCCTAGCCTCTTGGTCTGGGTTCTCCATGTACGCCCCGGGCAAAAAGTTTACTCCAGATACAGATACACCTGCCAAAGGTTCTGAAGCTCCCCCTGAGCACAAAGCTCCGAAGGAGAAGAAGGAAACCGATGCACAGAAAATCCCTGGTACTGTGAAAGAAATGAGTGAAGTGGTAGGGGTAAAAGAGCAATTGTCAAGTGAAAAGCACTCCCTTGGTTCGCTGGACAGCCTCTCTGCAATAGAGTCAGATGAAGATTCACAAGGAAAGAAATAGGAGCGGGGGGCTGGACAGAGGCGTGGTACTCTGGTAAGGTTTTTCCGATTCGAGGGGAGGGAACCAGGATGCAGAAGATTCGATACAGAAATGTGAAGAGCCTCTGCTCGTACTGTTTCCCATACAAAATAGATACAAGAAAAGTCGGTCAATTGGGACCGGCTTTTTTTTAGGAGCAACGATGGACAACAACAATGTATTTATTGGAAGGTCTCTGTGCGTCATTGATGATCTGAGCATCGAGGAGAGAAGGTATCTCTTTGGTGAGGTGCGTAAGCTCAAGGCGGCGATGGAAACGAACAATCTCCCCGTCATGGAGGGGTACCGCATCGATGACAAGGACTTCGGTGTCTATGAGGTTTTCCTGGAAGACAGCACCAGAACCAAGGAGTCCTTCCGCAATGCAGCCAACTTTCATCATGTGAAGGTATCAGATTTGAACAGCGACAGCTCCTCCTTCAACAAGGGTGAAAGCTATGCCGACACCTTCAATACTCTCAGCGGATACTCCAACTCTGTCTTCATCATCAGAAGCAAGGTAGAGGGGGTCTGCCGTTGGCTTGAGGAAGAATGCTCATCCTATGCAAAGCGCAACAAGCTCTGGCGCAAGCCCACCTTCATCAACGCAGGGGATGGCAAACATGAACACCCGACCCAGGAGCTGCTTGACGAGTTCACCTTTATCGAAGACAACAACTGGAGTACAGACTCAATCCACCTTGCATTGGTGGGAGACCTCTATCATGGCAGGACGGTGCACTCCAAGGCATCAGGGCTCAAGCTCTTTGACAGGGTCAAGGTTGACCTCATAGCTCCGATCGAGCTTGCCATGCCGGAGACCTATGTGCTGAAGATGCGAGAAAATGGATATGAGGTGCGCATCTTCTCCTCCATCGGGGAGTACCTTGGGCAGAAGGATATTGCCGACAAGTGGTACTTCACCCGGCCACAGCTTGAGAGGATGGGCGACCGTATCCTCCAGCGTCAGGAGGAGCTGAGAGAGGCAATCACCTTCAAGCGTTCCTTTATGAGCCTGCTCAAGGAAGGTACCAAGTTCTATCATCCGCTTCCCCGTCATAAGGTCACCCCCACCATCCCTACCTTCCTTGATGATACCCCCCTCAACGGATGGGAGAGACAGTCCATCAACGGCATGTATGTCAGGATTATCCTGCTTGCCCTCATTGGTGGGAAGATTGGTCAGGACTTTGTCCCCCAGGAAAAGGTTGTTGAGCAGGAGCGTGCCGAGTACATCTTTGAAGTGGACCTGACCCAGATCCCTCTAAAGGAGAAGGTGGTTAGCGAAGGGGTGAAGCCCATCCATAACGGCCTGGTCGTGGACCATATCTGCAAGGGAGACACCCCTTCTGAAATTCGTGACCACATGCGCCTTATCAGCAGTGTCCTCGGCCTCGATGAGGGGAAGGGAGGGGAGTGGGTAAGCACCGGTCATGGGGAAGGGGGTTCCTTCAAGGGCATCATCTTCCGTCCCGATGCCCCCGATCTGGCACGTAAGAACCTCAAGAGGCTTGCCGCTGTCGCTCCAGGGTGTACGCTGAACATCATTAGGGATGGGAAGATCGAGAAGAAATACCGCCTGCACATGCCGCCCCGAATCTACAACTTTGATGACCTGGGCTGTACAAATGAGGCCTGCATCTCACACCCGCTGCAGAATGAAGGGGTGCCTGCCCACTTCACCCGCAACAAGGAAAATCTGTTTGCCTGTTCCTACTGTGACAAGACGCACACCTTCAAGGAAATCTGGCAGAGCAGGAAGAAATAGGATAGACTGGAGAACACTATGAAAGATATACAGAACATAACAGACCAGTATGGGCCTTTGCTTGCACAGCAGGCTCTGAAATTAGGGGCTATCCGGCTGAAGCCAGATGACCCGTTCACCTGGGCAAGCGGTTTTCGCATGCCAATCTACAATGACAACCGTCAGCTGCTTGCCCTGCCAAAGGCGAGGGCTCTGGTAGCTGAGGCCTTCTCTGAGATGCTGAAGGCCCTTGCCTTTGATCCTGACAACATTGCAGGGACAGCAACAGCAGGCATTCCCCATGCGACTACCCTTGCAGACAGGTTGGGAAAGAGCCTCTCCTATGTGCGCAGTTCCGGAAAAGACCATGGCCTGCACCAGCAGATAGAGGGGTTGGGCCCAAGCGGAAGCTACGAGGGGAGGAAGGTGCTGCTCATCGAAGACCTCATCTCGACAGGGGGCTCTTCCATCAAGGCCGTTGAGGCGATAGTGGCCGCCGGCGGTGTTTGTCCCTATACCCTTGCCATTTTCACCTACGGCCTGCAAGTTTCTGTCGATGCTTTTGACAGCCTCACTCCCCCCTGTATAGCCCATACCATCCTCTCCTACGACAGCATGGTAGCGACAGCTCTGGTGACCGGGTATGTGGATGAGGAGGGTGCTGCGCTACTCAACGAGTGGCGTTCTGATCCCTTTGGATGGGGAGATACTCATGGGTTCCCTCCGCTTAGGAAATAGCAAAGTTTGAGAACAAGCAAAAGAATGACAGATTGATCGAAACAACCAAATAGGTGAAATTGAACATTGAATCTTGAAAACATAATGTACGGTAAAGTAGGAGCAAAGAATGACCTATCGTGAGAAGTTAATCGCAAGTGCCTCCCAAGTGGGAAATATCACCTGTATGGGACTTGACCCCCAGGTGGAGGTTCTCCCTTTCCAGGATGATGATACCCGAACAAACCTGAACAGATATTTCCAGCAGCTGTTCAGACGGATGGTCCTTTCCGGCCTCATTCCCTCGGCCTTCAAGCCGAACATCGGCTATTACCAAGCTCTGGACCGTCCTCGAGACGAGGATTTTTCCGGAAGCCTCGCCCTTGCCGATGTCATGGACATGGTGGAGAACTTCTTTCCCGGAATCCCCGTCATCCTGGACAGCAAGCGTGGTGACATAGCACGCAGCAGTCTCAACTATGCAAACGAGGCCTTCTCCTCCTGGCTCTCTGATGCAGTTACTGTCGCCCCATATATGGGAAGTGACTCTCTCAGGCCCTTCATCGACCATACCCCACTTGAGAAGGGGGTCTATATCCTCAACAGGACAAGCAATCCGGGAGGAAAGGATCTGCAGAATCTCATTGTAAGGAACGGAGAATCTTCTTCGACTCTCTACCAGGAGGTGGCTCGTCAGATTATCGCTTATAACGCCGATCAGGGCTCTGTAGGGGCTGTTGTAGGTGCTACGAATATGGACGAGCTTAAGACCATCGCCTCTTTGTTCGCAGAACACTCGGTTCCCCTGCTTGTTCCCGGTGTCGGCAGCCAGGGAGGATCCGCTCCTTCTGTGATGGCGGCCTTGAGAGAGGTTGGGTATCCTGTGGAACTTGCGAGGATAAACAGCTCAAGTGCCCTGACCCATCCCTGGAAGAAAGGTTCCGCCCCTGAAGATTGGCTGGAGCTGTGTGAAGCTTCCTTACGTACCCTGCTGAAGGAAACCAGCGTATGACTGTAATAGAGATGCTGAAGGGACGACACCTGCGAAAGGATGATGAGGTGGTGCTGACTACAGTCAGCGGGGTGGCATCCACCAAACCTGCCTTGATCAGGTACTTTGACCAGAAGGTGCCCTCTATAGGGATCATCACCACCAAGAGTTTTCAGGTTGAGGAGAATCCAGGTAACCGCGAACCAATCATATGCGAGACAGGTGCGGGGAACTTCGGGAACTCGGTAGGCCTGAGAAACCCCGGCCTTAAGGTTGCCCTTGCAGAATTGAAGCAGCTGAGAAAGGCCCATACGTTTCGCTCGTTGATCAACGTCTCGCTCTCTGCAAACTCCATAGGGGATTTCATCACCTTGGTGAAAGCATTTGACGACGTTGCAGACCTTGTGGAGCTCAACTTCTCCTGTCCTCATGCCTCTGTAGGATACGGGTCCTCCATCGGATGCGATAAGGCGATTGCCAGTGAGTATGTGCGCTCCATCAAGGAAGCCACCGGTGGGTGCAAGGCCCCCCTATTCGTAAAGCTGACTCCCAATACTGACGATATTGGCTCAATTGCACAGGCCGTGATCGAAGCGGGAGCTGACGGACTGGTGGCCATCAACACAGTAGGCCCCATCCAACATATCGATCCTGTTGCCGGGCAACCCATCCTGCAGAACAAGCTTTCTGGTAAGGGCGGGTGCAGTGGGAAATGGATCCATGAAGATGCCCTACGGTCGGTTGCAGAGGTTCGCAAAGCAGTCGGCCCCTCTGTCCCTATCATCGGTATGGGTGGGGTGACCACAGGTGTGGAAGCTGCCGCCATGATACGAGCAGGTTCTGATGCCGTAGGCATCGGATCGGCCTTCGGTATGGTCGATCAGCGCAACTGGCCTTCCTATATTGCAAGCGTGCAGGCGGAGGCCCAGGCCTCGTTGCAAGCCAAACACCCTGCTTTCGAAGAGATCAGCTCTTCTTTTCTCATCTCTGAGAGGCAGATGGCATATGTCGAACATACAGTCACCAAGATGGAGACGTATGGCAAGGATACTGCCATAATCACCCTTGATGGCAGTCTTCCCTGCAAGGCAGGGGAGTTTGCCTTCCTCTGGCTGCCTCGTATCGGTGAGAAGCCTTTCAGTGTGGCTCACAATGATCCGCTTACCTTTATTGTAAAGGACAGGGGAGCATTCTCCTCGGTCCTTTGTAGCCTTACAGAGGGCTCAAAGCTTTTTGTCAGGGGAATATATGGCTCTCCGTTGGAGAATGCAAGCACAAAAAAGGCCCTATTGGTAGCCGGAGGAACAGGGGTTGCTGTCCTTCCTTCGTTAGTCGAACAATTGCAGAAGCAACAAACAACACTTACCATTCTGATAGGCACCAGTGAGGCAGTGGTCGGCAAAGCCCTGCTTGAGGACCGCCTGGGCCCATGTGGCTCGTTCACCTGCATCGCCGATGACGGCAAACCCGGTAGGGTACTGGAGCTCCTGGATACCATCGAGCTCGACAGAGATCAGGGTTGCTATCTGGTGGGACCTGAAAAGTTCATGGAGATTGCGGCAAAAAAACTCATAGCGAGAGGTATCTCTGGTGATCGGCTCTATCTCTCCATGGAGAAGAATACGCTCTGCGGCATAGGCATGTGTGGCGAGTGTGCCTGTGGTGACAGATTGACCTGTCGTTGGGGGACTTTCATGCAGTATGGGTATCTTGCCCGCCATGCACCTGAGATGGTTGGCCTATGATAGATGCGCATGTACACCTCAGGGATTGGGGACAGTCAGAGAAGGAGACACTCCTGCATGGCATGAGTGTTGCCCTCTGCTGTGGTGTGGATGAACTCTTTGACATGCCCAACACCTCGCCCCCTCTCACAGACAGGGCGAGTGTGGAGAAGCGCATCAGCGATGCAAAGCGCTGTGGTCTTCCTGTCCGCTACCACCTGTATGCTGGGGTTACCGCCGATCCTAAACAAATAGAGGAGGTGGTCGCGCTTGCTCGTGAGTATCCCACTGAGGTCATTGGGCTGAAGATGTTTGCCGGTCACTCTACAGGAAATATGGGTCTTACTGAGGAAGAGACACAGAAAGGGGTGTATCGCACCCTTGCCGCTTTGGGTTACGAAGGGGTACTTGCGTTGCACTGTGAGAAGGAGAGCCTGCTCAGGCCTCATCTTGAGGACCCTACTGATTATTCGACGCACTCACTTGCCAGGCCTGTCGAGGCGGAGGTCGTTTCTGTTGCGGATCAGATTCGGTTTAGTGAGGAAGCTGGCTTTAGAGGGCACCTGCACATCTGCCACATCAGCTCCGTCTCCTCCTTGGTTCTGGTTGAGGATGCAAAGAGAAGGGGCAGGCGCATAAGTTGTGCTGCCACCCCCCATCATCTGCTCCTTTCTAGCGGTGATGCTTCTGCGCATTTCCTCTATGCCAAGATGAATCCCCCCCTGCGCAGAGAATCAGAAATGGCAGCCCTTTTTGCTGCTTTGCTTGCAGGGCGTATCGACTGGGTCGAGACTGACCATGCTCCGCATACCCTGGCAGACAAAGAGGGAGGGGCCAGTGGCATCCCCGGTTTCTGTGGATTGCTGCATCTGGTAAAAAGGCTCTACGAGGCTGGATGTCCACTCCCTCTGATGCAATCGCTGTTTGGAGGACGGGTCCAACAAGTCTTCTCCTTGGAGAGACGATCTGTGTTCATCCCTCCTCAGGACGGCCTTGAACAGAGTATCCTTGCTGTTGCTCCCTTGTATCCTTTCGACTCTTTTTCAAACCTCAGCTAACCTTGCTTGTGATTTTTGCGAGGCATGCTATACTACTGAACCGGGAGGCGAGGCACTTTGATAGATTTACGTAAACACTCCAGCCGGCACTTGGAGACCAAATTAGTCCTTCCTATTCCAGAAACGCACAAATATGAACGGGAAATTCATTATTATCTGTTCTCTCCTCCCCAGCTCTATGTGAACAAGGGCACCTACTCCGAGCAGAGGATGCTGCACAAGTTCCAGAGTCATGGACGGTACTCATCCCCCGAGCTTACCTTGGAGGAGTTGCTCGATGAGGACAATATGATAAGTCCTCTTACGCTCCTCCAGCGGTATACGGAGAACCTGGAAAAGGATATTACCAGCGTACCCGAACGTACGGTCATCCATGAGTTACAGACCTTGGCAAATGCTGTAAGACATGAGAATAAGGCAGCTTTGCAGGATTGCAAGGATATGGCTCGCCTGGGTATGAAACGTGACCTCAATGTAACCCTGCAGGATTGGTATAGGAACTCCCTTGTTATCCAAGAGAGCATCAGGAATATGCTGGAGGTCATCAGGGCCAAGTGTTCGTTGGAAAATCGCCTTCTCGTAGCATATATCTGGGCTGATGAGGCAGTGAGCCTGCTCAATGAGAAACAGGCCATCGACCTGTACATGGCGAGTTCCCACCTTGGTGAGGAACTTCAGGAAACCCTCTCCCTGTTGCTTTCTTTCTCCCGGGATGAGGCTGAGTACCGAAACGCCCAAAGCTATGCCAGCGGAGGGGAAAACCCGGAGCTTGTCCAGTATAGGAAGGCAGCCTTGAAGAAGTGGACCCAGTCAGCCCTCTATTTGATACCTGAGGTATCAAGGTGGCCGATGAGGGTCTCTCAGATACTTGCGGGAACAGCCGCTGCTGTGGCAATGGCCTTTGCGACCCTTGCTTCCATCTTTGCAGAGAAGACCTTCCTCAAGAACAGCATGCAATGGGCTCTGATAGTCATCATAGCGTATGTGTTTAAGGATAGGATCAAGGAGTGGCTCAGGACTTTCTTCAGTGCAGTTCTTCCGAAGATGATGGCTGATGAAATATCCTCCTTCCTCTCGCCAAAAAGCAACTCCAAGATCTGTTCGAGCCGGATACGTCTGCACTATGAGGAGATGCATGATCTTCCCACCAGGGTGAAGGATATCCGCAAGGACAAGACCAACCCCTTCAGGGACATGCTCCCCGATGAAAATGTCATGCACTATGTGCGCAACCTGGTTATGCATCCGCTGACCAAGCATAAGATTGAGAGGGATATGTTTCCCAGAGAGAACAACTTTACCCTGGTCACCCGTATCCGCCTCGATGACTTTCTCAAGGAGATGGATGATCCTAAGGATATAGTGTTCAGGATGGACCCGAACGCTGATGAGCTGGATCAGCTGAACAGCGAGCGGGTCTATCACCTTCACCTGGTTATCAGGGAGACCTCCCTCAAGGAAGATTTGGATATCTACAGCCACTATACCATCGTCCTGAACAAGGCTGGCATAGTCAGGATCGAGCAGATGAATGATGTCTAGAGTCCAATTTTCTCTTGTGATTCCCGCATGGCTTCGATAGTCATCTGGATGATCGGATGTATCTCCATCTCCAGCATTTCGGCCCCTTGTGTGATGATGTCCCGGTTGACCCCGGCGGCAAATCCTTTGGATGACCACTTCTTCTTGACTGACTTCACACTCATGCCCTGCATATGTTCAGGTCTCATCAGGGCTGTTGCGTAGATCAGACCGGTTAGCTCATCGATGGTGAAGAGGACCTTTTCCATACGGTGCTCAGGCCTGATGTCCGAGCAGATGCCAAAGCCATGGCTGCAGACGGCATGGACGAATGCTTCATCGGCACCGATTTCGGCCAAGAGTGAGGGGGCCTTTGAGCAATGCTCCTCAGGAAAACTGCCGTAGTCGACATCGTGCAAGAGGCCTACCAAGGACCAGTAGGTTTCATCTTCACCAAAATGAACGGAAAATTTTCTCATGGTCTCTTCCACGCAGTACGCATGTAGGATCAAAGCCTCGTTTTTGTTGTATTTTTTCAGTAGTTGTAGCGCTTCTTCTCTTGTGAACATCATCAGCCTCCTGTCTGCCAGTATATTTTTTTTGCTCTGGTTAGGGAAGTGATGAAAAAAGAGTCCTGATTGTGCCTATTCCCCTTTATTCTTTTTTGCCGGTTGTGGTAGTATTGAAAAGTAGTTCCAGTAGTGGAAAGCATCTTGTAAGAGGAGGAGGATCCTATGTCTGTTTCAGACGAAGGTGGCAGTATAATACCCCTGCCTGGCAACATATCCTTGGCGTCCTCTTTTCCTACGTTCTAGACCCTGTTTGGGTTTGTTCCTAGGGATTTCTGAGGTACACCGTACACACCAATCCACGGAGGAACTATGATAACCATTCGAAATACAGCAATGAGCACCAATCCGGGTGATAGCTCTGTAGAGGCATCCTATACTTGGGTGGATGCCCGTAACATCAACCGAGATGACATTACCCTGCTGGAAGAGCAGTACACCATCTCCAGCGAACTCTTGGCAGATATCATGGACCAGGACGAGCAGGCGCGCATTGAACGTGAGGATGACTATGTCGCCCTCATTGTCCGCTTGCCCGCACTTGCCGATGATAGCAAAGGCATCAATCAGTATGCCGTACCCTTGGGGATCGTACTGTACAAGGATACGGTCATCACCATCTGCCAAAGTGACAGCATTGTACTTGAGGACTTTTCCAAGAACCGCTTCCGCCAGTATCCGGTTGCAACCAAGGAGGGTTTTGTCATCAGCATCCTCGGACGTGCCACCATGGTCTACATCCGCCTGCTCAAGTATATCAACAGGCAGAAATCACTGGTTGAGGAGCAGCTGCAGAAAAGTGTCATGAACTATGAGTTGATCCAGCTATTGCAGATCCAGAAGTCCTTGGTATATTTTTCCACAAGCCTGTCGACCAATGAGGTCCTGATGGAGAAGCTGCTCAAGATATCCTATTTCAAACTCTCCACAGAGGAGGAGAGGGACTTCCTGGAAGATACCATCACTGACAACAAGCAGGCCATAGAGATGGCCAATGTCTATACAACCATCCTAACCGGTACGATGGATGCCTTTGCCTCTGTCATCGGTAACAACATGAACGTCATCATGAAGAGGCTGACCATCATATCCATCGCCCTGATGTTCCCCACCCTGATAGTAAGCTTCTACGGCATGAATATTGAATTACCCTATATGCACCACCCGTATGCGTGGGTATGGGCCCTTTCCATCTGTGGGGTAAGTGCCTTTTTGGGAGGGTGGATGCTCTCTGACCGACGTAACCAGCGCCTCGTACAGCGCTCGGTACAGGCAAAGCGGATAAAAGAGAAGAAACCTAGGAAAAAAAGACGGAGAAAGCGAGCCCTCCCTGATTGATTTTCTTGTTTTTCCAATGCTAGTATCTCTGCTTATTGGGAGAAATGATGGATAGCATAGCAGAGATATGTCGTACTTTCAGCGGGACGTATGCAGGTGCGGGTATGGCTTCTCTTGCCAGCCTGTATGACCAGATTGAAGAAGAGACTTCACGATTCTGCTTTGAACACAGCATAGCGTGTGCACCGGGCTGTGGTACCTGTTGTGAGCATTTTATGCCCGATATCACAGCATTGGAGGCAAGGCTTGTGGCTGCCTACCTCTTGTTGATAAAGAAAGATACGGACCTAATCTATAGGATTGTCGAAGCAAAGCATTCACAGCGAGGGCCCTGTCCGCTGTACCGATACGACTCACCCTTCCACTGTAGCGTCTATCCTGCAAGGCCACTGATCTGTCGCCTGTTTGGGGTGTGCGCCAATGCTGACAAGGAGGGCAATGGCATCTTCCGCCGTTGTCGCTACAACAAGGAAGAGACCATGCCACTGATTCTCCATTTTGGCCCGGAGGTGCCGGTCATGCAGGACTACGCCTATGCCCTGCGTGCTCTGGACAGCGGGTCCGCAGAGGTAGACCTGCTGCCCAAGGTTCTCCTTGAGCAGCTGGAGCAACTGAGCTTTCTCACAGCCATGTTGTCAGGACAGGATGACAATTCGAATCCTGACGATACACCCAATCCTGTGGCCAGCTAGCGTATCACTCTGATAAGGTACCCATTGAGGTATTCCGATTCAGGGAAGGACAGGCGTATAGGATGATCCTCTGCCTGTCCCAGGGTTCGCAGTATCTGAACCTCCACCCCAGCATCTTGGGCACTCCAGGCAAGGATGGTCCTCAGCATTTCAGATGAGATTGCTCCGGAGCAGGAGAAGGTGGCAATGATGCCCCCATTCTTTATCTTCTCCATGGCAAGACGGTTAAGATCCTTATATGCTTTTGCCGCCTTGTCAGCCTGGCTCTTGGTCGGGGCAAGCTTGGGGGGATCAAGTATGATGAGGTCATACTTGTCTTTTTCGATGACTCTCATCTGCCTGAAAATATCCGCCTTGATGATATTCACCCGTTCACGGCAGTCCTTGGGTATGATATTTGCATCCTGGTTGATATGCACATGGGCAAGGCTCTGCTTGAGGGCTGCAGAGCTGCTGTCGATGAGGTCTACCCATGCCGCACCGCTACGAAGGGCATGTAGGGTGAAGGCTCCCGTATAGGAGCATCCGTCCAGGACAACAGCATCCTTGCAGTAGGCTTCGATCGCCCTGCGGTTTTCTCTCTGGTCACAGAAGAATCCGCTTTTCTGCCCTTTGCCTGGGATTATCTCATACAAAAGGCCGTCTTCTCGGAATCTGACGGCATCGAGCCGTTTGCTTGGGGTGAAGTATTCTCCGTTTTGGTAGAACAATACCGTTTCGCTGAGTGCCTCGACTGAGCAGTAGGCGCTGTCAGTGGTGAGAATGATCATCGCGGGCTGCAAAAGCTTTTCCAGCGTGGCAACGATAAGGTCCTTGTGGTCCCAGGCAACCCTTGCACTGATGTCTACACGGATAAGTGTCCCATATACATCGGCGACAAGGCCGGGAAGCATATCGGCTTCGCCGAAGATGATGCGGAAGGTTGTTGTAGGGGTGCTTTTGTCTCTGAAGAATTGACTTCTTCTGAGCACGCTTTCTGTGATGGTCTTTGCCCACCAGGTGTCATTTACCTCATCAGCTTCATTCCAGCTGAGGAGTCTGAGGGGGATATGGCTTTTTGGATCGTACCAGCCCCAGGCTATGAAGACCCCTTCCTGTGTCACTGCTTTTGCAATCCCTACCTCTTCGCTGTTGGCTGTCGAGTCGATTGCTCCTGAGAAAACCCATGGGTGATGGCGTAAGAGCTGTTTTTCCTTGCCATCCTTGATTGTAATTGTTTGCATGGGTTAAGAGTAGCGGAACACAGCGGTTTTGTCAAAACGTTTGTTGACTTGAACCTCTGTGATGCCCGATAATACCCCTATGCAGAAAAAAAGCGTGCAGGCTGTCCTCTTTGACCTTGATGGAACGCTTGTTGATACAATAGAAGACATAACTGATGCCCTCAACCGGGCCCTTGCAATGGAAGGCCTGCCACCTCTGGATGTGATGATGACAAAAAGAGTGGTGGGAAGGGGCTTGCGAAACGCCCTGATAGGGGCGGTAGAGCTCTGGGGCAAGGAGTTCACCTCTGAGCATATTGATCGGATGTATGCCTTCATGATGGAGTACTACCGCCAGAATCACTGTGTTAAGAGCAAGCCATATGAAGGGATCCCATCCCTTCTGGAAACCCTTGACCGACAGGGTGTCCGTCTTGCAGTGTTTTCCAACAAGGAAGATGGTCTGACGGGCGAGGTCGTCCGCACCCTTTTTCCCCATATCCGTTTTTCTTGGGTACGGGGCATGAAGGATGATTTTCCCCGTAAGCCCGACAGGGCTGGTCTTGAGCATTTTGCAAAGAAAGAAGGTCTGAAGGTTGAAAATTTGCTGTATGTAGGCGATTCTGAAGTTGACTACCAGACTGCGGAAAATGCAGGTTGCCAACATATTCTGGTATCGTGGGGATTCCGATCAAGAGAGGACCTGGCTCGGCTGAGTCCATCCCGCTTGGTGGATTCGGTAGAGGAGCTACAGGAGGCTATCAATGACCTACAATGAGAAAGACCTGAGAAGTAAGGCCGAAGCGTATATCCGAAGCGAGCAGGAGAGTGTGTTCCGGGAAGAGGTGGAACAGGACCTTGCCAGAGAGAACTGGGAGGGCCTGTATGACAGGTTCTACACGAGCCTCTCCTTCGGTACTGCAGGGCTCAGAGGGATTCTGGGTGGGGGGACCAACAGGATGAACTCCTTTATTGTTCGCAAGGTCACCCAGGGTCTGAGTGACTACCTCAACGAGGAGTCCAGCAACCCTTCTGTGGCCATTGCCTATGACAGTCGTCATTTCAGTGAGAAGTTTGCCATGGAAGCCTCTCTGGTCCTTGCTGCCAATGGTGTCTCAGTCTTCTTGTACAATACGTTGCATCCGGTTCCTATGCTGAGTTTTGCCGTACGGTATCTTAATACAACAGCCGGGATTGTCATCACCGCAAGTCATAACCCTTCCAAATACAATGGGTACAAGGTCTACTGGAGGTCTGGTGGACAGGTGACCCCTCCCCATGATTTCAGTATTGCAGAGCGTGCCAACTCGGTGAAGGCTGACGATATCCAGGTAATCAGCGAGCAAAGCGCCCGATCCAAAGGCCTGTTGGTCCCTGTCCCTGACAAAGTGGACCACGCTTACTATGCGATGGCCCTCGCCTCGCTGAAGAGGCCAGCCCTCGTCTATGACAGCCCAATCACCGTGGCCTATACCCCTTTGCATGGGACAGGAAATGTTCCGATCCGTCATCTCCTGGAAGAGGTGGGCATCAAGTGTGTTGTGGTGAAGGAACAACAAGAGCCAGACGGAGCCTTTCCTACAGTGAGCCTTCCCAACCCTGAGAGCGCCGAAGCCATGAAAATGGTTCTCGCCCTTGCAAAGGAGAGCAAAGCCGACATCGTGCTGGGAACCGACCCTGATGCCGACCGCTTGGGCATCGCCATACCCCTCACCCCTGATAAGGATTCCTATCAGCTTCTCAGTGGAAATCAGATTGCGGTCCTATTGTGCGACTACCTGATCGGAGCCTCTGAAAGGGAGAAAAATCCTGTTTGTGTGAAGAGCCTGGTCACCACCGACCTGGTCAGGCAGATCACTGAAAGCCATGGCGGCAGGTGCAAGGATGTGCTGACCGGCTTCAAGTACATCGCAGAAGAGATTGCGGCTCTGGAGACTAGCGAAGAGGAGTTTTTCCTCTTCGGGTGTGAAGAGAGCTACGGCTACCTTACCGTCCCTTCTGTCAGGGACAAGGATGCTGTTAGTTCAGCCTTGGTAGCCGTTGAGATGATGTGCTACTACGCCAATCAAGGCCTTACCTTGCAACAGAGACTCGATGCCATCTATGATGAGTACGGCTACAGCACGGAGGTGGTCTTTGCCCGTGACTATGAAGGATCGGCAGGGAAGAGGAAGATGGAACAGATCATGACATCCTTGAGGAAGCTCAAGGAGGGAGATACCCTCGGAAGCAAGACCATCATCTCCACCAGGGATCTGCTTTCTGGCAAGGATACAGGGTTTCCTCCCTCTGATGTCCTTATCATGCATTTCAGCTCAGGAGAAAAACTGGTGGTTCGTCCTAGCGGAACCGAGCCGAAGATCAAGTACTATCTCTTTGTGAAAGCTGAACAAGGGCACAGGGCGGAATTGGAAGCAAACCTCCCGGCCCTTATAGAAAAGTTCAAGGCGGCCCTATAGATGATAACCTGTTATGCATTGCTCAGAAAAGTCGGATCGAATCTCTACCTCAGCCCGTACCTGAAGACCGACAGGGTATCCCAAATGGACTCCGAGACCCCTGTGGTCCTCAAGAGCAGCGGTATGCTGACCAAGGGCCAGAAGGATGAAGCCTCCTATGCGCTGTACAGTGCGATTGATTTTTATGTGGATCGCTGGATCCAGGACAAACAGTACATACCCAGGCTTCTTATCTGTGCAGTGGTCTTTATGGTGACCTATTTCTTTATGTCCCTTGCAATCCGTGACCCCATTCCCATGTTGGATGAGATGCTGGTCTCCTCTGGTTTGACCCTCTTCTGCTGGATTGCCCTCGCCAAGCGTGATACCCGTTCTTCGGTTGCCAGGCAAAGAAGGTACGAGCTGAAGGGACAGGCTGGGAGCCCTGACTATCAACAGCTGGAGTCTCTGTTTGTCTTGGAGGCATTTCTCCAGGATATAGCCAGCCTTGATATGCAGGATGTCAGTGACAACCTCTGTCTGGTTGGGGATAAGAATTTTGATCTCCTCACTGAAGAGCAGAGGGGGCCATGGGCAGAGGAGTTCCTCTCACTCCTGCTGCTGCACTTGAAGGTGAGACAGAAGAGCCTCTATCGGATGTACCAGAGGGTTCGTTCTGTCAGGGAATCAAAGAAACCGAATTTGAGGCTTGCCCAACGTCTGTTCCATCTCAACATGCAGCAGAGGCTCGATCTTCCCTTGCTTGCCCTGACCGTTATCCTTGCTGAACAGGTGAACTGAAGCAAACATGCCATACCCCTGTCTTATGGGGTATGCGTGGATATTTTTGGGTTCGCCTGGGCATTGTCCTGGGTGTTCCCTTGCTTTTCTTTCTCGCTGCAACAGAGAGCGCTCTGCTTGCCTATCCCCTTGTGGTGGCAATGCTTTTGCTCCTGGTAGGTTTCGCCTTGTTTGGCTATAGGCTCTTGGTGCTAACCAGTGCATGCAAGTGCAAGAAGACAATAATACAAATTCTCTCCTTCAGCTTTTTCTGTTACGTCCTTTTTGGCTGGACGGCAGCGCGTAACCATGTTGACACTGCATTCCTTCCTGCACGCATTGCAGTTTTGGAGGGGACACTTGTCGAGGACTCCTTGCTCTCTCGAAGTGCCAAGCAGGCAGTGCGTCTTCGTCTTGCTTCCTGTACCACCGGTGATGGTGCTAAAGGCAGTGCAAAGGGGGTGGTGTCGGCCTTGGTCAATGCCGACACCACCCTGGTCAGTGGGAGCGTGATCACCATGGAAGGGGAATTTTCCCCGGATGGATCGCTCTTCCTTGCGGATACGGTGCAGCTACTCTCCATTTCCAGATTACGGGCCTTCAGGCGCAAGGTGCTCTCCCTGGTCGAGAGGCGCTTCACCCTCCTCATCGATGATGAGCAGAGTCGCGCTCTCGCTCTGATGCTTCTTCTGGGAAGGACAGGGGACGGGGCTTTTCCCCTCAAGGATCTCAGTCTGGGCAGTGGCTGTGCCCATCTGCTGGCCCTTTCTGGGATGCACTTGCAGTTTTTCATGCTGTTACTCTCCTTTGCACTGGTCCCTCTGTTGGGAAAGAGGCGGGGTAGGGTTGTTTCTGTGGCGATTGCTTTGCTGTATGTCCTGTTGGTAGGCCCCAGGCCTTCCTTGGTACGGGCTATGGGTATGGCAATCCTTTCGCTGTATTTCAGGGGAAGCATGGCTTCATACTACTCGTATCTGGCTACGGCCTGCATCCAGATAGTGGTATTTCCCTCAGCCTTATCCAGTATGGGCAGCCTGTTCAGCTATGCCTCTTATGGGGGGCTGCTGTGCAACAGGGTATTCTCCTTCTATCGTCCCAGATGGATGGAGAGCTTCTTTTCCTCTCTCTATGCCATCCTTTTTACGGCAATTCCCACCCTTGCTGTCTGGGGTGCCTGGCAGATAGGGGCCCTTTTCATAGCCCCATGTGCTTCTCTTCTGATGTTTGCCCTGATGGGAAGTTCTCTTCTTGCCTTTGTGTTTGGTAAACATTTCTCCTTTTTGGTTGTTCTTCTCCATCGTCTTATCACCGCCGTGTTCTCTTTTGGGAGCACGTTGTTTGCAGGTGGTCTTGATGGTGGTGGGTTTGTCCTCTATCTCATGGTTGTGTTGACGCTCCTTGCCTCAATTGGCTATGCTGAACGGGCTTTGCAAAAAAGAAGGAGATGCTCCTATGAGTTGGAAGTTCGCGTACGATTCACCGAAGGCAATAAAGAGCCTGCTCGATAAGGAAGGGCTTGCCTTGAGTAAGAAATTTGGACAGAATTTTCTCCTCAGTCGTCATGTTCGTGAGAACATCGTCAGGGAGTTGTCTCTCGAACCGACAATGAAAGTCTGGGAGGTCGGGCCGGGCATAGGATCGTTGACCGCCCATATTTTGGACGTTGGATGCTTTGTCACTGCCTTTGAGATAGACCATGGGTTTTGCCGCATCCTTAGCGAGCAGGCCTTTGGCGAGGATGGGAACTTCCGTCTCATCGAAGGTGACGCCCTCAAGACCTGGGAAAAGCTCTGGAAAGAAGAGGGCACCCCAGATAGGATCTGTGGAAACCTTCCCTACAATGTGGGTTCCGTTGTCATTGCAAAGTTGTTGGAGGCGGGCTGCCTTCCTCCCAAGATGGTCTATACCCTGCAGACCGAGGTCGCCCTGCGCCTCAGTGCCAAGCCAGGGGAGAAGAACTGGTCTTCCTTCAGCCTGCTTGCACAGATGGACTACGAAGTCAAAAGTGCCTTTTCCATCAGCGGCAGCTCCTTCTACCCCGAACCCAATGTAGGCAGCACGGTCATCACGATGACCAAGCGGGTGGCTCCTCTGGTTGATCCTAAGCTTAGGGAAGTGTTTCTTGTAGTGGTGCGAGACCTGTTTTCCCAAAAACGAAAGACCGTCAAGAACAACCTCCTGGGGGGGAAGACCGGCGCCAGGTTTGGCAAGGATGGGGTTGCCGGTATATTGCAAAAAAGTGGTGTCGATGAAGGCTTGCGTGCCGAACAGCTTGATTGGAGTCAGTTCATCGCCATCAGTGAAGCTGTTTCCAGCTGCTGATCCACGTTCCTTTCCTATAGCTGTACAGACAGATCATCCCTCTGAGGCACAAATCACTCATCATGGCGATCCAGATTCCCGCAAGGCCCAGGTCCGTCAGACGGATCAGGAGAAACGCCAAAGGAAGACGCAATAGCCACATCCCTGCAAGGGAGATGAGAAAAGGCCCTTTGGTGTCTCCACCGCCCCTCATCACCCCAAAGACCAGGATGGAGAGACCGAATGCAGGTTGTGCAAATGCCTCTATCCTCAATACCCGTGAGCCCAGGACTATGACAGGCTCCACACGGGTGAAGAGCGTCATCAAGGGCGTGGCGAATAGATACAGTACCAGTCCCATGCAACTCATCATCAGCGTACCTGCAAGTACACAGAGGTTTGCATAGCGTTTTGCAAGGGCCTTGTCATCCCTCCCCAGTGACTGAGCAACTAAGGTGGTGGCGGCAGTGGAGAAGCCTGAGGCCGGCAAGTAGGTTATCGACTCTGCGCTGATGGCCAGAAAGTGGGCTGCAAGGGCTGTTGTTCCCAAGGTTCCCACCATCTTGGTCAGGGCTATCTGCCCAAAGGAAAGGGTGGATCTCTCCAGGGCGATGGGTATGCCAAGTCTCAGTGCCTGTGTTTGTATGCCAACGTCAAAGGTCCAACGTTCCCTGAAGGATATCCTGATCGTATGATCGCCCTTGAAAAGGACTATCACAAGTAGGATCGCTGTCAGGGTGCATGCAAGGGTCGTGGCCATTGCAGCTCCCCTTACCCCAAGACCCAGACCAGCAAGGGTGACAGAGCCCACCCTGATGGAAGGGAAGATGAAGAAGAGGTTGCAGAGTATGTTTGCAACATTGTTGAAGGCGTTGAGGTAGAGAGGGCGTCTGGTATCCCCGCTCAGGCGTAAGAGTGTGCTGATGGTGATCATCAGCAGGTTGGGTACATACCCGATCGCTATGATGGTGAGGTACTCTTGGGATAGGGGGCGTACTGTTGTCTCTGCACCCATCCAGATGGGAAGAAAGCGTGCCACCTGGATGAAAAGCAGGGTGAGAAACAGTCCAAAGCCCAGTGAGGTAAGCAGGGCCTGACGGACAACCAGCTTTGCCCTATCAGCCTTTCCCGCTCCAAGATGCCTTGCCATCAGGACCCCGAACCCCAATGCCAGGGCGTTCATCCAACCGTTCACCAGCCAGATGGTCGAGCTGGTGACCGAAATTGCAGCTGTTGAGCTCTCCCCGAGAGAGCCCACCATTGCAGAGTCTGCAAAGGTGACGCTCACTTGGAGAATCTGTTCTACAATGGTAGGCCATGCCAAGGCCCAGATGATGAATCCCGGTGAGAGGGTGGGGTCGAAGAGATCCAGGTTTTTTTTGGGAAGGCCCATGCTTGGCAAGCTCCTTGAGGGTGAAGGCATAGTAGCAAAAAGAGAAAAAAAGGACAATCTAGGCAGAGGAAAGGGCCCTTGCGGGCCCCATTCATCTCTACTTACTGATCAAGATCAGACAGAAGCCGCCTGGGCGAGGGTTATGGATGCGGTGATGACGATGTCTTCGATTGAACACCCTCGGGAGAGGTCGCTGATCGGCTTGGCAAAGCCCTGGAGGATCGGCCCGTACGCCTCAGCCCCTGCAAGTCTCTGTACCAGCTTGTATCCGATGTTACCTGCCTGCAGGTCGGGGAAGATTAGGGTATTGGCGGTCCCTGCAACCTTAGACCCGGGAGCCTTGCTCTTGGCGACGCTACCGATGATAGCGGCATCGAGTTGAAGTTCACCATCGACAGCAAGGTCGGGAAGCTTGGCTTTGATAAGCTCTGTCGCCTGGACAACCTTGTCTACCAGCTCCCCCTTGGCCGAGCCCTTGGTGGAGTACGAGAGCATGGCTACCTTGGGTTCTGCCTGCAAGAAAGTCTTGCAAGAGACCGCAGAAGCCTCTGCGATCTGGGCGAGCTGCTCAGCTGTAGGATTGGGAATGGTGGCACAGTCGGCGAAGATGAAGGAGCCGTCCACTCCAAGATCTGTCTTGTCTGTTGCCATGACAAAGCAGGAAGAGGCAAACTTGATGCCGGGCTTGGTCTTGATGATGGTGAATGCCGCGACGAGCACATCACCGGTGGTGTTCTCCGCCCCGGCTACCATTGCGTCGGCCTTTCCCAGATGAACCATCATAGCAGCCCAGCGCAATGGGTCAATTATGCCTTCATAGGCCTCTTCTTCGGTCATGCCCTTATGCTTGCGCAATTCGTAGTAGGCTTGTCCGAAGCTCTTCCTGTCGGCATTGGTAAGGGGGTCTTCCAGGATGATCCCATCCAAGGAAGTCTTTACTGCCTCTGCAGCCTTCCTTATGGCACTCTCTTGTCCCACTAGGGTTACCGAGGAGGCAATCTTCTGGTCAATGATCTTACGGGCTGCTTGTATGGTGCGGCTCTCTGTTCCTTCTGCAAGAACGAGTTTCTTGTTGGCCTCAATAGCTTGGGCCTTCATTTTTTCAGCAAACGTCATGGTTCTGCTCCTTGACTGTATAGTAGTGATATCGCTCTAAGGATATCACGATTGTTCCTGTTGTGAAAGTGCATGCAGATACTGTGTACATTATCCAAAATATGCTAATATCGCATCGTATGCACATGCGAACGTTATTGTTTGCCATGATAATGGTAACAGCAGTTGGCTCGAACCTCTTTGGTGGGCTCAGTGCCGAGATTCAGAGCGCCTGCTCGTTGAATCTGGGCCAACTCAGTGTCCTGATGAGTCTCAGCCAGGTAGGGACCTTGCTTTCCTTTATGGTGCTTCCTCTTTTGGTTAAGCGCTTGGGTCCCTATGTCCTTATGGTCGTCGGAATCCTGGGGTCGGCAGTCGGTCTGTTGGGAATGGGCCTCTCCCGCAGTGCCCTCTCCTTTACCTTGTTCTTCCTTGTACAGGCCTGGCTTGGATATTTTTATGGGACGAACAGCTTCAGTGTCATGGTCCTCTCCGATCCTGAGCGAAAAAAGACCAACATCCCGCTCATGCATCTTATCTGGAGCCTTGCAAGCATAGGGGCCGGTTTCTATATCTCCCTTATCAAGGGAGGGCGTTGGTATCTTGGCTTCTACCAGATAGCTACTGTCTATCTGGTGATGAGCATCCTCTTCATCGCATACATACCCAAGGCGAAAGCTCTTCCCCAGCTGTTCAGCAGCAAGGGCAGCAGCGGCTCGTTCCTGCAGAGTTTCTCCCTCTTGAAGCAGCATGGCTTCAGGGTGTTTTTCCTCTACCTCATCCTTTTCAATGCAGTCGAATACTGTTGCACTGTATACCCCTTGCTCTATCTCCAGCAAAACAAGCGTGCGACTGCTGCTCAGGTTGGGTTCTCTCTTTCATTGATGTTCGCAGGCAGTACAGCCAGCAGGTTCCTGGTCATTCCCCTGACCAACAGGGCAAAGAATCCTCTGCACCTGTTGATGACCCTTACCATCCTAGGCATATTCTCTACTGCCTTGCTGGTGTTGGCACCGACGCTTTCACTGGCGTTGTTCGCTATGATTCTCTTGGGGTTTTCCTTTGGGGCCCTCAATCCTGCTGCCCAACTGCTTGAGGTGCATACCTGGCCCCATGAAATGCTGCAGATAGCAAACATGCACTCGGTAAGCATGGTATTGGGAAGGCTTACCCTCCCTGCCCTCATAGGGCTGGTCAGCATGCGCCATACCTTGCAGGGTGGACTTGTCGTGCTGGTAGTCAGTATGGCGGTCGCCTTGTTTTCCTTGGTATTGTTTACCCGTTCAACCTCACGTTCTTGCTAGGGTGGCACATATTCAGTACAATGCCGGCAATGAATACTTCTGTGAAAATTGGTGTATACGGCCTCGGCCGTTTTGGCTCTTTTTGGGCAAGCGAACTCGCTAGGCATGGCTTCACCGTCTTTGGATATGGGCGCAGTGCAAAGACGGCTCCACAAGGAGTAAGGTTAGGGACTGAGGACGAGGTCCTCGCCTGTGACGTGCTTTTCTTTTGCGTCGCAATCAGTGCCTTTGAAGAGGTCCTGAAACATACAGCACCTCGGATCAAGGCATCAACGTTGGTGATGGACACCTGCTCGGTCAAGATATACCCGGCCAAGCTCATGCGCATGTATCTGGGCGAGGATGTCCACTGCATTGCCACCCACCCAATGTTTGGCCCTGATTCCGGAAAGGACGGCGTTGCAGGATTGCCTATGGTAATCTGCCCAATACGTGCACCCCAGGATATTGTGCAACAATGGGTTGACCAGTTCAAAGGGTGGAAACTTGAAGTGCATCAGATGAGTTGTGACCAGCACGACCGTGAGGCGGCCTGGTCACAGGGTATAACTCACTTTGTGGGAAGGACCCTGTCCGAACTCTCCCTTGGGGAGACCCAACTTGCCACCACCGGTTACCGTAGCCTCACCTCCATAGTGGAACAGACTTGCAATGACCCCTTGCAGCTTTTCTATGACTTGCAACGATACAACCCCTACGCCAAACAGATGCGTATGGGGCTCAAGGGTGCTGTAGATACGGTAATGCAGACCCTTAAGGACCAGGAGGGTAGTTTTTGAACGTTTGTGTCTATACCTTGGGCTGTCGGCTCAACCAGTGCGAAAGTGAGGCCATTGCAGACTCCTTCTCAGAGGAGGGGTTCACTATCGTCGATGAGAAGGATCCGGCAGATCTCTATATAGTAAATACCTGTACCGTCACTTCAAAGGCCGAGCAGAAGGCACGCAGGATGATCCGCAAGTTTGCCTCAGAAGCCCCTACCTTGGCTACAGGGTGCTACGCCCAGGTCAACGAGGATGAGCTCAAGGCCCTTTCGGACCAGGTCATTGTTGTTCCTTTGGAAAAGAAGGCGCATCTGCTGAAGCTTGCCAAACACCTGAAGGTCTCCCTCGAAGCAGGATTTGACCTGAAAAGCGGATGTCTCTCCTTCAGTGATGGGGAGGCTTCTGTATTCGATTATGATGCCGCCTCATTCTCCTACCATAGTCGTGCATACCTGAAGGTTCAGGATGGCTGTGACAACGAGTGCGCCTACTGCAGGGTGCACATTGCCCGGGGAAAGGCGCTCTCTCTTGATAGTGCGACAGTCGTAGAGCGCGCCCTTGCCCTGGAGAGGGCAGGTTTCAGTGAGATCATGCTGACAGGGGTGAACCTCACCATGTACGACCATACCAACAATGGCTTGGGCGGCTTGCTTGAGGAGTTGCTCGCTTCCCTAGGGGATGGCATACGCCTGCGCCTGAGCTCCTTGGAGCCGGACCATATCGATGGGAGGCTCCTTGATGCACTCAAGGATCCCAGGATGCAACCCCATTTTCATATTCCTGTGCAGAGTGCGAGCAACAAGGTGTTGCGCCGGGTCAACCGTCACTATGACATTGAGGGGCTTTCGGCCATCCTTGACAGTCTGCGTGAGGCGAAGGACGACCCGTTTATCGCAGGGGATGTCATAACCGGCCTCCCTGGTGAGGGCGATGAGGAGTTTGAGGAGACCTACCGCTATTTTAAGGATCAGAAGTTTGCCCAGATGCATGTATTCCCCTTCTCCCCACGTCCAGACACGCCACTTTTCAAGGCAAAGGACAGGGTGCCAGAGAGTGTGCGGGACGAAAGGGCAAAAAGGCTACGCGACCTCTCCGATCAACTCTATAGAGGGTATCTGATGCGTCAAAGTGGCAAGCCGACCGAGGTGGTGTTGCAGAAACGCAAGGGTGGATTCTGGTATGGATTGAGTGGTAACTATCTTGAGGTGAAAGTCCTTGAGGTCCCCCTGTTTGCAAGGGAAGGGTTGCTGGTTCAAGGGCATTTTGCCCTCTGCGACGAGAAGTCCTGCAAGCCAATGGTCATCTGCCATGCTTAAGCTCTTTGAGACCGAAAGGCTGTGTGCCTTCGTTGTTGACGAGAGCTCATCCAGACAGATGCTTGCCTATGAGAGGGAGAACCGAGCGTTGTTTTCCCAATTCTCGCCTCAACGCAATGACAGTTTCTATACGCTGTCCAACTTCCAGCACTACTGTGAGAAGCAGGTCGATCTGTATGCTCAGAAGCGTAAGCTTCCCCTGGTATTTTCCCGGAAGGGAGGCTCGGCCATTATTGCCCAGGTCTATTTGAGTGATATCGTCTATGGATCCTCCTATTGTGCCAGTATCGGCTATAGCACTGCCGGCAAGTGGCAGAGGCAGGGTATTGGTACTGAGGCGGTACGTTCGGTTGTCGACTATGCCTTCACCAAGCTGAAACTCCATAGGCTGGAAGCGACCATCATGATAAAAAATACTCCGAGCTTGGCATTTGCATCATCGCTGGGGTTTGTTCAGGAAGGCATAAAGCGAGAATATCTGCTTCTCAATGGCAAGTGGGAGGATTTCTACCATCTGGCGTTGCTCAATGGACAACACCCGATGGGAAGAAAAGCCTAACTCTTCCTTCTGTTCAATTCCCTGAAGGTCAGCTTGGGTTCCTGTATGACAGCCATAGTGTCGGCAGGGACATCTTCCTTGATCCAGACGTTGGATCCGATGACAGCGTTCCTTCCTATGGTGATGTTTCCCAATATGGTTGCGTTGGAGTAGATGGTGACATTGTCCTCAATGGTGGGATGGCGCCTGGCCCCTCTGATAAGCTCGCCGCATGCATCCTTGGGAAAGCTGAGGGCTCCCAGGGTGACACCCTGATAGATCTTCACATTGTTCCCGATGACAGTGGTCTCTCCGATGACCACACCGGTGCCGTGGTCGATGAAGAAGGACTCTCCGATCTCTGCCCCTGGGTGGATGTCGATCCCCGTTTCCTTATGGGCCAACTCGTTGAGCATGCGTGGGATGAGGGGAACTTCCATCCTGAACAGTTCGTGGGCTAATCGATGGATGGCCAGGGTCTTCATGTAGGGGTAGGAGAGGATTATCTCGCGCACATTGCTTGCTGCGGGATCCCCGTCGAATCCTGCCTTTGCATCAAGCTTCAGCTTGAGGCGTATTTGGGGAAGCAGTGCACAGATACCCGTGATGATATGCCTGCTTTTCACCTTGAGCATCTCTTCCTCTTGCTCAGGATGTGCATATTTCAGAGCAAGGAAAACCTGGTTCATCAGGGCGGAGGACACTTTGTTCAGCTGGTCGAGCAGTATCTCCTGCAAGCTGAGACCGACACGCTCGCGTCCGCAGCGTCCGGGAAACATCAGCTCGATATATTCGTTTGCGATCTCCCCAAGTTCAAGCATCTGGGGGAGTTGCTTCATTCCATAAAAGTTGGCGTTGCCTCTAGCCCTTTCAAAGGTGCCCAAAAAGGAGGGCAGAAAGGCTGTGGCATCAAAACTGTGGTCTTTACAATCTTTCATGGCACTACCATACGGCTATTTGGGTGTTCTGTTCAAGAGATACTAAGACTTTGCCATAATTTGGATACAGTGTTTCTATGTGTCTTCATCTTGCAGAAAAGGAAACCTAACTTTCCTGGTATCCTGCTCTCTTCCCGTCTTCTGGGTAATTAGACCGTACAATTCAGGTCTCCGGCTCTTCATCCACCGCTGTCCACTACAGAAAGGCAACAGGGATGCATCAAGGAAGGCAACTGCCATGTCATCATCAACAATCACGCTTTCACAGAGTATCTCTCCATAGGGATCGAGGATCATGGCATTGCCGGTTCTTACCTCGTCGTCGTCTCTTCCAACACCGTTGCTGAAGAGCAGGAACATGCCGTTGTCATGGGCTCTGGAGGGTAACCAGCGCATAAGCCAACCCCGACCCTTGGGGCCTTTACATTCAGCTTCAAGTTCAGTCAAACGAGTAGCACGTCCTTCCCAAAGCCGTGTATCAATTCGGCTCATTCCCTTGGGGCTTGCAGAGTTGCACCCTCCTGTCTGGTGGGGTGCTAGCAGGACCTCGGCTCCCATCAGGGCCGTAATACGAGCATTCTCGATGATGTTGTTGTCATAGCATATGAGGATGCCCATCCGGACCCCATGGGGTGTGTCAAAGACTGTGTAGGCATCACCGCTTTTCATATGTGCGGAGATGAAGCAATGCAGCTTGCGATGCTTGGCAGTGCTACCATCACTCATCGCCACCACATAGGTGTTGTAGAGCGACCCATCATCAGATTCTTCGATGAGGCCGGCTCCGATGGTCATCTGATGCTTTATAGCAAGGGATATGAGGGCTTGGGTGGAAGGACCGTCAGGAACCGGTTCTGCCAAAGACCTGACTTCCGACTCAGAGAGATTACGCACATGCCAGTACCCGGTGATGCACATCTCAGGGAATATGATGAGCTCGACATGCTCAAGTGATGCCCTTTCTACAAATTTCCTTATGACCCCAAGGTTATAGGCCTTGTCGTCCTGGTGATGGTTGAACTGCACTGAAGCGGCTTTGATGGATTGCATGGCTGTTCTCCTGAGCGTGTAGTATACATGATAAGCTGTGGTGTGAGGGTGTGCTCTTACGGGTTCAGACCGCCAATCGGAATGAAATGTAAGAGTTCACTCTCTAAAAAAGGGGGAATGCCTCTTGATTCTGAGTTTGGAAACGAAAACGTATGTACCCTTTTTCGGGGAACAACAAATTCTGGGCCGGCAAGCCTGTTGCTTACTTTGCATTGACACGATATACACTTCCTGAGTAATTAAGCGATCTATCCTATCTCGTTGGCAAATTCCTTGCCATAGGGATCCTCATCGTGCTCAGAGGCAATAAGGCTTATTGGCTCTTCCAGCTATTCTCGTCGAGTTTTCTGTTGAAACAGGATAAGCATTACCTCACTGATTTGAAAAATCTTGACAACAGAATCTTTTTTCATGGTAAGTTTTCTGGAATACGAAAGGGATATTCCTTTCATCATGAAAATTCTATTTTATCAAAATCATTATTTACAAGAGCCTTAATTGATTTTCCATATTCAGAAGGAGACATACCACAAATTTTTTTAAATTGACGTGAGAAATAATGAATGGTTGAATAGCCAAGTGTTTCTGCGATTAGAGAGATGTTCCCTCTTCCTTCTCGAAGCATCTTTTTCGCTTCTTCAGTCTTTAGACGATGAAAATATTCCATCATGCTCCATCCAGTTTCAAGTTTAAAGCATTTTGAAACTGAAGCAGGGGAAAAATTGAAAATATCACAGATTTGATCTACCGTTATATTCGATGCGATATTTTCTTTCATATATGAAATTATACATTCAGTTTTTTCTTTTATCTCATTCGAGGTATGTACAGATTTAGTGTTAATGGTATCTTCTTTTGCTCTAAGCAAATAGATGAATAATAGTTCCAAACAGTTTTTAATTATTTGCAATGAACAGGGTTTAATCTCTGGTGATAAGAGTAATTTCTTATAATAGGGATCTGAAAGTTTATTGGTAAAACTGTCTTGTGCCTCAATGATTATAGCATTCAATAAATTTTTACTTAAATTGTTTATCGTAAGCAAGTAGTTCTTTTTGAAATAATCCATTAGGGGTGAGTCGCAATCAAAAGCAATAACCACCAAATTAGGAGCGATTGAACCATCACACTTTATTCCATGAAATATATTGGGTTCTCGGATGATTAACTGGCCTTGATGGAGGAGATACTCCTCGTCTCCTAAAAAGGTTATAATTTTTCCTTTATCTATGTACAACAATTCCCAAAAATCATGAGATTCTCCGGTAAATAAGAAATCACTAGGATATTCATAATAATGAATAGAGATTACATGATCTATTTTAAGATCAACACTCAGTTTAGTAAATGAATAATTGTCTTTTATTATTTCCATCTGTTATCCAGTTATACATATGTCATGTATGGATGTTATTATAGCATATATGTGACCTAAAAACCCAAAAAAATGGTGTGGCTTTATTGGTCAGAGGTTTTGTTGATTAACGTTTTATTATAAACCTATCAACTGTTAATTAAAAACAAAAAATAACTGGTTTTGTGCAAATACAGATTGATCTTTCAGTGGGACAATACCATAACAACAAAAAAGGGGGCATTTTATGAAACATATAAAAATGCTAACAGTGTTCGTCCTTGTATTACTAACGTTTTCAGTACTTTATGCAAAAGGGGATTCTGAAAAGCAAGCAGGGGAAAGTGAGATATTAAGGGTCAACTATTGGTCTAGCTGGAGTGCTACTGAAAACCAGGCCTTGATCATGGTCGATGCGGCTAAAGCCTATGAAAAACTCAATCCAAATGTAAAAATCAATTTTACATTTAATGGTAGGGACAACAGAAATTTAGTTGGTTCAGCCATCGAAGCAGGAACAAGAATTGATGTGATGGATGCAAACATTGATAGCATCTCAGCACTGTGGACTGACTATATTGATGATTTAAGTCCATATTTTGAGAAAGTCTATCCAACTACAGATAATAAAAAGTATATGAATTATATCATGCCAAGCATGCTGGAATTGACCAAAATTTCCTTTGATGGTGAGCTGAAAGCTATCCCATATACACCTCAAGGATTCTTTGTCTTGTGCAATAAGAATATTTTTGATGAGGTCGGAATTACTGCATACCCAAAAACATGGGCTGAAATGCTCAAAGCATGTGAAATGATAAAAAATGCTGGATTTACACCGATTACTACCGACGATTATTACTCAACAAGCTGGATTGGATATTACCTATCAAGGCTGAAAGGATCAGATTTTGTTTTCAATTTAGCCAGGGATCAAAAATTATGGAATGACCCTCAAGTATTAGTCGCAGCAAAGGAAATTGAAAAGATGGTGAAACTGGGATATTTTGATCCTAAGATTGCTTCAAACCAATATCCCATAGCTCAGCAAGACATGGTGATTGAAGAAAACATTGGAATGTATATCAATGGGACATGGCTTCCAAATGAAGTAGCCAGTACTACAAGCGAAGAGTTCACATGGGGTGCTTTTGCTTTTCCAACTGTTGAAAATGGTGTTGATGGCCTAGAGTCAGGTTGTTATAGCGCATTTGGTGTGTCTGTTAACAAAGATGCAGAACAAAAAGTTAAGGATGTAGCAGTTGACTTTGCCATATACCTTACAAGTGGTGATTGGGATCAGGCTTTTGCTGAAAGAGCTAATGCAATTCCCATGAATCCCGATGCCAATTGGCCGAAAGCTCTTCAAGATGCCAAAGAAATTATGAATACTCTAACCAACAGGTATCCTTCCCAAACAGGTCTAGTGACTAATAGTAACAGTGCTCAGATCATTAAAGATGCATGCATCCTCTTAATGGCTGGCGAGATAACAGCAGAGAAATTTATCGAAAAAGCAAGCAACTTTTAAAACAACCAATTAACTTTAGAGAGATACTTATGAGTATCTCTCTAAAAAAGGCATGATATGGACATAGATAAAAAATCAAAATTTATTTTCTTGGTCCCTGCTTCACTAAGCATGGTCGTGATTTTCTTTTATCCAGTAGTTATCACTTCAGTAATGAGCTTATTTGATCTAAAAACAGTTGGGACCCCTCTCAGATTATGGAAATTTGCAGGTATAAAGAACTACGTCAATTTGTTTGATTCAACATTATTTATTACGTCATTGGTCAATATTGGTAAAATATGGTCGATTTGTGGATTCTTTACTATTGGAATAGCGCTTTTACTATCACTAATTTTAACCAGTGATATCCTAGGAAAGAAATTCTTTAGAGCAGTGATTTACATGCCAAACATCCTAGCAGAGATAGCTGTTGGCTATATGTGGTTATTATATGTCTATAACTCAAAATTTGGTTTAATGAAGGCTATCTTTGGATTTCTAAGGATACCGGGAATGGCTGACTATCAATGGTTGTCCACAAATCATATTTTTACTTCAATGAGTATTGCGTATATATTTGGAAGTGTTGGATTCTACATGCTTATGTATATAGCAGGCATAGAAAAAATCCCTCATGACTTCTATTCAGCGGCTCGGATAGAGGGAGCAAGTGAAATCCAATGTTTTCTAAAAATTACGGTTCCTTTGATTCGTAATGTCATTTCCACATCAGTCGTATTATGGACTACAAAGACTATGGGGTTCTTTGCTTTATCACAAGTCTTTGGAGGACTGAAAACGTACACTCCAATGTTATTTACCTATGAAGCCTTATTTGGTTCAGAAATTAGTACAGAAAGTGTTTCTGCAGGTTTAGCTGCCGCTTCGGCTGTTGTTCTCACACTAATTGTTGTATCAGTAGCTTCAATCATCAAAAGAATAACAAAAAGTGAAGAATATCTTCAATAAAGGATGGTAGCATTATGAATAAATCTAAAGACCACTATCTAAAAATACTCAAACATAGTCCAGGTTTTTTGTTTGTAACGTTATGGGTGTCATTTGCTTTTGTGATGATTAGTTGGGTAGTGTTAGCCTCTTTGTCATCAACAAGGGATATCTTCACCGGAACATTTTTATCAAATGGGATTACCTTGGCAAATTATAAAAAAGTATTGATATACAATAAAGCTCTCTTGAACTTATTGAATTCAATTATATATACAGTTCCCACCTGTATCTTTGTGCTTTTGATAAGTGCGCCTGCAGCTTATTGCTTGTCTCGGTTTTCATTTAAGGGAAAGGGGTTACTTAATAACATAATCCTGATTTGTTTAGGGATTCCAAGCATTATGATTATAATGCCACTTTTTTCGATTGTAAATTTACTAGATATTTCTGAGTCTCGGATGACGTTGATTCTCATTTATACTACAACAGCAACACCTTTCACAACATTTTTTTTGATGTCATTTTTTAAAGGGATCTCAACCTCATATGAAGAAGCTGCAGCTATTGATGGTTGTTCTCCAGTGAGAACTTTTTGGATTATTATGTTTCCCCTGGCGCAATCTGCTCTTATTACTGTAACTATTTTCAATTTCATTGCTAAATGGAACGAGTATTTTATGGCTCTGGTTTTTGCAAACAAATCAGAACTTCGGCCTATAGGTGTTGGATTGTACCAGACTATAAAATCTATGATGAATTCAGGTGAC
Source organism: uncultured Sphaerochaeta sp. (assembly GCA_963662725.2). Classification (GTDB taxonomy): domain Bacteria; phylum Spirochaetota; class Spirochaetia; order Sphaerochaetales; family Sphaerochaetaceae; genus Sphaerochaeta. The sequence continues at coordinate 215,590 of CAXXCW010000019.1, forward strand.
TGGGCTGGAATGTTTGCTTCTGTAGTCATTGTGTTTATACCAACCTTGATAATTTATTTGTTTTTGTCAGAAAAGATAGTTAATGGAATAACAGCGGGTGGAGTCAAAGGATAGATCATGAATGAGAGAAAAAAGAAATTAAATATTGTAACTATTATTTCTGATGATCAAGGGTGCTGGGCCTTACATTGCGCAGGTACACCTGAACTAAAGACACCAAATATTGACAAGTTATATGAAAAAGGTGTTATGTTTGAAAATTTCTACTGTGTATCACCAGTATGTTCTCCCGCTCGAGCCTCAATCTATTCAGGTACAATCCCTTCCTTCCATGGCGTCCAGGATTGGATTTTAAGTGGCAACATTGATATGGAAATAAATGCCGAATTCAACAACCTCACACAGTTTGCCTTTGAAGACAAAGCGATTGATTATGTAGAGGATCAGGTGTTTATAAGTGATATTCTCAAAAAAGAAGGATATAAGTGTGGCATGTCCGGAAAATGGCATCTAGGGGACAGCATACAACCCCAACATGGTTTTGATGATTGGTATACCATAGCTCGTGGAGGTTGTAGTTACTACAAACCTGAAATAGTTGAAAACAATGAGATCAAAATCGAATCTGAATATGTGACTGATCTCATAACTTACAATGCTATTAGGAACATAAAAAAATATAAAGAGTCGGAAGCTCCTTTCTTTTTAAGTGTCAATTATACAGCGCCTCACTATCCTTGGGATAGTGATAATCATCCGAAGGAATATTTGGATCTGTACGAGGATTGTACTTTTGAATCAGTCCCGAATGAACCCGTAAATCCAAGGTTGAGTCCAGATGCCCCTTATGATGGTACAGAAAATGGAAGGCATAATAGTTTGAAGGGATATTTTGCCTCAATTACCGCTATGGATAATGGTATTGGTATGATCATAAAGACGTTAGAAGATTCAAATTTGATTGATGATACAATAATTATCTTCACCTCGGATAATGGTATGAATATGGGTCATCATGGTATTTGGGGAAAGGGAAATGGGACATTCCCGCAGAATTTATATGAAATATCTGTTAAAGTGCCCTTTATCATCTCTTGTCCAAAAGTGTTGCTATCCAATAACATAAACTCATCACCCCATAGTCACTATGATATTTTCCCGACTCTGTTGGCACTTTTGGGAATAGACCACAAAGAAGTAGCCAATGAAGAAAAAAGGCCAGGGGTTAACTTTTCAGATGAGATCATATTGAATAGGCCACTGCCTGTTGTAAAACCAGATCAGCCAATTATCATTTTTAGTGAGTATGGGCCTACTAGAATGATTAGGTATGATGATTGGAAATATGTTAGCAGAATACCGTACGGACCAGATGAGTTGTACAATCTAAAGGTTGATAAGCATGAAAAGTATAATGTAATTGAGGATGAAAGATATGAGGAAATCAAAGTAAATTTGAAAAATAGGCTCCGGAAATGGTTTTTGAGCTATGCTAATCTTGAAAAGGACGCAAGTAACGAGTGCAATACTGGCAGGGGGCAATTATGCAAAGTTGGTCAGGGAAGCAATGGTAGGAATGTGTTTTTGTTTGAAGATAGCTACAAAAGATATTACGACAAAATATTAGCGTTAAAGTCGTCAAAAGAAATTGATTGAACTCTATTTTTCTCATCACATTCCTGTGCCCATGCCCAGCTTGATTTTACTAGGTGAGCATGGGTAGTTCTTACCCAAAATGTAACATGTTTCTCAGAACTTTCCCCAAAAACCTGTTCTATCGTTGGCATTCTTGGAATTTTAAGAATCAAACTTGATTTGTCGCTGAAAATCAGCCCTTTCATAATTTTAGAAAGCGCATGGTCTCAGCATAGGACTTCCCGATTTTGCAAAATTATCTGAATTCCCTACTAGACCATTAGGTATGCGGAAGAACCAAAATAGATAAGGGAGCGTGGAGATTGTACAAGTAAAGGAGATATTTGGAGATGAAAGGCTAACTGGATACACTAATTTGAAACAGGAAAGCTGGAAACGGGACCAGATTGAATCTCCTATACCCTTCGATCATCACCCATATGCCCATGTTTGTGGGAGCTTATATATTGTCAGGCTCCCGCACATGGTTGGTACTCCTTCCACTACCTTGGCGAAGGATAAAATCTTTATCCTTGGGGCGTTTTAGTGCAGCTGCAACCTAGGAGCTGCTCGGACAGAGTTCAAGTAATCGGGGATTTGGTGAATATCCCAAGGGTATTCTCGACAGCTTTTTGTACAATCTCATATGGGGTGCTCTTGCGGTCAACCGACCGAGTCTGATCTCAAGATTCCGATTGTGGTTCAGGACATTGCCAATGTTCTGCTTGGGAGTTTGCCAAGTAAGTACTTGATGAAAGGAGTGTAGTCATTCCCACCCTGATGCCATTCGCCGCTTTCCCTTCAGCTAATGACCGACTGGTTTCATGCTTTATAGAAGACTGCGTTGGCAGAATCTACGCCTGACACCTTCTGGCTTGAGCACGTGTATGCGTAGTACCCACCCTTGTTCGCCTTCACCATGGTACCTTCAGGCCCCTGGTTTCTTTGCTCGCCTTACACCCAAAGTCATGAAGTACTTGATCCGTTGAGAAACTCCCTAATCCTTGGGGCAAACATCTGAGCAAGCTTTACAGACACGATGAGCTTGATCGTGTCTCCAATGAGGAAGGGAAGCATTCCTACCTGGATGGCAACCTTCCATGAGAGTGAGCGGTTGTATTTGAGAAAGGGTACACCAACTGCATAGATGGCGAGGGTTGCCAGCGTTCCAAAGATGAGGCAGAGAAGGAGGTAGGTCCTTTTCTCCTTTGGTGTTTGTTTTTTTGATGATTCTTCTCCTGCCCTGTCTGAAAGGTCTTTAGGTAGGTCAGCATCCTTCAGATTCATTGCATAGTTCCCTGCAATTCCTGCAAGCAGGGCCGCAGGCAGCAAGCCAAAGAGGAAGCCTCCGGTAGGACCTAGGAGGATGCCCAATCCCCCTCCTGCAGTAAAGACCGGCAGTCCTACCGCCCCTAGCAAGAGGTATATGGTGACACTACTCAGTCCTATCGCTGTCCCTCCAAGCAGTGAGGCGCTGATGACAAAAAGTGTCTGCAGCGTGATGGGAACTGGAGGAAGGGGAAAGCGAATGTATGCCCCTACGATTATCAATGCGGCGAATAGGGCGGTCAGGACGGTTTTTCTTGTATTCATGGGAGGAGGGTACCACTTGGAATTTGTATTGTAAACTTGAATTTGGTTGACAATTAGCTTAAGATGCCTACATGAACACATCTCTAGCCGTGCTCTCTTATCTGAGCCGCCATCAGGAAAGCCATGTTTCGGGTCAGAAGCTTGCCTCAGAATTCGGGGTCAGCCGTTCTGCCATCTGGAAAGCGATCGAAACCCTTCGTGATGAAGGGCATCTCATTGATGCGGTGACCAATCGGGGTTACTCCCTGATTCAGCAGGAATCGCTGTTTGACAAGGAGAAGCTTGAGGCTTTGTTGCCTCAAGTACCCATTCACCTCTTTGATACCATAGACTCGACCAACCGCTATGCAAAGCAGTTGGCAAGTGAAGGATGCGCTACTCCTTCCCTGATCCTTGCCCACAGCCAAAGCGGGGGGAGGGGGCGTTTGGGGCGCGATTTCTCAAGCCCCAAAGGCGGCATTTACCTTAGCTTGATCCTTGCCCCTCCCAATTCTGTCTCCTTGGCTTCCCTGATCACCAGCGCCGCAGCTGTCGCTTCTGCTGAAGCGATTGAAGAGGTCTGCTCTATCTCTTGTGGCATAAAGTGGGTCAATGACCTCTTTCTTGGAGGACGTAAGGTAGGGGGCATCCTTACCGAAGGGGTGCTGAATGTGGAGAGCGGGACCCTTTCGTCCATGGTAGTGGGCATCGGCATCAACTTTTCCACTCCCCAACAAGCCTATTCTCCCGCACTCCGTCCTATTGTGACATCCCTATATGAAAAAAGTAGTCTCGTCCCCAAGGATGTCGATGCCTCGACTCTCGTTGCTCATCTGGTTACTTCCCTTATAGGGTATTCTTCGGCCTTATCCGATCGCTCCTTCCTACCTGAATACCGCTCGCGCTCCATTGTCCTGGGTAAGCACATTGTAATTCGGTCCCAGAAGAAACAACGCAGGGCCTTGGCCATTGCCATCGACGATGATGCCCATCTGATAGTGGAGACAGAAGATGGGACCAGAGAAATTCTATCCAGTGGTGAGGTCAGCATCGGCCTTGATGCATGAGTTTGGTTTGTAGTATAGTTTCTTCTACTTGCACGAAAAAGGAAAACATAATGCTTGATACGGTACGCCAGTCCTGGAAAGCCCTTGTAGAGAAAGAGCTTGCCTCATATGCCCTTACAATCCTTGGAAAAGATGTCGAACTGCCCTCTTTGGCAGTTCAGACTCCTCCCAAGCCCGAGTTGGGGGATCTTGCCTTTCCCCTGTTTGCCTATGCTAAGATTCTTCGCACAGCCCCTCCCATGCTTGCCACCACTCTCAAGGATCGCATAGAGAAAATCACTGACCGGCCTTTGGGTGAACTGCTTGTCGCAGGTCCCTATCTCAATATCCGCATTGATATGGCAGCCTTGGCTACATCCCTGTCAGCCGCTATCGAATCTGAAGGGGCCCTCTATGGGACTAACAGGACCCTCAGTGATAAGCGTATCACCATTGAGTTCAGCTGCCCCAACACCAACAAGCCCCTGCATTTGGGTCATATGCGCAACGACAGCATCGGGGAGAGCATCAGTGCCATCATGAAGGCCAACGGAGCTACCGTACGCAAGGTCAATCTGATCAACAACCGTGGGGTGCATATCTGCAAGTCCATGCTTGCCTATCAGAAGTTTGGCAATGGTGAGACACCTGAGTCAACCGGCATGAAAGGCGACCACTTTGTCGGCAAGTATTATGTGAAGTTTGCCGCATGGGCTAAAGAGGAGCCCGGTGCAGAACAGCAGGCCCAGGAGATGCTCCAGAGGTGGGAAGACGACGATCCTACAGTGATGGAACTCTGGCACAAGATGAACAAGTGGACCCTCGACGGCCTTGCCGAGAGCTATGCAAATATGGGTATCAGCTTTGACCACTATTACTACGAGTCTGAGACCTACAAGTATGGCAAGGACGAGATTCTCAAAGGTCTGGAGAAGGGAGTGTTCTACCGTGAGGAAGATGGTTCGGTATGGGTCGACCTCGAGGCCATCAAACTGGATAAGAAAGTTCTGTTGCGTAAGGACGGGACCAGCCTGTACATGACCCAGGATGTGGGGACTGCCATCATGCGACATAAGGACTGGCCGTTTGACTCCCTTATCTATGTTGTTGCCAGTGAGCAGCAGTACCACTTCAAGGTACTCTTCCATGTCCTGTCCCTGTTGGGCTACACTTGGGCAGAGGATCTGCACCATCTCTCCTATGGCATGGTCAACCTGCCTGACGGTAAGATGAAGAGCCGTGAAGGGACTGTCGTTGATGCTGATGAGCTTGTCCAGCAACTGACAAGCCTCGCAGCTGCTGAGATCCGCTCAAAACAGAGGGAAGAGCAGGTCGGCGATGTCGACAAGACTTCCTCTTCGATCGCATTGGGGGCTCTGAACTACTATCTCTTGCAGGTAAACCCTCTCAAGGATATGATTTTCAACCCTGCAGAATCCATCTCATTCAACGGGAATACCGGACCCTACCTGCAGTACATGGGGGCCAGGATATCCAGCATGCTCGCTCGGTATGAGAGTGAGGGAGGGGATAGGGCAAAGCTCACTTTTGACAGCAGCCTTCTGACCCTCAGTGATGAGCGCGAGCTCATCAAGCAGATCGCCCTTTACCCGGAGGTGGTCGCCCGGTCGGGTGCTGAATTGGATCCTTCGCTGCTGTGCTCGTTCCTATATGAGCTTTCGCGCCTGTTCTCCCGCTGGTACCATGACAACCCAGTGCTGAAGGCGGGAAGTGTTGAACTTGTGCGTGCAAGGATTGAGCTTTCAGCCATGGTGATGCAGGTCCTGAAGAATGCTTTTGCCCTGGTCGGCATTCCCTTCCTGGATGCAATGTGACCTCATTTCCCTTTATATAGTGCGCAAAAGCTGTTGATGAACCTTTCCTCTCTCCAAGGCAGGTCGGCTTCCTTGCCGATCAGGATCTTGGAGAGGAGGTTCTGAACCGTGGCACTGAACATCTCTATGGCCAGATCCAAATCATCAACCTCCAGTCTTCCTGTCTCTGAGAGCTCCTCTATGAGGACTCGACTCTGTGCGTCAAACATCTCAGAGAGGGTTCTGGCGATGGAAGAGGCTTCAGGGTGGATCAGTTTCTCAGACTCGATGATGCTGTAGAACCACGACAGGGGCTCTGTCCTATAGACTTCACTGTAGTGATCCATCGCTCTGAAAAGAACATCACTGGCACTTCCTGCGAAGGAGATTGTTATCTGCTGTTCATAGGCAAGCTTCCTACAGTAAGCGAATAGGGATGTCATCATTTCCTCCCTACTTGCGAAATGGTGGAAAACCGAGGCTTTTGAGATGCCGTTTGCCTGTGCAAGCATCGCAATGGAGACGTTGTCTATTCCCTTCTTGGATCCAAGTTCCAAGAGAGAGAGGATGAGGTTTTGTTTGGTTGATGTCGTATTCATACCTGATACTAACCTATCGGTCGGTAGGTTTTCAACTCCTTTTTCTTTGTTTTTCAATCAATTAATGAGAAATAACCTTGAAGTTTCTTTTTGATGCATGCTATAAGAGTAGTGCACAAACTAAACGTAAGGATGCAAATCGACATGTATGCACTTGTAGAAATTCTCGGAAAACAGTACAAAGCAGTCGAAGGCCAGACCGTTCGGGTTGACTATATCAGCCAGAAAGAGGAAGGGTCTTCCCTCGAGTACGAAACAGTTCTCGCCATCGTGGATGAGGACAATGCAAAGTTTGGCACCCCCTATGTAGCAGATGCTATGGTCAAGGCGACCCTCAATGGAAGCCTTAAGGGTGACAAGATTAGGGTGTATAAGAAAAAACGCCGCAAGGGATACACTAGGACCCAAGGTCATAGACAGAAGTATTCACTGATCACCATCGATCAGATTATCGCTTAAGGAGGAAGGAATATGGCACATAAGAAAGGTGGCGGTAGCTCCCGCAATGGTCGTGATTCCAACTCACAGCGCCTTGGCGTTAAGCGTTTCGGTGGACAGCTGGTTAAAGCTGGTGAGATCATCGTGCGTCAGCATGGAACCAAATTCCATCCTGGTGAAAATGCAGGATTGGGCTCTGACTATACCATTTTTGCAAAGGCTGAAGGTACTGTATTGTTCCACGTACGGAAGAACCGCAAGTACATCAGCATCGTAACTGAGTAGTTTTACCTACCGATATTGGCCTTATGGCCTGAGTAGACGAACGCATGTTTGGATTTTCAGATGAGACCTATATTGATGTTGCCTCCGGAAACGGAGGCAACGGTTGTGTTTCCTTCCGCAGGGAAAAATATATTCCCAAGGGTGGGCCGGACGGGTGGCGATGGCGGACGTGGCGGCAATGTTGTCTTTGTAGTGAAGAACAACCTGAGGACCCTTGGCCATCTGAAGATGGTGCGCTCCTATCGCGCTGAAAACGGCCGTAATGGCTCCGGGGATCGCTGCTACGGACGTGATGGCAAAGACATTGAGATACCCGTCCCTCCAGGGACTGTGCTCAAGGATCCCAACACCGGAGCCCTTATCAAGGATCTCACAGGTGAGGAAACGCTGGGTCTATCTGACCGGTGGCCGTGGAGGCCAAGGCAATTATCATTTCAAGACTTCAGTGAGACAGACTCCCCGTTTCGCCCAACCAGGCGAGAAGGGTGAGGAGACGCGTGTCGGTGTTGAACTTCTGGTCCTTGCCGATATCGGGTTTGTGGGATTCCCCAATGCGGGAAAATCCTCCCTGCTCAATATGCTGACCAATGCCCGTACCAAAGTGGCCGGTTATCCCTTTACGACAAAAATTCCCCAGTTGGGCATGTTCCGCTATGGTGATCACGACATCGTACTTGCTGATATCCCCGGCCTTTTGGAAGGGGCTAGTGAAGGTGCCGGCATGGGCATCAAGTTTTTGAGGCATATCAACCGGACTACAGGTCTGGCTTTCCTGATTGACCTCAGCGATGACCGATATCTCGATGCCTATGATATCCTTTGCAATGAACTGGCAGCCTTCGAGCCTTTGCTTTTGGAGAAGAAACAGGTTATCCTTGGTACGAAGCTCGATGAACCGGGAACCAAGGAGAGGCTTGCAGAGTTGCAGGCGAAGTACCCCGACAAAGAGGTGATAGGCTTGTGTGTCTATCTGGACATCGGCCTCGATGAGGTCAGGCAAGCTTTCATCAAGATGGTAGGGGATACGGAAAACCCGACTCTCCAGGCGCTTGGAGACAGTGCTGTAGGGGGTTTTAGTACCTCTGTAGACTTGGAAGCCGAGTATCCTGACGAGCCATTCGAACTCTAGGGGGAAACGTTGGTCAAGCCAGTCGCTACTGCCATGGTGGGGGGAAGTTTCAACCCGGTGCATCTTGGCCATCTTCACCTGATCCATACGGTGGCCACCACCACAAGGTATCGCCGGTTCATATTCGTTCCTGTTGCACAGAACAACTTCAAGCGTGATGCGTCTCTTGCAGATTCGCATCACCGTCTTGCCATGCTTCATCTCAGCTTCTCTTCCTATGGGAGACTTTACCCCGATGATCCCCCGCTTGAACTGGTCAGTGATGCATGTGAGATTGATCGTGGAGGAGTTTCCTATACCTATGATACGGTCAAGCACCTCTATCTGCAGTACAGCATAAAGGGACGTCTTGGCCTGGTCATGGGTGATGACCTTCTCTCCACCCTTGATAAGTGGCATGAGTATGATGAACTGAAGGAGCTGGTCTCCTTTGTGGTCATCCGCCGTGACAAGGAGGCAACACCCTTCCATGACCATGCTGTCGACCTTGAGTATATTGACAATATGACAGTCGATGACTCCTCAACAACCATACGTGAAGCATGTGCCCCCTTGCTAGGGGATGAGGAGCTTCCTGAGGATATTCGTTCCTTGATGCCATCGGAGGTTGCATCCTATGTTCAGCAGAACAGGCTCTACCGCTCTTGAGGAGGAACTCTCCTCACTGATGAGTGAAGATCGTCTCCTGCACAGCAAGGCGACATCCCTCACCTCCCTGGATCTTGTACGTCGGTACGGTGAACCCCTCGACCTCAACCTCTGTAGGGAAACAGCTCTTTTGCATGACATCGCAAGGGAGTGGGCGGCTGAGGACCTGATCTCGTATGTAGAAGAACACCATCTGCAACTGCAAAGCGAAGAGAAGAGGGATCCTGTCCTGTTGCATGCACCAGTAGGTGCCGATGTGCTCTTCCGCCAAGGCTATGAAACCTCACTCTGCCTGGCAGTGAGATATCATACGCTGGGAAGTATCCATATGGGACGTCTCGGTCTGGTGTTGTTCATCGCTGACTACATCGAACCGAGGAGGACACATCTCACAGACAAGATACGGGAAGAACTGCTCTCCCTCCCTTCGCTGGATATGATCTGTCTGGAAATTCTCAGAATGCAGGAGACCTATCTGGTTGCACAAGGGAAACATGTGGCCACATGTTCCCAGGATCTGAAGCACTTTCTGCTGGCAGGCAAGCGAATATGAGAAAGGCCGTCTCACTTGCAACACTGGCATTGTTCGCCCTCGTCTTGACTGTAGGGTGCTCGAATCAGAAGAGGGAGGCTTACTACGGCCTGTTTGGTTCAGAAGGGGTTGTCCTCGTTGTTCAGGACAAGCATCTGGTTGTGATGCATCTTCCCCCAGAATTGGTAAGGGGGTATGCCCTGGCTCTGGGCATTGAAGAGAAGGAGGCTTTGCCCGACCTTTTGGGCCTCCCCGCCAAAGCCTACTTTGGAGGGGACGAGGCCTCCCTTGCTGAGGTTCGCTCGCTTGTCACCACCCTAGCCGGAGAGGCCCTTGGTATTCCGAGAGCAGAGGTGACTGACGAGCTTGCCCTCTCTGTCCTGCAATCAAGAGCTGGCGACTTGAGGAAAACCCCGTTCGTCAGTACACTGGAAATGTTGACAGGCCTCCCCGATGGCCTGGCCCTGCTACAGAAGATGAAAACTTGCCACACCTATGATGTGGGGCGGTTCGTTATGATAGATACAGACACTGATTGGAAGTTTTTGAAGGATTACCTGGGCCAATGGCTCAGGACCGCCTTGCTTCTTGAGTGAAGGAGAATGATTGGATGAATACGAAGGTAGCGGCTAATGCAGAAAGGCTTGGCCAGTTTTTGGAAGACCACAAGTGTACACAAGTGAATATCCTGGATATTACAGGTGAGTGCTCTTGGGCTGATTGCTTTATCATTGCAACGGTAAACAGCGTAGGTCACCTTAAGGGTGTCGCCCACGAGTTGTGGGGAGAGATCAACGATCTTGGACTCAATGTTGCCAACCGCCACAAGTCACCCCAAGGTGATGGTTGGGAGCTGATAGACTGCGGTGACATTGTCATCCACCTGATGAGTGAGGAGTTGAGGGATTTCTACTCCCTGGAGAAACTCTGGCAGACTCGGGCGACAGTTGATGCGGATGCAAAGAGCAATGAGTCCCAAGAAGACGATGACGTCGATACTGATGACGAAGAGGACAAGGTTGAAGCCTAACCGCGTAGATAGGCTCTTACAAAAAAGGTGATCTCAGATCCAATGTCATTAAGTTAACGAATTGACATTCCGGTGAGACCCAAACAACAAGGCAATATGTAGCTTCGGCTATGTGTTGCCTTGTTTTTTACATATTTTATAGTATCAAAACAATATAATTATGATATAATTAATTGGAGGTAATTGATTATATCATGAGGAAATATCTAGAATACAAAATCATCAAATCCGTATCCAGATTGGACCTTGACCCTGATGATTTTCGGATGTATTTCAGCAATCCAAAAGCCGATTTCACCCGATTCAGGCGTCAATCTTTCAGTGATGTCGTCAAGGTCGGCCTGCTTTCGCCCGGAAGCTGCATGAAGGAGAACCTGAGGCATTGCTTCGGCATCGGTGAGGACAGGCCCTCGGCTTCGGCATACATCCAGCAACGTGACAAGCTGGGCGTACAGGCATACCGGGCCCTGTTCGACCATCTCAAGGATCTCGCTGAGGAGTTTACGCTGGTCAAAGACAAGTATCTGCTGGTGGCCTGCGATGGTTCCGACATCAATATCCACCCGAACAAGGATGACGCGAGCACGTTGGTGAACCTCTCAAACAACCCCAATGGGAAGGTCTGCAACCAACTTCATCTCAATGTCTTCTGCGCGGTTCCCAATGGGTATTTCCTGGACTATGTCATCCAGGATCACAGGGAGAGGAACGAGATACTGGCTTGCAGCATGCCCCGATTACCCGCTGAGCATCATCACCTGCGACAGGGGCTACGAAAGCTATAGGCTCATGATGAGGATGTCCTCTCTGGGACTCTACTTCTGCATACGGGCAAAGGACATCGACTCAAGGAGCATCAGCCAAAGGTACCGGGATATGGCAGCAGAAGACGGTCTGATGGATGCCATGATCACCAGGAAATACACACGATGCTATACAGTACTCAAGAACCCAGGATTTTATCCTGCCCATGTTTATGTCCCAAACAACTCGATCAACGAGTTCATCCCTGAAACAAGGAACCCTAAAGGGGGCGCTAGGAAAGGCCGCCCACCCACCGTCGACTATTTCGAATATTCCTTCAGGATCGTCAGGTTGAAGCTTTCCGAGAACTCGTATGAGGTGCTGCTGACAAATCTGCCTGAGACGGAATTCTCAACGTCCGACCTCAAGGAGCTGTATCATCTGCGATGGGGGGTGGAGACCGCCTTCCGCCAGTTGAAATATGACGACTGCTCGTCATTCAGCAACACAAGGAAGAAGGTTGCGGCCATCGGCGAGATAATCCTTTCGCTGATCTTCCACAACATGTGCGTATCGGTGATGATCGCCTTCGCCAGGAAACAGTTCCGCAGGCTGGAGAACCGCAAACTCCTCTACAAGGTCAGCTATTCCGACCTGGCAAAGACCTTGAGGCTATACGCCTCGGGAAGGGATCCGACCATCACGATACAAAAAATAGTCAAGGAGCTCGAGATGACTATTCAGCCGGTAAGGAACGAAAGAGTATTTTCCCGAATTCTCAAACCCCATTCATCTACAGAGCAGCTTGACTTTCTTTATTGTAGTGGATACCCAAGCCTCGCACAATTCAACATGTTCGCAGGCTCGGATCATCATGCACCTAATAACAACTTCGAGACTGAAAATGAAAGCTATCAAGTCAGAAACGTAGGTTTCTTCATTGATAGCTTCCTTCTACTTTGCTCGGGAGCCTTAACTTAATGACATTGCCCTGTAGGGAGGTTCCTTTCTGGTAGACACGCTACTTACTAGAAATCTTCTTCGTCATCCAGTTCGTCGAGAGCAAAATCCTCGTCCTCGTCAAACACCACGTCCTCATACGATTCGTCTCCGTCGATCATGAAAGCATCGTCGATGAGTTCATCCTCGTCTTCCACATCATCGAGGGTTTCATCGTCATCATCACCGAATTCGATCACTTCCGGGGCATCGTACAAGTCAGCCAGGTAAGCATCTTCCTCTTCTTCGAGTGTGCTGAAATAACGATCTTCTTCATCATCAAGGTCATCATCTTCCTCACGGTATCTAGCCATGTTCATACTCCTTGCAAAACATCTCTACCCTTACATGCATAACAGTAAAAGAAGCTTATTCACTTGTCAATTGGTTATCTGCCATTCCGGTATAGTTGAAGCTGCTCTGGACAGCTCCGATTCCCACTGCTATGATTGCCCCATATGAGAAACAGAGATGCATATCTGGCAATTCCTATGGGTGATCCTGCAGGAATAGGCCCTGAAATAGTACTGAAAACCCTAGTTGGTCTATCCGGATCGCTACATTTGGTAGTGGTAGGATCTGAGGCCTTGTTCACTAAAACTGCAGGTGACCTAGATCTTGAGAGTGCCTTTGATGTGGTTGTGCATGACCGGCCTTCCCTTGAATCTGCCCAAGCCAAGGGCTTGGGCAGAATCCTCTATGACATTGGGGGCATCGAACTTGGTGCTTTTGCCTATGGAGAGGTCAGCGCCATGTGCGGCAAGGCTGCCTACGAGTCGGTCAAGACCTGTGTCTCGCTGGTCAGCGATGGGTACTGCAAAGCTGTCGTAACCCCACCATTGCACAAGGAAGCGTTGCAAGCTGCCCATGTCCCCCATATTGGGTACACGGAGATTCTTGCTGACCTCACCGGTTCTCAATGTGCGGTCACCATGTTCGATACGCTGGGAATGAAGATCTTCTTTCATTCCAGGCATCTCTCCCTCTCCGATGCCTGCAAGGCCGTGACCAAGGAGAGCCTTCTCAAGACTATTGTGCAATGTGATTCCATAAGTTGTGGCAATGGGGTGTTTGACATGAATTTACCAATGGCTGTTGCCGGTCTCAATCCCCATTGTGGGGAGCACGGCCTGTTTGGTGATGAGGAAGGGGTTTCCATCGAGCCTGCAATAGAAGAGGCGAGGGCTATGGGTATTGATGTGGTGGGTCCCATCGGCGCTGATTCGGTCTTTCACCAGACCAAGACAGGGAAATTTCGTGCCGCCATCTCCCTTTACCATGACCAGGGTCATATTGCGGCAAAGACACTGGATTTCCATCAGACCATTTCCATTACCTGGGGCCTCCCTTTCTTGCGCACCAGTGTGGATCACGGCACTGCCTTTGATATTGCCGGAAAGGGCATGGCTGATAACCGGGGTATGGCACGTGCCATACAAGTTGCATTTGAGTATTTGGCTTCTGAGGAGGGTCTCTCATGAGAAAACGTGCATTACTAGTATGTATTCTGAGCATGGTTGCGATACTGGCGTTCACCTCTTGTACAACGTCCATCAAGGTGCGACACCTCATCCCCAGTGATGTCGATGTCAGCAACCATCGCAACATTGCCATTGCCTCCACAGATAGCTATGTTTTTCCCCGGGGAGGCGTGCTTCCTCCTTGGATAAAGGGCTCCGGCGACACATCCTTCTCCCTGAGCAGCAGCTTCGATCCGGAGGTCAGTGCAGATATTTCCGATGCAAGTACAGCATATCTAGTCGATGCCTTGGCCAGGACAGACTACTTCACCATTCTCCCCTCTGAGACCACTGATGCCTATCTTTCCCTGGGAAAAAGTGGAAAGAATGCATACTCACTTCTGATGGATGAGGGGGTTGATGCTCTTCTTAAAAGTTCCATCACCTATATGAACTGTGAAGAGCAGATCATAGGAAGGGACATAAAGGAGTGGGTCACAGAAGATCCAAATCCTTCCGATCCTGCGTCAAAGGTCACCTCCTATGAGAAGGTCACCGGCCGCTCGTTCTTCCTTGAGCAGAAGGCTACCATAACCTTTACCTATACCCTCATTGACCTCAAGGCAAACAGGATCCTGGCAACAGACAGCTTTACCTCGCAAGAGGCAAAGGAAACCTGTCTGGGCAAGACGATCTTTGGGATTGGTGAAAATAGCCGTGACACAGACGAGCGTTGTTACTCCAGTGGTTATTCCCCCTCCTTTTTCCCCCTCTTTGAGAAGATGGTCAAGGCCATTCCCTCCCAGATAGCCAAGCAACTCGCCCCTTTCTGGGAAGAGACACGTGTCTCGCTGATGACCAACAAGCCAAAGGTAGAAAGGGTCAAGCAGGCGTACAAGATGGCAGAACAGAACAACCTCAGGGAGGCGTACTCCCTTTTCTTGCAAGCATGGGAACAGCAAGGGCATCTGCCTAGCGGCTACAATGCCGCCTTGTTGTTGGAAGGGATGGGCCGGTATTCGGAAGCCCTTGCGCTGATGAACCAGGTGTACAACAAGACAGGAGACTCAAAGAGCCATTCCCAGCTGATACGGTTGAAAGAGGTCTCCAGCCAGCAGGATGCGGCTATGAAACAGATTGATGGGACTGCAGGTATCGCTGATGGGAATGTTGTCAGGACACAGATCCTGACGATGGAGTGATGATGGAAGGTAGGGGACGGCCAAGGATATTGGTGTATACCGGTGATGGAAAGGGAAAGACCTCCGCGTCGATGGGTCAGGTGATGAGGGCCCTGGGCCATGGTGGCAGATGCGCCGTGGCACAATTCATCAAGGGTGATCCACAGAGCCTCGATAGCGGTGAGTACCGTACAGCTACCCAGTTGGGAGTTGTGTGGAAGAGTTTCGGTAGCGGCTTTACCTGGATCGGGGACAACGCAAAGACCAATGCATCTCTCGCTGTCAAAGGGTGGGAACAGGTCAAGAGGTGGATCTCCACCACAAGCTTTGACCTTATAGTCCTTGATGAGTTCACCTATACCCTCACTTTGGGCTACCTCGATACCGAGGAGATATGTCGCTGGCTTTCTGACCATAAACAGAAGGAAGGCTTTCCCCACCTCGTCATTACCGGTAGGGATGCACCACCTTCCCTTGTTTCGATAGCCGATATGGTCAGTGAGGTGCATATGGTTAAGCACCATATGTTTTCAGGAGACGTCCAAGCCTCTTCAATGATAGAGTTTTGACCTTTTGATAGCCTATTTTACAACTCTCTGATCTTTGTCCTTTCACAAATGACCATTTCTGGGTATAATCACAGGCAGGAGTTTGAAATGGGCATTTGTGATTTCCATTGTCACTTATTACCTCAGATTGATGACGGCTATGTCTCTGTGGAGGGATTCACTCGAATGTTGAGTCTTTACAGGGAGAGTGGGGTCTCGTCCATAGCCTTTACGCCGCATATCTACAATCCGTATGTGAAGACCAGTGTCGGCTCGTTGCGCGACAAGTTCACATGGGCCTCAAAGAAAGCCATGGACATGGGGCTTGTGGCTTATCTGGGCAGTGAGCTGTTTGTCGGTGACCAGCCGGAATTGAAATGCATTCCCATTGCGGAGAAGTACTGTCTAGTTGAGTTTGGTCTCTCACTTCCTCCTGCAAACCTGATCCCACGCCTGGAGAAGTTGCAGTCTGGGGGCCTTACGATTATTCTAGCGCATGTCGAGCGGTATCGTTGGCTGAACCCCTCAAGCTCCATGTTGGAGCGCCTGCTCGCCCTTGGGGCCTTGGTTCAGGTGAATGTCGAAGCAGTCGAGAACGGATCTGCCCTCTCCTATCTGGAAAGCGGACTGGTGGATCTTGTGGCCACCGATAACCATGGCGATGAGACTCTTCCCTCCCGTATGCTCGCCGTCCTGAACGATTGGCCGAAGGTGTACGAAAAGATGGAGCGAATGATTTTGTGATTTGCACCCGAAAGGGTGAGTAAGGAGGTAGCGAATGCTGCTTGATATGACTATTGCGAACTTTAAGTCCGTACGGTCTGCCCAGACTATTTCGTTTGAAGCTGTCCGGGACAACAGGTTTCCCGAGTCAAAGGTGGTTGCAGTAAATGATAAGCTCAAGCTTATCAAGACCGCGGCGATCATAGGGCCCAACGGAGCAGGGAAAAGCTCCTTTGTCCGGGCTCTGGAAGCTTTGAAAGGTATTGTGACCGCACCGGAAGAGACAGCGAACCCCCTGCAGATTCTCAGCGGGACTTCATTTGCCTACTCTGATGAGAAGGGTCAACCTGCCACTATCATCATCAGGGTGGTGTTGGAACAGGGGGATGCGACACAGGATTCCACCATTGGCATCTATACCCTGGTTGCTGACCGGGAGAAGATTTTTGAAGAGTCCATGTTTACCATGGTAGGGCGTTCCAAGAGGGTGATGTTCGAGCGAAAGCTCAATGAGGCTTCGCTATTGCTCGATGATGCGGATCTTGCCTATAAGTACCGCTTTGGCAAGAATTACCGTGGAGAGAAGAAACGCCTGGTCGACAAGGTGGACGAGAAGCACTCCTTCCTCAGAGCCTCCATGGCCAAGGGTAGTGAGACTACTCTGCCCCTCTACACATGGATTGACCAATGCCTGCATATGTTGCCCATGGGTGTATCCAATCTCAGTGAGAAGTACCTCATCACCCAGCTGACAGAGCACCCTTCCTGGGTAAAGCAGCTGACCAATTTCCTGTGGAGTGTCGATATCACCGATATCCGTGACATCAAGATAAAGGATGACCGGCTGATCTTTGTCCACACCAACGTCACCCAGCACTATGCCTCATACTTCTCCTTGGAGAGCCTGAGCCTCAGAAGGCTCTGCCTGATCGGGGTCGCGTTCTTTGAAAGTTTCATCAAGCCAAGGACGTTGATCATTGATGATTTCGGCATGTTGTTGCATCCCTATGTCCTGGCCCATATCGTTGAGATATTCGAGGAGAGCAATACCGGCTATGGCTCACAGATGCTTGCTGTGGACTGTAACCCCTCACTCTTGCAACCGGGACTCATGAGACGTGATGGTATCTATTTTGCTGAGAAGAACAGTGAAAGTGCAACCGTCTATTACAGCCTTGCAGATTTCAAGTATTCCAAGAACAGGGACAAGACCCAGGCCCAGTACATGAACGGGGCATTCGGTTCCTTGCCTATTCTTTCTGAGTTTTGCTTTGTTGACGAAAAAACGGACAAGGAGGTCTGACCATGGCACGCAAAAAAGTATCCAACAAGCCGCGCAGGACTATCCTGATAGTTACAGCCACCGAAGCTGAGGCTCTCTATTTTTCCCAGATGCGAAAGGATTGCAGATATTCCAACCTGACAGTCTTGTGGGAACCGGAGTTCAGGGATCTTGAACATCTGATCACACTCGCATCGCGCTACCGCAACACCGGCAACTATTCGGTTGTCTGGGTATTGTTCGGTCTTGCCGATCTCCCTATCACCCCTTCTGAGGTAAAAACGCAGATTCCCTATGCCAAGAAGAAGAAAGTGAGGCTGGCTTGGACCAATCCCTCCATGCCCATCTGGTACCTGCTTCACTTGCAGACCCCCAGAGGTTTTGTCGGTGAGACAGATCTGATAAGCAGTGCTTTGAAAAAGGCCCTGCCTGGATTTACCTCTGATGCCTCCTATCTGTTGACCGATGGCATGTATCTGCATTTGAAGCTCTATCCTGCAAAGGCCAAGGCATCCCTCAATGCAAATGCCTATAACCGTCAGGTCGAGCAGGAATTGGGTCTGGCTGCGGTCTCACTGGTTCCTCTGTTGAACGATATCACCGATATCTGCGGTCTTGCAGACCTTACGCACAATCAGAAGCAGTTGGGTATGAATAAGGGGTAACCTTGGTGAGTGGATTGACGTTACTGGTCTATATGATCGCATTCGCACTTGGCTGTATGACGCTGGCACTGGCTATCGTCTACAGCATGAACTCATCTCACCAGTGGACCAAGTTCTTCATTGTCTGTCATGCATCCCTTTTGGGGTGCATGATGCTTCTGGCACTGCAGGTCATCTCAGACCTGTTCCTTGCCGGTACGACTTCTGTAGTGGTGGGGTACATAATCGGGTCTGTTTTCATAGCGAATGTGACCTTTCTGACGGTATTCGTACCGTATTTCACCACGTGGGTAATAGCACACCCCTGGAGAAATCCCTACAAGGCCATTTTCTACTCCCTTGCCTGTGTCTACATCGGTCTGGGGATTTCCCACGCAATTACCGGCAACAAGCTTTTTGAGGACCTTATGATCCTCCTGTTTGTGTTTGTCGTCGGGTTCTGCCTTATCATCATGCTCAAGAACCTCTCCTCCATCGAGAACAAGACAGCAAGGGCGACATGCATCACCATCATCATTGTCAGTGCATCAATGCTGCCGTCGATCTTGCTCTCGCTCTTCTTTCCCTCCATCAAGCTGCTGATGTACGGGGTGTATTTTCTTGCCTTCTCCATAAGTGTCATGACATTTCTGTTTATGGAGTTTGTCAGGCTGGCTAGGGAAGGATCGATAGGTAAGAAAGACCTTGTCCTGGAAGATCTCGCACCCTATCATATAACTGAAAGGGAGTTTGTGGTGATCCAACTGGTAAGCGATGGTCTGACCAACAAGGAGATAGCGGCAAACCTTGGCATCAGTGCCAATACCGTGAACAACCACGTGGCCAATATTTTCTCCAAGACAAAGGTTCGCAGCAGGATTGACCTGCTGAACCTGCTCAAACAGACATGGTAAGGAGGCCTGAGATGCACATCTCCTATGATGTATTCCCTTGGAATAAGAATCACTACCAGGATAAGGCTCCTGTTCGCAAGTGCGCCAGGGCTTGGAAGATGGTCCATGAGAGTCGCCCTCAAAAGGCAGTGTTGCTTGTCCATGGCTTCAGCGGTTACCCGGGAGAGCTCATCAGACCTGGGATGGATCTCCATGAGGCGGGATTTGATTGCTTTGCCCCGCGACTGCCGGGCCATGGTACCAGCGGTGATGACTTTCTCGCTTCCCAGGCGGAGGACTGGATAGGAACCATCTATGATGCCTATGTGAACCTCAGCAAGAGCTACAGGAAGGTGTACCTTGTCGGGCACTCAATGGGCGGTGCCATAGCCACCATCATAGCCGATGCCTTTGATGTAAAGAGGCTTGCCCTGCTCGCTCCTGCCCTCCTGATCCCATCAATACCGGTGTGTAAGCTCAGATTTTTCCGCCATTTTGTCAAACGGCAGAAAGTAGTCTGGAAACATGACGCTGAGTACCATTTTCACTATGAAGGTGATGTGGACGACGATGCTTTCCTCGGAGGCGAATACTGGTCGTATACCTTTCCCCCTGCAGTATGGGAGCTTGAAAAGATTCGACGCCAGGCAGTAGCATGCCTTGACCATCTTGCGGCCGATACCCTGATCATCAGCGGAGGATTGGACAAGATTGTCCCCCAGGGAGCAAGTCGTCTTGTCATGCACAAGGCGAAGGGGAAGAACAAGCACCTGCATATCCCTGCCGCCTCCCACTTCATGCCCTATGACAAGGATCTTCCTGCACAGGACAAGGCTATGGAGAGTGTCGTCTCCTGGTTGGTGAACGAGTAGGGGAGAGGATTCGTCATTGCCACATCTTCCATGATGTTTTGTGAAGATGCTGAGTGTCGAATCGGGACGAAAAAAATTCCAATGAGAGACAGCGCCCGTCACACCAGTAGTACAGGGGTGGGAGCAGGTCAGTCTCTTCCTTGTCTTCCCGTATGCAAGTGGCGACTCTTCAGCAGAGTGTAGTACTCATAGAGTGCGGATATCTTGTCGCTGAGGGAGACCACAAAACTCTCCTTGTACCTGGGCATCGCCCGGGTCTTGGGGAACATGTGCTTGACGATGATATCAGCTTCAAGATCACTGACCTCAAACTGCACTTTGGCATTTGCCAGGGCGATGTATGGGTGTTCCCTCCCATGGAGGGCCTTTTTTGCGTCGTTGGCCTTGCGTTCCCTCCAGTCATAGAGGAAGAAGTCATGTAGCAGACCCCCACGGGCAGCCGATCGGAAGTCAAGGTGAAGTGCCTTGGCTATCACATAGGATATGTAGGATACGCGGATGACATGGTCATAGATGTGGTTGGTGTGATGGAAAAACCCTTTGAGCTTGCGAAACTCCTGGTTGTGGAGAATGTCATCGACAAGGAGTATGTACTCCTTGCGTTGGGGTCGGGCAAAAAGATAGGGGGTTCTCCCTACACGTGCCATTGAGCTGTAGAGGTGATAGGCAGCCAGCAGGCTTACCAGGACAACGGCCAACAGGATTATGAGAGAACTGCTCGAAAGGAGAGCATGGTGTGGTGTTATGTTTTTTGCAATGAAGAGCAGGGCAAACAAGATGGCTGGAATGGAAAAAAGTCTTTGCAGCTCTCTATGGTTGGCTTGTCCGAATGCAGTGTTTGTGGGAATTGCGTACAGTGTGATCCTCCAAATTGTAATTGTCCGAACTCTATATCAAATTTGGAGTTGGGGCAATGCATCAGCCCTGTTTCATATCAATGCTGTTGAAGTAAGGGCAGGTATGTAGCAGGCTTGTTGTAGCATGTTTGCTGAGGGTGATATTCTGAAATGGCCCCATTTGCATGGGTAGTCAGCCTAAGGGTGCGTTGCAAGTGAATATTTCCCTGATCCAGTGCATTGTTGCCATTTTCTCCTTTTTACGGTACAACAATACCAATGAGAAGGAGTATATCCTGATGGAAGTTAGAGTACGTTACGCCCCATCCCCGACAGGTTTGCAACATATCGGTGGAGTGCGCACAGCTTTGTTCAATTATTTTTTTGCCCGTGCAAACGGGGGAAAATTCATTCTTCGTGTAGAGGACACTGACCAGGAGCGGTACAGCGACGAATCCTTGGAGGATTTGTACAATACCCTCAACTGGCTTGGCCTCAAGTGGGATGAGGGCCCCCTGGTAGGAGGCCCCTACGCACCGTATGTCCAAAGCGAACGCTTTGACCTCTACAAGAGCTATGCCGAACAGCTGGTTTCTGATGGCAAAGCATACCGGTGCTACTGTACCTCCGAGCGTCTGGAAGCACTTAGGTCCGAACAGCAGGCCGCAAAAAGCGAGATGCAAGGCTATGACCGCCATTGCTCCAACCTCAGTGAGGAGGAGCGGGCAGAGCTTGAAAGCCAGGGCTTGAAGAGTGTAATCCGCCTGAAGGTCCCCCTGGAAGGAAAGACGACCATCCATGACGTGCTTATGGGTGACATTACACGCAGAAACCGTGATGTCAGTCCCGACCCTGTCCTTTTGAAGAGTGACGGCTATCCTACCTACCATCTGGCAAATGTCATCGATGACCACATGATGCATATCACACACATCATGCGTGCCCAGGAATGGATCCCCTCAGGGCCCTTACATATCCTGCTGTATGAAGCCTTTGGTTGGGAGGCTCCGCTCTACTGTCACCTGCCCATGGTCATGGGTAAGGATGGGCAGAAGCTTTCCAAGCGCCACGGTTCCACCTCCGTACGGGATTTCAAAGAGAAGGGATACCTGCCTGAAGCCCTGATGAACTATGTCAGCATGGTCGGATGGTCCTATGACGGGCAGAGGGAGTTCTTCAGCAAGGAGGAACTTGAAGAGGTCTTCTCCCTGGAGAAGATCAACAAGGCCCCTGGGGTCTTCGACTATAAGAAACTCGACTGGTTCAACGGACAGTATATCCGAATGAAGAGTGATGAGGAGCTTGCCTGTTTGCTGCTTCCCCATATGGTTGAGGCTGGCTTTTTGTCAGAGCCTCTCTCCGATGATGTCCAGGCAAAGTTTGATGCTCTGGTGCCTGTGGTGAAGGAGCGCCTGAAAGTCCTCAGTGATGTGGTGCCGCTTTCCCGATTCCTTTTTGAGGAACCTGAGTATGGCGACCACTCCCTGTTCCTTGCAAAGAATGTCGAGGGCCCTGTCGCTCTCGCTGCTTTGGAAGGTTCCTATGCAATCCTGAAGAAGGGGCTTGCCTCCTCTGCATCCAACGAGGATATGGAGCAGGAGATTGCAGCCTTGGCAACTAGGTTGGGCATTAAGGTAAATGGGGTGTTCATGCCCCTGAGGGTGGCTCTTACCGGCAGTTCGGTGAGCCTTCCCCTATTTGATTCGATCTCCCTGCTTGGGCAGGAAAAAACATTTGCAAGAATAGAGGCAGCATTGTCAGTGCTGAGAAGTGAGGGTTGAGAATATGGCTGAAGTAACAATGGACAAGATTGTCTCGCTGTGTAAGCGTCGTGGATTTATTTTCCAGTCTAGTGAGATCTATGGAGGCTTGAGTGGTGCGTTTGACTACGGGCCGTTGGGTGTGCAGCTGAAGAACAATATCCGTGATTTCTGGTGGAAGGAGATGACCCAGATCCATGACGGTATCGTCGGCCTCGACGCCTCGATCCTGATGCATCCCCGTGTGTGGGAAGCCAGCGGCCACGTTTCGAACTTCACCGACCCCATGGTTGACTGCAAGCAGTGCAAATCCCGTTTCCGTGCCGATCAGATCGACCTCAACGGTGCTTGCCCGACCTGTGGTACAAAGGAGAGCTTCACTGAGCCAAGGAATTTCAACCTGATGTTCTCCACCCATATTGGAGCTGATGCAGATTCGGGTTCGACCCTCTATCTCAGGCCGGAGACTGCTCAGGGCATCTATGTGGACTTCAAGAACATTGTGCAGTCGAGCAGGGTAAAGATTCCCTTTGGAATTGCCCAGGTCGGCAAGTCCTTCCGCAATGAGATTACCACCAAGAACTTCATCTTCCGATCTTGTGAGTTTGAGCAGATGGAGATGCAGTGGTTCTGCAAACCCGGTAGTGACGAAGAGTGGTTCTCCTACTGGAGAGAGCAGAGGATGGCCTTCTATGAGAAACTGGGCATCAAGAGTTCAAGCTTGCGTTGGCACCAGCACGGTCCTGATGAGCTTGCCTTCTATGCCAAGGATGCCTATGATATCCAGTTCCTCTTCCCCATGGGATGGCAGGAGCTCGAAGGGGTGCATAACCGCACAGACTACGACCTTACCCAACACCAGAATTTCAGTGGCAAGGAGATGAACTACCTCGACCCTGAGTCCAACGAACGCTTCATTCCCTACGTAGTGGAGACCTCTGCAGGGCTGACACGAAACGTACTGATGGCTCTCAGCGATGCCTACGAGGAAGAGACCCTGGAAGGTGGGGATGTACGCACCGTGATGCACTTCCACCCCAGGATAGCCCCGGTTACCGTGGCGGTGCTCCCTCTGGTGAAGAAGGACGGTATAGCAGAGTATGCCTCCAAGCTTGAAAAGGAGCTTCGTGAAGATTTTGTCACTTTCTTCGATGTAAGTGGCGCAATCGGTCGTCGTTACCGCCGTATGGACGAGATCGGGACTCCGTATTGTGTGACTGTCGACTACGACACCTTACAGGACAATACAGTGACACTGCGCCTGCGTGACAGCATGGAGCAGGTCCGAGTCCCTATCACAGAGTTGGTAGCCACCATCAATAAGGCGACCAAAGAGTACAAGAGAGTAGAGGCATAAGGTATGAACAATGCACTTAAGACCTTGATGGACCGCGGGTTCATCAAGGCATGTACAGATATGGATGCACTGAGTGCACTTATGGACAAGGAGAGGGTGACCTTCTATGTAGGGGCTGACCCTACTGGCAAGAGCTTGCACATCGGGCATATGGTGCCCTTCTTTGCAATGCACCACCTTCAGCTTGCAGGCCACAATCCCATAGCCCTCGTCGGTGGCGGCACCGCCATGATAGGCGATCCCTCCGGGAAGACCGAGCTTCGTAAGATGCTCACCCCTGAAGATGTAGCCTCCAACTGCGCCTCCATCAAGGAACAGCTTGGCACGGTTGTCGACTTCTCCGAGAATCCCTCCGAGGGCAAGGGCAAGGCAGTGATGCTCAATAATGCAGATTGGCTGACCAGCTTGAACTATATCGATTTCCTCAGGGAGATCGGTCGGCATTTCTCGGTCAATAGGATGCTTACCTTTGAATCCTATAAGGCAAGGCTCGAACGGGGCCTCTCCTTCATTGAGTTCAACTACCAGCTTTTGCAGTCCTATGATTTCTTGACCCTCTATCGTGACCATGGCTGTCGCCTTCAGATCGGAGGTGATGACCAGTGGGGAAATATTGTCGCAGGCATCGATTTGATCAGGAAGACCGAGTCAGCTGAGTGTTATGGCCTTACCTTCAACCTCATCGCACGATCTGACGGGCAGAAGATGGGCAAGAGTGAGAAGGGTGCTGTCTTTCTTGACCCCGAGCTCTTCACCCCCTATGACTTCTACCAGTACTGGCGCAATGTGAATGATGAGGATGTGGTCAAGTTCCTCAAGCTCTTCACATTCCTCCCCTTGGAGGAGATAGCACAGTATGAGTCTGAAGGGGTCAACATCAATGAGGCGAAGATCCGCCTCGCCTATGAGCAGACCAAAATCATCCATGGCCTTGAAGAGGCTGAAAAGGCCCAGGCTGCCGCAAAGGCTATGTTTGGGAGTGCCGACCTCGGTTCTGGAGGCAGGGAGGGGATGAACTTCATAGAGGTGGAGAAGAGCGAGCTTGAGGCAGGAATTCCCGTTTTGGCCTTGTTTGCCCGTACTGACCTTGCTGCTACAAACAGCGATGCCCGTCGTCTTGTCGATGGTGGGGGAGCTTGGATCGGGGATACCAAAATTTCCGATCCCAAGGCCTTGATAGACCTCACCTATCTTGATGATGTCGGGGAACTCCTGCTCAGGGCAGGGAAGAAACGCTATTTCAGGGTGGTTGTCAAATAGGATACTAGGGTATCGGCAGGTGTGAGATGCGATCCCGTCCTCATGTGATTCACTCATTCTTACTGAAGATCAGGGGACAAGAGCCCACCCCTACCAGCCAGTGGCTGGTAGGGGTGGGCTCTCCTATCTGTAGGCCAAACGCTTCCGCTTGCACTAGATTTCCTCTCCAAGGGCCCTGGTGTCATCCAAGTGTGCACAGCAACGCCTTTTCCATACTGGTCTTGCTCCAGATGCCAACAAGGTGTTTCGGCAGAGATTGCCTATTTTGGAGACCCGGAGAATAATGAAAGAAAAAGAAGGGGTGAATGTGTCCTGGCATAAAAATATTCCCCGCAATGCGAGGAATATTTCAGATCCAGCCCTTCACCCTTGTGAGGCAGAACCGGACAGCTCTTTCCTTAGATCTACAGGTCGACCTTCCAAAGCCCGTGCAGGTTACAGTATGCAAACACTGCGACAGCCTTGTCATTGTCAACGCAGAAGGTTGCATGAGGCTTGGCGTCTACGGCGAGATTCTTCCTCTGGCCGCCTTTCTCTGTCTCCAGATAGATCCAGCTGATGTGATGCTCTTGAGTCATGGGATGATCTACTGATCCGACATTTACGGTTACAATGTTCTTTTCCACCTTGACAACAGGAACGTGTTTTTCCTTGGCTGCATCAACGGTATTTGCCTTAATGGTAGTCATCTCTTCTCCACAGCAGGAGAGAGTTGGTCCCCTATCGACGACTTTGGCAGCAATGTTTCCGCAAATTTTGCAAATGTAAAATTCTTGATCTTTCATTTGTGTCTCCTTACCCCTAGTATACTCAATATATAGCCAGTCGTATAGGGAATATTGCACTAGTGAAAGGGATTTGCATTATGCCTTATAGTACCCTTTCCTGCAAACCCTACGAATAAGGAAACCCAGTCGGGAAGGGTGGCATGGGGGCAGACAAAGAAAGAGAGCATCTTCCCGTAGAGGGGTACGTGCTCTCTTTGCTGCACACAAGGCCAAAGACCTTGTGTGCAGGATTGGTTGCCCTATGGAAGTCCTCTTTCTGAGTTTATCAGACATACCCTTGTGCGATCATGGCTTCGGATACCTTGAGGAATCCTGCAATGTTTGCACCATCGACAAAGTTGTTCTTTGTGCTGTACTTTTCTGCCGCCTGACTGATGTTGCCGTAGATGTTCTTCATGATGGTCAGCAGTTGTGCATCGACTTGGGCAGGAGTCCACTGGAGCCTCTGGCTGTTCTGTGCCATCTCAAGACCTGAGACGGCGACGCCTCCGGCATTGGATGCCTTTCCAGGGGCAAGGAGGACTCCTCCTTCCATCAGGATCTCTTCGGCCTCGAGGGTGGTGGGCATGTTTGCCCCTTCACCCACCAGCTTGATCTTATTGGCAACAAGGTTCTTCGCATCCTCACCGTTGATCTCATTCTGTGTTGCACAGGGGAATGCATAGTCGGCCTTCACATCCCAGATGGGATTCGTGGTGGCTGAGCCGTTGTGGGGGATGTAGGTAGCATCCTTGTACTTCTGGGCATACTCTGCGATACGTCCGCGTCTGACATTCTTCAAGGTCTTGATGTAGGCAAGCTTTTCCTTGTCGATGCCGCTGGGGTCTATCAGGACTCCACTTGAGTCACTCATGGTCAGTACCTTCGAACCCATTTCCAGAAGTTTTTCAGCTGTATACTGGGCTACGTTGCCGCTTCCACTTATCAGGCACTTCTTGCCATCGAGGCTCTTGCCCTCAGCTTCCAGCATGGCTGCTGACAGGTAGACCAGACCGTAGCCTGTAGCCTCAGGTCTGATGAAAGAACCTCCGAAGGAGGGGCCCTTGCCTGTCAGGATGCCCACACTCTTGTTATGGATGCGTTTGTACTGGCCGTACATGTACCCAATCTCCCTTCCGCCTACGCCGATATCACCTGCAGGTACGTCAGTATCCTCACCGATGTGTCTGCCCAGTTCCAGCATCAGGCTCTGGCAGAAGCGCATGACCTCACCATCACTCTTGCCCTTGGGATTAAAGTCACTACCTCCCTTGCCACCACCAAGAGAGAGGCCTGTGAGGCTGTTCTTGAAGGTCTGCTCAAAGGCGAGGAACTTCAGGATGGAGAGATTCACCGAAGGGTGGAAACGCATGCCGCCTTTGTAGGGCCCTATCGCACTGTTCATCTGGACTCTGAATCCACGGTTGAGCTGCATCATCCCATCATCATCAAACCAGGGGATACGGAACATGATGACACGCTCAGGTTCCACCATACGGTCGAGTACCTTGTGGTAGAGTATCTGGGGGATATCGTCGACCAGCTTGTCAACTGAGCCTAGGAATGAAGTGACGGCTTGGATAAATTCAGGTTGGTTGGGGTCGAGTTGGATCACACGGTCCATAACTCGTTGGGTTGCATCATGCATTGGGTAACTCCTTAGCTTTATTGCATAATTATGCAATAATCTGTATATGAGAATATAGAATCCTGTGGATTTGGTAAAGGGTTTAGGAAAAGATAGAAAATCAGAATGATTATTGCGGTATGCGTAGAAACTAACTGAACAAGGTCCATATTGAGCAGGTACGCAAACCTGAAAGGGGTGGTTGCTCAATGCATAAGAAAAACGAATAATCAAAGAATAAAGAAGATTTGGAGAAAAAGTATTTTTTCTCCAAATCCCCCACATACCATCCTTATGAGCTGTTTTACAGCAAACAGCTCGTATATCAAACTGCTTTTCCCGTATCATGAGCAGTAATTTCAAAACACTTACGGTTGTACAATCCCCCTTGCCCGCCTATAGCGTCTCTCCATGTTTCAGGCGCTCGATATTCTGCCTGAAGGGAGGACGTATGATACCTTTTTCAGTGATGATGCCGGTAATGTTCTGGTGCGGGGTCACATCGAAGGCAGGATTGTAGACCTGCATCTCCAGTGGGGCGACCTGTGTGTCCCCTACAAAGGTCACCTCCCTCTTGTCGCGCTCCTCTATTGGGATGAGCGTTCCATCGGTGAGGTTGAAGTCGATGGTGGAGACGGGAACCACAGAGTAGAAGGGCACTCCATACTGTTTGCAGATGACCGAAAGGGCAAAGGTTCCGAGCTTGTTTGCCACATCTCCGTTGGCAGCGACCCGGTCTCCTCCGAGGATTACCAAATCAATCTTTCCATCGCGTATCAGGGTGGCCGCTGCACTATCGGGGATCAGGGCAGAGGGAATCTTCGCTTCCGTCAGTTCCCAGGCTGTAAGACGGGCTCCCTGGAAGCGTGGGCGGGTCTCATCGGCGTAGACGAAGATGTTCTTGTTGGCATAGAAGGCCTCCTTAATGACTCCCAAGGCAGTTCCCCATCCTGCGGTGGCAAGGGCTCCTGTATTGCAGTGGGTAAGGATGGTTGCCCCATGGGGAATGACCTGGTTGCCAATCCTTCCCATCTCCTTGTTGGTCCTGATATCTTCAGATCGGATCTCATCCGCTTCGGCCTTCAGTGAGGTGAGTATCATTTCTGTCGGTTCTTTCTCGACTTTCAGGAAAACATCCCACATGCGGTTGATGGCCCACTCAAGGTTCACTGCAGTGGGGCGGCTCTTTGCAAGGAAGTCACAAGCCTTCCTGAACTGTGTCTTGAAGGCCTTCTGCTCGGCATACTGGGCAGCTGCCATATAGACGCCATAGGCAGCGGTCGCTCCGATGGCAGGTGCTCCACGTACTACCATGTCACGGATGGCAAACTCCACATCCTCATAGGTCTTGCAGGTAACGTACGTGTAGGTTGCCGGCAAGACCCTCTGATCTATCAGGTAAAGGGCATTCTCTTTGAATTCAAGGGTTATGAACGATTCATCCATGGCTGGTTTCTCCTTTGGTTCTCTTGGTACCGATCTTATATCATGTAAGGTACATGCTGCTTGTTAGTATTGTTACATTCCTTCATGCATTTTTGTCTGCTGCGTGTTCCATTCTCACAACTACAAGATTATCTCATCTGCTGCGAATTGCATCCCATCGGCGGTTGACTTCCTTTTGGATATCCCCCTGGTCAAGGCCGAGGACCTTGCGCTTCTCCATCACCATCCTGCCCTGGCAGAAGAGGGTGTCGGCATCAGAGGCCTGGACCGCATAGACCAGGGCGCTGAAAGGGTCGTTAAGTGGTGTCAGATGCGCCTTGTTGATATCCAAGAGGAGAATGTCAGCCTCTTTCCCAGCCTCAAGAGTTCCGATTTTCTCATCCAGTCCCAGAGCTTTTGCACCGTTGATGGTCGCCATCTTGAGGACCTCAAAAGGCTTGAGGTTTCCCAAGTGTCCGCTGTAGACAGAGCTCAGAAGAGATGCAATATGCATCTCCTCAAAAAGGTTCTGGTTGTTGTTGCTGCTCGAGCCGTCACAACCTATGGCCACATTGATGTTGTTGTTCAGCAACGTCCCGATGGGGGCGACACCGCTGGCAAGCTTGCAATTGCTGCTGGGGTTGTGGACAACAGAAGCGTCCATGCTTTTCAGCAGTTCCATTTCACTGGGTGTGAGGTGGACACCGTGGGCTAACAGGGAACGGATGTCCTTCAGAGCTCCGATGGAATGGAGATAGTGCAGAGGGGTCATCTGGTGTTCTGCAAGGCAGTCATCCACCTCCTTTTGGGTCTCGCTTATGTGGGTATGCAGGTTTCGCCGGTTGTCTTTGGCCCAGTCATGCCCATACTGGTAGGTCTCCTTGGTACAGGTGTAGATGGCATGGGGGGCGATATCGAGGGTAATGCGGCAGTTTGACCCTGATAGGGCCGAAGCTATCAGCTGCTCCCTCTCCCTGATCCTCAGCTTGGAGGATGCAAGATCACCAAAGAGGGTCAGCCCCAGGTTTGCACGTATGCCGCCTTCATTGGCTGCGCGGGCAGTGGACTCGGCAAAGAAGTACATGTCGTTGAAGAGCGTGATGCCGCTCTGTATCAGTTCGATGACCCCGAGTCGGGAGGAGGCGAGCACATCTGCTTGGGTCAGCTTGTCCTCGATGGGGAATATCTGAGCAAGCCAAGCCTGCAGATTGGGTGCATCATCCTTGAAGTTGCGCATGTACTGCATGGCCAAGTGGGAGTGTGCGTTGATCAGCGAGGGCATGGCCAGCATGCCAGTCGCATCAATGGTCTTGTCCGGGATGAAGGTTTCCGGTTTTTTTCCTACGAATGCAATGTGTGCCCCATCTATGCCTATATCGCCGTAAAAGACCTCTCCCTCTTGTTTCATGGGGATGATCATGGCGTGGGAAATTAGTGTTTTCATAGGGCTATAGTAGCATAACGATCCTATGCAGTCACCCTGTTACGTTTGATCTTTTTTGTGCTTGTCATTTCCATGGGTTCGGAGAGGATTGTCAGCTTGGTAATCTTCTTATACCCTTGGAGGGTCTGGTTGACCTCCCTGATGATCCGTTCAAGGTCTTCCTGCTGACCGACTTCCTGGGTTGCGTAATACTCCATATTCGGGAAGATGACCGCCTCGATCAGTTCCGAGTTGCTGTTTTTGTGCTTCTGGTATCCTCTGATGAGCACTTGATCGACCTGGGCGTAGAGCTGGAACATGTCCTCGATCTCTTCAGGGTATACATTCTTGCCCCCTTCGGTGATGATCAGGTTCTTTGCCCTTCCCTTGAGATAGAGGTAGTTTTCCTTGTCCAAATAGCCAAGGTCCCCAGTTTTCAGATACCCTTGCTCATCAAACAGCTCCTTGGTATGCTCACTGTCGTTGTAGTATCCGCTTGTGATGTTCGGCCCCTTGACCAGGATCTCACCGATGCCATGGGCATTGGGGTTGCCGATCTTCATCTCCACCAGTGGGAAGACCATTCCGACAGACTCAATCTTGAAATGGCTAATCGGGTTGAGCGTCAGGATGGGGCTTGTTTCCGTAAGCCCATAGCCCTGGATGAAGTCCAGTCCGAGCTGCTGGTACTGTTTGAATACCTTGGGAGAGAGAGGTCCGGCTCCGCAGATGAGAAAGTTGTTCTGGTCCAAGCCTACTTTACTCAACAGCAACTTGTTGAAGACACCTCTGAAGATGTTTGCCTTAAGGTGTTTTTTGGTGAACCCGTTGATTGCCATCATACTTTTCACCAGTGCGTAAGTGATAATGCCCTTCTTGCGGACCTGCTTCATCATGCCTGCAAGTATCTTGTTATAGAGCATGGGAATGCCCATAAATATGGTGACTTGGCCCTTGGTCATGTCTGCTATCATGCGCGATACCGCGATTTCCTGACCAAAGACACACTCCGCTCCGTGCTTGAGGGTCTCCAGCAAGACCGAAGTACAGCAGTAGGAGTGGTGAAGCGGCAGCAGTGCATACAACACATCAGTCTCATCGAGGCTGAGGAATATTCCATCACACGCCTGGTAGACATCGCTGACGATGTTGGTGTGGGTAAGCATTGCCCCCTTTTCGTTTCCTGTGGTTCCACTGGTGAAAAGAATGGCAGCTACATCATTTTCCTTGCTCGGATGCATCCGGTACTCTTCAGTAGCTTGGAGTGTATCGATGGAAGGCCATGCAGTACTGTCTCCGAGAAGAGTCGCCATGCCTTTCATAGCCTTGAAGTGAGGGAGATCATGGTCAAGGGCATCAACCACAGCCTTGTCGCCGAAGAAAAAGGACGCTTCACAGAAGAGGCTGAGATCCTGTACTCGTCTGGTGGCCATCTGGTTGTCCAAAGGCACTACGATCGCGCCGGCATGCAACACTGCAAGGTAGGCTATCGCCCAGTTGGGACTGTTCTTGCCGTTGATGATGACCCTGTCTCCAGGGGCAACCCCTTTCTCCTGCAGGTAAGAACTGACCCGGACCACTGCCTTATGAACCTCGCTATAGGTGAGGGTCACCCTTTCAGGTTTGAATGAGGTGAAGCAAGGACGATGAGGGAATTTGCCCAGGGAGATGGAAAACATCTCTATGATAGTTGGCCACTGTCCGGAAAAAAGTGTCCCCCGTACGTCATCCAGTTCTTCCCAAGAGTGTTTCATGGTTGAATCTCCCCCCATTGAAATCGTATGATAGGAATATACTATATGCCCTATCACCCGATAGTAAAGAAGATTTTTACAGAAATCGGACAAATTGTCAATTAATAATTAATATGTTGTATTATTAGGGTTTAATTCATTAGTACATTTCTACTATAAGAGGTGTTCTGAAGAGAAATTCCCTAATTCCCAAGATGTTGAGGAGTGCCTTGGAATTGGATGGCATTTCTCTGATGATCGTATGGTATCCTAGGATGGAAATGGTAAGTTTTTGAGGATCTGCATGGAAACCACCCAAGGAGAGACTGCCCTCAAGATACTGCTTGAGGCACAGGGGCCTGTGCTATCACAAGAGAGGTAGGCCCATTGCGTCTCTGATCCTAGTGCAGGCTGGACCGGCAGCGTCAGCGTGTGATCCCTTGCAATGCTATAGGGAAGGGAAAAGCCTTTCATCATTCGAGAGGTAGGAGACATCCTCATAGATT
Source organism: uncultured Sphaerochaeta sp. (assembly GCA_963662725.2). GTDB lineage: Bacteria > Spirochaetota > Spirochaetia > Sphaerochaetales > Sphaerochaetaceae > Sphaerochaeta. Next base: position 248,358 of record CAXXCW010000019.1, read on the forward strand.
ACATCAGCAAAACGTCTGAGAATCTTCTTGTCATTGCTGCCGCTCAGAACGGCTACCGTATAGCCGGCCTTGGCCTTTTTTGCCATCTTCATATCAGTCTCAGTATCACCGACCATAGCCACTTCGTTGCTGGAGAGGGCGAATCGTGAACAAAAGGCCTCAAAGGCCTGGGGGTGGGGTTTCTTGTTGTACTTGCTGTCCCTGGTACTCAAGAAGTCCACCATGTGGTCAAGGCCCATCAGCGAAAGGAAGGTTTTTGAAGAGGACTCTGTATCGCTGGTTATGATTCCGATACGGTATCCATTCTTTTTGAGCTTGGCGAACAGCTCCTGCTGCATGGAGAAGTCGAGGGTCTTGAGTTTTTCGCTTACGAGCATCTCACTGTTCTTGATATTCTGGTGGTAGACACGAAACGTCTTTACCACCGGGATGCGGTAGCGTAAGCAATATAAGAGGTAGCGCTTGATGATGACCCGTCTCTTGTGGGTGAATACTAGGCCGTTTGAAAGGGTATTGCCTTCATCATCGATTCCCATCAGTCGGAGCATAGCCAGTTGGGCCCTCTTATGCTTGCCCTTATTTTTTCCCATCTCAGCAAATGCGGTAGTGATGGCCTCACTGAGGACCTCGGCCCAAACTTGAGCGTAGTCAAACAGCGTTCCATCCTTATCAAAAACAATTCCCTTGAGGTTATACTCGTTTTGTGTCATGTTGTGGTATCTTACGGATTTTTATTCCATTTGGCTAGGGGATTACAGGATGAATGACATAGGTAGCATAGTAGTCGAACGGACCCTCCAGTTCAGATCCCAGATTGAGTCCTTACGCTTCTCCACTGACTTTGTGGTCTACAATCCCTTGCTATATGCTTGGCCCCTACACGAACAGTACCTCCTGCGGTATGTGAACAGACGGGTCGATACGATCTTCCTCGGCATGAACCCCGGACCCTTCGGCATGGCCCAGAATGGTGTACCCTTCGGGGAGGTCCATGCGGTGAAGGATTTTCTGCAGTTGGACGGAGAGGTGGGCAAACCACCCTACGAGCATCCTGCCCGTCCTGTAGTGGGGATGGATATCAAGCGCAGTGAGGTCAGTGGCAAGAGACTCTGGGCACTTTTCAGTGATCGGTATGGCAATACGGATTCCTGCTTTTCCACCCTCACTGTTGTCAACTACTGTCCCTTGGTTTTTATGGATCGCGGACCTACGGGAAAGAACATCACCCCCGACAAGCTGCCAAAGACCGAACGCATCGCCCTTGAGGCTATCTGTGACAGCTATCTTGTCGATGTCGTCTCCCTGGTCAATCCAACCAATTTCATTGGTGTGGGCAAGTATGCCGAGAAAAAGCTGGAGAAGCTCTTTCCTCCCCAGAAGGGTAGGATCGTCTCCTCCATCCTACATCCCAGTCCGGGAAATCCCCAGGCCAACAATGGCTGGAGTCAGAAGGTCACAGACAAACTGGTCTCCTTGGGTATCTGGACCTAATTGTTTTGCTATGCTAGCCAGCCAATTTCAAGGGTGCCGGTCCCATATGGGTGTGGGGTGGACTATGCCCCCGGGGATGTATGGCATGGCGAGTGTGCAAGGTATGTATGGTGTACCTGTGAGGGCTTGTATCTTGCCGCCTGAGGGCGGAAGCCAGTGGCACAAGGCTTTGTAAGGCCTGTGGTATCGGCAGGATGACCACGGGTATCCTATGTACAAACATCAAGAAATTCTGATTGTAATACTGCCGTCATATCATTGGGCAGATCGACCATAGAACAGGATAAGGTGAATACAGCTCAGATGGATGAACCATTGGGAATACGATGGTTATCCAGTACTGGAAAGAGTTCATAGGGACAGTAATCGGGTAAGAGAGTGAACCAGAAACAATATCCAAAGGATTGTTTACAGGCACGGTAATACGGAGCAACAGTGTACCAAACAGCACTGTTGCTCCTTGTTGTATAAGGAAGATTTCCATACAACCCTACCGGTCCCTTCCCTCAAAAAAGCTCTATGGGAACAGCAATCGGTTATCCTACACTGTCCCAGAAGAGAAGCTCTCAATCTTTTCCCATAGAGTGTATAACAAAAGATAATAGCTTGGCTTTATGTCAGAAAGTGTAACATGATTCGCGTAATAATCTTTTACAAGACTCTTCTGTTCTTTGGACAAATCGGAGAGAAACTTCATCACTGTACTATCGCCTTTATCACAAACCTTCTTCTTCCCTCTTCCCATTACCTCGTCTAGCCCGATTTGCAGAAAGCTATCGTAGAGATAGTCCTCCACACTCAATCCGCCATCCCCACCTAAGTCTTCAATTGTATACCAATTCTCACACTGATACCCCTTCTCACGCTTGTATGACGCTTGGGCATTTTTTGACGGTTTGGCAGAACCGGAAAAAATGAATATGTTTTTTCTCGCAAGTTGTACAATAGGTGTTACGTGTTTGAAACTGGAGACACCGTAGACATACGCTATTCCGACATCTTTGAACTTCTCATACAACCCAATGTGTTTTATGTTGCACCCCGACATTGCAGCGCGAAACACAGAGTGATCAGGCCGTCCTTCAAACAATAGGTTGTTAGGTGTAAGCCATTGGAACATTGAGGTTCCAATGGCATGCAAAAGGACCTCATCGTGTATGAACATTGAATCTCTGGTTTCTTGCATATAGGTAATGTCCTTTGTTTTGGATACAATTACATGCCTGTCAATGGTTTTCCTATCGACCATAAAAGGGCTGTGAGTGGTGTAAAGGAGCTGATTGTTATCTGCCATCTTCAAGAGTTCATCTCTTAGGTATTGTGATCCCTTTGGATATAAGCTGTTGTCAGGCTCATCAATTACAAGCAACCTGTTTGCATACTTTCCCGTCTCTACCTGTATGGAGAGCATCAGTAGGATGCTTAAAAATCTCTTGCATCCTTCGCTGCGCTCTGAGAAATCATATTTTGCGATCTCTTGCATCTTTACCCTTAACAAATCCCCATCGGAACTTATCAGGATCTTTGTCCTGTGTAAGTGAGGCCATATCTTTGCAAACTTCTTTGTGGCAATCACAGAAACCCGCTCCAACAAGTTTGCATAGTCACCGTCCGTCTTTTCCGCTTCTGTGAACGCTTGGTCAATATGTGAGACCATTGCCAGATCAAAAATGTTCCTGAGCGGAATTGAGACTTCCGGTGATGTCCTAAAGGTCTTGATAGATATTTCATCTGGTAAAATGAACTTGTCAGAGTAGTTCCAAAAAACAACTTCTGGCTTGTTGGCTTGGAAGTATAGGGAGATTTCATGGGTAAGTATTTGGAACAGCTCAACACTACCTATTTCTTTTAGCAGAATATGTGCAGAGGGAACATCATCATCATCGGTAATAGCACCCTTCTCATACTGAATGCCTTTGCACTTGACTGAATCGAGGAACATATACAGTGGTCGGGTTAAAGCAAACGGCACATCGAGACTCTCCTCCTCCAACAAGGATATCTTTCCCTGCAACGTCTGCGTATCGAATATATAGGAGAACTGGGCAAGATATTCTTGGCAATACTGTATCAGAGAGAGGATTTTTCTATTTTTACGTATGATTGATCCTAGTGGGACCTGCGGTATTTTTGCTAGGACCTCAGACATCTCATCACCCTGAAAACGATAGATGTACTGCACATAATAATCCTTTTCGCTTGGAGGGGTTTCGCCTACAAGGACTTTTCTCCTGTCTTTTGCTGAAAAAGGATAGGTGTTTTGACTAAGCCCTCCAACAATAGCCTTCAACACATTGCTCTTACCTGCTTCATTATCTCCTACTAAAATCATACAATTATGGGTAAAATGAAGGGTTTGGTCCTTAATAGACCTAAAGTTACACATTCTAACTGATGTAAGTTTCATCTGCTCCCTCGATATCTAATGTAATCCACCACTATTTCCCAGCCTGAAAATGATACCCATTGCCTCAATGGGAAAATACTTCTGAGCTCTGGGAATGCATGGCAATGGTGAAAACACTCCATGCATTTCATGAGAACTCTGATACTGTAATGAAACAGATGCCGATTGCCTCGTATACAGGCAGGGAACAGTACAAGAACTATACTTTACCTAGCCTCACCGCTGAGATGGAACTGTTCAGGCGTCTTCTGATAATGGTTTTGTACCAGAACGTTTGGGTATATGTCTCCGCTTCAGGGAACTTCGAAAAGAAATCATCAGGAGAGTCAAAAATGCCGATATCATCCTCTATAGCTCTATTCTGTACATAGGTATGGCTTTCTCTCCATTTGTTCTCAGGGTTCTTGAAATTGAGAACTGCTATTCCATATCCATAAAAACTACCCATGTAATCGGGAAACTTCTGTTGTAGCTTCAGCAGATAAGCCTTGTCAATGATATGTCCTTCAATGGTGAGCCATTTGTTATTGTACAGTATCTCCACATAGGCATGATACTGGCGCTTTTTGGCCATGGCATAGCTCATACCTGGGAGAAGGCCCCGAAATATGACCTTGCTTATCGTCATTGCATGAAACCGACAGGGAACCCATAGTGCCCTAAGGATGGCCATTAGAAGGATTGTCTTGGTAAGGCAATTCCCATATCCACTTTGAAGCACTTGGGAGGCCTTTACGGAGTAGGATTTGGTATGGCCATATTCAATTTCATCACGTACAAAGGAATAGACTCCGGCTACCAAGTCAGAAGGGTCGGTAATTGCATGCCACCCTTTGCTTGCGATCAGCTTAGTGATGCTAGGGTGGGTATAGTCCAAAAGGGTACTCTCTTCCAAGTACATTGGGATTGTCGATTCCTGTTCCAAAATCATACTCATTTGTTTGCTCCTCAAAAAATAAAACTATGGGTAGGCCAGAGGGATGACCTACCCATAGAAGGCCTTTTTTGCGTTGCTGCTGTTCCATTCATATTGCTCGAGATAGAGTCCCTGCTGATATTTTTTTACAAATATCTGCAGAGCCAAAAAAGGAATTGGTGGTGTGAAGTAATTACCTTGGAGGTATTTGACACTATGTTTTTTTGCTGCAACCATCTGCGTTTGGTTTTCAATTCCCTTGGCGAGAATGTCTACATTATTGTCAGAAGCGATGGAAATCAAGGAGGGGTACAGGGGGGTATCATACACTGGGACAATTTGCCCTACATCTGTATCCCGGGAATAATCCAATTTTATCGTGTCATACTTGTGAAAAAAGAAACTTTCCAAATCAAATGCCTGCCGATCGAAGAGATCGAGAGCCACCCTTACTGAACGTTTCTTAAACTCCTGAAGATTCCTATTGAGCCAAGGATTGACAAGAATCTCATCATGGATATCAAGCTCAATATCCTCAGTATGTATTCCATAATCCATCGCCATGGCCACTAGGTTTTGTGCTGATAAGGATTGTAAGGTAGAAGCGCTGATATTAATTACAATTCTAAAATTAGATTGGACAAGACCATCCTGATGAAGCTTTTCCAGAGCCTCAAACGTTTTCTCTATCATGATCATGTCAATGCGTTCTATGAAGCCGATTTCATAAGCCAAGTCCTTGAATATTTTAGCATCCAGGATCCTAGCACCTCCAAGCTGCCAACGGGCAAGGCTCTCCATCCCTATTACCCTATAGGTCTCGCTATCAATAATCGGCTGGAAAAACGGAGTGATTTCAGTTTCCCAGTCTTTTTTCATAAAACCTTGCATGCACTCTTCATTGTTCAGTTTCCTTGCTCTGATATGCTCATCGGAAACCAGATATCTCCTTTTTTCCATCTGGGCAATCTTCATGGTGAAATGGGCCAATTCAATAAGGTCGTCCTTACATCGTGCCTGGTATCTGATACCCGAAAAGGCAGCTCCCAAAGTAAGCGGGGCAACACGCAGGGCAACTTTGTTTGCAGGTGTTATCAGCGAAGAAAGCATAAGGGAAATGTAGTTGGAAATCCGATCCAGGTGGGCAGTACGCTCTTCATAGCTATAAGCGCTTTCACCCCCAAACTCCTTCATGACTACAAATTGATTCCTAGAAATCCTAGTGACATGCTCTTTATCGAAATACGCATTAAGTTTCTTGTGGGCGGTGTTAAGCATGTTGTTCATGCAGTCCTGATCAAGCACATCCTGGAAAACCCCTTGCGGGAATGACTCCAAAAAAAGACAGTACATTTCACCAATCTGCTCTTCATCAAGTCGAGACAATTCTGGAAAAGGACAAATAGGTTCAAAGGTCTCCCTTTCCTGAAAGGTACGAGATACAAGAAAAAGTGAGGAAGCTAAGCAACCCAAGTATCCCAGGTAGAGCCATAAGGCTGAATCCAAGCTCAGGAATAGGGGGGGAAGAATAAAACAGAGGCAGAACAAGATGCAGAACACGGTATTTCTTCTTCTCATACCATACTTACCTTTCTCACAAGTATTAATCTCTTTTTTCGTAAAGAAAGCACCCCTTGTGTTGGGAGAATCCAATGCTAATAACTTCTGCATCCACATGTGGAGGTGCAGAAGTTACTCCTACCCGATCACCACAGCCAACTCAATCAGTTGGCTTTACAAAGTAACTGCCACGATTCTTCAACAAAAGTTTGGTGCCTTCCACAACAGCAGTTAAGGGACGCTTGGAAAGGGTGAAATCCATTCCGATCCTTTTATGTAAGAATTCATCAACACCGTCGATAAGTGCCCCTCCGCCACTGATCAGTATCCCTTTTACGATAATGTCTGCAGAGAGCTCGGCTGGGGTCTTTTGCAGTACTTTCAATACCAGGTTTGCAATAGACTCAAAAGGAACAATAAGCACATCACGAATTTCATTCTCATAGATGGTGATTTTCTTGGGAAGTCCTGTTACCACATCCCTTCCACTTGCGTAGGTGGACCGCGGATTTTCCAGATCCTCCCTCAAAGTTCCAATTTCTGCCTTGATTCTCTGTGCAGTTGTCTGACCAATGAGAAGCCCATGCGTGTACTGCATATAGTTGATAATTTCATTATTCAGATAATTGCCTGCGATACGGTTAGATTCGGAGACGACTATATCACCAAGGGAGAGCACGCCAATATCAGTGGATCCCCCTCCGATATCTATGATCATGCTTCCGTTGCTGCTGAAAATGTCCAGACCAGAACCGATGGCACCGGCCTTCACCTCCTGCTCTATGAAAATATCCTTGACCCCTAGCTTATTCCCTAAGCTGGTAAAAGATTCGCGCTCAAGCTGTGTCACTTCAGAAGGGCAGCAGAGCAACAGGGTGGAGCTGGAGATATCCAAGGTCAGGTTCTCAGCTTTCCTCAGGGAAATTTCAATCAGCTTCTTGGTTGCCTCCATGTCGGAGATGACCCCTTGGTTCAAGGGACTGACAATTCTGATTCCACTATGTCCTTTCCCCACCATCTCAGACGCAAGCTGTCCGACGGCAATGACCTCATCCGTCTCATAGTCAAAGGCGATGATGGAAGGTTCGTTAATTACGACACCTTCCCCCTCTACATAGACCAGCAGGTTTGCCGTTCCCAAGTCGATACCGATGTTTTTCCCAGTAGGGCCCTTGTGAGGCCCTCCGATTCCGGTCATTTCAGGGTTTTTCTCTATTTTTTTTGTTTTCCATAACGCCATTTTGTTCTCCTCCTACATCTGTAACGGATTGACCAGATAGTCTCCGCGGTTCTTGATCAGATACTTCGTACCCTCGGCAACGCAAGTCAAGGGATTGGTCACCACATGCACGGGAACCTTAATACGGTTACCGACATACTCCTCAACTCCCTTAATTAGAGAAGATCCGCCAGACAACAAGACACCGTTACGGAAGATATCTGCTGAGAGTTCGGGAGGGGTGTCTTTTAAGACTGCAGAGATGAGCTTGACAATCTCGTCAAAGATCGGGAACAGGACAGACTGCATTTCAGCTGTATTTAGGGTAAACCACTTGGGAATACCCTTCACCATATCTCTTCCTGCATACCGGAGTTCAAGGGGTTTGGATTGCTCATAGAGATCGGCCAGTTCAAACTTTGCCCTGCCTGCCGTCAGTTCCCCAATCTCAATGCTACGGTTTTTCTTCACATACTTAATAATCTCGTCATCCATGAAATTGCCGGCTTTACGTATGGTTCGTGATAGGACGATATCTCCGAAGGAGAGTATCCCGACATCAGTAGTGCCCCCTCCTATATCAACCAGCATCGTACCTTTGGACTTGAAGATATCAATGCCTGCACCGAGTGCTCCTGCTTTGATCTCCTCTTCTATGAACGCATCTTTGATAGACATCTTTGATGCAAGGTCAATCATGACGTCGCGTTCAATCTTCGTAACCTCAGAGGGACAACAGATAACACAAGACGAGGCTTCCATATCCTTTTGTGTGAGATTATCAATCTTTGACAACACATAGCTAAGCAGGGCTTTGGCTGCCCTCATGTCTGAAATGACCCCATTTCGCAGTGGTTTTATGACAGCTATTTTGGAATGGACTTTTCCTAGCATCCGATGTGCATCTATGCCAGCGGCTACAACTTTCCCCGATTCACGGTCAAAGGCGATCACAGAGGGCTCGTTGAATATTATCCCCTTTTTTTCTTGGTAGACGAGCAGGTTTGCCGTTCCAAGGTCGATGCCCAGCCCAATTCTCTCTTTTTCTTTGTTTTCTCTTGCATTCATTTCAATCACCTTCCCCCTATACTTCAGTGTAAAAGTATTTATTTGTCATCTTGAGCAATTTTTTGCATCCATCAACTACTGCGGTAAGCGGAGCCTCAGAAAGGTAAACAGGTACTTTTGCAATTTCTTCGATGTAATCATGAAGGCCTAAAATTTGAGAACCGCCTCCAGTAAGATAAATGCCGGAATCAACCAGGTCTCCTGCAAGCTCTGGGGGAGTCTCTTCAAGTGTTGCCAAAAGGATAGACTTGATAGGTTCAAAACAATGCAACAGGATCTCACGGATTTCTTTGGTGTTGAGCGTCACACTCTTGGGGAGCCCCTTAACCAGATCGCGGCCCATAGCCTCGTACACAAGGGGAACCCCATCATCATCAACAGGATAAGGTCCGGTAAGGGAGGAGAGAAGGACTTTGACCTCTTCTGCTGTTTGCAAGCCAATTTCCAGCTTATGGACGACCTTCACATGGTCAATGATCTGCTGATCAAAGAAATCACCGGCAATCTTGATCGACTTAGAGAGGACTACATCACCCAAGGAAAGGATACCGAAATCAGTGGTACCACCACCAATATCCACGACCATGTTTCCTTTGGGTTCAAAAATATCTACCCCTGTCCCCAAGGCTGCGGCCTTGATTTCCTGTTGGATGAGGGTGTTTTCGATACCCAGGCTTTTACCGAGTTTGGTGATGGCCTCTTTTTCCGTATTGGTTATATCAGAAGGCATGCAGATAAGCAGCTTTTGTATGTTATGAACTTCAGAAGAAGAGAAGATTTTATCCAGCGTGAAAATAAGAATCTCTCGAATCAATTCAATGTCAGAAATAACACCACCTTGGAGTGGGCAGACTACATCGAACTTCTCATGGTTCTTTCCCAGTAGTTTGGCAGCCTCATATCCAACACAAATCACTTTCCTCGTAGCCTTGTCTATGGCAATAAACGACGGCTCATTAAACATCGTCCCTTTTCCTTCAACATAGATAAGTAAGTTCGAAGTGCCGAGATCAACACCAACCGAAAGACCTTTTTTCTCCATCATAGCTTCCCCTTTCATTTCCAATTTTAAAGTTGGCTGTTTTGTTATCACGCCATAAACTTTTTCAATTTTCGATTCTTACACGGCGTTTTTACTGTGTCAAGCATTTCTTTTAAATCTATATATTGTTGAAAGTTATGACATAGTTCACATGTCAAGTCAGTCAGTAGATATGACATATTTTGCAAAATTCAATAGGCTGAGATATCATTTTGCTAGAGGCAATTGCAGAACTCTTTTTCCCTTATCAGCTTGTACCTTTGGTACAGGTGCACTAAAAGAGCACAAATATTGCATACATTTCAAGTAAATGATTGTTTTAATTAGAATTAAGTTCACGTTTCCTCAATACTCCATTTACCAAGAAAAAGGGAAGGGGAACCATAGGCTTTATGATGAACACCGTATGACATCCTCCCGTTGAATTCCTGCCCCTCTTGTGTTTCGCAAAGGGAAAAGAGGAGCTTTCACGCTGTTGCATCTTTGTGGTGACAGCAAAGCATGAGATACTTGCCGCAACCATCAGGCTTGCCGAACCAAAGCTTCCCTTCTCACTGGACAGACTCCAGCCTGGGAAGGGAACCGGCAGGAAACCCTGTCCGAATCACCCACTCTTTCGCTTCCAGCTTGTCATGCCCATATTTCGGCAAAGCACTTTCAAGGACACGCGCAAACGGCTTTTCATCGACAATACCCTTAAGGCCCTGTGTGGGTTCGAATGCATTGCCTGGGAATCTACATTCAGCCGATACCTGATAATCCTTTCAGGAAACTTCTCTATGGCTAACGGTGTTTTACGTCCTATGAACGAGATTATCAATCCCAAGGATGAGGGAGAATCCATCATCCACGCCTGCAGGGACAGCACGGCAATCCCTGCCTGTAAGACAGGTGCGAAGAAATTGCCAAAGGATAAGGGGCTATCTGAAAAACGAGAAAGGAAGACGAAAGGAAGTCTGCAAGTGAAGGGATATCTCGGACGAGACAAGCGTACTATTTTGGAAAAAGAGGTCACCCAGCCCCTAGAAGAGGCTTTATCCAGGTTGAATGCTGAATATGGCTGGAGTGGAAAGGACAATTCCCAAGCCAAGACGTCCTTCTGGCGAGGGTACAAACTACATCTGGATGCCACCGCTACAGGCATCCCCCTCTCCTATGTAGTGGCAGGACAAATGTGCATGACAGTCGGGTTGCAATGCCCTTGGACTAAGGGCGCGGCACTGCTATCCCCTCATGGACAGCGGGTACTACACAGGGGTCATCCAGGACTCCATTGATGATACAGGAAAGGTTGCCCTGATAGACCCTGCCAAGAGAAGTGGGTCGGTACCATTCTGTCCTGCCCAGAAGCAACGCTACAAGATACGTACCACCGTCGAGAGAGCCAATGCCCACCCCAAGAACCTGTGCATCAGGGGACGTAAGAAGATGGACCTTGTCCTAGGCTGCGCAGTGGTTGCCCTTGCAGTCACCCAGATGAGATTCCTGCTTCAGGAAAGACAGAAAACAGCATAGGCCGAGAAGATTGGTGTTCTTATTTGGAAGCCCCGCTAGGGGTGGCCTTATCACCCAGTGTAGACCATTTCCAGGTAAGTCAGCAGCTCAAGAGATACTCTAGTCAAATGAAGACGACAGAGAAAAAGACTCCTCCCCAACCTTGGCTAAGAGCCTAGGGTAAAGAGGGATTACTCGAGTTTTGAAATTGGATCGCAAGTCCAGCATGGTGCAAGGTGGAATGACCTCATTCTGTAACTTCATATAACAGAACGGGTAAAAAATGTCTGGAGTTTCAGTACTTATTACATACCAGATCACACATTTTCTCTCTTGTGAGAATTTGTCCTAACGTATGTCAGGTATATTTTTTGTTTTACAATAAACTTTTTGTTCATGTGATGGGTATTTCTCTCAAATTTTGTTATTTTTTGTTGAAAAATGTGACTTATCCGCATTTCTGGCGGTCAAAAGGATGCAAAATATATTCAGAATAGTTCCCAATGAGCTTGTCTTATACCTCCTGATTGGGTTTATAAGGCGGGAAAGCATCCTTGACTCTTTGGAAGAAGTACTCGAAATCCCTGAATCACCAGGCAGCCCTCTGTATCACCTTTATGGTATTCATCCGGCCTTCGATGATCCCTGAGGTTGCATGATGATCTGTTGTGTATGCTTCCTCTTCTCCGATGCGAAGTTTCCCGGATCCTCAATGCCTGACAGCTCACTCATACAGAGCCGTTTCTTCCATTCCGTACGCATCACCATCTCGCTTCGATTCAAGAGGTATGCTCTTTCAGAGTGCCTGTACAACAATACTGAAAGCACATGGTCGTCAAGTAAAAAAGAGTTTTCAACTATCTCTACAGATACTGCTTTCTGTATATAATCAACATTTTACTTGAGACATGTATTCTTTCGGCCAAGGTAAACAGAACATAAAATAGCTGATAGTATAGAAATTTATGAAAATGCTAGACAATCGACTTTGCCTTTGATACTGTTGTGTCATGGGTATCATGCTTTCTCGTCACGCTTATGCAAAAGTGAATGTACATCTTGCTGTCGGAGTCCCTTTTGCAGACGGGTATCACCCCATTGAGTCCATATTTGCCCTTGTTGGCCTCTCCGACCATATCAAGATCACCTACAGGAAAAGCAGCACATTTTCCCTGACCGTCACTGGTTTGGAAGCCTATTGCGAACAGGGAAGCGATACCATGACCAAGGCTGCCCGGCTGTGGAACGAGAGGACGCGCCTTCCGCTGGCGGTAGAGGCCCATTGTGAAAAGCACATCCCGGTCAAGGCTGGTCTCGGCGGGGGGTCCAGTGATGCTGCCTCTATGCTGTTGCTGTTGCAACAGGCTGCAGAGAACAGGGCCCTTCCTCCTGAGGAACTGGAGGACCTGGCCCTGCAAGTCGGCAGTGATGTGCCCTTTTTCCTTTCAGGCTTCTCCTGTGCATTGGTAGAGGGTAGGGGCGAGAAGGTTCGGTCTCTCTCCCTAGGTGACAAGCATATACTGCTTGCCCAACCTCGTGATTATGCTGTTTCGACAAAGGAAGCGTATGCAAGAATTGATGTGCTACTGGATAAGGATGGACTGAATCCTAGAGTTCCTTTGCCCGATGTTCTTTCCACGTTGGAGCAGAAAACTCCTCGTTGGAGAGATTTCTTGTACAATGATTTTGAGAAGTGTACAGAATTTGCTGAGTTCTATGAGGCAGTGGCTTCTCTGGCAAACAAATATGAGGGGTATCACAGTTTGTCTGGAAGTGGGTCCTGTTGGTATTTTATAAGCGAAGATGAAAAAAGTGTGCTAGAATTGTGTGGGGAGCTTCACAACCGGTTTATGGATAGTGTGCAGCTTTGGTGCACTAAGCTGATATAGGTGTTTTGGTTCAAGATACATGAATTGGAGGTGTTTGTGGACATATCAGAAGTGCGGATACGGAAAGTCACTCAGGCTGGGAAGCTCAAGGCCTATGTGACCGTGACGTTCGACAATCAGTTTGTCGTACATAACATTAAGGTCATAGAGGGCCGTGAGGGGGATTTTATTGCCATGCCTAGCCGTCAACTTGCCAATGGTGAGTTCAAGGATGTTGCCCATCCCATCTGCAGTGAGTTCCGTGATCACCTCCAAAAGATTGTCATGGATGCGTATGTTTCTGATGTGGGAGTTGAGACAAACCAAGCCTCTGAGGAATAACCGCTGGACAAAGGATTCTATTTAGGATATTGTCGTATCCGTCCTTGGGAAGTCGCCAAGCGGTTAAGGCTCTGGTTTTTGGTGCCGGCATCGGGGGTTCGAATCCCTCCTTCCCAGTTGCATTGAGCAATCCCTTTTTGCGGGTTGCTTTTTGTTTGCCCGTCCATTCGGAGGCAAAGCTCTTGTCGCCCATACTGAGAATCGGGTAGTATGGTATTTCGTCGGGTGTCCTGGATACCCCTATGTTATGGTAATTGGTGCCAAAATGGCAGCCAATGAGAGTACAAGGAGAATTGTATGTCTGAAAAGAGAACTCTTTCCGCTGAAAGAAGAACAACCGATTTCGGTTCCGCTGGCGCGCGCCGGGTGTTGCGCAACAAACGTATCCCTGCTGTAATCTACGGCAAGAAGAAGAATCCGATACACATTACCCTCGATTCAAGGGAATTTCACAATAAGGTTCGCTTTTTCTCTGAAACTGCGCTTCTCAAGATTGTTGTTGGCAAGACAAAATACGAATGTCTGATGAAGGACTACCAGGAAAACCTGATGCGCGGCGAGATCAAGCACGTGGACTTCTATGAGGTTACCCGTGGACAGGCTCTTCGTGCCATGGTAACCATCACCCTTACTGGCAATCCAATCGGAACCCACGAGGGTGGGGTGCTTGAGCAGGTCATGCATGAAGTTGAAATTGAGTGTCTGCCCAAGGATCTTCCCGATGCAATCCATGCTGATGTATCTCACCTTGCTCTGAACGAAGTTCTTCACCTCAGTGATGTTGTTTTCCCTGAACATGTAAAGGTTCTTGAGGAACTTGAACGCACTGTCGCATCAGTGAAGGCAATTAAGGAAGAGGTTGCCGAGGACAAGGAAGTTGAAGTCATCGATGAATCATCTGACGATGACGAGGATGGCAAGGACGCAAAATGAAGCTGATTCTTGGACTGGGAAATCCAGGTACCAAGTACGAGCAGTCTCGGCACAACGTCGGTTTTGCTGTGGTTGAACAGAGTGCAGCGTTTTTTCAGGTTCGTCTGAAAAAGCGCTGTTTCCGTTTATACCGCTCTGCAAAGGTTGATAGGGGAGGCGATTCGAACCTTTTGGTACAACCCCTCACCTATATGAACAACAGCGGTGACATTGCGAAACATTTCAGAAGGCAAGCATGCTCGGACATGATAGTCGTCCTCGACCAGATGGATCTCCCCTTGGGGATGATCAGGATCAGGGAAGGGGGCTCCTCAGCCGGGCACAACGGGCTGAAAAGTCTGATCGAAAAGTTCGGTTGCAGTGATTTTGTCCGTATCTATGTCGGTATCGGCCGTCCTGCCGCCGGTGTTTCTGTCGTTGACCATGTGCTTTCCCGAGAGAGTGACCCTCGTTTTGAAGAGGGGGTGAAGCTAGCCACAGAGGCCCTCTGTTCACTTATCGAGGGTACGAGCATCAAGGAGGTGATACATGCCTACAATCGAAGAGTTGGTCCCCTCTGAAATCTATCGTTTCCTTGCAGATCATCGTATTGACTTGGGCAAGAGGTTGGCAGTTGCGTTCTCAGGGGGAAGCGACTCACTCGCGCTTCTGATCGCCCTTTCAGGCTTGTTGAGCCCGAATACTGTCGTTCCTCTCTATGTAGATCATGGCTTGCGCAGTGATAAGGAGTTGGAGCGTGAGATCACGCTCAACAGGGCAAACTGTGCGAGCCTTGGCATCGAGCTTGTTGTACTGGACCTTGCAAAAGGGTCGGTTGCAGACACATCGCGTAGGAGTGGTTCTGGTATCGAAGCGTCAGCCCGCCTGTTGCGCTATGCTGCCTTGGAAAAGGAGTGTGCCGCATTGGGCTGTACCTATCTGGCAACCGCCCACAATGCCGACGATCAGATGGAAACGGTTCTCAAGCGCGTGTTCCAGGGGGGCAGCATCGCCTCCTTGGAGGGGATCGTCCCTGTCCAGAGAGGCTTCTCCTCTCCGACAATCATTGTACGTCCAACATTGTCTTTGACCCATATCCAACTGCAACAGTATGTGCAGGCCAAGGGATTTCACTGGTCAGAAGACTCCACAAACCAGTTGGAGTGCTACGAACGCAATGCCATCAGAAAAAACATTTCCCCTTCCATCCTCTCTCTCTATCCCCAGGCCCATACCGGTGTGCAGAGACTTGCCTCCCGTGCAAAGGAAGTGTCTGCACTGTTGGAAGCCCTTGCCTCTGAGGCTATGAAAAAGGTTGTGCTTACAGAGCATGCTGGAATACTTTTGGATGACTTCCTTGCATTGGAGCTCCCAATACGGGATACTGTATTGCTACGAATGCTCGGTCATGGCACCAAGGAGGAGAGGACGAGAATTCCGTATGCCAAGGTGCAGCAGATTCGCAGGGCCCTGGAAGCTAGCAATGGCTCCAAACGGTGGTCCATTATCAGTGGGAATATGATAGCCAGCCTCTCTGAAGGATGGTTTACCCTGCAAGCAAGAGAGGTGCCCTTCAATTTTTGTCTGTCACTCGATATACTTGGTAAGAACGGCAGTGTTGAGCTGAGCCCGGGGGTGGAGTTTAGCATCAGTCAAACGAATGATGACTGCCAACTGTTGCACATCCAAGAGGAGATGCTTGTCCATCCTGTGTTGCGTTCCCCCCTGGAAGGGGATCGTATAGAGTTGCAAGGCAAGACGATTTTGCTGAGCAAACTCTTTTCCGAATGGAGGATTGTTTCAGAAAAGCAAAAGCAAATACCTGTATTGGAGGACAATACAGGTATTGTAGCAGTATTTGCGCGCTTCCTTGGTGGAAAAGATCGATTGTGTTATAGGTATAAAACTCCCCTTGCCGGAGGAACCACAAATATATATAGTGTTAGCAAAAGGAACGAGAACAGTGAAACTTACAAAAGAAGACCACGACAGGGATAACGATTCCCGTAAAGACGATAAGGACAGTAACCAGTACTGGCAGGGCCCTTCCAAAGATGGGAAAAAGCCCTCTTTTATGCCTCAGAACAATCCGAAGAACAGGTTTGCCCTGATGGTATTTGTTACGCTTGCCATTACATTTTCCTATATGTTTTTCAATGGTGCCACAACCGCTGATCAGGTGGTTCCCTATACGACCTTCATCTCGTATGTCAACGCAGGTGAAGTGACGAGTGTTGAGATCAAGGAACAGTCCCAGATACATTTTGTGATGCGAAACGGCATTACCGCAAGGACGAGAATCCCCTATTTTGATGAGACCCTGCTGGAGACTCTGAAGGCCAAAAAGGTCAGTGTCACCGGATCTGTCCAGGAAATCTCTTTGCTGCAGATCTTACTGCAGCTCTTGCCCTGGATAATTTTCATCGGCTTCACCATCATGCTCTACCGCCAATCAAGCGGTATGAATGGCAAAATGATGTCATCCTTGGGAAAGAGCCGTGCAAAGGAGTATCTTGAGACGGATACCAAGACAACCTTTGCCGATGTTGCAGGGCAGGTTGAAGCCAAATACGAGTTGGAAGAGGTCGTTGAGTTTCTCAAGAGACCCGATCACTTTACCAAAGTCGGGGCGAGGATCCCCCGTGGAGTTCTTCTCGTCGGGCCTCCAGGAACAGGAAAGACCCTGCTTGCCAAGGCAGTAGCCGGTGAAAGTGGCGTTGCTTTCTTCCATACCAGCGGTTCTGACTTTGTCGAGATGTTTGTCGGTATGGGTGCCGCAAGGGTGCGTGACCTGTTTGAACAAGCCAGAAAGCACTCTCCCTGTATCCTGTTCATTGACGAGCTTGATGCTGTTGGGCGAACCCGTGGTGGTGGCCTTGGAGGTGGAAATGATGAGCGCGAACAGACCCTCAACCAGATTCTGGTTGAGATGGACGGCTTCTCCACAACAACCGGTGTCATCGTGATGGCAGCGACCAACCGTCCTGATGTCCTTGACCCAGCCCTGTTGCGTCCCGGTCGTTTTGACCGCCAGGTTGTGGTTGACCTCCCAGATATCGAGGAGCGTGAGGCTATCCTTAAGATCCATGTGCGTAAGATTCAATTGGAAGATGATGTGGACCTGAAGAGGCTTGCCCGAGGGTCGGCAGGCACCAGCGGTGCAGACCTTGCCAACCTGGTCAATGAAGCGGCCTTGTTTGCCGCCCGCAAAAAAAAGACCACCGTTTCCATGGCCGACATGGAAGAGGCACGGGATAAGATCCTGCTTGGTGTGGCACGCAAGAGTCGCGCCATGACAGATGAGGAGAAGCTTGCCACAGCCTACCATGAAGCCGGGCATACCCTGTTGCATTACTACCTAGAAAATCTTGATCCTCTGCATAAGGTTACGATCATACCACATGGAAGGGCCCTTGGCCTTACGGTCAGCCTTCCTGAGCGCGATCCCTATACCAAGAACCGTTCCATGCTCATTGACTGGATCAAGGTGACCATGGGTGGCTACGTGGCTGAGGAGCTTGTCTACGGTGAGACCACAACCGGTACCAGCAATGACATCAAGCAGGCCACAGACCTCGCACGCAGGATGGTCACCGAGTGGGGCATGAGCGGATTGGGATTTGTGAATTATGCCGATGAGTCCGAACCTATTTTCTTGGGAAGGGAGATCTCCCAACGCAAGGAGTATAGCAACGAGACAGCAAACAAGATTGACCGGGAGATCCATGCGATTCTTGATGAAGCGATGCTTGCAACTCGAGAGATCCTCTCCCAACAGCGGGAAGAACTTGATATCCTGACCCAGGAACTGGTGGAGAAAGAGACCCTCGATGATGCCCAGATTCGTACGCTCCTGGGATTTGAGCCTTGGGTTTCCACCCCTAGACAGGTCAAGAATCCAGCCAAGAAGAAGGCTAGGCCAGAAACGAAGAAAGCTCCAGAGAAAGATGAGAGCGAGAAACCTACAGAATAAGGAAATATATGTCAACCGATTCCAATTTGACGAGAAATTTTTGCATTATTGCCCACATTGACCACGGCAAGTCGACCCTTGCCGATCGGTTTATCGAAACAGCCAAGTTCGGAATTTCCCGCGGTCCTTCGACTGCCCAGATGCTGGATAACATGGATATTGAGCGTGAGCGTGGGATTACCATCAAGAGCCAGGCTGTCAACGTCCCCTATACTGCAAAGGATGGGAAGACCTACGACCTCAATCTGGTTGATACACCGGGACATGTGGACTTCTCCTATGAGGTGTCCAGGGCTATAAGTTCCTGTGAAGGGGCTTTGCTGCTCATTGACGCCTCCCAGGGAGTCGAAGCCCAGACAATCGCCAACCTATACATGGCAGTCGAGCATAACCTGACCATCATCCCAGTCATCAACAAGATTGACCTCGCTTCTGCTGATATTGATGCCTGTCTGCACCAGATTGATCATGACCTGGGTCTGGACAGTGATATGGCAGTTCAGGTCAGTGCCAAGACAGGATTTGGGGTAGACAAGCTTTTTGAGGCGATCGTCGAGTATATCGAGCCTCCGAAAGGACGTGACGACGCTCCATTGCAGGCATTGATCTTTGACTCCCACTATGACCCCTACCGGGGAGTCATAATCCACTTCAGGATTTTTGAAGGCGTGATGAAGGAGGGACAGGAAGTCAAGTTCATGCACGGTGGCTCAACCTATAAGATTGAGGAACTGGGAATTTTCCAGCTTGGTCTGGTCAAGAAGAGTGAACTTCGCTATGGGGACGTAGGGTACTGTATCGCTGGGATCAAGACGATCAGTGATGTTGGGGTAGGGGATACCATAACATCAGCAGTCAAGGGGGCCAAGAAGCCGCTTCCCGGATTTAAGGAAGTGAAGCCTGTGGTGTTCAGCTCCATCTATCCTGTTGATACCAATGACTATGAAGAACTGGTCAATTCCATCGAGAGGCTCAAGCTCAATGATGCTTCGCTCATCTATGAGAAGGACAGCTCAGCTGCCCTGGGCTTTGGCTTCAGATGTGGATTCCTTGGCATGTTGCATCTGGAGGTTGTCCAGGAGCGCATTGAGAGGGAGTTCGACCTTTCCATTGTCTTCACCAGCCCCTCGGTAAAGTATATTGTCCATCTTAAGAACGGTGAGACCAAATACATCGACAACCCCCTCTCCTATCCTGATCCCATGCAGGTAGACTATGCAGAAGAGCCGTATATCAAGGCGAGTGTGATAACCCCTACCACCTATGTAGGGCCGATCATCAACCTTTGCATGGAGAAGCGCGGGTATCAGAAAGAGATGAACTATCTGGATGAGAAACGGGTGGAGCTTGTATATGACATGCCCCTTGCCGAAGTACTGTTTGATTTCTACGACCGTCTCAAGTCCATTTCCCGAGGATATGCCTCCTTCGACTATGAGGTGCAGGATTACAAGAGGACGGATCTGGTCAGACTTGATATTCTGGTCAATGGTGAGAGTGTGGATGCCCTGAGCCAGTTGGTATTCAGGGGAAACAGTCAGATGCGAGGTCGGCAGGTCTGTAACCGACTCCGTGGCGAGATCCCCCGACAGCAGTTCAAGATTGCGATCCAGGCGACCATCGGTGGTACGATTGTCAGCCGTGAGACCATTTCAGCATTCCGAAAGGATGTCACAGCCAAGTGTTATGGTGGTGACATCAGCAGAAAGCGTAAGTTGCTGGAGAAACAGAAGGAAGGGAAGAAGCGCATGAAGATGGTCGGAAACGTAGAGATTCCCCAGAGTGCTTTCCTTGCTGTGCTTAAGAGTGATGAGACTTCCTCCTAGGGGGAGGTATGTGACTGCATGCCAGAGGGCATTGCACAACACTGAGGTCCCAGGCTTGTGCTTGGTATCCCTTGTTTGCTTGTAGTGAAGGATGCAAAAGATGGGAACCATATCCCAAAGTAGAGACTGTCCATGGGCTTTTGCAATGCAAAGGCCCATGTTTTTGTTTGCCCAGCATGGGCATTGACTAGGTGGTGAAAGTCCACTGTGGGTGCGGTACTGCCAAGAGGCAGAACCACCAGCCTAAGGCAAGTGCAAGCATGTGAGTGCTTGTGTGAAGGAAGCCGGCGGCAAAGTCCCGAGCCAACGAACAGAACCTGGATACAAGGCCGATTGACCGGATGAGTCTGCCAATTGTCACAAAGGCCTACCGCGAAGTCAGCAGGTAAATTCACATGGGATGAAAGGTATTGCTCTTGCCTGGGGAGGTATGCGTCCTGTCCTCTAGCCTGCAATATCGGTGATGATGCGGTCGAGTTTTTTGGATTGCAGGACTTCGAAAACATCTGCAAGAGGCTGCAGCAGAAAAGAATGGAGCATGACTACGAACTCGACTTCAATGACTGCCTAGTGAGGCAGTATGAGGAAGGGCAAGAAGTAAGGTTACAACCAGTGCGTCTATAGGTAATGTCGTTTGATTTGACCGCCCACTACGGAACCGTATGGTGGGTGGTGATCTGAGCCGTGATGCTCTTTCCTATCCAGTTATAGCCTGTTCTCACATTGGTTTTTCTTGTTGGGCTGGCCATCTCATGCACTTTCCTCTCCTTATATAGAGAGAGACGAGTCCGGCCTGTTGGTGTCTGGCCTGTCTTTTTTCCATAATTGTTGGTTGTTGCCCCCTCATTGGGGGTGTATACTACCTTATAGTATATATGTGTCATGATTCTTTAGGGAGCAGCAAGATGCTAAACAAACAAGTGTATGGAACGACAAAAGATGGTGAGAATATCTATCTGGTCTCATTGGCCAGCGGACCCTACTCGGCTGAGATTCTCAGCTTGGGAGGGGTGCTCAAGTCCCTGAAGGTACCTGACCGTTATGGTTCTGTTCGTGATATAGTCCTAGGTTTTGACAACCCGTTGGATAATCTTAGCTCCACTACCTATTTCGGACAGGTCGTGGGTAGGTTTGCCAATAGGATTGCAAAGGGAAAATTCTCCATCGATGGGGTGGACTACCAGATGGAGACCAATAACGGGGTGAACTCCCTGCATAGTGGCAAGAGCAACTTCGGTTGGAAGAACTGGCATATGGAGCCGTTTGAGTGGTCTGGATCCCCTGGTGTCGTCTTGAGTCTGTATAGCCCTGATGGTGATGGGGGTATGCCGGGGGCGGTTACCTGTACGGTCACCTATCTGTTGCGCCCGAGTGGCGAACTTCTGATCGAGTACGAGGCGACCACTACACAAAAGACCTTGATGAACCTGACCAATCACAGTTATTTCAACTTGGGCGGAGCTGCCAGCGGAACTGTACTCAACCATGAGGTGTTGCTCAATTGTGACCGTTACCTCCCTGTCGATGATCAGCTCATACCCACAGGGGAGGTTCGGAAAGTGGAGGGAACCCCCTTTGACTTTACCAAGAAAAAACCATTGGGAAGGGATTTGGCGAAGGTCGGGGGGTATGACCACTGCTTTGTGCTTGCAAAGCACAATTCTCGTCTTTTTGAGTTTGCTCATGTATATGAGCCGGTAACGGGGAGGACAATGCGAATAAGTACCACCCTCCCCGCTGTACAGATGTATTCTGGTAATTTTCTTGATGGAAAGACCATTGGCAAGTCCGGGGTGGCTTATCCTAAGCATGGGGGAGTCTGTTTTGAGACGCAGTTCTACCCCGACAGCCCGAACCATCCAGACTTCCCCTCGTGTTTGCTTGACAGCACCTCTGTCTACAAGCACACGACGATGTTCTCATTTGGAGTGAAATAGTGCAGTACAGTGTAAGCTTGGATACCATTTTTCAGAGTTTCCCTTCTATGGACCAACTGAAGAGGTTGCATGAGATGGGGTATCGATATGTGGAATGGAAGTCTTTTCCCCAGGAGGATCCTTCTGTCCTGTCAGATATGCTCAAGGAGGCTTCCTTGGAATGCCATGCCATGGGCATGCCTGAAAGCTCCCTTGTGGATTCTTCCTTGCACTCCCAGTTTGTGGAGAATTTGCATCAGGGTATTGAGATGTCCCTCAGATTGGGCAACCGCCTGATCGTGGGTGGCGTAGGATCAGCGACAGGGCAGAGCCATGAGTCACAGTTGGAAGCGATGGTCGTGGGCCTGGAGCTCTGTCTTCCCCTGCTGAAAAAACATGATTGTGAGTTGCTGATCGAACCGAGGAATACCCGTATCGACAATAAGGGCTATGCCCTGAGCCGAACCGGTGATGCCGCCGCTGTCCTGAAGCTCGTCGATGATCCTCATGTGCGTCTTCTCTACAACATCTACCATCAGCAGATAAGTGAAGGCAATATCCTTATCAGGTTGGAGAAGTATCTGCCCTGGATTGGGCATATCCGCGCAGGGGGGGTCCCCGGGAGGGCAGAACTCGATAGCGGAGAGTTGAGTTATCGCAGGATTTTCGCTTTTCTCGAGGCTTTGGGCTATACAGGCAATATAGGTCTGGAGTATTTTCCCAAGAGGCCTCCCTTTGAGGGGCTTGAAAGTTGCATGATGCTGAGGAGTCTGACATGAGGGAAGTGAAGATCATTGGGATTACCGGAGGATCGGGTTCGGGCAAATCGACCATAGTTCGTAAGATTGGTGAAGTCTGTTCGGATTTTGTCTTTATTCCTCAGGATAACTACTATCGATCTGCTTCGTATATAAGCAATGAGAATATTACTGCCTTTAATTTCGACCACCCTGACGCTTTTGATATGGAATTGTTGTATGAGCATCTCTGTATGCTCAAGGATGACAAACCGATACACATGCCGCTGTATGACTTTGTGCACCATAGGAGAAAGGATGAGACAGTACTGGTTAAACCAAAGCCGCTGGTTATCATTGAGGGTTTGATGGTGCTGTATGAGCAGAAGGTGAGGGACCTTTTGGATTTGAAGCTCTATGTTGATACTCCTGACGATATTCGCTTCATCAGACGTCTGAAGCGCGATATAGCGGAGCGGGGTAGGACTGTCGAGAGCGTATGCAACCAGTACCTTGAGGTTGTACGTCCCGGGCATTTCAATTTCATCGAGCCTACTAAGGTTTTTGCAGACATCATCATTCCCGAGGGGGGACACAACGAGAATGCCCTTTCTGTTCTGATTCCCTTTGTGAAGGAGCTCTCACGCTGATCATCTTCTTCTGTGGATGATGAAGCTGTCCTTGATCTGTTTCCAGGACCAGGTTTCAGGAACTGGGTCATCGCCGCCCATGAACAGGCGGCTACACCGCAGGATCCTTGCACCACCCATGATGGTCCCCCTGAAGATACCGTGTTTCATGACCGCCTCTACAGTGAATGAGGAACAACTTGGGTGATAGATGCAGCTGCTTCCGAAAAAAGGCGAGAGCAATCCCTTGTAGAGGTATACAGGGATGAGAAAGGCCTTTTTTAGCAGGGTGTGTGCCTGTTCCTTGAAATGTTTCATATCCCGATAGTACGGGTGGATTGCAAAAAGTGCAATGTGTGGATATAATATTTGCATTAGGGATTTGACTTCCCTGGTACAACTCGTTATAGTAACGAGGAAATTGTTAAAATTAATACTGGAGGGATAGTTATATGGCAGGAAACGTATCCAAAAACGCGCGCCGTGAAGGTGCGAAGGCAATGACCAGCCGTTGGGGTGGTGTGATCAAAATGAAGGCTGTGTTTGAGAATGGCAAGCTTCACCATGTTGCATATTGCGAGAAATCTGGCAATACTGCTCGTAAGCCCAAAGACTTGATGTAAACGGGTCTAATGCGAAAATAAGATGGAACGCCTGTGATATATACTGTCACAGGCTTTCTTTTGCACCTTATAAGCGCTTAAATTAGCCTTAATTACGTATTTTTGGTGTATCCGATTTTACTTGTTTGTGTTATAGTGTTGTTGAGTACGTATGCAACGACACATGAGAACGTCATGAGGAGGAAACACGTGAAACGTCTTTCAAGAACAATTATGACAGCAATGCTGGTAGCTTTGTTGGCTTTTTCCCTAGTAGGCTGTAAGAGTACTGCAAAGGTCGAGCCAATCCCACCGGCCCCTGTTGTAGAGCCTGCTCCAGAGCCAGTAGTGCCTGCAGCAGTTCCAGAGGCTGTAGAGAAACCAGCTCCCGCTCCCGCACCGGTTGTAGAGCCTGCCAAACCCGCTCCCGCACCGGTTGTTGAGCCCGCCAAACCAGTAGTTCCTGTTAAGGAAGCCCCTGTTATGGCAGAGATGGCTCTCCCCTATGGAGTGAAGGAAATCGTAAAGAGTGAAGGGGCCAAGACCTTTGACCTGTTCATCGTCCATACCAATGACCTGAATGGTAATATCTACGCCCAGAACGGCGGAATGGGTGTTGCCAGGCTTTCCACCATGGCTAGGGCCGGCAAGGCTATCACCGACAACTGGTTGATGCTTAACGCTGGTAACGTAGGTGATGTACCTGCGGATATGGCAATGGTCGCAGCGGGTCTGGTTGACTGGATCGGCTATGATGCCTATACCCCGCAGGCAGTGCAGCTGGCCACCGGTATCACTGGAACCAAGAAGGCTCTTCCTTTGAGTGCAAACGCTCTTGATGTGAATGGGTATCTTGTTGCCCAGCCCTACCAGGTGTACAACTTCAATGGCTTCAAGGTTGGAGTGGTGGGACTTACCTCCCCGAAACCCATCCAGGGTGTCTCCTTCACCAGTGACCTGATCCTCTCCAACGCACAGTATGCTGTTGACATGGCCAAAGACTTTGTCGACTACATCGTGGTCCTTGGAGACCTCGGAAGCACAGGTGACTTGAGCAGCGAGATGGTTTGCCAGAACATTGACGGCATTGACCTGTTTGTCGACGGAAACGGCGACGCCATGGCCAAGACAGTCAACGGCACACTGATCGTCCGTGCTGACAGCGGACTCAGAAGCGTCGGTGCTGTACAGCTGCATGTGGTGAACGGTGAGGTCAAGGCGACCTATCCTGTGATCCTTCCTGCCGCTGATGTGCTCGATCCTATGAAGAGTGCAATAGCCAAGGCCTACGAGCCGTTTGCCAGAGCAATGGGTTATACCCTCATGACCACTGTCCCTGAAGACCCGGCCGTAGTCTCCCTCATCGGTGCTACCCCAGTCGTCAAGGCAGCAGTCCCTGCTCCCGCACCAGCTCCAGCTCCCGCTCCCGCACCGGTTGTAGAGCCTGCCAAACCCGCTCCCGCACCGGTTGTTGAGCCCGCCAAACCAGTAGTTCCTGTTAAGGAAGCCCCTGTTATGGCAGAGATGGCTCTCCCCTATGGAGTGAAGGAAATCGTAAAGAGTGAAGGGGCCAAGACCTTTGACCTGTTCATCGTCCATACCAATGACCTGAATGGTAATATCTACGCCCAGAACGGCGGAATGGGTGTTGCCAGGCTTTCCACCATGGCTAGGGCCGGCAAGGCTATCACCGACAACTGGTTGATGCTTAACGCTGGTAACGTAGGTGATGTACCTGCGGATATGGCAATGGTCGCAGCGGGTCTGGTTGACTGGATCGGCTATGATGCCTATACCCCGCAGGCAGTGCAGCTGGCCACCGGTATCACTGGAACCAAGAAGGCTCTTCCTTTGAGTGCAAACGCTCTTGATGTGAATGGGTATCTTGTTGCCCAGCCCTACCAGGTGTACAACTTCAATGGCTTCAAGGTTGGAGTGGTGGGACTTACCTCCCCGAAACCCATCCAGGGTGTCTCCTTCACCAGTGACCTGATCCTCTCCAACGCACAGTATGCTGTTGACATGGCCAAAGACTTTGTCGACTACATCGTGGTCCTTGGAGACCTCGGAAGCACAGGTGACTTGAGCAGCGAGATGGTTTGCCAGAACATTGACGGCATTGACCTGTTTGTCGACGGAAACGGCGACGCCATGGCCAAGACAGTCAACGGCACACTGATCGTCCGTGCTGACAGCGGACTCAGAAGCGTCGGTGCTGTACAGCTGCATGTGGTGAACGGTGAGGTCAAGGCGACCTATCCTGTGATCCTTCCTGCCGCTGATGTGCTCGATCCTATGAAGAGTGCAATAGCCAAGGCCTACGAGCCGTTTGCCAGAGCAATGGGTTATACCCTCATGACCACTGTCCCTGAAGACCCGGCCGTAGTCTCCCTCATCGGTGCTACCCCAGTCGTCAAGGCAGCAGTCCCTGCTCCCGCACCAGCTCCCGCTCCAGCACCAGCACCAGCACCAGCACCAGCACCAGCACCAGCTGCAGTGGTTGTTGCTGAGGTAGCAGCTGTTGTTCCTGCAAAGGTTGTTAAGGCTCCTATGGAATATCCTTATGGCGTAACTGAAATCGTGAAGAACGATGACGGTGCCAAGGAGTTTGACCTGTTCATCGTCCACACCAACGACGTCCATGGACGTGTCGTTCCTGGTGATGGCGGAATGGGTTATCCTAAGCTTGCTACCATGTTGAAGATGGGTCGTGCAATTACCGACAATATCCTCTACCTGGATGCCGGTGATACCACCCATGGGACCAACCTGGTCAATATGTTCGAAGGTGAGACCGTAGGTGTCATCCTCGATATGATCGGCCTCGATGCGATTGCTCCTGGCAACCACGACTTCAACTATGGCGCTGATCGTCTTGTTGAGGCTGCAAGGATTGCTCATGAGTATACCGACATCAAGGTTCTGAGCGCCAATGTTCTTGATGAAGATGGATATCTCTTGTTCCAGCCTTATCAGGTATATGATTTCAACGGCTTCAAGATTGCAGTCGTTGGTCTGACCACCCCTGATACTGCAACCAAGACTCATCCTAAGAATGTTGAAGGTATCTCCTTCATGAGTGATATTCTTGTAAAGAATGCTCAGGCAGCTGTCGATATGGCTCACACCATGGTTGACTATGTCATCGTCCTTGGCCACATTGGCTTGGATTATGATGGAGCTTCCGGTATCACAAGTGATCTGATCATCAACAATGTCAAGGGTATCGATCTCTTCATTGACGGCCACAGCCACACTACCCTTCCTCAGGGAATGAAGGTTGGCGACACACTGATCGTCTCTGCCGGAGAGTATATGAAGAATGTCGGTCTGGTTCAGCTCCACGTCAAGAATGGCGAGGTTACTGCAACCTATCCGATGTTGATTCCTGCCAAAGATGTCCTCAATCCTGCAGAGTCCGAGCTTGCTCGCTCCTATGGAATCACCAGTATCCCTGATGATCCTCAGGTCTCCGAATATGTCGGATACATGACGGCCAAACTCAGTGAGAAGATGAACGTGGTCATCGCCAATGTTCCTGAAATGCTTGACGGAGCACGTGAAAATGTGCGCACCAAGCCGACCAACCTCTCTAGGTTGATCACTCAGGCCATGACAGCATCAAGTGGAGCTGACTTCGCCATCACCAATGGCGGTGGAATCAGAGCTTCTATTAAGGCTGGAGATGTAACTGTAGGGGATGTCATTACTGTCCTTCCCTTCACGAACATCATCACTGTCTGTGAGATTAAGGGTTCTGAAGTGTATGCCGCTCTCGAGCATGGCTACAGTATGCTCCCTGCCACCAACGGCGCTTTCTCCCAGACCGACCTGCAGGTTGTATACAACCGCTTTGGTGCCCCTGGCAAGCGTATCCTGAGAGTCCTGCTCAACGGTAAGGCCATCGATAAGGATGCTACCTACAAGGTAGCTACCAACGACTTCATGGCAGCCGGTGGAGACGGATACTCGATGTTTGGCAGAGTCCTGACTGAGGGCTCCTTGCTCAGCGATGTGTTCATGGAATTCCTTTCCAAGCATTATCCCGCTAAGTAAGAATTGATTGTCTAATCTGGGCGGCTTCCCTTGGGAAGCCGCCCATTATTTCACCCAAGTCTGAATAATCGCTTGACATAATTTTTTCAATAAGGTATCTTACCAATCGTTCTTAGTAATCATTCGTCTGTAGCTCAGTCGGTAGAGCAGGTGGCTGTTAACCACCCTGTCGGGGGTTCAAATCCCTCCGGACGAGATAGAACACATGGGCAATCCTCTTTTGGGTTGCTCTTTTTTTATGTGTGATGAATGCAAAAAAAACGGCAGGAGCTTTCCTGTCATCTTTCATTCCGTTTTCTATCTGAATCCTTGTCTTAATGTCAGGACTTCACTGACTTCCTTTCCTTGTTAGCTTGATAGACTTTCCAAGTGGAGGCTACGATGGATTCAACTGAAGAGTATTCAGCCTCCCATCCCAACTCCGTCTTTGCCAAGGTGGAGGAAGCGACTAGCTTGGCCGGATCTCCGGGACGACGTTCGACATACTGTGCGTCAATGTCCTTGCCGGTGATCTCCCGTGCAGTATCGAGGATCTGCTGGACAGAGAGCCCATATTCAGAACCTAAGTTCACAACCAGGCTCTTGTGGTTCTCCAAGAGATAGTCGGCTGCCAGCAGGTGGCCTCTGGCAAGGTCAGTTACGTGGACGTAGTCGCGAACCCCAGTTCCGTCAGGGGTATCATAGTCCTTGCCGAATACAAGTAGGTTGGGTCTCAAGCCTGCAGCCACTTCCATGACGACAGGGATGAGGTTTGCAGGATTATTCTCCAGCCCCAACATCTTGCCGTCCCCATTATAACCAGCCGCATTGAAGTAGCGAAGGGCAACATAGTTGAAATCCTTGAGTTTGGAATACCACTTGAGATTCTCTTCTATGCAAAGCTTCGTGTAGCCATAGTAGTTGGTGGGATCGGTAGGATGCTTCTCGTCGACGGGAAGGTACGTAGGCTCCCCATAGACAGCCGCAGAAGAAGAGAGGATAAAATTCTTGACCCCTGCTCGCACACACTCTGTGATGAGGATCAGTGAGCCTGTGATGTTGTTTTCCGAATACTTGAAGGGTTTGAGCATGGACTCTCCGGCGGCCTTGAAAGCAGCCAGGTGGATCACCGCATCCCAACCCTCACTGAGCGCTTTGCGCACCTGTTCACGGTTGAGTATATCCCCTTCAAAGAAGTG
Organism: uncultured Sphaerochaeta sp.; assembly: GCA_963662725.2. Lineage (GTDB taxonomy): Bacteria > Spirochaetota > Spirochaetia > Sphaerochaetales > Sphaerochaetaceae > Sphaerochaeta. Next base: position 277,594 of record CAXXCW010000019.1, read on the forward strand.
GCAGCGTTCATCGACATTTGATCGCAATCCCGAGGAGAGATTGTCAAATATCCCAACAGTATCGTTGCGATCTAGAAAAGAGAGGGCAACATGGGTGCCAATATATCCGGCACCCCCAAACAATAGTACTTTCATGTACGTAACTCCTTCATGGATTGGTCTGTATCAGTTGAACTGCTTGATGATTGCAGTCAGTTTCTCTTTTCGTTCTTCCAGCTCTTCTTTTGTCTTTGCCTCGACGACAAGCCTGAGGTAGGGCTCCGTATTGGATTTTCGCACATTGAACCACCAGGTTGGGAATTCGATGCGATATCCGTCAAAGTCAAGGACTTTGTCTGGCTTGGCGTTCTGAACAAACTCAGTATGGAGGGCTTCCATTGCCTTGTCCTTTTCCTCAAGTTTGAAGTTGATCTCACCGCTATTGGCATAGGCGATGATCGTATCAATGAAACAGCTTAGGGTAATGCCTTGCTTCTTCAGGTCACTGACGACACCAAGGACAATGAGGGCCGCTAGGAATCCACTGTCACAGTTGAAGAAGTCACGGAAGTAATAGTGTCCAGCAAGCTCTCCGCCAAAAATGGCTTCTATGTCCCTGAGCTTGATCTTGGCAAAGGCATGGCCGACTTTCCAGATATGGACGGAAGCCCCATGCTTGGCCAGGTATTCGGTTGTGGACCTGCTGGTCCTGATATCGACAAGCACATTGCCTTTCTCATGCTTGAGATAGTGATAGCCCAAGACAGCGGTTATGTAGTCAGGCTGAAGGAAACGTCCTTTCTCATCGATGAACATGACGCGGTCTGCATCACCATCGAAAATAACCCCAACATCACTTTTGTTGGCAAGGACGGCATCCTTGATATCCTTGCAGTTCTCCTCTTCCAGTGGGTTGGGTTCATGGGCTGGGAACGTCCCGTCAAAATGATCATAGAGGTAGTGATGACCAACCCCAAACAGATCCTTGGCAAGCAGATTGGCCATGCCATGGGAGAGGTCAAAAGATATGTCGAGCCCTGATGTGTCGGGAGCATACTGGTTGAGGAAAGCAAGGTAGGGTGTCTTGGCGTCCTTATTGATGATGGACCCAGTCTCCTTGGATACAACAATGTTTTCGTTGTGTACCATGGCCTCCAGTTCTTTCAGTCCGGTCTCAGAACCAACGGGGAGGGCCTTTGTCCGGCTTATCTTCAATCCGTTGTACTCTGCCGGATTATGGCTTGCTGTGATCTGGACAGAAGCGTCAGCTGAGAAATGGACTGTAGCGAAGTAAACCATTGGAGTGGTGGCCAATCCGATATCCCACACATCCGCTCCACTGTCTGTAATACCTCTGCTCAAGGCTTCAAAGATCTCGTCGCTGGTTGTTCGAACATCCCTTCCAACAACGACAACCTTGCTCTTAAGTAGCTTTGGCAGAAAGAAGCCGATCTTGTAGACGGTCTCCTTGTTGAAGTCCTTGTTATAGATTCCCCTGATATCATATGCCTTGAATGCTCCCATATGCCCCTCCTATGATTGTAACGCAACGGCAAAAGCCTTGCGGTCTATCAATTCTAAGAAATGTACACTCCCATCCTTTAGGGTGACCATTTCGACCAGTTGTCTGAAAATTGTATCGATGATATTCACTGTTGGCAACTCTTCGGTTTGCCTGATGCCTTCCGTAACCTTCTTTGCCTGGGACTTTGCCACTTGGCGGGTGGAGACCACATCCTCCAGTGCAAAAGACCCTTCAAACTTTACAAAAGGATCTCTTTTCTTTTTGGACTTGAGCGCAATGCCAAACATGCTGGGGTTCCGTTCGAAATCCTCAAAGAAAAAGGTGCCTTCGCATCGGTAGAGGAATACCCCAAATTCCCGAGAAATCCCACGATTGTTTCCATACCAGGTTGCATACGTCTTCCAGGCAATCTTTGCCTGACGTCTAGTCTCCAGTTCTGCTATAAAGGTCTGAGCATCTTCGTCCATAATAGTTTTTCCTTCACTTCTCTAGCTTTTTTCTATAGTACCATATACACTGCAATGCAGAAAGAGCTATCAGGGAAGACATGGATTATACAGAGAAGGATTTCGGAAAGATTTTAAAGACAAACGCCCTCAAAATGCGTCGTTTGATGATACAGAGTGGAACGACGTGCATGCGTGTGTATGATAGGAACCTGGAACGATTTCCTGTTACTGTTGATATGTATGGGCCCTATGCTAGGATCACTGATTACAGTGAAGATGGTTTGGATGACGAGACAGAGGCTGTTTGCTGCGATATTGTCTCGAGGATGTTGTATGTCCAGGCCACCCATGTGGTGTTCCATCGCCGACCAAAGAGAGTAGGCAAGGAACAGCACGAATTGCAGAGTGAAGATTCCCTTATGGTTGAGGTAACGGAAAACGGACTGACCTTTACCGTCGACCTCACCAAACGTATCGATACAGGCTTGTTCCTTGACCATATGCTCACCCGAGAGATGGTAGGGGCAATGAGCTCTGGTTTGTCGGTTCTGAATCTTTTCTCCTATACCGGTTCGTTTTCTGTCTACGCCGCAAGGGGTGGGGCAAAGAGAGTCGAGTCGGTGGATTTGAATGCTACCTATACAGCTTGGGCGCAGAAGAACCTTTCGGATAATGGGTTTCCGCAGGATATGTTCCCCTGTATTTCCGCTGATGCCTGGCGTTATGTGGTAGAAGCTGTCAAAGAGGGGCGCAAGTATGACCTGATCGTATTTGACCCCCCATGTTTTTCCAACAGCAGAAAGATGGACCATGATTTTGACGTACAAAGAGATTATCTGCGTTGGATTAAGGTGCTGAATGCACTGTTGACAAGAGATGGCATACTCTTGTTCTCTACAAACTTGAGTTCCTTCAGAATGGAACGAGGTAAGATTCGCGGTTTTGAGGTTCAAGAAATAAGCTCGCACGTCGCAGCGCCGGGCTTCACCCACAAGAAAGGAATCGCGAGAAGTTGGTTGCTCAATAAGCAACAGGAAGTACGGATCTATGCAGAAGACCTGCAAACCGTTGACAAGAAAGCTGGAAAAAGCCAGCACGATACTGAAAAGATGGAAATGATAACCATGACTAAGAAAAAAGAAACGAACGAAGAGATGATTGAAGACGTCAAGAAGGACGCAGTAGTAACTGAAGATACCGTACAGACTAAAACCAACGTTGAAGCGAATGATGCGAAAGCTGTTGTACCAGAGGAAGAGACCACTGAAGAAGTGGTGGCATCAGAAAAATCCGAAAAAAAGCCAGCCAAGAAAACAGTAAAAAAGGCTGTTAAGGCTGATAAGAAGGATGAGGAAGCTGTTGTGGCAGAAGAGTCTGTCGTCAATGACGAGAAGGCTGATAAAGCTGAGAAAAAAGCACCTAAGAAAGCCGCCAAAAAAGCAGAAAAAGCGGAAGACGAAGTTGTTTCAGCTGACATGATAGATGCTCTTGAGAGTGGTGATGAAGGTGATGATGAGGCTGGGGCTCTTGAAGAAGATGCTCCAGTTGCGGTTGCCAACATCATTGAAGATGACGTACTGACCCTTCAGTGGGAAGATGATGATATTGCACTGGTCACCCCTGAGGCTTTCCAGGATGCGCCAGAGACAGATTCCAGAGATCGTGATGACCGTGGTGGTCGTCCTTCCTACCGGGATCGGGATGACAGGGGCGAACGTCCCTCTTCTAGAGGTCGGGATGATCGTGGTGGTCGAGATGGCCGCAGCGGCAGACCTTCCTATGGAAACCGTGATGACCGTCCCTCCTATGGCGACAGGGAGCGTAGGCCCTTTGACCGCGATGGTGGCAGGCCCTCCTATGGCGACAGGGAGCGTAGGCCCTTTGACCGCGATGGTGGCAGACCCTCCTATGGCGACAGGGAGCGCAAGCCCTTTGACCGTGATGGTGGAAGACCCTCCTATGGCGACAGGGAGCGTAGGCCCTTTGACCGCGATGGTGGAAGGCCCTCCTATGGCGACAGGGAGCGCAAACCCTTTGACCGCGATGGTGGCAGGCCCTCCTATGGCGACAGGGAGCGCAAACCCTTTGACCGCGATGGTGGCAGGCCCTCCTATGGCGACAGGGAGCGTAGGCCCTTTGACCGCGATGGTGGCAGGCCCTCCTATGGAGACAGGGAGCGCAAACCCTTTGACCGCGATGGTGGCAGGCCCTCCTATGGCGACAGGGAGCGCAAACCCTTTGACCGCGATGGTGGAAGACCCTCCTATGGCGACAGGGAGCGTAGGCCCTTTGACCGCGATGGTGGAAGACCCTCCTATGGCGACAGGGAGCGTAGGCCCTTTGACCGTGATGGTGGCAGGCCCTCCTATGGCGACAGGGAGCGTAGGCCCTTTGACCGCGATGGTGGCAGACCCTCCTATGGCGACAGGGAGCGTAGGCCCTTTGACCGCGATGGTGGCAGGCCCTCCTATGGCGACAGGGAGCGTAGGCCCTTTGACCGCGATGGTGGCAGGCCCTCCTATGGCGACAGGGAGCGCAAACCCTTTGACCGCGATGGTGGAAGGCCCTCCTATGGCGACAGGGAGCGCAAGCCCTTTGACCGCGATGGTGGCAGGCCCTCCTATGGCGACAGGGAGCGTAGGCCCTTTGACCGCGATGGTGGAAGACCCTCCTATGGCGACAGGGAGCGCAAGCCCTTTGACCGCGATGGTGGAAGACCCTCCTTCAGGGATCGTGATGACCGTGGTGCACGTCCTTCCTATGGCGATCGTGAGCGCAAACCTTTTGATGGTGAAGGTCGTCCTTCCCCTGATTTCCAGAAGAGAGAGAGAAAATCCTCTCCCAAGCCTTACGGATTTGACAAGTTCAAGGATACCCGTACCAGAGGCGAGGAAGAGAACAGGGATTCTTTCTTCTGGCTTGATGACAAGAAGAAGGGTGACAAATAACTGTTGTCCCATATGATACTGAGAGGTCCCAGGCTGTTAGGCTTGGGATCTTTTTTTGACCGGATTCTATCTCTGGATCTTGTGATGGTAAGATGGTAGGTTTTGGTTGGCAAGAAGGTACATCCATGGAAGATTGACATGAAATGTGAATAGAATTGAATCGAAAATGGGGTTTTTTACCTATGGTATTTTCCCATATGAATGGTATACTAAGGAGTGATTTTTTTAATGCATCTCTCATATGGAAGTGCTTATGCTGTTTGTCAGCCATGATAAGGATTCTGGTTTTTGAATTGATACATACGTGGGCAGTTCCCCTTATTTCGTGTGCAAATGTATTGCAGTGGAATCTGCTGTTTACCCCATATACGTTGACATAAGGTGATATCTGGTTTATTCTCCTATGTGAGAAACAATACCAATTAGGAATATTATGAAAGAAAAAAGACAGACAATACAAAAAGGCTTGATTTGGGACACTGTTTCGGAAGCTGATAACCATCCAAATGCTGAACAGATTTATGAGGCTATCGTAAGGAAGCACCCCTCCATCAGTCGTGCTACAGTGTATAGGAATCTGAATATGTTGGTAGACGAGGGGCGGGTGAAGCGTGTGCGTGTTCTTGGGGGCCCTGATCATTTTGATAGGACTTTGGAAAAACACTACCACATCCAGTGTGCAAACTGTAAGCAGGTCAGTGATATCGAACTGTTAGAGGATGTGGTCCTCAACAGTGATAACATGGTTACCCATGGGTATGAGTTGGAATCTTATGAACTTGTTTTTAACGGGATTTGTCCCGATTGTCAAAAAAAGCATGCTGCCGATGCGCAGTAAAGGAGCAATTGTATGGAATTGAAAGGATCGAAGACTGAAGCTAATCTGGCTGCGGCATTTGCAGGTGAATCTCAGGCGAGAAACAAGTATACCTATTATGCCTCTAAGGCTCGCAAGGAAGGGTATGTTCAGATAGCCAATCTTTTCGAGGAGACTGCTGGCAATGAGAAGGAACATGCCAAGATTTGGTATAAGCTTCTCCAGGAAGGCGGAGAGATCCCCACAACTGCCACAAACCTGAAGGACGCTGCTGCCGGTGAACACTATGAGTGGACCGACATGTATGTGAATTTTGCCAAGGATGCACGGTCTGAAGGTTTCACCAAGATTGCAGCGCTCTTTGAGATGGTAGCAGCAATTGAAAAGCACCACGAGCAGCGCTACCTTGATCTCCTGAAAAATGTTGAAGGTGGCATTGTCTTCAGCAGAGATGGCGAGCAGATGTGGAAGTGTTCCAATTGTGGGCATATCGTCATCGGCAAAAAGGCTCCCGGCCTCTGTGCGGTATGTAACCATCCACAGGCGTATTTCGAACTTGTGGCAAAGAACTACTAAACGTTGACCTAAGGGTCAATGATTGGACTACGGCAGGCAGTAACATGCCTGCCTTTTATGTATGACGGGCGTGCCAGCAATCTTGGGTGAAAATTCCAAGGGACATAATTGTAGTGACGGATTGCCCTTAGCACGCAGATATCCAAGACTGATCATCCTCCTACTGTAAGTATGACACGTTAGAGAGACAGTTCAGCCCTATTCAACAATACCCATATAGCGCATTGGATTGGTCTGGACGAAGGCATGCACCTCATCATCACTGAAAGGTGACTGTTCGAACATCCTATAGTAGGAGTTGTAAGACTCCACCTTCAGAAGATGCACGTTGAAGTCAGAACCGAAGAGCGAGCGTTGTCTCACCGTCTCGGCTTTAGCATCATCAAGTGATTTGATGTAGTTGTCCAACTGCACGTAGAAGTCACTGTTGGTTCCACTGAAGGAGAAGTCGGCGTAGATGTTGGGATAGAGGTGCATCAATTCGATCACCTCGTACAACCATGGCGAATCAGGGATCTTGTTTGCAGCGGCACTGATCATGGTGAGGGGGTTCTTGTGTAGAGGATTGTACTGGATCCCATAATGCGCAAAGTCTATGCGTAGTGTCGGATATTCAGCAAGGACCGGCTTGTAGCTTTCTGGTGAAGTGAATTTCCAGGCATCCTTTGGGGCGACACCCCGAAAGCCCTGGTCGTCACAATGTGTCATGATGGGGATGTCGTGCTCGGTGCAGAACTTGTAGATCAGGGTGACCTTAGCCTTCTCCTTGGGATCAGTTGGCCAGGGGTCGTATCCAAGGGGAGGATAGAACTTGATGCCATAGAACTTCTGTTTTCCTTTCTTGAACTGGCTTTCCCGTTTGTGGTCTTGGATCACATAGGTTTCCAACAGCTCTTCTATAAACTCTATGGAGTGGGCCGGAGGGGTAATGCCGATGAAGGGATAGAATTCAAAGAGCCCTTCAGGCCGGTTCTCCCTGTACCAGTCAAACCCTGCAAGGGTGTCTTCTGCATACTTGAGGATCTTCTTTTTCTTTTTGGGAGGGTAGTAGAGAGTCTCCTTGCTTATTTCGGTGCTGGAGAAGTCCATCAGGAGGGGGCTCATCGCCATCTTGTCGTAGGTCTTACCCCTCATGTGCATCTTGCCCCTTCTGATGAATGGCTTGTCAGGTCTGGGGGCATCTTCCTCGTGGGTGTCGAATTTACCCATAAGGTCATCCTCCATCAGGGCCAATGACTGGCCGATGCTCTGGTCAAAGGTGGTGAGGGTATTCGTGATCCTGTCCAGCATCAACGAACCCCTACGGTTTTTTGTGGTTAGGATATAGCTTGGGGAGAACGCCCCACTGGTAATGAGGTCTGGGATGCCACTGTCCAGAGAGGCGAAAAAAGAGAGCAAATTCGGATGCTCGATGTTCATGACATGAAAATGCTGGTCAAAGAAATAATTCATACCAACCCCCTGCTTTTCACTATCGGGAGATACAGGGCAGAGGAGAGCCTCCTCTGCCCTGTAGCGACCGCCCTTACATTCCCATCTTCTTCTTCATCTTGGCCCAGGAGTCCTTGAGGGTGACAGTCCTGTTGAATACAAGCTTGCCGTTGAGGCTGTCCTTAGTGTCCAGGCAGAAGTATCCGTTTCTGATGAACTGCAGATAGTCTCCACCCTTCGCATTGAGGATTTCAGGTTCTGCCTTCGCATCGGGAACTATCACCAGGGAATCGGGGTTCAGGTCATCGAGGTAATTCCCTGTGGCCTTTCCCGGATTCTCGTCAAGGAAGAGCTTGTCGTACAGCCTTGCCTCAATGGTAAGCCCTTCGGAGGCACTTACCCAGTGGCTTGTTCCCTTGACTTTCCTTTCATCAGGGGTCGTGCCACCTCTGGAAAGAGGGTCATAGGTGCAATGCACTTCGGTGACATTGCCCATCTCATCCTTCACCACCGAATTGGCTGTGATGTAGTAGGCGTACTTGAGGCGGATCTCATTGCCAGGATAGAGGCGGTGATATTTCTTCGGGGGATCTTCCATAAAGTCCTCACGCTCGATGTACAACTCACGCCCGAAAGGAATCTGGTGTGTTGCCGAATTTGGATCTTCAGGGTTATTCACAGCCTCAAAGTATTCGATCTTGCCCTCTGGATAGTTGTCGATTATCACTTTGATGGGGTCAAGGACAACCATGAGCCTTTCAGAACGCTTGTTCAGATCCTCACGGACACAGAACTCCATCAGTGAGTAGTCGACCACACCCTCTACCTTGGCAACTCCTACTCGGTTGATGAAATCCTTCATGGATTCAGGTGAGTATCCACGTCTGCGAATCCCACTTATTGTCGGCATCCTTGGGTCATCCCAACCACTCACGATTCCCAGCTTCACCAAATTGAGAAGCCTTCTCTTGCTCATGACCAGGTAGTTGATGTTCAGGCGTGCGAACTCGTACTGGTGAGGTGTATGTTCGATGCCGTCGATAGAGGTCGCCCAGTCATATGCCGGGCGATGATCCTCGAACTCGAGGGTGCAGATGGAGTGTGTGATCCCCTCGAGGGCATCACTGATAGGGTGGGTGAAGTCATACATCGGATAGATGCACCACTTGTCCCCAGTTCTCAGGTGATGGGCGAACTTGATCCGGTAGAGGGCAGGGTCGCGCATATTGATGTTAGGGCTGCTCATGTCTATCTTGGCCCTGAGAATGTGTGTCCCTTCTGCATGCTTGCCCTGGCGCATCTCTTCGAACAACCTCAGGTTCTCCTCAATGCTACGATCCCTATAGGGGCTGTTCTTCCCCGATTCTGTAAGGGTGCCTCGGTAGTCCTTCATCTCTTCAGCGGAGAGAGAGTCGACAAAGGCCTTGCCTTCCTCGATCAGGCGCACTGCAATCTCATACAGGTTCTGGTAGTAGTCAGAGGCATAGTACTCATGCGTGCCCCAGTCAAAGCCAAGCCACCTGAGGTCTTCCTTGATGGCATTGATGTATTCCTGCTCTTCCTTTTCCGGGTTTGTGTCATCGAGGCGTAGGTTGCAACGTCCCCCGTACTTGTCAGCCAAGCCAAAATTGATGCAGATCGACTTGATATGCCCGATGTGCAGGTATCCGTTTGGCTCGGGAGGGAATCGTGTTACGATTGTGTCGTTGGGAACCCTGCCATTGGCGAGGTCATCTTCTATTATGCGCTCCAAAAAGTTGAGCGATACTTTTTCCTTGACCTCCAGGTCATCTCTCTCTTGCATGTGGTCTCCTTCCTTATGCCCTTTCAAAGGGGCGTGATGTGAAGATGGTCAATCGTATCATATCAGTGTGGGTTGTACGAGTGGATCAAGCTGTGGTGAAGCATCTTTTTCATAGTGAAGGCTATGCATTCCCGCCACAAAAGGGGTGTTCGTAAAGTTGGAGAAGAATACGCCGAAACTCACTGATCCTCCCATGGCTGGGATTGTGGTGCTTGAGAGCCATACAACCTCTTGTTCGTTCCCAGCGGAACGGGCGCAGCCTATGCGTACCTCTTTGCCTTTCCGCTCCAGATGCCATTGCACATGCTCCCCATCGGTAGGGAAGGGGATCTGTGATGTTGTCCTGTAGGACCTGACCGAGCTTTCAATCTGGAGAGTCGATTTGGATCGGCCGACAGCGGTATAGTTCTCGTCCGTATGGTAGAGGCAAAGGCCGCAGAGGCCCCCTTCCGGGGCCACTGAGGTTGTCAGTGAAAGGGTAAAATCATCATCGCTGACTGCCAGCATGAGCGGGCAATCGGGGAGGCGGAGGTTGGCTCCGACTGTAAGGCTGAGAGCCCTGTAGGTCTTTGTCCACTGTTGTGGCTTGCCCACCCAACGGAAATCTTTCATAGTCACTTTTTTCATCAGTCCAGTATAGCTCAGGTGTCTTCTTTTTTCCACATACCCTTTCCCTGTGGTTGAACTTGTTGTATCCTATTGATATGAAATCACCTAAAGAAACAACGGTCAGCAGAAAGTTGCTTGGCCTTTTGGAAAAAGGATCCGCTAGCTACGCTCTTGCAGAGCTTTTGCTTGCAGATGAGGAGATAGAGGCTCTGCAGGAGTATGCGAACACCGTTTCGATAAAGAGGATGAACTATAATGACCATGGGCCTGTGCACATGCGCCAAGTTGCCTATAACGGGGTGAAGATGCTCTCCCTGCTCCGTGATGCGGAGGTGGCGACCTCTCTTGTCCTGGAGAACTCGGGAACCTATGAGGACAGCCTCTGTGCCCTTCTGCTCGCCTCTTTTGTCCATGACCTTGGCATGAGCGTTTCCCGTACCGAGCATGAGCTCACCGGCCTAATCATAGCACGACCCATTATGGACAGGGTCCTCAAGGCCCTGTTCCCTGATGAGCTTGCCAGACGCATTGCAATTATGAGTGTCGCCACAGAAGGAGTCATGGGGCATATGGCTTCCAGGAAAATCTATAGCATTGAAGCAGGACTGCTCCTGGTTGCTGATGGATGTGACATGGAGAAAGGAAGGGCGCGCATTCCCATGAGCATCACCACAGCTCCCAAAACAGGGGATATTCACAAGTATTCTGCCAACTCCATTGAGAGTGTGACCATTGAGAGGGGTGTGGAACACCCCATTCTCATCGATGTCCAGATGTCCAGCGATGTGGGTTTCTTCCAGATAGAGGAAGTGCTCTTGCCCAAGATCATGATGAGCAGTGCTAAGGAGCATGTTGAGGTATATGCAGGTGTCATCGGACAACCAAAAAAACGATATTTGTAGGAGAAAGAAATGATTGGAGTAATTGGAGAGGCACTGATAGATTTTTTTGGAACAGGAAAAGAAGGTTCTTCGGTAAACTTCGCATCCCATATCGGAGGGTGTGGCCTCAATGCTGCGACAGCTGCAGCCAGGCTCCACAGCCCGGTGGGCTTCTTTGGCAAGCTCTCATCAGACATGTTCGGAGAGAGGATCATAACACATATGGTTGACAATAATGTGCTGTTTGACCCTGATCTCTGCTCTTCCCCTCTGCCTTCGATGATCGGTTTTCTGGCCCTCGATGAGGAGGGAAAGGCAAGTTATGCTTTCTACAGCAAGAATACGGCTCCCACCTCAATAGGGAGGGATGAGCTGATTACCGCCCTTTCTGAGCATTCCGACCTTAAAGTCTTACATATAGGCTCTGTATCTCTGGCAGTCGAGCCCGGCTGTGATGCCATCCTTTCTGCAGTGGATCTTTGCAAACCCTCCCCGGTCGTATTTCTTGACCCCAATGTGAGGCCTACGGTCATTGAGGATTATGCTGCTTACCGAAAACGCCTGGAACTCGCCATCAAGCTCTCAGACATCATCAAGCTCAGCGATGACGACCTGTTGTTGCTCTATCCGGATCTGGAAGTGGACGAGGCGGCCAAGCAACTCAGCAATGATAGCCGATCGCACATCATCCTGACCAAAGGGAAGAAAGGCAGTACCTGGTACAGTCCTGACAAGTTTACCGTTGATTCCCCTATCGTCGACCTGCCTGTCGTAGACACGGTAGGCGCTGGGGATACATTCAGCGGAGCCATCCTTTCATTTCTGCATAGGGGAGGCTTTTTTGGCCCAGATGGTGAGGAGCCACGCCTGGAGAGGCTTTCCAAGGCGACCATAGCCCAGGCGATGCGTTTTGCCAATGTTGCGGCATCCATCAACTGCTCGCGCAAGGGTTGTGACCCCCCCAGTCTGGAGGAAGTGGAAGAACTCCTGGCTACTTTGTAGTTGTTGCCAACGCCCGGTGAATAGCGGTACACTCACACTATGCTCAAGCAAACCAAACGAAGGGTAATCCAGACCATCATCGCCATCCTTGTTGCGATTGCAATCATTCTATCAGCGATGGTGCTCTGGAAATGGACTCATGCGATACAATCAGACCAAGACCGCAAGAACCTGGAGAAGGTCCTGCGCACTATTGTGGAAGACCATGGGGAGAGCGCCCTGCTCTCCCTCTCCGGCATACCTGTCTCCGATATCTTCTATGGTGACGAGGGACTCATCCTTTTTGAAGAAGGGAGCCAGAATTGGCGTTATAGCGCATCTGAAATGCAGAACATCACCGTCTATGAGAAGGTGAACCGCAGTGTGGTCCATATCACCACCACCCTTGATGCCCAGATGAATTCCTTTATGGACGTCCTGCCGGCCCAAGGTACGGGAAGCGGAATCATACTCTCCCTCGATGGGTACATCCTGACCAACGCACACGTGGTTGAGAAGGCCAAAAGTCTGACAGTCACCCTGTACAACGAACAATCCTATCCTGCCAAGCTGATCGGTGTCGACAGTGAGGATGACCTTGCGGTTATCCAGATAACTGTGGAGAAGGAGAGCGTGCTGAACCCGATCACCCTCGGTACCAGCGGTGACCTCAAGATCGGACAGAAGGTCATCGCCATAGGCAATCCTTTCGGCTATGACCGTACGATGACAGTCGGGGTGGTCAGCGGGCTGAACCGCCCGGTACGAACCAGTGAAGGGAAGATCATCATGGATGCCATCCAGACTGATGCCTCCATCAATCCCGGTAATAGCGGGGGCCCCCTGCTGAACAGCAAGGCGGAGGTGATCGGCATCAACTCCTCGATATACTCTACCAATGGCAATTCGCAGGGCATTAACTTCGCCATCCCTATCGATACTGCCGTTGCGATCATCGGCGACCTCATCAAGCTCGGTAAGGTAAGCAGGGGGTGGCTGGATATAGCCACCGTACAGCTTACACCGCAGTTGGTCTCCTATGCCAAGCTGACTGTTGACAAGGGAGTATTGGTTAGTCAGGTTGTAACAGGGGGGCTCGCAGAGAAGGCGGGGCTGAAGGGTGGGACCCAGATGGTACAGTACGGGACAAGTGTGATATATCTTGGAGGGGATGTCATCACCGCTATAGATGATATGCCTGTAAGGGACCTCAATGACCTGTATCTTGCTTTGCTCCATACGCGTAGCGGAGATAAGGTGGATGTGACTGTCAATCGAAAAGGTGAGACCAAGACAATAAAGGTGGCTCTCATAGAACGGAGTGCACAGCATGTGAGTGCTTTGGTAAGGTGAATGAAGATACTTATGGATGATATACGAGTAGACGAACGGTGGGGAGGAGATGTCATAGAGAATATACATGGGGATGTCTCTTTCGAACAGAAGCCCTTCAAGGTGCATGCAGAGTATGAACCTGCAGGTGATCAGGCCCAGGCAATTGATACATTGGCACAAGGGCTGAAGGACGGACAGAAGTTCCAGACCCTCAAGGGGGTTACCGGCAGCGGAAAGACCTACACGATGGCCAAGATCATCGAGCAGGTACAGCGTCCTACCTTGGTCCTCTCCCACAACAAGACCCTCTCCGCCCAGCTTTTCAGGGAGTTCAAATCCTTTTTCCCTGACAATGCGGTCGAGTACTTTGTCTCTACCTATGACTACTACCAGCCTGAAGCGTATGTGCCCGGGCGAGACCTCTATATTGAGAAAGATGCAGATATAAACCAGGAGATAGACAGGCTGCGCCTCTCTGCCTCCTTCTCCCTGATGGAGCGACGGGATGTCATCGTAGTGGCCACAGTCTCCTGCATCTTTGGCCTGGCAAACCCCGTCTCAGTCAGAGATATGGTACATACCTTTACAGTTGGCGAGAGCTTTCACCACCATGACGTGCTTGACCAGCTGGTAAGGATGCAGTACGAACGCAATGATGCCATCCTCAAGCGTGGTGCATTCCGTGTCAGAGGCGATATCATTGAGATTTGCCCCTCCTATCTGGAGAATGCGGTGAGGATATCAGTCGACTGGGACACTGTCGCATCCATCCAGTGGTTCGACCCCGTATCAGGTGAGAAGCAGGAGACGGTCTCTTCGTACACCCTCTATCCTGCCAAGCAGTTTGTAATGCCCCCTGAGCAGGTTAAGGCAGCGGTGCAGAGGATTCGTAGCGAGATGGAGGATCAGGTTGAGTTTTTCAACAGTTCAGGTCGCCCACTCGAAGCAGAACGCATCAGGACAAGGGTGGAATATGACCTGGAGATGCTCCAGGAGATCGGGTACTGCTCAGGGATAGAGAACTACTCAAGACCCCTTTCAGACAGGAACCCTGGAGAGAGGCCTGCTGTCCTGTTGGACTACTTCCCCCCTGATTTTATCACCTTCATCGATGAGTCCCATGTGACGATCCCACAAGTTGGTGCGATGTATGAAGGCGATCGGTCGCGAAAGCTGAATCTGGTGAATTACGGCTTCCGCCTTCCTTCGGCCCTGGACAACAGGCCACTGAAAGCCAGCGAGTTTACCGAAGTGGTGAAACAGCGTGTCTTTGTATCGGCGACGCCTGGGAAAGTCGAGCTCAGGGACAGCACACAGATAGTGGAACAGGTCATACGTCCCACAGGGCTGTTGGATCCTGTAATCGATGTGCGTTCTTCTGAAGGACAGATGGAGGATCTCTATGCTGAGATCCGCAAGACAATAGCCAAGGGTCAACGCGTCCTGGTCACCACCCTTACAAAACGCATGAGTGAGGACCTTACCGATTACTTTGCCTCCCTTGGCTTGAAGGTTCGGTATCTGCATTCTGAGATCGAGACCTTCGAAAGGGTCGAGCTTCTCAGGGATCTGCGCCTCGGCACCTTTGATGTGCTGGTCGGGATCAACTTGCTCAGAGAGGGCTTGGACCTCCCTGAGGTCTCCCTTATCGGAATCCTTGATGCCGATAAGATAGGATTTTTGCGCTCGGCAACATCGCTGGTGCAGATCATCGGACGTGCAGCCCGTAATAGCGAGGGTCGGGTCATCATGTATGCAGACAAGATGAGCACTGCCATGGAGATTGCCATAGATGAGACCAATCGCAGAAGGGCAATCCAGCTTGCCTGGAATGCGGAGCATGGGATAACCCCCACTACCATCATCAAGGCGGTACAGGATATCCTGGAGCGGGAGAAGGAAGATACCAAGCAGAACCAGAAGCAGGATCTTGCCATCCTCAAGGGAGGCTACAACCTGCTCAGTCCCACTGACCGCAAGAAGTATGTGAAGGCCCTGGAGAAGGAGATGCTCAAGGCAGCGAAGAACCTTGAGTTCGAACGCGCTGCTGTCATCCGTGATGAGATTGAGCGTATCCGGGATGGGCAGTTCATCTCCTAGAAGAGGCGCAGTGTGTAAGATCCCCCGCTTGTTGTCGGATGCTGATACTGGGAGGGAAACATCCCTTTGAGGGGAAAGTCCTGATGCTCCAGAACATATGCATAGAGGGAGTCTGTCGTCAGGACTCCCTTATTCATTGCAGGGGAGTTCGAGAACAGGGAATTCCTTGTATGATCCCACCCAAGGCCCTCAAGCAAAGCCGCGGTAAAATACCCATGGATATGGGAGGCAGCCTTTGGTTCCTTGCTGGTGTTGTCTTCCGTAGTGGCGGCAAGCACAAACAGCGATGGGTTGTACTGAACAGTGGAGAAATATGTCCTGAAGGCTTCATTGAGAAATTGGGTTCTCTCAATGAGGCTTACAGAGGAGCCGCTCTCCTCAACAAAGGAACCGCAATAGCAGCTGTCCAGGATGAGCAGTTGCTTTCCCGGAAGCTCTGAAAGGGCGGAAAGCAATTCTCTGACACTCAGAAGTGCATCCTCCTTTAGCTTGTTGTTCCCGTCATACAGGGTGGGATCAGAAGGATCTGGAGGTGCCACCACCAGAGAACCTCCCTTGATGCCATGACCGCTGTAGCTGAAGATGGTCAAGTCGTTTTCGGTAAGAACAGGGAGTAGGTCCCTGATCTTACCGAAAACATTCTTTTTTGTAGGAAGAGATTCTTCCAAGCTGGAATCATCGTAGGCATATATGCTTCGGGCTTGTGAGTCATCAAGAAGGGCCCCTCCACGCTGAAGCAGGGCGTAGGATGAAAAAACACGGTGGCTTCTGCCGCTAAGCGTATCTAGGCACATCTGGAGCTCAGTCGCATCATTGAGAGTCCCTTCCAGATAGTTCACATCGGTTCCGTGATAATTCAATCCTACATATATGGCATGGATGGAGCCTAAGGGCTCCTCCTCTACGAAGAGTTCACAACCTTGAAAAACAGGAAGCAGGAGAAGAAGCATGGGTAGGAATGTGAGAACTGTCGTTTTTTTCACATGTCACCTCTAATACTAAGAGGTTTCATCTTATCATCTGCTTCAGAGGTTGAAAAGGATTAGATCGAGAGGCCCGCCTGTGGTCTTGGGGTGCTGGAATTCGCTCCAGCTGCTGAACAGTTTCAAGCTTGATGGGATGGCCTGGTTGGCTTTGACATACTTGAAGAGCCCATCGACGGTGATCAGAGAGTCCTTCGTTGCTGGGGGGTAGGTGATAATCCCATCTAATGCAGCAGTATCGTTGCTATGGCCCCACCCCAAAGCTTCTAGGAGGGCATAGGTGAAAATCCCATGACCATGGCTGTTGGCTCCTGTTCCGAAAGTAGCCTCATAGGAGTCGGTATGAGTGCTTGCTGTAAGGACAAACAGGTCCGGCTTTCCATATGTGTCAGATGAGTGGTACGTCTCAAAGAACTTGGCAATGGAGTTGTTGAGGACGGTATTTGTTGATGAGGGACTCTTCTCGACAAACATGCCACTGAAGCAGCTGTCCAGGATGATGAGCTTCTTGCCGGGGATGGGGGCCATCAGGGTGAGTAATTCTTGTGGGGAAAGAGAGGAAGCGGAAGTTGCAACTGATGGCTTGGCTAGTAGTAAGTTCCCGGATTCTTCGTACCCATGCCCTGAGTAAGTGAATAGTATGAGGTCTTCGGTATTTGCTATGGCTTTAAGATTGGTGAGGATACTAGTAATGTTGGTTTTTGTGGGATAGTTGGAAATAGGAATGGAATTGATGGTGTAGGTCTCATCCCCTGTGTATCCGGATCCCTCCTGAATCATCCGATAGCCTGTTCCTGTTCTGTTTGCTTTGGAAATGACAGCACTAAGGGTTCTTTGCAGCTCCTCTGCATCATTGGTTGTCCCGTAAAGGGTCTTTACAGCACCGTTGTTCTCATAGTCCAACCCCACATTGATATAGTACACTACACCTTTAGCAGGCTCGTCCATGAAAAGCTCACAGGATGTGAAGAAAAGGAGACTTGCCAGTGTGAGAAGCAAGAGTATTTTTTTCATGGCTTCTCCTGTTTCTTGTGCGGCGCTAGGGTATAGCGGATGCCCACTCCCAGCATGGGGGCCGTAATCTCCTTTCTCAGATGAATGGTGAGTGGGATCGTTATGTCGATAGCATGCATCTCTGATGCAAGAATCCTGAACTGGGGGCCCAGTTGCAATGAGTAGGAGATGAAGGCCTCTTTTATGGTCCTGTAGTAGTTGGCTTCGCTGCTCAGGCTGGCGAATAGTCCAACTACCCTCGTGAACTGATGGCTGCCTCGCACTCTTAACCCGACAGAATTGAAACCCCTTGCCTGGTAGTTTCCAAAGGGGATGGACGGGGTGACAAACAGGGTGTGCAGGTCAAGGCCTATCGAAAAGCGCTCTGTCCCGTAGCCTATCAACCCAACGGATAGGGAGGTTGCATTGCTGCTGCGAAAGGGAATTTCATCCTCAAAATGAGGGATAGCAGCATAGTAGGAGTCTGAGATGTCGAGCGAATATACAATCTTCCCGGTTGACCAAAGGGGAGTTGCAGCAAGGAGAATAAGGACTAGAAAGGCCAGAATCGTTCGTTTCATATAGTAAGTATACAGATATGCGTTGATTGTTCTATTCCCTTGCTAGGGTATATTTGCTAAATAGTAACCAATCTTCCGTCAAGATACTCCCTTATCTGGGAAATGCGGACTGAGAGCCTTACTATCTCAGAGCGTGGCCTTTCGAGGGTGTGGGCGATGATGGGTTTCCCTTCCCAGAGAAGGGTGACCCTGAAGTGGTTCCCTTGGAACTCACATCCGAGCACCTGTGCTCCCTTGAACTCCAGGTGGGGGAAGAACTCAGGCAGTGGCAGGGCGTTGTCATCCTGAATAATGACATGCTCAGGACGGAAGAAAATCATATGCTCACCCTCCAAGGGTTTGGAGCCTTCCTTCGTCATCCCAGGCTGGGTTGCCAGATTTCTTGGGATCAGCGTGTAGGGCAGGGTGTTGCCCTCTCCCATGAACGATGCTACAAACAGTGAGTTCGGCTTGTGGTAGATTTCCTCACCTGATCCGATCTGTCCGACACGCCCTTCGTGCATCACGATGATGGTGTCGGCGATTGCAAGGGCCTCTTCCTGGTCGTGGGTCACATACAACGTGGTGATACCGGTCTCATCATGGATCCTGCGTATCTCGGTGCGCAGATGTTTTCTCAGTTTTGCATCGAGTGCTGAGAGAGGCTCGTCCAGCAACAGAAGCTGTGGCTGGGAAGCGAGGGCGCGAGCTAAGGCCACTCGCTGTCGCTCCCCTCCGGACAGTTCCTGGCTTTTTCGCTTCTGATACCCTTCAAGGGAGACCAGAGTGAGCAACCGCTTTACCTCGGCTATGCGTTGGGCCTTGGGAATGTGCCTGAGCTTCATAGGGTATGCTATGTTCTGTGCAACACTCATATGGGGAAAGAGGGCATAGTCCTGGAAAACCATGGCAATGTGCCGTTGGTGAACCGGCTCGTTGATGATGTTCTTCCCATTGAGGAAGATGCTTCCCTCTTCTGGTGGTATCAGCCAGCGATAAGTTGCAGTGTTGTGCTCTTGCCACAACCTGAGGGGCCGATGATGCAGGCAAGCTCGCCTTCATTGACGGAGAAGGAGGCATCGAGGGTGAAGTCCGTATAGGACGCTTTCATGGTACAATTCAGACCCTTATCGGCCATTGGTCTCTCCCTTTGCCAGTTCACTGACGAGAAATACGATACTGCATACAAGAATGAGGACGCTTCCAAGGGCACATGCCCCTTGGAAATTATAGGAGCCTATGAGGCGGTACATGATGACTGGCAACGTGATGATGGCGCTGTTTGCGAGTGTCAGCGTTGCTGTTATCTCCCCCATGCTAAGGGCAAAGGCGAACATGCCGCCGGTTATCAAAGCTCCTTTGAGCAGGGGAATCTCTATGAGGAAGAAGGTTCTTAGCGGGCCTGCTCCAAGGTAAGGGAGCTCTGGATATACGACAGGGGCATCTTACGGTACTCAGGCAGGATAGTTCTCAGCACAAACGGTATTGCAATGACCATGTGGGCAAGCACCACAAGCGTATAGCCAACCGATACCCCTCCGCGAATTTTGTTTGCAATGAGAAAATAGCCCAGACCTATTATCACAGAGCTCACTGTCATTGGAAGCATCCCGAACAGTTCCAAAGCTGATGATGCGAAACCCTTCTTACGTATTGCCGTTGCCATGGTGAGGGCGATGGGGACTGTCACGATCGCAACAAGAGAGGCGATGAGCAGGCTGTTGGTCAAAGCTTGAAGGGCCGATCCCATATGGCCTGTCCCTCCCTCCAGGGCAAAAAGCTGGCGGTACCAGGTGAAGCTGAAGCTTTCCGCCCCTGATCGTGTGGCTGAAGCCATGAAGGAACGCACCACAATCGATGCTATGGGCCCAAGGATAAACAGCAACGTCATGAGGGAGTAGAAGAAAGCCAGCAGTTTTCCTGCTGTGGTGGCGGGTCTCTTTGAGAGCCTCTCTGATGATGTGCTGAACGTCTCGCTTCTTGCAAGCATCTTCTGGCTCTTGTTGTACCAGACGAGCAGTAGTGAAGTGATCAGGATGGAGAAGAGCGAAAGGGCTGCCGCTCCTCCGCTATCCATGGAAGTGCGGGCAAGACGGTATATCTCCACTTCCATCGTGGTGTACTGTGGCCCACCCCCAAGGACCAGGATGATGGCGAAGCTGTTGTAGCAGAAGAGAAATACCAGCGTCGCTGCCGAGATGACCGATGGCAACAGCCGAGGGAGGGTGATGGTCCTGAAGGTTTTCCCTCTCTTGGCACCCAACGTCCATGCTGCCATTTCACAGTGCGTGTCCATATGTTCCCAGTAGGTAGAAACCAGGTTCATCACTATAGGGAAGTTGAAGAAGGTGTGGGCAAGGATGATGGCCTTGAAGGAGTAGAGGATCTTGATGGGAGGTTCATCCAAGGAGAACAGGCTCATAAGGATCTTGTTGAGAAATCCATTGTTGCCAAAGAAGATGACAAAGCCCAACACCACCAGGATCGAGGGTATCACAAAAGGAACGGTGGTCAGGGCTCTGATGAACCGTCTTCCCTTGAAGGAGTAGTTTGCCAGCAGGTACGCGCCAGGAAGGGCTGCCAATACGGAAAAGAGAGTGCTCAGGGCGGCCTGGTAGAGGGTGAATAGCAGGAGGCGAATAGTATAGGCTGAGGTGAAGGTCTGTCGGATACGGGTAAGGGAGAAGCCTTCCTCTGAGAGGAAGGCTGTAGAAAGGGTGAAGAAGAGGGGCACAAGGAAAAGTGCCAGGAGCATTATTGCCCCTGGGGCAGGCATTGCCTTGTAGAAGCCCTTATACTCTCCTCCGACCTGTCTTGTCATCTGCTCATCACCTGTGTCCATCCAGTTAGCCATCTATCGAGGTTTTTTTCAATAGAGAGGGCATCGAGGGAGAGACTTTTATTGGGTTTTGGAGCCCAATCGAAGGCTGGGGGCAAAACTGTACTGCTATTTGTCGGATACATGGAGTTTGCCACTGCAATATCAAGCTGTGCATCGGTAAGCAGAAAATCAATGAACTGTTTTGCCGCTTCCTTTTTCTTGCTGGAAGCAAGCAGTCCGACCCCTTCTATGGTGGTGCTGTGCCCCTCGGTGAACAAGGCTGTCCTGTACCGGGTAGTCTCCTCGAATGTCACATGATAGACAGGGCTGGTGGAGTAGCTCAAGACCAGAGGGGCTTCCCCTTCGGTGAAGAGCCCGTATGCACTGGACCACCCTTCGGTGATGGTAAGGGCATTCTCCTTCATCGCTTTCCACCAGGTGAGATAATCCTCTTCACCATAGACTTCGATGGTCCAGAGCAGCATGCCCAACCCTACTGAGGAGGTCCTGGGATCGATAAGCAGGACCTTGTCCTTGTACTTGGGATCGGTAAGCTCTCCCAATGATGAGGGTATCATATCAGCGGCGAGCTTTTCCGAGTCATAGACAAAGGCAAAGTTTCCATAGTCAAAGGGAAGGAGTCGGTTCTGTGGGTCAAACTGCAAGAAGGAGGGGATGGAGGCGAGCTCAGGGCTGTTATAAGGTTCGAACAGGTCTGCCTGATAGGCCTTTGCCGCCATGTCGTCAGTGATACCCACCACGACATCGGCTAGAGGGTTGTTCTTCTCCCCTGTTACCTTGATGAGCATCTCGATGGCATCTCCGGAACTGACAAGGTTCACCTTGATCCCGGTCTTTTCTGCAAAGTCGGCGACAATGGTTGGACCGGGACCCCAGTCACCACAGAATGCGTCATAGGCATACACGGTGATCTCTTGGTGTGATGGGATTGGGTTTTCCTTCTTCCCCTGTGCAAACAGGAAGGAAGAGACGAGAAGAATGGCAAGAACTGCAACAATGCTTCGATGCTTAGTCATAAAGCACCTCCTTAGTGGTATTCTGCCATGGGGAATAGGTGTGTTTGAGAAGTGCATGTCTCCCTCCGCTGGTATTATCCAGATCAGGTTAACGGGTGTAATCTCAGGCCAAACGGCCACCCCAGGACACCCTTACCCTACAGAGATTGGCAAAATCTGTCAAGCACAGTTTGTTGACCACCCCCTTTTCCTACTGTACAGTACAGCTATGAAACATGTTGTCCTCTCCTCTGAAGTTGCCAAGATCGATGCTGCATCACAAGACGTATTCAACCTTCCGGAGCTCTCCTTGATGGAGAGTGCCGCCATGGGTGTCTGGAGTGTAGCTGAGAGCAGGATTGGTGAAAAGGAAGCCTCCCTGGTCTTTCTTTGTGGTGGGGGAAACAATGGTGGCGATACCTTTGCTGTCGCCCGCCTCGCATACAACAGCGGTTTTCGTAATCTTTTGTGTATTCATTCAGGAAAGAGGCTGTCACCGTCGTGCGAACGACAGAGGGATATACTCAACAACTATGGCATAGGGATCATCACGTCTGGTGAAGTTGTCACCGATAGGGTAAGGGAGGCAATGGAGCAGGCTGATTTCCTCTTTGACGGACTGGCTGGCACAGGTTTGAAGGGTCCTTTGCGGGGGGCTGCCCTCTGCCTTGTCCGACTCGCCAACCAGAGCAAAGCATATACGATAGCCATCGACATACCTTCCGGTATCAGCGAGAAGGTCAGCTCTTCAGCTTGTCACTGCAAATCGGATCTGTGTGTGACCTTTGGCATGAGAAAGCTCGCGATGTATCACCCCCTTACCCGTTCCGATTGTGGTGAGATAGTGGTAATAAACCCTTCCTTCCCCCCCCACTTGCTTGATAAGGCTCCCATTGCCTGTGATCTCTACACCTCCGAGGATATTCTTTTGCACAAGCTCCCCTCCTCTTCCTATAAGAACAAGCGTGGTCATCTGGGCATCGTGGGAGGCAGTATGGAGTACACAGGGGCTGCAAGGCTCTCTGCCCGCTCTGCGTTCGCCTCCAGGGCAGGCTTGGTCTCCCTTTTCTGTGATGAGGATATGTATTCCATTGCAGCATCAGAAGCCCCTTCTCTTATGGTTCGTATCCTGAATGAGGTGACCGACCTCTCCTCTTGTGACGCCCTGTTGGTCGGGCCGGGTTGGGGCAGTGGGCGTTCTTCTCTTTTGGAGAAGATATTCTCCCTAGGCAAGAGGGTGGTCCTTGATGCCGACGGCATCACAGCCTATGCGGAATTGTTGAGCAACACTAAGGACATCCCCCATGGGCCTCTGATACTGACCCCCCATCTTGGAGAGCTGAAACGGCTCACCAATGTCCTGTATGAACAGGCACCAGATGATACACCTCTTGCATTTGTTGCTATGGTCCAGGATATCGCTGACCGACTCAATGCTGTCCTGGTGGTGAAAAGTTCATTGGTCCATATAGCCTTTCCCGGTGAAAACAGAATTGCTGTCATCGAAGGGCTCAACCCCTCCTTAGGGGTAGGCGGTAGTGGAGATGTGCTTTCTGGAATCATTGGTGCCCTGGTCGGAGGTGGCTCGACTGTTAGGGAGGCGGCCCTTCAGGGCTCCTTACTGCACCAGGGTTCAGGTTCTCTTGCCTATGCCGAATATGGCTACTATGACAGTGAGACCCTCATTTGCTGCCTTGGGCAGGTGGTAAAGCGAGCAGAGCGATGATGCAAATATATTACGTGTCCGTAACCTACCTGTTGATGGGATCGGCCTTCCTGCTCAGCGATATGTATGGAGGGAGGTTTTCCTTGCTGCTCTCCCTTCGATATGCCTTTCGTACCAATAAGGGGTTTCAGAAGGCTATGATCATCATAGGCCTTCTGCTGGGTATCGCCTTGGGGTTCTTGCCCATGAAGCCTGGGCCACCCCTGCTTGGGGACCTCTTTCCCATGGTGAATACGATCATGCTTGCCTTCTGGTACCTGTTTCGTGCCGTCAGGTACTCTGATGATGATGAGCCTCTCCAGGAGAAGAGTGTGCTTGAGGCAACTGGGCAGTATTTTGAGAAGAACAAACGAATTTATGGTTTTATTACAGGAATGGTTGCATTGCTGCATTTCTTGGTTCCCAACTCTGTTTTATTATAAGGAAGGCCATGATGGAAGCATATACTCAAGAGCGTATCACCACAGCAGGAATACTCCGCAAGGATGATCGGTACCTTGTCGCTAAGCGTGAGGACAAGGGATCAATCGGAGGCCTTTGGGAGTTTCCTGGTGGGAAAAACCGTTGGGGAGAGAGTGAAGAGGAGACCTTGAAGAGGGAGTTTCAGGAAGAGCTTGCACTCGACATAGAAGTCGGATCTCTTCTGCACACGCATGATTTTGTAAATAAGGGGACGCTCTATCACCAAAAGGCATATATGATAACCTGTAACGCGGGCCAGGTGCCTAGGTTGAGTGTCCACACTTCCTATAGGTGGGTGACCAAGGAAGAGCTGTCAAGGCTTGAGTTTGCACCCAGTGACCAGAAGATCATCGCCTCTTTGCTGAAGTAGGAAAATCAGGGCTGTGTCAGGATGCAGTAGATGGTCGAGTTGTAGGTGCCCGAAAGGGGATAGGTTTCCGGGGCCACAAAGATGCGGATATCCCCTTCAAGAACCTCCGCATCTGTGGTTGTTCCGTCGATAGGAGAGATGGTAGGAAGGTATGCCGAGTGAAATGTCGTAGAGGATGAGGTTATCTGGGTAGCGCTCGTGTTGGGTGCGGTCGGGTCGAACACAAGGTTGTAGGGCACAGGTGCTACCCCTGGAGACTGCAGGGTGAAGCTAGCCATAGTTCCCCCTGAATTTGAAGAAAACCTCACATTTGCCGAATCGTCCAGAGAGAAGTATCTGAGCCTTCCCACAAAGAGGGAGTTGCCAAGAGTGTTTTTGCTGAAGAGATCTGCATAGGGAAAGGGGTTTGATACGATGCTTTCAACACCAAAATAGAAGGCCGAGGGTTCATTCTGATCGTTCTTCGGGTCTCGCTCCCCTATCAGTATCATCGTATAGTTAACCCCTGTTGTGCTGGTGGCAGTGAACTGAGTCTTATAATATCCCTTGTTGAGATTTCTTTTCTGGCTGGTGAGGATAACCGTTACGTCAACCCAAATGTACTGGTATTTGTACTTGTACTTGTAGACACTGCTGGCAGGACTGGGGCCCCCTCCAGAAATGCTGTATCCCAGTCCAGAGGTTACCAACTCAGGTCCTGCCCCTTGGGTAATTGCAACACTTCCTCCATTGTTCTCCACAACTGCGTTGATACCAGAGAAGTCATGCTGTACACCGTTATGGTAGAGACCTTTGACTCTGGTGACCAGAAAAAACTCTCTCCACCTGTTTAGCCTGATGCTGCCATTGGTATCGTAGGTGAAATAAAACCGATTATTTGATGTTCCTGTCGCAACGCCTCCTGTATTGCTGAAGGTCAGTGTGGTAGGCTCTCCCCGATAGTTCAGCCTTCCGACAAAACCCGCATTCGTCCAGACCTCTGTTGCGTTTGCATAGGATGAAGGGGTATCAGGATTATCAGGATTAGAGAGGTCGTAGCCTGTTATTTTTCCGGTAGCCATGTCATAGGTGAGCTCAGCAGAAAAAAGAGGCATCACTGCAAAGAGACAGAACATAAGGGATATGACTAGGACTGTTCCTGTATGCTTCATTGTAATGCTCTCCTTTGCTAGATAGATTCAATTTATTATAATCTCTCTAGATAGTACCAAAGGATATAGGGGCGTAACCATTTGTACAAGGGAGAGTCGCAGGGGAATACTGGATTTTTCTGCTCTATTTTCAGATATCAATAAAGAGATCCTATGTCTGAAATACCAAAACAATGCAAATCCTTCCGTAAGGTAGTGCAATGTGGTTTTCCCTGTGACATAAGATTATCCAAATTTTTCTGGTGTAGCCAAGCCTTGACACTGGTGTAGTTCAGCATGGGAATACTCATTTCTGAGCATGCATGGCATCTTGGAAGTGTGAGATGCTATAGTGAAGTTCTGCAAGGTTTCAGGGTATTCGTACACATTCCCCTGTTTGAAAAATCTCGATTCTGCAGATATCCAGCACAACAGACTCTAGGGCCAGAATGAATTGTAGCTCTAGTTCGTTCGTGTCAGGATGCAGTAGATGTTTGAGGTGTAGGTTCCTGATAGGGGAAGCAGGTTGGGAGCCACAAATATCCGTACTTCCCCTTCGATGAAGTTGCCAGTGGCTGTCCCTCCGATGGGGGATCCCACAGTAGTGTTGATGGAATTGAAAGGCTCCGTTGATGAGGATATGGTTGTCGCTACCAGAGGAGCCTGTCCCCTTGTAGGGACATAGACTACGCTGTAGGGAAACGAGGAGGCTCCTGGTGTGCTCAGCAGGAAGTTGGTCTGTGTCCCCGCAGCGTTGGATGCTAACTTGAGACTAGCGGTATCGTTGGTCGAGTAGTACCGAACCTTCCCCACAGTCAGGGCGTTGGAAGAGGAGTTCCTTGTTGCAAGATTGCTGAAGGGGAAGGTGGGGGGAAGGAGATTCTCGATGCCGAAATAGTACTCCCACAGATTTCCTGAACCTGATCTGTTGTACTGGGCTGAAAGCTGCAGCGTATAGTGCACTCCAGGAGCCGAATCCTGTATATTCTGCGTGGTTACGGTGAATGCGGTTTCGTAATACCCATAAAAGTATGTTGTACGCGGCCACCACCACGGTCCTGTTGTTTGTGAAAGAAGATTCTGGTTGGTCCTGATGAGGGTCATGTCAATCCAGATGTAGCTGTATGGGTATTTGTATGAGTAGCCATTGCTGCCGTTATACGTCCCACTACCTCCTGAAGTATTGTACCCGATTTCACCTACCTCAGCCTGTTCCGATCCTGCCCCGCTGTTGATGATAAATGAATCCCCACTAGATTCTATGACAAAATTCTGGTTGTTGAAGTCATGCGAACCCCCTCCGTGGTAACGACCTTTTGCCCTGGCTACAATGAAAAACTCACGATAATGGTCAGGGTTGGAACCGTTGGTGGTGTCGGTGAAGTAAAACCTGCTATTAGGGCTGGATGTCCTTATAGGTCCAGAGTTTGTGATGGTCATCCTTGCCGGCGCGCCACGGTAATTAAGGCGTCCGACAAAACCATCGTAAGTCCAGACCTCACCTTTGGAGGGATAGTTGTCAGGATCGTAGTCGGAATCATTGGTGCCAATATCGAATCCAGACATGTTGCCTGAGGCCATATCAAAGGTGAGTTCAGAAGAGAACAGGGTTCCATTCCACAGAAACAGAGACAATAAGACTAGCACAAGCATATGTGACGTTTTAGGCATAGTATTCCTCAAAATAAGGTTGGACATATCAAAGAACCTGTTTTGATACTTGCTATGAGTAATGTATACCCTGTTATATGCATATTTTCAATGAAAACCGTTTTTTGTTTGATGGGTTCTGCCAAGAATCCCCCCAACATTTGGCTGGAAACTGACTGAACAGTTCAGTTTGTTCGTGTCAGGATGCAGTAGATGTTTGAGGTGTAGGTTCCTGATAGGGGAAGCAGGTTGGGAGCCACAAAGATCTTAGTTGTTCCTTCAATATAATTTCCCTCGGTAGCTCCTCCTATGGGAGAGCTCAACGTATAGTATTGGGAAGTAAATGAATTGGATGGTGAATTTATGAGTGTCTCAACACCATTTCCACGAGTAGGGGTATATACCAAAGAATATTGTATTGACTGGTTTGTAGGGGAGACGAGGCGAAAATCAACTGCAGTCCCAAGATTATTTGAAGATAATTTGAGGCTTGCAGTGTCGTCAGTCGAGAAATATCGTACCTTTCCTACCGGCAAGGCATTGCTTTGCATGTTTTTATCTGAAAGCATGCTAAAGGGGAAAGAGGAAGGCAGGAGATTTTCGACACCAAAATAGAAATTCCAGGGATCAGCTGTATTTAATCTTGGATTATTCTTCCCCCGACAGCTGCAAGGTGTAATTCGCACCTTGATCTTTTGTCAGGTAATTTTGAGCAGTCACAGAAACTATAGCCTCATAGTATCCTCTGTTTGAGGTTCCAGAACTTGTATTTGTTCTGATGAGCGTTACATCTATCCAGATATATTTGAAGGGATATTTGTATTGGTATGCATTGCCTTCAGCGCAGATGCCACTTCCTCCTGAAGTATTGTATCCCGTCTGTCCGATCACAGCTGGCTCCGTACCAGCCCCTTGGGAGAGATTGATGCCTTCGCCACTATTGATGATCTCAATATTCTGACTGGTGAAATTATACTGGCCCCCATTATGGTAGAGACCTTTTGCCCTGACAACCAGGAAGAACTCACGATACCGTCCAGTATTGTATGTTCCGTTGGCGTTAAGGAAAACGAAGGCGAACTTGGGGAGTCTTGCTGGTGTCAGGGAGGTGAAGATAAACTCAGCGGGTTCTCCTTGGTAATCCAAACGTCCGATAAAACCAGGATTCAGCCATATATTTGCAAGGTATGGTGAATCATCAGCAGTATTTACATTAAAATCTGATAGCGCTCCTATCCCTGATCCTGTTCCCAAACCGGCTTTGTCATAGGTCAGTTCACCGGAGTACAGATAGGGTGCCAGCACAAGAAGCAGTAAGCTCACAAAGATATGAAGGTTTGAGGTTTGTCTTTTCATGGGGTACCTGCAGGGAATGATACTCAGGCGTAAAATGCAAGGAAGTCCAACAGGACTGTTCACCTGCGAATATACTGATAATTGTTTTTATTAGCAAGTATTCCACTCGGTGAAATAAACTGATTTTGTTAGTTTTTTATCTATCCAAGGTGAGCAAATCCTTCTGCTTTCCCCTAGAGGAGGCATGGGGGTAGCTAGTAGCGAAGATCTCAGGTGAAATGTGTCCTGTTTTCCCGTGCAAGGGAAAGAATGCGGATGGATACAAGGGAACAGTACGGATACCAACGTACCCGTACTGTTCCCTTACAGTTCATTCTCTGATGAGATCACAATTTTATGGCAGGTGCTTCACCGCTGCCTTCTCCACTTCCAATCCCTTCTTATAGTTGGAAAAGAATGAGTTGAAGCCATTGATATCCTCTTGTGTGGGTTCTATCACCGAGGCTTCGCTTGATGCGAACACCTTCATTGAAAGGAAATCCTGAAGCTTCTTGCCTGCATTATTGACAAGATAGGAGGCAAGAAGGGCTATACCCCAGGCACCACCCTCTCCTGCTGTCTTCAGCACCGATATGGGAGTATGCAGTGCTGCCGCCATCATGGTCTGACCGACTACAGGGGTCTTGAAGAAGCCCCCATGGCCATTGATGGTGTCTATCTCGACCCTCTCGTCCTCAAAGAGGATGTCCATACCGACCCGAAGAGCACCAAGGGCCGTGAACAGTTGGGCCCGCATGAAGTTTTCCAGGGTAAACTCATTCTCAGTAAGGCGAATGAATAGGGGCCTTCCTTCGTAGATTCCTGTCATCGTCTCCCCGGATATGTAGTTGTAGGGAAGCAGGCCGCCACAATCCTTAGCACCTTCGAGGGCCTTGCCCAGCAAAGTGTCGTAGAGCTGGTGTTTTGGTATGTTGCTTCCTGTAGCTTCCAATACCTGTCCGAACAGCGCCATCCATCGGTCGTATTCACCTGTACAGTTGTTGGCATGGGCCATGGCTACCAGCGATCCGTCCGGGGTGGTCACCAGGTCGATGAACTTGTTGTAACTCTTGGAAAGTTCATGCTCGAGGACTATCATGGCAAAGACCGAAGTCCCAGCTGAAACGTTTCCGGTTCGTTGTGCAATGCTGTTTGTTGCAACCATGCCGGTTCCTGCATCCCCTTCGGGGGGGCAGAGAGGGATGCCCGTGGCGAAACTTCCACTGGGATCGAGCAAAAGGGATCCTTCAGGGGTGAGGGATCCCGCCTTCTGTCCTGCGACCAGCACCTTTGGAAGAATATCCTGCACCTTCCAGGGGAAGCCCTTGTCCTTTACCAAGACATCAAAACCCTTGATCATCCTCTGGTCATAGTCGCCGGTATTGGTGTCGATGGGAAAAAGTCCTGATGCATCACCGATACCAAGTACCTTCTCTCCTGTCAGCATCCAATGGACGTAGGCGGAGAGGGTGCCAACATAAGCGATGTCCTGTACATGCACTTCCTTGTTAAGGATGGCCTGATAGAGGTGTGAGATAGTCCATCGTTCGGGAACTGGATAGTCAAAGAGTTCTGAAAGCTCTTCAGCAGCCTTATGGGTGGTGGTATTTCTCCATGTCCTGAAAGGGACCAGCTGCTTGCCATCCTTATCGAATGCAAGGTAGCCATGCATCATGGCACTGATGCCCAAGGCTTTGGTTTTTGTGAGGGGAATGCCGAACTTCTCCTGTACATCCTTTTTCAGGTTTGCAAAACAGATTGCTAGGTTTTTCCATACGTCACTGAGTGAGTATGTCCAAAATCCATCCAGAAGGGTATTTTCCCAATCAGAGCCACCTTGGGCTATGGGTTCGTTCTCCCTGTTGACCAACACAGCCTTGATCCTGGTAGATCCAAGTTCAATGCCCAGTATCGCCTCGCCATCGAGGATCATCTTCTTTGTCGTTTCGTCTGCCATGCAATGCCCCTTATGTTTTATGTTTGTTTAGTTCAATACCAGTGGTTCTTCACTAGCACCTTTCTTGAAAAGGGAAGAACGTCCTTCAATGCTGCAGTTGAGTATGATTCTCCTGCTTGTATTCATCGTCTGTTTCTGCACAATCTTATTCTTCAACATCTCAATAGCTGTAATTGCGATGTTAGTGATGGGCTGGGTTATGGCATCGACTGGGAATGTAACGTGGTCTAGCCATTTGTTATTGTCGAAAGTACTGACGTACTGTATCGGGCTTCTTTTTCCTAACGCCTGCATTTTTCCCAGCACCTCATAGCAGATGTTTGAATTTGTACAGAGCAAGGTATCCATTGCTGGGTTGGCAAGCAAGAACCGGCTAATATTTGTAGGGTTGGTATCTGCATCGGGTTCAATGAGTAAGATATGGTCCTCTTGGAAACATGCAAACTCAAGCATTGCCAATCGATATCCCTGTGTTCGTTCCCGAGCGCAATAATTATCTTGGGGAAAGGTTATCAGGCCAATATTGGTCTTACCCTTCAGAAGCAGGCGCTTGGTTATTTCATACGAAGTCACCATGTTGTCGATACCTACAAAATCATAGGATCCAGTTTCTATCATCCGGTCAATTTGCACAATTGGGAATTGGGAACAGATGCTGAAGTCGGACTTTGTAGAGGCGGGAGCTATGAGCAGTCCTGAGACTTTAAGGTTCATCATGGTGGTAAGGCAAAGTTTTTCCTTTTCAGGATTCTCCTCGCTATCCATAACGATTACATGATAGCCTTCCTCATATGCCAAAACCTCCAGCTCCTTTATAAGCTCTGCAAAAAAATCGACTCTGATATCTGAAACAATAACTCCAAGGATAGTCCCTTTGGAGAATTGTTTGCGCTTGGAAGGCATTTTGTACCCCAATTCTTGGATAGCCTTCATGATACTCTCTTGGGTTGTCTCATCAATATTTCTTGTCTTATTGATAAAATGAGAGACAGTAGATATTGAGAAGCCTGTTTTTTCAGCTATGTCCTGAAGTCGGACCCTTTTCTTACGTGCCATATTTCACATCTCTTTTTCTCATTAAGGGCAGTATACAATGGCATAGTATGATACTCAAGAAAAATTAAAGAAAAATTGCGCAAAAAATGGAGGTAATATACTTCCTTGCGAAAAGGTACCATACTAGAGTTGTGATAATTCAGAGGTGGTATTCATAATTGTCTTTTGCACATCAATCTCTTTTTTCATTAGACTGTAGAACCACTTGCAGACAATACTGTCCACCTGGTTTTGTGGAATTTTCTCACCTTTTTCATTAGAAGGAGGTATAATAGGTTTACCTAATTTATAGGACGAAGAGTAGAGAGGGAACCAGGGATATAGTTTTGCCAGTTCATCATTACGATACGTCTTTTGCACAGCAGAAAATCCACCTAGGACAGAGAAGTATGGACTAATTGCGTCCATGCAAGCCCATTTGAGGAATTGATACGATTCCGCTACCTTTTCGCTATGCATGCTAACCCCTAATCCCCAACCACCTAAAATGGGTATTCCTCCAGGGATTTCACTGTAGCCAATGTTCTCTTCCTTGATGCTATGATCAGTTAGCAAGGCTACTTTATTGAAAAAGGAAGGGTATGTAATAAGCATTGCCGTCTCTCCATTAAGGAAATCCCGTACCACACTTTCTTCGTTTGATTCCATATAGTTAGGTTTTACAAATTTGAGCAATCGAAGAATGGATATATAACTTTTTAGTACATTCTGGTTATTAAGCAATAAGTTTATGGATGAATGCAATATAGAATCGTTTTTAATGAAAGAAAGTAATCTTAAGTAAATTTCAGGGGCAAGGCACTCTGGATACGCAGCAGGGAAGGATGTTCCATACTCAATCGTATCAGTTGCAGTAGTGAAGAATTGGGCTATCGTATTGAATTCCTTCCAGGTTTTAGGCGGTTGCAAGTTGCTCCTGAATTTCTTCTTATAAGCGGCCTTGTTGTTCTCGTCCTCAAACAGGTCTTTTCTATAGTACAGGATTTGGGGAGCATACATGAAAGGGAGCCCATATACTTTATCCTTCCATTGGCCAAAGAACTCTGCTGTCCCAGGAAAGAAAAGTTCCTGATATTTATTGGATTCTCTCGTGTTTTTTGTAATATCAGCTAATATTTCGTTTTGGATGAGGGTTTCAAGCCAAGGTATATCATACATGATAACATCAGCTGATCCAGCTTGTTTTGGATGGGTTTTCTCTTGTGTGATCCTATCAAACAACTTTTGATGCGAAACTACCGATATATTAGCCTGTATTCCAGAGGAAACAGTGAAATTATTGAGGATACGTATCAACGCGTGGGTTTGGGATGTGTCCAGCATCAGGACGTTTATTTCCTTTTGTACAGCCTGAATCATTTTTTTATTTTCAGCAAAAAAAGGATAATCATTTAAGTTATCTTTAGTCAAACGATCTGAAAATATTATATTTTTACATTCGACAACGGGTCGTTCAATTTCATCTAATAGTATTGTGGCCGCGGTGGATCCCAGTTTGATGGCAGGCCTGCAAGTTGATAGGGATGCCATTGAATAGGTCAGGGAGTTCCAATGCTCCTCTCCAAGTGTTATCACTGGTATATCTTTTTGAGAATATCCCAAAAACAACAGGCTTTCAATGATGCCTTTTGCCTTGTTTTCTGACGTTGTGAGAATTGCATCTGGTTTATTGGTCTTAAGTGTTTCCGACATGCTGACAACAGCTCTGAAAGAATCTTCTTTGGTTAGAAGGGATGTTATTATCTGGTTTGGTGAAATATCAGTTGCAGAACGAGCAAAAGCGGTTGTAAACCCTCTTACACATTCAGCTTCACTAAAATATTTTTCAGGGCCAGTGAAAAGAAATAGCTTTTTACTGTTTCTATTAATAAGTTCGCTGGTGATTTTCAGAACCGTCGTGTAGTTGTCCGTCATCACAAAGCTGGAATCCAGTCCATCCATCTTACGATCGATCAGGACGAGGGGAATGTTTCTACCGGTGAATGTTTCATAGTATTTTTTCCATTTGTCTGGAATACAGGTAAATACTATCAGACCGCAGATCTGTTTCTGTGCGAATGCCTCGATACATTTGATTTCATAATCTTTTCTCTCATACGAGAGAGCAAGATTGATCGTATACTGTGTATCACGAAATACGGATTCGATGCCTTCAAGCACTTTTATGTAATAGTTGTCTTCGAAGTTAGGAATGAGGACACCAATATCGTTATACTGTTTTGTACGGAGGTTTTTCGCTAGATAGTTAGGTTTATAGGATGTCTCTTCAATTGCTTTAGCAATTCTCTTGGCAGTATCAGGGTTGACCGGTTTTGTGTTGTTTAGATAATTCGAAACGGTACCTATTGACACCCCTGCTAGGGTAGATACATCTTTAATTGTTGCCATATCTTGCTTTCATCTCCTAACTAAGTAAACAATAGTCTAACTAGCATGAATTGTCGACAAATATACAAAGTGAAACACCCTGTAATGTGGTATTTACAGGGTGTTTCATTCCTAGTCCCAAGAGCCCGTTAGCATGTAATCTCGTGGATCTTTCCAAGAGGATCACTCATAAGCAAAGCCTTTTCAGGTTTCACACAGATGCCGGTTTCCCATCTGCATCCGAATTTTTCAGCAGAAAAATAGGTGTCAGCTTGGAATGTCATGTTTTCCTGTAATTTGTAGGTAGAGCTTGTTTCCATCCAAGGAGCCTCTACTTCGATCATTCCAGTTCCATGACAGGGGCCGTAGACGTAATGATCGCCCATCCCAGCATCCAATACTTTCTGATAGTAATCCTGTGCAATTTTGGAAGCTTCAACTCCAACCTTCACCTGTTCAAGGGTCCAGTTATGCATTTTCAGACCAAATTCCACCAGATCTCTTTTTTCTCCCACCAAAGGGCCCATGCTTATTGGCATTCCAATGCTTGGGCTGTACCCTTCAATTTTTGCGGAGAGGTTCAATTGGACCAGATCCCCTTTCTCAATGGTGCGGTACGTGGAGCGAGAAATGGCATGGCTTGTAGA
This sequence comes from uncultured Sphaerochaeta sp., assembly GCA_963662725.2. GTDB lineage: Bacteria > Spirochaetota > Spirochaetia > Sphaerochaetales > Sphaerochaetaceae > Sphaerochaeta. The sequence goes on from CAXXCW010000019.1 coordinate 312,102, forward strand.
TTTTTCACTGAACACATACATGGGGAGGCCTTCATATTCAGCTCCATTTTCATATATGCACTTCTGTGCGACTCCAACCATCTGGAGTTCTGTAACCCCTGGGCGGATTACTTCCATCACAGCTTTTGTAGCTTTTTGAACAATCTGGAACCCATGTCTGATACAGGCCAGTTCGTTCTCACTCTTGATCATGCGAAGGGATCTGACGATCTCCTCATTCCTGATGATCTCTGCATTGGGGAAACATCTTCGCAGACCTTCAAGCTGTATTGGGTTCGAAACCAAGTATCCAGCGACACCAATTCGAAGGTGCTTGCCTTTAACCCCTAAAAAGTCAAATACATCCTTGTATGTGCTGACCTTTGCTTCCGGATAAGCAGGGTCTGCAGATTCTCGATATTCCAGGAGGGTGAATATGTCCTTCAATACACTTCTGTCTGCTGCGTACTTAGGGCTTTCTGGCCCTACCATAAGTGCTGCTCTTCCATTTGGACCAATGGCTACTCCAGCTGTTTCAAACAGTGGCCAATAATTAGTGAAATAGCGCACAAATGAGTAATCAGCTTCGTTACAGTTGGAAATTAATATATCCAAGCCTGCCTCTTCCATGAGCTTTGACGCTTTTGCGATTCGTTCGAAATACTCCTCTTCTGGTATCCTGACCCTAGCATTCATAATGACCTCCTAGCAATTCTATTGCTTGTTGTAATTTTCTATTCTCGGCTTGATTTTCCAGCCCAAATACATATGTAAAAGTCACTGAATTTCCGGCTTCAAGTGTCTTTACGTTCTTTTGTCTCTCTTCTTCAGCCAACCCTCTAGGACCTGCTGTAGCCGGAAGTGTGAAGCCACACGCATTACGGTCAGCAGTTCTTGTGAGCCAGGCGATTGTATGATCAAGTTCTTTGGTATTGATCGCAACCCAAACTACGTCCCCATCACTTCTGTACATCTTGTTTACAGACACAGGTCCGAACTGGGGTTGATTTTTCATGATGGCAACCAATTCAGGGTTGTAAGTAGGGTAGTTGTTCACTTTGAGGAATAGGGAAGGATCTGCAACAACGCCTGGTACCACCTCATCCAAGACTGTCACCGTATCCTGTGTAAATTCATCAATCGCATATTCCAGTCGAACAGCTTTGGCCATTGTAAAGTTCAGATGGTTCAAATACATATAGCGCAGAGCACTGTTCTGAAGATTCCTAACCGTGCTGTCCACATACACTGAGGTTCCATCTTCATGAATCCTCAAGGAGGGTGCAAATTCGTACGCTGCTATGAATGGAATGCAGTGTTGCATCTTTCCACAGAGGGAGATGGGGTAAGGTCCATCAGAGATTTCTATCCACGCCTCCTTATATCTGGCAAGTGGCAATTCTCCGTGGTGGGGATGGGTATCTTCTTTGGTGGGATTACCCATGGCTGTAATTCCACAGTGGATCATGAAGGCGCCGTAATTATGCAAGAAGTCTCTTGCTGCATAATCAGGCTCCTGTACGAAACCTTCAAACTTCTGTTCAACTCCATCCAACTTCCAACTCCAGAGACTTTGTCCGAAAAAGGGTAGCCAGACGAAATGCCCGCGACCAATCTGTATTCTCAGTGCCTCCACTCCCGTACTGTAAGTGAACGTATTGAGGGAAAAGTCACTTGTTTTCAGCAAGAGGGTTTCGTTCGTACTGAATTGGGCTGGGACTAGATGTAGTTTCAAGATTAGCTCCTATCATTGGTAAGAATTGAAAATCTCATACAGTGTAGGCTTGGAAAAAATAACTATCAAGAATAATTTCTATTAAATGATGAAAATTCATTGAAACGTTTTAATGAAAATATGATTCATTAATGTTTTATTTCTTGCAAATCAAAATCACCACATTATACTGGTACTTGCATTTGATAGTATCCCGATGGATTGACGAATGCCAGGTACAGCTTATTTTAGGATCTGGTCAAGGAGAAGAGAATGAACTACGGAAAAAAGGTTTGGGTTTTTCCAGATGCCGAACTGCCTCCAGTTGGAGTCAACTTGATTCCTGGGCATGAGTCGATAATTATCACAAATCTTAGTGATCAAGAGGCGAAAGTTAGAATAACGCTGATTTATACTGATAAGGATCCTATTGTAATCCCTTCTGCACTTGTGGGTTCGAAACGGGTCCGTTGTCTTCGCACGGATGATGTAAAGGACTTTGGCAAGCATACAGCCGTTTTCGGCGAACAGTATGCCATCCTTTTGGAAAGCGATGTACCTGTTGTTGCCCAGTACGGTAGGGCAGAGCCAAGGACGGTCAATTTTTACACTACACCTGGGTATTGCGAATAGGCAGAACTTGTATGCTGGGAGGATTTTGATGCAGTTGATAGATATGTTTTTTGATCAGATTGAAGATGCAAAAAAAAGAAAGGTGCCCTTTGTAATTCCAATTGGAACCATTGAGTATCATGCCCATCACGCTTCATGTGGAACTGACACCATGGTCATCACCGGGTGTCTGCGAGAACTGGAAAAAGAGAGGGAGATCGTAGTCATGCCTCCGATTTGGTATGGGGTCGCGTCCTATGCAGTTGGGGGTCCGGAGACAGGTACCATCCATATTGATGAGGATACCCATACACAGTATGTATACTCCCTTTTGAAGTCCTTGCTCTATGGAGGGGTGAAGAATATCTATCTGGTGCCCCATCATCAGACAGAGGAGGCCGGCTTGATGCCGATGACCATATCTTGTCACAAGGCTGCCAAGAAAGTAACCATGGAATATATGGAAGACACCATGGGAAGAGGATGGTGGGGAAGCAATAGCTACAAAGATTATTATGAGAATCTAGGGTCGGGCGAAGATCCTTTTTCCTATATCAAAGTAATGCCTCTGATAGGCAAGGAAGCTCAACACGCTTGTGGTGGATTTGATCACGCAGGGAAGTGGGAGACCTCTTTGATGATGGGCACCTATCCTGAAAATGTAGACCTTTCCCTCTGCTCAAGAAACACCGAGTGGTTTGCCAAAGATGCCATTGAAGCAACCGTGGAGCTTGGTAAACACATGGTTGCCTGCACTTTGGACTGGTTGAGAGAGGTCATCGTTTGAAGATAAGAAATCGTATATGTTTGTAAAGCATATATAAAATATTTCACTAGGTTTTGTATTTTCTAAAAAAAGGAGAAAGACATGAAAAAAGGGCTAAGAAATGTAGCGGTCTTGTTGGTGATTTTGGTTCTGGTAAGTACTATGGTATTTGCTCAGGGCAAAACAGAAGGCGACGGTACGACTAAAATTGGCGTAAGTATCATGGAGCTATCAGCTTATACCTGGTATCTTGGGGTACAGGATGGTTGTTTGCAGTGGGCAAAGGATAATCCGGAAGCGAAATTTGTTTTCCAATTTGAAGATTCTCGTTCTGACGTTTCTACCATGCTGAACAACATTGATGCTTTGGTTACTGGTGGAGCAAAGGCAATTATTCTTTTCCCAGCCGATGCTTCATCCGCTATTCCCACCATGAAACAGTATGTACAAAAGGGGATACCCTTTGTGATCGGAGACTATAACCAGAACCCAAAAAATGAATCAGATATAGTCTGGGAAACCTTCGTAGGTCATGATATGAGACTTCTTGGAGAGACATCTGGCGAAGTTGCTGTTGAATATCTGAAAACCCTTGGCAAGAAAGACCCTGTCTGCCTGTTCATTAGCAGACCCACCTCTGGTCAGGTCTCTGTTGATCGTTTCGAAGGGTTTAGAGATGTTATCCTGGCCTCTTTTCCTCAGGCAAGGATCATAGAAGAAGGTGATGTGGGTGCCGGTTCCAGGGACTCCGCCCAGAGCCTGATGGAAAACGTCCTGCAGAGAGAGTCCGTCATAAATGTAGTAAGTGGCCATAATGATGCTGAAGTCGTCGGGGCCTACAATGCTGCAAAGGCCGCTAATAGGAAAGAGATCAAGTTCATCGGTATTGCTGGTGATAAGGATGTCCTTGGCTACATTACCAGTGGTAATGAGATGTGGCTTGGTGAAGTCTTGCAGAACCCAGTTGATCTAGGATACCAGGCAACCGAGGCCATTTATCAGGCTTTTGTGCAGAAAAAGAAGATTGCAAAAGTCTGGGACCTTCCCAAGCCTGAGGCCATCACCCCTGCAAACGTTGCCGAGTATGATTGGCAGACCTGGTCCTGGCTCTAGAACATAGCGTATGGAATTGGGTGGAGGGGTATCCCCTCTACCCAATGTATATATCATTCATCCCAAAAGGTGCACCATGATCAACTTATTACCAGAACCTAAGAGACTGATTGACAAAAAGAGTTTCTCAAAAGCGTTCAAAGCCTTACAAATCAGAACCATTGATACAGAGTTGCTTGAGATTGCAAAAAATCGTTTTTGGAATTATCAAACACTATTTGTAGATGAAGAAAGGAATAGCATTCAGATCGAGTTGCATCCTTCATTGGAACATGAGGAATCAGACAACCCTGAACTTTTTCTTGCACAGGGGTACTGTCTTAAGATTGAAGATCAAAAAATTCAGGTGTATTACGAGCAGCGAGCAGGGTACATAAACGCCCTCACCTCGATAAAGATGCTGCTGCAGCAGGAAGGTGATTCCTATCGCCTGCCATGCTGTGAGATAGTCGATTGGCCCTCCGTGGCTGTGCGTGCTGTTGCTACAACCTTTTCTTGGTATGCAGGATATGGACGCATCGGCTTCGATTCCCAGCTTTGGAACTATGAGGCCTGGGTTGAGTTCATGAACATCAGCATGGACAACAAAATCAACCAGTTCAACATGGTTATGTATGGGTACTGGCCGTTTGCCTTTGAGCAGTATCCAGAAACTATCTTACAGAATGTCCCTATGGAAATATGGAATGCTGAGAATGACTCCTGGTTAAAAATTAGGTATACCCATCCGAATATTGAAGAGCCTTATCTGGATAGACTGATTGACTTTGGGCACTCACTGGGTTTTTCCTTTTTTGCCTATGTAGGGTTGAATTCCTACAATGGAGGCTATTCAATCAAACATCCAGAAGCGAGGATGGTACCTCCAGCTACAAGTCAGTTCTTAAATGACTTTGATTCGCTCTGCCTGAGTAAGGAGAGCAATGTTGAGTATATTCTTGCTTCGATGGAAAAGATCGCCAAACTCGGATTTGATGGATTTTCCCTGGAAGAGAGTGAGGAAGGCTTTTGGTTTTGTGAGTGTGAGGCATGTAAAAAACAGTGGAGTGAAAGGGCAACGGCTCCGATTGAAGCAAAGCACGAGGCCAATATCTGGTTGTTGAATCAGATTTGGGAAACGGTGAAAAAGGTAAACCCCGAAACGGTATTGGGTATCAGGGCCTTTAGGCAACCGCCGTTGGAGAAGAACCCAGCATTCCTTGCAGAGTGTGTACGGACAATGCCTGAGGGCATCAACCTCTTTTGGGCTCCAGGGCTCTATGTTCCGGAAACTGAATTCCCCAAGTGGGTTGAAGCTTTTGGCAAAGAGCATATCTGGGGAAGGGATACCGAGTCCAACTCGATAACCTCAACTATGGGACGGCTCTACCGTACCTTTGCCTCCAACATGATACGCTACGAGGATGAGTCCAACGAGCAGGTCATTGAAACTGATATTGCCCAACACATGGGTAGTATTGAGATGGGTGTACACGGTATCAATGGATTTATGTTTGAGTGGTATGGCCTGTTCCTGCATGAGTTCGCACATGGGAACTATGGGTGGGGTTCAAGGATGGACCCAGAGGAGTTTTATCGAAGGGCTTGTGATCTGAACTTTGGTAAGTTAGGCGAAAAAGTCCTCTATGTCATGAAGAATATCCTCACAATCCATGAAAGCCAGATGCCATTCTATACGACCCCATTCCCGTTCCAAAAGAACAAGATCAAAACGAGTGATATACCCATAATTGAAAAGGCAAAGGAAAATCATCCCAAGCTCATTGGTATAATCGAAGAATTGCTTGATGCGTGTAACAATACTCAAATGCTTCATTGTTGGGCACCTCACTTCAGTAAATTGCTGAATGCTGAGAAGAGAAATGCCGTGATCTATGAAATGGTGCTCGCTTCGCTCAGATATGAAGAGGAGTCTGATCCGAAACGCAAGGATGCAATCTTGGATGAAATTCTGTACTTCAATGAAAAGGATTTTTCTCTTGCCAAGGAGATGTTCTTTGATATCAATCCGGTAAGCGAAACCGGGGTTAAGAGTTGCATGTTTCCGTATCATGAAATCAAAAGGTTGATTTACAACATCAGGCATCCTGAAAATCCGGATACCGATATCATATGTTCTGGGATAGAAGCCCTCGGTTGGTTGTGGCTGTAGGGATGGAGGAAAAAATGGATGCAGAAAAGCTTGTTGAATTAAAGAATTGTACCATGGTTTTTCCCGGGGTTCGTGCTCTTGATAATGTAAATTTTACGTTATTAGCAGGAGAATGTCATGGACTGGTAGGAGAAAATGGAGCTGGAAAATCAACCTTGTCGAAATGCATTATTGGTGACAACCAGATGACTGAAGGGGAGTTATATGTAGAGGGAGAACAAATACACATTCCTGCTTACTCTGTTAGGAAGTCTCGTGATTTAGGAATTGCAATAGTCCATCAGGAATTTCAACTGATGGCCGAGCTAAGTGGCCTTGAGAATATTTTCATCGGTCGGTATGAGAAGAAGGGCCCAGTCATTGATTGGGAGAAGTTACAAAAGAGAGGAGAAGAACTTCTTGAGTATCTGCAATGTGAAATTGATCTTTCCATCAAGGTAAAGCATCTGCGTACAGCTGAGAAACAGATTATCCAGCTGGCCAAGGCGATGTTGGACAATCCTAGGGTGTTAATTCTGGACGAGCTTACTGCAGTACTGCAGGAAGAGGGGATTCAGAACATCTTCCGTGTTATCAAGCTGCTGAAAGCCAAGGGTATAGGCATCATATACATTTCACACCGTTTGGACGAAATTTTCCAATGCTGTGATAGGTATACGGTATTGTGTGATGGCAAGTACATCAACAGCGGATTTGTAAAGGAGATAGACAAGGGCCAGTTGGTGAAGATGATCATCGGAAGGGAACTGAAGAATGTCTATCCTGCAAAAAATAGTGATTTTGGTGAAACGGTACTTGAAGTGAGAAACTTGACTTCCCCACATGCCTTTGAGGATGTCTCCCTTGAGGTTCGGGCTGGAGAAGTCATAGGTATCTCTGGATTGCTTGGGGCAGGAAAGACAGAACTGATCCAGGCCATCTATGGTAATCATAAGATTGTTTCAGGAGAAATATTGATAAAGGGAAAGCCAGTTAGGATTAAAAATCCAAAACAGGCGATTAAACTGGGTCTTGGTGTTGTTCCCGATGAAAGAAGGTTGTCAGGTTTGAATATGTTGTTCAACATCAAAGACAATACCACCTTGCCATCCATGGCAAGATTTAAGAAATGGAAGCTGTTTCAAGACCACAAGGAAGAAACAAAAGCAGCGTATGAGATAAACAAGAAGTTGAACCTTAGGTATTTCTCTTTATGGCAGCAGGTCAGCAAGCTCTCTGGTGGCAATCAACAAAAAATTGTAATTGCAAAATGGATGCTTCGCAATTGTGATGTGTTCTTGCTGGACGAACCTACAAGGGGAATCGATATTGGGGCTAAGTTTGAAATATATTCCCTGATTAATGAACTTTCAAAAGCGGGTAAGGCTGTCATATTAGTCTCTCCTGAGCTTGAGGAGATAATTGGTTTGTCAAACAAGGTGTATGTCATGTACGAAGGGAAGGTGATGGATGTCGTCGAAGGCGATAATATCACACAAGAAGTAATAATCCATGATTTGTTAGGAGTAAAGTGAGATGAATACCGTGAGATCTATTGACGTAAAAGCGTTTGAAGAGAAGAGCCGTAAGTTCGGGGGAGGATTCAAGTCCTTCTTCAATGAATGGATGATCTTGTTCCTGTTCATTGCGTTGTTTGCTATATGTGCTATTAGTTCTGCTAAATTCAGAACTACAGACAATATTATGAATATCCTGCGGCAAGCTTCCTTTATCTCTATTATTGCCCTGGGAGAGTTCTTTGTGGTACTTATTGCCAATATGGATATGTCCATCACATCCATCATCGGTATGACGTCAATATTTTTTGCAGGTATGGTGGTGAATGCGGGAGTTCCAATATTTTGGGCTATTGTAATCGTATTTGCCCTTGCCATTACCGTTGGGATTCTCAATGGACTTCTTACCATCTACGGTCGTATGCCATCTTTTATTGCCACTTTGACGGTAATGAATATCATCAAAGGTATCTATTTCATCTACTCAAAGGGACTTCCGATCTCAGGTCTTCCTGATAGTTTCAACTTCCTCGGTGCAGGGTATATAGGGTTTGTTCCTTTTCCTGTTATTCTGATGCTTGTCGTAGCGATTAGCTTGCATATCTTTACTCAACATACAGAGCTTGGACGAAGTTTTTACGCAGTGGGAGGCAACGTAGAGGCAAGCAAACTCTCCGGAATCAATGTTAAGTTCATTGGGGTCCTTGCATTTGTCTTTAGTGCTGTCCTCTCCTGTGTGGGTGCATTGGGCCTGACCTCCAAGACCTTGAGCGGAAACGTTGGAATCGGAGAGAACTTGCTTTTTGATGTCATGACCATTGTTGTTCTTGGTGGAACCTCCCTCACCGGTGGTAGGGGTAAGATATTCGGTGTGGTAATCGGGGCGTTATTCCTTCAGGTGATATCCAATATCATGATTCTTATGAGCATCAACAGTTACTGGCAGTGGGTGGTCAAGGGTGTGATCCTTGTTGCCGTAGTCTTGATTGATTCCAATTCCAAGCATGACTAAGAACGTGTTTACCAAATCCAAGCCACTACGGTTTGGGTTTGGCACAGATGAGTGAGTAATATTTTTTTAAAGAGCAAACGTTGTCATAAAATAAAGGCTTTTTGTTAAATAGTATCAATAAAAATATAATTGATAAATCAATACGAAAATAATTGCATCATATTCCTGTTAAATTAGGATGACAACGTTATCATAACTATTGCAATACATGGGGAATTCTTCTTTGCAGGTTCTAAGGAGGTGTAGATGGAACCGGATCTTCTGACCATGAAAAATATCCACAAAGCCTTTCCTGGGGTGCAAGCGCTTGATGCTGTTGATTTCTCGTTGCGTTCTGGTGAGGTCCATGCCCTGTTGGGGGAGAATGGTGCGGGCAAGACAACTTTGATGAAAGTGCTTACAGGTGTGTATCGCATGGATGAGGGTTCAATTGAGATAGATGGGGAGCCTGCACACATCATGCGAACTGTTGATGCCCAAAATCTGGGGATAAGCATCATCTACCAGGAATTCAATCTCTTTCCCCATCTTACAGTGGCTGAAAATTTGTTTATTAGACGGGAGCCCAAGAAATACACAAAATGGTTTCTTGATGGAGCTGCGCAGAAGCAGCAAACTATTGAGGTGCTCAAGAGCATTGATCTTGATCTTGATCCAGATCGTAGGGTAAATACCCTCAGTGTTGCCCAGCAACAGATGCTGGAAATTGCCAAGGCACTCTCCTTGAATGCCAGGATCATGATTATGGATGAACCAACCAGTGCCCTGACTGAAAGCGAAATTGAGAATCTTTTTCGGTTGATTCGACAATTGCGTGAACGTGGGGTAGGCGTTGTCTACATTTCCCACCGGCTGGAAGAACTTGGGCACATAGCAGACCGGGTAACGGTCATGCGTGATGGAAAACATGTCAAGACGCTATCCTATGCCGATGTCACTACCAGAGATCTGGTGAACATGATGGTTGGCAGGGAGCTTGGTGACTACTTTCCAAAAAGAAAACGGCAGGAAGGGAGTGTTGTGCTCTCTGTAAGAAACTTATCCAGGGAGGGGGTATTGCATGGAATCTCCTTTGATCTACATCAGGGAGAGGTTCTTGGCATTGCCGGCCTGATGGGGGCTGGACGAACCGAGATGGCTCGTTCCCTCTTTGGTGCAGATCCCAAGCATGCTGGGGAAGTGGTTCTTGAGGGCAAGGTGCTGAATATACATTCCCCTAGAGACGCCATCAGGCATGGGATAGGCTACCTTACAGAAGACCGGAAAAAGGATGGGTTGGCCCTTGGGTTGAATATCAAGGAGAATGTAGCCTTGGCCTCAATCAAAAAGTATTCCAATTGGTTCGGGCATATGGATGATGCATCGATTGAATCGGTCTCCACCCACTATGTGGATGCGCTGAAAATTAAGACGCCGAGCCTCGACCAGTTATTGAAAAACCTCAGTGGGGGCAATCAACAGAAGGTTATCCTTGCGAGATGGCTGTGCAAGGAGTCTAGGATATTGATCATAGACGAACCGACCAGAGGCATAGACGTAGGGGCAAAGCGTGAGATATATGAACTGATCAATACTTTGGTTGCCGAGGGGCACTCCATAATCATGATTTCCTCAGAGTTGCCTGAGATCCTTGGCATGAGCGATCGGATCCTTGTCATGCATGAGGGGGCCATAGCTGGGGAATTGGATGGAAAAGACGCCACAGAAGAGGCGATTATGTATCTGGCAACTGGTGGCCAGTAGAATTTGGAGGATGGGTATATGCGGGTAAAAGGACGATTTAATGCATCAACGATACAACAGCTTGCAGCGTTTGGCAGTTTGATTCTGCTGGTACTGTTTTTTTCCTTGTTGTCACCATATTTCTTTGATTTTTCCAATTTGATAACCGTTATCAAACAGACCTCTGTCATTGGTATCCTGGCCATTGGGGTCACGTTTGTCATTATCACAGGAGGCATTGACCTTTCCTTGGGGTCTGTGGTTGCCCTTTCGGGAGTTGTTGCCGGCTTCACGCTGCAATCGGGAATGCCAGATATTGTGGGAGTATTGGTAGGCGCCTTGATAGGCTTGCTTTGCGGAATATTTTCGGGATTCTTGGTAGCCTATGCCGCTCTTCCCGCCTTTATTGCAACATTAGGCATGATGATGAGTGCTCGGGGAATGGCCTTGGTCCTTACCCAAGGGCGCCCCGTCTATATTCCTGAGAACCAGAGTTTCAACCTTTTGCACAACTACAACCTTTTTGGAGTCATTCCCTTGCCGGTCATCTATCTGATTGTGCTCGCTGTCTTGGCACACTACATTCTCAAGCGGACCTCGATCGGCCGCTATGTGTTTGCAACCGGAAGCAATGAGGATGCTGCCAGACTCTCGGGAATACCCGTACAGACGGTCAAGTTGTTCGTATATGCCTTCAGTGGCCTGATGTGCGGTTTGTCCGGTGTCATCCTGTTGGCACGGCTGAACTCTGCCCAGCCGGCAATTGGATCAGGATACGAGCTGGATGCTATTGCGGCCGCAGTCATTGGAGGAACCAGCCTTTCCGGTGGCGTTGGGCAAATTGTGGGTACCATCATCGGTGCATTGATCATGAGCACGCTGAAGAATGGGCTAAACCTAATGCATGTATCACAGTTTTGGCAACAAGTGATCATTGGCATGGTGGTGATCCTTGCCGTGTATATCGATATCAAACGGCGTGCAAAGCAGATGCCGTAAAGTAATGCAATCCACAGATGTGGATATAAAGGGAGGAACGTATGAGAAAAAGTGTATTGGTTCTTATCATTGTTGCATTGGTGTATTCAAATTCACTATTTGCAGCAGCGCAAAAGGAGAGTCCTGGTGAAACCTATGTCGCTACAATAAGCATGGGGTATCAACACGAGTATTGGCAAGCAGTGCGCCTGGGAACCGAGCGTGCAGCAGAGGAGCTTGGGATTCGGACAACATATGAGGCACCCCCCTCCGAGGATATGGTCGATTTGCAGATCAACATGGTGGAGAACGCCATCCAGACAAAACCCGATGGGTTGTTGTTGGCTCCCCTTGATGCTGAGGCCCTTGTTCCCTATATCAAGAAGGCTGTTGACGCTGGGATCCCTGTCGTGCTTTTTGATGCGGGGGCAAATACCGATATCTACTCATCGTTGGTAGCCACCAACAATATGAACGCAGGTGCCATTGCAGCGAAGCACATGATAGAGGAGCTGGACAATTCTGGTACTGTTGGCTTGATCGTGCACAGTGCAACAGACCAGTCTGCCATGAAGCGCAGGGATGGGTTCCTGGACTATATGGAAAAAAATTCCGAAATCACCATCCTTCCCCCCGTCTACAGTGGTGGTGATCATGAAGAGTCGGCAAACCTCATGGTTGACCTCTTGCGTGCAAACCCCGGTCTAGACGGTGTCTATGCAACCAATGAGGGTTCGGCTGTCGGAGCCGCCATAGGTGCCAAGGAAGCTGGAAAAGCTGGGCAAATAACAATTATTGGATTTGATTCCGGTGCCCAGCAGATTGCATTCCTACGGGATGGAACCATCAGAGGATTTGTTTCCCAGGATCCTGTGCAGATTGGATATCTGGGAATCATGGCCATCTATGACATTCTACAGGGTAAGCAAGTCGAGAAAGAAATAGATACTGGTGCAGTCTTTGTTGATCTCACTAATATTGATGACGAACATGTCCAGCAAATAATCTATCAGTAGTTCACACAGTCTGCCCGTGCTCTGCACGGGTAGACACAATTTTCCTCTTGGATAGCGGGTCCCCATGCATGAAACAATAAAAAAAAATGGCCTTGTCATCAGTCTTGCGGGATTTGCAATATCGGTGAATACCTTGCCTGCCCTCGTCCCGCTCCTTGCATCACGCTTTGGCATTTCCACATCCTCGTTTGGGATGGTTTTTTTGATGCAGTACGCATCCTTTACCCTTTGTTCCCTGCTAATTGGTCGACTCTATGCTTCGTATTGCATACGGCTCACCCATATTCTTGTAGTTTCGTTGCTGCTCTCCTCTACTGCTCTGTTTTTCATTGGGGCACTACCCAATTTTGCTTCTCTTGTGGTGATGATGGTCATCATAGGAGGTGCTGGAGGGTTGGTAGAGTCGATCGGTACCACTTTGCTCTCTTCTGCGAAGGGGAGCAACAGGATGCTCTACTCCTCGCAGTTCTTCTATGCTATTGGGGCATTTCTCTCACCACTCTTGGTTGGGGTGCTTCTGGATCGTCAATTGGGCGTACAGGGGATTGGTCGTTCAATAGCTCTCTTTTCTTTGATGGTGGGTATCGTCGTATGGTTGCTGGTGCTGCAACCTTGGAACCGGAAAATAGAGAGGCAAGCGGTAAGAAATAGGGTGGGGCCGCTTCAACAAGCTCCGGAAGAAACCTTGAGAGAGCATGCTGCAGCTTTGGAGGGTCCATCCTCACCCTCTTCCCATTTCTCCCTGCTCTTCATCACCATGATCACCTATGTCATGCTGGAAAGTTCCATGGGAAGCTGGTTTGCCCTCTTTATGCATCAAGCCTTGCACAGGACACTTGCCCAATCCTCATTTGCCCTCTCCCTCTATTGGGTCGGTTTGCTGGTTTCACGCTTCTTCTCAATATTGGTGATCATCCGACGGCATGAACGGGTTCTTCTGGGGCATCTGTTATTAATTGTAGGCTCCCTATTGCTACTGTTGACCGATTTGCATCTGTTTGGTGATAGTAGGTTGCCCTTCGCAGTCTTTGTCTTGGGATTGGGCTGTGGTCCAATGTGGCCGCTTCTGGTTGATTTCTGTTCCCGGATTTTTGCAAAGCGAAACTTGCTCATGTACCTGGTGGGAGCTGGTAGTATTGGCGCCTTGTCCGGACCTGTGGTGACATCGCTCTGTTTCTCCTTGATTGGAATAGAGAGCATGCTATGGGTATTCCTGGTCTATGCATTGGTCATGGCAGGAAATGCACTTATCCTCGTTTTCTTGTTTAAGAAGGGGCATAAGAGTAGGCTACCGTTGGATCCATCAAGCACAGCCACATGATCGGCGTTTTATGATTGTCCCCTGAATCACAATCTGGGTGGATGAGGACACGTCACCTTGTTCTATGGCAAAAAAAGGAGTTTGGCTGCCTCATGACCGACAACACCTCCTGTGTTGCTTAAGGTAGTGATGGGTGGCTCGAGAGCCTCAACGAAGTTAAGGATGCCGAAGCTTACCAATGCTATCTCTTCTGGATTTTGTATCGAAGCCTGAAAAATGGCTTTGTAGCAACCAAATGCCATTACTGAGTTTGCGACGAATACAGCACGCGGCCATTGATCGACATTGAGTTCCAACAATTGCTTCATGGCCCGGTATCCACCCTTGCTTGTCCAGTCTTCACAAATGATGTGTGTCTATGGTACCTCGATGGAATTTTCCTGCATCTCTTGCTTACAACCCTGCCAGGCGCTCCGCTCCAGTGATGTGCTCGTGCAACCCGCAAATGCATGCAACTGAATGGTATAGGTGGGCAAGCAGGTGTTGTGTCAGGTCATATCCTCCCTGGAAATTGTCATGGAGCACCAGGTTCGTTTCAATCTCTTGCAGTTCATTGTCAAAAACTACAAGGGGGATCCTGTGCTCCGAGAGTATCTCGTGCACGAGGAGACCTGTAGTCCCGACCGTTGCCAGCAGAATACCGTCAACATACTTTGAGGCAAGGAGCCGCAGTGTCTCCTCCTACCCGGACTTGGTGTTCTATCTGAAACTGATGAGTAGGCAGTAGCCTTGTGCCCTGCAGAAGGTCTCAATAGAAGCCCCGGCCTTCCCAAAAAAAATATTGGTGAAATCAGGGACTATCAAGCCGATGGTTTTTGTCTTTCGTTTCCGCAAGGTTGTTTCAATGGGGTTAGGATGATTGTCATACTTTTCCATTACCCTCATGATGGCTTCTCTGGTGTCAGGATGGACATTGTCTTCCTGGTTGACTACGAGCGATACGGTTTTTATCGAATACCCTGTCTCTTTGGCAATATCGATGAGTTTGGTTTATTTCATGGCTTGAGCCTATACCTTACCTTTGATCCTTGGTGGGGTGTATCTCGATGATGGCCTGCTGATGGAGCGTCCAGCAACAAGATAGTTGGTGGTTGCAGGACTTCATTCTAGCATGTTCTGTAGTATTAAATCCATGCAAGAAAACCCTGTATTTTCCCCCTTGTCTGCTGTATCCTACAACAAAAGTACCCTTGGAGGTCAGTATGGAAGGGATACTCTCATATATGGCAACCTTTATCGTTGTGCTAGTCTCTGCCCTTTTAGTCGCAGCGGTTCGCCTTATTTTCCGTAATACGTTGGAAAGTACCAAGAAATGGCCGTATCAGCGACAGTTGCTTATCTCTGGAATTGTCCTGTTGGGCATATTCCTTGCCATTGGATTCCTGCCGCTTGACCATGAAGTGAAAAACCAGATTCTCAGCGTCCTTGGAATATTGTTCAGTGCTGTAATAGCCCTCTCTTCAACAACCCTGGTAGGAAATGCCATGGCAGGTATCATGCTCAGAATGATGCATGAATTTAGGGGAGGGGATTTCATAGAGATGGATGACATTGTCGGGAGGGTCACCGACTTCGGTATCTTCCATACGGAGATTCAGCAGGTCAATAGGGATGTGGTGAGCATCCCCAACCTCCTTCTGGTGCAGAGGGCCGTCAAGGTGACCAGAAGGGATGGTACCTTCATCAGCCTATCTGTTTCACTAGGATACTCCCTTGACCATGTACAGGTCGAGGAAGCCCTGAAGGAAGCAGCCATTTCCTGCAAGCTTGCAGACCCCTTCGTCTTCATAGAGGAGTTCCTTGACCATGCGATCAGATATCGCTTGTTTGGACTGCTTGAAGAAACAACAGAGCGGTTAAGCAAGACCAGTGAACTGCATAAGGCTGTATTGCAGACACTGCATGGGAAGGGTATGGAAGTAGCCTCCCCTGGTCTTATTGACAGGAGGGAGTTTGGCAAGGAAGAGCAGTATGTCCCAAAAGCACCCAAACATACGAAAGCCAAAAGCAAAGCCAATGATGAGGAAGTCATTGAGGAAAAGGTCTTTGACAAGGCTGATGAAGCCCAGTCCCTGGAGGACCTTCGCCAAAAACATGAGAAATTGAAGAAGAAGCTTGCAGAGATGAAGAATGGGGGCGGTAAGGCACAGAAGACTACGCTTGAAACGCAAATACAGGACATTTCCAACGAAATAGCTGATCGTGAGAAACAGAAGAAAGAGGAATGAATTCAATTTTCCCTATGTGACAAGAGAAGGGCTTGCACTGCAAACCCTTCTCTTGTGTTCCGTTACAAAACTGGTATATGCCTGTCTAAGGCCTCTACAGCACCGACCCATTCTTGATGATCGCATTCTTGTTGATGACAATGATCCCATCATGGATCGAGTACATAGAGAAGTCACCTTCCTGACGGGGAATATCATCGATGCCGATACGACATCCATCGCCAATGCGTGCATTCTGGTCAATGATCGCCTTACGGATGATGGTTCCCTTTCCTATGCCGACATTGGGAATGCCCTTTTGCGCATTCTCCCTCTTCTCTTCCTCTGTCTCGTAGAAGGATGCCCCCATGCAGTAAACACCATCCAGAGAGGCTCCAGATTCAATCAGGGTTCGTACGCCAATGATTGAGTTGACTATATAGGCATTGGTGATTATCGAGCCCTCGGAGGCCAAGGAGGAGCTGATGTTACAGAAGTTTACCTTGGTTGCCGGCAGGTGACGACGGTGGGTATAGATTGGCATCTCCTCATCATAGAAGTTAAACTGTGGGTTGATGGAGGCAAGGTCAAGGTTGGTCTCGTAGAATGCCTTGATGGTTCCGATATCCTCCCAGAACCCATCAAAGAGGAAGGTGGCTACCTTTCTCTGGTCAATTACTCCAGGGATGATCTCCTTGCCAAAATCGGTCTTGTCATTGTTGAGTACCTCTTCCATGGTCTTTGCGTTGAATACATAGATGCCCATGCTTGCAAGATATTCGTTGGAAGAGTCAAGCTTCTTGTGCAGGGAGGAGAGCATGAAAGATTCTGACACCTTGTAATCGGATATGTCCAGGTCAATAGCAGGTTTCTCATAGAACTTGTTGATGATGCCCTCTTCGTCGCAACCTATGATGCCCAGTCCTGTAGCTTGTTCACGGCTGATGGGTTTTGAGGCGATGGTAAGCTCAGCCCCACTAGCAATATGGCGGTCAAGCATATCATGGATGTCCATCCGATAGAGCTGATCACCGCTGAGGATAATGTAGTAGTCGGCATTCTGGTCATGGAAGTGCTTTAGGTTCTTGCGAACAGCATCAGCTGTACCCTGGTACCATGTATTGGTCTCGTTGGTCTGTTCGGCTGCCAGAATCTCAACAAAGCCACTGCTGAAGGTGTCGAAGATATAGGTGTTGGCAATATGGTTATGCAGTGATGCCGAGTTGAACTGGGTCAGGATATAGATCTGACGGATCCCGCTGTTGATACAGTTGGAGATCGGGATGTCTACCAAGCGATATTTCCCTGCGAAGGGGACTGCAGGTTTTGCGCGATCCATAGTCAACGGATAAAGTCTTGTCCCTTTGCCACCACCCAATACAATCGCAATGGCCTTTGATTTTTTTTGTTTCATTTACTGCTTCCCCCTGTGTTTTTCTCATAAATCGAACGATAGGAACGGGCTGACCTTATCCAGGTACTGTCCCATCGCATGCAACGGTTGCGTATGGCCGCCATAGCCTGATTACCCTTATTCCACCACCCTAGTGCCCTCTCAACTGCTTGTAGTATAGCATCTGAGGTCATGGAACTAAAGAGAATTCCTGTTCCTGCATCTGGGCTCTCATCCAAATCGATGATGCTGTCGGATAATCCCCCTGTCCTTCTTGCCACAGGTACGGTCCCGTAGCGCAAGGAGTAGAGTTGGTTTAGCCCGCAAGGTTCATACTTGCTGGGCATCAGGAAGAAGTCGGAACCGGCTTCGACCCTATGGGCTGCGCGGTTGCTGAACAGGATGTTTACTGAAAGGTTGTCATACCTTTTTCCCAGTTCGACCAGCTTCTCTTCAAGGCGTTGTTCGCCTGTGCCGATGATGATCATTTGCATAGGAAGGTCGCGCATCATCTTTTCAAGTGCACAGGGATAGCCTTCCAACAGCTCCACAAATCCCTTCTGGTCTGCAATGCGGCTTATCATGGAGAAGAGGGGGATGGATGGATCGACCTTGAGTGCGAACTCTTCCTGTATCTCCGCTTTTGTCCGATCCTTGCCCGAATGGTCATCTGCGGAAAAATGCTGTTTGATGAAAGCGTCCGTCTCGGGATTCCACTCCTGGTAGTCAATGCCGTTGATGATGCCAGTGAGCACATCGCTGCGTCTTGTCAGCAGCTGCTCAAGATTGCATCCGTACTCCTTGCTCTGGATTTCCTTGGCATAGGTAGGGCTGACAGTTGTTATGGCATCGGCAAACTCTAGCCCCGTCTTGAGCATATTGGTTCTCTTTTCCGGTCTATTGCCATAGAACATCTTCTCATCAGAGCCGATGGTAGTGTTCAGAAGTTGCAGGCGGGAGTACTCCCCTTGGTACGCGAGGTTATGGATGGTCATGACACTTTTGGTGGTGGAAAAGAAATCGGAAGTGTCTTGGTCTAGCAGATACGGCACGAAGCCGCAGGTCCAGTCATGGCAGTGGATGACATCTGGTTTCCAGTCAAGTTTCCTGCAGAGGGGCAGGACAGCCTTGTTAAGCAAGGAGTACCGCTCCAGATTGTCCTGATAAGGGGTGAAGGAGGTATCACCATAGATGCCGAGCCTTGCAGTGAACATGGGGTGGCATAAGAAGTGATAGAGAACACCATCGAGTTTTTTTTCCAGGAAGGTGACAGTCTCCTGTTTTCCCAGAAGGTCAAGGTCGAGTGAGAGTTTGCTCTCAACAAAGGTCGAGGTATCCACGCTGCCATAGCAAGGCAAGAGGACGTGGACCTCGGCTTGTAGGTCGCTCAGAGCAGTGGAAAGGGCTCCAACCACATCTGCCAGACCACCTGATTTCGAAAATGGAACTGATTCACTTGAGACCATGAGTATCTTCATACGTCCAATTAGACCACTAAGGACTAGTTTTCGTCAAGGACAAACTACTGATATATGAGATGAGAGCATGAATCAGACGTATTCCATCCCTTCCAGCTCGTCAATATACTCGCTTGCACAGTGAGCGGCAATTGCGCCATCACTTGCAGCGGTGACCAACTGACGGAAAACTGTGTCGCGTACATCTCCTACTGCATAGAGTCCTGGTAGGGCGGTCTCCATCCTTTCGTTGGTCTTGGCATACCCGTCATGGTCAAGCAGGGACTTGTCAAGCAGTCCAGTCTGGGGCAACATGCCGACAAAGATGAATACCGCATCAAATTCTCGGGTATACTCCTTATTTGCCTTCAAGTCCTTGAGGACAGTACCGGTTACCTTGCTTCCGTCACCTACAATCTTGGAAAGGGTATGGTTCATGACAATCTCAATGTTCTTGTTCCGTTCCACTTGCCTGACAAGGTTGTCTTGCCCACGGAAGCGATCCTTTCTGTGGATGATGGTGACATGTTCGCTCATCTTGGAAAGGAATATAGCGTCGGTGAGGGCTGTGTCGCCTCCACCTACCACGAGGATCCTCTTGCCCCTGAAGAACGGACCGTCACAGGTTCCGCAGTAGGAGACGCCTTTGCCTGCATACTCCTCCTCGCCCTCGACTCCGAGATGGCGATGTTTTGCTCCAGTGGCCAAGATGACCGCTTTTGCCTGATAGGACTCGCCACCGGTCTCTGCAATAAAGAGATCCTTCTCTTTTCTCAAAGCAGTGACAGAGGCGTATGCTATCTTTGCTCCAAAGTGTTCAGCTTGTGTCTGGAACTTTACTGCGAGGTCATAGCCGCTGATAGGCTCTGCAAAGCCCGGGTAGTTCTCGAGCATATCGATGAACATGGTCTGACCTCCTGGGGCCAGCTCTTCCATAATGGTAACTGAGCGACCGGCACGAGATGCGTACTGCGCAGCGGACATGCCTGCTATTCCCGATCCTATAATTAACACATCCTGTTCAATCATTGTCTTCCTCCATGGAACGTATTTTTTCCTGTAATGCAAGTTCTGCGTCACTCTTGCGTACGTAGGTTGGCCCGACTCCAATGTCATCAGGGCCCTCTTTCTGGAACTTCTCCCAACCCATCCTGATCAGGGTGAGGGGAAGGTTTGCAGAAAGTGTCTCATCGACAAAAAGCTGTCCTTCATACGTTTTGATCTTCTCAGCAAAGATGGCGGCGTCAAAGCCGGTGATAAGAGCTGAAGGGTACCCTTTCAAAAGGGTCTCCATCTCCTCTACAGTCACATCAAGGTCGGCACTCTTCCTTTTTCCCTCAGCATAGAGGGCGGTGTAGAAACGTTTCTTCCTTGCGTCGATGACAGGGATGACAGCACCGGAAAAATGGGAGACACACCCAAAGAGTGCATCCATCGTAGAGACGGAACACAACGGGATACCACTTGCCAGGGAAATACCTTTGAGGGCACTCATCCCTATTCTCAGTCCCGTAAAGGATCCCGGGCCATTGGTACAGACCAACAGGTCAAGGTCCCTGAAGGTTATGCCGTTGCGCTCACACAGCCCAAGCATAAGGGGGACCAATGACTCCGAATGTCGGCTACCATTGGCAACGATCTGCACCTCGTAGCACTTGAACAACGAAGTCCCGTCTCCAAGGGCCAAGGCAAGATGTATCGCATCGCTTGAGGTATCGATGGCTAGAATGTTCACACGTCTATTCCTTCAATGGTTATTTCTCTTGTGTTGTCTTCCATAATACAAATATCAACAAAAATCGTCCAATCGGGTAGCATATCCTGAATCTTTTCACTCCACTCGATGAGGGTCACCCCATTGCCATAGAGCATCTCCTCGCCTCCGATCATCTCAAACTCATCACTGCCGCTGATCCTATACAGATCCATATGGTAGAGATCCAGTGTACCCTCATACTCCTGGATAAGGGTGAAGGTAGGGCTTACAATGGCTTCTGTAATTCCCAAGGCCCTTGCGATGCCCTTTGCCAGCACTGTCTTTCCCGCTCCCAGGCTACCGCGAAGGGAGACTACCGAACCCGCTTTGCAGGCCTTTCCGATACGAAAGCCCAGATCAGAGGTCTCTTGGGGGGATGAGCTGATATGGCGCATGGTTCATCACTCCTGTGTGTCGTCGTCTTCTTCAAAAGTGACTTCCAGATCGTCACCCTCTTCTGTACCTTGGATATGGAAAGGCCTGGTATTGTCCTTTCTCATCACATCTGCAGTGTTTATGAACTGCTGTACGATGGGCGTAGAGAGTTTTTCGCCTGTAGCCTCTTCGTAGTCACTCATCAGGCGGACAATGACAGGGTCTCTGTCATCTATGTTCCTGGCAAGTTCCAAGAACTCACGTGCCTCGTCCAGCTCCCCATCCTGCAGATGCAGGTAGGCAAGGTTGGAGAGGAGGGTGATGTTTTTCTCATCAAGGTCGATGGCTGTGTTGAGGTAGTTCTTTGCAAGCTCCTTCTTGTCTGTCTCGAGAGCACAGATGGCAAGCTCGTTATAGATGTCACTGCTGCCCTCCCCGAGGGAGATGCAGGACAGGAAGGCCTTCTCCGCTTCGACGAACCGAGAGAGTCTTCTCAAGGCCCAGCCTTTGAGGAACCAAGCGTTCCAAACCTTGGGGTTGTCCGCGAGATAGTGCTCCAAGCTGGAGAGGGCCTCCTCTTCCTTGGACATCTGGATCTGGTCGTAGGCCTGCATCAAAAGCTTGTCGTTGTTCAGCTTGTTGTCTATGTCGCCCATGATCTTGCTTACATGTTCGCGTTTCTCACCCTCTTCGGCCACAGCAAGGAAACGGTCCAGATACTCTTTTGCGATCTCGACATTGCCTTGGTAGAGGTGGAAGAAACCCAGTTCGCTCAGCAATGCAGCATCATCCTCAAACAAGGCTATACCTTCCTTGAGGGTCTCCATTGCTTTTTGCTGATAGAAGTCATAGGAGGTTCCCTTCGTGGTATCAAGTGAGGCACGTTTGCTGTAGAAGGTCGCAAGGTTGATGAAGGTAGGGCTCTGGGGGGCAAGGTGGTTGACGGTGAGGAAGAGTTCCTCGGCGAAGTCATAGTTCTCTTTCTGCTCCTGGGCTATTGCAGCAAGGTTCAGTTCATTTGGGGCGTCAGATTGCACTGCAAGGACGAAGTCCCTGTAATAGGGGAAATGCTTGTGTTCTGGATCAAATGCGATGATCTTCAGCATTCCCGCAACAAGCAGCTCTATGCTGATCTCTGTCGATTCGAGGCTCTCTCTTCCTGTAGGCAGTTGGACAGGGATCTCAATTGATGGGTCGATATGGAAGTCACCAAGATCCCTTTCCATTGAGGAGGGAAGGCGAATGAAGACCAGGTCTTGTAAGGTTGTGTTGGGTTGTGTCATGGAAATATCCTGTATATAAGATAAAACCTGCGGTGCCGGTCTCGGAGCTAGCTCTTGAACCTTTGGTTCAAGGGGGACACCAGTTGGCTGAAAATTCTGTTCCATTAAACCTCCGAGGAGGTCGGATCAATGCAAATCAGCTATGCCGTATCCCAATTGTGTAAGTTGAGCCAAGAGACGATTGCTCCAAGCGTACACCGCAGGAAAATGTCAAATATCTAAGGCAGGCTGTCCTGCCGTACCTCTATCGTACAGTAAGAAGAAGGTTTGATAAAGGGGGTAAAAGAAAAGAAAACGAGGCCACCAGGCCCCGTCTTCTTGGACATCATATGCTTTTGCAAGCAATCGTCAAAGGTTCGGAGATTCTTCAAGAAGAATGTCGAGG
This sequence comes from uncultured Sphaerochaeta sp., assembly GCA_963662725.2. GTDB lineage: Bacteria > Spirochaetota > Spirochaetia > Sphaerochaetales > Sphaerochaetaceae > Sphaerochaeta. The sequence goes on from CAXXCW010000019.1 coordinate 334,839, forward strand.
TCGATCTCGTCAGAACCGGCGGTATCACCTGCGGTGAACCCTTCGGCAGCTTCCAATTCGAGTGCTGCATCGTCCATGAGAGGAATATCATCCAAACCTTCGATGGTTGCAAGATTTTCCATTGCATTGGCAATGCTCTCTTCGATAAGCTTGTTGCTTGTTGTGAATTTCTCCACATACTCTTCAAGTTCCGCATTGTGCGTATTGACCAGGTCAAACCTCTCTTGAAGTTCTCCCTTCTCTTTGCGTAACATAGCGATGAGACCAGCTGCTTTTTTAGTGCGCAACTCAAGCATCTGGACGGTATCAAGAATTGACATAGCCCCTCCTTACCAAATCTCGGTGAATTGTCCTGGGCTTATTTGCCCAGGGCAACCTTAGCCTGTGACACGAGAGCAGAGAAAGTCCCTTTGTCTTCAATAGCCATATTGGAGAGAGCTTTTCTGTTGATCTCGATATGAGAAAGAGTCAGACCATGCATGAATTGGGAGTAGTTAAGTCCCTCAGCTTGCACAGCTGCACTGATTCTGGCGATCCAAAGCTTGCGGAAGTCCCGCTTGCGCTCTTTACGCCCACGGTATGCATACTGACCTGCTTTTGCAACTGCGTCTTTTGCGACACGGTTGTTGGTGCTTCTGCGACCATAGTAGCCCTTGGCGAGCTTCAAAATCTTCTTACGTCTGTCCTTGTGTTTCGTTCCGTCTACTGCTCGTGGCATATTCGCACCCCCCTACGCGTAAGGAAGCATGGACTTGGCCCGTTTTGCTTCACAATCGGCGAGGATACCAGTAGCACGGAGATTACCCTTGCGTTTGCTGGTCTTCTTGGTGAGGATATGACGAAGTCCCTGCTTCTTATAGCGGACTTTGCCAGTACCGGTAACGTGGAACCGCTTTGCAGCGGACCGTCTTGTTTTCATCTTGGGCATTTTTTTGCACCTTCCAAACTTGCGCTCTCAAGGAACAAGAACCCCTTGGAGCAGCATATTCACCATCCCATGCGGGATACTGTTTCCTAATTGTCTTTCTTTGGTGGGTTGGTGTTCTTCAGGGGGCTGACGATCATACTCATCATTCTCCCTTCCATAACCGCACCACGGTCAAGGTTGTACCCTACACCAAGTTCGGTAAGCTTTGCAAGTATCCTATCCAAAACAACCTTCCCAAGCTCAGTGTGAGCGAGCTCACGGCCGCGGAAGCGAATACTTACCTTCACTTTATTACCTTCACCAAGGAATTCGGATATGAACTTGGATTTTGTTTCAAGATCGTGTCTCTCGATCTTGGGCTGCATCCGAATTTCCTTCATCTTGACTACTGTTTGGTTTCGTTTGGCATCTCTGAGCCTCTTTTCCTGCTCATATCTGTACTTTCCGAAGTCAAGTATCTTGCATACTGGGGGTTTAGCGTTTGGGGAAACTTCCACCAGATCCAATCCAACCTCTTCAGCCAGTACCACAGCATCAAATGTGCTCATGATACCTCTCTGATTTCCTTCTGCATCAATGACGAATACTTCTCTAGCACGGATCTGTCTGTTGATCCTCAAATCCTTCGTAGCCAATCGAACTCCTTAGTGTTTCCTGTGAAATCACGGTGTTAATGGGGATAGCCTGCTACTGGTAGCCGACGAAGGTAAATATAGCATAAGCATCTACCTATGTCAAAGTCCTTCCCCTTCGGATGCGAAAAAAGCCATCCGAATACTCTTCGGATGGCTTTCCCAAACTGGTGGCGGTTAGGCCTGGCCAGCAGACCCCAAAACGTTCTTGTTCTTATACATATACATTTTTTTCAGCTCTGCGCGGGCAGGGCCGAGGTATTTGCGCGGGTCGAACTCACCAGGTTTCTCAGCCATGACCTTGCGGATCATGCCGGTCATTGCAAGACGCCCGTCGCTGTCGATGTTGATCTTGCATACGGCACTCTTGGATGCCTTGCGAAGCTCCTCCTCAGGGATGCCTACGCTGTCCTTGAGCTTACCGCCGTTCTCGATGATCATATTGACATATTCCATAGGAACAGAGGATGAACCATGCAGTACGATAGGGAAGCCGGGAAGGATCTTCTCGATCTCCTCAAGGATATCAAAGCGCAACGGAGGGGGAATGAGAACACCCTCGGCATTGCGTGTGCACTGATCTGGCTGGAACTTGTTGGCCCCATGGCTAGTCCCGATGCTGATGGCAAGGGAGTCACAATTGGTCTTGGATACGAAATCCTTGACTTCGTCGGGCTGTGTGTAGTGGCTGACCTCTGAAGATACGTCATCCTCAATGCCGGCAAGGACACCAAGCTCACCTTCTACGGTAACATCAAACTTGTGTGCATATTCCACGACACGCTTGGTCAGTGCAACGTTCTCGTCATAGGGGAGGTGGGAACCGTCGATCATGACAGAGGAGAAGCCGTTGTCGATGCACTCTTTGCAAGTCTCGAAGCTGTCGCCGTGGTCAAGGTGCAGGACGATGGGAATTTCATATCCAAGCTCCTTGGCGTACTCTGTCGCTCCACGGGCCATGTTTCTGAGCAGGTTGATGTTGGCATAATCGCGTGCACCCTTCGAAACCTGAAGAATGACAGGGGATTTTGTTTCTACACAGGCCTGTACAATGGCCTGAAGCTGTTCCATGTTATTGAAGTTGTATGCAGGAATGGCATAGCCACCCTTTACTGCTTTAGCGAACATGTCTCTGGTATTTACCAGACCGAGGTCCTTATAGGATGTCATAGGTTGCTCCTTCTTGAACGTAAGGTGATAATTCATCATAAATTTACCCAATCTGAGGAAACAGGTCAACCGGCATGGCTCTGATTGTCGGGTCGCAGGAGCGTTCTTACACCCTTCTTACCCTTTTACCCAAGGAATGCAGAAAAATTTGACTGCATCTGAACAATAAGATCTTCCATGCCCATTCCGAGCAGGGAGGCTGCCTCCTCATATATGTGCACCATATGCAGGGGTGTGTTGATCCGCCCTCTTCGCGGCTCAGGGCTCAGATAGGGGCTGTCGGTCTCAAGCAAAATATGGTCGGCAGGTATTGAGGAAAAGATCCTTCTCATCTCATTGTTTGCCTTATAGGTGAGCGGGCCTGCGAAGGAGATGAACATACCCTTTGACACTGCGAGCAAGGCAAGATCCATGGAGCCTTGGAAGCAGTGCATGATGCCCTGTCTGGAAAAAGTGCGCCCCTGCAACAGCTCAGCCATCTCATCATCGGCCTCCCTGCTATGGATGATGATGGGAAGACCCAGCTCCTCAGCCATGTCCATCTGAGAGATGAACAGCTTCTGTTGGTCTTGTTTGGTACCGTAGTCCCAATGGTTGTCCAAGCCTATCTCCCCAATGGCACACACCTTGTGTTCCTGCAAAGAGGCAGAGAGCACCGCAAGCTGCTGCCCTACCGGATGGTGCCCGTTGGCAACACCCCAGGGCCCTATTCCCGCACTCAAGTGGATGAAGGGATAGGCAGAGAGAAGGGATGATCGCCGGTCAAGGTCATCGAAGTCGATGCCGACATCGATGCCCTGCATCGAATGAGAGTGCATATCGGCGAGCAACCCAACGATGTCAACACCTTTGTCCTGCATGGCAAGCAGATGGAAGTGGGAGTCTATCAGACCAAGGGGGATTTGCTTCATAGGAGAGGTATACTAAAGATGGGTGGCTCTTGCAAGACCATATACAGGGAAGGCCACAGGGTTGCCCCCTGATGACAGACGTATGTACTATCTCTCTTATGTCTTGACCTTGTTCACCCTTCTTTGCAAGATAGCCTTGAGAGAGGAATAGACGTGAAGATATTCAAGAGGCGGCCAGACAAGAAGTCCTTTGTCCGGATGATCCGCGACCGAGACAGTTCTGAGATAGTACATTACCTGCTGAGGCTGGTGGTCATCCTGATCATGATAAACCAGCTGTTTGACCGGAACTATGAGAATGTGTTCTTCTGCCTGTTGGCCATCTTGCTGTTTGCCGTCCCCTCCTTTATCGAAACACACACCCGCATCGACATTCCCCCTGCCCTGGAGAACTCCATCCTCTTTTTTATCTTTGCAGCTCAGATTCTGGGCGAAATGCGTTCCTACTATGTTGCCTTCCCTTTCTGGGACACGATGCTGCATACGGCAAATGGATTTCTGGCAGCTGCAATCGGCTTCTCCCTGGTTGATATCCTTAACCAGAGCCAGAAGGTTACCTTCCGCCTCTCTCCCTTCTTTGTTGCAGTAGTGGCTTTCTGTTTTTCGATGACCATAGGGGTTCTCTGGGAGTTTATGGAATATTTCATGGATATGGTGTTCTTTACAGATATGCAGAAGGACACCATAGTCCATACCATCAGGTCGGTTATGCTCGACCCTACAAAAACCCAGAAAGTCGTGACCATAGACACTATCACCGAGGTGAGTGTCAAGGGCATTGACCTGGGTTTAGGCGGCTATCTGGACATAGGGTTGCACGACACCATCAAGGATATGTTCGTCAATTTTATCGGAGCTCTGGTATTTTCCATAGCAGGCTACTTCTATGTGAAGAACCGGAAGAAATCCTCGTTTGTCATTCACTTCATTCCCACCCTGGAAAAAGAAAACGTACAGGATGGTACATCATTGATCCGCAAACGGTTGGGAAAAGAGAAATCGAATCGGAAACAGGGGAAAAAAGCCCAGACGGCAAGCCGTGGGCCCAATGTGGAATCTACCAGGTCGGATAGGGGCTTTCCAAAGGGTCCTTGAGGTCACCCTGCATTCCTCAGTCTCCGTATCGATCTGTTCAGGCGATCACATATGATCGTCTTATATCGCAAATCCTTTGCATAGGTGTCTGCCTCAGGAACTTCAGAAAAAAATGCATCGGGGGTGATAAATGTGCCCAATGTCTTCTCTATCGCTTTGCTACAGACGTTCAGATGGTTGTTGTTCCGTATGTTGTCTGGATCCTTGAAGTCCATAACCCCGATCCCGTATCCATAGAAGCTCGCCTTATGGTTGGGGAATTTCTGCTGCAGTTGCTCCATATAGGCCTTGTCTATGATAAATCCATCCAACGGATACCATTTGTCCATAAACTTGAGTTCCACCCAAGTACGGAAAGGGTGCCTTGTGGCGATTCTGTAGCTAATGCCCTTCAGCAGTCCGCGAAACATGATTTTGTGCATCCTCGCTGCATACAAACGGCAAGGAATTCCCACTGCCCTCAGCAAGGCCATGAAAAGGGTGCTTTTTGTGATACCGTTTCCCACGCCATCAGAAAGCACTTGGGATGCTGGGATGGAGAAGGACTTGGTATAGCCGTATGCAATCTCATCGCGTATGAAAAGGAAGATCCCCTTGATGAGTTCAGATTGATCCTCGATGACATCCCACCCCCGGTTCACGATGAGTTGTTCGATGGAGGGGTGGGAGTAATCCAGAAGAGGGCTTGGTTCTAGCTCTGGTAGTGGTGCAAGTTCGAAGTCTAGGTTGGTATGCATGATGATCCCTTCATAAAAATTGGTTGCCCCTCGTAAGGCCCCTGAAAGATATTGAGAAAAAGTATGGTACAGGAGAGTAACCTTTGTGCTACAAATCGAGTTATTTTACCGACAAATTGTCAATATTTCAATGCAACGAATGGGGCTTTTTCCTAACTTTGTACAATTTGTACTGAGTTTGCATTGTGTTGGCATCGATATCCACACCACCCCTTGTCGAAGTGTCTTTTTTGAACTGAGGGAAACTCCATCGCAGAAATCCAGAGGTACTGTTACCATGCAAACACAGTAAAGATAGTGCGAGTCAGGCTTTTTCGTGATACTCTACTACATCTGGTTTCAGGAGGAGCACGTATATGGATCGAACAGCAATAGTCTTTTATTCACTGAATGGTCATACCGAATTCATTGCACAGAAGTTGAGCGAACAGTTGGATTGCCCGACCATACAATTACACCTAACAAAAGAGTTCTCAAGGACCAATACATTCCTCCAGTACTTCTGGGCAGGTAAAAGTGCTGTATTCCGTGACAAGCCTGAGCTGGCAAACAAGCCGATAGATCTGACCCCCTATGACACCCTCATCATAGCGACCCCGGTCTGGGCTGGAAATGTCAGCTCTCCAGTACGATCGTTTCTCAGCTCCCATTCAATTGAGGATACAAGAGTCTATCTGGTCGCCAATGACAGTGGAGGGCGTTTTGACAAGGCCTTTGCCACCATGCGCAGGTTGTTGCCAAAGTGCACCGTCGTGAAGGAAATCGGATTCGTTGAGGTTACAGAGGATACCTACCCCAACCATAAGGAGAAGCTGGAGGCTTTCAGCAAAGATATCCTTAGCAGCAGGGAATAACCAGACACTTCTGCAATTAAGTCGCATCCAACCAAATATATTACACAATTCCTCCTTATTGGTGTAGAATCCCAATAAGATATTTGGGGGTTAGGATGGACTATGATGTGCTGGTAATCGGTGGTGGTCTCAGTGGGTTGGCAGCTGCCTCCTTGCTTGCAAAACGGGGGCTTTCCGTTGTTGTGGTAGACAAAGGCTATCAGCCTGGAGGCTCGTGTGGGGCTTTCAAGCGGGGGGGCGCTACATTTGACCAGGGATCCTCAATGATGTTTGGGTTTGGAGAGAAAGGGTTCAATGCCCACCGGTTTGTATTCAATGCGCTGGAAGAGCCCATTGATGTCATCAGGCACAATCTTCTCTATGCTGTCCATTTCAATGGGCATACGATCAACTTCCATGCTGACATCGAAGAGTTCATAGAAGAGCTTTCTCAGGTGTTTCCCACCCAGAGGGCGAACATCCAGAGGTTCTACCATGACATGGAGGTGATATACACCCACGTCATGGTTGAGAACCCCAACTATGGGACTCCCGACGAGGTGGACAAGCAGGAGAGCCTGAAGGCCCTCCTTCGTCACCCCCTCTCCTATGCCAAGTTCTTGGGTTACCTGAACAAGAGTGCCAAATCTTTGTTGCAAAAGTATTTTACCGATCCTGATATTTTCAATTTCTTTGACAAGCTGACCTCAACGTACTGCTACGCAACCGTTGAGGAGTCTCCTGCGATCCTGGCAGCGGTCATGTTTGTGGACAACCACGTCGGTGGAAGCTACTACCCCGCAGGGTCAACCCTGTTTGTGCCTGGCAAACTGGAAAAGGTCATTGAGGAACATGGAGGGATAATGATCATGGGGAGGGAAGTGGTCTCCATCCTCTTTGCCGATGGAAAACCCAATGGGGTCGAGCTTGATGATGGAAGAAAACTCCATGCCCATGAGATAGTGTATTCTGGTACTGTCTGGAATCTCTATGGCAAGCTGCTTCCCAAAGAGGAAACAACAGAAACAGGGAGGAATTGGGCTTCAAGCCAAGAACCCACCTATCCAAGTGTAGTGCTCTACACCACAGTGAAGAAAGAGATAGTTCCAGAGAATATGCAGCCTATAGAGATGGTGGTCGGCAACCCGAAAGAGTTGGATGAGAGCGAGGTCACTCTCTACATGCCAAGCATAGATGACCAGAGCATTTGTCCTGAAGATGAACACATCCTTATTGCCATCGGCCCAACGTTTAGGGATTGGAAACATGCTGATGAGAACACCTATCTGAAGATGAAAGAGCTGGAACTAAAACGCCTGACCAGGGTCATCGAAAAGAGGCTCCCCGGATTTAAGAATGCCATTACCTTCAGCGAGGTGGCGACACCCCGTACCATCGAGCGGTATACGATGAAAAAACAAGGAGCGGTTGCAGGGCCTAAGATGATGCTGGGACAGCATATGTTCAAGAGGCTCCACATCAGTACCCAATGGGATTCTCTATTCTGTTGCGGTGAATCGACAGTGATGGGTACCGGCACCCCGACAGTTACGGTATCAGGTGTCAGTGCAGCCAATGCAATCCTGAAGAAACGCGGATTGGAACCCTACATATTCGACAGGGACCAAAAGCAGTTCGTCACCCTCCTAGACCCTCCCTTCAAGCGGGAGCAACTATTTGGGGATAAGCGATTCACAGAGAACAGGATCAGGGAAAAGGCCTCTCACTGCCTTTTCTGTGAAAATCCGCGCTGTAACAAGGTCCTGGACATAAGGGGCGTCATGCGCCGTGTGATGGTTGGGAACTTTGTTGGGGCTAAGAGACTTGCAGAAAAGCAAGATGTAACAGTGGAAACCCTAGAAACCTGTCAGAGACAGTGCATACAGGGTGAGCAGACAGGAAGCCCTGTAGAGATCCGAGAGGTCTTTGCCTATCTGCATCAGATGTGAGGGGCTATTCACTGACAGATGGTGGGATATACCCTCCCATGGTCCGGAATATCCCCCCGGCCTTGATATGTGCTTGCACTTTCTCCTGTAGGCTAGTGGTGCACTTCCATGCCAATATGTCATCTCGTGTTGCACCAAATCCAAAGACCCGTTCGTAGATCTGAGGGGTAGTGAACGAAACAGGAAATTTCTGGAAGCGTTGCATGAAGTGGCAGATGTTTGATTCTGATGGCAAGAAAAGCGAAAGTTCGGGGTCAAGCAACCAAGAGTCACAGACAAAGAGGGTAGGGCTGAACATAGCTTGGGCCAAAGAAAAAGATGCGTCTACCAGAGAATAGGTCAGAGGCTCACCCTCAGGTATGTGTACTGCAAGGACTGGCGTATCCTTGGTGCAGATCGGCGTCAGATCAGAGAGAGGGGCCGATACTGCTTCAGAAGAGATCCTTCCCACCCTTTGGTCGGCTTCATGGGCTACTAATACTTCCTCAGCAACAGTGAAGGTGGTGACCCAGAAATCCGGATTGGAGTTTTCATCAATGCCAATAAAACCATCAGAACTGCACAAAAGCCCCTCCTGTGCAAATGCCCTGTACTGCATCAGATTGCTATCGTAGTAGATGCTAAAGGGAAAATGAAAGAGGTCCTGTTCGAACTGCAGACGCCCCAACCTGATCACCTTTGCACAGAGGTGGCGGCAAATCCATCCATACCGGTCAAGACCGGTAACACCTGAATGTTGGTCCTCATAGGTCTTTACCCAGATGGCAATGTCAGAGAGGGTAGCCTGGCGAATAGAATCAGAGATTTCCAAACGGTTATATAACGAAAGTATGGCAGGGAATAAAGCATAGATGAGGACCAAAGGATACAGGGGGCCGATCTCCTTGAAGCCTTTGTCGAATACTACAAACAGGGCCCTGTTATCCTGTTTTTCTATCAGGACTAGTGATTTCTCAAGCAGTTCATTATGCAAGGAAGAATCCTTGATTTGGTTGAATCTGATAAGGATCAGGTCCAGTTGATGTTGAGTGAGGGCGGTATCACGTCTAAATGCTTTATCCATGGATAGAGCATGGAGGAGGATGAGAGAGGAGTCAAGAGAGTGTATGCAAACTATGTGTCTGTGAGTATTCCCTACAGCTGTGTTCACACAATATCCCGTTACCCAAGAACTTCATCACACACCCATTTGAAGATGCAGGAACAGATTTCTATGCGAACCTTGTACGTTAGCAACGCATGGCAGGGGAATTGAGCACTAACAATTTCCGCGTGTTACCAACTACCGAATACAATCTGAGCCTGTGGGTTTTCTCACTTTTTCTAACATATGGATTGCCCTATCCCAATTTTTGGGACTGCTCCAGCTTCTGGTGTTAATCGTATCATACAAATATTTTCCTTGAGCCTTGAAATATCGCTTGCATTACTTCCAAGAGGGCTTATAATGAAATTAGCAAAGGTATCTTTGCTTGAAGCGACTAAGGGAGTTTTTGCTCTTTAACAAAGTATATCATCCAGCCACCATTACTTTGCAATAATTTGATTGAGATTTTACTGATGATATGCACTCAGGTTACAAATAATGTAAGGAGGGCTTTTCTATTCTAAGTCGGAACAAAGAATCCAATCAGAATCCAGTGAATACTTCTCCGAAATTATCTGGCTGTATGGCAAAAGTAATAGTAGATGGTGTTGAATCAACACGACCTGGCCTAGATGTTGAGACCCATTGTAAGATTGTCGGATCTGTTGCGAAGGAACTTGTAAACAGATTTCCATTTTTCATAAAGGAGCATTTGTTCCCAAATGGCGTTGAGCTGATAGCTGCAGCTCATGACGTTGGAAAGGTCAATCCACATTTCCAAGAAAAACTTTGGAGGCTTATACCTGGGTATGGGGCCAACAGTAATTCTGCTTTGAAAAATGCCAATCCCGCTTTTGAAAAGAATATTGGCATGCATGGGGGCGTCAGCCAAGTTGCATTGGAGGGAGTGGGCTCTTTCATTCCAGAAATTGCTGGAATGCATCATGGGTCCTCTCCTGATTCATTGTTTCTCCTGCCAGAGGATGCTCTGCTTGGTGGCCCGGCTTGGCAAAAAGCAAGGTTGGAATTGATTGCACATTTGAAAATTTTTTTCCAACAGGATTGGCCAATTATCAATAGCAACATCCAAGCAACCGTTATTGCCGGTTTGACTACAGTTTCTGATTGGATTGGTTCTGGACCCATTTTTGAGCAGCTTTCGAGTGTTGATCCAGGGCTCTATGATGAGTTTGTCCATGAAGCTGTTGATCGAGCAGGGTTCATATCACCCAAATTGCATAAGGGCCTTTCCTTTGAACAAGTTTTTCATCCCTACACCCCAAGACCAATACAAAGGGCCTTATATGAGAGTGTGCAAGGTCCCGGTGTCTATATCCTTGAAGCATTGATGGGATCCGGTAAGACAGAGGCTGCTCTGTATGCAGCATATAAGATGATGGAAAAGGGTCAGGCAAATGGAATCTACTTTGCATTGCCTACAAGAATCACTTCTGAAAAGATTCATGAACGAATGAATCTTTTCCTCAAGGCCATACTGGCACCTGAGGACCAACACTGTGCGTTGCTTGCCCATGGTTCAGCTTGGCTGGCAGACTCCGATATGGGGGAGGATGCACGCCCTGGGTATGATTGGTTCGACTCAAAAAAACGAAAGCTCCTGGCTCCTTTTGCCGTCGGTACTATTGATCAGGCCTTGATGGCTGTTATGAATGTTAGGCACGGGTTTGTGCGTGCATTTGGCTTGGCAGGTAAAGTTGTGATTCTTGATGAAGTCCACACCTATGATGCTTACACGGGAAGTATTATGGACAATCTCATCCATGCATTGAGGGAGTTGGGTTCGACAGTAATCCTGTTGAGTGCGACTTTGACAGAGGAGCGGAAAAAGGGATTCCTGAAAGAGGGAAATGAGATTTTGGATAAGATTTCTTCTACCCGTTATCCGCTGGTTTCAAAGTCTATGCATGGACAACCTATCGAATACTCTCCTCCAATAGAAAATGTACAAAACAGCGTAAAGATTACCCACATAGAAGATGAAGGCCATTTGTTCGAGTCAATCCGAACAAGAGCATTGGCCGGAGAGTATATTCTCTGGATTGAAAATACAGTTCAAGAAGCCCAACAGGTTTTCAAGGCTTTAGCCAGTTGGGGCAATGACCAGAATATCCAAGTAGGTCTGATTCATTCCAGATTCCCTATAGTACAAAGGAATAAACTGGAATCCTACTGGGTGGATACCTATGGAAAGGAGGGTATCCACAAACGTAAAGGTGCAGGCAAGATTCTCATCGGTACACAAGTTTTGGAACAATCCTTGGATCTTGATGCCGATCTTTTGGTAACTCGCATTGCTCCGACAGATATGATCCTACAACGAATAGGAAGGCTCTGGAGGCATCAAGAGATTGTTGCTTGGCGTCCCGATGGGGCCATAAGGCAGGCATGGATCCTTTCTCCTAACCTTCAGACGATCCTAAAGGGCCCGAAATGGGGATTTGGCCCTAGTGGCAAAGTCTATGCACCATATGTCTTGGCCAGAAGTTTGTTGGTATTAAATAATCTTGATGAAATCACTATTCCTGTCGACATGAGATTACTCATTGAGGAGACTTACCGAGAACAATACGAAGAATCCCCACCAATGAGAGAAGCAAGATATGATGTTGAAAAAACCCGGGAAACCCTGAAAAGCTTTGCAAATAACAGCATGACGATGATGGGTAAGGCTGTATCAGACTCGACACCGACTCGTTACTCTGAGATTCCTTCTTGCGATGTCCTGCTTCTCTTGGAGGGTTCTGATCTTGCGAAGGGATCCTTGCACCTTATCGATGGAGAGTCTATGCAGATACCGGATCATGCAAGCTTGAGCCTCATACAAAAAAAGCAACTTGCCAAGGCATGTATGGTACGGATGATCAGTGTCCCTGCATACCTTGCACCCAATCCTGTCAGAGCTCAAGAACTCGCTCGGCTGAGACCCTTTCTCTATATTTCTGATGTGGAGGAGGATCGATTAAGGGTAGCAATCTTACATAAAAGTGGAGCCATTCATGGATTATATGGAAGGGAAGTAAATGAAAAATATGATTTGGAGTATTCCTCTCTGCTGGGTTATACAACAAAAAAGAAGGAGGGCGGATGAGTAACAGATTCAATCTGGTGGATGAAAGGTGGATACCTGTAACCGATCATCCAAGAGTTTCGCTGCGTGAGCTGTTCAGTACCCCAGCGTTGAAGTCACTCAAAGGCAATGCAATCCAAAAGCTGGCTTTGTTGAAGTTGCTTTTGGCCATTGCACAAGTGGCATACACCCCGAGTGATGATCAGGATTGGCAAGACCTCGGCAGTCTTGGATTGGCAAATTCTTGTTTGGAGTATCTGGAGGGGAACAGGCATTTGTTTTGGCTCTATGGTGAAAAACCGTTTCTTCAAAAGCCTGATTTGGCAGAGAAGAAAACTACCAAAGGGAAATCCTTGCCTGTTAGTGTCTTGGGTAGAGATTATATGCCGGACTTGGCCTCCGATAACGATACACTTTTGTTCGAATCCCAACGAGATCAAGAGCTTTCTGATGCACAGAAGGCTGTGTTCATAGTAACACTGATGAACTATAGCCTCGGGGGAAAGCGCGTGGCCAAGGATGTTCCTCCTTGGACACATGGCTTTGCTGGTAAAACGACCTCTGCAAAAGGTGCTCCTAGCATAGGGAACTATGAAGGATATCTAAGTTCCCATCTTCTTGGATTATCTATCCTTGATACCATCTGGCTGAACCTGTTCACCCGTGTCCAGTTGGAAAAATATCCGCAATGGAAGCAAGATAAGCTTATACCACCTTGGGAAAATATGCCCACTGGTGAAGATGATACAGCAGCGAGGATGTTGAAAGGTAGCTTCATGTCAACGCTGTGTGCCATGAGCAGATTCGTATTACTTCAGGACGACGGGATCATCTATGTAGAAGGCTTGCAGTATCCATCCCATAAGGAAGGCTGGAGAGAGCCATTCATGACCTATACTACTGACGGAAAGATGCTTTGGTGTAACCCTTCCAAAAAACCATGGAGAAATCTTACGGCATTGCTCAGTGCTTCTTTCAGGGTGGGTAGTTCCCCCTATGATTGTCCGCAAATCAGCCTCCTCCTTTTGCGGGCTAGGAGGGCAAGAGATATCGTAGGCATCTGGTCTGGGGGCTTGAAAGTGCGGACAACCGCTGGGGACACAAGCGTAAAGCAAACTGACGACTATATCGATACCGAGGTGTTCCTGGATACGCATGATTTGGGGGAGCCTTGGTTCGCTAGCTTTGAGAATGAAATGCTTGGACTTGATCAGCTTTCAAAAACCCTTTGGAGCTCGGTGAATAGATACTTTGAGGAAGTGGGTAGTAAGAAAAGCCCTGTCATTGATAAGGCTCTCGAGATGTTCTGGGAACTTTGTGAGCGGCATGCCCAGACACTTGTCAATGTTTGTGATGATCAAGAGAAAATGCAAAATTTGAGACGGACATTTGCTTTCTATGCCAGTCAGACCTACGACAAATTTTGTCCGAATGTGTCAGCAAGACAGATGATAGCTTGGGCGAAGCATAAGCCCAATACTATCTATTATATCTCATACAATTCTAAGGAGGTTCCACTTGCCAAGTGATAAAAGCATCAGCTTTGTCAGTTATGTTATCAAACAAATCAATGATGACAAAGGAAAAGGTTTTGGGTCGAAATTGCGCAAAGCCGATAACGAGAATACCGAGTATCAAAGCTGGGAAATCTTGTCTAGATGGGTGAACCTTGAGTGGGAGAGCGACAGGAAGGCTTTTGCCCTAATAGGAGCAAGTTTGGCTCGGTCAAGACCTTCTGAGGATGGTAAATATTCAATCGGAGAGGCCTTGCGAATGGTGCATGTGAAGGATAAGGGGAATGAAGATATCGAAAACTCTTCTTCTGCATTGCGTTTAAGGCGTTTGCTTGCATGTAAAGATAAAGAAGAGGTAATGGATATCCTCAAACCTGTAATCAGATACATAGAATCAAAGGGATTCATTGTACACTATGCAAGCCTACTTGATGAAATCTTGTGGTTCAATAACGATGTTAGCCGAGAAAGGACCAGAGCAAAATGGGCCCGGGATTTCTTCAGGAAGAAGGAGGAATCATGATAGCATCTGTACTATCTTTGGACAGGCAAGCTATACAGTCTTTGAAGATCAAAGACCCATATTCGTTGCATAAATGTATCTATAGCCTGTTTCCGGGTGATGAACGGAAGTTTCTTTTTTATGACCAAGGAGGAGACCTGACGTATAGAAGAATACTACTGGTATCTCGGGAACAACCCTTGGTTCCAGAAATTGGAATGATTGAATCCAGATTGATCCCTCAGGTATTTTTTGAATACCAACGGTATGCTTTCCAGGTTTTGCTAAATCCTGTTGTACAGCCTCAAGGAAGCAGAGGGAAAATGCCTGTTATCGGTGGGGATGCTTTACGTGACTGGTTTGCTTGTAGGCAAGCAAGATGGGGTTTTTTCTCAAATCCAGAGGATTTGGAGATTTTCAACCTAGGAATTAAGAAAATTCATAAGGCGGAAAGTGACATCACATATAATATGGCCGAATTTCGTGGAGTGTTGGAAGTGACCGATCGCAAGCATTTTGTTGACAGCTTCATCAATGGGATTGGTCGGGGGAAGGCATTCGGCTTCGGATTATTACAAATAAGACCATTCAAAGACTAATAAAGGAGAAATTACATGGATAACGCTTACAAAGGTAAAAAATTAGAGTTTCATATTTTGCAAAGTTTCCCAGTGACCTGTTTGAATAGGGATGATGTTGGCTCTCCCAAGACCGCAATCGTCGGAGGAGTCACTCGAGCCCGTGTCAGCAGCCAGGCTTGGAAGAGACAAGTCAGATTGGCCATGCATGACTTTGGGATCAAGCTTGCAGTAAGAACAAAGTATGTTGAGGATAAGATTGCACGCTACTGTATTGAAGGTGGGGCAAGTGAAGAAATTGCAAAAGATATTTCCAATGCAATTGCAGCCTTCCTTACCAAGGATACGCTTCACTTCTTCACTGATACAGAAGCAAAAGCCCTTGCTGAGTATGCCCAAGAAATTGGATATGACAAAGAGAAACTTGATAAAAAGGGAACAGAAGTTAAGAAGGTCCATAAAAAAGCGCTGGGAAAGAGCCTCCAGGGTCTGGAAGGGTTGGATATCGCATTGTTTGGCAGAATGGTAGCGCAAGCCGCTGAGTTGAATATTGAGGCAGCGGCTTCCTTTTCTCATGCGATTTCAACACACAAAGCCAATTCCGAGGTAGAATTTTTTTACAGCTATTGATGATGAGAAACCCGAAACCTTGGCAGATTCCGGTTCCTCACATATGGGAAGTCTTGAATTCAATTCTGCAACCTATTATCGATATGTGAGCATTGATCTCGGACAACTGGTCGATACCCTTGGAGGTGACGACCAACTTGATAGGGCGATTGAAGCCTTCATCAAAGCCCTGTATGTTGCGGTACCCTATGCAAGACAGGCGACCCAATCGGGAAGCAACTTATGGGACTATGCACGGGTATTAATCAGAAATGGCCAACGGGTCCAAGCATCCTTTGAGAATCCGGTTAAGGCAAAAGGTGAGGGTCTTTTGAAGCCCAGCATTGAGGCCTTGAACACTTTCCTTGATAAGAGGGAAAAGCTTTCAGGTTCCTTGTATGGCAAGATCGAGGACTTGCGTTGGGGACTAGATGATGACTTCAATATCGATGATCTGATAGCAGGTGTCCAAATAGCAATAAGGGGATGACTATGGGTATAAAATATCTCCTAGTATGGTTAGAAGGTCCCCTACAGTCTTGGGGTGTCGATTCTAAGTTTGGAAGACGTGAGAGCTTGAGGTTTCCTACCAAGTCTGGCTTATATGGCATGTTCCTCGCTTCCCTTGGTGCCCAAGGGCCGCAAGTTGATTTGCTTGAAAGATTAGCTGGCTATAAACAGTTCGTGATTTCATATACTCCAAAGGTTTCCGAGAAGAAGGATGGACTTGGTTTCATCGGTACTCAACAGTCGAATCCTTTTCTGATGGATTTCCAGATGGTTGGAAGTGGATATGATGAAAAAGATCCATGGCAGAAGCTGTTGATCCCGAAAAAGAGTGATGGAAGTGCGGCTGTTGGTGGTGGTGCGAAGATGACGTATCGATATTATCTCCAGGATGCAAGGTTTGCGGTCATACAAGAGTTGGACAGTGAATTAGCTGAGTCAATCGCTAAGTCACTGCAGAATCCTATCTTCGATATATATCTTGGTAGGAAGAACTGTGTTCCGACCGATTTTGTATTCCGGGGAACTTTTCATTCGTTTGAAGAAGCATCAGCAATGGCCGGAACATTGATGGAGAATAAGGATCTATCGGTTTCTTTCACAGTTTCAGAGGATAAAGGAGATGGGGATCAAATGGTCTTGAATGATGTGCCTATACAATTTGGACTTTACAAAAGGTATCGAGACCGCACTGTGACCATAAAGAAACATGACTAACACAATGCATAATCCAAAGAGACTTTTCATACAAGTACAACGAAACAACTTGCCACAGGTTTGCGATAAATATCCATTCATTTATTTGGAACGTGGAAGATTGGAAATTGATGATAGTAGCGTGAAATGGATTGATTGTGAAGGTAGCTTAGTACGATTGCCTGTGGCTACCATAAACTGTCTGCTCTTGGGCCCTGGGACTAGTGTGACGCATGAAGCAATTAAAGTCATGGCAGCTTCAAACTGTTGTGTTTGCTGGGTAGGAGAGGACAGTTTGTTGTTCTATGCAGTTGGACAAAGTCCCACTGCAAATACTAGAAATATGCGTAGCCAAATGGAATTAGCTGTAAATGAGAAAAAACGTTTGGAAGTTGCGAGACGAATGTTTTTGAAACGATTCCCAGATGATGATGTGAAAACAAAGACATTGAAAGAGCTGATGGGTATGGAGGGCAAACGGGTACGTGCATTGTACGATGAATATGCACAGAAATATAAAGTAGGATGGGGTGGCCGTAATTATGTCCCTGGTAAGTTTGAGCTAAGTGATCTTACAAATAGGATACTCACCTCTGCAAATGCGGCACTATATGGAATACTTACTTCTGCTATTTATTCCATGGGGTTTTCGCCTCACATTGGGTTCGTACATTCTGGAAGTCCTATGCCATTTGTATACGACATGGCAGATCTTTACAAGGAAGAGTTGTGCATTGATTTAGCCTTTTTTCTTACTATGGACCTATGCGGTCAGTACAACAAATACAAGGTCTCTGAAGAGTTTCGTAGGAGGGTGATTGAAATGGATCTTCTGGGTAGAATTGGCACTGACATAAAAACGGTATTGGGAATGTAAGAATGGTAGTAGTGATAGCCAATGCCTTGCCTCCAGCTGTAAGAGGTCGGATGAAACTCTGGTTTGTTGAGCCACGGGCGAATGTTTTTGTTTCGGGAATAAATGATTCTGTTGCTGATCGTGTTATCAATTATTTGTTTGAGAATTGTGGAGTAAATTCGGGTTTGATTGTCTTCCAAAGGATATCAAAACCTCCCTTTTATAAGATTTGGGGAATGGGAGATACCAAGCGTAAAATATCCACAATAGAGGGGTTACAACTGATTTTTGAAAGAATAGAGCAGGATAGGACCCACTAGATATGGTAGCTGTATAATAGATATAACACTATATGTCAGAGTTTTCCCCGTGCTTACGGGGGTGTTTCTAGAAGCAACAAGTTTCCATATCAAAGTATCTGGTTTTCCCCGTGCTTACGGGGGTGTTTCTTAAACAACCCAACTGTGTCCGGCCTTGCGTATGTTTTCCCCGTGCTTACGGGGGTGTTTCCGAAGCAAAACAACAAATGAAACTTGGTGAGTTGTTTTCCCCGTGCTTACGGGGGTGTTTCCGTTGCTAGAATACATTCCACAGTACATCAACAGTTTTCCCCGTGCTTACGGGGGTGTTTCTTCTATTATGGCTATGATGTTTTATTGGATGATGTTTTCCCCGTGCTTACGGGGGTGTTTCTTGCGCCATTTGTGTAAGGAGTTGCGTTTCTGGGTTTTCCCCGTGCTTACGGGGGTGTTTCTGAGCTTATCATAAGGGGGTTAGCATGATTGAAGTTTTCCCCGTGCTTACGGGGGTGTTTCTCGGCGTATTTATTATGAAGTATTCTCTCTGGTGTTTTCCCCGTGCTTACGGGGGTGTTTCTGCGCCGCTGGGGATATATTCCGCCGGCTTGAAGTTTTCCCCGTGCTTACGGGGGTGTTTCTCTATAGCAAAGAGTGAGGTTGAGAGTAAAAGAGTTTTCCCCGTGCTTACGGGGGTGTTTCTGACTTTGTGCAGGGTGGGGGTGATTTAGTGAGGTTTTCCCCGTGCTTACGGGGGTGTTTCTGTCGAGCGCACCTTTCCACGCAGACGATCCACGTTTTCCCCGTGCTTACGGGGGTGTTTCTGGACGAGCTGAGCGAAGCGTACCTGTACGTTGGTTTTCCCCGTGCTTACGGGGGTGTTTCTCTTCGTAATTCTGGTAAATCTCTCATAAATCCGTTTTCCCCGTGCTTACGGGGGTGTTTCTTATTTAGACCTTTTCTCTGGTATCGGTGGATTGTTTTCCCCGTGCTTACGGGGGTGTTTCTGGACAGGGCGAAAAGACAAAGATGGGTATGGTGTTTTCCCCGTGCTTACGGGGGTGTTTCCATTTACTATATATGTAGCACCAGCTGGTGTTGGTTTTCCCCGTGCTTACGGGGGTGTTTCTGGCATCTACAGCAAGACGTTATCCCATTGTTAGTTTTCCCCGTGCTTACGGGGGTGTTTCCCGTTATTATCAAGCCCAACATGCGCATCATATGTTTTCCCCGTGCTTACGGGGGTGTTTCTGCGTTTATTGATAGTTGGCCTACACTCAAAGAGTTTTCCCCGTGCTTACGGGGGTGTTTCCAGACCATTGGATTTGCAAACACCTGGGAATGGGTTTTCCCCGTGCTTACGGGGGTGTTTCTATACGTATTATGTTGTCCATCGTCACACCTCCGTTTTCCCCGTGCTTACGGGGGTGTTTCTTGGGCACAACAGGGTTGGACACGATCAGATTGGTTTTCCCCGTGCTTACGGGGGTGTTTCTGCACTCATCACTCCGTTGCAAGAGGTGGAAAAGTTTTCCCCGTGCTTACGGGGGTGTTTCTTCCATCATAGCTAAAGCTAGACTCTCTCCCAGGTTTTCCCCGTGCTTACGGGGGTGTTTCTACTCACCAAGAAGGCTATGAAAGGCTCGATTCGTTTTCCCCGTGCTTACGGGGGTGTTTCTAAGTACTATCGATTGCTACAGAATCGAATTCCGTTTTCCCCGTGCTTACGGGGGTGTTTCTTATACCACCTATGTGATATTAGTCAATCTCTTGTTTTCCCCGTGCTTACGGGGGTGTTTCTACAAGGCATATGCTCAAGTAAGGGATACTTTGGTTTTCCCCGTGCTTACGGGGGTGTTTCCACCGTATACAAGTACGTCAGTCAAGGGCTTATGTTTTCCCCGTGCTTACGGGGGTGTTTCCAGACACAAAATTGGAGGATGCTTTCTATACCAGTTTTCCCCGTGCTTACGGGGGTGTTTCCATTCATTGTCATTTTCATCTTGTCATCTCCTTGTTTTCCCCGTGCTTACGGGGGTGTTTCTTTCAGATGGTTGGCAATTCCCTATGTTCATGCGTTTTCCCCGTGCTTACGGGGGTGTTTCTTGACCTGTTTCAACTTGCTGTTTTTCGCTAAAGTTTTCCCCGTGCTTACGGGGGTGTTTCTGGTTCCGATTGCATGAAAAACTGTTTCTTGTGGTTTTCCCCGTGCTTACGGGGGTGTTTCTTCAATCGCGCCTTTTCTTGTCATGATAAAATCGTTTTCCCCGTGCTTACGGGGGTGTTTCCCAAGGTTCTTTAGCTCACGTACACTTTCAAAAGTTTTCCCCGTGCTTACGGGGGTGTTTCTTCTTACTACTAGCTTTATATAAATAAAAGGAGGTTTTCCCCGTGCTTACGGGGGTGTTTCTGGATACAGATAGCATAAGAGCCATACTGTCTGGTTTTCCCCGTGCTTACGGGGGTGTTTCTCTGACTAGCGGTGCTAGCTGCCACCTCAGCCTGTTTTCCCCGTGCTTACGGGGGTGTTTCTCAAATTCCAGTCAGGCTGTGAGCGGAAAGCCAGTTTTCCCCGTGCTTACGGGGGTGTTTCTTTTTTGTTAGCATCGGATGACAGAACATTCCAGTTTTCCCCGTGCTTACGGGGGTGTTTCCTTATAGATAAGCCTTGCGATAAGTGCTAGTGAGTTTTCCCCGTGCTTACGGGGGTGTTTCTGACAGTCAGTATCGCTTTACCCATTACTGAACGTTTTCCCCGTGCTTACGGGGGTGTTTCCTATCACCTCGCATGTGATTATGCAACACTATGTGTTTTCCCCGTGCTTACGGGGGTGTTTCCCTGTTAGTAACATCTCACTACCTCCTCTATGTGTTTTCCCCGTGCTTACGGGGGTGTTTCCGAACGGTACCGGCATGAAAAAATGGATAATCCGTTTTCCCCGTGCTTACGGGGGTGTTTCCTCTCTCCCTAGACAAGTACCTATCGAACAAGCGTTTTCCCCGTGCTTACGGGGGTGTTTCTGGGAAAAGAGTAAAAATTTTCAAGTTGTACAGGTTTTCCCCGTGCTTACGGGGGTGTTTCCACACTGTATCGATTTGGCCCTATGACTGGGTAGTTTTCCCCGTGCTTACGGGGGTGTTTCCGGACAAAAAGTAAAGCTTTTCAAATTGTACAGGTTTTCCCCGTGCTTACGGGGGTGTTTCTATCTGTAAAATTGTAACTTCTGCTGTATCGCTGTTTTCCCCGTGCTTACGGGGGTGTTTCCCTATTTGAGACCGGCAGAAAATTGCGCTCAGGGTTTTCCCCGTGCTTACGGGGGTGTTTCTATGCTTATGTTGCAGATAGTGGGAATCGTTTCGTTTTCCCCGTGCTTACGGGGGTGTTTCTGTACGGTATGTCAGTTCCATGGAGGGACAAAAGTTTTCCCCGTGCTTACGGGGGTGTTTCTTTAGTGGGTGGTGTATAATCTCTTTGCCGTACGTTTTCCCCGTGCTTACGGGGGTGTTTCTGTACGGTATGTCAGTTCCATGGAGGGACAAAAGTTTTCCCCGTGCTTACGGGGGTGTTTCTTTAGTGGGTGGTGTATAATCTCTTTGCCGTACGTTTTCCCCGTGCTTACGGGGGTGTTTCCCGATACCAGAAACCTGCTCAGCAACCAAGACAGTTTTCCCCGTGCTTACGGGGGTGTTTCTATTACACGTATAGACCATGAAAGATTATATGAGTTTTCCCCGTGCTTACGGGGGTGTTTCTCAGAAGGAGATACAAGTGAACCCAGGGAAGCAGTTTTCCCCGTGCTTACGGGGGTGTTTCTTGACATCACACAAGAAGCACTGGACGAGTTTGGTTTTCCCCGTGCTTACGGGGGTGTTTCTTTTACGAGACTTAGTCTCTAATATTCTAGTAGGTTTTCCCCGTGCTTACGGGGGTGTTTCCATACTTATGTTTTCAAAAGGAATGGAATTACAGTTTTCCCCGTGCTTACGGGGGTGTTTCCTCGTAAATGTCAGCCTTCATACAATCAGCCCAGTTTTCCCCGTGCTTACGGGGGTGTTTCCTACGAGAACACCGTCAGCCAAGCTATTTTCACGTTTTCCCCGTGCTTACGGGGGTGTTTCCGTGATTGTTTTATAAGTTGGGAGGCTAAAGATGTTTTCCCCGTGCTTAGTGAGCATCAAACCAAATACATCATACCCAAAGGTGGGAGCTTTCCTCTAACATCGGACTTGGAGGATAAGCCATGAGAAAATGTAATACATATCCAAAAGAGATCAAGGATGAGATAATCACCAAGTTTAGGCTATCTGGACTATCACAATTGCAGTTCTGCAATCTGATATGATGTGACCTTTGTCAAGTACTTTCTTTTTTTCTTATTGCTACTCCTTGGTTGTATGAGAAAATGAAAAGGATTGATAGACAGGAAATCAGTTTTCGGCAATTGACCACTCTGATATTCGCACATTGGTTAATGCAGGCCAATGGTCCGCCTAAAGCTCTTTCTGTCTAAAATCGTGAATCACCCTGGGGTGTCAACATAGATTGCTCGAAGATAGCTGGATCGTTGCCCGATTATCCTGTCTATCAATCCCTCTCATGCTATATGCCCCTTTTCGTACTTATCTTAATCGATCTTATTGTTCATCATGCCCCAGATGAAACAGGACAATTCTCTCGCTACAGCTGCTGTAGCCTTGTTGGTATGCACTCCCCGAGAAGTAAGATTGCTGTATACCTTATGCAATCTTCGGTTGGCCCTGTCGGCGTACGCTATGACTGCCGGGTCATTTCCCCTTTGCCGTGCTAGGAGCCTCTTTGATTTCCCGTACACATTGCTTCGCATTGTCGACTTTGCACTTTCGATGAGTAATGTCCTCAATCGGATATTCCCTGCTTTGGTTATCCCCCCTCTTTTTTCCCGCTGCCCGCTGGAATCCTCACTGGGTGTCAATCCAAAAAAGCAAGAAAAGCTCTGAGAATTAGGAAACCGTGAAGGATCTCCAATCTCGACCACTAGTGAGAGGGCTGTATGGGTCTCAATACCCCGGAAGCAACACAATCTGGATACCATCTCCCTATATTCTTCCCTTTTGGCAACTTCTTCAATCTGACTGTCGTATCTTGCAATTTTTTCTTGCTGATCAAGCACTTCTTGCAAATATTCGTTGAAGGTCTCTTGGGCAAGGGGGTCTGTAAACTTCTGCCTTCTGAGCCAAGTGAAGTGTATTTGGGTCCAATAGGTCTTTCCCTCTGTAAATACCCTCCCCGAACGGAGAAGGAATGCCAACAGATTCTGCTTGGTTCTCTTGTAGGCCTTTACTCGGGTATTCCTCATCCTTGTGTAGTCTTTCACTACTTCGTCTTCTGGTGTTGGTACATGGACTGCGCTATAGGTTCCCCATGCAAGATGCTTGGCTAGTTCTTGGGCATCCAGGCGATCTGTCTTCACAGCCTTGCCAGGAGCCTTGGGTAAGGACGTCGGAGCCATGAGCACACAAGCTATGTTTGCTGCCTCTAGTTCCCGGGACAATCCGAATCCTGTAGGACCAGCCTCATAGCCACATAGGACTTCACAGTCGGGCTGTTCTTTTTGCAGCCGCTGTACATATTTGATCACCAGACTGCCCTTACTGGCAATCCTGGTCTGGCCAAACAACTGTTTGGTTGCAAAGCTGAAAGAGCAAAGTGAATAACTGTCTTTGTGGACATCGATACCAATGTGTATTACATTTGTCATTGAAGTGGCCTCCATTTGTATGCGATAGCCGCATACAGGGTTATTTGTTTATCCCAGTATGCACGGTGAATGCGCGGTTTGCAAACTGGGAGGTCACTTCATATTGTCTGAAAGAAACACCGATAACCAATTCCACCCTTAGTGAATGGCTGAAAAGAGCTGGATACGATAAATGTGGGATTCCCTTTGAAAATAAGCAAGAACCAGCCTCATCAGACCTCAACATTGTCTATTACAACATTGGAGAGAATAATGTACCAAGTAACAGGAGCCAATCAAAAGAAAAATACACCCATGACACCTCCAGGAGATGATTGGATTCCAACAGGATGTGCATAATCTTTGTATTCGCCTGTATCGTCTGGGCTGTTCGAAGGAGAGCATAACTCTTTTGAATCGCATTAAAGGGGTGCTGCAATGGGCCTGCCATTTGATATGATCCTCGAGGGCAAGAAGATATTCCTGCGGGTGGGTGCAACTGATTTTCGTCGTGGAATCCGTGGTATGGTCTCTCTGGTGGTCGGAGCCATGAACCTGAAGATGGACGAGCAGTCCCTATTCGTTTTCTGCTCGACCAGCAGAAAGCAGATACGCATCGTCTATTGTGAAGGGGCGGGCTGCTGGTTATTGGCCCGGTCCGTCCGATATGGTCGCTACTCCTGGCCGATGGACAATGAGGCTGCTGCCCAAATGACAGGGGACGAGCTTCGTGAGTTGCTGGCAGACCCCATTCCTTTAGGCCATCTCAAAGCACGGGGATTAGTGTCCAGAATGGATCTACATATCTGAAATTATATTTCCTAAAAGCTTTGTACTAAATGAAATACCGGAGACGGGACTTGAACCCGTACGACCAAAAGGTCAAGGGATTTTAAGTCCCTTGTGTCTACCATTCCACCACTCCGGCGAGTAATTTACTTTTTCGTGTTCGTATCTTCTTCTATGTACCTTGGCAATACGTTTGCATCCGTTTTCATGGGTATGAGTCGCTTGATGAATGGCTGTACTCCCACATAGGTCTTCTGGAACTCATCCTCGCTCTCCTTCAATGCAGCCTGCCAAGCAGCTCCAAAGCCTGGGCTGTTTATCGTCAGACGATCAACAGCGAGCTGATATACATGCAATCTTGCCATCTCCTTCCTATTAGGCTTTTGGGAGAAGGTATTGAGACTGATCCTCAGGTTTTCGTTCTGCTTCTTGAGTTCCTCGTTGTCGTCTTTTAACTTGGCAAGGCCATCGCTCTCAAGATCCATACGGTCATTCAGCATCCTTCTCAGTCGGTCGTTCTCCTTCTTTTCCTGGAGAATCTCCTTATGCCTGTTCACTGACATAACGACCACGAGAACGATTGCAAGAACAACTCCGATCCCCAGGCCAATGAGAAAGTTCTGCATGCATCACTCCTTGAGCTTTTGGCTCACGTCAAAAGGTATCGTAATGAGGGCATTTTGTCAAAGGAGAAAGAGGGAAGCGGTGCCTTTTGGCTCCGCTTCTTCCCCTTATTTCCTTTTTTTCTTGATTTTCTTTCTTCTATTTCTCTGCTTTGTCTTGTTTGAAACGCTTGGATACAGCCTCTGTGCTGTTTTCAATCGCCTCTGGAATGGACACCCTTCCCTGGAAGACCGCCATGTCCTTGAACCCTGTACCTGTCAAAAGGGTGCAGACCTCTACATCCTTGCCAAACTTATCGACCAGCATCTTGCTGTCCTTGCGCACTCCTGCCCAAGCACAGGCAGCAGCCGGCTCGACAAAGATGCCAGCCTCACGGGTCAGTTCAAGTTGGGCTTCAAGGATTTCACTGTCGTCAACTTCAGTGGCCCAACCATCGCTCTCGTCAATATAGCGAACTGCCATCCTTCCGTTTGCAGGACTCTCTACGCTGATGCTGTCGGCTCGGGTTGTCGCAGATTTGATGTTGTTGTAGGTTTTTGTCTTCCACGCCTGGCTGATCGCATTGCTCTGCTTGCTTTGGACACAGACTAAGTGCGGAATCTTATCGATAAGACCCGCTTCCTTGAGGTCGTAGAAGCCCTTATAGACACCAGCGAAGATGCACCCATCCCCTACAGAGACATAGACCACATCAGGAGCCTTGCGCCCAAACTGCTCGAACAGCTCGATGGAGACGCTCTTCTTGCCTTCAATGGTCATCGGGTTGTATGCCGTATTGCGGTTGATGCCTCCAAACTCCTTGGTGTAGGCGATGGAGAGGGCAAAGGCATCATCATAGCTACCCTTCACAGGAACTACCGTAGCCCCATACAGAACGCTCTGCATCAGCTTGTTGATGGGAGCGGTTGCAGGGACAAACAGGATGATCTCCAAGCCATAGGCAGCTCCTGCACAGCTCATTGCCGCCCCGGCGTTTCCGGTGGAGGCTAGAGCTATGCGGTTTTGCTTGTTGGCAATGGCTTGGGCGGCTATCAGCTGGCTGGCACGGTCCTTGAAGGAGCCTGACGGCAGGGCGTTGTCCAACTTGCAAGACAGGTTCTCCAGCCCATACTTCTTGGCAAGTCGGCGGGGCCTGGCCAAAGGGGTGCCACCGACTGGGAATACTTCAGGGGTAGGTACCGGGTAGGGGAAGAAGTCATACATGCTGACATGTTCCTGCTTAGCAAGTCTGGCAAGGTCCTCCTTGTTGAGCTTGACTATCAGGTTTCCCTTGGAAAAGGATCCCCTTTCATTTTTTTGGGAACAATCAGGACACTGGTACATGACCTCATCAGTCTGATAGGTTGTGCCGCAATCACTGCACTCATACGAAAATCGCATACTATATTTCCTCCATAAGTAAAAAAATGCCGGATTTGCAGTCCGGCATTTGTAGGTATGAACCAAGTTATTTGGCTAGGATCTCCGCATTGAATGCCTCGATCATCTCATCTATCTTGTCAGCATACGCCGGAATCTGCTTCCAGTAGTTCTTATCATACCACTGGTCATTGAGCTCCTCATAGGTCTTGCCCTGCTGCTCAACCCACGTGTAGTACTTGAGGTTATGCACGCGGAGCTTCTCGTAGTAGGTAAGCTCTAGGGTATCCTCAGTTGTCTGATGATGCAAGCACGCTGCAAGGGCTCTCACCGCCGCATACTCATCGAACTCGCCCTGGATCTCATTCTGCTCTTCCAGCCTTGAGGTATACATCTCAGAACTGTCGGTCAGGACGGTGAAGACGACATCGTCACTGCCCATCTCATAGTACTTGGCCATCTTGATGGCTGCAAGCACATTTCCCACACCGCTGATGCCATACAGAGGGAGTTCTGCAATAGTCTCTTCAGTAATACCCATCTTGCGCAGATATTCGATACCTGCAGGCTCGTTGAAGAGGCGGTAGACATCCATGCAGTCCTGGTCATCAACAGCGATAACCATATCGGTATTGCGCACATTGTGAACCCAAGGAACATGCTTGTCGCCGATACCTTCGATTCGGTGTCCGCCAAATCCATTGCGCAACAGGGTGGGGCACTGCAATGCTTCAGAGGCTGCGAGCTTGATATGAGGATATTTCTCCTTGAGAAGGTCACCTGCAGCAAGTGTTCCACCCGAACCTGTGGCAGTGACATACCCACAGACGTTCTCATCTGCAATACCCTCTTCCTTGAGCACTTCCAGGATTGCTCCCCCGGTGACCTTGTAATGCCACAGATAGTTGCCGAACTGGTCGAACTGGTTGAAGATGACAATATTCGCACCTCTCTCCTCATCAAGGGTATGGCACATATCAAAGATTTCCTTGACGTTGGATTCACATCCAGGTGTTGCAATGACCTCTCCTGCGACAGTCTTCAGCCAATTGAATCTCTCCTTGCTCATCTCTTCAGGGAGGATGGCAATGGATTCGCATCCAAGCAGGACGCTGTTATAGGCACCGCCACGGCAGTAGTTGCCTGTTGAAGGCCATACAGCCTGCTGGTGGATGGAGTCGAAGGTGCCTGCAACCAATGCCGGTGCCAGACATCCGTAGGTGGCCCCTACCTTATGGGCACCGGTGGGGAACCATTTGCCGACAAGGGCGAGGATTCGGGCCTTACAGCCGGTAAGTTCATGGGGAACCTCAACATAGTTCACTCCACCGAACTTTCCACCCATCTTTGTGGGTTCGTTCTTCCAGGAGATCCTGAAAAGGTTAAGGGGATTAACATCCCAAAGACCGACATCTGCCAGTTTTTCCTGAATATCGGCAGGGATAGTGGAAGGGTCCACCATCTGGCTGAAGGTTGGCAGCAAAATGCCCTTCTCCCTACAGCGGTCAATATTATTCTTCCGTACGTTCGGATCCCCATTCAAATTGATCAACATCTAACTTCCTCCACTATACTTTGGTGATTGGTTACTTTTTGGATTAGTCAAGTATACAAGAAAGATTTGAATTGTAAAGATAAAATTCGTAAAAGTTAGATTTTCCTGTAATATATTGCGCTAAGTATCAGTTAGAGTATGCAATTCTTTGGTAAAGTGCTATATTAATACCAGAGATACTTGGTGAAAACCCCTTTTGTCGGATGGGGCAACGCTCGTTTGGATCGACATTTGTATGGGGAGGGACGTCCTGTGCACCACACCGTACATGCGTATATAAGAAGTAATGCAGTAAGACTTTGTCAGCCTGACAGGAGAGAAAAAAATTCCAACTTTGTTGCGAATTGTTGCAAAAATGATTGACATCTCTCTGATCTGCATTAGAATAAGACAGTGTTGGGTCTTTGTACCCGGCGACACCCTTACTCGAAGGAGTGACCTATGGCAGACATCATGCGCCCGGTTCCTTTTGCGGAACTTATTACCCGTCTTATTGGCGAATTTCGTAACCATCATTCAATTTTTGGAATTGCCCAAGAACAGTTTTATCAGGACAAAGGCAAGAACAGCATAGCTGTATTCGGTCAGACTTGTTCCACCCCTTGCGGGCCCGCAGCAGGGCCCCACACCCAGCTGGCACAGAATATAGTTGCCAGCTATCTGGTCGGTGGTCGCTTCATGGAATTGAAGACAGTGCAGATCATGGACACCCTGGAGGTTGAAAAACCTTGCATCGATGCACGTGATGAAGCGTACAACGTGGAGTGGTCCACAGAATTCACCCTTCCCAAGGCTTGGGACGAGTATGCCAAGGCATGGATCATCCTTCATCTGCTCGAAGCTGTTATGCACAAGGGCAAGTTTGAAAAACCCTCCTTCATCTTCAACATGTCAGTAGGATATGACCTTGCAGGCATCAAGACCGAACGCATGCAGCAGTTCATCGACTCCATGATCGACGCCCGCAAGGACGAGAGGTTTGCAGAGTACCTTGCAGAACTCGATGCCATGCTAGATGAAGGTCTTTTCGATGGCACCGAGTGGGAAGGCCTTGAGAAGAAGCTCAAGGGCCTGACTGCAAAGATCAGCTCCAACATCAGCCCCTCGACCACCCTGAGCACCATGCACGGATGTCCTCCCAAGGAAATTGAGGCCATCTGTACCTATATGCTGAGCGAAAAGAAGATCGATACCTTCGTCAAGCTCAATCCCACCCTCCTTGGCTACGATAAGGTACGAGAAATTCTCGATACCCTTGGGTTTGACTATATTACCCTGACCCGGGAGAACTTTGAGCACGACCTGCAGTACAACGACGCCATAGCGATGTTGCACCGCCTGGTCGACCTTGCCAAGAAAGAAGGCCGTGGCTTTGGTGTCAAACTGACCAACACCCTCGGTTCTGTAAATGATCAGGAGCAGCTTCCCGGCAAGGAGATGTACATGTCCGGCAGGGCTCTGCTACCCCTCTCCACTACTGTTGCCACCATGCTCAGTGATGAGTTTGCAGGCAAGCTGCCCGTCTCCTATTGCGGCGGAGCTACAGCCCTTACTGTAAAGGCTCTCTTTGAGACCGGCATCAGACCCATCACCCTTGCAACCGACCTGCTCAAGCCAGGTGGCTATGCACGTCTGAAGCAGATGGTGGAGATCCTCGAGAAGAGTAAGGCATGGGACATGCAGGGAATTGACCTAAAGAAACTGGAGAAACTCTCATCCGATGCCCGTGAAGGCCGATATGTCGAGGTAAGCAAGGACTTCAGGGGTACCGATTCAATTAAGATTGGAGAGGACCTGCCGATGTTCGACTGCTATGTAGCCCCTTGTGTGGTTGCATGTCCCATCCACCAGGATGTCCCTGAATATGTGCAGCTCGTAGGTATGGGTCGCTACGCCGATGCCCTTGAATTGATCTATGACAAGAATGCCCTCCCTTTCATTACCGGCCATATCTGTGATCACCAGTGCCAGTTGCATTGTACCCGCATGGACTATGAGGGTGCGGTAGAGATTCGTGAGATGAAGAAGATCGCCGCAGAAAACGGCTATGAGGAATATAGGAAAAGATGGGAAGGGCCTTCTGAAAAGAGTCGGTTCAAGGCTGCTGTAATCGGAGCAGGCCCCGGAGGTCTCTCCGCCGCATACTTCCTTGCCCGAAGCGGCTTCGATACCACGGTATTCGAACGGGAAGAGAGCGCAGGAGGTGTGGTTCGCCACGTCATCCCAGGCTTCCGTCTTCCTGTCGAAGCCATCGAGAATGATGTCGCCTTCATCCAGGCCCATGGGGTGGATTTCCACTATGGGGTCAAGGGTGAAGAGATGACCATCAAGGCTTTGCAGTCGAAAGGGTTCTCGCACATCTTCTATGCCATCGGCAGTGAGGTGGACAACGATATCCCTCTCACAGGGGATCGTTCCCGTGTACAACGCTCTCTCGAGTTCCTCTCTAGGTACCGTAAGGATCCCTCCAAGGTACGCCTTGGCAAGCATGTGGTCATCGTCGGAGGAGGCAATACTGCGATGGACAGCGCTCGCGCCGCTACCAGGGTCAGTGGAGTGGAGAAGGTGTCGGTCCTCTATCGTAGGACAGAGAAAGAGATGCCAGCAGACCATGAGGAGTATGCAAATGCCCGGGATGAGAATGTAGAGTTCATCTTCCTGGCAAACCCAGAGTCCTTTGATGGGAACCAGCTCTCCGTTCGTAAGATGGCCCTTGGCGACAAGGATGCTTCCGGAAGAAGACGCCCTGTCTCCACCGATGAGACCTATACCCTGGAATGCGACGTCATGATAACCGCTATCGGCGAGTATGCAGACACCGAGAAGCTGACCTGGTTTGGCGTCCCTGTCAATGAAAAGGGCTGGCCCATTGCTGATAAGGAGACTAAGGAGACCGAGGTCGAGGATGTCTATGCCATTGGAGATGTGCAATCAGGCCCTTCCACAGTAGTGCAGTGTATCGCAAGTGCGCGATCAGCAGTTGAGGCTGCCATCGACAAGATCCTCGGCCCTGAGGATGATGAAGAGGAAAGTTGCGGCTGTGGTCATGACCATGGTCCTGATGAAGCGTGTGAAGATGATGAGGACTTTGAGGACTTTGATGAGGATGACCTCTCTGATCAGGACAACGAGGAGCTGACAGCGGCTGAAGACGAGTACTTTGCTGAGATTGCCGAAAAGAAGAGCAGGATCCTCGTCTCCAAGGCTTTTGACGACAAGAAGTTTGCTGAGAATGAAGCGAAGCGCTGTCTGGAGTGCTCCTACATCTGTAACAAGTGTGTGGATGTATGTCCGAACCGTGCCAACGTGGCCATCGATGTGCGTAACACCGGTGTTTTCTCCGATCCCTACCAGATACTCCACCTTGATGCCTACTGCAACGAGTGTGGTAACTGTGAGACCTTCTGTCCTTATGACGGCGGTCCCTATCGCGAGAAGTTTACCCTCTTCAGTCGTAACGATGACTTTGAGAGCTCCAAGAACAGCGGTTTCTATGTGGAGGATGATGAGATCCTTGTCCGTCTGGACGGTAAGATATTCCATTGCGCCCTTGACGGGGATGGGATACTCACAGGAGACGAGGAAGGCATCACTGATGAAGTGGCTGCCCTGATAGAAGAAGTGTTCACTACCTACAGCTATCTGCTGGGGTACGTGGCTGAATAAGGAGTCTATTGTGTCCAGTATTGTTATCAAGAACACCCGTGTCATGCAGACAATGCCTCCCTTTGCCATAACCGATGAGGTTGATGTCGTCATCAAGGACGACATCATCAGCGCGGTTGGCAAGGGTGCTGGTGATAAGGTTCGTGCTGACAAGATCATTGACGGCAGGAACAAGACAGTGACAGCCGGTAACGTATGTGGTCACCACCACTACTACTCCGGGCTTTCCCGAGGGATGCTCATCTCAGCAGGCCCTCAGAATGACTTCATACAAATTCTGAAGGAGTGGTGGTGGCGCCTCGATAGGGGCCTCGATGAGGAAGCGACCTACTACAGCTCCCTTATCTGTTCCTTAGATGCTATCGCTGCAGGTACCACCACATGTATCGACCATCATGCAAGTCCCAACTATATCGCCAACTCCCTGGACACCATTGCCAAGGGGATGGAGGAGGTAGGGGTTCGTGGCACCACCTGCTACGAGGTTACCGACCGTAACTTCGGCATGAAGGAAGTTGAGGCTGGAGTCGAGGAGAACCTGCGCTTTGCAAAATCTGCAAAGGGACGCAAGCTCGTACGAGGTATGGTCGGTGGGCATGCCCCTTTCACCATCCCCGATGAGGGGTTGCGCATGATCGGCGAGGTGATGCATGAAAGCGGTGCAGGCCTTCATCTCCATGTGGCTGAGGACAAGTATGATGTGGTGCACTCGCACCATCACTACCATATGGATATTGTCGACCGTCTGGAGAAGTTCGGGCTGTTGACAGACAACTCGCTGCTGGTGCATGGCCTCTATCTCAACGAAGCTGAGATTGGGAAGATCAACAGCCACGACACGTTCTTCGCGCACAATGCCCGAAGCAACATGAACAACCATGTGGGGTACTGCCAGAACCTCCAGAAGGTGAAGAACCTTATCATCGGCACCGATGGATGTGGGGGGAACATGTTCGAGGAGCTCAAGCTTGCCTTCTTCAAGCATAAGGATGAGGGTGGATCCTGGTGGCCCGGTGATTTTGTCACGGCCCTTGCCAGAGGGAACAAGCTTGTCGAGAAATATTTTGGCGGCAAGTTCGGAAGGGTGGAGGCTGGCTACAAGGCTGACCTCAATATCCTCGATTACCACAGTCCGACACCCTTTGTCGCTGACAACAGTGCAGCGCATTTTGTGTGGGGCATGAGCAGCAACTGTGTGGAGAGTGTCATTGTCGATGGCCGGCTGGTGATGGAAAATCACCAGTTCCCAGGTATTGATGTGCCGGCCATCTACGCAAAGGCAGCAGAAGTCGCCAAGCGTGTCTGGGAAAAAGTGGATACTATCGCTCCGTAATGGAAGCGAAAGAGAATATGACCAAGACGGTCAAAGGGAAGGAATACATGACGATTCAGGAACAGATCAAAGCAAAGGCTGCCGAATATCGCGATTATACGGCTATCAACCTCTCCAAAATGGTTAAGGTGAAGAGCTACAGCTCTCAAGAAGAGGACGTATGCCGTCTTATCGTCACCCTCTGTGAAGAGGCTGGTTTCGATGAAGTCTACATCGACGGACTCGGCTCAGTAATTGGCCGGGTAGGAAACGGGAAGAAGAAACTGGCTTTTGATGCGCACATCGACACAGTCGAAGTGGGCAACATGAAAAACTGGGAATTTGACCCCTTCAGTGGTGAGATCAAGGACGGCAAGGTCTTTGGCCGTGGGACCAGTGACCAGAAAGGCGGAGCCGCTTCCATGATCACAGCCGGACGCATCCTCAAGGAGCTCGGCTATGGTGGCGAGTACACTGTCTACTTTACCTTTACCGTAATGGAAGAGGATTGTGACGGCATGTGCTGGAAGTACCTTATTGAAGAGGAGAACTTCAAGCCGGATTTGGTAGTCTCAACCGAGCCCACCACCTGTCGGCTCTATCGCGGACACCGCGGGCGCATGGAGATCAGGGTAATCCTCAAGGGGATCTCCTGTCACGGAAGCGCCCCCGAAAGAGGCGTCAGTGCAGCTTACAAGGCAGCAAAGGCAGCCCTTGCCATAGAGCAGCTCAACAAGGATCTCCAGCCGGATGCAGAGAAATTCCTTGGAAAGGGAACCATCACTGTCAGCCAGATGGATGTCAAGGGGCCCAGCCAGTGTGCAGTGGCAGACTATGCCATGCTCTATCTTGACCGTCGCCTGACATGGGGTGAGGATGCCGATCTTGCCATCAGCCAGGTCCGTGACTACATCTCCAAGGCAACCGGCGACGATCCTTCGGCAATTGTCGTTGAAATGCCCAACTACGAGAAGACCGGCTGGACCAAGAAGGAGTATTCGCAGGAACTCTATTTCCCAACCTGGAAGATTGATGAGGACCATCCTCTGGTGGTCGCTGGTGTCGCCGGTTACAAGGACCTCTTCGGTACGAACCCTGTAGTTGACAAGTGGACATTCTCCACCAACTTGGTTGCTACCACCGGAAGACACAAGATTCCCGCAATCGGCTTTGGCCCTGGCGACGAATCTCAGGCCCATGCTCCCAACGAGATCAACCGTGTTGACGACTTGGAGATTTGTGCTGCGTTCTACGCAATGCTTCCATATTCGCTGGAGAAGTAGGGCAAATGGTTTGTACTATGTAACCGATATGGTATACTAATAGCCACGGGGTGCTGAGCCTCGTGGCTGTTTCAACCTTTCGGGTACCCATCTTGTTTTTTGTTGAATGATGGAGGGTGGCATTCCGGAAAGAGGAGATCCAAAGATGGCTTTCAGGCCGATTGGAAAGCCTGAGTGCCGAGGGTTTTCGTCTGGGACGGGACTTCTCGAACCTTTGCCCCCTCTCAGTGTATAGGGAAAGCCTTCAGCCAGTCTGAGGCTTGCAGGTTCATAGAACCTGATCCTTGCCGCTTTCAAGGACAGGGCTGTGCGCTACATATCGTTTTCTGCTGTCGATAGGGACTTTTGAGGTCCTTACGAACTGGATGCAACAACACTTGGGAAGCCTGGTGTATCCTTATAGCTTCTGCTTCCCACCTTCCTTGCTGTCATAGGACAGCTTGCGATGCCGGAGTTTGGACGGACTTCACCTTTATGGATGCTAGAAGTGTCAGAACTTTCCCTGGTGGAGTCATCGTGTAGGAGAACCTATGACGGATTCGATACTGCTGAAAAACATTTTTTGTCTGCAGACCAGCTTTGACAAGGTGGCATATAAGGGTGCCGACCTGCTGGTTACAGGCAACAAGGTAGCCAAAATCGCCCCAGAGGGCGGACTTGTCGCAGAAGAGGATGTGAGGGTCATCGACTGTTCGCACCATGTGGTCATACCAGGCCTCGTAAATACCCATCACCACTTTTACCAGACACTGACGCGCAACCACCCCGCCGTTCAGAATGCCAAGCTGTTTGACTGGCTCAAGTTCCTGTACGATGTATGGAAATATGTCGACGATGAGGCCGTCTATTATTCATCCATGCTCGCCATGGCCGAACTGATGAAGACCGGCTGCACGCTTACTACAGACCATCACTACCTTTATCCCCGCTCCTTCAAGGGCGACCTCATGGGCTTGCAGTTCAAGGCCGCAGACCAATTGGGTATGCGCTTCAGCCCGACCAGAGGCTCAATGAGCCTGAGCAAGAAGGATGGGGGCCTTCCCCCTGACAGTGTGGTGCAAACCCTTGAGGAGATCCTCAGCGACAGCGAAAGGTGCATCAAGACCTACCATGATCCTGCCCCTGATGCAATGCACAAGATAGCCTTGGCCCCTTGCAGCCCTTTCAGTGTTACGAAGGAACTCATGACCAAGACAGCAGAGCTTGCACGCAAGTATGGAGTGAGGCTCCACACTCACCTGTGTGAGACCGCCGATGAGGCGGAATTCTGCCAACAGATGTATGGGACGACTCCTGTCGCCCTGATGCAGGAGTGTAACCTGATTGGCGATGATGTCTTCTACGCCCATGGAATCCACTTCAATGATGATGAGCTCAAGATTCTTAGGGACACAGGATCCCATATTGCACACTGTCCCTCTTCCAACATGCGTCTAGGCAGTGGAATCTGCCGTGTCAAGGAGATGTTGGAGATGGGTATCAATGTCGGTATCGCCGTTGACGGCAGTGCAAGCAATGACAGTTCCGACATGCTTGCAGAGGTACGCCAGGCACTGCTATTGCAACGTGTTCGTTATGGTTCTGATGGTCTTACAGCCCATCAGGCTTTCACCATGGCTACGGAAAACGGTGCGAAGATGCTGAATTTCGGCAACGTAGGCAGGCTTGATGAAGGGTGGGCGGCTGATATGGCCATCTTTGATGTCTCAACCATCCCGTATGCGGGAAGTCAGAGTGACCCTGTCGCCAGCCTTATCTTCTGTGGTAGCAACCATAATACCGCGTACACGATCATCAACGGAAAGGTTGTAGTAGACCAGGGGCAGCTGGTTGGATATGACGAGCAAGAACTTGCCGACAAGGCAAATGCCATCAGCGCAAAGCTCATGGATAAGGCTGCCAGAAAGGAGGCTTTATGATCCAGGAATTTCTTATTGCAAAAGATACTGAGGATGCACTCAAACTCAAACGAAACAATCCCAAAAGCGTGTTCTATGCGGGTGGGACAGAGATAAACAGATTGAACTCAACCATCGATGCCAAGACAGCCATCAGCCTTGCAAAGGTTGGCCTTGCCTCCATCAGTGATGAGGGTAGCTCTGTTCGTATCGGAAGCATGGTAACGTTCCAACAGCTGGTGGATTCTCCTCTTGTTCCCCAGTGGCTGAAGGATAGCGCGCTCTTTTGCGGATCCTTCACCAAGAGGAATATGGCAACCATCGGTGGCAATATGGCAATGTGCAGTGACCACTCCTATCTGGCTC
Source organism: uncultured Sphaerochaeta sp. (assembly GCA_963662725.2). Classification (GTDB taxonomy): domain Bacteria; phylum Spirochaetota; class Spirochaetia; order Sphaerochaetales; family Sphaerochaetaceae; genus Sphaerochaeta. Next base: position 371,396 of record CAXXCW010000019.1, read on the forward strand.
CGGCTTTGCTCGCTTCCAGAGCAAGGGTGCTGACTGCAAACATTACCGAAGAGGGTTCCTACAATGAGGATAATATCCCCATCAGGGAGTATCATGCCTATCACCCACAGTTCAGCGGCACCCTGCTGCTGGGATTTCTCATCTCCAAGGACAGCCGTTTTGTAGGAACTCTGAGGTATGCAAATACTGTGCAGAGCCAGGCAGCTGTGACGGTAGGGTTTGGCGCTACCAAGAACGGGGAAGGGGTCATCGACCACGTCCGCGTATTTGCAGCGGTCAAAGGAACTGGCATGCAGCGTCTTTCCGCCGTAGAAAATGCCATAGAGAATGGGGAGCTTACCACCAAACAGGATGTCCAGATCGCCGTAGGTCATGCAATCGAAGCGAAGGATGACGCTACAGGCAGTTCCTCCTACAAGCGATACATCGCCAGTGAGGGGATAGCCCAGCTATTTTCCAACTTCATTTCCGGAGGTGCAAAATGAACAAGATTACGCTTACCATAAACAATAAGAAACTTCAGACCACTGTAGAGGGTGCCGAGTCACTTCGCTCGCTTCTGGTCAGGCTCGGCTATATCAGTGTCCGTGACAGTGACGACCGCGAAGGGTTTGCAGGAAGCGATACCATCATCTTCAATGATGTGCCTGTCTATGCCAACCTGATGCTCGCCCTCCAAGCTGACGGTGCGACCATCCGTACAGCTGAGAGTATGGGTAACAGCCGCAAGCTCAGTGTAGTCCAGCAGGCTATGATCGATGCAGGAGTTGTCCAGAGTGCCTACAATGCCCCAGCGGCCGCCCTGCTGCTGACCTGGTTGCTGGAGAAAGAGAAGAATCCTACCAGAACTCAGGTCGCTGAAGTCCTTTCTGGTATCTTTATTCGTGATGCAGGGTATGAGCACTACTACCTTGCTGTGGAACTTGCAAAGGAGAAGCTTGCCAGTGGTGAGTACAAGAGCACTATCTCCCCAACATTCCGCGACCACCTCAGCTATGTGGGCAAACCCAAGTCCAAGGTGGACGGCCCTCAGCTGGTTGCGGGTGAGAAGAGCTTCGTAGAGGATCGCGTTCTCTCCGGGTACAAGACCATGGTGGTCCTTCGTTCTCCCTATGCGCATGCCTATATCAAGAGCATCGATACCACAGAGGCTCTAGCGATGGAGGGAGTGGTTGAGATCTTCACCCACAAGAACAGTTCCCAGGTCACCTATATGCAGGCTGGACAGGGAAACCCTGAGCCAAGCCCCCATGACAGGCGCCTGTTCAATGAGAAGGTAAGGCATGTCGGTGACAGGGTAGCTGCCATTGTGGCTGACACCATGGAGCAGGCCATTGCCGCCAGGGATGCCATCAAGGTGGAGTATGAGGTTCTCAAGCCTGTCTTTACCGTAGAGGATGCGATGGAGAAGGGAGCTCCTATCGTCCACAACGGCACCGTCGAGTACAAGGTAGGCGCACCTGCTGACCTTGCCGACTACAACAAGAGCGCCGATCCGCGTGACGGCAAGGTAGTCTACCAGTTCCCCCTGCATGGAGATATCCGCAGAAACGTCGCCAGTGCAGCCCATGGGCATATCGGCGATGTGGAGAAGGGCTTCAAGGAAGCAGATGCAGTTGTCGAGCGTACGTATCAGACCAGTCAGATCCAGTGCACTCCCCTTGAGCCCCACCTTTGTTATGCAAAGATTGACAATGGGCGTTTGGTCGTGCATGCCTCCACTCAGGTTCCGTTCCACGTCAGGCGTATCGTTGCCTGGGTGTGTGATATTCCTGAGAACAAGATCCATGTCATCAAGGAGAAGGTAGGAGGTGGCTATGGTTCCAAGCAGGACATCCTGGTTGAGGACCTGGTAGGATATGCCACCTGGATTACAGGACAGCCTATATTCTATCGCAACACCCGTGAAGAGGAGTTCATTGCCAACTCGACCCGTCACCCCATGCGGATGACGGTGAAGATGGGTGCGAAGAAGGACGGTACAATTACTGCTGTCTACATGGATGTGCGTGCAAACACCGGCCCATATGGCAACCACTGCCTTACCGTCCCGATGAATGCATGCTCGAAGACGCTTCCTCTTCTGAAGTGTGACAACATGAAGTTCGATGTAATAACCTATTACACCAATATCCTGCCTACCGGAGCCTATCAGGGCTACGGAGCCCCCAAGGGCACCTATTCCCTGATGGTCTGTATGGCAGAGCTTGCTGAAAAGCTTGGCATCGACTACTACCAGATGGCTATGAAGAACAAGGTCGAGCCCGGTTATATGCTGGAGATACTCAAGGGCCTTGGCGAGGGCCGTGAAGGGACGGTCGTCCCTGTAGGGTCTTGTGGCCTTGAAGATGCCCTGGTTCAGGGTGCCAAGATGATCGAGTGGGGCAAGAAGGTTTCCTCTGATGACCCTGACTGGAAGATAGGCAAGGGCTTTGCCATGATCCAACAGGGGTCGGGGCTTCCCGGCCTTGACCACTCCAATGCCTGGGCAAAGCTGCTCACCGATGGGACATTCCAGATCTTCAGCGGAGGGGCTGACCTCGGCACGGGCTTGGATACCATCAGCGTCAAGATGATCAGTGAAGCGTTCTGCATTCCGATGGATCTGGTTACGGTCATCAGTGGCGACACTGACTCCTGTACCTTTGATACGGGAGCCTATGCTTCCAGCGGTACCTACTTCAGTGGCAATGCTTCCTTCTATGCTGCAGAGGATCTGAAGAAGAATCTGCTCGCAGAGGCTGCAAAGCAGATGGGTGAGAAGGCAGAGGATCTTATCTGTCGCGCCCCTGGTGAAGTCTATAGTACCAAAACTAAGAAGAGCCTAAGCTATGCCAAGCTCAGCCATGATGCCCTCACCGGCACAGGGTCGGGCCAGGTTATGGGTCGCGCTTCGTTTACCACGAACCACAACTCCATCCCCTATGGCGCCCACTTTGCCCAGGTTGCTGTCAATGTGCGTACCGGCCAGATAAAGGTGCAGAAGTACTATGCCTTGCAGGATGCAGGTACTCCCATCAACCCGGAGCTCGCCCTGTGCCAGATGTACGGAGCTGCTCTCAAGTCCATCGGGCATACCCTCTACGAGGATATGGTCATTGACGAGGATGGGGTGTGCATCACGGCAAACTTTACTGACTACGGGGTGCCGATGATCAGTGAGCAACCGGAGGATTTCAAGGCTGTCCTGATCGATATCAATGATGAGGTGGGGCCCTATGGAGCCAAGTCCATCAGTGAGATCGCGACAAATGGGGCTGCCCCTGCGATAGCGATCGCTATCCATGACGCAGTTGGTGTCTGGATGCGTTCCTGGCCGTTCTCATCTGAGAAGATCCTGAGGGAACTTGGGAAGATTTAGGTTTTTGCAACAAACTGCAACATGATAACTAGACATCGGACTGTAGCCATGCTATAGTACCGGTGTCTGGTTTTTTTCAGATATACTATGGAGGAAAGCGCGAATGAAGGACAATGCCACTATTAAGAAAATGATTGAGGAGTTAAAGACTCTCAAGACTGAGGACATGTATCTCAATGATTTTTTCCACACATGGAAGGAGTCTGATGATGAGATCAAGGCTGTATTTGATGTAGCTGAGATTTTGCGTGCAATGCGTGAAAACAACATTTCAACCAAGGTTTTTGACAGTGGACTTGGAATTTCCGTTTTCCGCGACAACTCAACCCGTACCCGTTTCAGCTTCACCAGTGCCTGTAACTTGCTTGGCCTCGCCATGCAGGATCTGGATGAGGGTAAGAGCCAGATTGCCCATGGTGAGACAGTTCGTGAAACTGCCAATATGATCAGCTTCATGGCTGACGTCATCGGTATTCGCGACGACATGTACATCGGCAAAGGCCATACCTACATGAAGACTGTTGCCAAAGCAGTGCAGGAAGGTTACGACGAAGGGATCCTCGAGCAGAGACCTACCCTTGTGAACCTCCAGTGCGATATTGACCATCCTACCCAGAGCATGGCTGACATGCTGCATGTCATCAACCACTTCGGTGGGGTTGAGAACCTCAAGGGCAAGAAAGTTGCCATGACTTGGGCATACAGCCCCTCCTATGGCAAGCCTCTCTCTGTTCCCCAGGGAATCATCGGTCTGTTCACCCGCTTCGGCATGGACGTAGTCCTTGCTCACCCAGAAGGGTACAACGTGATGCCTGAGGTCGAGGAAATTGCAAAGGAAAACGCCAAGAAGGGCGGTGGTTCCTACAAGAGAGTAGAGACCATGGAAGAGGCTTTCAAGGATGCAGATATTGTCTATCCTAAGAGCTGGGCTCCTTTTGCCGTCATGGAAGAGAGGACCGAGATCGTAGCACATGGTGATGAGGCTGCACTGAAGGCTCTTGAGAAGAGCTGCCTTGCAACCAATGCCAAGTTTAAGAACTGGACTTGCACCGAGGATCTGATGAAGACCACCAAAGATGGTGAAGCCCTCTACATGCATTGCCTGCCTGCTGACATCACCGGTGTCTCCTGCAAGGAAGGTGAGGTTGAGGCCGCTGTCTTTGACAAGTACCTTGTCCCCCTCTACAAGGAAGCAAGCTATAAGCCTTATGTTATCGCTGCAATGATTTTCCTTGCAAAGTTCCAGAATCCTTCTGCTAAGTTGGATGAACTGCTCACTGCAGGGACCAAGAGAATCAAGTAGGCGAAAGCGACAAGCAATTCAAACAGAAGGCCAGGAGAAATCCTGGCCTTCGTTGTAGTTGGGGGCTTTGCAGAAATGTTTGGTATTGGGAAAATGCATGAGCCCCTGCAAGCCAGGTGGCTAGAATTCATAGTGTGACCACATGCTGATGATAACAACAGTATGATCAGGCTCTCTTACCTGATATGCCAACCGATGCAGAATATTGATTCTACGTGAATATACACCTTGGTAATCACCTACCAATTTTTCCTATGGTGGAGGGGTTTGAAAAGGTCTTTCTGCGAAAATAAGCAATAATGCTTGTCCTTTTGTGTCCAGGTGGGCGTATTTCAAGGCTTTTTTTGCATACGTTATACTATGACTCACCACGGTACATATATCATGAAGTACTGCTTGTAAAACACAGGATGGATGGTCCTATGGTAAGCCTGTGAACATGCTCCTATGCTGATAAGCAACCCAAACCCCTCTGCATCCAACAGAATTGTTGTGCAGAGGAGGCTTGAGCTTTCATTCAATTCCAATCCCAAAGATTCAGGGTTCGCTTTCAGACTGGTGAATCAGTTCCTTCTTGCCTGCTCCACAAACTGGATGCGAAGCCCGTTGGGATCAAGGACATAGAAGAACCTGATATGTTCGTTTGGCTTGAAAGGGCCTCCCAGAATGGGGATGTCCCTATCAGTGACAAACTTCATCATGGCATCAAGGTCATCAACAAAGAAACCCATCGAGATATCCTGCCCATAGTGAGCTGGCTTTTCTCCCTTTCTCCAGATCAGTTCCACTTTTGTTTCTCCGGAACCCAGGAAAGCAAGTTCCATACCCCCTTCAACATCAGTCCTTCCTTGCAGGGGAAGTTGCACTATCCCCTGATAGAAAGCCAATGAGGCTTCCATATCGTTTACCCTGATCGTTGTCCAACTGAAATCCATCTGGTACTCCTCCTTATGTCTTTTTTTGTATCGTATCAGCGGCTAGCTTTGCCATTGAGAAAGCAGCCTGCAGGTTATAGCCTCCGGTGTCACCATCGATATCAAGAATCTCCCCACAAAAGAATACTCCTTTCTGATGTTTTGATTCCATGGTCTTCCTATCAACTTCATCAATGGCTACCCCTCCAGAAGTCACCATAGCTGCATTGAATCCTTTTTTGCCCGAGGCGGTAAAAGGGTGTGCCGTCAACAGTTCTATAAGTTCTCTTCGCTTGTCTTTGGAGAGGTTGGCACAGGTGGCTTCTTTGGTGAGTGAAAGGCCATTGAGTAACAGTTCTGCGAGGTGCGCTATGATGCCTTCACCTTTGAGAAGGGTGTAAAGTTGTTTCTTTGGGTTTTTGGAAAAAAGGTCGGTAAGGTATCTCTTCATCTCTTCCTTGTTTGCACAAGGAAGAAGCGAAGCTCTAATCTGATCACCTTTTCTCATTTCTCTTGAATTGTTGAGGATTACAGGGCCAGACAATCCGTCATGGGTGAAGAGCATGTCCCCTGCTCCCTGGTTGTACCGTTTGGTCTCGTCCTTGTGAAAGAACTCTACCAGAGAGTCTCTGATGGAGTTTCCTGCTAGTTTGGCATAAGGATAGTCAGATACTGAAACAGCTACCAAGGCGGGGCAGGGGGATACGATGGTGTGGCCCATCATCTTGGCCAATGCATACCCCGATCCATCGCTCCCTGTTGCAGGGTAGCTCATGCCACCGGTTGTCAGTACTACGGTTTTTGCTTGGAATTGCTCATGTTCTGTGGAAACAAGGTATGCACCGCTTTGCTCGTCCTTGTGCAATCCTAGTACCTGAGAATCTACTCGTATCTGAACCCTGTTCCTCGTTGCTTCATGCTCTAGGAGGTCCACCACAGCCTTTGCCCGCATGCATGAGGGAAATACCTTCCCATCGTCTCGTACAGTCAGTGGAAGGCCATGGTTTTCAAACCAGAGCCTTGTCTGTGGAGCGGAAAAGTTCATGAGGGCAGGCTTGAGGAAATTCGTCTGTTCCCTATTGGCAAAGTGCTTGAGAAATGAAGGGGTGTCATTAGTGTTGGTAAGGTTGCACATCCCTCCCCCTGTGATGAGGATTTTCTTTCCCACCCTGTCACTGCCTTCCACAAGCAATACGTTCTTTGTGGATATGTTCGCAGCTAGGAAGAGGCCTGCTGCTCCTGCGCCGATGATGATTACGTCATACATGACCTCATCATAGCAGAGATGGGGGAGCTTATGCCATGTTTGGTTGATCAATCCATTGGGTGGAACATCACAGTTAGTCCGTATCACAGGTCGTAATACGTCCTGTACCACTGTACAAATCTTTCCAGCCCTACAGAGAGGGGAGTGTCCGGCTTGAAGTCAAAGTCCTCCATAAGGGGGGATACATCAGCATAGGTCTGATAGACATCACCAGGTTGCATGGGAAGGAACTCTATTCTAGCCTTCCTTCCCAGGGTATTTTCAAGAATCTCAATGAAGTGCATGAGTTTTTCGGGACTGTTGTTCCCGATATTGTAGAGCTTGTACCTGTCCCCTATCTCGTTGGGTTGGGGAGGATTGCAAAGAATTCTCTGGAGGGCTGCAACAATATCGTCGATATAGGTGAAGTCGCGGTACATGTCGCCCCGGTTGAAGACCTTGATGGTCCTTCCTGCAAGAATTTTCTCAGTGAAGGAGAAGTAAGCCATGTCCGGTCTGCCATAAGGTCCGTAGACGGTAAAGAATCGGAGGCCAGTGGCAGGTATGCCATAGAGGTGGCTGTAGGAGTGGGCAAGCAACTCATTCGATTTCTTGGTTGCGGCATAGAGGCTGACAGGATTGTCAGTCTTGTCCTCAGTGGAGAAGGGTATCTTGCTGTTCTGCCCATAGACGGAGCTTGAGGATGCGTATACGAGATGTTTGACAGGAAAGAGCCTGCAGGCTTCCAGTATGTTGAAAAATCCTACCAGATTGGACTGCAGGTAGGCTTGGGGGTTATCTATGCTGTAGCGAACCCCCGCCTGAGCAGCAAGGTTCACCACTATCTGTGGCTTGTATTCTGCAAAGGTGCTGTCGAGTCTTTCCTTGTCCGCGAGGTCTCCTTTGATGAAGGTGAACAGTGAGCTGTGTTGGCTAAGGATCTCTAGCCTCGTTGCCTTGAGTGTTTGGTCATAGTAGTCGTTCAGGTTGTCATACCCTATGACCCTGCACCCGTTATCAAGCATCTGCCTGGTAAGGTGGAAACCTATGAAGCCTGCACTTCCTGTGACAAGATATGTATAGCTGCTGTTGAGTCTCTGATAGTCTTTTCGCATGGCATCCTTCTTTGCACTAATCCTACACCAAAAGGCCTCCCTTGAGTAGCCTGGACAAAAAAATGGACCCCATCTCTGGAGTCCATCTTTGTGTTCGCAAGGTCAGAGCGACCTGAAAATAATCTTCAGAACAAAGAGGGCGAATACAACCCAAGTCATGACGGTGATTTCTTTTCCTTTCTTGCTGAAAAGCTTCAACAAAACAAAGGAGAGAATACCGAACATGATACCTTCGGCGATGCTGTATGCGACCAACATGAAGATAATGGTCAGGAATGCAGGAATGGCTTCGGTCATGTCGTCCCATTCGATATCCTTGACAGGGGTCATCATCATGACACCAACGATGATCAGGGCAGGAGAAGTGGCAGCACTGGGAATGGACTCAAACAGAGGTGCAAAGAAGAGGGAGAGGGCAAAGAGGATTGCTACAACAAGTGCAGTCAAGCCTGTGCGTCCGCCTTCTACGACACCAGAGGAGGATTCTACAAAGGTGGTGACCGTTGAAGTACCGAGCACAGCACCAACGGTTGTTCCCACTGCGTCAGCAAACAGAGCTTCCTTACAGTTGGGGATGGAACCGTCTTTCTGGATCATGTCAGCCTTGGTGGCACAACCGATGAGCGTTCCGACCGTATCGAACATATCCACAAACAGGAAGGTGAATACGACAACGACGAAGTCAAAGGTAAGGATGCTTGAGAATTCAAAGGGGAAGAAGTAGGGGGCTGGAGGAATGTAGGAACCGCCGGCGTACTTGGTGATCCCAAAAGGAATACCAATGATGGTGGTGGCGATGATTCCGATAAGGAGTGCTCCCTTGACCTTGAAGGCCAACAGGACACCGGTGATGATCAGGCCAAGCATAGCAACACCAGCGGTACCGGTGAACCAATTGTGGCTGAGACCGACGAGGGTTGCATCATTGTTGACGATGATCCCAGCATTCTGCATACCGATGAAGGCAATGAAAAGTCCTATACCAACACCGATTGCCTTTTTCAGGTTCGCCGGGATGCTGTTGACGATGGCCTCTCTGATATTGACGGCTGTCAGGATCAGGAAGATGATACCTTCAACAAAAACGGCGGTGAGAGCAAACTGCCAGCTCTTGCCCATACCGAGTACTACGGTAAAAGCTAGGAAGGCGTTCAGTCCCATCCCTGGGGCGAGAGCGAAAGGCAAGTTAGCCAACAGGGCCATGACCAATGTGGCGATTGCAGAAGCAATGGCCGTTGCTGCAAATACCTTTGAGAAATCCATTCCAGCAGCGGATAGGATACCTGGGTTGACAGCAAGAATATAAGCCATGGTGAGGAACGTGGTGATTCCTGCCAGCACTTCTGTCTTGACGTCAGTCTTTCTTTCTTTGAGTTTAAAGAATTTTTCCATAGATGCACTCCTTACAGATGATTATCGTATTCATTCTAGTACAAGTGTAGGGAGTAGTACAGCAAAATCTTACTTATTGGGAGAGTTGTTTGTATAGTAACATTCAAAAAAGTGATTAATACCTATAAATTTGATAAAGAATCTGCTGTATTCGAAATATATTGCAAGAGAAATAGTATGAAATGGTATTTTCATCATATCTTCTTCTCCTGTCAAAAATCTTGGGGAAGAAACATAACGAAGACTGTCTGAAAGCAATGTTTGTGAGGGTGTCGGTGGTGGCTGCACATAGGCCTGGGTATGTACATCCACGGCTATGCCCTAGCTGAAACGATGAGTGACATGAGAGGATATTTTCTGAAGAAATGCAAGATCGAACTTGCTCCTGGGATCATTGAAAAACAGCCCGTTCTGAGAATCAGATGTGATTGAATTCCACGCCTCTTCGGACAAAAAGAGCATGTAGCGTAGACTGAGTAGATTGTCGAGCATGTACAAACGCTAGGGGATACGATTTGTAGAGATAGGGCTGGAGGAAAAACATGTGCACATGCTTGTCCAGGGAATCCCTGCAATGCATAAAACAAGGCTAGTGACAATGATTAGGAGTCTGACAATGCCAGAGTCATTTTGAAGGCCCCTGTGCATATTGCATGACCAATGGTAGGTTAGGAATCTGTGGGCAAGTGAATAATGTGCATACACCGTAGGTCTGCATGCAAGTTACGATACGATCGGAATGTATATTCAGTACCAAGGCAACCCGGATGAGCATGAGAAGATGCATGAAGGGCAGATCGAATTGGATTTGTAGGATGTATACCCCCTTAGCGTATGAATCATGTAAGGTCATTCTCACGGTCCTACTGAGTTGCTTGGCCATACTAGACGGTATCGCCCTTTCTTCCATACACCTTAGCCAGCAGCTCGTATCTGCCTGTAACTCCACTTTTGGTATAGATGCTTCGGTTGTGGTTGGCAACTGTCTTGACCGAGATATGCAGCTCAGAGGCAATGAGTTTGTCGCTCTTGCCCTCAGTTATCAACGTTAGGATTTCTTGTTCGCGTGAGGAAAGTCCCTGTTCAGAACCGAATATCCTGAGCTTTTGCCTATTTACTACACACGCTTGCATGTTTGGATGTTCCATTTCATCGAGCAAGCTTTCCAATCCTTGTCGGAACTTGCCTACTCGTGAACCGACCAGTTCCTGGTCATGCTTCAGCGTTGATCCAATGACTGCCAATAAGACTTCAGACCTGAAGGGCTTGGTGATGTAGCGGATGGCCCCTTCGTTAAGCGAGTCTATCCTCTCTTCCATAGAGTCTCGCGCCGTGAGGAATATCAGGGGGATGGGATCATCCTTGAAGAGGTTTCTCGCTTCCTTCAGGAATTGGTGACCATCCATGGCAGGCATCATGATGTCGCTTATGATCAGGTCAATCTTCTGTAGCCCCAGTATATCAAGGGCCTCATGGGCAGATGAGGCACCAACTATCTTGTATGAAGGCTGCAGGATGGATTGGATGTATGAGCGTAGGTCATTGTTGTCCTCCAGTACCAGGATGGTAGGAAGATGGGGATTCTGTTCGATTGCAGTAGGGGCTAAGGATGAGAAATCAGAAAGATACAGTGGTGCAAGGGAAGAAGAGGCCTCTGGAAGCGACTGACGGACCTCCACAACCGAAGAGGGGAATACCAGCGTGAAAGTGCTTCCTTTCCCTACCATGCTGTCCAAGGTCACCACCCCTCCATACCCCTCCATGATGTGTTTCACCAAGGGAAGTCCAAGGCCGGTCTGCATGTAAGCTGAACCATCTTCGATGACCTCAAACTGCTCGAAGATTTTCTCACGATGGGTATTAGCAATACCCATGCCGTTATCGGTGACAGAAATGAGTAGTTGCCCTTCGTCGTCAGAACTTACACCAACGTCAACCTTTCCTTTGGATGGTGTATATTTCAAGGCATTGGAGAGGAGGTTCATGATCAGGGATTCAAAATCCTCCTGCGATACTTTCAAGGCGAGCTTGTCCTCCCTTTGTTGTTGTGCATAGAGCAGTTGAATCTGCTTCTCCTGAGCTATGGGATGGAATTGTTGCAGTATGAGCGACAGCGTCTGTCCCAGTGGTATGGGATTTTCGCTATGCTGTTTTCGGGTTTTCTCTAATCTGAGCATATGGTTGACCTGCCTGAGCAGGATCAAGCTGTTGCGTTCGATGGCAGCCAGGTAGACATCGGCCTGTTCGAGAGAATCCCCATACACTTTTTTACGCAACTGGTGGATTATTCCAAGGATGATGGTCAGAGGGGTGCGGGTCTCGTGGCTCATATTTAGGAAGAATCTTGTTCGCTCTGCATCAAGGGCTAAAAGCTGTTGTCGCTCTGCTTCCGAGTTCTGTTGTTCAAGCCTGATGCGATTATATCGGTTACCTGTGGCAAGCGAGAATAGCACAGCTTGCAAGGAGAGCCCTATCGGTTGGTTGTACTGCATCAGGAATGAGGTGAATTCCGCATGCCCTTGCATGAAACCGAAGATGTTCAAAGCATTTACCGAAGTTGTGAAGGCTGGGGGAATAAAGGCGACAAGCAGCAAGGTTGCCTCTGCCTTCATCCAGGAGATGGCTCTGATAATCGTAAGGAGAAAGAGGATGTTTGTGTAGAAGACAAACAGCTCCCGTATGAAATTGAGGGTGGCGTCCAACATGCTAGCAGAAGGAAACAAGGCCTTGAGGAGTAAGAAAAACACCGTATATCCTGCAATGATCCATATTGACACCATGTTGACCAGAGAGAGCTTGGGAGCATATTTCTTGAGGGAGAAGAGTTGTTCAAAGAAGAGGAGGAAGGTCATGAACAACAAGTGGGTGATCAGGGTAACCCGGTTGTAGGTGAGGGAGAAGAAGAAGCGGTCATATGAGGAGAAGGTCTGCAATATCAACAGAAGGGCCATAATGACTGAGAAGTAGACGAACATCAGTTCCTTTGTTGAGATCGCCAAGAACAGCGTATACAGCAGCAGCCCAAGCAACACCCCAAGGGCAAGTATGCCAATGACGAATGCAACACTGTTGGTGGAGGCATATCTTGGCACGATCAAAGGCGAGGCAGCACACAATCCAGGGGTAGCCATGATCAGGAGGATCAACATGGCCCTTTTCCAAGACCTGATTTTCACATCTTGCCTAGCTATGGAATCCTCCTCGGTGTCTCAAAGAATACCATGAGAAAAGAGGAATCGTAAAGGCAAGGACAAAAAAGAGTTGGAAGGCTAAAGATATGGAGAAGCACAAGAAAAAAGAAGAATACCCTATAATGTGGAGAGAAAGAGGAAGGTACGCCTCCCCTTCAGAGAGGCGTACCGGGACTCCTACCACGTCAAGGCAAGGCTGCGTCCCAAGGCTTTGGCAGGAACCGAATAGGAATCAGATCCTGTGAGGGTGATGGAGGACCCTGGCACGGTGACTCCCTTGAGGGTCACCACCTTGGTACTCACTTCATTTGGATAGATGAGGTCACCCTCGCTCAGACTGTCCGAACGGTCCATGTCAATGATCACAAGCGCATAATACGTACCGGAGCTTACACCCTTAAGGGTAGCACCCAAACTCCCTATAGCAACGGATGATGTGGTATGGAACACGGGCTCAAGGCTATGATCCAAGGAGAGCTTCTCTTCCATGAACAAGGCGATGAAGGCAGGTTTGCCTACAGCAGTTGCAGGGGTGCTTTCCACCGTCACCGCCACATCATAGGTCGAAGTTGACTGGAATACATACTGCATTTCTGTCACTTTTGAAGGGTAGAGCTTATTGTCCGCCACTGCGATCGCCTTCAACACCGTATCACTTGAGATGGGGATGCCGGCAGTATACACAGAAGAAGAGTTGGTAGGGTCACTGCCGTCGAGGGTGTAGTAGATGGTCGTATCCTCATCCGAAGGATCTCCATGCTTGCTGATGGTCGCCTGCACCTGTGATGCGAAAGGACCATCCTTTGCAGAGGGGGTGATCCTAGGGGCAAGCGTATAGACATCTCGATAGCAAACATTCGTTATCTGTATCATAAAGCTCTCGAGCTTGAACCTGAGGTCCGTTTCCAAGCCATGGTCATCTGCAGCAGCACCATAGAATCCCCGTTGCAGGGGTACCGGCCCATTGGGATCGGATCCCCATCCTGCATACTCACTCCCACCCACCTTTGGTGCAAAGGAGAGAAACCTTTTTTCAAAATCTGCAGCACCTATTGCAGTACCACCTCCCCAGGCTCTGCCCAAGCAATCCTCTCCATTGTGTAAGGCGACCTCTATCTCTAGCTGTATTGAAATTTCCACGATTGCCTCTTCCAAATATCCAGGAGTTCCAGCCCTAGGAGGATCATATGCATACCCTGTGGGTCCTTTTCCTGGTTCTTGGGGGTATCTTCTTCCCAAAACACAGAGCCTACCCATAGAGAGGTCCAGTAGCGTAGGGCATATGTCGGTATAGGTCGGCACTCCTTCCTTGTACGAAAAGGCCCTGAACATCTGGGTATCATCATAGATATTGCTGAATATGCCGCTGTCATAGGCGTAGACCCCGAAATAGTCAGTCATGTGATTTCTGCTGACAGTCGCAAGACGTGCATTGCTATAGAACACACTGGACATGTCAGCAGGTCCAAGATGGTCATCAGTCTCATAGTAGATGAGGTTGGCATCCTCAGATGTGCGTATTGTGGTACCCCCTGCGGACCCTAATGGGGTGCTTGTGTTGGGGGCCTCCTGGTTATAGGTTCCAAACCCTCCGGGATTGGCGGCATCCTCAAGATGTGGTCTCACATGAGGATCTGGCAAACTGTTCCCATTGAACAGATGATTGGCAGCCACCCAATACATGCATGCTTGGGAGGCAAGGGGACGCTTATTCCTATTGGAGGTCCCTTCAACAGAACTCCAGTTGCTTGGCCCCATATCAACAAGGAACGTTGGCACAGCCTTGGCATTGTACAGATAGGTTCCATCATAATTCTTCATGGTACCATGGTCATTTACCTGATCATACCCTGTCACGATTGTGGGTGTCGCTGTGTCGGTGACTTGAGGCACAGAGCTTCCATCAAAGGAGTCAGGACCATCCCCATGCTTGAGGTAGGCCCATTGCCATCCTGCATCAGGGGTGTCCCCCTCCCTATTCACCACAAAATCCCCTGCTTTGTACGTACCAAAATCATTGTAGTATAGCCTTATGGCCCCATATCCGTTGAGGGTTGCCTCGTAATAGACCAACTCATAGGCTATGCCGGTGTACTCGACCCCTACGGGAGGAACTGCATCAACCGTAACGGGAAAGCTTGTGTTCCCCTTCAGATCAAAGATAGCCAGGCTGTCGTCAGCGACATTGGCAACAGTCCCATTGGTTCCGTCAAAGATGACAAAGGCGTTTTGTTTCACCTGTGATGCTTGTATGGGTGTACTCTCATCAACATAGACATCAAACTCAACCATGGAGTTCTCATCCACAGTGGCATCAGGGTAGTGGGATCTGTTGAACCCAGGGAGCTTGGTCATAGTGTTTCCCTTGTAAGAGGTCAAGGCTGCACTGCTCCATGGTTCGGTTTGCTTCCTCCCGTAGATACCCTGTTTCCCAATATCCAGGACTACTGAGTCACGGATCATGGCGATATAGCGATAGGCTACCTTCAAGCCATCGGCTTCAATGGAGGTGACAGAATCCTTCTCCTTGGTAAGCCAACGTGATGTGATGCCTTTGGTTCCTGCATCCGGATCAAGCTCGACAGCTTTGAAGGAGGCCTGCCCATCGGGTGGGGTAGGCTTTGTCCAGACAAACTCAGGGGAGCCCCCGCCACCACTGCCCCCACCTCCACTGCCTCCGCCTCCATCTGATGATCCGTCCTGACAACCGGTCATGACCACGAGTGCACATAAAAATACCATCATGCCTAGTGTATGGTTCTTCATGGTGAAATCCTCCTCTATCCATACTCAGTATGGGTGGATGATCTGCACCCTCCTAGGGTGAAAACATACCTAAATGTGTGGGTAAAGGTACCTATGGATGCTCTGTTTCAAAATATCCAAAGACCAAATCCCTGCAATGCACTGCCAAATCTGTAAAAGTTTCATCTCTATCCCCTACCTGACAGTGATTGCCCTTGCACAATCAATCCAAGATGGTACACTACTAGCAATGACCCTGTGGTGTTCTATTGGAAGGAATCCTGACATGTCAGAAAAGGAAATGAATATGAAACAGAATAAGGCTCAGATGAAACATATGTTGGACGTGGCGACAGGTCGCCGGAAGGCTGATCTCTGCATAACAGGCGCTCACATCCTTGATGTATATAATAAGGAGTGGTTTGATGCCGACCTGCTTATAGCAGACGGCATCATCTGTGGATATGCAAAGAGTGGCGAAGGCAAAGCTTCAGAGGTGGTTGATGCCAAGGGCACATATCTTCTTCCCGGATTCATCGATGCCCATGTCCATATTGAGTCCTCCCACAGCACCCCAGAGGAGTTTTCCAACTTGGTGGTTCCCTGTGGGACCACCACCATCGTGGCAGACCCCCATGAGCTGTGCAACGTAACTGGCCTTGCAGGACTGGACTATATGTTGGAGGGGACAGAAAAGACACCCCTACAGGCCTTCTTTATGGTTCCCTCGTGTGTTCCCTCTACCGAGTTCGAGAATAGCGGAGCGATCCTTCATGCCCCTGAGATAGCGACGCGCATTGGACTCCCTCGGGTATTGGGCCTTGGGGAGATGATGGACTACCCCGGTGTCATCGCCGGTAGTGATCTGGTCTTGGACAAGATTCTGGAAGCCAGGAAGGTCGGTAAGATCATCGATGGGCATAGCCCTGCAATCTTTGATTCCGACCTTGATGCCTATGCCTCGGTAGGTATCAGGACCGACCATGAGTGTGAGAGTTCAGATGAGTTGCAAAGTCGGGTAAGGCGCGGCATGTATGTCATGCTGCGTGAAGGCTCTGCCTGTAAGAATGTCCTGGGACTCTTGAAGGGGGTGACCCAAGCCAATAGTCGCAGATGCCTCTTCTGCACCGATGACCGTCAGCCCAAGAGCATCCTGGAGGATGGGCACATCAACAACAATGTCCGCATTGCGGTAGCAGATGGCCTCGATGCCATCGAAGCCATCTGCATGGCAACAGTGAACAGCTGCGAATGCTACGGTTTCAAGGATCGTGGAGCCATCGCACCGGGACTTAGGGCAGACCTGGTGCTATGCAATGACCTTAAGGATTTCTCGATGCATAAGGTCTTTATCGGGGGTGAGCTGGTTGCCCAGGATGGAAAGATCCTTACTCCTGTTTCTGCCCACCATGATCCTCTGGTTGCCGGCAGGATGCATGTCACCAATTTCTCCGCATCCCGACTAGGGCTCTCTCTGAAGGGTTCCAAGGTGCGCATCATCGATGCTGTCCCCGGTGGTGTGGTCACCGGAGCCGGGGAGGCGGAAGTCTCTGTTGCTGATGGATATTGGGTCCATGATCCTGAAGTGGATATCATCAAGCTTGCGGTCATCGAGCGCCACAAGGGTACTGGCAATGTCGGTGTCGCCCTCATACGGGGCTTTGGCCTGAAGGGTGGGGCGATAGTCTCCTCTGTTGGCCATGACTCGCACAACATCGTGGTTGCAGGTGACAATGATAAGGATATGGCAACGGCTGTAGAGTACCTCATAGGCATTGGCGGAGGGATGGCCCTGGTCAAGGATGGCAAGGTTCTGGCATCACTTCCCATGCCCATAGGAGGTCTGATGAGTGACCGACCGGGATCCGAGGTGGCAAAGGCTCTGGACACCTTGGATGAAGTGGGTCAGAAGGAATTTGGAATCAATGCCGATATGGATGCCTTCACTACCTTGAGCTTTATGGCCTTGCCTGTGATACCTGCCTATAAGCTTACAGATATAGGACTTTTTGATGTACGGAGTTTTTCTTTCGTCTCTCTGGAACTCAGTAGATAAGGGTTTTCCCTCCAACTGTGCATACGGTCATAGGAGTATCATAGAGGGTGGTCAGAGCTTCGCTGGTGACCACCTCTTCCTTTGTGCCGAATGCGAGCAGTTTGCCCCCCTTGAGCATCGCAACATGCGTAGCCAGCTCATAGGCAAACTGCGCATCGTGAGTGGTGAAGATGATCGTCTTGCCCCGATCGTGCAGGGAAGAGAGTATCTCCATGACCTTCCTTCTATTGGCTGGGTCCAGTGCTGATGTAGGCTCGTCGAGCAGCAGGACCCGGCTTTCCTGGGCTATGGCACGTGCTATCAGGACCAGCTGGCTTTCACCTCCCGATAGGGAGGTCACTGACCTCTGTGCAAAAGAGGCCAGACCAACCATCTCCAGCGCCTCGTAGGCTATATGCACATCCCTGTCGGTAGGGGAAGCCATTTCAGCAAGATAGGGGGCCCTGCCGAATAGAGTGTAGTCGAGAAGGGTGAAGGAGAAGTTGTAGTGTTCGCTCTGGGGTACCAGCGCAATATTCCTTCCCAGCTCTTTTCTGCCATATTCCTTCAGAGGTTTTCCATGTAGGGTGATGGTAGGTGAGGGTTTCCAACCGAATAGGAGGTCCATAAGGGTGCTCTTTCCTGCCCCGTTGGAACCTAGTAGGGCCAGGGTAGAGTTTTCTTCCACTTCAAGGGAGATATTGGAGAGGGCTTGTGTTCCACTCGGATAGGTATAGCTGAGGCCTTCGATCCTAATGGCGGTCATGCCTTTCCCTCCTGATGTTTCAGGGAGAGGATTACCATGAAGATTATTGCTCCTATGAAGCTGGTGAGCAGACCTATGGGAATCTCTGTCGGCAAGAGCGTCCTTCCCACCGTGTCACACAACAGAAGGAACAGCGATCCCATGACCATGGAGCCGGGAAGGGCGGCCTTGCTGTCCGAACCGAACAGCTTGCGAGAGAGGTGTGGCATGATGAGGCCGACCCATCCTATAAGGCCGGTCAGAGAGATTGTCAGGGTCGTTCCTACCGTAGCGACCACCAGCAGGATCGTCCTGTCCACCTTGGGATTGAGCCCTACTGCGTAGGCGCTTTTTTCTTGCAAGGAGAGCAGGTTCATCCTCCAGCGATAGCTATACAGGATTCCAAGGCATATGAGGACGATAGGCATGATGGTGAGGATCTGAAGCCAGTTGCTGTTCCACAGGCCACCCATCATCCAGAAGGTGATGTCCTGCAGATCTTTGGTCGGTTCTGCTACCAGCTTGACCACCCCCAAGGCGGAGGAGAAGATTGCCGAGACTGCGATACCTGAGAGCACGAGCCTGAGCAGCCACCCTCCGAAGCGAAATCTCTTGGCTAGGAAATAGGAGGATCCTAGGGCAAGCAGTCCAAAAAACGTTGCACTTATCTGCACCATTGCAGAGTTGTTGGTCCCAACAACGATAACCAAGGCGGCTCCGAATGCAGAGCCCTGACTGACACCCAGAAAGCCCGGCTCGACCAGAGGGTTTGAAAAGAGCATCTGGAAGGTGAAGCCCGCTGCACTGAGGATCGCTCCGGCAATGAGGGCTAGCACAATCCTGGGAAGACGGATGTTCAACATGATGTTCTGCATCATAGGGTTTGCTCTGAGGTCATGAGGGAAGGTAAACCCTCCCTTGGGGTATCTTCCGGCAAATAGGAAAAGGGCTGATAGCACAAGTAAGAGCAAGCAAAGGCCCAACAGGACTTGCCTGTTGCGCCTTTGCTCTCTGCGATAGTGCAACTGTGCGTTCATCAGCGCCTGTTCATTGCGATCGAGTCATTGAAGCGACCGACCAGATAGTCGAGCTTTGCCTCGTCGGTAATGCTGTACATGTCCCTGTAGAAGGAGATCACCTGCTGCTCCATGTCAACAGAAGGGAACAGCTGGGGATAGAGATCCTTTGCCATCCATTGGGCCCCAAGGATCCAGGTGGATACCGGTTGCATGTAGCTCATCATATCTGCAGGTGCGGCCTTCACGTTATTGTTCTGCACTGCATCCAAGCCGCTCCATAGTGAGGAGCTGTAGATCTCCTCGATAAAGGGGTCGGCTGGACTCTTGTAGCTGACGACATAGATGACCTGGGGATCCCAAGCCGCTATCTGTTCGAAAGAGACGGTGGACCAACCGCTGGAAGCGGTATTCGCCCCCTTCCATACGGCATTGGCACCCACCTGATCGACTATCCAGCTCTGCATCCAGCTGTCGGGTGCGATCGAGAAGGAGTTCGCATTGTCACTTTTCGCTCCCTGCAGAAGGAGAACCCTGACTTTCTTGTCCTCGTCGAGGGTCTTTACCTTGTTGGTGATGCTTGTGAGACGACTCTCATACAGGTCGAGAATCTGTTGTGCGCGAGTCTTGTTCTTCAACAGCTTCCCGAGTTCGATGATCTCGCTTTGCCACTGGGCATAGGTCTCCAGATTCATGGTGAAGTTGGGAACTCCCAGCTGGTCGAGTTTTTTTGCTGTCGATTCGTAGTGGGTAGCCTTGAGCAGGACAAGCTGCGGATTTTTTGAGGCTATCTCCTCAACACTTGCGTTTTGCGGGAATCTTCCTTGCTCATCCAACGAGGGGCGGAGCAGATTGAAAAAGTCCCCAAGGCCCTGGTCTGTCTTTGAAAGTTGCAGATCCATGTTCTCAACTTCAGGGAATAGGAAGAGGGCGTTTGCAGGCATTACCGCGGCTTTTCCCGCTACCATTATGGAAGTCGGCTTTTCCTTCAGCAGGAGAGTCCTGCCATTTGCATCGGTTGCTCGGTAGTAGTCACTGTCCTGCATCTGCTGCTCCGCTGCCCCATGGGCGAACAGAGATAGGGAGAGAAGGAATACCAATAGGACGAGAATTGTTTTTTTCATAGGTAAAAACTCCTTAAACTGTTGCGAACGGTTGCAGTCTACCATTGTATTTATCAAAATGCAATCGTAATTTGACAATTGCCACTGCTGTTTTCTTCTTGATACCTTCTGGTATTCAGTCTATTGTATACCTACCACAACAAAGAGGTTACCACATGGATGGCAAACGCATTCAAGAAGATATACAGAGGCTGAAAACAAGCGCTACCAGACTGGCAGGAAGCAGCTCAGATGAGCGAAACGCCCTGTTGCACGCAATTTCAGAAGGGCTTAGCCGGGACTGGGCCCGTATCAGGGAAGCAAACCTGGAAGATTTGGCTCATGCCAAGGCCCAAGACCTACACCAGGCCCTAATAAAAAGACTTGTCCTTGACGAGGAAAAGCTCTCTTCTGTGCAACTGGGCCTTGAGCAGGTTGCAAAGCTCAGTGACCCCATTGGAGAGGTCCTGGAACGCAGGCTTCTCGATGAGGGCCTGTTGCTTGAGCGGGTCAGCTTCCCCATCGGGGTCATCGGCATGATCTTCGAGGCCAGGCCAGATGCCTTGGTGCAGATAGTCTCCCTCTGCCTGAAAAGCGGCAACGGCATCATCCTCAAGGGGGGCAAGGAAGCCTTCAGGACCAATTCAGCCTTAGTGGCCTCCATCAAGAGGAGCGCACAGTCTTCTCCGCTAGGTGAGGATTGGCTCCTCCTTCTGGAAAGCCATAGTGACGTGAGCCTTATGCTGAAGATGGATGATGCCATCGATCTTCTGATTCCTAGAGGATCCAACGCCTTTGTCCGCTACGTCATGGACAACACCCACATAGCGGTGCTCGGCCATGCCGATGGGATTTGCCACATGTATGTGGACAAGGATGCTGACCTGCACAAGGCTGTTGCCTGCACCGTTGACTCCAAGACGCAGTATCCTGCAGCCTGCAATGCGATTGAGACGCTGTTGGTCCACAAGAGTGTCTCCAAGGAGTTCCTCCCGCTTGTTGCAAAAGCCTTGGAAGAGAGAGGTGTCATCATCCATGGGGATGAAGGGACGGCTTCTGTCGTTTCCTGTCTCCCCTGCAAGGAGGGTGACTATGAGATGGAGTACCTGTCCTTAGAACTCAATATCAGGGTAGTGGAAACTCTTGGGCAAGCCTTGGAGCATATTTCCCTCTATGGTTCAAGGCATACCGATGCCATCATCAGCGAGGACAAACGGGCCATCAGGCGTTTTTTGCGTGAGGTCGATTCTGCTGATGTCTTTGCAAACTGTTCGACACGGTTTGCAGACGGGTTCCGCTTCGGCCTTGGAGCTGAGGTGGGTATCAGCACAGCTAAGATCCATGCCCGTGGTCCTGTGGGGCTGTCCGGTCTTATGAGCAGCAAATGGCTGCTCAAGGGAAACGGACATACCGTATCCTCGTACAGTGGGCCTGAGGCCAAGGGGTTTCTGCATACTGAACTGGATTGTGATGGGCCAAGCCTGGTTGCAGAGGAGCCTCTGGTATGAAACGGGACTTCTCTGCGATACAAAGGGTGGTGGTCAAGGTGGGAACGAACCTGCTTTCCACCAAAGATGGCATTGACGAAAGTTGTATCGACGGTATTGTCGAACAGCTTGTAAAGATGCAGAGACAGGGTCTGCAAGTCTTGCTGGTAACATCAGGGGCTATCGGGATGGGAGCTAAGGAGCTGAAGATCAAGACTGCGATCAAGCAGGTCGCAATGCGTCAGGCCTGTGCCTCGATAGGGCAGCCTCTTCTCATGAGCAGTTACCGAAGGGCCTTCAAAAAGCATGGTGTGGTCTGTTCCCAGATATTGCTGACACGCAAGGAGATGAACAACCGTCACACGTATGTGAACCTCCGCAACAGCATCTTTACGCTTCTGGATCTGGGTGTCATCCCAATTTTCAATGAGAATGATACCGTAAGCACAGCCGAGATCGGCTCGGCCTTTGGGGACAATGACCGCATGAGTGCGATGGTTGCCAGCAAGATCGATGCAGATCTTTTGATAATCCTCACTGATATTGCAGGGTTGTATACCGCTGACCCTAAAAAGGATCCCCAGGCTACTCTCATAAACGATATAGAGATCCTGGATAATGAGATCATCGCCTGTGCAGGCGGGGCAGGCAGCCTTTTCTCCACCGGGGGGATGAAGACCAAGCTGCTTGCAGCGAAGATAGCCGCTGTCGGTGGGTGTGGTTCCATCATCGCCAGTGGGTACGAGCGGAATGTCCTGGTGCGCCTGATGGAAGGAGAGGAGCTTGGCACCTATATCCATCCCAGTAAGAGGATGAGCCAGCGCGAGCGTTGGCTTTTGAACAACTCCCATCTGGGGACCATCGTGGTGGATGAAGGGGCAAAGAGAGCCCTGCTCTCCCATAAGAGCCTTCTGCCAAAGGGGGTGATCCGTGTTGAAGGGGGCTTTGAAGCCGGGGATGTTGTTGAAGTTCGCACTACGGACGGAAAGGCCTTTGCCAAGGCGGCCCCTTACCTCAACAGTACGGACATTGCAAAGGTTGCCGGTCATGAAAGCCGTGATATAGCAGCTTTGCTGGGTGACGGACATAAGGACGTCCTGTTCCGTCCGGAGGATTTGGTGTTGCTTGACGATGACCAGTAACTATAGGATCTACAGAAGAAGGCTCGACCTTGGCTCGCGGATCAACCAGCTGCACAGTACTGAGCAGCTGGCTATCGGCATCCTCGATACCGGCACACCCGAACAGCTTTCCGAGAACCTGAGCTGGTATGTGGCGAATATGAACTATGCCTTGCATGTGGTCACCCAAGAAGGCCGGCTCGACCTTCAGGCAATGCAGGAATCATACAAGGACGTTACCTTTTTGGTATTTCCCTCTTCAGCCCTTACAGGTGAGAAGATAAACGCTGTGGCCAACGAGTGCCGGACCAGCTACTTCCTTATCGTACGAAGTGACCTCGTGCTTGTCCGCTTTGATGGAGGTGCCCTGTTTTCTTTCATGAGGGAGAAAGAGGCGCCCGCTGCCCTTGCCTCCCTGATAGCGAATATGGACAAGGAGATTGTTCCTACCCTTCGTTCGCCATACCTACAGGCTCGAAAGCTCGATCCCCGTTCCCACTTTCCCACCATTGATGCACCAGGGGGAGAGAACACCCTCTATCCTGTGATGGCGCTGGGTATGTATGACCGCGCCCTTTTTCAACGGTTGCGGGGATTTGATGAGAAAATCCACAGCGAGTACTTCCAAGTGCTTGACTGGGGGATCCGCTGTTACCTGTTGGGACACACCGTCAAAGCCACCGGCCATCTGCTGATGCAGTTCACCGACCGCCAATCCATCATCGAAGACCGCAGTGAAAGTGAAGGCTATAAGCGCTGCTATACCAAGGCCCTCTCCATCGAACAGGTAAAAGGCAAAAACATCATCCGCAAGTATAAGGGATTCGTTGACAAGGAAGCGCTCTCTGATGAGGTGAAGAAACGGCTGCTCTGGTTGCAGAAGAGTGATTTCTCCCAACTGCTCGAACATTGGAAATTTCCCCCTGAGGTGTTGCCATGAACAGAGGCTCCCTTGCCCTTATGGCTGTATTTCTCATATTCACCCTGTTCCCTATGAGCGCAGCCAATGATCCCTTCTCCTACCCAGTATCTACGGTGATCCTTGATGCCGGCCATGGGGGGCGGGATCCAGGGGCAAGCGCCTCCTACAGCTTTACGGGGGGGACTGTCAATGAGAGTGACCTTGTCCTTGATATCACCAAGAGGGTATTCGCCCTGCTCTCCATGGAAAAGCCGGCCCTGAAGCTACTCATGACTCGCCTTGACGATTCCTATATCTCCCTTGCAGAGAGATCTATGGTCGCATACACAACAGAACTTGCGCCTCAGAGCAGTATCCTGTTTGTCTCCATCCACATCAACAGCGCCCAGGCTCGTGAGGCGACCGGGTTTGAGGTGCTGACCAAGCGTCAGGAAAAGCGTGTCGGCTTCCTTGACGAACATACCCCAGTCAATAATATTCCCCTGTACGCCCCGTTCACCGCATTGGAGCTAAACAGGTTGCTCAACCAGCGGAATCTGTTTGTTGCCAGGACCTTTGAGGAGGTCCTCACACAGCAGATGCCTTCTAGCCGAAACAGGGGGATCAAGGAGAGGGACCTGTATGTGCTCAATGCAAGCAGGGTCCCTTCGGTCCTGCTTGAGTTGGGCTTCCTCTCCAATGAGGATGAGGCTCGAAATATCCTCTCGCCAGCCTGGAGACAGATGGTTGCCAACGCAATAGCCGAGGCTGTACTATCATGTGTGTAGGAGGTGTCTATGGAAACGTATGATCGCAAGAAACTGAACAAGGCCCTCTATTCCCCCAAGACAGAACCCACATTGATAACCGTACCCCTGTGCCCCTATTTTGTGGTGGATGGGGAGGGCTCTCCTTTGGATGAGAGCTATGATGAGGCAGTTGAGCTTCTGTATCAGATGAGCTATACGCTAAAGATGGGATTCAAAGGTGAAAGCTGGTACCGTGGCTTTGTGGTATCCCCCCTGGAAGGGGTGTGGAGTGCCATAGAGGTGGAGAATCGTGATACCTGGCGCTGGTCGAGCATGATAGCACAGCCTCCCTTCATCACAGATGAGATATTCAGGAAGGTAGCCGAACGGTGCAGCTTCGCCAAAGGCCTCTCGGTCAAGGATGTGCATTTTGCATATGTCGAGGATGGCTTGTGTGTCACGATGATGCATATAGGTCCCTACGCCTTGGAAGATCGTTCCTTCGATAGGATGGATACGTTTTGCCGTGAGAACCAGTTGCAAAGACTCGATGCAACACACCGCGAGATCTATTTGTCAAATCCAAGGAAGACAGATCCGGAGCACCTCAAGACAGTGCTCCGATACCGGGTGGAGAGAATCTAGAGTAAAGAGGATGCTTCGGTACGCAATTAGCATCAAAGTTTTTTCACACCAAACCATGGTGTGATTGGTGTTATAGCCCAACCGAGCTCAAAACAGGGACTTTTGGAGATAGCTCTTCCAAAGGAGTATTTTCTCCATGAAATATATGTCAAGCATCCATGGTGAGGGAAAATAGACCCTCAGACCATACTGGTTGCCTAACCACAAGAATAATCATGTGCAAAATACATGGTATTCATGCCAAGCTGAAACTGCTCTACCTGACCAGTCACAAACGACACTGCCCTTGATTCTGTAGGTAGTTTCTTCTCCAGAAAGGTTTCACCAAAAATACCAATAATTCCCATTCCTTCTTATGGAGCAGAATCACAAAGGACTTTTTGGTAATATTCCTGTGAGACGAAAATGAAAATCTCCTCCTCATCAGAACCTCCAAGGAGCATCATGTCCTCTGTTCCTGAACTCCTTTTCCCCTGTCAGAAGGATGTCGGACGACGCATTTTCTAGCTCTTCGTTGATGGTCCTCCCTTGGTATCGTATAGCTACCGCTTTTTCTCCCTCTGGATATCTATGAAAATGCTAGTGGGCATATAGCCTGAATGCTGATTCCATCTGTATGCACGCTGATTGTGAAAGTCCATACTTCTGTGCCGTCTGCTTCCACTGGCAAACGCTCTCCGATACTTCTTCCAATATGGATGTAGCTTCCTTGTTGCTGAGATGGAACAGGGAGGCTTGCTTGAGGGCAAGGGAGAAGTCCAGTGAATGGTCCACTTCATCAATGGCAAGGCTCAGTCCATAGCTGTTTGGTGATGGATTCAGGTCATAGGCTGGTGAGAGCTTCCATCCTGATCTTGTGAGCAAGAACCCATGATTCCTCAGGTGGTCGTCAGTATTGGAAACAGCGATGTTGAATGCAATTCTTCTCCATAGTTGGTGAAGGTCTTTCTCTGGTTGTGCACTTGCAGTGGTGATGAACTCTGCCAATTCCAGATAGCTTGTATCATGGTCCCCATCCTTTTTGCCCAGCAGAGCCATTGCCGATGCAAAGTGAACCCGTTCGTTTGCCTTTGTTCGGTCAAAGCGCTGTACGATGAAGGTGCTGCCATGAGATGATAAGGTCTCCAGCAAGGCAGAGGGAACTTCAATGCCGGCATTCGAGGCAAGCTCATGGACTACCATCTCCCAGGTACCACTGTCATTGGCATCCCTCTTCGACGGAAACTTAGCTATCCAGAGGTTGCCCTGTTCATCGGCTACGGTAGCCTTTGGTCTGGCTCCTCCCAAGGAAGAGCCAGGTTGGACAAGTTGTGCTATCCAGCGAGCTTCATCAGCAGGGTCTAGATTGTGTTCAAGTTGGGAAACCCCATATTCCAACTCCCGCAATCGTGCCCAAGGCGGTGTTGAGAAAGGGGAGTCCTCTGCTAAAAAGGATCCTTCTTTTTCAAGTTTGAAACGGAGTGCACCCATTCTGGCAATATCATGGACACCAAGAAGGTAGTCACTTTCAGCTAGGGTACGCTGTGTCCTGGTCTCTGATCTGGCCAAGATTGCTTCTCGTCTTTGCATCAGGGTTCTTCCCCATCGGTCGGGCGACGAGTCAAGGAAAAGGCCAAAGTTCCTCTTTGAGGAAGTTGGGTATTGTCTGCCTGCAAACAGTTGCAGGTCAGGATCAAGTGCATTGAGATTTCCATTGGTTTCTAGCCAGGTTGCATCATAGGTGAAAGAAAATACCTCGTCTGTCCTTCCTCTCTGAGCAAACAGGGACCCTACCAGTTGGGGGCCATGCATTCCTTCCCAATGTGCATACACAAAGATGGTCTTTTCTTTCATGAGTCCCCCTTAGGTGCTCTTTTGCCTACAGGAAGGGCCAGGTCCTGAAGCTTTCTTCCCAATACATCATCCTTGGCAACTAGGAGAAGATCATCAACCAAGCCAATGGCAAGCAATACCTGAGCATATGCACCGATGGATACAGAAGGGGAACCCTTCTCTATTGCCCAGAGGGTAGAGCGGCTGATATTGGCTCTTTCTGCTACCAGCTGCACTGATATGCGTCTTCTGAGCCTTGCTAATTTGATTTGCTCTCCCATCTGTTCAAGCCTTCGTTCGACTGATGGGAGTAAGGTTAGTTTCTTTTGTGCCATAATGTTCATAGTATAAGACTGATAATTGAATATGTCTAGTTTATTAAACATTAAGCACGAATATTGCATACATTGATTATGCATGAGTCTATGCTCGAAGATAAATTGGGAACAAATGATTCATGATCTGAGCTGATTTCGCCTTAGGTATGCCCTTTTTAGCTCCTCCCAAGCTCTAAAGCTGGGTATTTCCCAAGGTTGAGGCCCTTCGCCTAAATCTTCTAAGTCACTCTCAGTTCAGATTACAACCGGGTCACAAAATAGGAGTTACGCACCAAACGCCTGAAAACAAATAATAAATAGTTCTACAACAAGCATTCAAGCAAGTTGAAAAAGTTTGTTCCTGTCTCATTTTGAGGATGGAAACCCTTTTTCTCTTGCTTTCCTTTTTGTTGTGTATTAAACTTAACTTAATACAGGAGACAACATGCCAGCATTACCGGATTGGGTCCTCAAGTACAAGACAAAGGGCATCTATGCAAGGAAGACCAAGACAGGGTACGCCCTGTATCGGGGCCATTCAGAGAGGGTGCCTGGGAAAAGCTACCCGGTATTCCGTTGCGATGAATACCTGGGTATCGTAACTGAAAAGGAAGGCCTCACTCCTTCCAAACCGCCTGTTAAGGCGGGGATCAAGGTCCTGCGCTATGGGTTCTGTCAGGTTGCCGAAGCTTCGTGCAAAGTAGTACGAACGCATCCTAAGAGGCTCGGTCTCGATGCAGAGACCCTTTTTGTGAGGACGACCCTTGGTCTTGAGGGCAGGGAGAGCCAGCATGGGTATGAAGGCAGCTGGTTTTCCCTGCTGTTTCCTGAAATGGACTTAGTCAGGGACCTGACGAAGGGGGAGGAACAATATCTCCCGACCATGAGGCGACAAGTCGAGTCGAAGCTGAGGGACCGCCTCGGCCTTGATTTTGATGAGATGCTCGCCCTTTGCTCAAACCTGTATGCAGTGCATGTCAATGGAGGGTGGCATATTTCAGATATGCCCGACCGGCTTAAAGAACTTGCTATGAAGTATGCAATATCGTTTGAACTTGGAGGCACCCATCATGAAGTTTGAGACACTGAGGATGCAGATAGAGGATTTCCAGTCTTTCAGCACCATCAAGGTAAAGGATGCGGGCAATGAGACAAGGATCCGTATACTAAGGAAGATACTGAAACTGTTTGGGGATGTACCCGATTGCAGGGTCCAAGGACGTACCATATACCCGCTCAATGAGGTCATTCTCATGCTGTTCCTCGCCACACTGGCCGGATCTGAGAGCTGCCTGTCCACACAGGATTTCTGGATGAGCAACGCCAGGCTCTACAGGCGCCTGTTCAGCAAGGAGACAATCCCAAGCCATGATACATTCAGGAGAGTCCTCGCCATTATCAGGGCAGATGAATTCAATGCATTGCTGGTAAGCGTATTGCGCAATTCGGATACGGCAATCAGAAAGGCCTTGAACCTTCCAATCCCCCAGAAAAAGATAGTGTCGGTGGATGGCAAGCAACTTAGGGGCACCGGGCGTAAGGCCGACACTTCAGAAGAGATCAAAGACCTGCAGATCCTCAATATATATGAGCAGGATTCGGAGACATGCCTATTCTCGGAGGCGATAGAATCCAAGACGAACGAAATTCCTCATGCCCAGAAGATTCTCTCGAGGATGAACCTCAAGGATACGGTGGTCACCTTCGATGCCATGCATATGCAGACCAAGACTATTGGTATCATTGCCGAGTCAAAGGGTGACTATATAGGGGGACTGAAGGGTAACCAGGGGAAGGCCACTGAATTTTCCAAGGCACTATTTACTGAGGAGAACCTGGAGAAGCTCAAGGTCATTGACGGTTGCTACCATATGACGAGCGAAATCAGCCACAACCAGCTCGAGCAGAGGTCCTTTTATCTCTATCCCCTGACCTCAAGTGAGAAGAGAGGCCTGTTTTCTGATTGGAAGAAGGTTTTTGCTGTGGTATGCATGATCAAGTCGATGATCCACAACATCACCGGCAAAGAGACGAATGAAATCCGCTACTATCTTACCAGCTTGAAAGACCTTACTGATGCCGCCCATTGCATACGTTCCCACTGGAATATTGAAAACAGCCTGCACTGGAACCTTGATACGACCTTTCGTGAAGACAATATGACTCTGAGTGACAGGAATGCAGCCCTCAACCAGAGCATATTGAACAAGGCATGCCTTTCTCTGTACAAGAGGATGAGCGACCTCATGGGGGGGACGCAAAAGATCAGCAAGAAAAGGCTGAGGAAAATATTCGGCTGGAATTTCAACGATGCCATGTCCCAGGCCCTGACACTGATGGACCCCACCACATTCGCCAAATCTGTGGAGATCATACCGAGAAAAACCAAGTAGCCGTAAAGCAGACAAAGGCCATAGGCAGATTGGGATCCACCAAGAGAGTGGATCCCTTGGCATGTCATGGATTATCGCTTATTCACAGCAAATCTCCAAAAACCTCAAAATACAGTTAGAAACAAGCCAGCAAAGGCCTTAAAAAACTCAAAAGGGTATGTTGAGAATGGTTTGGATGGATTTGGTACGTATGTCCTACCATGGATATGGACAAAAAAAATATATCTTGACAAAAAGAACAAAGCGACTAAATAATTGGTTAGTTAGTGTATTTAACAAACTAACTAGATAATCTACAGGAGCCCCCTGGTGACAAGCAGTAATGTCAAAATAAAAAACAGGCTGAACGTCCTTCGCCTGTTATTGAAGAAAGACTACTCTCGCGTAGAGCTGGCCTCAACACTTGGTTTGAGCAAACCTGGAATTACAGGAATAATATCAGATGCATCTCAACAGAATCTGATAGTTGAAACTGGAAGAGGGACATCTGGTGAGCTAGGAGGGAAAAGGCCCATATTCTTGGGAATCAACAAAGATGCCTACACTATCCTTGCGCTCCATATCGATCACAAAAAATGCGTAGTAGCCTTGACAGATTTCTTGGGAAACCCCATCCATGTTTTACGTTTTCCAATAACCATCGATGATGACTACAATAAAACGTTTGAACCCATCCTTGAAAAAACAAAGGACTTTCTCAAAGACCACGAACAGCTTCTGAAAGCCAAGACAATACTTGCCTGCGGGATTTCCTTGAAAGGACTCATTGATTCAGATGGGGGTATCTTACGCTTTACATCCGCGAACAGAAACTGGACCGATATCCCTATACAAGAGTATTTTTCCAAGGCTTTGGATCTTTTTACCTTTGTGGACAACGACGCCAGAGCAATAATGTGCCTGGACATATTCTCCTTACAGCAGAACATGCCCGATGATGTGAATGCCTGCATGTGCATTGAGGAAGGGTTGGGAACCAGTGTAACCATTGGCAATAGAGTAATTCGTGGAGCTTACTCCTGTGCGGTCAATTATGCGCACTCTCTCATAGACCCTCTAGGACCACAATGTGTGTGTGGGAAACGAGGCTGTGTTGAAACCCACTGCTCCATAGACGCCCTAGTCAAGAAAAGTCAGGAACTGAAAAACAACCCAAATCTGACCTATGAGGATATCCTTCAACTCTACCAAGAAAAGGATACTGAGGTAACCTTACTTATTGAAAAGGATTTCTGCTATTGGATTGGAGTTACCATGGGTAACTTTACACAAATCTTTAACCCAAGCACGTTGACTGTCTATCTTGATGAAAAGTTGTTTGATGACTCACTAAAAAAAATCATCATGCAACACTTCCAGAGCAACCTGAATAAGATAGCTGCAAAGTGCGAAGTCCAATTCAAGCAAAACGGGACACAGTTGCACCTCTCTGCTGCAGCAGCACTTGTACTGAACAATTACTTTTCATCTTCCTATCATGAAATTCTGAATAAGAGGGTACAATAATGGAACAACTGGAGTTTGATGCTACAAGGCATGCCCGCACCACTAAAATCTTCATTGCAATTTTTCTGGCGGTTTTTTTACTGATAACAACCAGTACCTTGCTATTCTCCTCTAACATCACAGGTAAAGTCCTTATCACCATGAGCTTTACGACCGCTGTTTTTGTTGGGTTTATCATGTTGTTTGGTGACCGCTACATTAAATACACCCTGATAGCCCCAAGTATATTCATCATGCTCGTAGTAACGTTAATCCCCATGGTCTTCCTGATAGTAATGAGTGTGACCGATGTAAAACTGTTCAACTTTAATAAAAAATGGAACTTTGTCGGACTGAGCAACTACCTATATTTCTTTACTAAGGACAGGTTGTTTTGGCCTACAATGCTGAGGACACTAGAATACACACTCTTTGCCCTTATCTCCCAGATTATCATAGGGATGGGGCTGGCGGTATTGTTCCAAAAGCGATTTTTCGGCAGGAATCTTGTTTCTAGCTTCCTTGTTATCCCAGTAATGACCTGCCCGATAGTCATCGCAATGCTTTGGAAATCCATGATGAATAGTGAAACGGGAGTCCTGAATGTCATCCTTCGCCAATTAGGGGGCAAAGGAGTGAACTGGCTTACAAATGAACCGCTGACCTTTATCCAGAAGATTCCATTCGTCGGACAGTTCTTTGTCGATCATCTCAATGCAAATGTTGGCTTTGTCTCGATGCTATTGGTAAATACTTGGCAATGGACTCCCTTTGTATTCCTGATGGTCCTCGCAGGGATCAACTCCCTTCCCAAAGAACCTTTTGAGGCGGCTTATGTAGATGGTGCAAACACATGGCAGCAGTTCAGAAACATCACCCTCCCTCTGCTGAAACCTGTAATGAACGTAATCATTCTCATGCGTCTCATCGATCTGATGAAAGTGTACGACCAGATCTACGCATTGTTCGGTGACAATATTACAGCAAGGACACTTAATATCCATATCTTTGCGATCGGCCTGACAAATCAGAACTATGGCAAAGGCAGTGCATTGTCCGTCATCGTGCTGGTTTTTATCATAATCATCACAAAGGTGCTTACCTCATTCAATGAGAAAATTGACATAAAGAAGGTGTGACATGATTACCAGAAGAAAAGTTAATGAAGCAATACGATACCTTTTTATTGCAATAGTACTCCTTGTTTGGGCATTTCCAGTGATATGGCTTGTCTTAGGAAGCTTCAAACCCCAACAAAGCATAATCGAGGGAGATCTTTTTGGGCCTTTCATACCAACTTTGGAAAATTATATTTCTGTGTTCAGCACCCAAAACTATGCCCATTACTTAGCTAACAGCCTTATCGTCTCTATCATAACAACTGCCATCTCCCTAATAGTGGGCATTTTAGCAGCCTACAGTGTATCAAGGTTTAAGACAGGCGGGAAAGTGTACTCATCTTGGGTCATATTCATGAGGATGACTCCTCCCGCCATTCTGATTATCCCCTTCTATCTGATGTTCAAAAGTATGGGCCTGATAAATACTGTTTGGGCTCTGATACTTGCCAATGTGACTTTCAACATTCCCTTTGTCATATGGACGATGAGAGGCTTCTTTGAGTCCCTACCCACTGAAATGGAAGAGGCGTCCATCATTGATGGTTGTTCAAGAATACAAAGCATATTTCTCATATCAATACCTGTTGTCCGCTCTGGAATATTGACGACAGGGATATTCTGTTACCTGTTTATCTGGAATGAATACCTCTTTGGCCTGACCCTAGGCCTGTCTGAACAGAGTAAGACGCTCCCTGTAGCAATTGGAAACTTCATCACTGGATATGCGATCAACTGGGGGCCTCTGTTTGCCGCAGGGACTTTGATCATGTTCCCAGCATTGCTGGTTGTCATTTTCCTGCAGAATTACATTGTCGATGGCCTTATGGTTGGTTCAATTAAGTAGATTCTATTGAGGGCGTTATTCACAGAATCAATGGCTCTGAAACGTCCTTAATGAAAATAAAGGAGATCACTATGAAAAAGAGAAGTCTCGTAAAGAACGTGGCATTACTATTGGTTCTATCATTAGTAATAACCGGAACCCTTTTCGCAGCAGGTGGGACTGAGAAGCCCAAAGCGACCTCAGCCCAGAACGAACTGACAATTTTTGCAAGAACCGGACCAGATTCCAGTGACTGGTTGAGAACCGTTGCAACAAGCTTTACTGCTGAGACGGGTATCACGGTAAATTTCATCGAACAGGGGCAGAGCGGATATTTTACCAACCTGACAAATCAGTTGGTTGCAGGGACCGATACCTTTGACCTTGCAGTTACAAACAGCACCTATATCGGGCCTTGGGCATATGCAGGATATCTTGCACCCCTCGAACCCCATATGAAGAATTTCAATTCCAACTTCGATTGGAAAGACATGGCATTCTCCTACAAGATTGAAGGAAGCACCTACGCCATTCCTTACAGCATCAGTTCCCATATCCTCTATTATCGCTCTGACCTGATCAGTGAAAAAGAGTTGCCAGAGACATGGGAAGAGTATATCGAGTTGGCAAAGAAGCACACTCAATCCATCAATCCCAGCGCGAAAACTAAGTATGGTACTTGCTGGACAGCCCAGGCAGGGCCACAACAGCCAAAATGTTTCTACAACCTGCTCTGGTCTCTCGGAGGCGAAATTGTCACAGA
The DNA here is from genome assembly GCA_963662725.2 of uncultured Sphaerochaeta sp. Taxonomy (GTDB): domain Bacteria; phylum Spirochaetota; class Spirochaetia; order Sphaerochaetales; family Sphaerochaetaceae; genus Sphaerochaeta. The sequence continues at coordinate 405,179 of CAXXCW010000019.1, forward strand.
CGGGAAATCAACAGTAGCTTCTGAGGCAGGTCTGCAAGCTGCAAAATACATCGAGGAGATTGTCAAACTTGGAATTACCCCTCCAGAGATTGCCAACTACAGCTATCCGGAGTGTCTTGACGCCCTGTTGGTAGGAACCTGTGCGATGGCTGCCCCTTATTGGAGTGCCGGCTATAGCGATATCCAGAAGAGCAATAGCCCTTATAAGGATGTTATCAAAGTAGCAATGTTGCCAGGAGCAAAGGCCAAAGATGGTACTATCAAGAAGGTTTCCTTCAATCATGCCTACACTCTGGTTCTGAATGCCAAGGCACCTAATGCTGAAGCAGCAATGAAGTACTATGAGTATCTTTGTAATAAAGAGATGCAATTGAACTATGCAAAAGCCAATGGTGTTCCTGCAAGGTACTCAGCTCTGAAGGATTCTAATCTGAACCGTGCATATTTTGATGTTATCCTGGAATCCTTGGAAAAGACTCGTTTTGAGCCCCTTGTCCCTTACTACCTGGAACAGCATGACATCATGAATAACTATCTCTCTGCAATCATGACCGGTGTCATGTCCAGTGACAAGGCAATGAAACTTGCACAGGAAGAGTTGAACCAGCTGTATTCAGAGTATTGATCGAAATATAAGGGCCCTATGACACATAGGGCCCTTATATACAAAGGAAGCTGTATGAAAGACCTAACGAATGCCTATGCTTCACCAGAACAACTCATAAGAATAGAGCATATCGAAATTTCCTCCGGCAGAGGCAAAGGCAATGAGATTCTGCAAGTCTGGAATGGTATGTTGTACTTTGAAGTGAATGTAAGCAGAGGCTTTGATATCAGGGCCTGCTATTTCAAAGGGCTTCCTGTAAGTTGGTTCTCCCCTTGTGCTCATGCATCTCCATCCTCCTATGACCCGACAGGTGATGGATGGAATAAAGGCTTTGAAGGTGGACTTCTAACCACCTGTGGCCTTGAACATGCAGGGAAGGTGGAAGAAAACTACGGTCTCCATGGAAGGTTTTCCTACCAAGAAGCCGAAATTGATGAGAAACGTATTACAAAAAATGAAATAATCCTTTCAGCCACCATACGAGAGGTTAAGGTTGGCGGATATTATTATCAGTTGAGAAGGACCATAACCTCTGACTTGCTCCAGAATCGAATCCAAGTCACGGACACCATTACAAATAGGAGCTCCATACGCACACCCTTTATGCTCCTGTACCATATCAACTGGAATCCCTTACTTTTTCTGGACGAGCCCTCACTTATAACAATGCAAGGATCTTGGGAATTGGTTCGAGCAAGCAAGCCATCAATGATGGCTACAAAATATTCTGAAATGAAAGATGGCGAATTTGATGTAATATCATGCACTGATGTTGAACACAAGGACTATCAGGTGAAGATGCAACTGAAGACTCAAGAAATGCAGATAGAGGTGAGTTATGATTCCAGGCAATTGCCTGTTCTGACACAGTGGAGGCTCAAAGGAAACGGTGGTAATGTCATCTCTTGGGAACCTGGAAATGTATCAACAAGAGGATATCAGTATCATGAGAAAGTGGGATCTCTTCCTTTTTTGGAACCAGATGAAGAGAAATCTTATTCCTTGACCTTTAGATTCATTGAGAAATAATCAACAAGTAGGAGTTATATATGGGCATGTATTTTGGCGATCTTCATAACCACTGTGGGATAACATACGGATATGGAGGACTAAAGAACGCATTGGAAGCAGCAAGAAGGCAACTGGATTTTTGTACAGTCACCCCCCATGCGATGTGGCCGGATATTCCTGAGAAAACCAAAGAGAATGAATATCTTGTCTCCTATCATACCAATGCTTTTGACAGGATCCAAAAAACCTGGGATGAAGTGAAAGATGTTGTGGAAAGCTATAACAAAGATGAGAGCTTTATCACTTTCCATAGCTTTGAGATGCACTCTAGCCACTATGGAGACCACCATTTCGTATCACCAAGCGACAGGCTTGAGTTGATATATGGCAAAACCCCTCAGGAAATTGTATCCAAGCAGCCATGCCCCACCATTGCCATCCCCCATCACATTGGATATTGTCCCGGATACCGTGGCATCAATTGGGATGCCTTTGATGCCACGATCAGTCCTGTCGTCGAAGTCTTTTCTAAGCATGGCTGTGCCCTCAACGACACCGGATACCAAGGCTATTACCACACTATGGGGCCGAAGGACTACAGAAACACTGCCTACTCGGGACTAAGCTTGGGCAAGCAGTTCAGTTTTGTTGCCTCAACCGACCATCATGCTGGATTCCCAGGCTCTTATGGTGATGGGCGCCTGGTTGTCATTGCCCCAAACAAAACCCGTGAATCGATTTGGAAAGCCATAAAGGAAGGCAAGACCTACGCCATAACAGGGGACAAGATCATCTGTGACTTTTCAGTCAACGGATATGGTTTTGGATCGAAAATCCCTCAAGAACAAAGTAAAAGATCTATTGCATACCGTATCGAAGCCAGTGATGCCATTGAGCGGGTGCTCATCTGCAAAAACCTGAAACCCTTGTATGTTCTGGACGGGTTGTTTTTAGCAGAGAAGCGAGAAGACAATCGTTACAAAATCAGGTTGGAATTGGGATGGGGCGATGAAAAAGATGCTTATCCTTGGAATTGTAACGTCAAGTGTAGCCACGGGGAAATCCTTGGCGTGGAGTCCTGTGTTCGAGGAAGAAGCGTTCTAGCACCCAGCAAGGACAAACTCCCTGATGAAGACATCAACAATTTACATTTCTTGATCGAGCAAATCGATGAGCAGATAGTGATATTCGAATGTGAAACATTCAAGAACCCCTCACCTACCCAGGTCCAGACCTCTTCAATAGTCCTGGAGGTGCAAGGCTCTGTAGACACTCTATTGGATTTTAAGATCAACAACAAAAGAGAACTATTCACAATTGGAGAGCTGCTCAAGGGATCAAGAGTAGGACAGATGCTTTCCTATGCCTCCCCTTCCTACAGAATTCATGGGGCAGTCCCAGGTTCGAAATATATTGTTGAAGGTCAAATTGATGATGTGGCTACAACTGACAAGGACTTCTATCATATGGAAGTGCTTGAGCGAAATGGGAATGCCGCATTTGTTTCGCCCATTTATTTTGGATGATTGAGGGAGAAAAGACATGGAGAGACTTGGAATAGGTATTGTTGGTTGCGGAGGGATTGCAAATGCGAAGCATATTCCCAATCTGTTGAAAGACCCAAGGGTTGAGATCCGTGGCATATGTGAAAGCTATGATATGGAACGAGCCAAAGCTACAGTCAAGCAGTTCGATCTGCATACTTGCAAACTGTATGCCAAGATTGAGCAAATGTTACAGGATGAGACCATCTCCATTATCCATGTCTGCACACCAAATGGAACTCATGCAGAAATCTCAATCAAGGCATTGGAGGCTGGAAAACATGTGATGTGTGAAAAACCCATGGCTACCTCAGTTACAGATGCGATCGCCATGGATGAAGCATGCACAAGAACAGGCAAAAAACTGACAATCTGTTCAAACAATCGGTTTAGGGAAGATAGTTGGGTACTTAAGCAGCTATGCTCTGATAATGGATTGGGAGAAATTTATTATGCAAAAGCAACCTATCTGAGACGACGGGGTGTTCCAACATGGGGATCCTTCCTCAACAAAGAGATCCAAGGAGGAGGACCTGTTATAGACATTGGAACCCACTCTTTGGATTTGGCACTCTGGATGATGAATAATTATGAACCAAAATCAGTATATGCAAGAACATATAATTATTTGGGTAAACTTACCAGTGAATCCAATCCCTATGGAAACTGGAAAAGTGATGATTTTACCACAGAGGATTTCGGAGTTGGTTTGATAACCATGAAAAATGGGGCAACCATTCTCCTAGAAGCCAGCTGGCTCTTGAATATCAAAGAAGATAAAAATGCCCAGGTAACTCTCTGCGGAACCAAGGCCGGCGCTGATATGGAGCATGGGCTCTCGGTATATACCGAGCAATATGGAAAATTATGCAATCAGGAGCTTCTGCTTGATCCTCAGGGTATCAATTTCTATAGACCAACCAATGTATACGGACCCGAACTTGAGATTCGCTCTTGGATCGATGCCATTGTCAATGACACTGATCCTATTGTGAAACCTTCACAGATGATCACCGTGATGGAAATCATACATGCTTTCTATACATCTGCAGAACGTGGCAAACCCGTTTTTTTAGGAGAATGACATGGACTTGGTTATCATAGGATTTGGGGAACTCGGCCAGGCATTCTATAGGGCCAGCAACCAAACAGAAACAGTAAGTATTGTGGGATATCATGACGTAATAGAAAGCAACCAACAAGTAGCTCCACGTTTTTATCCTAGTTTTGAAACTTTATTGAAACTCGAAGTAGATGGATATATTCTGACTGCCCCCCAGGACAAGCAGAAAGATATAGCCCTTGTACTCAGTAAAAAAGGGAAAAAAATAATCATACCTTTACCTCTGGCCACTAGCTTTGGAGGATTGGAATCTATGGTTGGGGCAATTCCACATGACCAACTTGTCATAGCCCCTCTCAGCTGCTATCAAAAAAACATTCGGGCATTGAGGAACCATCTGGAACTGAGGATTCTGGGGACAGTGGGGATTGCTGAGTTTTCCCACGTGATAAGCAAGCGGCAACAGCAATGGTATCAGGACCTCGACATGTCTGGAGGATGTCGCTACCAATTGTTGCTTCCTCTTCTATGTGAGGTCTTGTATCTCTTTGGTGAATATGAAGCCTCCTTCGGCCATTATGCTTGTTCTGAAACCTCAGATTATGCCAATTGCTCATTGAAACTAACTAACGGGATGCTGGTCTCCATTGAAACAAGCTGGGGAAGTACGGAAACCAGCAGGAAGACCATTGAATTGAGTGGGGAAAAGGGGAATATCTCTTTGGACAATCGTGAAACAAATCCAGCAATACTCACTTCGGATGCAAAACAAAACATGTACATGGATGGGTCCTACGAAGCGACAGCCTACAATCCCATCAAGCTCTTTTATGAAGACATTGCAGTGAATACCCATCTCATTACCCCTGCAAATCTTCTGAAACTACAAAGAGTGATTGAAACCTGTGAAATGATTTCGGAGGCTATGCATGCGTAACACAACACTAGGCATCTTAGGTATCGCCCATGTCCATTCAGAAACCTACATCCAGTGTATCTTACACAATCCTGATGCAAGTATAGTCAGCATCTATGACTCCGATACTTCTCAATTAGAGGCAATACATACCAAATACGATATCCCTATAAGTAACACTGCCCAAGAGGTTCTTGCCCTGAGGCCAGATATAATCTTGATCTGTTCGGAAAACACCAATCACCTGGCAATGGTCCGCCTTGCTGCCCAAGCTGGGATAGATGTGATTTGTGAAAAGCCCTTGGCTACCTCAGTTGATGATTTACATGAGATGTTGCACCTTGCTAAAACACAAAAAATCAGATTGATGACCGCTTTCCCCAATAGGTACATCCATGCTTATGACAAATTATTACAAGTGTACAACACTGGCTCATTTGGAAAAATACTAGGTATCAAGGCAACAAATAAGGGCGAGATGCCAGGATCATGGTTTATCGATAAGGAGCTATCCGGCGGAGGGTGCATTATCGATCATACGGTGCATGTTGCAGACCTGCTCAACAACCTCTTTGATTCCCTGCCCATATCAGTCCATGCAATTGCTGATCGTCGCCTGTACCCTGACATTGAAGTGGAAGATGTTGCTCTGGTCTCTTTCACCTATCCGAATGGGGTAGCAGTCTCCTTGGATTCCAGTTGGTCACGAATGCCAAGTTTCCCTTATGCCAGGGACCTTACCCTCCATGTTGTGGGAACTGAAGATAGCTGCACGATCAATTACTTTGCAGAATCCTATAAGGTGTATTCACAGGATGCAAACAAGGCTGTTTTGCACTACTATGGGGAAGATAAGGACCAGAAGATGATTGATCACCTGATCTCCTGCTATCAACAAGGAAAGGATTTTCCCATCACAGGTATAAGCGGATGCAAAAGCTCTTTGGTAGCGATTGCAGCCTTACGTTCAGTTGAATTAGGTCGAACTGTCTTGCTTTCAGAAATAATCACCCCAGAATTGAAGGAATTATTGTCATGAAAAAACAACATGTCTTTTATCTGCACACCCATGATAGCGGAAGATATTGGAGCCCTTATGGGTATGCACTGCCAACTCCCAACATCATGAAGCTTGCTAAGGACAGCATGTTGTTTCGCCACTGCTATTGTACAGCTCCTACCTGCTCTCCAAGCAGGTCAGGTTTGCTAACAGGCCTATACCCCCATGAAAATGGCATGCTGGGACTTGCCCACAGGGGCTTCAAGCTCAATAATTACAAAGAACATCTTGTTCATCACCTCAAGGAAAACGGATTCCGTACGCTTTTATGTGGGATCCAGCATGTTGCACCGGACCACACGATGATCGGTTATGATGAAGTGATCGGTAGCCAGGAAGTGTCAATGGGCAGCACAGAACAGAGTATGGAAGACTGGGACAAAGCAAATACTGAAGAGTTGTGTACATATCTTCAAAGGTATGAGCGACAAGAAAGTCTCTTTGTTTCCATGGGGTGGTTCAATACCCACAGAGAATTCCCTGATAGTAAAGATGAGTATAGACAGGATTATATGGCACCACCGATGCCCTTATATGATTGTGAGGAAAATAGGAAAGACATGGCAGGATACCACAAGTCCGTGCAGATTGTTGATGAGTGCCTTGGTAAATTGATACAAACCTTACATATGACAGGTTTGTATGACTCTTCCATCATTATCATGACAACTGATCATGGTATAGCTTTCCCCAAAATGAAATGCAATCTGTATGATACAGGAATAGGGGTTGCCTGCCTCCTCAAGTATCCAAAAAACCCCAAAAAAGGTACATCGACTGATGCATTAATCTCACATATCGATATCATCCCCACCCTTTGCGACCTTCTTTCTATTCCAAAGCCCTCTCATGGCAGAGGTTTCTCCCTAAAGCCTTTGATCGAAGGAGAAATTGAGGAGGTTAGAAAGGAAGTGTTTGCAGAAATAAACTATCATGCGGCATATGAGCCTATGCGTTGCGTCAGGACACAGCGTTATAAACTTATCCGCCATTACGATACGCATGGAGGGATAGTACCTGCGAATATTGATGAATCCCTTAGTAAGGACTTTCTGATGACCCATGGTCTTAGGGAAAAGAAACATAGCAAGGAGTACCTCTTTGACCTATATCTAGACCCTATGGAAAGAGAAAATCTTGTAACAGATGAGAACTATGTTGAAGTAAGAAACTCCCTTAGGGAAAGACTGGATACTTGGATGCAGGGAACTCACGACCCTTTGCTCATATACGGGGAGAGAATTCCCAAGCCTCCCAAAGCACAAGTGAACAAACTATCCTGTGAAAATCCAAGGATTGAGGATTTTGAGGATTAAAGGAAAGATTCCATGCAAAAAACAAATCTTTTGGTACTCTATGTCGACCAATTGCGGAAGGATGCCATCGGCCCTTACGGTAATCACGAGGTACTGACACCAGCACTGGACCTGCTGGCCAAAGACAGCATGGTTTTTACCAATCATTTTTGTTCATTCCCCGTATGTACGCCTTCTAGATATTCTTTCTTGAGTGGATTATATGCAAGCGAACATTGTTGCTGGACTAATAAAAGCACTTTAGCGGCAGAGTTACCTACATTTCCAAGAATTTTGGCCGACAATGGTTACCACACAGTTGCAGTGGGTAAAATGCACCTCACCCCAACCTACCTTGATGTAGGATTCAGCGAAATGAAGCTCAGCGAACAGGATGGCGATGGTCGGTTCGAGGATGATTATCATCTCCACCTAATGGGCAATGACCAAATAGATGGTATTGATGTCATTGATCAGCGTTCTGAATATAGGAAGAATGCCAAAGAGACGTACTTCAATTCATTTGGAGTTGAACCGTCAGATCTACCACAAGAGTTCCATTCGACCACATGGGTCACCCACCAGGCATTAGAAGTATTGGAAAAGTGGAACCCTGAGGGTGAGGCTCTGATGGTAAGCTACATTAAACCCCACCATCCGTTTGATCCTTCCCAACACTACCTGGATATGTACAAAGATACAGAGGTAGAATTGCTTCCTGGCTACACAGAGCAAGTACCTTCCTGGGACTTGTCGTATAATCAGGGATATTTTGACAATACCAAATTGGATGAAAATACCGCCAGAGAAATGACCAAGTATTATTATGCCAGCATCACACAAATTGATGATGGCATAAGGGAACTCATCGAAGTCCTCAAAAGAAAAAACCTGTATGAGACAACCCAAATAATCTTCAGCGCCGATCACGGAGACTATCTTGGATTCCACCATATGGCACTCAAACAAAACCATATGTATGACCCGCTGCTAGCCATCCCTCTGATGATAAAATATCCTGGGGAGAAATCAGGAATCTGCAAGGCCTTATCAGACAATACCCAAATTGCTTCTGAAATATTAGATTCATTAGGTATTGGAACTGAGGTGATTGAAAATAGAATAAATATATTTGATACCAAGAAGTATGTGCTTGCCATGAATCGACAGTTCACCCAAGGAGAAGAACAAACCTGTTATGCTGTCCGTTCGAATCGGTTCAAGTTGTTGGTATCAGGTTCGTTTGAAAGCATCCGCCTGTTCGACTTGAAAGACGATCCTCTTGAATTACAGGACAGATCACAAGAACAGCAATTTACTCCAATGATTGAAGACATGAAAAGGTTCCTTTGCAACTCAATACTCTTCACAAAAGCTTCAAAAAATAGGCTAGAACCTAATGCTACGGTCGTTATCAAGCAGCAGAGTGAAACTTGCAAGCAAAAAGAGACCTTGATCCAATATTATCAGCAAAAGTTAGCTCACATGCAGAGGTGAACAGGAAGAAATACTACTTCTTCATATCATACAGCTTCTTATCCCGCACAGCTTCCTTCATGGGAAGACCGGTATCATAGTCCCACTGGCGCTCTTCATACTCATCATTTTCACGCTGTCTGGTAAAGCCGCTGTTCTGCCAGGAGGGGCTCTTGTCCTCTCTCCAAGGCCTGACTACCCACTGATAACCGCGGTAGAGGTCGCGAGTATCGTCCATGTGTTTGATAAGAGCATCATGGAGCTCATCACGGAATTTGCTTGCCTTATGGGAATTGATGAGGTTTTTCACTTCATGAGGATCATTATGCAAGTCATAGAGCTCATCTGTGTCCATCAGGTTGATGGAAAGCTTCCATCTGCCGTCAGTGACACTGCGCATCATCTGCAAGCCCCCAAAGCCATCATGGTCAACTTCATAGCGGGTAAACTCACAGAATACCAGGTCGTTGATCCTAACCCTCGGGTCCTCGATCTGGGCGAGCATGCTAGATCCTTCCATTGTCTTGGGAACTTCAAGGCCAAAGTAGTCGAGAATTGTGGGGGAGACATCTATATGGGAGGCAGGGTAGTCAACTACCACACCCCTGTTCTTCTCTGTTCCCGTCCCTGCCTTGATAAGCAATGGGATATTTGTGATCTCCTTGTAGAAGCAGGCGTTCTTGGTCTGCAGCCTATGGGAGCCCAGCATGTCACCATGGTCGGAAGTAAAGAAGACCAAAGCATCTGGAGCGACAGAAGCTATCTTGTCAAGCACACGCCCAATCTCCTGATCAACAAAACTATTGCAGCCTAGGAAGAGGGAGAGCATCTTGGAACTCTTGTTCAGTTCAGAAGGTTTCTTATCAAGATCATCCCCTGCCCAGAGCCTCTGAAGCATGGGCTTGTCTTCCAACGTATCATGGAAGGTTTCGTTGTCCTCAAAGGCGAAATCCTTGTACATCGTGTTGAACGGCGGGGGACAGATACACGGGCCATGAGGTTCATCATAGGAGACTGTAAGGAAAAAGTCCTGATTCTCGTGGTTATCCAAGAAGGAGAGTGCCCTGTCCGAGACCCTATGGGCGTAGGTCATGCTCTCGTCCCAGTCATCATCAAAGGACGTGTCCGCCTGACGCGAACGCATCCTATCCTCATCACTCAGTTCCAGAAGGTAGCGATGCATGTCGTACCAGTACTCAGGGTCCCACCCATCAGGGCAGATGCCATTTCCGAAATAGTCCCCTCCATCGAGGTGCCACTTCCCTGTATAGGCACACTTGATGCCCTTATCACTCAACCGCTGTCCAATTGTCTTCACATTCTCCCCTAAGGGGACACAGTTGGTGACCACCCCATTGGAATGGGGGAAGGTACCGGTAAAGATGGCCGACCGCGCAGGGCCACAAACAGGCTGTGTGGTGTAGGCATTTTCATAGCGGATACCCTCTTCTGCCATCCTGTCCAAATGAGGGGTCCTCATCTTCGCGTTACCATAACACCCCAGCATATCCTTACGGGTGGTATCAGTCATAATAAACACAACTTGTCTAGGCATTGTTCACTCCATCAGCCCTTGACGGCTCCTGCCACCAGGCCTTTGATCATATATTTCTGGAAAAAGAAAAACAGCAACACTACGGGGATGGTTCCCACTATAGAGATTGTATTGACCAGTGACCAGTCATACGAAAGCTCACCCAGATACCTCAAGGCGATTCCAACCGAAAGGGTCCGTCTCCCATCGGTCTGAATGAGAGTCGCAGCATGTAAGTAATCATCCCACGTCATGAGGAAGGCATAGATGCCGACGGCTACCAGACCTGACTTCACCAGGGGTGTGACAATCGAGAAAAGTATCCTCCATCGTCCTGCGCCATCGACATAGGCCGCTTCCTCAATTTCCTTCGGTATACCTGCAAAGAAGCTCGACATGAGGATGATGCAGAATGGTGCCTGGGCGGCTAGCAAGGCGAGGGAAAGCCCTCCTAGCGTGTTGATGATACCAAGCTTGCCCATGATTGAGTAAAGCGAGATCATACGGCTGATAACAGGGAACATCTGCGAGGCAAGCAACAAGGCAAAAAACCACTTGTTCCACTGGTTCTTGAAGCGAGCAAGCGAGTATCCGCTGAAAATGGCGATGACACAGCACAGAAGGGCCACAAAAGAGGAGACTATGATATTGTTCTTGTAATAGACAAAAAACTGGTTATTCTCCCTAAACAGACTGATAAAGCTGTCCAAAACAGGAATACGGGGGAAGAAAGTCGGAGGATAGCGATAGGCCTCCATATTTGTCTTGAAGGCTGTGATAAGCACCCAGTACAGGGGAAACAGCAAGAAGAGCAAAATTCCCACTAGGGCGACATACTTGAAGATGGAAAATAGCTTGGTATCGGATTTCATTGTATTTTTCATCAGAACTCCTGCACTCTGAAGAGCTTGTTGTAGCCAAAGATGACTACGATCATCATCAGCATCCATAGGGTGGTTACTGCAGCACCAGATCCCAGGTTCATGCTGACAAACGCTTCACGGTAGCTGAGGACGGCCAAGGTGGTGGTGGCGTTGTTCGGCCCTCCTCCGGTCATCGTCCAGAAAAGGGGAAACTGCTTGAAGTTCTCGATGATGGACATCGAGACCGACACCTTGATGACAGGACTGAGATACGGCAGGATGATAGAGAAAAAGCGACGCACCTTGCCTGCCCCGTCGATCATGGCGGCCTCGGAGATATCCTGGGGGACATTCTGCAGGCCAGCGAGCAACAGCAAGGTCATCAGGGGAATTTGTTTCCATAGGGCTGCTATTCCTACGCCGGTAAGGGCGGTGGAAGGATTGTTCAGAATTGCAAAGTCAGTGACCTTGCCAAGGGTAACCACTGAGACCAAGTACTTGAGCAGCCCGTATTGGGGCTGGAATAGCCACATCCAGATAAGGGCGGAGATTACGGTGGGCACCACCCACGGCGTCATCATGACACTGCGCATAAAACGGGCACCCTTGATGTTGGAGTTGAGGATCAGGGCAAGGAGGATAGCCAAGACAAACTGGACGAGTACAACTCCTAAGACAAAGGAAAAGGTATGCAGGGTAGCACCAAAAAAGTCATCTGTCTTGAAGAGGTACAGGTAGTTAGCAAAGTCATTCCACACCCCAGGTTTCTTGGTGATGATGTTCTTAACCCCATAGGTCTGGAAGCTCTTTATCACCGAATCAATGATTGGGACAATGATAAATCCAGCCAGAAGCAAGAACGCCGGCAAGTCCAGGATCAGGGAAAAGAGCGAATCGCTCTTCTTGCTGGACAGTGTTTTGGTTTTCATATGACAGGGACTCCTTGTCTTAAGGCAAGGGGGCTGGTAGACCCAGCCCCCTTGTACACTACAACACTCGTTACTGAGAGATCTTCGCTGCGGCAGACGTCTTGAACTTCTCGATGGCAGAACTTACATCCTGTTTGCCGACTGTGACAGCCTGAGCAAGAGAACAGAGCTCCAGATTCAATGCTGAGATCTGTGGGATGAAGGTCTGTACCTGAACCCTACCGGCGGCAGGGGAAGCGCCCTTAAGCACACCATTGTTGGCCACACTCTCCATACCAGCCATGGAATTCTTGGCAGGATAGGCCGGGGTGACATCTCTGAGATAATCACTGAGAACCTCTTCTGAGATGACATACTCAACAAACTTCGCAAGGGCATCGCTACGATCAGGACCGTTGTCCATCAGGATAAAGCAGTGTGCCTGCAAGAGGCTTTCTCCACTACCTGACCCACCTTTAAGAGGTTCTGCGCTGGCAATAAAGTCCTTTGCCTTGGGATTGATCGACTGAATACCGTTGAAACCCCAGGACTGGTCATAGTACATAGCCAGCTGACCAAGGGCGAAAAGACTCCTCAGGTCCTTGAGCTTGGCATTTTGTGGGTTGTATCCCTTCTGGTCGAGCAATTGCAACATGGAGATGGTTTCCTTGAAGCCTTGGTTGTCTACAGAGAGTTTACCTTGTGCATCGAGTACCTGACCACCAAAGTTAAAGACCATGGCATTGATAGATGAACCTGAAACAGGGACTGAGGCGGTCGTCTGTCCAAATGCATAGACCTTGTTCCCATTGGAATCCTTCAGCTTGGAGAGTTTCTCAGCATAGCTGAGCATCTCTGTGTATGTCTTGGGTGGCTTGTTGGGATCGAGACCAGCTTGCTTGAAAAGATCCTGATTGTAGTAAAGTACATATGGTGAAATATAGAGAGGAATACCATATGCCTTGCCATCAACCTCAAAGGACTTGAGCACATCAGGGAAAAAGTCATTGACGAACTCAGCAGAAAGAATATCCCTGACAGGAGCGGCAAGACCGGTATCGACAAGACCTGGGACCCAGCCAATCTCACCAAAGATGGCATCCACCATGTCCCCACCACCGGCCATGTTCACGACCTGGTTCACGATCTCACCATACGGGGCGGTCACCCATTCGATCTTTATGGTGGGGTACTTTGCCTCAAAGTTCGTCTTTACGCCCTTCCAGAACGGTTCATACCCACTTTCCAAGAGTGCATAGTTTGCTACCTTGATGGTAACAGCCTTGTCAGAAACGGCTTTTTCGCCGGAACCTGCTGCAAACAGGAAGCTTCCTGCGACCAACAGGACCATAAGCAATACGAGTACTTTCTTCATAATCATTCTCCTTTTCGTTTTCGTGATCAAGTTTCTTTACTTCTACTATCCTAAATGCTTGAACGCATAATAAGTTGTGTTTCCAGATGCTCTTCCAACCGTGAGGAGAAGGAAGAACGATTGTCGATCAGGGAGATGATCATCTTCATGATCGCCTCCCCTATCGCCTTCTGTTGTATCTCCATGGAAGAGAGTTTGGGAGAAGCGAAGCGACACATACGAGAGTTGTCAAATCCAATGACAGAGATGTCGGAGGGAATCACAAACCCCAAATTCTTCACCGCCTCCATGCCCAACAGGGCAATGTAGTCATTACGTCCGAAGATGCCATCGGGGATAAGCCCCTCTTCCTGAACCTTCACCCTGATGGCATCCATCAGAGCCTGTTCACTCGTACACCCTGCGATGATATTCCTCTCTGAAACAGGAAGGCCATACTCCTGGCTCTGGTCATAGAATCCTTTCAGACGCCAGTCATCCCTATCACTCCTATGCCCTTCCTTGCTGATCCTATCCAAATACAATAGATTACGTCTGCCACGATCATACAGGCAACGCACACAGTTCCTCGCCCCCCTGTACAACCCTGTGTTGATAAGCCCATACACCCCAGCTATTGAGGAATAGTCGCGAATTTCCAACAGAACGACAGGGATGGAGGAGTTGACCAGGCGTTGTATCTGCTTCAGGGGAAAATTGGCCGAACCGATGACAATTCCATCGAAAAGCCTTGAGTAGATCCTATCGACAAAGTCCTCATCCTTATGGTCGGCACAAAGGGTGATGAAGTACCCTTCCTTATAGGCAAAGCTGTCTATCTCGCTAATGAGCTTGCCAAAGTACTCGCCTTGGATGTCATCTGCAATAAAAAGGATGTGGTTGGACTTCTTTCCTTTCAGAGCCCGTGCCATTGCATTGGGACGGTACTTGAGTTTGGCTATGGCGGCTTCGACCCGTTCCTTCTTCTCGCTGTTCACATACCGGTTCCCATTGATGACATAGGAGACAACAGTCTCACTGACTTGTGCCTCTTTTGCTATATCAGCTCTGGTTATGGTTTTCAGCGTCTTATCTGGCATGGGGCCTCCAAAGAAGGATAAGGAAGGATCAAAGAGGATGTACACTCCTGTGTACATCCATAGGCTAAGACGGATTTGAGTTCCTGTCAAGAAAATAATGAAAAAATGTATAAAAGAACCTGATGTTGGCAGCCCTTTTTCTGATGCCTTCTGATTGGTTTTTTCTTGTGGATTATCCTTGACATATGGGAATAACCACTTGATAATTAGTTTATAGATTGTACTACAAAGTACAGATGAAACTGACATCCCATGAGAAACCAAGCCTTGATTTTTTAGAAGTATCACCATTCATCCATGTACGGGAGATAACGATTAACTTGAGAATTTGACAACAACGAAGGCCTTCAATCGGGATGAAGCCTACAGATTCCAAACTGGATCTGGAAAACAGATGCTTCAAAACAAGGAATTACTACCATGAATGCAAGAGAACGAGTACTTACATCCCTACACCATACTGACCTTAATTCCCGGCTGAATTATCACTAGGATTCTTATAATTCCTGTTAATTATTCAAATTAAAGCTCTTTTATGGTTGACTTCCGGCTCTTTTATCGTGATAATTATCACGAGGTATGAGCCATGGCACATCGCGTTGAGCAACTGAACAAAAAGACGGGGATAACCTATGTCTATGAGTCCCAGGCCTATTGGGACAAAGAGAAGAAACAGGCACGCAGCAAACGGGTGTGTGTCGGTAAGCTTGATCCAAAGACCGGAGAGTTCGTCCCCTCCAAGAGGCTGACAGGTCCCACTGCTGCTGCCCTTGACCCGTCTGTTACCGCCAGCGCCCAAGTCATCGGACCTATGTTGGTATTGGATGCCTTTGCCAAGAGGATTGGCCTGACCAGGATATTGAAGTCGGTCTTTGATGATTCCCATCGTCAGATATTGGTGATGTCCTATTACCTGTGTGTGATGGGAGGAGCATTGAGCCACTGTGAAGCCTGGGCTAGAAGCCATGAGCCTGCCATTGCCTCTTCTCTGTCCAGTCAGCGTATCAGTGAGCTTCTTGGAAAGCTGGGTACAGACAAGAAACAATCCTTCTTCCTCAAGTGGATGGACAAGGTGGTGGAGCACGACTACCTCTGTTACGACATCACCAGCGTCAGCAGCTATTCGGAACTGAATGAGTATATCAAATATGGGCACAACAGGGACAAGGAAAGGCTGCCCCAGCTCAATCTGGCCATGCTCTACGGCCAGAAGTCACAGCTTCCTGTGTACTACCATCGCCTGAGCGGAAGCATCACTGACGTCAGTACGCTGGAAAACCTGCTCGAGCACTTCAAGATGCTGGATGTAGGGAACCTGCACTACATAATGGACAAGGGGTTCTACAGCAAGAAGAACGTAGATGCCCTTGTTGCGAATAGGGACAAGTTCACCCTGGCCGTGCCGATGAACAACAAGTGGGTACAGAAGGCGGTGGACAAGGTGTATGACACGATCCACGGTCCTGAAGGATACCAGAAGGTAGATGATGAAGTGCTGTATGTGCACTCCTCCCTCTATCCATGGGGGGAAGAGAGAAGACGCTGTTATCTTCATCTCTATTTCAATGCCATGAACAGGGCTGTGGCCATCGACCGGTTCAATGAAGAGCTGTTGGGTTACAAAGAGGAGCTTGAATCAGGGACTGCTGTTGCAGCCCACCAAGAGGCGTATGACACCTACTTTATCATTACGACCACCCCCAAGAGGGGGCAGAGGGTTGCCTTCAACACGGAGGCTGTCTCGACCTACATCAAGCGCTATGCCGGATTCCAGGCACTTATTTCCCATGGCATCAAGGATCCTGTAAAGGCCATGCAGGTATATCGGGACAAGGATGTGGTGGAGAAATGTTTCGATGACCTGAAGAATACACTCGACATGAAACGCCTGCGCATGCACTCTTCCTCCACAGTCGACGGCAGGTTGTTCATACAGTTTGTTGCAGTCATCCTGATAAGTGCCATTCGGAAGAAGATGAGGGAGACTTCACTAATCCGTGACTATACGGTACGCGAGTTGCTGCGAGAGATGGAAACGCTGACACGGATCAAGTACTCAGGTCGCTACAGGAGCATAGTTTCCGAGGCTACCAAGAAGCAGAAGCATATTCTCAAGACACTTGACATTCCGCTACCCGACTAAGCCTCGTGATAAACAAGGTGGGAATTAAGGATACTGAACCAGATCGGGTTCCCTTTATGTATCGTGATGTACCCCAAGTCCGATCACGGTTACTGAAAGACTTGAAACTGGAAAATGATGAAGAACTGTTCAAGCTTCTAGGAATCGATTTTCGCTGGATAGAGCCAAAGTATGTCGGCCCTGCCCTCTCTGATCCGAGAACACCAGACCGGAAAAAGAACATCTTTGGTGTTGAGTATCTGTTACGGAGAGGATCAGGAGGGAGCTATTGGGAGCCGGAGACATTTCCCATGCAGGAGATTGAAGACCCTGCACTGCTCGATGACTATCCGTTTCCAGATATCACCCTTTTTGATTTTTCACCTATTCAGGAACAACTTGACCGGCATGCTGGCTATGCCATCATGACTGCCCCGAATGTCTACTGCAGTCCTGGTATCCTTTCAGTGATCCAGGATTTGTTTGGAATGGAAAAGACCTTTATGGATATGTATCTCAATGCTGAGTTGTGGCACACATTGGCGGAAAAGATCATGACCTTCAACAAGGCTTTTATGCATGCCTATTTTACCGCAGGAAAGGGAAAGATTGATTTTTATCGCATAGGCGATGACTATGGGGGCCAGCAAGGGCTCCTGTTTGGACCGGAGCAGTATAGGGAATTCCTGAAGCACAGAAATGCAGAACTTGGTGCGATCGCAAAAGGGTATGGAGCTCATTTCTACCAACACAGCTGTGGTTCGATACGAAACCTGATACCCGACATGCTTGAATCAGGAGTTGAGGTCCTTGACCCCATACAAGTACTCGCTGCCGGTATGGACCCAACAGGATTAAAGGAAGACTTTGGAAAGGTCCTGTGCTTTTCGGGTGGTGTGGATGAGCAGGAGTTGCTACCAAACGGAACACCAAAAGAAGTTAGGGAGGGAGTGTTTCGTCTGTTAGACGTTATGGCTCCAGGTGGGGGATTTTTCCTAGGGCCTACCCATAATTTCCAAGAGGATATCCCAACAGATACTATTATAGCAATGTACAAAGCAGGGGAGGATTATTTCAGATGACATCAAGAGAACGGGTAAAACGTACCCTGGACCACAAGATTCCAGATCGGATTCCATGCCATATGAACGCAACTACATGGGTTGTGGAAAAAATGTTGGCGTTCTTTGGAGTAAACGAACAGCATGAACTGTTGGACGCCCTTCATATTGATACCTTAGACACACGGGGCTTGGATCTCAGAAATGGCATCATGCCACGCTTCACGGGTCCAGAACACGCTTTGCTCACCAAGGATTGGGGTGGAAACATATTGGAGTTGTGGGGAATCGAGGAACAGGTGATGACAACCGCCGATGGAAGGATGTTTGGCCAGACAGAGTATCCCCTACAAGCTGCAGAGTCGTTGGATGATCTGAAGAGATACCAATGGCCCGACCCCGACTGGTTCGATTACTCCACCATGCGAACTCGGCTCCTGATGCATAAGGACCGTTCGATCATTGCAACGGGAGGGTCGGTCTGGCAACATCCCTCCTATATTCGTGGATTGGATACCCTGATGATGGACATGCTTTCCGAACCCGACCAGGCCCACTATCTTTTCGATGTTTTTACAGAATTCTATCTGGAGTTCTTCACCAGGATCTTGGATCAGGCAGGGGATCTGATCGATAGCATCGCCCTTGCAGATGACTTGGGTATGCAAAACAGCCTTATGATCAGTCCTGCTATGTTTGATGAGTTTGTAGCACCGAACATGAAGAAATTTGCCGACTTGGCTCATGCATACGATTGCTCGCTGATCTTACACTCTGATGGCAACATCAGATCCATCATTCCCAATCTGATAGCCTTGGGAGTTGATGTGCTGGATCCTATGCAACCAGAGGCCGTGGGCATGGATATGGTTGAGATAAAGAGGGAATTTGGAAAAGACTTGGTTTTTAGGGGCGGGATCAGCACCCAGCAGACGCTTGCCTTTGGTAGTAAGAAAGATGTTGAGGAAGAGGTAAAAAGGGTCTTTGATATTCTGGGAAAAGATGGTGGGTACATCTGTTCCCCAGGCCATCCTGTCCTACAGGAGGATGTCCCGATAGACAATATCATCACGATGTATGAGACTGCATTTGAGTATGGGAAGTATTAGCACCTAGCAATCCATGGAATTCCTATACTACTGTGAAAGGTAAAAACAGAAAAGGGGGGCCGAATCTGCTTGTGCAGGTTTGGCCCTAATCCCATACTCTCATTCATAAGGTATAAGCCTGTTTGCAAGGCTGGATACTGATTAAGCTTTGCCAGAACGGGAGTTTCACCCAACTATATGTATAATTCCGAACGGGAGAACTATGAATAGAGGGAATCATGGTAGGGTAACTATTGGCGTACGATATGACTGGGTGTATAGGTTTGCGTTATATGGAGAACGCCCCAGATGTACCCAACGCAGCCGTGCAAGTACTACTCTTCAATGTAGGAGCACATATCTTCCAAAGCCTGAAAGGATTGCCTGAACGTATACAAATTGAAGGAATGTGGCATTCCTCCATAGATTTTACTTTTTACAGGTACGCCGAAAACCTTCAGTTTCTGAGCATAGTACAGGCCATCATCACAAAGGCTGTCACACTCAGCTTGAACAAAGTAGGCAGGACAGACATTGCTAAGATCTTCACAAAGCAACGGAGAGACATAAGGATTTGCCTCTTCTGTTTCAGGGACATACCTATGGGCAAAATCAACCGATGGGCACCCGTAAATCTCTTTGGACTTCTTGGGAATAACAGCAAACACATCTACCAATGGAACAAACAACAGCTGCTTTGCTATCCTATGGGTCTGCTCATCGCGGTCCATCAGAGCTAGGACAGCACTGAAGTTTCCCCCAGAGCTGTCTCCTGATACATATATTCGACTAGTTGATATGATTCCCGTATAAGATACCAGAAAGCAGTTATTTGATGTACTCTGTTCTGACGGGGACAGAGGGCCGGCGGTTACGGTGGTATTGTCTTAGGAATAGCAGAATTATATCCTTGGTCTAGTTTATCGAACCACACACCGGCCGTCGAACATCAAAATGGGAGACGCCGTATGCTCTCTATCGACTTACAGCGTCATCCCGGTTAGAAGCATGACTGATCATCGAATGACCGCCATCTGGTCCCAATTCTACTACACTAGGAGGGGTTATGGAAGAGAACAAGGTTAACGACTACTCTTCAAGCAGAGGGTACCAATGGTATTGTACGCCGGTAGGCATTAGAACCAGTGAGATTTCGAAAGCAAAGCATAAGGATGGAGTGAAACGGTTTGTGGGAGTGGACCTGAGCAAGCAGAATTGCTGGGCTTGCATCATGGACCTGCAAGGCAAGGTCATCCTACACGAGAAATTCTCATTGAGGTCTGCGAAACGGGACAAGCTTTACGAGATGCTGCAGCCAGGGGATTTGGTGCTGATGGAAGCTTCCACGGGAACATTCAACATCGCCCGAGCCATGAACAGGAAATCCGGAGTAGTGGCATGTGTAATCAACCCCCATACCACCCACATCAATGAAACGAAAAAGAAAACAGACAAGGAAGATTCATTGTTTCTCGCGAGGCTCATTCTCAGGACACCGATTGCTGAACTCCAACTTGTAAGCATCCCCAGTGACCGCGAGATGGCGAACAGGGATGTAGTCTCCCACTACAGGAAACTGGATGATGTGCATAAGCAAATGGTAAACAGGTTGCATGCCTTGTTTTTTGACAAAGGGTTCCCTGAGGCGGGGAAAATGAACAACCTTCACAGCAAGCTTGGTAGGACAGCTGCCATAGAGTCGTGTTTTGGAACTGACAGAGCATATGCATTCCCCAAGCGAATCGCAAAGGATCTTTCCAAGGAACTCTCACTGCTAGAAGAATTACAGGAATCCGGGGAGAAACAGTTTGCAAGGATAGTCAAACAGGATGACCGTACAGCAACGATACTTGGATCAATCCCGGGAGTGGGGCTGAAAACAATTGCGGCGTTCATTGCATTTGTTGGGGATATTGACAGGTTCTGTAATGCAAAGCAACTCGCAGCATATTGTGGGTTGGTCCCAAGGGTGTACCAATCAGGCCAGAAGGATGCTGCACGAAAGATAACAAAAGAAGGTCAAGCTGCTTTACGGGAATACCTGATTGAATCTGTGTTCGCAATGACCAAGACCCAATTCGATTTCCCACTGAAACGTAAGTTCAATGAGCTGAGACTGCGAATGGGCGGACGAAAAGCAGCTGTTGCAATCGCAAGAAAGATGGTGGTCATGATGTACTCGATGCTGAAGAATGGGACCCTTTTTACCGTAGAAGACGAGCAGGAACGGCAGGAGGTTGCTGCCTATCATGCCCGGAAACACTTGCCAATCTTTGGACGATACAACCAAATTCGTCAATCCTGCAAAGGATTTAAGGAAATGTTGGAAATCACCAATTCTTTGACTGTAAATGAATTAGGGGTATTCAAATTCCTTAATCAGGGGGCTTGACGGGAATCATAGAAGGATCAATATGAAGTGATTGGCAATTGTCAAAGACCCAACGAACCACATGCTTGCAGTCTGTCAAACCAGCAGGAAATGGATTCTCAGGTATCAGTCTATAATCAATGGAAATACACCGTACCCCTGTATGTTTCGCAATGTACCATGGGATGAAGTCATGTGTTTCAATACTACAGGTCATGAACGCCCCACCATGAATAAAGATACAAGCAGGTCTGGTATTGTTTTTCACTGCAACGGGATTGTACAGCTTGACTGAGACCTTCTTTTCGGTCACTTGTAGATATTTGGTATCAACCACACCTTCTGCATAGTAGTCATGATGGAGAGTCCGGTACCATTTGGCTTCCTGTGCAACAATTCCCCTTCTGTTCTGGGGGGTGATCATCGAGAAATAATCATACTGTGAAATATCATACTCATCAGGGAGTGCCCCATAGCCTGATTGCAGAAATGGACGGTATGCATACATCACTAATTCCTTTCTAATCATCCCAACAGAGTCTGCTTCAAGGAAAAGCAGTTTGGCGGAAATAGCAACTTCAAGCCATATTTCCAACCAATTTCACATCCTTCACCACCTTCAGTTCATCATAAGATGCCCAATCTGCTCGCTTACCCGCTGATAGTCAGCAGGACCTTCATCCAGGCCGGAGACCTCCCCTGCAATCTGAAAATCCTTAAAAACAACTATCCGCCTGGCCAACGTCAGCATCTCAGGCATATCAGAGGAAATCAGGATAATCGTTTTCCCTTCATTCTTGGCAAGGTGCCAAATAATTTCATGGATATGCCGTTTGGCACCAATGTCGACACCGACTGTCGGCTCATCAATAATTAGGATCTCACAACCGGAAGCCAGCCATTTTGAGATGGATACTTTCTGCTGATTCCCTCCAGAAAGAGTCTCCACTACCGTATTGACTGAAGGCGTTTTCACCGCTAATTTCTCAATCATTGAATTGGTAACTTGCAAACCCTCAGAATCATCAATTTTACCCCATGCATTGCGCAACCTTTGCAAAATGGTAACTGTCATATTGGTTGTCACTGAAAACGGAAGGATCAATCCCTCTTCCTTACGATTTTCCGTTACATAACCGATTTTATATTTGTTCAAAGCATCATCAACATTTCTAATATGTGCAAGCTTCCCGTTGACGAATATTTCACCAGTATCTCTTGTATCAGCACCTATGACCAATCTTGCAAATTCGGTCCTTCCTGAACCAACAAGGCCATATAAGCCGAGGATTTCACCTTTCTTTACCATGAGATTCATATTTTGGAATTTCCCAGTCTTCCCAATATTTCTTGCCTCAAGAACAACCTCATCCTTGACGTCAAGCTGACCCATATACGCAATATTCTCATCACGCCCTATCATCATCTTAATCAAACTTTGGCGGGTCAGGTCCTTACGATCTGTTGTTCCAATTACCTTTCCATCCCGAAGAACCGATACCCTGTCGCAGATATCAGTGACCTCTTCAATCTTATGGGAAACAAAAATTATCCCTCTGCCCTCATTTCTCAGTTTTCTGATAATCTTGAAAAGATTCTCCGCTTCAAACTTAGAAAGCGAACTGGTGGGTTCATCCATGAGGATATATTTGGCATCTGCGCTGAGGGCTTTTGCAATTTGGATCAACTGCTTCTGGGCAGCTGTCATATTCCCAATAATATCAGTTGCCTTAACATCCAACTCAACCACAGCCAGATACTCTGTAGCTACTTTGTTGATCGAATCCCAATCGATTCGACCGAATTTTCCACGAAAATTTTCAATTTTGTCCAATATGATATTTTCTGCTACTGTAGATTCTGAAATAACCTGGATTTCCTGGTGAACCATGCTGATGCTGTAATCGATGGAGTCACGATAATTCTTGAACTTTACCTGATTACCATTCACGAAAAGAGAACCGACATCCGGCTGGTAAATTCCTGTCATAATTTTCAGTAAAGTTGATTTCCCTGCACCATTTTCACCCATAAGTCCATGAATCTCCCCCAACCCAAAGGAAAGAGACACATTGCTCAGAGCACAGACACCCGGAAAATACTTCGTTACTTCATTTACTTCCAACATACTTCACGTCTCCGATTATTCTGAATACATGGCCATGGATGATTCCATGGCCAACGTCAAAATGTTATTTTGTAAGATATTTTGTGGAAAGTTCGCCAAGGATACTTTGAGTGACCATCTGAATGTCCTTCTGGTAGGTATCCATGTTCCCCTTACTTACAACTACACTTCCACTATCAATGAAATATGTGCCTTCGACTTTCTTGTAACCCTCTCCCATCAGTTGCAATATCTTCAAAGAGATATACCCATGACCGTACGGATTCTGTGCAATTGTTGCAAACATGATATCATTCTCAATAGCCTTCATTACCGTATCGGCAGTATCGATACCGATAGCATAAATCTTTGCAGCACCTGGGTTACGCTCAACATAGTCATTCAGGATGATGGCACATGCATCGGAGCTGATATTTCCTGTACAGACGATGCCGTTGATCTTCCCTGCATTGGCACTTATGCCAGAAAGGATCTTATCCTGACCCTGCTCGATATTTTCAATACCTGCAACTTCCTGTACGAGTGTCACACCAGGGTTGGCCTTGATACAAGCTTCGACACCTTTCTTACGGAGCTGTGTATTAGGGTCAGAAAGAACTTCAAGGACATTCAGAATTCCTCCCTTTCCACCCATTTCATCAATTACAGCCTGACATGCATCATATGCGGCCTGTTCTACGTTTGTTGCCACACAAAACATTTCAGCTTTTTTGGTGGTCTGAGCCCCATATCCAACCACAGCCACTTTGTTGGCCATCAGCTCACTGTAGACACCAGCTGCACCATCACTGTTGGGATATGTTGAGATGTAATTATTCCCTTCGGCTACTAGAGCTCGAAGTTTTTCATCCTGAGATGTCTGCTCCCAGTCTGGTCCATACATCTTTTTAACGGTGACCCCAGTATCCTTAATGAAAGCATCAACACCTGTTTCCACTTCACTCATGTACGGATGCGGAGCAGATGCATACCAAGCGATCTTTACTTCCTTTTCCTTAGCCCCACCTGCAAATACCATGGGTATCGCAATAACCAGCAAAACGACTGCACTTACTAATTTCCTCATACCAACTCTCCTTTTTAGTTCAGAAATCCTTATATTTCCAACAACAGAAACTCTGTTATTCTTTTCTCCCAATAAATTCCCGTTTCTTTCGCATCGACTTGATCATCTGGCTGATGGGGTTCAAGGAAACGGCGATCAACAGAATCAAGCCAAGATACGTTTGTTCATAATAATAGTTGGCGTTGATCATAACCAATCCATTCTTGATCATCACAATCAGGAATGCAGCAATGAAGATACCTACTGAGTTGATCACACCTCCCTTGAGAGAAGTGCCTCCAATGACTGCTACAGCAAAAGAATATACCATCCAGTCGGCTCCAGTAGTGGGTTGAGCAGAACAACTCATTGAAACTGAGCAGATCCCAGCTATTGCAGCAAATAATCCGGAAAAAACATTGGCAATGACAATGGACTTATCGGTATTTATGGCAGCCATTTTTGCAGCAGTCTCGTTGCCTCCAGTAGCGAGGAGGCGCCTTCCCGTTACGGTATATCTGAACAAATACCAAATGAAGCTCAAAACAAAGAAAGCAAGATAGAGCATCAGTGGTAACCCCAGAAAACTCCCTCGTCCAAGGATAGCAAAACTATCAGGAATATCTGTGTAGGGAAAACCCTTTGATATGCCTGTAATAAGACCCTTGAATACAAAGCTTGTAGCCAATGTCACTACAAAGGAGCTGAGTTTCAGTCTTGTAATCAAAAATCCATTGACCAAACCGGCACTCAAACCAATCGCCAGTCCAATGAGGACTGCAACCCAATTGGGCAAACCTAGAGTTTGCAAAGCATACCCAACGGCAATGACTGATAAGCCACCAATATATCCAACGGAAAGGTTCATTCCACCTACAAGGACCACCATTGCTTGGGATAAAGCGATGAACATGTACAGGGCAGCAGTTCTAGATACGTTGTAAATATTATAGCCGGACATGAAATTGGGTGAAGCGATTGCAAATATCAACCCCAGAACTAACACAGCAACAGTTACCGAAGCCTCGTTTTTTGAAAACAATCTTCTTATGAAATGATTATCCATACTTCTTCTCTCTCCTAATATTGTGAATCCTTGACTGCCCTGTACATTGCCAACATGTTTTCACCAGGGACATCAGGCATTATGTTATGTTCTTGGTTGAACACAAAACCTCCGCCCGGTGAAAAGATATCTACGGTCTTTCGTACATATGCATACACCTCTTCAGGTGTGGAGTTATTGAGAATGGTCCTAGTGTTGCATCCGCCACCCCAGAACGTGATATCCTTACCGAATTCTTTTTTCAATGTACTGGGATCCATCTGATACGCTGAGGTCTGAACCGGATTCAGGCATTCGAACCCTGCATCGATTAGATCATCGATGATGGGATACAGAGAGCCACAAGAATGCAGGAACGTATGCATCTGGCTATGTTCATGGACATACTTGTTCAACAGTGTATGCCTGGGCTTGAAAATCTGCTGATATTTTTCCTTTGCCATAAACATCGCAGTATCCATACCAAGGTCATCCCCAAAGCGAATGATATCTACAATATCGCCGACAGAAGCACAGACTTTTTCCAAGGTGCCCAGATGCCTGACCATCAGCTGATCAAGCAATTCCTCGACCTTATCAGGATCTGTGTAGATATCCATCAGAAAATTATCCATTCTCCTCAGAAACGTACCCCATTCAAAAAGGTTGCAGCCACACGTAATGATGATCGCTTTATCGGAGGTTTCCCGTAATTTCAGTGCGTTATTACGAAGCTTTTCCCAAAAGTCCGGCTCGTTGGCATGACTCCAGGGACTATGAACCAGCCGCTGCCAAAGCACCTTATCCATAGCTGTATCCAAATTGGAATAGTCATCTGGATACTCATCAACATACGGGAAATACGTCTGGTCAAAAAAAGTGGCGCCTTCTGGCATGCGTGCTATCTTATCTCCATCCTGATCGTAAAAACAAACATCAGAACCTTCTTTCTTTGTCTTAAACCATGCTGGCCATTCCGCCTTGCTCCCATCGGCAAGCATGACAGGATACCAATCTTCATCTTCTTTATCGAACGTCCTGCCAAGGTCAACGACATCAATTCCCAGAGCACCAATCACACTGTCTTCAACCTCTGATACTTGTTGGACCACATCAAACACACGGTTATGTCCATCTGTCAATCCTAGTGATTCTTTCAGGTGGTTATATCCAATAGCCGAGATCCCCGAACTAGGGGTCGCTCCCAAATCCAAAGGGATTCTGTCACTTTCCTTATGATTAATCGCATTCAATATTCGTTCTCGTCCCGTCATAGTCTCTCCATATTATCGTTTGTAGAAAACTTCCCGCAATTCAGACCACCACTCACCATCTTTAGCCCATTCAACTTTTTCTTGACAAGGGTCGGTTATTTTCCACCATTTTTGGGTAGGCTCATCCTCCGCCATTTTTGCCATATCTGCCTCATAGTCCGATCCAACATATTCGTAATAGCTGAACAGATATCCTCCACCATAATGGATCGAATAGTTGGTAATATTGCACAATGATAGTGTCTTGAGAACATCTTCCCAACAATTGGCATGTAACTCTTCGTACTCTGATAGTTTATCCGGTCTTACCCTAATAACGCTTGCATGACGTTCCATGGTTACTCCTATTTGTAAACGTTTACAAAAATTGAAGTTATCAATATTCAGTTGTACTTTCCTAATACTGTATATTATTCAAAACTCACTACAATACAAATAAATAGTAATAGGGTTGCATGGCACATTCTATTAATATTTTACTATTTTTTGTAATATGCTACGATAATTAGCATTATATATTCGGCAATAAAACCATACCTGACGAACCACCAAATCCCAGGTATATTATAGGGATTATAAGATTCGCTGTATCATACGCAAGCAAGCACACTTTGTTTTGGGATCAACCCAACAACAAAATGTGCTTGTTACCGCAGGGTAAGTTGTAAGAAAAGAATAATGCATAGATATCACACGAACGAACTGGAATATCGTTGATGTGATAAGACCACCCCTACTCCACCTTCGCCAGCTCACTGAACAACACTTCACACACCAGATACATCCTAGGGATGTGGAAGGGTCCTTTGTACATATTCCCCTTCAAGGGGGTCGACAGGCTGTTGTCATGATGCAGGTAGCCATACCATTCGCCAAACTCGCCATCGACGAAATTTGCCTTGATGTACTGGTCAACCTCACTGAACCGCTCAAGATACTGCCTGTTGTTTGTCAGGGTGTATGCCATAAGGTTGGCAATGGCTGCCTCACACTGTGGCCACCAGAACTTCATATCATGCCAGTACTCAGTAGCGCTCTTTCCCAAGGCATCGCGGAAATAGATGATGCCGCCCTTCTCGGCATCCCACCCTATTTTCCACATCCAGGTGAGCATCTTGGTTCCCAACTGCATGAGGGTGGCATCGTTGTTACGATACCTAGCCTCACGCATGACAAACCATGCGCCCTCTATGGCATGACCCGGATTGAGCAGCCTCCCTTCGAAGTGCTCAAGTTCTAAGGATCCGTTTTCAGAGCACTGCTCCACAACGATCTCAAGTTCGGGACGGACAAAGTACTGCTCTATCTCCTTGAGCAAGCCATCAATAAAGAGGGTAAGCTCCACCTTGTGCTCCGGACAGGCCTCGCGCAGTTCCTGGGCAGTATTGAGCAAGATCATGGGGACACCGAAACCCCGTGAAGGCCTCATCGTCTTGGGGACCAGGATATCATTGCTGTTGAGAGTCTTCAGTACGGTATGGAAGAGGTCATACGCCTTGGTGGCATATTCCTTCTTGCCAAAGGCCCTGCTGTAGGAAGCAAACCCTATGATGGCAAAAGTCTCACTGAATACATAGCGAATGCGCTTTATCACAGGCTTGCCTTCACGGCTCACCCTGAAGTACATGCGTCCGTCAGAGGGATCAAAGCCAAACTGCTCGATGAAGGAGACTAGTGAGTCACAGACTTCCTTATACTGAGACTGTTTGTCATAGAGCCTGGCTGCTTCGCTGAAGGTCCACAGTGCCCTTCCCTGGAACCAGATGGACTTGTCCGTCTCCAACAACGAGCCGTCACGGTCGAGACCGGTCAGCATCCCACCATACTCCCGGTCAAAGCCATTGTCCAACCAGAAGGGAAGCACATTGTCCAAGAGCATCGTACGATACTCGTTTGAAAGAACAGAAAACTTGTTTTTCATACCTAACCTCACCTACCTCAAATCATTCTTCAGTATTACTGATTCAACCATGCGTGTATGCTCATTTTGCTTTGAAAACCTCTAGGATATCCATGTCAGAGGAGAGCACCACCAAGTCAGCCTTGTATCCAGGTCTTATGTTGCCTCGATCTGTTTGCATAAGTACCCGTAGGGGGTTCTCAGACGCAACCTGAAAAAAGGATCGCTTGTCCAATAAGCCTTTATTATAGAGAGTCTTCGCTGATTCGCTGATAAGCATAGCAGAGCCTATCAGTATGTCACTTTCACTGTAATAGCAGGCCTTTCCATTCGAATATATTTGCTTGCCCAGATAGAGGCCTTCACCGGCACCCATGCCAGCGAAACTCATAGCATCAGAAATCAGGCAAAGCCTTTCTGTGCCAAGTGAATTGATCGTCAGGTCTATCACAGAAGGGTGCACATGTACCCCATCACAAACGAGTTCATACGTTGCATGACTGTAGTCACGGACAAACGGCATGGCTGCCAAGCCTGGGCGTTTGTGATCTAAACCGCTCATCGCATTGAAGAGGTGAGTAAGATGATCCTTATCCCTAGGTTCCAATGCCTCCAGAGGACAATCACTATGGCCATAGGCCACAACAATGTTATTCTGTTCCAAAATACCTGAAAGCTCATCACTGCCTTGCAGTTCAGGGGCTATGGTCATAGAAGTGACTAGAGGCTTCTCCCCTCGCCTGATGGCAAGGATCCCTTCCAGGTACTCCCTGTCAAAGGCCCTAATGCCAGAGGACAAAATCCCCCCCTTCTTCTCAGATGCAATGAAAGGACCTTCCACATACACACCAAGCAGATGGTTTGCAAGGAAAAGACTCTTTTCCCATGCTTGCTTGATCTGACCCAACAATTCCAGATCCATGACAACGGCTAGCTGGAAGCTTGTGATGCCCTTACCTGCAAGAAATAGGGCCATGCCCTCAAGGTTTTCCTGTACATTGCCCCTGGTTGAATCAAAGCCTCCACATCCATGGATGTGCATATCGACCAGACCGGGGCCCACAAGGTTGCCCTTGGCATCATATTGCTTGAGACGCAGCACCTTCTGATGATCATGCTTGCCAACATACGTGATGACCCCCTGCTCCACCACTATGGTGACATCTGGGAGCAGAGCCCCATCCGTATAGGCCAAGGCATGGATTATTGCATAGTCACCTTCATGATGTACCATTTGCTACTGCACCATATCAGGAGAATCAGGTTTGTACTTATAGGTAAAATGGAATACAAGGCTCTTGACCAGTGCCTCATAATTTCGCTCGCGTAACGCAGTAGCGATATCCCTATGTTTCTTAACCCTCAACTCTTTATCAGAAGGCCACTTGCCTCTCACGTTACGATCACACTCCCAAGCAGAGTCCAAAAATGCTATAAGAATCTTATTTTCAAGATTCTCATACATGCACTGATGGAAATAGGCATCCAAATCATAGAAGTCCTGATGCTCGTCATAGGTTTCCATTGTCCTGACACACTCATCCATGCGGTCGAGCTGGTCGACTGTGATGGAATCAACACATTTCTGGGCAAACCCAAGTTCCAGGATCATCCGCACTTCCTGGGATTGTTTCAACAGGTCGCCCTTATCCTCCACGAGGTTAAGGAACATGCAGGTGGAGAGCGAACTGGGGGAGAAGGCGTTCACCACCATCCCCACCCCAGGCTTGGAACTCACCACTCCTAGGATCTCAAGGGTCTTGATGGCTTCTCTGAGCACATTCCTGGAAACCCCCAACGTAAGTGACATTTCCATTTCTGTGGGAATCTTGTCCCCAGGTTTGAGATTATTCTTCAATATGTAATGGCGCAACTCATCATATACTTGGAGATACAGCTTCTTACTCTTCAAATTCTTCATCATCAATTCCTTCAATCCTAGAGATACGGGTACGGCAGAAACACCTAGCTATAAGGGCAAAATCTATCACATCCTGTCAATAAATGCGATATGTGTCTTTCCCTTGTACTCTTGCTTGAGATTCTGACAGAAGGCGTGAATCTGATCCATGACTCCCATACTCGGGGAGGCAAATGGTTTTCTGGAGTAACCGGCGTCCACACCACGTTCGGTGAGGAGCCTCTTCATGATAGGGAAGATGTCCCACTGCACAAAATATCGCATTACGCGGGTTGCAATCTTCTGAATCTCAAAGGCAGCCCTGTAGTCTCCCTTCTGGGCGAGCATGTAGATCTCAATGAATGGGTCAGGCATGAGGTTATAGTAGGAACCGATAAGACCGTCTGCCCCCGCAAGCAAGCCTTGTGCCGCCATAGGGTCACAGCCTGAGTAGACCATGAAGTCAGAGCCTAACTCTTGTTTCAGGGCACACATGTCGTCATGCTCGCGTCCGGTGAACTTCAGTCCCTTCACATTTTCTACAGAGGCGATGCGCTTGACCAGGGCATTGCTCATCAGGCCGGCAAGGCTGATGTTATAGACGATCATGGGAATTGCAACACTTTCGGAGATGTCCTTGTAGTAGGTGAAGATGTCATCACCGTTGAACTTGTAGTAGAAGGGAGGGACAGAGGAGATGGCATCAGCTCCCGCCTGTTGTGCATGCCTTGCCAAGTCAATGGATTTCTTTGTCCCGATGTCGCCGACATGCACAATGACAGGTATCCTGCCATTGACCTCATCGATGACAGCTTCTGTGAAAGCCTTTCGCTCCTCGCCTGTCATCAGAAAGCCCTCACCGGTGCTTCCTGTGATGTACAGGCCGTTTACCCCGGCTTTGATGAGATAATTCACCAAGGCACGTCCCCTGGTAAGGTCGACCTCTTCGTTCTCGTCGAAGGTGGTGACCATTGCGGGGATAACCCCTTTGATAGCTGTAATGGCAAACCTGCTCATACCGTTGCTCCCCTATACTTTTCCAGAAATGCTTTTTTCCCAAGTTCTGGGGCATTCAGGTGTTTGGAAAATGCCTCAAGATCTAACTTCGCAATATCAATTCCCTGTTTTTCGACAGCCTTTTCAAGTTCTGCATAGAAATCAAACGCCCCACCAGACCACATTGTCTTGGGGAAGACAGGAAAAGCTGAATTCCTATGAGGGTTGGGCACATAGGTAGGAAGGACAACGAAATCATCGTTCTTGATATACCCCGGCAATCCCCATTTTCTTTCCATCTCCACCAGTTTTTCTCGCAAGCCATACCTCTCTATCTCACATTTTCTCTTTTCATGTTCCAGAATATTGTAAGCCTCACCATTGGCAGCGGTCATGTCAAACAACTCCTCATGCCCTCCCCCGTAGTAATAGACATACTTGTATCTCTTATCCCTTATGGAAACCCACCGTCTGTTGCCTCGGGAGTACTCCACATATTGGAATTTTCGATCTTTGTTAGCCTCACGGGCAAACAGGGACTCTCCTGGCAACTCATACCCTGCAGGATACTCGACACCTGCCACATCAAGCATGGTGGGAAGAAAGTCATTCAAATCGACAAATTCCTCTCTCTTCTCCCCTGCCTTGGTATGCTTGGGATACCGCACGACGAGAGGAATCTTGCTGCTAGCATCAAAGGGAAGGAATTTCTGGTAACAGCCAAGGTCTGAGAGCATCTCCCCATGGTCAGAGGAGAAAATGATGAGCGTATTGTCATACTCACCCAAATCCTTGAGCCTTTGGATGATCCTTCCGACCTGTTCGTCAATGAAGGTTATCTGGGCATAATAGCTCTCCCTCATCTTTCTTTCGTATGAAGGATCGGGGAAGTCTCCCCATGCCTTGTTTTCCGCTGACATGGCACAGAGCTTACTCTTCGCAACAACAGGAGAAGGAAGGTCGGCATCCTTGTAGAGGTCGACAAGCCTTTCTGGTACATTGAACGGCGGATGAGGGGCTATCCAACCGGCAAACAGGAAATACGGGCGGTTCTTGCTCTTATGGTCAAGGAAGTGCAGGACCCGGTCAGCTACCCACTTAGAACCAAGATGCTCCTCGGGTATCAGGGATGTCTGGGGAAGCATATAGAGAAGATTTCTGACTCCATGGATATTCTGCACGTCACCATAGCCATTCCCCTTCAGATACTGCAGATAGTCATCATCCTCAAGGAATTCAGGAACCTCTTCCATGGTCTCACGCACATCAAAGCCATTGCTCCTTCTCGCAGGCTGGTAATGCATTTTTCCAATGGCACGGGTATGGTAGCCTGCATCGGAGAGCAGTTCAGCTACAGTAGGGAGACACCTGTTGCATCGTGCATTGAACTCGTTGTCTGCAATCCCATGGTCCTTGGCAGGGAGACCAGTGATGAGATTGTGCCTAGCCGGACAGCAGATGGGATTCGGAGAATAGGCATTGGTATATGCTCGCCCATCCTGGACCAAAGCATCGAGGTTTGGGGTGATCATATGGGTATTTCCCAAAGCCCCGATAGTGTCAAAACGCTGTTGGTCGGTAAAAAGGAGAAGGATGTTTGGCTTCTCATTCCTTGCCAGCACCGTATTCAGGTGTGCTTGCAAGGAAGAGTGGATATCAATTCTTTGAGAAGTATCGGTGGTCATCCTCTCTCCTTCATGAAATCCATAGCAAAGTGACAAGCAGCAAAATGCTCCTCACCCTCTATCTGATACGCAACAAGAGAGGGCTTGTCGACTTTGCATTTCTCCCTACAGCTCGGACACCTGGGGTGGAAAGGGCAACCCGAGGGAGGGTTGACCGGAGAGGGGACGTCCCCTTGCAAGGGAATCCTCTTCCTCTTCTTGGTAATGTCCGCGATAGGTATGGCCGAAAGCAATGCACGGGTATAGGGGTGCAAGGTGTTTTTGAACAGTTCGTCTGTGGTAGCAAGCTCCACCACCTTGCCCAGATACATGACCGCTATGCGGTCAGAGACATACTCGACCACAGAGAGGTCGTGGGTGATGAAGAGATAGGTGAGATTCCTCTCCACCTGCAGTTTTTTCAGCAGTTTCAGCACCTGAGCCTGGATGGATACATCAAGGGCAGAGACGGCCTCGTCACAGACTATCAGTTCCGGGTCGACAGAGAGGGCACGTGCAATGCCGATCCTCTGGCGCTGTCCGCCTGAAAACTCGTTGGGATATCTTGTCATATAGTCACGGGGAAGGTTAACAGCTTCCAACAGATCACCTACCAGATGCTGCTGGTCAGCCTTCTTCTTTATGCCAAACTTGTTCAGCGGGTCCACAAAGGAACCGAAGATGGTAAAGGCAGGATTGAGGGAGGAGTACGGATCTTGGAATACGATCTGCAGTTTCCGCCTTGCCTCATCAAGATCCTTGTTGCTCAGCTTCATCAGGTCTTTCTTCCCTTCGGCAAAGGCATATTCGACACTTCCAGCTGTAGGGCGGTGAAGCTGTAAAATGGACTTGCCCAAGGTAGTCTTACCACAGCCTGACTCACCCACAATACCTAAGGTCTCTCCACGGTATACGACAAGGTCAACCCCGTCGACAGCCCGCACATGGCCGACTGTTCGCTTAAACACCCCTTTCCTAACTGGGAAATGTGTCTCAAGGCCAGAGACCTTGAGCAGTGGTTCTCTCTTATTTTCCATGATTGAGCTCCTCGTACTTGAAACAGCGAACCATATGGGTTTCGTCAAGAAAGAACTCAGGGGGCATCTCTCTATGACATGTTTCATCAGCATGTTTGCATCGTGGTGCAAACTGACAACCAGGGGGTCTGTTGTAGGGATCGGGGGTGGTTCCCTTGATAGGCTCCAATTTCTGGTCCTTCCCCTTTCCCAGTATGGGAATGGATTCCAGCAAAGCACTGGTATACGGATGGGTGGGATTGCCCAAGACCTGCAAGGCAGACCCGCTCTCCACTATCAGGCCCATGTACATGACAGCAACATCGTCGGCCATCTCAGCCACCACGCCCATATCGTGGGTAATGAGCATCATCGCCATATCCTTTTCCCGCTTGAGGGTGTTCATCAGCTCGAATATCTGGGCCTGTATGGTCACATCAAGGGCGGTAGTCGGCTCATCTGCGATAAGTACCTTTGGCTCACAAGCCATGGCCATTGCGATCATGGCACGTTGGCGCATACCGCCGGAATACTGGTGAGGATATTCAAACACCCGTTGTTCAGGCAGAGAGACGCCCATGTCAGAGAGCAGGGCGATAGACTTCTTGGTCGCCTCCTTCTTGTGCATGGAGGAGTGGTACATCAGCATCTCGTTCATCTGGAACCCGACGGAGAAGACAGGATTGAGCGCGGTCATGGGATCTTGGAAGATCATGGCGATCTCTTCCCCACGAAGGGAGCGTATCTGAGGCCCATTTCTTTTGAGCTTTTCCAAAGAGATTTTTGTACCCTCTTTCCAGTAGGTGATGGAACCCTCCTCAATGCGGGAGAGGTCAGGCAACAGGGCCATTATGGCATTAGCGGTCACACTCTTCCCACAACCAGATTCCCCGACCATGCACAACGTCCTTCCCTTCTTCAGTTCAAAGGAGATGCCCCTCAGGGCTTTGTTGCACCTCTGGTTGGTATAGAAATTAACGTAGAGGTTATCCACTTTCAAAACAGTCTCTTGCATATGCATCTTCCTATCAACCAACCTGAGTTGGGTCTGCAGCATCCCTCAGCCCGTCACCAATGAAGTTGACGGCCATGACAAACAGTGTGATCACCAGCCCTACGGGAAGCCATACCCACCATGCTTCACGCAAGATATTGAGATCCTGGGCGACGTTGAGGATATTTCCCCAGGTTGCCGTCTCCAAAGGGACCCCAAGACCCAGGAAACTCAAGGATGCTTCCTGCAGGATGAACATCGCAGTAGAGAGGGTGATGTTGACAAATATCGGACCGATGGCATTGGGAAGCATATGCTTGAAAGCAATGATATGCTTCTTGATGCCGAAAGCCTGGAGGGCTTGGATATACTCCATTTCTCGGATGCTGAGCATCTGCGAGCGTGCCATCCTATACATGCTCGGCCATCCGGTAAGGATAAATATGAACAGCAGGTTCCATAGGCTCTGCCCGAGGATGGTCACCAGGATGGAGACCAGGATTATCTGGGGGAAACTCATCATAATCTCGCTGACCTTCATGACAGCCGAGTCGAGCACGCCACGGCGATATCCTGCATAGGTACCTAGGGAGACTCCGATCAGAGCAGCACCAAGTGCGCTACCCAACCCGATGAAGATGGAGATCCTTCCTCCGTAGAGGATACGCGTCCATATGTCGCGTCCAATCTGGTCAGTGCCCATTATATGGGATGTCGATGGACTGCTAAGCCTGTTGCGCAGGTCAATCGCATTGGGTCCGTATGTGGTGAGCAGTGGTGCTATGGCACACATGACTACCATCAGGACAAAGACAACAAAGCCCGCTATAGCCAGCTTGTTTGCCAATATTTTTCGCAAAGTACGGCTTTTGTTGCTGGCATTGAGCAAGCCGTGGTCTTCCTTATAGAGAAGGTTATCCATTTTTTTTTGCAATGCTCGGGAACTCATAGGACCTCCTCCTAGGAAAGTTTGACCCGTGGGTCAAGAAGAGCGGTAACGACATCGACAAGGATGCTGGAAACCAGCACTATGAGGACTGAAAAAAAGGCTACCATCATGACTACCGGAGTATTTTGGCTGCGTACTGCCAAGACAAACATCTGCCCGACCCCCGGCCATTGGAATACCTGTTCGATGACTACCGCCCCTCCGATAAGCATGGGAAGACGGAATCCGATCAATACGGCTACCGGGGTCATAGCGACACGAAGACCATGCACGAGGTTAACCCTCCACTCAGGAAGGCCTTTCGATCGGGCTGTCTTGATGTAATCCTTGTTCAGGGAGTCCAACATGCTGGAACGACTGTAGCGCATGACCCCTGCTGTCAGGGACAGGCCGAGGGTAAGTGCTGGAAGCACCAGATAATCAAGTCTCATAAAAAAGCCTTCGGAGCCGGGAGTCATTCTTCCCCCAACCGGAAACCATTCGAATTTGAAGACAAAGACCATGATCATGATCAAACCGAAGAGGAATTGGGGAATGGCCACCCCTATCATGCCGAAGACAGTGAGGGCGTTGTCAACTAAGGTGCCTTTTCTAAGGGCGGAGGCAACTCCAAGCAAACTGCCGAACAAGGTGGATATAAGAAGTGCTGCGATGGAGAGCTCCAAGGTTGCCGGCAACTTGCTCGCCACAAGTTCTGATACGGGTACACCGCTTTGGAGGCTATACCCAAAGTCCCCTTGCACAATATTCCCTACCCACTTTACATACCGGACAAGGAAAGGATCGTTGAGCCCCAACTCTTCCCGCAATGCCTCCAACTTCACCGGATCAACGGTTGAGAGGGCATCTGGGGGGATCATGAAATCCACTGCATCTCCAGGCATGAGATCCACGCCAAGAAAGATGAGAAAGCTGATGGCTATTAGCATAGGGATAAGCATCAGGATTTTTCTGATAATATAATTAAGCATAGGCTGACACCTCAGATCTACAGAGATAATGCCGGGAAGAGTCTGCAACACTTCCCGGCAATACTACACTACCTATTATTGGATGTTGGCAGGATGTGGATACTGGTTAATGTAGAACAGGCGTGTGTACCTGATATTAACAGGATGCACGGTCATGCCCTTGATACCAGCCATACCCTTGGCATCCTGAACGCTCTTGCTCCAAGCATAGTCAATCTTTCCACCTTCGGCATTCTTGAGGAGGTTTGGATCATTCTCCCCATTTGCATGCAGGAATATTTTGTTGACGTTACCACTCCCCTTCAGGAAGTAATTGGAGTTTCTCTCAAGGATTGCATAGTTTCCAAGGACAGTCTGGGATACCTTGAAAGGCCCTGTTCCGATGGGTTTCTGCCAGAAAGCATTCTGTTGGCAGGTAACGGGATTGGAACCAGCTAGCAGGTGAGAAGGAAGGATGGGCCATTGGCTGAAGGTAAGCAACGCGTTAGGATCGAGTGTTTCGAAGGTGATGGTGACGGTATTGCCATTGATGGCGATGCCGCTGATATGATCGGTCTTCTTGTCCAGGAAATCCTTTGCACCCTTGATGGAGCTGTAGGTGGTTACTGCAACTGCATTGAGGCCAGGGATCTGTAAGGAGTACTCGATGGTGAAACGAACATCTTCGGCGGTAAAGGGTTTTCCATCATGCCATTTGACGCCATCACGCAACTCAAACACCATCTCCATACCATCAGCGCTTACACTGTAGTTCTTGGCAAGCAAGCCATCGGTTGGGGTAAGGTTCTCATCAGCATTTACCAAGCGGTCAAAGAGGATCTCCTGATACAGGAACAGCCCTGGGTTGACAGCATGCATCTGATAGAACTCCTCAGGGCCTCCATTGGTGTAGATCATGCCATCGGGACGGGTTGTGGTCCAGTTGAGCAGGTTCTTGGCATAGGAGAACTGGTCATTGCCCAGTCTTCCACCCTTGAGGTCTATCTTGTCACTGGTATAGATGAATGAAAGCTGATGATATAGAGGCATGTTGTACATGTTCTCACTCATCTCTTTCTGTACTGCCTTGAAGGCTTCTTTCTGCTTCTCGACATCAGCAGTTGCATTTGTCTTGGCAATAAGGACATCTAGGGCAGGCTTCTTGGGGAGACTCGAGTTATTGGAAGCTGTGCTGGAAAAGCGGTTGTAGAACTCATGTTCTGCAAGGGCCGCAACCGCTGCATAGGCAAGGTCCCATTTGACTGCGGAAGGCCCGTTCACACGATCGGCTGGTGGTACCCAAAGCTGTGCTGCAAGGTCACCTTCCAATTTCCTGAACTGTGCCTTCACCCCAACCGCTGCCCAGTACTGCTGGATGATCGACATCAGGTCCACAGTCTGCTGGTCACCATAATAGTAGACAACATCGAGGATGTAGTCTGATGGCCACTGTGCTTCCTTAAGGAGCTTTGCCGCCATTTCCGGATTGTAGGCATACTCATTCAGCCCATCAGCAAGCCATGATCCAGGGGAAGTCATGGAAACGGCCAGCTGTGCCTTGCCTTCAAATACGGTATCAACAATGGTTTGCATGTCGATGGCATATCTGAGAGCCTTTCGGATCCTCACATCTGCAAGGGGTGTTCCCATTGCCTTCCATTCAGCGGCAGCCGCTGGTGTTACGGTTTCTGCAGCTCCTCCTGCGAACAGGCTTACACTTAGTGTCAGAACTAACGTTAACAATACGAGTTTTTTCATAGATTCTCCTTTATTTATACTTTGTAGTACAAACTATAAATAAAGTATCAAACACATTCCCCTAGATGTCAAGAAAAATTTTTGATTAAGTTACTGCCCCCACTAATCCGGATATGATTAATTCCACTCATTCCTCACATGAGCTTTTACCGTAGAAGCTCAAGCAGTTTCATGTATGAGCGAGGGATATGATATGCGCCCTTTACAGTAGACCCCTTGATATCTATCTTGACAGACCCATCCTCATGCAAAGCGTGGAACCAATCTCCATACTCCCTATCAATGAAGTTTTCGTCCACATACTCTTTCAGAAGCATGAACCTATCATACCAATTCTTATCATTTGTTACCTTATAAAGCATCAGGAACAGCACCATCGATTCTGCATATGCCCAGCTGACCCTATCCTTCTGATGGAATCCTATTTCATATTTTCACGTCTGATGGACACTTTCCGTCTCGTCCAGGTCAAAAGAAAAATCCAGGAGCCCCTGATAAGCACCCCGGACATAGGTTGCTTCTGACACTTCACAAATCTTATCAATGAGCTCAAGATCATTACGAGCAATGGCAACCTCAAGACAAAACCACATGCTTTCACATGTATGGCCGACATTGACAAAATGAGAACCGTTGCCCGTATCAAAGGAACCGTCGCGGCGTTTCCGTTCCAAGAGGCAGTGTGTATCGGCATCAACCAAAACTGAGAATATGACATCAAGGCATGTTTGTATGAATTCATCGGTTTCCTCATGGCCAAGAACCTTGCCAACCAGATGGGCTGTGTTGATCGCGATCATATATACCGAATGATGGCAAACACCCCTATCGTACGATGCAGGGGAGATATCCCTGAAAGTGGGATCCAGGACGTTTGCGACAAACTGCCCATACATTGCTTGTAACAGCTCGATGTATTCTCTTGTCTTAGAGACACGCATATATTCTGCAAGGCCGGAGATAGCAAATGCATCGGAAAATATCGAGATAGGCCCTTCAAGAATCTCATCCCCGCTTTGGGAGACCAGATACCTGATCCTATTATTTGCCCCAGCCATCTTGGTGTAGACAAAATCAATGCCTACCCTAGCCAGATCCAACCATCTCTGCCTGCTTGGCGGGTCATACTCGGCCATGGCAGCATAGGTAAAGATATGCCTTGCCTGTCCCCAAGCACCCTTTCTCGTGTCGTACAGGGAAAAAGTCCTGTCAAAACAGGTGAGATAGCCACCATACTGTGTGTCCACACAATTCTCTGACCACAAGGCCATGATGGAACGCAGTTGTGCATCAAAATCTGAGCGTAGCTGTACTTTTACCGTCTCTGATATACCATCCTTCATTCCGGTCAAACAACTCATAGTATCTCCTTCCCCAAACTGAAATATGGATCCCTGGAAGTTGCTAGTGCGAAACTAGTCATCCTGCATAGAGTTGCACGGGAACCGATGTATAAGAGTCAGCTATCAAAAAAAGCTCAAAGGACCTGTTGCGATTGCAACAAGACCTTTGATTACGGTGAGACATATACAGCTGAGAGAAAAGACAGACCTGAAAACCCTTACATCTTGTCAATGAATGCGATATGGGTATGTCCCTTGTGCTCTCTCTTGAGCTCCAGACAGAATCTATTAATCTTGTCCATGAGATCATCGCTTGGAGCTGCAAAGGGCTTTCTGGAATATCCGGCATCCACACCACTGGCTGTGAGAAGCTTCTTCATGATAGGAAAGAAGTCCCACTGTGTAAGGAAGTGAGTCAGACGGGTGGCAATCTTCTGAATTTCGAATGCCGCGACATAATCTCCTGTCTGGGCTAGCTTGAATATCTCAATGGCAGTATCGGGCATGAGGTTGTACGTCGAGCCGATGAGACCGTCTGCCCCCGCAAGCAAGCCTTGGGTTGCCATCTCGTCACAGCCTGAGTAGATCATGAAGTCAGAGCCTAACTCTTGTTTCAGGGCACACATGTCGTCATGCTCGCGTCCGGTGAACTTCAGTCCCTTCACATTTTCTACAGAGGCGATGCGCTTGACCAGGGCATTGCTCATCAGGCCGGCAAGGCTGATGTTATAGACGATCATGGGAATTGCAACACTTTCGGAGATGTCCTTGTAGTAGGTGAAGATGTCATCACCGTTGAACTTGTAGTAGAAGGGAGGGACAGAGGAGATGGCATCAGCTCCCGCCTGTTGTGCATGCCTTGCCAAGTCAATGGATTTCTTTGTCCCGATGTCGCCGACATGCACAATGACAGGTATCCTGCCATTGACCTCATCGATGACAGCTTCTGTGAAAGCCTTTCGCTCCTCGCCTGTCATCAGAAAGCCCTCACCGGTGCTTCCTGTGATGTACAGGCCGTTTACCCCGGCTTTGATGAGATAATTCACCAAGGCACGTCCCCTGGTAAGGTCGACCTCTTCGTTCTCGTCGAAGGTGGTGACCATTGCGGGGATAACCCCTTTGATAGCTGTAATGTCAAACCTGCTCATACCGTTTCTCCTCTATGGTTTTCAGCAAATGGTAGTATTTGCCCATATTCGTTTTATAGTTTGTACTACAAACTATAAAACCAGTATCAAATGGTTTTCACCACATGTCAAGATACTTCGTTAAAAAAGCAACATCTATGCTGTAGCTGTCACTGAAAAATCTTCTTTGCAGCAGTTTTTCCACAAGACAAAGCGTTATTTTCACACCTTGGGAGGGAATCATGCATGCCTACCCTAAAAATGAAGATTGGTACAATGCTATCCCAACAGAGCAGTATGACTTTGAAACTAAAATCCAGAGTCAAGAGCGATTGGTTGTACGGTGAGGAAGACAGGAATATCTCATTGTTTCTACAAACATCCGGACCTGCTCCCCTCAAATAGTATTCCCAAGGCGAGACCAATTAAGCAGGGTCATGTCATTCAAGCGATTAAGCTTATTATCCTAAAGGATAAAATCCCCTACGTTGTGATACAGCTCCTTGTGAATATTTGGCTCTTCCCTACACATATGGTATACAACAAAAACCTGATGGATCATAATTCATATCAATCAAGGAACTTCCTGGAAGCATGTCGATAGGAAATGAGATTCCTGATGCATATGCGATGGAAACATGGATTGTCCTTCTCTAGAAGATGGGATACAAAGCTCAGAACCAGAAGAAGAGACGCTCGATGACTATAGGGGAAATTCGTTGTTCGCATTACCCCCGCCCTGCATAAATTCCTGACAGAAGGTGCAAGGAAAAATGGGGTTAGCATGAACCATTACACTTCTGAGCCTTTATCAGAAAATGCGCCCTCATTGAGAATTATGAGAAGTTGCAATCCCAACTTGAAAAGGCCATAACCAATAGCACCCCTTCTCTGGGAGGACATCTCAAAGAAGGGGAAAAGCAAGTACCATATGCTCCCTCAGCGTCAAAGAAAGGAAAGAAGTGATGGGGTACTGCAAGGGTGCGTGATTCCTACGAAGGGTGCCAGATTACCCTTGGGGAGAAGGTGACACACACTACGATTACCACTTCTGCAGATCCCATGCATTCTTGATTCTTCCCCTCCCCTATGGCATCATTGCGCAATGCACACAAAACATTCGTTACAAGAAGATCTGAAGAGGATGGGCATTGACCCCAAAGGGACGATGCTTGCCCATGTTTCCTATAAGAGCCTTGGGGAAGTCGAAGGCGGAGCTGAGACAGTCATCGATGCCTTTGTAGAGTATATGAGTGAAGGCCTGATGGTATTCGCCACCCATACCTGGGCTACAGTCGACGCCAGCCAACCCAGCTTCAGCCGGGAGCACACCGCCTGCTGTACAGGTATTGTCCCTGAGCTTGCAAGGAAGAGAAGAGACGGCTTCCGTTCCGGTCACCCTACCCATTCGGTTGTGGCATTCGGAAGGGAGGCAGAGAGTTTTGTAGCAGGGGATGAGAAGTGCGGCACCCCGTGTGCACGGGACTCGGCTTGGGGAAGATTGCTCGACCGCGACGCTACCATTCTCCTGGTGGGGGTCGGTTTGAACCGCGACACCTTCATCCATGGGGTTGAGGAGTGGCTTGATGTCCCCAATCGCCTTAGTGAGATCCCCCATATGCTTTCCAGCAACCTCGGCGAAGGGAATACGGTACAAGTCCCCTCAAGACGGCATATAGGGTTTTCTGCCGAACAGTTCCCCCGTGTGGAACAGCCTCTGAGAAAGATGGGCATTCTCAAGGAAGGCAATATAGGTGATGCCAAGGTACTCTGCCATAGGACCAAGGCCCTCTATGAGGCTTTGGTGCCTATGCTGGCGGAGAATCCAGGCCTGTTTGACAAGTAAGGGCGCTCTCGCAACGAGGTTGAATACATACGAGGCATATATGTTCAGCCTATCCTATTGGTGGTTTTCAGGTGAATGAGAGCTCTCTGAAACGATCAGGTGTAGGGGTGTAAGCTTTTTCAAAGAATCCAATGGGATATCCGAAAGAAGAGCAGAAAGATGCTCGACTGCCAAGGCTCCAAGCTCGCGGCGCTGGTTTGTCCATCGCGTCCATTTCTCGTGAAAACCAAGCCAGTCATCCTCCAAAACAGCACCTTTGATATCACATCCCAATGTGAGTTTGTTCTCTTCCAGCTGGCTTTCAAAAGGAGCAAGCAGACAAATACGATCGAAAACGACCATCTGGTGTTCCCTTACAAGAGCCCATGCAGCATCATC
Organism: uncultured Sphaerochaeta sp.; assembly: GCA_963662725.2. Classification (GTDB taxonomy): domain Bacteria; phylum Spirochaetota; class Spirochaetia; order Sphaerochaetales; family Sphaerochaetaceae; genus Sphaerochaeta. The sequence continues at coordinate 448,865 of CAXXCW010000019.1, forward strand.
CAAAATATTCTTCTCATCTGCCTCTACAACTAGGACGGCAAGCCCCTGTTGCTTAGCAGATTCAAACAGAAATGTTCGTTTGTCTTTTCTCGGTTCATATTCGGCTTCTTTTGCTTCGACATATACCAACGTCTGATTTTTGCATAAAGGCCCTAGGTGGGCTACCATTTCCCTGATGACAGTTGCGTAATCGAAGGTGACCCAATGGGTGCTTGCCCCACTGACTTCTCTCCTACCCACAAAGACCAGGGGAAAATTATTCTTGACCAAACGCTCTATGCCCTTGTCATTTCTGTTTACCCCCATCATGACAGCCCCATCGGCATGCACGACTCTAGAGGAGTTTTCCTCAGTTGGGCGGTTATTTAGGATAAGCATATCATACCCATGTCGTTCTGCGGTTTCTTGAATACCTACAAAAAACCGATAGTATTCGTTCTGTGAGCCCACAGGAAATATCTGCTCGTAGGTAAAGACAGCTATGAGGGAGTTAGTTCCACTCTTCAGCTTCCGGGCGACCATGTTGGGGACATACCCGAGTCTTGCAGCACATTCAAGGATCTTTTCTTTGGTTTTGGCCCCTACCCTGATGCTTTGGCCATCCTTACCATTCAGCACAGCTGAAACTGAGGCATAGGAGACTTCAGCCTCCTTAGCCACATCCTGCAGAGTTACTCGCTTAAACTTCTTCATCCTAAGAAAGCCCCGTCATCGAGCAATTGTTTATGCAAGCGCGAAATATCAAGGGAAAAAAGGTCTCTGCCTGAAGTGACTGCAACAGCCACAGCGGTTCCGGCTCCTTGTCCTATCGCAGCACAGGAAGGGCTTACCCTCAAACTGGCATGGGCAGCAAATTCACAACTGATGTTTCTTCCTGCAGCAATAACATTTGGAACCTCAGCGTTGAGCAAGCTCCGTAAGGGGATGGTATAGTATGCACCATGGGGGAAAAACTGGGAATCAGTAGAATCCCCATCGGGAGAATGGATGTCGATAGGATACCCACAGGCAGAAATTGCATCATCAAACTTCCGTTGTCCAAAAAGGTCCTTGACCGTCACATGATAGGCTCCATTGAGTCTTCTGGAACTGCGGATTCCAATTCTCGGACCACTATTGGTCATTCGTGCCGTTTCAAAACCAGGGATGTGCTTGACCAGGAAATGGTAAAGCTCCCACACCTGTCGACGTCCCTCCAGCTCAGCTTCAGTAAGGCCAATAGGGTCGACAGGGTTTTTGCCATTGACTCGGGACATGTTTACAATCACTTCATTTTTTGTGTTGGTCTCAAAACAGAGCACGATATCCCTATCAAAGGTTATCTCCCCTGTTGCCATCCCTTCGCGCATTATCCTTTGGAATCCCGAAAAAGAGAGCCTTGAGGCTGTATGTTGCAATCCGGCCTTTGGAGCTAGGAAAGGGAACAGCTCTACATTGGTATCCATAAGGGTACGAATAGTATCGATTTCGACTCCTACAAGCTTGAAGTTCATGGTCATCGGCTGATCTTTTCCATCACTCTCCCTACCCTGTTCACAAGGGATACCTGCCATGGCGATGAGATCAGCATCACCGGTAGCATCAATGAAATAGGAAGCTGAAAGGGTAAAGAGATTGCCGGAACAGAGACAATTGATACGAGACATCAGGCCTTCCTGCATTTCTGTGCTGACAATGCTGGTATGGTACAACAATTGCACATGTGCTTCCAGGCACATGAGCTCGAGCTCCCGTTTCATTCCTTCTGCATCAAAGGGGGTGACGCTATAGGTGTATCCAGTAGAATCAGGAATATGCCCTACTGAAAGGCCTTTGGCAACAAGGCGTGTGATCAGCTCATCGGGCAAACCTCTGACCACTTGGGTTTCCCCGGCATGAAATGTCATCATCGGACCTGTGCCGCAGGCAGTGAGACTCCCTCCGAGATAGCCCTCCTCCTCAAGCAAGAGCACCTGTAGGCCAAGTCTGGCCGATGCAATGGCAGCCATGCTTCCAGCAATGCCTCCACCGGCTACAATAAGATCAAAGGCCTTCATATTTTGGATATCCATTTCATACTCCTTGGATAGAAACTTTCATACATATGATAATATTTGAAAAACTACCTATTTCAAACCCGATCCAACCATAGCATTGGACACTTTTTGTTGAAAGATAAGGTAGACAACCATGATGGGCAATATGGACAGAGTGGTCGCTGCAAGTTGCAGATTCCACTGGGGCAGACCATAGGTATCATTGAAGTTTGTAAGAGATAAGGGAAGTGTAAACTTCTCCAGACTGTTGAGAAAGACCAAAGGTTCCAGATAGGTGTTCCAGATGGCGATAAAGGCTAGGATTCCAACGGAACTGAGAACGGGAACGGCGATCGGTAACATTATCTTGGTAAAGATTGCAAAAGGATTGAGTCCATCAATGCGGGCAGCTTCCTCAAGTTCAATGGGAACCGTCACATAGAACTGTCGGAGCATGAATGCAGAGAAAGCGCCTTGGCTTCCAAAGATAGGAATCAACATAAGCGGGATGAGGGTATCGAGCGCTCCAAATGAACGCATCTGGAAAAAGAGAGGGATGATGGTAACTTCAATGGGCATCATCAGGGCTGTGAGCAACAGCAAGAAGGCCACATTACGGCCAGGAAAGCGCATTCGCGCAAAAGCATATCCTGACATTGCAGCTACAAACACATTGCCCAAGGTACCTACTATTGCTACCAAGAGGGTATTCACATAATGGCGTGCAAAGGGCTGGACAGTGAATATTTCTTGATAATTGACAAATGCCCAACTCTTGGGAAGAAAGGTGGGTGCCCCAAATATTTCAGCGCTGGTATTGAGCGAATTCACAATCATCCACCAAAAAGGGTACATGAACAGTACGGTAAGTATTACCAATAGTCCCCAATAAGGGCTTTTTTTTGTTACAGCATTATACTTCATAATATGATACCTTTTTGCGAGAAACCCACTGCAGAAGTGTTAGCATAAGTACAAGACCAAAGAGAACCACTGCAATTGCCGAAGCATATCCAGTTTCGAACATCCTGAATGCCTGATGGTAGATGTAGTAGACCATGACCATGGTGGAGCCTTCAGGTCCTCCGTCGGTCATAAGCTTGATAGTATCAAACACACGCATGGAACCAATGACGGTAACGATGGTCACCATCATCACCGTTGGCATCAGAAGAGGCAGCTTTATCTTCAAGAAAAGCTTCCACCCTTTCGCACCATCAATTCTTGCAGCCTCAATGACATCGTCTGGCATGTTCAGCACCGCACCCATAAAGATGAGCACATTCATGCCAAGGTTCTTCATGACCCGGGTGACTATGACACTGGCCATAGCCCAACCTTTCTCAAAGAGCCAGTTGGGACCTTCAATGCCGATTTGTGACAGGAACCAGTTCACAGGTCCTGCGGTTCCTCCTTGAAGGAGGTAGCGCCAGACAATTGCCCATGCAACCCCGGAGGTCACAACAGGAAGGAAGATTATCCCTCGTACAAACTTGGTCCCGGTTTTTCCACCCCCGAGATAGAGAGCAAGCATCAGGGCAAAGATCAGGTTAAGAGGCACGACCCCTGCACTAAAGATCAAGGTATTAACCAATGACTTTACAAACATGGGATCCTTGAAAAGCCTGCTGAAGTTATCCAGTCCTACAAAAGAGCTGGTTCCAAAAAGCAAGTTCTTTTCTTGCATACCATACATAAAAACGGAGAGGAGAGGGAACAGGACGAAAATGATAAACCCTGTCATCTGAGGTGTTACGAACGCCCATCCAATGATGGCCTCGCGTCGATGTGTCGATTGTAAGGACAGTTTCTTCATGATCGTCCTAGCTCCTTTACGGTGAAAATCAGTTATTTAATGTATTTGGCGTACACAGCCGCTACTTCATCTAAGATTTTTTGCACGTCAGCATTTGGCTGCCATAATTTATCAAAACTCATCTTTGACTCAACTTCAATCTGAGGATACTTTACATGAGAAGGAAGTACCCGACCAGTCTTAATGGAGTTGGCTACGGCCTCTTTCATTTGAACAGGAGTCACCATTGAATTTGAACTGAGGAAAGCCTCAGAATCCATAACAGATTTTCTTGCTGGTGGCCAGATACCAGCCATTCCAGCAACAGAACCCTTGTTGGTCATGTATGCAACCAATTCAGCAGCCAAGGCTACATTCTTGCTCTTGGAATGCGCTCCGATAGCAGCCTGGCCAATGACAGGAGCTTTTCCTTGAGGCCCAGAAGGCATTGGCGCAAGGCCCCATGCGAAAGAAGCATCCTTCAGCTTGGAAACTCGGGAGATCTGACCAACTGTCATTGCTGCATTGCCCGAGAAAAAATCGCTCTGGTTCCCTGGAGGGACAACTGACTTATCCACATATACCATATTGTGAAATAATTTGACGGCAGCAACAGACTCGCTCTTGTTTATGAGCACCTGGCCGTCTTCGGTCCAGAAATCACCACCATAGGACCGTATCATGGGAGCAAGGTTATGCAGAATTCTTGCATCGTAACCTTGTCCGTCGACAGTCTGGAAAGCCCAGACTCCTGTGTTATCTTTTACTTGCTTACTTACCGTTCTAAAGGTATCCCAAGTCCAGTTACCTTCTGCGATAAGCTGGTCTGGATTCTTAGCTCCGGCCTTAGCATAAAGATCTTGGTTGTACAGGATAAAAAAGGGAGAAGTAGAGAACGGAATGGCATAGACACTACCACCCTTGCTCCACAGCTCAAGAGCATCAGAAGAGATATCCTGTGGGTCATAAGACTTCATGGCCTGGTCAAGGTTGGCCAACAGCCCGGACTCAATAAAGGCAGGGGCCGCTGTCTCTAGGACCCAGAAAAGGTCAGGTCCGTTTTGGCTCTGCAATTCCAGGGATAGTTTTGTATTGTACTCACCAAATGGGATAGATTCAAAATTTGCCTTGATCTCAATTCCCTTGGACTTGGCGAAGTCCTTCACGAATGAATCCAACAATGCAATCTGGTCAGGGTTGCTTGTCCAAGTAGCGATGGTCAGGGAAACCGGGCCGCTTGGAGAACTGGTTGTTTCTTTTGCTCCTTGAGAAAAGGCCATGCCTAGTGCAAGGCCAAGAACCAAAAGCATGACGAGAGCACGTTTGGCCCCCATTGGTCGAACGTTTTTCATAGTTCCTCCTTAAGTTTGATTAATCATTTAATCAGTGTCTCAATCCTATACCATGGATATAAAATCGTCAATAAAAATATTTTTGTATCTTGAGATTCAGAATATATTCACCTGTTCTGCAAGAATGTTACGTACTCATCAAGCAAGAAGGGTATCGTAAAGCCTTGGAATTCAAAGGAGTAGGGCAATTTTGTCCGTTTCCTTGAACAATGGATTTCTTATATAAGTATGCAAGTACCTTGTATCGGGTGACAATGCCTTACAAAACACGGTAAGGAGCATAACAATGCAAGAAGAGAACACCACGACAGCAGAGAAGAAAGAGGGATCGGAGAAGAAAAAGGCTGAAAAGAAGCTTACGCTGGGCAAGGCCCATGTGGCCATGCTCAGTGTCACAGCAACTGTACTGGTATTCATCCTGGCCTTCAGCTGTTATGGGTGTAGTTACCAACCCATCACCCCACCTACCTCCGAAGAGGCAGAGATCACGTTCAATGGCCTATATAACTCCACATGGGAATTAGACACTGCAATGGGTGTCACCGCCCTTGAGGAGATGCATGACATACCAGTCCAAAGGTTTGTCATTGATAAGAAACATGCGGACAACGAATCTGCAAGCATGACCATGCATTTTGAGGAAATGCCTCCATTGGGTGTTGAATTGGCCTATAAGGAGGGATTTGGGTTCACCATTGATTCTGGAAGCATGGAATTTGCTGTGAAGCTACTCTACTCCACCAGCAAGGACGGAAAAAGTGAAACGCTTACCATGATAGGAAATGAGAGCAATACACACTGCTACTACTTGAAAAAATAACCTTTTATGGCGATATTGTAACCATGACAGACGGCAATGCTCACATGCGGTGAGCAATACCGTCTGTTCCTAAAGGATATAAGCCATGCGATATACACCACACTACCTGCTACTCGATGAGGAGCAGTCTGTAGTAACAACCCCATTCCTGCTGGAGATTCTCGACTCAGCCTTGATCGAGAACATCCAGATGGGAAACATCCAAGCTGCCTACGGCGTCTTGGATCTGAGCATCAGCCTAGCCCAAGCTACAGGCGAGAACCCTCTCTCCCCCCTGGAGGGGCAGAAGATTCTCTCCAAGGTCAAGAAGGCTATGGACAGGGGAAACATCGCCAATGCCAAGCAGCAGATGGTGGAGTTTGCCTTGAGGACGTAGGAGGCAAGATCATAAGACCGGATCATAACCGGTACAAAAAACAGAAAAAGCTTCCTTCAGACCAACGAAGGAAGCTTTTTCTTGTTCCTATGGATTATTGAGATGTGATGCATGGGATCCACAAAGTCCATGAGTGCATGAAAGCGTATCCTTTAGCCTTTTACCCCCCCTAATGACAAGCCTGAAACAAGGTAATTCTGTGCAAAGAATGTCATTACAGCAGGGACCAATACCAAAATGGTAGCTATCGCCGCCACCTGGCCCCATCTGACAGCATATTCGCCAACATACTGTGAGGCTTCAACTGAAAGCAATCGTATTTTTGTGGGCGCAAGTGTCAGGGCATAGAAGAAATGGTTCCAAGCGCCAGTAAGGTTGTACACCAATGTTACTAGTATGCCTGACCGCGCAAGAGGCAATGAAACCAACAGGAAAGACTGGAAATTGGAACATCCATCGATTCTAGCAGCCTCTTCTATGCTTCTGGGGATCCCTCCAAAAAAAGAGATGAGTAACCATATGGTATTGGGAAGAAGGAAGCCCACATACGCCAAAATCAACCCTTGAATAGTATCGATCAACTGTATTTTTGAAAACATGATAAACAGAGGAAGTCCCAATACAATCGGAGGGAGTACTCTCATTATCAAGGTTCCATAAAGAACTGGCTTTCCCCCTGTATTATATCTGGCAATACTATAGGCCGCCATGGAACCAAATATTTCAGCAAGAACCGTTGCAGCAACGCTGACAATGATAGTGTTGAAGAAAATGCTTGAGAACCTATCTGCAAGCAAAATGGTCTTGAAATTCTCTAATGTTGGAACAAACAGAAATTTCGGAGGAATTGAAAAAACATCCCTTCCTGATTTTAGTGATGTTAAAATCATCCAAACAGGAGGTAAGAGGAGCATGAATACCAGAACCAATGCAATACAATACGCAAATATATTTTTACCGCGGGATTTCCCAATTTGTAAATTTGTCATTTCCTACTCCTGATTAATGTTCTTGATCATTCCACTTGCAAGCACGAGAGTAATCACAGTTAGCACCATCGCTTGGGCAGAGCCAAGGCTGTATTGTTGACTTTCAAAAGAAGTCAGATACACCTGTAACGAAAGCACTCTTGTAGAAGCCCCTGGCCCCCCCTGTGTAAGGGTGTAGATCAGATCAAACTCCCTAAAAGCATCAATTGCCCGTAGCATGACAACAACGGAAATAACAGGAGCAAGAGAAGGAAGCGTTATGTAACGAAAACTCTGAAACTTAGTTGCACCATCAATCTCCGCCGCTTCAAAAGGTTCTGGGGACAATGCGGTTAGTCCTCCCAACAAAACTAGGATGACAAAGGAGACACCCCACCAGATCTGTACGGAACATATCGAAATAAACGCCCACCTGGAATCTGCAAGCCAAGGTATGGAATCAATGCCGACAACATTCAAAAAATAGTTGATAATTCCCCATTGGTTATTCAGGAGCATCCTCCAGAACAACCCAACTGCGATGGGAGTCATCATCATTGGAAGCAGCACAGTGATTGTCAGCGGACCTTTACCTTTAAGCGGAGTGTTGAGGGTCAAAGCCCCAACCATTCCCAACAGCAACTGCCCTACTACCGTTAGTATCATAAACAGGAGCGTTCTCAAAAAGGATTGTAAAAATAGGGGATCAGTGAAAATCTTCGCATAGTTTTTCAGACCGACAAAATCCCAATCACCTGATCTGAAATTTATCATATTCACTTTATGCAAGCTCATGTTCACATTGAAGAGTATAGGATACAGACTCAGCCCGAATAAAATGATAAGCGCAGGAATAATAAATAACAGCCCAATATGGTTATCACACCACTTGCCAATCCCAATTGTCTTTCTTTCCATCTTTTCCTCTTTTATAGCTCAGTTGATTCAACTTCCGGAACCAGACTCACTATCTTCTCACCATCTGTGGTGCCTCGGTTAATGATAGAAACATTTTCTATCGCTTTCGCAGCTGCAACAGTCCCAGCTTTAGCGGCATCAAGAAGCGTGAGTCCATTGGCAAAGCAAACACTTAAGGCACCGCAAAAGAAATCTCCCGCTCCGGTAAAATCCTTGACCTCAGCCGGATACGTCCCTACCCAATACCTGGCCATAGTGCTATGGTCAAATACAAGACAACCTTCCTTCCCATTCTTGCATACTATTGAAGTGCGAGAATCCTTGGCCAACTTCTCAAAGGCCTCGAACACAGGAAGATCCCCAAAGATCCATTGCATCTCTTTCTTGCTGGGTATGAACACATCAGTCGCCTTCACGATATCAAGCACATCATCATAGGCCATTGCCTTTATATAGCCACCAGGATCGAGGGTCTTCACATCGGATGGCAATGAAAGCACTTCAAGAACCGACTCAATCTTTGTAGGGGCAATGTGAATAGAAGCATACTCCCATTCAAGAGGCAACAAACCAACCGAAGGGCGGTATGTATCCCTGAATATCTTATAGCTGTCTTCTCCCAGATTTTCTTCAGCAAGAGAAATCAAAGAATCAATTGCCTCGCCGTCAAGTCTCTGCAAATGCCAGTCCTTATCAAACTGGATGAATATATTGTCGAGCCTATCACCATTTTTCTGGTAGATGAACAGCTCCTCCTTGAGCAAATCACCCTTGATTTTCTTTACTCCGGTGATATCAATGCCTTTTTCCTGTAAAAAAGCCAGATACCTTGAGGGGAAGTTTTCTGGGACCACTGTAAGGATAGCAACCTCTTGTGAAAAACAGCTAGCACTCAACGAAGCCTGGAAAGCATTACCCCCACACACATGCTGATAAAAAGTACCATCAGAAGCAACAATATTGTCTATGCTACTATTTCCAACAACAAGATTTTTTCTTACCATCATCATTTATTCTCCTGGATACCCTATCCCCAACTTGAATTTCGCATCAGCCAAATAATAGGCAAAAAGATGCGGAGGGATCGAAAAGACAAGTGCCGTCAAATACTCAGACACCTCAGGAACCTTACAAAAAAGATCCGTAACCTTTTCCATTTCTGGGTGCAGACTATCACCAATGACAAGAATTACCCCTCCATCATAAGCTCCAACCACTGCTGTATCAATTTCTCTCTGCTTTGCTCTTTTTTGTGGAGAAACGAGAATCAGAAGGTCGTTTTTCTTCAAGGACCTGTAGTGATGAAACTCTTCAATGGGATAAGCGCAAGCATGGACAGGGCACAGTTCCTTCAACTTCGCCGCTGCAATTTGGGCGACGGACAAGGAAGGGCCCGATCCTGTAGCCTGAATATAGGTAAGATGGGCTTGTTGCATTGCAAAGCTTTTGATCTTCTCCTGATTTTCCTCTATAGCCGCTTGCATCAATGCAGGGATACGTGACAACTCTTTCTCAATATCCTCTGCAAACCTGCTGTTCAGGTCAAAGGTTTTCGATATTGCACACCCAAGTTTCACAATACAACCCATTGCAGAGGTCGTCGCCTGTGTAGGCCACCCTTTCCTGGAAACAGGGATTACAAATGTCCAGTCGGCAACTTCAGCAATCTTCGCATTGTCAGTATTGGTCAATCCAATGGTAAAGGCCCCTCTTTCTTTTGCAAATTGCAAAGAATCCAGTACGGCAGAAGTGGAGCCGCCGGAACTCTGTCCAATGACCAAGGTATGGTCAGATATATTCCGTGAAGGATAGTGCTGGAACTCAAAAGCTTGCATGGAAGTACATTCACATTGCATCATCTCTTCAAGGGCAAAACTAATCCCATTGCCAACAAACCAGGAGTCTCCACACCCTATAAGAATGATATTCGCTATACTCTTTTTGTCCTTAAGCCGGTGTATCAGGGTCTCCTGCTCCTTCTCCAACTTCTCAAGCGTGTTGGTAAAAGCAACAGGTTGCTCCATCAGCTCCACATAGGTCTTTGCAACTCGCTCCTTGCGCTTCTCGTCGTCTTTGGTGTCAAGAGATGGCTCTTTTGCCTTCGCTTTCGGAAACGGCATGTTTGTGTATTTCATTGTTTTTCCTCAAAATATGGTTTGCAACCCCATCACCGGATGATTGCAAACCATGGTATGTCTGAATTGATATGTGCTTACAGGGCGTCTCTCAACTCTTCAGCAATGTTGTCGAACGCTTCGTCTACAGAGACTTCACCATTGAGAGCTATTGCAGCCCACTTGTTGAAAGTGTCTTTAATAATTGCTTGCTCAGCGAGTCGTATACTATTAACACCCTGTTCTGCAGCACGGGACACATCGGCTATCCAAGGACGGCTTGTATTGTATTTCGCGTCTTCCATGATGGATTTTCTTGGGCTGTAACCACCAGCATCAGTGTAGGCCTTAGCACCCTCCGGACCTGTCACCCACAACAGGAAATCCACCGTAGCCTTTTTGGATCTTCCATTTTTGTTAACCATGACACCAAGGGGGTTGATCCTTGTCCATGATCCATTAGGGCCTGCAGGCTGTGGCGCATACGCAATTTTGTCAAATACACGAGGAGACTGATCCTGGTCAATAAGGATAGGCATGCCTGCGGTAAAGAAAGCAGCGGACGCCACTACCCCTTCCTGCAAAGCTGTCAACAATTCCTCATAATCCCAAGCTGTAACATCCTTGGGAACAACTTCATACAGGTTCCTCATATCGACCAAGACCTGGAATGCATCTTTTGCATTCTTCTTGTCGATCATGATATTGCCTGCTTCATCTACAATTGAAGCACCATAGGCCTTCATGATCCCTTGGAAAGTCCCTTCAAGAACACCAGGGGCTCCAGCAAAGGCGTACCCATACTGTGTGGGGGAATCTGGATTGATGGACTTTGTGAACTTCTTGGCAGTCTCGATAAACTCATCCCAACTCTTAGGCTCATCCATGAGGTCAGTTCGATAGACCATTGATTCGGAGGATACGTCGGTGGGGAACATATACCAGGAATTATTGAACTTCATCTCTTTCTTGATGACATCCTGGAAATCTTCCATAGCATACCCATCAGCCTTAGATATATAGCTGTCGAGATTTTCGATGTACCCACCAGCAGCGAGGCTTGGAATGACAAATGCCGTATCAAGCACAGCATCAAGATCCCTACTGCCTGCAAGCAGGGCAGTATTGTAGGCAGGACGATATCCTGACCTTCCCTGAATAACCACATTGACCGGCTTGCCTGTCTGCTGGGTATATACCTTAGCAACAGCACTTATGGCCTCACCTTCCGGTCCGGACTTTGCCCAGATAATGGGAACACTTTCCGTACTATCTTTACTTTCTTGAGCCCCTGAGGCAAAAGCAGGCCCGGCAATCAGCAAACAGACCATTACAACAAATAACACCTTTTTCATATCGACTCTCCTTACTTTAGACGAACAATCCTAACTTGTTACTACAAGGTATCACAAATCTTAGTATTACACAAATAAAATAATATAAATTTTTTTGGCGTATGAAATATAAAACCATATGCATATGATTTACAATCATCCATTCGTTTATTATTAATTTTTAATTCTTTTATTTAGATATATTTACATCACGATAGTAAAGATATACATCAAAACGAAGTTCGATAATTCTTGACAATTTTGTAAATATCTATAAGATAACACTCACAAAGAGGTGACATAATGTTAACACTACAAGTAGGACAAAGTAAGAGAATATTACTAGGAGCCATACATCTTCCATCTTTTAACGGCATTACTAAAGAACAACTTAATGCAATCAAATCCGAAGCTACCAAAAATGCACACATATTTGAAGAAGGTGGTTTTGATGGTGTTTTTATTCAAGATCAGACAGAGGGCCCCGCTACTTTTGAATCTGTAGCAAGACTCAGCTCGGTCACCCAATCGGTACAAGTTTCAGCTTCAGGCATTGCCTTGGGCTCCCAGATGGAGTGTGATGATGGACCTGCCATCCTTTCAGTTGCCGGAGCGGCAAACTGTGCATTTGTTCGGATCAAAGTATATGTAGGGGCCATGGTAAAGAGTTCCGGCATTGTGAATGGCAGTGGGCAACAATCGATACGACACAAGACAACCAATCTGATAGACACCCTCATTTTTGCAGATATTTTTGATCGCTGCGGAACTCCCTTAGGAGACTATTCCTTCCATCAGGCGATAAAGGATGCAAAAAACCTTGGAGCTGATGCAATTGTTCTCACCGGAAATACACTAGGGGATACCATCTCCCTATTGCAGCAAGCACGTAAGCTATCACCAGACATGCCACTGATCTGTGGAGGAGGAATTACGCTAGGAAATGTAAATGAGGTCATGCCATATTGTGAAGGCCTAATAGTAAGCTCTTGCCTCAAGGACCCGGACAACCCTGGCTTTTGGTCATTGGAAAAAATACAAGCTTTTGTAGAAAAAGTCCGTGAAAACCAATAAGATATTCGCTTTTTTTGTCATAATGGTAAGCGGGGTGACGTTTTTTGCCAATAACCATTTGCTGACTACAATCATCCCGCTCTATCTGACAGATATTGATGTAAACCTAGAGATCATTGGATATATGGTTTCAGCTATGGGAATCATGACGATACTCTTCAGGCCAGTCATTCCCTACCTCCTGAAAAAAAATAGGTTGCTGCTCTATCTATGCCTGTCACAATCACTACTGGTACTCATTACAGTACTCATACAGCTATTCCCAAGCCCGTATGGTATTCTGGTGTTACGAACAGTATACGGAATACCTCTGACACTTTTTCCAATTTTCTATTTCACTCTGATAAAAAGGCTGGCAACAGACCAAGCAGGAATGGGCAAGTACATCAGCCTAGCCGGCATAGCTATGCCGGCTTCGCTTATGCTCTCCCCATTTGTTGGTGAGATGTTGAGTAAGATTTCCTATTCTACAGCATTTTTAGCGGCTTCCATTGTCGCTTTGCTGAATCTGGCGTCCTCCTGTGTTGCAGGAAGCATGCTGTTTGTGAAAAGGGCCCCTTTGATTAGCATCACACATCACCACACGACAAACCTGCGTGATGAGCTAAAAACAGTCTTATTGCCCATCATATCATTCTTCGTTCTTGGTGCGGTCGATGTAATCCTACTTACCTATATCCCCCTGTACAGCAAATCACGTGTAGCGGTTTTTTCCATCTATTTCATGATATTTGCCCTCTCTATGATCCTTTGCCAGTACATACTGTCAAAAACCAAGATCATGAAGGGTGTAAAAAGTTTTCTGGTAATGGGCTATGCTTTTTTAACTATCGCCGTGGTCATCCTTTTCATTGAAACCAACAACTTCCTGGTTCTTTTTATCCTATCGGGAATAGTATATGGAATTGGGTTCAGTTTCGTTGAGACGGCAACCAACACCCTGGTGCTCTCCTGTGACAATTCTGACCGGTTTCTCAATATCGAACAGCTGGCGGCTAGTATGGGAAGGACAATTATGCCTCTCCTATTGGCAATTTTCGTAGCTGACAACTCCATCAAGACCTATCTGCAAGTGATTGCGCTTCTGGGGATGGTATCGTTTGTTCTCATCCTCTTTTGGAAGGTACCCAAGCATCTTGCAATCTGAGCGCACAGTGATGTATCACTGATGAAGAAAGGCAAGGAACCATCAATCTTCCTTCAGGACAAAAAAGGCAGAGGATCCGTTGTTATTGATGCGAAACTCAAACTTGCTCGCCAACATGACAGTATGCGCATATTCAAAAGGCTTGTTTGCCAGAAATGAGCATGATACTGTCTTACAGCATACCGTTCCCTCCTGGGCATCAAGAAGTTTGGATTCATGGCTGTTCAGCTCATCAACCACAAAAAGCAATGGCCCCTGTACAGGTTCTTGCAGATACTCTTCCCTGATATACTTATAGATGGAAAACTTCTCATCAAGGGGTGTCAGCAAGAGTTTTTGCCCATATTTCCAAGCCAGATAGGTCCATGTTATTGCTACAGGCTTTCCATCGATAAGACGCAATCTCTCAAGATACACAACCTTCTCACCAGCTTCGATCTCCAACGAATTTGCGACCATCTCATCTGCCAACACTGTCTTGATCTGTAAGATTTGGGAACTATAGTCCAAAGGTTGTTGTGTCACCATATTGTTGAATATCGTATTGTCCGGGCTATAGTCACGAACAAACCTTTTCGAGGCAACAAACGTCCCTTTCCCCTGATTTCTATAGATGTATGATTCATTTTGCAGCAGTTGCAAGGCGGCAATGACAGTAGTACGGCTTACGTTATACTTTTTGCATAATTCCGCCTCTGAAGGTATCTTGTCATCAGGTTTCAAGTCTTCATTTTTTATCAATGTCTTTATCTTATCAGCTATCTGATATTTCAAAGGGACAGTCTTAACAGCCATACATACCTCAATAGAAAAGTATACGCTACTTTCCTGCAAATAATCCAAGTCCAATGCCAAGAGAGCAAAACCTGTTCATCCAATACTACCATGGATTGGGTATTTCTTCACTTGTTCCTACAACTTTTTTTTCTTGCAGACAAGGCAGGAGGGGGAATTGGGAAGAGAGCCCATACATCCTCCCCATGGAAGCTCAGCATCTCATCTGCCCAGTCCTCCTCACACACCCTACCTTCCTTCAGGGGACTTTCCTGGAGGGCTCGTCTTCTTCGAGTATCTTCAGCTTTGGGACACGGAAGTAGGCAACACCTTCCCTATCAGGATCGCGTTCGGCAGAGCAAGAGCCTGACATGATCATCCCCAGGGAGGAGAGGGAGTCCTGACCCTAGGCTGCAGAGAAGGCACCAAGCCTTCAAGGAGGATCTTTTCCATACACTACATCCCTTACGAAATCACAAGGATGCCACTATTCAGCGATCTTATCACTATGAGATGGTTATCATCATCGGTCACTTCGCTTCGCCTTTCGGATCCCTGCACAAGCATGTCTCCTCTTCAATCTGGAGAGACTCCCTTCACTTGCTTGCACCAGAACATTTGAGTACCTTTAGGGTGGTACCAAGAAATGGTATTTCCTGATACCCAAAGAAGGAGAACCCATGAACACAGCACAGTTAGAACGTATGAAAACAGGAAAAGGCTTTATCGCTGCATTGGACCAGAGCGGTGGCAGTACCCCCAAAGCACTGTTGCAGTATGGCATCAGTGAGGACTCCTACTCCAATGAGGAGCAGATGTTCGACCTTGTCCACAAAATGCGCACAAGGATCATCACCAGCCCGTCTTTTACCAAGGACCACATCCTTGGTGCCATCCTATTTGAAAACACCATGGAACGCAGCATAGAAGGAGTCCCTACCCCAGAGTATCTCTGGAAGAACAAGGGCATAGTCCCTTTCCTGAAGGTTGACAAAGGCCTTGCCGACCTTGCAGACGGGGTACAGCTGATGAAGCCCATGCCCGATCTTCCGACCCTGCTTGCCCGGGCGGTAAGACAGGGAATATTTGGCACCAAGATGCGCTCAGTCATCAAGGAAGCCAACCCCAAAGGCATCAGGATGATCGTCGCACAGCAGTTTGATGTTGCCAAGATCATAATGAAGGCAGGACTGGTGCCCATCATCGAACCTGAAGTGGATATCCACAGCAAGGACAAGCAGGAGTCTGAAAAGATCCTGAAGGAAGAACTGTTCAAACAGCTTGCCCTTCTCAAGCCAGAAGAGAGGGTGATGCTCAAGCTCACCATACCCACTCTGCCCAACTTCTACTCTGACATACAGAATGAAGAGCATATGGTGCGTGTGGTAGCCCTATCCGGAGGGTATAGCCAGAAGGAAGCCAATACCCTCCTATCTGAGAACCATGGCCTCATTGCAAGCTTCTCCAGGGCACTCTCCCAGGATCTGATATTCCACATGGACAATGAGCAGTTCGACAAGAAGCTTGCCTCTTCCATCAAAGGGATCTATGAGGCTTCGATAACTTAGGGCTTGTCCGGATTCAGGGAAAAAACCATGAGCAAGATTGCACGGAAGAACTGCGCAGTATAGTGACCCTATGCTGCGCAGTTCCTCTTTTTCCCTTCAGTTCCCTCTCGCTTTCACTTCTTGTACAGCCCTTTCTGCTCACACACCCCCTACAACCCCTGTCTGTACAACACCGTCTTCTGGTAGTCTGAGGGCAACATCCCATAGTGCTTTCTGAAGGCTCTGCGGAAGGTCTGGCTGTTTGCATAGCCACACAAGGCAGTAACCTCGTTGATGGTCATCTGCTTCTCACTGAACAGCTTGGCAGCCTGAGCGAGGCGATACTCCTCCAGATACTGTGCGAAGGAGGTCTGCATCCTAGTCTGCATGAAGTGGTAGAGAAAGCTCTCCTTCATGGCAAAGTCCTTCGCCATGGAGGAGAGGTTCAACGAACACTGGTCATAACGCTCCTGGATGTAGGAGACGATCTTCTGGACGAGGATCTCTTCCTTATCCTGATTTTCCCCCTTAACACCCTGGGCAAATGCAAGGAAATACTGCTTGGCCTGAGGATAGGTTGTGAACACTTTGGGAGTGTCCTCATGATGCATAGCCTGACAGAGCTTGATGGCCGTCGCATAGAGTACCCTGAGCAGGTTGGCCGTCTCTTCGGTCCCCAGGCTTCTTGCAACAAAGTTATCCTGTTCCAGTATCTTCAGTATCTCCTCTAGGGCTTCTGCCTCTCCCCGAAGGACAGCAAAGTACAGCTTGCGTTCCATATCTGTGGAGTAATGGTAGCGCTCCCGCCTGAGGGTAATCTCAGAGTACCTTCGGATCACCTCCACTTGCTTCTCGTTGGATATGGACTGCAATACCTCACTGCACTCGTTGGTTGCATCAAAGATCTCATTGAGACTTGTCTTGGAGGAGCTGACAGCCATTGAAGTGGAGGTGGGGGTCACCAGAAAGAACTCCTTCCAGAACTGATCTATCTGGGAATCGAGATAGACAGCATCATGATGCCAGAGCATGATCCAGATGGAGAAGGAAAAATCCATATAGAGGAAGTGCTGCCCCCCAAAGGCCCTTTGGGCCTGCTTCTGGGCAGCAATCCTGGTGAAGTCAATATCCTCAAGCCTGTCACTGGTAAGGATGTCATTCACATCATGGATGACGAGGTGTATCATCTGGTAGGCAAAGCTCTGTGATAGGTCGATGTCCTCCTGCACCAGCCTGAGCATCGCCTGGATCTCGCTGGTGTCGGCCATCTTTCCATGGATGAGCCGCCTGAAGAATGTGTCTGTGATAAAGGGGGTTCCCCCAGCCATCCTTACCTTATTCCGGTCCTCAGCCACTATCGCCTTGATATGTCCCAAAGCCTGCTCATAGGGAAGGAGGCTCTCGCCTTGGCTTGCCAAGCCAAAGAGCTCAACCCAATCCCTTCGGTTCCGAAGAAGAATAACGAGTGCAAGGATAGCCATTATCAGGAACATCGCCAGGCTCAGGACCGACAATACCGTCCAAAGGGGGCTCATCATAGCGGAAAGGTCCTTCAGAGAGAGCAATGAGAAGAAGCGAAGGCCACTTACCTCAGAAGAGAGCACAGACAACACATACTCCTCACCTCCAACCTCTACCATATGCTGCCCATCATCATAGTCGGTACCCACAACAAAAGCCTTGTCACCCCAATAGGTGATGAGCATTCCTGAGGAGTCAGTCATGAAGGAGGTCAGGTTCTCTGCAGTGTGCTGTTCAGCAAGGATGGAGGAGAAGAACTGGCTGTCCAGCAGCATTACGATCTTGCCTGCGTTGGAAGAGGGGCTGTTGAGGGGGAATGTCTGTACGAGGGGGATGACCTTCATGGCCCGTCCGTCGACAAGGGCAGTGGTCTCCTCAAAGAATTTCCTGGAAAAAGGCGCTGTAAGATACTGCGAACGAAACTGACGGTAGTTGAGGCCGTCAAAAGCAAACAAGGTGGAATACATCTTCTCCGGCTCCAGATACGCATTGTTAGCAGAGAGCAGGTATCCGCTGTTCTTGGAAAAAACGTAGATCTCACTGAGCATCGCACTGATGCTACGGGCTACAGGAAGTGAAACCTTGGCGTCTATGATGGTCTGGATATCTTCAGAGCCCCCATCTATCTCCCCTTGGTAGATAAACTTGGCAATATCATTGTCGAGAAGCAACAGCTGGGAGAGTTTGAAAGCCTGATCGAGGGAGAGGTCGGCCGTTGTCTTGGCAAGCTGCAACATCGCATAGCTTTGCTCTTGCTTCTCCTCCCTGATGGTCTTCAGCATCCAGCCCTGCGAGAAAAACAGCACCACAAAACAGATGACAAATACCAGAAGAAAGAGCACAAATGTCTTTGAATTCGGCAGATAGAATGCTTTTTTTCCCATAGTGTGACAGAGTATACCATGAGCTGGGGATACTCAACAACAAAAGCCGTTCCAATACAGTTGGCCAGGATCCCATCAGAAATACCCTACGAATGGAAACCTGACACTTCCCTACGCTTCATCCAGCCAAGAGACATTTTTCCACACAGCAAGGCCTTCATTGCCCTGGACAGGACCAGGGGTACTTCTTCCTTCGGTGACCATTCTTTTCAGCTTGGCTTTCAGATCCTGCACGATGCCGGGATGGTCAGAGGCCACATTATGCCTTTCACCTATATCAGTTGCCAGGTTATAGAGCTGGAAACGGGGAAGAAGAGCTTCCTCACTGGAGCCGGGTTGTGGCGATGACCACCCACCGGAGCCTGGGCACATCTCAAGCTTCCAACTTCCGCTTCGTATCGAAAGGGAGCCGTCGATGCTCTGGTGAACCAAGTGTTTTCGTACCTCACCAGAAGAGGGATCTTCCCATAGTGAGCGGTTGCTTACGCTGTCTTCAGCCTCCGACGGTCCAATTGCATAGCCAAGATAGTCCGCCAAGGTGGCAAAAAAATCCGAGAGACAGACAAGGCGGTCACAGACACTGTCATGAGGAAGGGTGTCTGGCCACTGCAAGATGAGAGGAACCCTGTGTCCCCCTTCAAAGATATCGCTTTTCATCCCCCTGAAATGGTAGCTGGGGTTATGGCCCTTTTCGGCAAGCTCAGCAAAGTCAGCCATAGGGGAGCAGCCGTTGTCCGAGGTAAAGATGATCAGGGTGTCTTCCAACAACCCTTCTTTTTCCAGGTGAGCCTGCACCCTTCCCACCACATCATCACAATGGAGCACAAAGTCCCCATAGGCATTGGTATTGGACTTGCCTCTGAACTTGGGATGAGGAAGGATCGGGGTATGGGGGGCTGGCAGGGCAAAGTAGATGAAGAAAGGTTCTTCCCTGTGTTTGCTGATGCTCTCCATGACCTTGTCTGTGAGGTGGTCAAGGACCTCCTCATGGACAAAATCAGGGGCTGTAACCCCTTCACGCCAGAACCCCTTGCCGGTTCCTTTGGTAACATGGTCGGGGACTGCCGTAAACCTGTCGTTTTCAATATAGACATAGGGGGGCATATCCAAGGAGCCACTGATGCCGTAATAATAGTCAAAGCCAACAGCCACTGGTGAGTTTCTGATGGTACCTTTGAAGTCTATGCCTTCGCTCTGGGCAAAGTCAGGCTGCTCCACAAAGTCAGGGAGCTTGGGAAACTCCATGCCCAGATGCCATTTGCCGATGGCTTCGGTTCTGTATCCGCATGATTTCAGCATATGGGCTACGGTGGTGCGGCCTTCAGGGATAAGGGGGGAGGAGTATCCTCCAAGCACCCCTTCCTTCAAGGGAGAACGCCAGTTGTAGCGTCCTGTCATGATGCTGTAGCGAGAAGGGGTGCACACAGCTGAACTCGCATGGGCATCGGTGAACCGAAGTCCATGCAAAGCAAGGGAATCCAAGGAAGGGGTCTCAAAGGGACAGTCCCCGTTGTTTGCAGAGACATCCCCATAGCCCATGTCGTCGGCAAGGATGTAGATTATGTTTGGCTTCTTTGGTTGTTGCATCGAGTATCCCTTCTCAAGATGGTGAGAACGGAGTGTGTTCAGAGAAATGCACACGCCTTGTTCTTATTCTTCCAGCACTAGCACTGGTTGCTACTATATTCGTGAAACGAGGGGGAAAAGGAAATTGGCCACAAGGGAGGTCCCCCCCCTTGTGGCCATAGTGATCAGTCTTTACTTGTACTGGCGGTTGTAGGCGGTCTGCATCATCGAAAGGACTGCA
This sequence comes from uncultured Sphaerochaeta sp., assembly GCA_963662725.2. GTDB lineage: Bacteria > Spirochaetota > Spirochaetia > Sphaerochaetales > Sphaerochaetaceae > Sphaerochaeta. Next base: position 469,311 of record CAXXCW010000019.1, read on the forward strand.
GGCATCTGCAACTTGTCAAGATTCTTCACATAGTCATTCCAAACCTTGTCATCATTGACGTCCATCGAGCCGACCATAAACTTGACGGCACTCTGGCGGATAAAGTTTGCAAGCTCACGCTTGACTGTAGAGAACTTCTCATTCTCGTCAGCGGTGTACTTGAGCACAGGCACTTCAAGCTCAGGATGCTCATAAGGCTTGTAAAGATGGAATGTCTCATCAAAAAGCACCTTCTCATTGTTCTCAGGCAGGTAGTAGGCAGGATCGCTGGGTGAGGAAGGCTCCTTGGCAAGACCGTTTTTCAAAGATGGGGTCATCGCTGAAGGGTAGGTCTGGATCCAGGTAACATTCTGAGGATCCTTGTCATTCCAAAGGGTCAGCTGATCCCAGACAGCAGGCTTTCCATCAAGGCCGACCTGGCCGGGCTTTGCCCAATCCCAAGCTTCACCCTGGAAACCGTTGCGCTGCAACAGGGTGCCTTCGGCACTGTACATGAAGTCAAAGTAGCGCATGATAGCATCAGCATGCTCTGTCTCGGAAGAGAGAACCAGTTGTCCGATCTCAGGGTTCTGGAAGAATGCCACTGCATTCTGCTCACCCTCAGGCCCCTTCAGGGGAGCAATGGCTGCAAAGTTGTTGAAACGATCCCCACCGATGGTGGTGAACTGGCCTCTCCAGCCACCTGCTGCGAAACCGACAGTAGGCTGAGCTGAACTTTCGACCAGCTGGGTCAGCTGACTGGAGTCCTGGGTAAAGGAACCGTTGTAGATCAAGCCCTCTTTGTAGAGTTTGTTGATATACGCAAGGCCTGCACGATAGGCATCCTTGTTCATTGCGGTGTCGACCTTCTTGCCATCCATGATGTAGCCGACGTTGTCGTTGGCATTTGCATTGATGTTGGTATCGAGGTCACAGTAGATGAAGGAGTTGAGCACAAAGCGCTCGACCTGGTCGGACCATCCGATGATGGAGCCGGCAAGGGGAATCTCGTCACTCTTTGCATTGCCATTGGGATCCTGTTCCTTGATGGCCTTCAGGGTGTTGTAGAACTCATCAGTGGTGGTGGGGACCTTAAGGCCGAGTGCCTTGAGGAAAGGTGTGTAGACAAACAGCTTTGCCTGGTTGGAACAGTGGTAACACCCTTCAAGCCTTGGCAGGGAGTAGATGTTGCCATCAATGTTGGTCATGTAGCCGACGCCCCCTGGGAACTCGGTGAAAGCCTTCATCAGGTTGGGCATCCACTCATTGGTGTAGTACTTGTTCATGGGCATGAACAGACCTTCCTGAGCACCATAGGTTGTCTCCAGCTCGTTGTTGATGGCGAAGCCGAGGAAAGCGTCAGGGTAGTCGCCGCTGGCGAGCACCAGGGCAAGCTTCTCAGTCGCTGCCTGCTCGGGGATCATGATGTAGTTCACCTTGATGCCTGTCTTCTCTTCCATGTACTTGGTGAAGCGGTTGGTATTGTAGTCCTCTACACAGGGAGGCTGGGCTACCATGATATCGACAGTGATGGGGGTCTTAACGATCGGGAAGGTACCGTTGGGTGTGTACTCTACCGCTGCGGCAGGTGCAGATCCTTTAGAGCCTTGGGCAACGAGGGTCATAGGGAGCAATAGTGCTACCAGGACCAGGACAACGAGAGTTTTTTTCATATGTTCCTCCAATTTTTTCTCTGATGACCTTAAGGTCAACCTTTTACAGAACCTATCATGACCCCTTTCACAAAGAACTTCTGGACAAAGGGGTATAATACCAATAAGGGAAGGCTTGCCACAACAATGAGGGCATAGCGGATAGTCTCCGACAGTCCCTGGGCACGTATGGCAGCATTCACATCCATGGTCATCGACGGGGTGTTCTTGTTGATGATGAGGATGTTACGCAAGACTATCTGAAGGGGATAGAGGGCCTGGTCCTGCAGATAGAGCAGGGCATCGAAATACTTGTTCCACTGCCCTACTGCGTAGAACAGTCCAAGCACTGCAACGATGGCCCCTGAGAGCGGAAACACGAACGAGAACAGGAAACGGATGTCCGAGCAGCCATCGATCATGGCAGCTTCGTACAGCTCGTCGCTGATGTTGTCCTGCAGGAACGTCCTTGCAATGATGACGTTCCATACGGTGATGGCGTTGGGCAGGATGATGGCGAGTCTGGTGTCATACAGACCCAGGTTACGCACTGTCAGATAGAGGGGGATGATACCACCGGTGAACAGCATGGTGAACAGGATGAGACGGGTGACCACATTACGCCCGTAGAACTCCTTTCTTGACAGGGGATAGGCAAGCAGCATGGTAAGAAGCACGCTGACCACAGTCCCCGCAGCCATATAGATAAGGGAGTTCATGTATCCGATTCCTATCTGCTTGTTGGTGAATACTGCCTTGTAGCTGATAAGGTCGAAGTCCACAGGAAGCAGCCACACCTTATGGGCCATGACAGCCTGGGGGGAGCTGAGGGAGCTGGAGATGATATAGATAAGTGGATAGGCGACCAGCAACAGACAGATGAAGAGAAACAGGTTGTTAATGATGCTGAAGATCCGATCTGACAGCATCTCTTTGGTCTTGTATCTCACCACAGGCCCCCTTCTTTGTTGTACACCTTGGAAAGGCGGTTGAATGTCAGGATCAGGATGATGTTGATCACCGAGTTGATCATGTCGATTGCAGTGGAGTAGCTGAAGTCACTGTTGATGAGACCCATCTTATAGACATACGTCGACATGATCTCAGCACTCTCCAGGTTCAGGGGGTTCTGCATGAGGAAGGCCTTTTCAAAGCCAAGGCTCATGACAAAGCCCATGTTCATGATAAGCATGATGACGATGGTGTTTCTGATACAAGGAAGGTCGACATACCAGATCTTCTGGAACTTGTTCACCCCGTCAACCTTGGCCGCCTCGTAGAGCTCCGGGCTGATGCCGGTAAGGGCCGCCAGGTAGATGATGGCGTTGTATCCGGTATTTTTCCAGATGGCTGACCATACATAGATGTGTTTGAAGAGATGCGCCTCTCCCATGAAGTTGATGGACTCCTTGCCGAAAAGGGTACGCAGATAGTTGATGAAGCCTAGGGCAGGATCGAGGAACTGCATCAGGATGGCGACTAGCACTACAGTGGAGATGAAGTATGGTGCGTATGTGATCATCTGCACACTCTTCTTCCAATGTTTTGACTTGGTCTCGTTCAATGCAATCGCCAAGACAACAGCCAGGGGTATGGAGGCTATCAGGGAGTACATGCTCAACATGAAGGTGTTGTACATGATCCTCAGCGATGATGGGTTCTTGAAGAACTTGGCAAACTGGTAGAAACCAACCCAAGGGCTTCCCCATATGCCTTTCGACACCCTGTACTTCTTGAATGCAAGGAGTACTCCATACATGGGTACATACTTGAACAGGATAAAGTAGAGCATGGGCAGTGCTACGATAAGGTAGAACTGCCAATGCTTGCCCATCTTCTGCAGCACTGTGGCTTGTTTGTTCTGGTTCAAAAGTCCAGGTTGCGCTTTCTTCATAGCCAAAGTGTTGCATGGAAGTCCAAAACAGGTAAGAGTAAGAATTTCAAGAGAGGGTAAGGTTGCGGCGTAATTAGGCGTCATATTTTCAAAATTGGGTCAAACTTTGAAAATAATACGCCTACCCTTATCCCTAATCGAAATATTTACCCTGTTTCCCAGACAAGGCACACGGTATGATTTAGCAAGGTTGGGCTGACGAACCGCAGTAAGACTATCACCAATATAAAGGACTGTTTCCGATGAACAAAAAAGCACACGATTGGCAAGAACTCAAATTTGGCATGTTTATCCATTTCGGACTCTACTCCCTGGCAGGAGGGGTCTGGAAGGGAAAAAAGATTACCCGTGGATACTCTGAGCAGATACTCTCCCATGGCTACCTGCCACAGGGTGAATATGAGAAGCTGACAAACCAGTTCAGCCTTGAAAGGTTTGATGCCGATGCCATTGTCACACTGGCTAAGGATGCCGGGATGCACTACCTGGTGGTCTCCTCCAAGCACCATGACGGGTTTTGTCTCTACGATACGGCAACAACTGACTACAAGAGCACCAACGCTTCTTGCAAGAAGGATATCATCAGGGAACTCAGTGATGCATGTAGGAGCCAAGGCCTTGCCTTTGGCATCTATTACTCCTGGATAGACTGGCACTTCCCCCTTGCCCTTCCCATAAGCGCACACAACAGTGATGCCATTCCTAGGGAACATCAGGCATACAACATTGCACAGCTGACTGAGCTGCTTACCAACTACGGCCCCATCTGTGAACTCTGGATGGATATGGGTGCCCCCACAAAGGAGCAGTCAGAAGAGGTGTATGAACTTGTCCAGAGACTGCAAAGCCAGTGCATGGTCAATGGAAGGATATGGAATGACTATGGGGACTTCCTTACCATGGGAGACAACAAGCTTCCTACGGTGAATCTCGATGTGCCTTGGCAAACCCCTGCCTCCATCTACCATGAGACCTGGGGCTACCGAGAATGGCAGCAGAGAGGCGACCAGCAGGAGAAGATAGCAGAACTGTCAGATACGGCAAGGCAGGTAGTAGCCGAAGGCGGCAACTACCTGCTCAATATTGGTCTTATGGGTGATGGTTCTGTCGAGCCCTTTGAACAGGAGGTTCTCCAGGGCATAGGAAGGAGCTTGAAGGAAAAGCCTCTTACACGAGGGTCGGAAGCTGATAAAGAGACAAGAATCACTTCAGGGAAGAGAATCAGGGAAACGGATACAGAAGGAGAAGAGGCGCTACCACTGCCCACCATACTGAACAAGAGTCCCCAGGTCCTACCTGCAGGTTCACCTTCCTTTAGGTATACCGGTTCTGAATACTACTCCTACCGCCCTATCCCCACCTCCCTTACCTGGGCAGTTGAAGTGCCAGCAGAAAAGCACATACATACCAAGACAGGCAACGGAAAAACCTACGAGATCAGGTGGTGTACAGAAAATCCTCTTTCTGAAGAACTGAAGCTTGGTTTTGTCATGGGTGATGAGGCCTTCTATTTCTCACTGCAACGGGAGAGGAACGAGGATGTCATCCTTGGTGATATCAGGCTGGAAGAGGGTGTGCATACGATAACACTCCATACCGTTGGGGATGCCCTAAGGCGTCCGGAACTGAAGCATACAGATATTACATTGAAATTTGTATAACAGATCAAAGGAGCATATATGAAGATTGAAATTTGTCTCGAGTCCATTGAGAGTGTCATTGCTGCAGAAAAAGGCGGGGCAGACCGCGTGGAGTTCTGCGCCGACCTGTTTGAGGGTGGGACCACCCCTTCCCTTGGTGCCTTCAAGGTGGCAAGGGCCAACAGCACGATTGCCATGAGTGTCATGATCAGACCCCGCGGTGGGGACTTCTGCTACTCCGACCTGGAGTTCGCCGCCATGAAGGAAGACATCAGCCTGTTCAAGCAGGCTGGAGCTGACTGTGTGGTCTTCGGTATCCTCACCCCTGATGGGGAGATTGATATCAAGCGAAACAAAGAGCTTGTCGATCTTGCCCGCCCCATGGAAGTTACCTTCCACCGTGCATTTGATATGACGCCCAATGCGGAGAAATCCCTGGAGACACTGATCGAACTCGGTTTCGATCGTCTTCTTACCAGCGGGCTTGAGGCTACGGTGATCGAGGGCATCGAAACCCTTGCGGCCTTGGTCAAGCAGGCTGGGGACCGGATCATCATAATGCCGGGATGCGGCATAACCGAGCGAAACTTTGCCTTCCTTGACAGCAAGGTCAAGGCCAAGGAGTACCATGTGTTCGTTCCGGGTACCACCGAGTCGAAAATGACCTACCGTCCTGATCATATCTATATGGGTGGAATGCTGAGGCAGGCTGAATTTGCAATAAGCCATACGGACCAGAATAGAGTCAGCACTGTTACTACAATAGGAGCAAACCTGTGAAGAAGAGAATATTTGTAGGAGGCCTCCATCACGAAAGCGATACCTTCAACCCTATCATCACCAATAGGGATGACATCTGGGTGACCAGAGGTGAAGACCTCCTGACCGGTAAAGGACGCAGTTCCGTCAATGGCATCATCGCAACCCTTACCTGTGCAGGGTATGAGATCATCCCCTCCCTTATTGCCAGGGCTGTACCCAATGGAGTGTGGGATAGGGAGTACTACCTGGAGCTGAAGGAAGAATTGCTGACAGCACTCAAACAAGCTGGAAAGATCGACGGAATAAGCCTCTCCTTACATGGTTCGATGCGGGTCGATGGTATCGGGGAGGCTGAACAGGACCTGCTCAAGGCCATACGGGAGATTCACCCGAAGCTTCCTGTCATCACAAGTTTGGACATGCATGCCACCCTGACTACAAGGATGTTCCATTCACTCGATGGTATGGTCGGCTACAAGTGCGCCCCCCATACCGATACCTATGAGACAGGTATCCACGCTGCCCTCATGATGATTCGTGCCTTGGAAGAGGGTTTCATGCCCACAAGTAGTGCCTACCGAATCCCTATGCTGGTTGCAGGGGAGCAGAGCGAGACCTCTGTCGAGCCGATGATCAGCCTGATCAAGGAGTTGAGGAAGCTGGAAGGACGGCCGGGTGTGCTTGCCTGTTCGTACCTCCTGGGCTTCCCTTGGGCTGATGGCGAGGAGAACGGGGTGCATGCGGTGGTTACCACCGATGGGGACCAGGAGCTTGCTGACTCGTTGAGTAAAGAACTGGCAGAAACTTTCTGGGCAAAGCGCAAGGAGTTCGCCTTCTACAACGAGACACGGATGCCCGAAGATGCCCTTGAGGCTACGAAGGCTTCCTTGGCAGAGAATGTATACCCTGTAGTAATAAGCGACAGTGGAGACAATCCTACGGCAGGATCGAGTCAGGATGTGACGAACTTCCTCGCCCTTATCCTCAAGGACAAGGTTCTCTCAAGTCTAAATCCTCCGTTGGTCTATCAGGGCTTCTATGATCCTGAGGTAGTCACCTTGGCTAAGAAGGCAGGTGTGGGTAAAACCATCGAGACTACCCTTGGAGCCAAGTTCGATACACTGAAGAGTAAGCCTATAGCAATCAAGGCAGAGGTGAAGGCCATTACAGAGCATTGGGAACCTGCATACAACAGTGATTTAGTATTATTGGATGTTGCTGGAGTTGATGTAATTGTCACCTCAAAGCATGTTGGCTGCTATGATCCTGAGATGATGAGAGCCCTTGGTGTTGAGCCAGAAGAGAGGAAAGTCATCGTGGTGAAGCTTGGGTATCTGGAGCCGGAGATCCGAGCCATTGCCAAGAGGTCGATGATGGCCTTGACCACCGGTTCCACCGATGAGTTATTCGAGAGACTACCGTATACGAAGCTGAAGAGGCCGATCTATCCCATGGATGGGGATTTTGAGGCGGAATTGATGCGGTTGTAGGCAAGAGGATATTTTACTGATCTATAATGATACAATTTGAGATACTTGATCTTCTCATTTCATGAAAGAGGGGAGAGGAAGAATTAAAGGGATTGTCTAGAAACACCAAGGGGGAGCCTGAAAACAGGTTCCCCCTTGGTGTAGATAGTGTTTCTTGAGAAGCAACTGAGAGATTCAGATTAAAAAAAGATGTACAATGGTGCCTGATATAATCATACCCCCCTTTTTAAGGTATAGATTGTTCACGTCGGTAAGAATTTTTGCTTGCAAAGGCTCCTGCCGGAATGTTGCGTATCTAGTTCCCAAAGGGAAGTCTTAGCCCCATATTGTCAACTAGAAGAACGTTGAGAGCTTCATTGCGCAGACTTTACAATCTTTTCTGAAATTGCAACCTTTACACATATCCAAATGTTCGAGGAGAAGGGAAACCTCAGAGAATGAACTTTGTGAGACATCTTTTTCTTGACGCAAGCCTGTCAGGATGGTTTTAGAATTTGTTAGAGCAATTTTCAGGCCATCGTTTTCCTCAAGCTTTGTGAAGATGGCAGATGTGGTTAGATATTCCTCTGTCTTTTCATAGTTCTTGAGATGAATCCGCAGTACTTTTTTCAATGCTTCGTATGACTCATAGCTACGCATTTGTGGGGTCTTCATGAAATGCATCAGAAACCAAATCTCAATGCAGGGACTACTGGTAATTGGGATTATACTTTTTGGCAATTGCCTACAGGCTTTTCGAAATTCCTCTAGCGTATTTTCTCGGAGGATGGTATCAATATCAAGAACACAAAAAGCTATATCAAACCCTTTGGAACACAGCTCTTTTGCCTTGGCAAATATATACAAATAATTTGCATGTTTGGGAAGATCAGGTTTCAAGGAAAATGAGTATCTTCGATTTTTTCTGATGTGGTCAAAGTACATCCACTCGGTCAATCCTTCTCCAATGATAGCTATGGATTTTCTTAGAGGTTTCCTACTCATTTTCATCTCGGTTGAATACTGGACTACCTAAAATCGGTTTGGCTCCAAGCTTTCCACTTCGATAGAAATTAGCAAGATTATTATTTTTATGAAGCTTGAAATCTTGAGCACTATAATACTCGCTGCCACCTGTCTCATCCTTTTCACAGAACCAGATCATATCATTTCTCATGTAATCCAATTCCATTATGTATTGGGCATGAGTCGTAGCAAGTATCTGCGAATCTTTTGAGTTCATCAGAAACATCTGGAGGAAGAAGGTTGCAAGGTCCGGATGTAGGGAGGACTCTAACTCATCAATTGCAACAGCATGAGAACCTGCCACCAGCTCTTGTAGCACTCCCCCGAGCCCGAAGTATCGTAAGGTGCCTTGAGATTCATCCTCAGCTAAGATTTGATATGCCCCCTGAGTAGTCTCATGTGTAAAATAGAGATCTTTGGTCTCAATACGCTTGTCCTTCTTAAGTTGTTCAAGAAGTCCCTTTGGCGCTCCTTGCTCAGTTAAGTTGTTGAGCAGCTCATCATCAACAGCAATACTAGTATTCTTGATCTCCAAATCAGCTATTTGAAAGTCTGCTTTTTCTAAGAACTTAACGTAGAACGGTTTCCTTTTCGCATCACCAGCTAGACGTTCCAGACTCCAATCCCGCAAGAGAACTGAAGGCGTAATCATGGGCATCAGTGTTGTCTTGAAATACTCGATGACGATATCCAAAGCTGGAGAGTGAATGTTACTTTTCTGATAGGCATATAGCACTGTGGAGTTTTCCAGCGTATTGCCGTTGAGTATGGTCTTATCTTTGGCAGATAAGGAACATTTGGCTCCTATAGTTAGTTTTGATACTGAATTTTCTGTATCGAAGACACGGGAATAGAGAGTTGCTACCCTTCCTCCCGGAGTAAAGCGTAATGATTCACGATGAATCCGCTTACGGTCAATGCAAACAGTATACTCATACCGAATTTTATCAATAAAGAAGATGAGAGAGAATGTTCCTGGTTGATTACGGGTTTCTTTGTCTAGGGCAAAAGGAATGAAGGGAGTATCCTCATCCTTGGTATCAGGTGCAGAAAGAACAATGGTGCGTAGAAACCCAAGTGCCCTTAGAAGGTTTGTTTTCCCCGAGGCGTTGTACCCGTACAATACACACAGTTTCAACAAACGGACTGTGTCATTTACTTGGGTGCACAGGTACTCTTCTACACCTGTTTGTATTTTGTTGTTTGCAAGAAAACTCAACGTCTGCTTGGTCTTAATGGACCGGAAGTTTTCGACAGTAAATTCTTGAATCATAATTTTACCCTTAATATGCGTATAAACATTACGCTTATTAGTAATATAAACCCAATTATTGAAAATATCAAGAAAATTATAGACAAATCCACTCTACATGTTTCTCAGGATAATACTTGCTGTACCTGAAAGGAATGATACTTGAGAGCTAAAGCAATTATCAAAAGGATGTTGATCTATCCAATAAAAATAGATAAGGTTTTCACTATAGGAAGAACTTAGTGTTGCTTGCAGTGGTAGTTCCATTCACTTGTTTCCTCACCTCACTCATTTTCATTGGCTATAAGGGTTATCCCAAGATCTCCAGGCTTTTTTCCAAACATTTTGAGCGTTTCAACAAAGTCTTCAGCTTCGGTAATAGCTTTCAGATAATTGGAGATAACTGTTTCCAAACTCGCAGCATCCAGAGAAAGCATTGAAGTACGGGAATTCAGCAAGCAAATAGACTGTTCATCAAGGGAAGAGGCAATCTTAAAATATCGTCCTTCAGAAGACCTTGTATCCTCATCATACAAACGACCAAAAAGGGTTTCATCAATGAGGTTATTTTCAAGCAACTTTCTCACTATAGACTTATAGGGTAACCACCACACCAGATGAATTCTTGCTATGAAGCGAAGAATCGTAGGGAGGTCTTCTTTCGATAGATCGCCATCCACCCATTCCTTACTAAGGGAAATCAACCGGCTGGAAGGAAGAAGAAACTCTGAGGCAAAATAATTATCCTCGATATCATCTTTATTCGTGAAATCATCGGTCACACAAATCCGATATTCACTACCGTGTGAAGAAGGATAAAAATAATGATACAGTTCATGTGCTAATGCAAATAGTTGCCGATCATAATAATCAGCTGTATTCAAACCAATAAAATGATGGTCCTCTCCCCCAGTCCTAGACAGGTGATATAGTGCTGAGAACTGTGGCGTGCTACTGTCTGTAGAAGAAGATACAGGGGCTTGTATGATGTGAAGCCCTAGGGATTCACAATATGCTAAAAGATTATTGGCAACAGGAAGATCCATACCACCAATGCAGGATCTTTTCTCTTTTACCATCAGCTCAATCCTTCTGCGACTTGCCTTATCCGGACATACTGGTCTAACCATGAACTTCATCCTTATACAAATCGTGAAGGACCACATTGCGTTTAAGGGTCATCATCATGTGAAACATGGTATCAAACTGCTCTTTAGCTTCTGGAGTATGTATGTTACCCCTAAGATACAAATTCTCCATTCCTTGTGGTTCTTCTTCAAGGCACAACTCTTCAAACGAAAAATCCAAGGTCGCAATCAACGCATCGAGCTGGGGTAGGGATGGAAGATAGGATCCATTCTCTATCCTACCAATCACCTGCCTATGTATTGCGGTTGCTTTTCCTAATGCATCTTGCGTCAGACCAAGATATTCTCGCTTCTGTTTAACCAGAGAAGCAAGTTTCTCCTGTGATAGTACTTTCATGAGTTTCTCCTATCTGTAGCCAACCTAAATAATTTGAATATTCACCCAAGTATTAAATTGCTACCCTAAAATCACCAAAGGGGAACCTGTCTCCAGATTCCCCCTTGCTTCTCCCTGTTTGTAATAGTTCCCTATCACTCTACCTTAAATGGTGTCTCATCTACAGCTTCCAGATAGCTCAGGATGTTCTTCAGGAAATAGTCCATGAAGTAGGCAGAGCACTGCTGGGGAATGGTTGGGATATGCGGTTCCTCTATCCCCATGAAATTGATCCACGTGGGGATTGCTGGAGCTACGTCTGCTTCAAGGTCTTGTATGAAGGTAGTGCCAAATATGTCCACCATCCTACCAAAGGCATATATCTTCTCAATGCCCAGAAGTGTAGAAATGTTGGCAAGGATCGGAGCAAGGTATGAGATGATCTTTCCATAGAAACCATAGGGTTCTCCATCCTTTATCAGATGCAAGGCCTCTTCATACGGCAGCTTGAACTTAGCTTCCAGGAAGTCTCTGGAGATAAATGCAGAAAGGCAGTTCGTGCCACCACACCAGCAAAGGACATCCTCTTCAGCATTGGTCACCTTCAGGTGGCCAAGCTTGCCCGGCATATTGTCTGCGCTTGTCTTTTGGATATGCCTGTCCAAGGCGATGGAACACCCGATTCCCGTATCAAGCTTGACCACCATGAAATTGTGCGGCTTGGGATTGGTAAGGTTTACATGGTTACAGATAAGGTTAGTATCATTAAGTAAAAAAAAAGGGAGATTCAGATAAGAGAGCTCTTTTCCAAGATCTACATCCTTCAAGGCCAAGGCTTTTATATGGGTGAATTTCTTGTTTTCCTCATCAATGATGCCCTCAGCACTCATTACCATGGCAAATACCCTACCTTGGGCATACTTGAGAGCATGATCAACACCGTTCTTGATGATGGAGACGACATCCAATGATTGATCTAACAGATACTTGTCATACTGAAGCACTTCCCCATCACAGGTATTCAGATACACCCCGAGACTATTGTAGGTGAACTCCAAGGAAACTATCAGGAAAGCCTTGTAGTTCACTTCTAGGCCAATGGGCTTTCGCCCATAACCCTGTGATTCTTCTAGAGGGAACTCCAAGATATAGCCAAAGTCACTCAGATCCTTGACCAGGTTTGAGAGGGTCTGGTTGGCAAGCTTGGTTAGAGTGGATACTTTCTTCCTGTTGATCCCAGGGTTGGCCATGACCACCTCAAGAATCTTGGTATAATTCTTGATCTTCATCTTATCCTGGCTCGTAAGTCTTATCATCTTTTATACCTAGTTTGTCTTATCGTAAGATCAAGGCTGAAGGAACAGGCCGTTCAGCTTCAAGATCGGAAGGGTCATACCGATCTGATATCTGCAGATGGCGCTCCCCTTTCCAGAGGATCTGGGCAGACCCTCCCCCATCAAGATTAAGGATGTTGTCATAGTCTTGTGACGCACAAAACTTTGCAAGCTCCAAAAGCGAGCACCCAGTACTGTCCTTCTTGGGCTTGTACACGAGCTTACCTGCACCTTCGGCCCAGATAAGGATAGCCTCCCCCTCTGCATTGGTGCCTAAGGCGATGCGGGCGGCTCTTGCTGTCTCAAACGGCAAGGGGTAGACCGTAGAGGGGAAGGGAACATTGTCCCTCTCCTTGTCATAGAAAAGACAGCAGAGCGAATCGATCATCGTATGGTCTTCCATCATGGAAGGGCCTACCTGCACCCCAAAAATGTATTCTTCCAGTCCATGGTAGAGAACCTTTGTATCAATAATCTCGATATTTTGTTCAATGCTAATAACAAAGCCTGCCATAGGGATAATGGTGTCACCACCTTCTCTGATGGCTATGACAGAGCCCTCTGTGATGATGATATCGCACCCTGTATGTATGGGTGTGCTTCGTTCTTCGGGCCTGAAATGAAAGGTTGCGTTCTTGTTGTGGATATATTCTATCCCGTCAATTTCCACAGCAAGGTTGGTAAGTTCCCTATGCTGCACGCTTGTCGACCCTTGCTTGTCCACAAGGAGCACAGGGCGATGGTTGAGGGGCGGTAGAAGAATTACCCCATCCTTCAAGGCAAGCCCGTAGGGCGTGCCTAGCTGGCAATAGGGGGAGTCCAGATCAGTAGGATCCATCAGGAAGAAATGGGAGTTGACCATACACGGCTCCTTCTCCTGTTTGGAGAGGAAACCCATTTTAGCATTGATAGGGACAAACAATACTGTATCCTTTTCCCCTTTCACTATCTCTATCAGATTGTTCTCCTCAAGTGAGAAAATAAGAGAGGAGGCTCTTTCATCGTCTACGATGAATGAGCCTTCCCATAGTATCTTACCCCTCTTAACCTGCTCGTTGAGATAGATGGAAGCGGCTACGTTCTTCACGAAGCTTCTTCCATCCTTATGTTCCATAGGGCAATCAAGGTCCATATCTTCAGGGACATGAAAGAAGGCGATGAGGCCATACAGCGATGGCTTCTTGGGGAGGATGTTGATGGCATATAACCTCGCTATTTCGCTGATGGCCTTCTTGTCAAACCCAGGGAACAGGAATTCAATGTTGTTCCAGTCGAACCCCTCGACCATCTGATACCGCTGTATCTCGCCACTGTCATGCTGCATTGTTTCAATTCTACTTCTCATACTATCCTTTGATACCTGAACTCATGGTATTTTCTATGATGAACCGCTGACAAAAGGCAAATACCGTCAACAGGGGAAGCACAGAGAGCACACTGCCTGCCAGCAGCAGATTCCACTTTACGTCATATTGGTTTTGGAACTGTGACAGAGCCACAGTTACCGTATACAGGTTCCGGTCGGAAAGATAGAGCATCGGTCGCAAGAGATCATTCCAGTTGTTCATGAATGCAATGATGAACAGAGTGGCGATGGGACCGCTTGCTTGGGGCAGATAGATCCGCCTGAACATCTGGTAGGCATTGACCCCGTCGATGATACCTGCATCAAACAGGGCAGATGGCACCTGGTTGAAGAACTCCTTGAGCATGAAGGTTCCGAATGCCCCTGCCAAAAAGGAAGGGACAATGAGAGGTAGGTAGGTATCCAGCCAATCCAACTTCAAAAAGAGAAAATACTCCGGGATGATCGTCACCTGTACTGGGATCATGAGGGTGACCAGCAACAGGCTGAATATGACCCCCCTACCTGTGAACTTCATCTTTGCAAGGGCAAAGCCTGCAAAGGAGCATACAAGTATCTGACCGAATGCAGCCAGTGAATACACCCATAGGCTGTTGAAGGTATAACGGCCAAAGTTGTATTTCGTAAATACGTCCTTATAATTATCAAACGCTTGATCGGTAAACAGCAGGTCCGGCATGAATTTGGGAGGGACGGAGAAGATGTGCTTGTCCGACATGAATGAGTTTGAAACCATCCATAAAAAAGGAAATACATAGATGATGGTGACAAGGCTGACCAGCAACAACCTATAGATTCGGGCTTGGTTCTTTTTCATTGTTCTCACCTCCCTAATCCAACGGTTGGGCATACTGCTTTCGGATGTACAGGTTTCCAATGGTCAGAAGCCCTACAAATATCAATAGGACATACGCAATGGCTGAAGCAAATCCCACCCGATAGTACACAAACGCATTGAGGTAGACATCATAGACGAGGGTATTGCTTGAGTTGCCTGGCCCCCCCTTGGTCATGGCATAGATCAGTTCAAAGTTCTTGAAGGAATCAATGATTGCTATGGTAAGGACAAAGAAAACCGTAGGCATCAGCATGGGTAGTGTTATCCTAAAGAAGCTCTGGGCGGGGTTCGCTCCGTCAACCTTTGCAGATTCCAGTGTTTCCCCGGGGATGTTCTGCAGGCCTGCGAGGAAGAGGATCATGTAGTAGCCTGACATCTTCCAGACCTGCACAAAAGCTACTGTGTTCAGAGAAAGTCTCATATCCCCCAACCAGTAAGGCGGGGTAATGCCAAAGGCTGCTATCATATTGTTTATCACCCCGTAGGTGGGGCCAAGCATCCAGTTCCAGACGATACCCACGGCAACAGCAGAGGTCACCACCGGCAGGTAGATGGCAGCGCGAAAGAAGCTGATACCCTTGAACTGCACATTGATTAGGACTGCTAGGGCCAGCCCAAGCACAATCGACCCGAGTACATATATGAAGGAGAACTGGAAGGTGTTCAGGATAATGGTGACAAATTCTTCACTGCCAAACAATTCCCTGTAGTTTCCAAACTCCAGAAAAACAGGAGATCCCAGTAGGTTCCAGTCGGTGAAACTGAGATAGAAAGAGGAGAGGATCGGGATCAGGCGAAAGACCAGCAGCCCGATCACGGTGGGGAGTATGAATAGCCAAGGGGTCAGTCTTCCATGCCACTTGTAGGTTACATCAGCCATAGTTCATTCCTTATAGACTTTGGCGCCCATGCTCAAAGCAAGGGCGCCGGGAAAAACATCCAATCCTTACTTGTAGTAGCGAGCAAGTACTGCGTTGATATTCTTTGTCCCCTTACTGAAGGCATCATCAAAGCTAGCATGTCCATTGATGATGGCATCGATGGTTCCGTTGAGTCCGAGGGTCTCGGACCCACCGTAGCCTCTCCATTCGCTCCAGCCCATGGTGTATGAATTCTTCATCGGGCCTGCTGCCTGCTTGATAAGGAGGTTCATATCAGATCCTGGCTGTTTGTTGGGATCAGCAAATAGGGGATCTTCTGCAAGCTTCTTTGCAGAGGGAATCTTACCTGCCATGTAGACATCAAGGTTGAGGCCTTCACCGGCAACATAGCGAGCAAACTTCCAAGCCATTTCAGGATTCTTGGTGTTGGGAGCGATGGCGTAGCTATCGGGCCAACCATAGGTCATGTCTCTCGATCCCTTGGGTCCGACAGGTACTTCGACGATGCCCCATCGCATGCCATCACCAAGGTTTTTCCTTAGGGTGTCGACGAACCAGGAACCATCAACCCACATTGCAGCAACTCCCTGGGGGAAGACATCCTGCTGCTGGAAGGAGGTCATGTCCTTCTGGGCAGGGGCCACCTTGTCGACCAGCACAAGGTCAGTGAGCATCCTGATGGCATCCATGGCATTCTTGTCAGGGTTGAAACTCATGGTCTTGTTGTCGACAAGATAGCCATTGTTTCCAAATACCCATGGCTCGATATGGGCATATCGGCCATAGAACCAGAAGCCCCACTGGTCGATCTTCCCATCCTTGTTCTTGTCGATGGTAAGCTCCTTGGCAGCACTCCTAAACTCATCCCATGTCCACTTGTCGGTGGGATAAGCGAGGCCTGCAGCATCAAAGGCATCCTTGTTGTAATAGAGGACTGTGGTCACCAGGGCAAAGGGAATGGCGTAGTAGCTGTCTGTACCACTGGTGGCCTTGTTTGTATCAAAAATGGACTTGTAGAAATGGTCGAATGTATCGTCCTTCTCGATGAATTCATCCAGGTTATACAACAAACCTGCCTTTGCCCACTCCTCAAGATAGCCGGAACTCATGGTGAAGACATCAGGGAGCTTGTTTTGGTTCGCCTGGATACGGATCTTTGTCCAGTACTCCTTGGTCCCGACCATGGTGTTGTTGATCGTGACCCCTGGGTTCTCAGCCTCAAATGTTGCTATGATCGTCTTGTTCTGCTCGACCATGTCAGGGTCCCAGGTCCACCAGTCAAGGACAATCTCCTTATCCGTTGCGGCGGTCTCTTTGGTTCCAGCAGCGAATAGCGTGCTGACAACCAATAGGACCAACAGGATGGCTAGTAGTTTCTTCATCTCGTTCTCTCCTTTTTACGATGAAATGCTAATATCCAAAGCGCAGGCCAGCTGCGCTGTGTCGCTTACCAAATGGTGCCTTTCGATACCATGCTCCAGCAGGCCGTCATAACCCCTATATCCCCAAGTGGCAAGATAGACTCTATCGGCAACACCAAAAGCTGTTTTGTAATCAATCTCGGTGTCACCGACATAGACAAGTTCCTCACCAATGGGAAGGGAGGCTTTGAAATCCAGGAGGGAGCTTCCATCTGGCTTTGGAGCAAAGCCAGAATCAATGCCATATACCTTGGAAAAAGAAATAGAGGGGAAAAGAACCGAGAGGATATTGCTTGTCAGCGAAACAAGCTTGTTTGATATGACACACATAGGTATGCCTTGTTCTTGTATCGCTTCTAGCAAAGAAGGAATCCCAGCAAAAGGATTGGTACGTCTTGCTGGTTCAGCACTATACAGAGAGAGCATCTCAGAGCAGAGTTGCTCTTTCTGTTCTCGCAAACCAAAAGGAATCCTTTTTTCTATCGTTCGGGCAAACATAGCATCAAGGCCGTCCCCTGCCAGGGTGAGGTTCTCCCTATGATCACTGAGGGGCAGGTTGTGTTGGAGCAATACCGCATTGATGGCGAAGAGGAGATCAGGGGTGCTGTCAACCAGGGTTCCGTCTAGATCGAATGCAATGCCCACTATATGCTCCTTAGCACACTATGCAGAATGAAAAACGGGATGATACCCATCAAGGATGAAGAAAGGCCAGTCAATTAATCCAACGGTTGTATTATCTCATAGCTTATGGGATCTGTCAAACTTTTATCGGCTTTTGTCTTTTTTATGGGCTGTTTTTTTCAGATTCTCTATTCGAAAGGATTGACCAGTGAAAAATATCAAGCAAAAACAGGCAACAGGCCAAGAACCACCAAGGGGGAACCTGTCTCCAGATTCCCCCTTGGTGGTTTGTATTCCTAAGTATGGTATCCTCTCTGTCAGTTCCACGTTTCTCTTAACGCTTCCGTGTCCAGCCCCTTAGATGGTCACCCTACAGCTTCTTGAAGAAAGCCCTCATGAAGTGAGTGAACTCTTCCATCTCCTCTACCTGGATATCCCCAATATTGGCAATCCTAAAGGTATTGATATTCCCAAGCTTGCCTGGATAGATGGTAAAGCCTAAAGAACGTGCCTGGTCGTGAAACTCATCAAAGGAGTAATCAGTACCCTCTGGTTCCAGCACTGCTGTTATCAGGTGAGACTGGAGCTCTTCCTTGACCAGCATCGTAAGCTCCAGTTCCTTCACTACAGCGACAAAGGCCTCCCAGCAAGCGGTATATCGGGCATATCGGCCTTCGATAGTCTCCTGCTTGGTCTCAATGATAGCCTGCCGCAGTGCATATAGCACCTGGACAGGAGGAGTGAACCTTGTCTGCAATGTCTTGGAGAAGTTCTTGTACTGGTCATAGAGATTCATATAGTAGTTGCGCATCGGCTCTTTGGCCAGCTTTTCCAATTCCTTTCTATTGCAGAATACAAAACAGGCTCCAGCCATCCCCTGGATGCACTTGTTCGATGTCGATGCCATAAAGTCGATATGATCACGCTTCATGTCTATCGGAATGGCAGCAAAAGCACTCACCGTATCAACTATCGTTACTATACCCAGGTCATGGCAGATTTTTCCAATCTCAGGAATGGGATTCAATAGGCCTGTTGTAGTCTCGTGATAGACAGCAGCAAGGTGGGTGTATCCACCCTCCTTGAGCTTCTTTTTCAACGCGGGAACATCCAATGCCTCATAGGAGGAACTGTCAAAGGTGTCATAGTCCAGCTTATACACTGAAGCTATCTTTGCCATGCGTTCACCATAGGAACCATTGCGGACGATGAGAAGCTTCCCATCCTGTGGGACACAGGACGAGATCATGGCTTCGTCGGCTAGCGTGCCCGATCCGGCAAAGAGGACTGTTTCATACTCTTCCCTACTACCGACCAAAATCAGTGAGCTCGTCACAGATCCAACGCATCATCTGGCCATAACTCCTCTTCCCTTGGGCAGATGTCAGCGCACGACCTGTGCATACTTCACAGAGTCGGTCGTAGTGGCAGGGCCTGGGTTGAGCAACACTTCCCGCCTGACTTGGCGTAGCAGTTCATTCTCCAGAATCCTTGGAAGAATCTCTTTCTTCGCCATCGCAAGATGACTTGCATCGTCGATCTCGCGCCAGGCAAGATACTCTATTTTCCTGACAAATAAAGAACATCCACTCTTCTGAGCACCCCACCAGGGCACTCTCGTACTCAAGCTTGGGATTGCTCTGATGATGATCCTGAGCAAACTTGCACATCGCCTGGAGGGTGTTTTGACAGACGAGCTTGCTGATACCCACCAGCTCAGCATAGTGGCCGTTCAGCTCAGCAAGTTTTTTTGGAGATGGTATGGATATTGGTATCTTCATCAACCTCGAGATACACTTCGTCTCCGGAATTGGTCGCACCTGATCCTAGAATAACATCCTGGTGAGGGTCGTTGATCAGGGTGAACAGTGCAATTGAGTCATATATGAGATCAGACTCAAGCAACAGGAAGTCTCCAGTTACCAAGGGAGCACACACTTCTAGGGTTCCCATACTTCCGGTATCGGCATACCGCTCATTATAGATGGTCTCAATCGCAGGATACTTCTTTGCAAGCTTGTCATACCATTCGCTGCAGTGTCCTGTCCCGATAATGATCCGCTCCACACCAAGGGAGAGGAGCTTCTTGATGGAAGTCTCAATAATGTACTCACCATTGAGCTCCAGGAATCCCTTTGGCATATCCTTGGTGACATCCTTCAGTCTTGACCCTAAACCAGCGCCCATAATTACCGCTTCACGTATCATTTTGAATCCTCTGCAAGACAAGATAGTGCATGAAAGCATGCCTTATTTTCGATAGGAGTGGATTTGGGCCCTTCCCAAATCCTTCCTGTTTCCTTTCCTAACCAATACCTCAATACAACGTAAGCCACTATCATTCTTTTCCAAGACAGCCTCTAGCTCTTTTTTTAGTGGAAACCTGCACAGCAGAAGCATACCCCAAAGCTAGGGCAACCTGCACTAATTCAAGCATCCACGCCCTACAGTAGGTTGTCCGCCAACAGAGTCATGTGATCCGTTATTGAGGATGATATGGCAGTAGGTTCTTGGGTTTCTTGCTTCCTATGATGGCCATGCCGCCCAGATGCATAAGGGTAGCTCCATCACCATCGAGGCAGTATACCTGCCTATCCTTACGAACTAGGGCAATACCCAACGCTATCTGGGATGAATGGCCCATACACCCTACCGTAAGGAAATCACTCTCATGGGACTGGGCATTCTTCTCCCGTATCTCGTACAGTTCACGTGAGGCCATTCCTGTCGTTGAAACAAAAGACTGCAGAAACAGGAGCTTTGCCAACGATACAGTCGATAGCCTCTTCCCTACTCATGGTTCCTGAAGGTTGTGTACTATGTTTGAGGCTATACTCTGCAAACAGGTTTTTTCTGACAATGAGAGCATAGGGAGAGAGGTTCTCTTCCATGGCTCGCATAGGCTTCTGCTATCTGGCTCTTTGCTTCTTCACTGTCGTCACTGAGAACCTGATAGGGGATGCCCCATGGCCTCGAGCAGGGAAAGGGTTACCTTGCCCTGCTTCTTATGTTGGGGCTCATCAGCGAAGCCTGGTTCCCCTCTCCAACCTATGACCAGCAATACCGGTATCTGATAGACATCCTCATCAGCAAGGGAGAGCGCAGCGGGTTTACAGTGTTCCCCTCCCCTGAGTTCTGCATATAGACCAGAGGAATCCTGCTTGTGGCAAGATAGTTGCCACATCCAAGAGCCACAGCGTTTCCTTCGTTGGCTGCTATGATGTGGTGTTCCGTATCGACTGCGTCGGTGATATAGGCACAGAGGGCTTTGAGCAAGGAATCAGGGACTCCGGTTAAAGAACTCTGTCCCCATTTTTTTCACCTCTTCTACAAAGAATTGTGGTTCGATCATGGCTCTTCCTTCTTACTTTGTTCCAGGGATCAATTCGAGGATCTGCTTGATGGGCATGCACAGGGAGTCTGCTTCAAGCGATCGTCCGTACGTGAGGATCGATTGTGCAGCAGTATGCATTGCAGGGTATGCCGCCCTAAGCATATGGTTGGCATAGATGACGATGTTAGCTCCCCAAGATTGAAACTCTGTCTCAGTAAACTGATTATATGTGGTGGGCACTAAGACCACAGGGAACTGTAGCATACTCCTTACGGAATCGCTGGCAGAACTCTTTTATATCATCGCCACTCTTATGCTTGCTATGGATCATGATGGCATCAGTTCCAGCACTGACATACGCCAAGGCCCGTTGGAGAGCTTCATCAACGGTTCCCCCTGCTATGAGGGATTCAAGGCGGGATATTATCATGAAGTCCTTAGTGACCTGGGCTTGCTTGCCCATGCTGATCTTTGTGCAGAAGTCCTCAATGGGAGACAATTGCTGTTTCACATCGGTTCCAAAAAGGGAGTTCTTTTTCAGCCCCGACCTTATCCTCGATGATGATGGCAGAGATGCCATTGCGCTCCAAAGTCCTTACCGTGTAGACAAAATGCTCAGCAAGACCGCCGGTATCACCATCATAGACTGATCGGCTTGGTCCGTACACTCCAGAATGTCAGTCACCCCTTGCATACGGGTGGTGAGGTCTACAGCCTCTATGCTCCGGTTTTCCCTTTGAGGTTGAGTCAGTAAGGACTTGATGACCCACATGCCATCAAAAAAAATGTAATTCACCTCCTGTGTTCACAGAGACCGTCTCTGCAATGAGACCAGACAATCCATCATGGACCTCCAGGATGCGCACGATGGGCTTGGCTGCAATGAGACGACGAAGGGTCTTCAGCCTGACTTCGGGGTCGTCCCGATTGATTTCTGCTGTTCCACCAGAGCCGATGAGTTGATCCCCTTAGGTGTAGGGGAATTTCGATTATCTTACCCGCCAAGCTTCTCCATGGTAATGATGACCTCTTCGCGGACCTTTGATAAAGGACCGCTCTGCCAGTCATCCCCATGGATAATATAATCAGGGGTGTACTTCATAAGGTTGGGGACATAGCTCCAATCTTCCTGAGGGACGACCTTGCTTACTCCCTTGAGGTTCTCAACCACAATCTTGCGTTGTTCGTAGGTAAGATAGGGAAGCCCTCTTGTGAGGCGCTATGGCAGAGTCTGTAAGAAGCCCGACGATAAGGTCGCCATGCTTGGCTCCTTCGTTCACGATATTGATGATTCCTGGATGGATGATATCTCCAGTCATTCCTAGATATACTGTTGCCATTACACATTACTCCCATGATCGAACGTAGTATAAAACTTGCATACAAAAGCCAGTATAAACCGATATAGCTAATGATGCCACCAATTGCATGAATTTGCTTCTACAGACTATGCGTTCACAGCTCACTTATTGTAGGTGTACCCCAATTGGCTTCAATAGAGATATCATCCTGAATTGAAAGCTCTGACCGTAGTCGATAGAAAAAAGTATTCGAACCATGCTGTTCAGGAGCCCAGCCCCCATAGATGACATTCACACGCCCTTTATCGACGCTGCTCACGCAAGTCTTTTCTCCCGTAAATGGATTTATGGGGGAGACCTCCAAGCCTTCAATTGCCGAAAAGTGGGGTATCGGCATTGGTCATAAAGGTTGAATCACTGGAGACCGGGCCTCTGACATTGAAATCCTTTACCAAGAGCAGAGGGTTGTAATACCCATAGGACAGGGTATAGTCCTCAAACCCAGCTAAAATCGGGTTGAAAGAGGGTGCCCATGGTCAGCTACAATGACGATGCGTGTATTGTCATACACCCCGTCCCTCTGCAGTTTTTCTAGCCAAAGGCCGATGCGTTTCATTGAAGCGGCATTCACCTGATAGGTCTGGATATCAAACTTGGACAGCTCTTGTCCAGGTCCTATAGGGGCAGTATTACCGATCAGCATTCATCTTTGGTTCAAATCAGGAAGGGTCAAGACTAACAGGCCGGTGTGGTGTCTCGTTATCTATGAACGTATAGGTATTACCCTCCCCTGTGTAATCAGTCACATCAGGGAGGTAGTACAAGGAGGAGTACATATCGAGGAAGGGAATCATGGCATTGTCATTTTCAATGATAGAAAAATACTGGCCCTGATCATACAACCGTGTACGCAAAACAGGAAATGCAACCCTAAACAGGGAGAATCTGGGAAGTTTTGGTCATTATCTGGGAACTGACATCATCTTCTGACATCGTGCTGAAATGTTCTTTCAGATATCTGTTTGTATATTTTCCTAAAACAGAGAAGACACTCATCTCAGGATACGCATCAAAAAACGGAATAACCTCCTGACCACTTGTAGTTAGACAATGGAGGATCAGAGACAGTGACTTCATACCCGCATCATAGAACAACCGAGGTACCAACAACATTGATTCATTGTGCTTCTCAACCAACGCCTGCTCAGTCTTTTTATTGATAGCTTCGGGAGTGTACTCATACCCCCCCATCAGGGCAGGGGAGCCTAACAGCGATATGGGGCCCATACGAAACGGTATTGGGGGTAATACACAAAGCCCTCTAGCTGGCTGGCTAACTCAGGGATATCATCCATGAAATAGGGAAAGTATGCCCCCACAGCCCTATCCAGGAAGAATACAATGACGTTTCTTGCCTTCCTTGGACAGATGATAAATCGGTTGTTCATCTCCCTAGGGGCCAAAGTTTTCTGATTCGCCAGCATATACTGCTTTTTGTTCCGAAAAATCTCTATTGATGGTCCATATGTGATACAAAGAGAGGGCCCAAGGAGGCGATAGCTATAATCAGCAACAGATCGGCAATCCATTTGTGTTTTTCCTTTCTTTACAAGCATAAGTAAAAGAGGCAAACAAGACAATGACCACTACAAAAGGAACAACAGTCATGAATTTGTCGGCAAAGAGATTGTCGGCATTATCGAAGACCAAGAAATTGCTGATGATTCCATAGTTACCTTGGAACAGGGTGGCATTGACCAGTGCTATAAACGCAACAAGGCCGAGACCAAATGCCAGGGAGCCTTTTGCAGAGACAGATGCCATGGCATAGATAGCCAGAGGCCAAGCAACAGCAAGGCCCAAGAAAACGACAGCAGTCTTTAGTATATAAGCAAGAGGATTTTCCACCATGCCGGTAAAAGGCAAACTCCAAGGGAGAAGAAGCAATTAAGGAGGAGGGAATGAACAGGCCACACAGCACCCAAAGCAACAATGCTGATACTGTGTACAGCCGTATCCTCTGTTTCCCATCCTCCACAAGAGGTGTGAGAAAGGTCCTATACAGAGCCTTAGCAGCCTTCAGTTCTAGGGGGATACAAATGACCAATATTCCGACCAGTACCACGAGATTGCGCTTGAGGCTGACCATACCTGGAAAATTGGTAAGGAACCAGATAAGACCAACTAACGTTGCACTTGCTGCCATCAGATAGAGAATCAGAGCCGGCTCCTTGAGCTTATAGAAGATATTCTTGACCAAGGAGAAAACATTGGTTCAGCGTCCAATAGAGGACTAAGCCTGCAGGCGACGTATAAAGCAACACAAGGAACAGCAGGGCCATGCCAAACAGCTGGACCTGTCTCGCGAAGGAGGAAGCCCTTGGTATAGATCAGGCCAGCAACGATGTTGATGACTGTCATGGCTATTGGCAAGAAATTTACTGTGTATTTACCAATTGTCAGCAAACCATCAGGTTGACCCAAGTCATGAATGAACAGGAACGATACCCCCTGCAAGGAAGCAAGATGGGAAAGATAGTTAAATGCAGCGATAAAGAAAGGAACCTGGATAAGCAAGCTTACTGAACTACGTAGGGCATAGGCGGGGTGGTAGTTATGTTGCCTGTAGTAGGTGTTGAGGATCATGTACTGCTCATCACCTTTAAAAGCTACCTTGATCCTGTCTATCCCTCCCTGCAATCTTTTTCTGACATCACGCTCAGACTGCTGGATCTTCTTCCTGCTATGTGATAGAGGGGGAAAGGAGAGTATGGGTAATTGGCTATACTGATGTCCTACTATGGCTATGCCATGGCGCTATCAGTAAAGCGATAGAAAAAGGCATAGACATAGTTGACCAGCAACTCAATGGGGTATATCAGAATGTCATAGAGCGCTGTCAGCATATACAATCTCCTCAGTTCAGTTGTGTTTGTTCTTCAGCCAAAGAGGGAAGCTTTGCAACAAATGCATAAGGCATGTTTCCCATTCCAGGATCAATATATGCATAATATTGGTTATTAACACCTTATACCTAGCAAATACTACCGTTAGTATTATCTCTCTATCGGCCCCCAATTGGAATCTATTGAGATATCATCCTTGACAGAAAAACTCCAATCATAGTCGAAATTATACGAATACTTCGTATGATGTTCCGGAGACCAATCACCAAAATACACACTAACACCATCTTTCTCAACCTGTTCAAACAGATTATTACCTGTAAACGGATTGATAGGGGAAACATCCAAACCTTTGATTGCCAAGAGCGGGGTATCAGCATTGGTCATAAAGGTAGAATCAATCTTTACCGGTCCAAAAGCATTGAAATCCTTCACCAAGAGAAGAGGATTATAAAACCCATACGAACTATTGTACGAATCAAATTTAGCAAAAACAGGATTGAACGAGGTAGTCCCATGGTCGGCAACAATAATGATACGGGTGTTGTCATACACCCCGTCTTTCTGCAGTTTCTCAAGCCAGAGGCCGATACGTTTCATAGCAGCAGCATTCACCTGATAATTCTCATTATCAAAACGAGATAACTGCTGTTCAGTCCCTATAGGGGCAACATAATCAGTAGTAGTAAAGTCCAATTCTGGTTCAAAAGTGGTAGGTTCCAACCTAATCTGATGATGAGGTGTCTCATTATCTATAAACGTGTAGGTATTTCCCTCTCCGGTATAATCGGTCAGCTCAGGAAGGTAAAAAAGTGAAGCGTAGTGATTCAACAAGGTAGTCAGCGAGTAGGAGTTGCTGATGACAGAATAGTAGTCTCCCTCATCATACAGACGCTTACGCAGAACAGGGTATGCAACCTTGAACAGGGAAAAACGAGGAAGATTGGTCTTGATCTTGGTGCTGGTATCCTTTTCCCCTAGCTCAGGAAGATTTTCCCGAATATACCGACTTGTATATTTTCCCATGACAGAGAATACATCCATTTCTGGGTATGCATCAAAGGGAGTATAATCACGTACATACTTATAGTTTACCCAAGGGGGATCGGAAACAGTAACCTTATACCCTGCGTCTAGGAACAGACGAGGCATCAGAAGGATTGATTCATTATGCTTGGACACAAGGCTCTGGTCGGTTCTCTTGTTCATGGAGCCGGGTGTGTACTCGTATCCACCCATCAAGGCAGGAGCACCAACAAGTGTATTAGGTGCAAAGGCAACAACATTGCGATAGTACGTGAAACCTTGCAGTTGATTAGATAGAGCGGGGATATCATCCATGATATAGGGGAAATACGCCCCTACCGCCCTATCGAGGAAAAAGACGATGACATTCTTGCCATCCTTGGAGAGATGATAGATCGGCTGTTCATCGCTGAAGTTATAGGATTCCTTGTTGGCAAGCATGTTCTTCCTATCAACCTGATACTCACCATTGATCGTCCAGATGTTGTACAGGGAGAGAGTGAGAGAAGCGACTACGACGATGGTCAATATATCAGCTATCCATTTCGCCTTGCCATTTTTCACAAAAAACAGCATGGCCAAAAGCAAGACCAATGTTATGGCAAAGGGCAAAATGGTCATGAGCCTATCTGGAACAAGGGATATTTCCTTATCAAACTGCAACAAGTTGCTTATCGTTCCATAGTCGCCCTGGAACGCTGTACCATTTATGAGTGCAACGCTAGCGAACAGGGCTAATCCAAATGCAAGGAAAGTCTTAGTTGAGTTTGATGCCATAGCATAGATGGTCAGAGGCCAGAGGACAGCTAGGCCCAAGAATACAACAGCGGTCTTTGCAATATAGGCAAGAGGGTTATCAACCATCCCCGTAAAGGCAAACTCCAAGGGAGAAGAAGAGATGACCGTAGAAGGAATAAACAGACCACACAGCACCCAAAGCAAGAGTGTTGACACTATGTACAGTCGTATCCTCTGTTGTTTGTCTTCAACAAGAGGCTTCAGAAATACATTGAACAGTACCTTGGCAACTTTCAATTCCAGTGGGATACAAACCAACAACAGAGCGGCAGCCAGCATTACATTTCGCTTCAACATGGTGATCCCTGAGAAACGAGAAAAGAACAGGACAAGGCCTACAACCACCCCAATAACCGTCAAGCCATAGAGCACTAGAGCCGGTCGCTTGAGCTTGTAGAAGATGTTCTTAATCAAGGAGAAGACATTGTTCAGGGTCCAATAGAGGACCAACCCTGCAGGCGACGCATAAAGCAAGACAAGGAACAGCAGGGCCATACCAAACAGCTGGACCTTTTCACGAAGGAGGAATCCCTTTGTATATACCAAGCCAGCTATGATGTTGATGACTGTCATGGCTATCGGTAAGAAATTCAGAGTGTATCCACCAAAATTCAGTAGGCCATCAGGTTTTCCTAGGTCTGTGATAAAGAAAAAAGACTCACCATGCAAAGAGGTGAGGTTGGAGAGAAAATAGAACGCTGCCATGAAGAAAGGAACCTGGATAAGAAGACTTACAGAACTGCGCAGAGCATAGGCGGGGTGATAGTTGTGCTGCTTATAGTAAGTGTTGAGAATCATATACTGCTCATCACCGGAGAAGACTGCCTTGATCCTGTCTATCCCACCCTGCAGTCGTCTTCGGACATCACGCTCGGACTGTTGGATCTTCTCTGCAATATTGTAAAGTGGAAAAGAAAGGATTGTGATCGCAATGCTCAGCCCGACAATAGCGACACCGTAACTATCAGAGAAGCGGTAAAAGAATGCATAGACATAGTTGACCAGCAGTTCAATGGGAAAAATCAGGATATCATAGAGCGCTGTCAACATGTGCATCCCCTACAGGTACCAACGCCTGTTGCTTTGCAACCAGATAGTCGACCACTCGCTTCCCACTCTCTCCTCGGCACTGCCATGCAGTATCCTTTGCCTTTTGCCGATTCGATGAAAGGACGACGTCAGAGCAGGCATCAGAAAGCACCTGCTTCAGATTAGAGAAGTCAGCTTCCTTCAGTTCGATCCCTATCTCTGGCAACACCCTGAACTTCCAGGGTTCCTCCTCGATGTCGCCTGCGTCATACGGACGATTATCAAAGTCAGAGTGCACATACAGGAAAGGCCGGTCAAACAAGAAGGTATAGTCGAAGATGACGCCTGAGAAGTCTGAGATCATGATGTTAGCTCTGGAGAGGGATGTTAGGTTCTCCCGGGAGAAATCCCATTCCAAGAGTGTGTTATCCTGATAACGCTTCTGAAGGCGTTCCAATACCTCTTTCTCAGAAGTGATTGATTGTGGATGAGGTCTTACGATTACAGAGAAGCCAGTGGCGACCAGAGGATCGAGCAACCTCTCTCCATACTTCACCAGGATGCCGTTGCTTCCCCAAGAAGGGGCTACAAGGACAGTGAACTTGTCGGAAGGAACTGAAGAGGGAGAGGAAGGAGAAAAATAAGAAGACGAGAAAGGGACCCCCAACAGTGCTACCTTCTCCTGCAGGGTGTCCAAGTATGGGCACCCTACTACCTCAAGATCCTTCTTGGCTATACCACGCTTCTCTTCAAGCAACCTGAGGTGTGCTTTCTGATATTCGCCGGAGAGCAACACCGAATCATAATAGTCCAAACCAAAAAGACGGTAGCTGGTCGCATCGTCAACGGAGTGCATGATATGGGAGTAGTGTTTCACTCCCCGAGACCTTTTCAGTTGATAGACATCTAGGCCCGGGGTGGTCATGAGGCATACATCCGCCTCAAGGAAGTTGAGGCGGGTGAATGCCTTGTTGCCCTCCCCTATGGCCTCGCCCGTGATATGGGTGTACTTCTCAGAGAAGAAAGGATCCTGTTCGTTTGCAGTATAGTACAGGACATCGACACCGCGCTTTTCAAACTCATCGACGATGGGCTTGAAGACAGTCCAATAGCGTGCACTCTCTGCATAGATGACATAAGGGTGCTTACCCTTGCTACCAGAGGTTGCCTTCCCGCCAGAGAGAACGAACTTCAGCTTTATGATAGCTGCCTTGCCAACAAAGTAGAGCATAGTCACCAGTGTTATGACTATGGAAAAGAGCATGCTTCCCGTTCCAGGATCAATATACAAACAGATCATAGGTTCTTACCACCTCAATGAGAATAACAATATGCCATTATGACATAGGGATCAGATGTGTTACACACCCGACCATGATATTGAACAACCAAGAAATAATAGCAAACACAGTTGTTGTAGAAAGTACAAATTTTTCAGCACTAGAAAGGACAGAAGCTTGTACTAGCTGAAAGAGCCTCACAGAACAGTAGATCAAAGCAACATATAAGAAAATGAAGGTTCTGTCTTCGGAGAACCAGATGGCGGGAGTAAATGCCATGATCATCCTGGAAGCAAAACCTGCACCAAGGACAAGCAGTACAAGCCAGGCATCCTTCTTCTCTACAAACATGCGATACAGGGAGACAACCATGGAAAGACAAACCCCAAAAAGTAAAAGGTCTGGGACAAGACTCAAAGGATGAGAAAAGGTAGGGTTGGTCCCTGTCTCAGTCATTGCACCCCGTATAGAACCCACAAAAGGAAGCAGCTTACCAAACACCGGCCCCAACAGTCCAAATACAAGGGAAAAGACAAAGGGTACAGATGCAATGATTAAGAATAAACTGTTCTGTTTAGTCGCCTTGGCAGATAAGAACAACAACAGTCCAAACACAAGGAATGAAAGATCAGGCTTCATCACCAAGCCAAACAAGGTTGAGGAGAATCCCATCTCGATCTTATCGAAGAGCGAAAGTACAACATAGCCGGGAAAATGGTTTTCAATAGTCCATACTGAGCGAATCACATTGCCAGGTGCAGTAAGGATAAACACCACACTCGCTACACTGAGCACCGCCTGCAAGACCAAGAACCAGTGTAGCTTCTTTTGTACGACAACTTGATAGATACAGAAAAAGACAAAAAATCCTGCCAGAAGGGTTCCCATCTGCTCATGGTTTGCAGCATAGAGGATACACAGGATATTCAGCACATACTCTCGGGTCTTCAACAACTCACCGTTCAAGATCTTCTTGATAGAGAGCATTGCATATAGGCCAAAGGCAAGGGGCCAGATATAGTTCATGGTGGTGGCTATCCAACCAGCTGTACGCATATCTATGAAGGGGTAGATAAATACTAGACAGACGAGCAGGTAGTTGGTTTTCTTATCCATCCCGGGAAGAAGCCTGCTCAAACTGTGGGCAGCCAGTACCATAACTGCCGTATCTAGAAACCACCAAAGGATTGGGGCATGGGTTACAATAACCATTACCGCTTCAATGATGAGTCTTGATGACCATCTGAAATACCGTTCTATCAGGAAGGATAGTAACGTCACATTTTCAGGTTGAATGGAATCACGAAAAAATACATCATCACCCCAGTTGAGAATTAAGAACACATGTAGCAGGAGACCTCCTGCTGCGAGCAATACAAAAGGAGAAGTATCCCCTTGGAGGAGTTTCACCCTATTTTTAGTCTGTTTCCAAACCAAGTATAAGAGCACGCATATGACCTCAAGTTGCAACAGGACAGAAATGCAACGGGTGAAGTACTGCTTCATTCGTTCAGGAGTAAAGTATTGAGAAAATCCAGAAAGCGTTCCTCCAGAACCAGAAACAAACGGCTCGACCAGTGAGATGCCAAAGTCCTGTATGGAGGAGTTCATACCAAGGATACTAAGAAAAGCTACAAGAAGAGACAGGACTGCAAGACGATATTCAGCTTTCTTAGTCATTTCATTTCCTTAGTGATATAGATAGGACGTTGCTTTCCTTCAAGGTATGTCTTGGCAAGATATTGCCCGAGAATACCTGTAGCCATAAGCTGGAGACCGCTACAGAACAGGATTATGCAAATAGTCGAGGCCCATCCTGCAACAGGATCACCGTAGAGTAATCTCCTGACAATTATCAGTATAATAAATACAACAGAAAGGACTGCCAAAACAATTCCCGCACCTGAGGCTATGGCTAGTGGTTTGGTGGAGAATGCAGTCATGCCATCAAGGGAATACACAAACAGTTTCCAGAAAGACCACTTGGTCTCTCCAGCTACCCTTTCAATGTTTTCATACTCAAACCATTTGGTCTTGAAGCCAACCCAGGGGAAAATACCCTTTGAAAAACGGTTGACTTCTTCTAAAGACAGAACTGCATCAACAAATTGACGCGTCATCAGACGGTAATCGCGAGCTCCATCCACCACCTCGATGTTGGACAGCTTGCGCATTATCGAATAGAAGCGTCTGGCGAAGAAGGACCGGATGGGAGGTTCCCCCTTTCGGGTAACCCGCCTTGTCCCTGCGCAGTCATACCCTTCGTCCTTCAGGGACTTCAGCATCTCAGGAAGCAATGAGGGAGGATCCTGCAAGTCTGCATCCAAAGTAGCCACATAGTTGCCCTTTGCATGTTCAAGTCCTGCATACATGGCAGCCTCTTTGCCAAAGTTCCGAGAAAAGCTGACATAGTGTACTCTAGGGTCTTTGGATGCCAGAGAACGAAGTATCTCCAATGTCTTATCCTTTGATCCGTCATCGACAAAGACAAATTCGGCCTCGATGTCCATAGTATCCAATACACGCACGGCTTCCGCATAGAAAGGAGGCAGAGCATCCTCTTCGTTAAAACAGGGGACAACCAAACTTAGCGATTCGCTCATTCCTTTGCCTCCTTAGACTTGAATACAAACAACAGACTCATTACATAGTTGAGCACTATGACTAGAGCGTTGACACCAAGCTTGCACAGCAACTCCGGCAGGTACCATAGGGTTACCAACAAAGCCATCAGCAGGACATCTACAATACCAGAAAAAAGCCTCGAACCATAAAACAACGTCAGTTGTTTCACCAAAAGGCCCTTTTTCGCATGAAACACAAAAGCCCTGTTGGTAAGGAAGGCAAACAGCACACTGAGAAACCAGGCAACAAGGGTTGCTGTAGTGACCGATGCCATGGCATACGTTCTTACCAGATAGTATACAAGGACATTAACTGCAGTAGTGGCAACACCCCAAAACAGATAAGAACCAATATGAATCAGAAACTGCTTATTGATGCGACGATTCATACTAAGCCCCACTTTCCTAAAGAATTGCAAACTAGACAAGGTCATAGCCTTGCATCGATACCAGTATAACGGTGCCAAAACCTCTGTCAAGCCAAACAAACCTAGGGTGCTAATCGAATAGTAAGGGCTGGGGGGGGGGAATTCAGCTTTGTATGAAGTGCTTAACGATCACATCTTCAGGACCTTCTCATACTGTGCATAGATGCGATCGAGCACTGAGGAGAGCTTGTACTCGTCTTCAACTCGCTTTCTTGCCTCCTTGCCAAACTTCTCTCGAAGATCGGCATCATTTGCAAGTCGATCCATAGCATCAGAGAGGCCCTTCACATCCTTGGGCTCAACTGTCAGGCCAGTCTTCTCATGAAGGCTGACATAGGGAACTCCAGTAGGAAGGTTGGTGTTGATGACTGGCTTGCCATACGCCATGGCCTCTATCTGCACTATGCCAAAGGCTTCAGTGCGTTCACTGGAGGGTAGGACAAATACATCGCAATCTGCAATTTGCTGTAGGAGATCATCATAGGGTATAGAACCCAACATATGGACTCGGTCTTCTATCCCATAGGTCTTTGCCCTTGTTTCCAACTCTGCTTTCATCGGGCCACCTCCAACAAGAGTGAGGTGGGCTTCCTTGTTCGCCATCTTGGCGAACGCCTCAAGCAGTACATCACAGCCTTTGTAGTACACAAGGCGCCCGATAAAGAGGAAATTGGTGACAGGAGAAGGGTTGGTTGCAGAAATATCAGCACTCTGCTTTGCAAAGGAAGCTAGGCTTTTCTCGAGGAAGGCATCATCCAACCCAAAGGGGATGGCTACTATCTTATCCTTGAATTGCTGCAGTACCTCCGAACCTTTCACATGGCCCTCTGTTGCCACCATGATAAGGTCTGCCCGTTCGAGAAACTTCATCATCATGGGACGGTAGATAGCCATCGCCTTCTTCTGCCTGACTATTTCCATATGCCACCAGATGACAACTTTGCCTTTGTAGCCAGAAAGAAAGTACGCAACATCGCCAAGAGGGAACGGCATATGGAAATGGATGATGTCGGCGTCTTGTGAAAACCTACGAACATCACGCAAAAAGCTGAAAGAAAGGGGCATGGATAGGAATACTCCAAGGCTGCCACTGCGGTGAACCTTGACCCCTTCATATACCTCGTCGCACCCCTTGCCTTTTTCCTGACAAACCAGGACTTGCATATCTGTCTTATCGTTCAGTCCTTCAGCAATCTGCTGCACTACTCTCTCGACGCCTCCGATCTTAGGCGGATACATTTTACTTACTTGAAGAATTTTCATACCTACTCCCTATCTGCCATTGTCCTGCACACAGACGCTAGAATCTTTCCTGAGTTTTCCCAGGTAAACTGCGAAGCATGTTGTATGCCAGATGCAGACAACTGCTTGCAGAGTCCTGCATCCGTTACGATTCGTTCCATTGCCCCTACCATACTTTCGATAGCGAAAGGATCGACATAGAGGCCGCTCTCCCCCACAACTTCCGGCAAGGAAGCTGTATTGGCTACTATGACAGGGGTTCCACAGGCCATTGCTTCCAAAGGGGGCATACCAAATCCTTCATACAGGGAAGGAAAGACAAAGGCTTTGGCACCGGCCATCAGAGGGGGTGTATCCTCATTGGATACATACCCAGCAAAGACGACATCCTTCTCCAAACCCAGTTCCTTGACACGCTCAAAGATTGACTCGTAAAGCCAACCTTTTCGCCCAGCAAGCACAAGCTTGGGTACCTTCTTGTGCTTTTTCTGAAGAAGAGCATAGGCTTCTATAAGACGTGGTATGTTCTTTCTTGGTTCCAAAGTTCCCAAATAGAGAAAGTAATCGCCCTCAAGTCCAAGTTTCTCAGTAACTTCCCCAATCCTCTCAACAGAATATCCCGCATGGAATCTGGAGAAGTCAACTCCATTGGGTACTACGGTTATCCTGTCAGGATCGAGCCCTAGGTAGGATACCATCTCGCTCTTGCTGAACTCTGAAACTGTAAGAAGATGGTCTGCGCGCTTGGTGGACTTCTTGAGGGTCATGCCAAGCATATACTTGGTTCTCCAGCTCAGCGTCTCTGGATAGGCAAAGACTGCCATGTCATGCACCATAAGCAGGGTCTTGCCTGCAGTGCCTGGAGGAAGGTAATTGTTAAAGAATATCTGCACTTCAGGTTTTGATTTGAAGAAAAGACGATAGGAAAGGGGAATGAAGGGCCATATGATCTTATACAGGCGAACATGGAACCAATTGCAGGCTTCTGCAGTAGCTCCTGAGCGTGCAAGATTAGCAATCGCAGAGCGGAGGTCTTCGTTCCAGGTAAAGGCTTGCGCAGTAAGGGCGAACTCATCGTTCTTCTGCAATTGATGGAACAACTCATTGGCAACCCAACCGATTCCCGTCTTCTTGGGTTCGATCATGGGCTGGACGTCACAGGCGACCTTAATCTTCTTGCTCATTGCATTTCCTTGCGATGGAGGGTTACTGGTTGTGAGTCCAATCTCAATACCAATAATTCTGTACCAGGATCCAGTACAACAAAGGTGCAGGTGCCATTCTGCACAAGGCTAAAGCTATCTCCTGCTTTATAGGGGGAAGACACCCCTTGCCATGCTACAGTTGCAGCACCCTGCAAGACTGTCCATTGCTCAAAACAGCCGTCACTTTTTTCATACACCAAGCCACAAGGCTTGGTGACAGAGAACTTCTGGAAGGCCCATGAGGGAGATGAAGAAAGAGTGTGTTGTATTCCCCAAGGGCAATACCCAATGGTAGAGCTTTCTGAACGATTGTCATTGGTCGTCTTCAGATGGTCAACAATGAGCTTGACGTCTTGAACTGCATCTTTGGAACAAACGAGTAAGGCGTCAGGTTGGTCCACGATGACAATGTTGTCCAAGCCAATGACAGCGGTTACTTTTTGCTTGTCGGAATAGACAAGGTTAGCAGTAGAATCGATGAAAAGGTCGTCATGGAACCTGATGTTCCCATGATCGTCCTTGTATTGATCATACTCGCTATCAAATGCGGTAAAGCTTCCCAAGTCATTCCATTCGATCTGCAGAGGAAGCACAGCGATGCGGTCTGTCTTCTCCAACACCCCGTAGTCGATTGATATTCTGGGGGTCTTTTGAAAGGATTCCTCTACAGTTCCTGTAGCAAAGGCAGAATAAACCTCAGGTGCATGGAGACGGACCTGTTCGCTGAACAAGTCAGTGCGGAACATGAACATGCCACTGTTCCAGAGATAACCACGCTCCACATATTCTTTTGCCACATCTAAGGTGGGTTTTTCCTTGAACTGGTCAACCATGAAGGCACCATCAGAAAGGCTCTTCCCCTGCTTGATATAGCCGTATGCTGTTTCAGGGGATGTGGGCGTTATCCCAAAGGTAATGATATTGTTTTCAGTCTGAGGTATTGCTTTCGCTATCTGGGAAGTAAAGGATTCAGGATCTCGAATTAGATGGTCACTGGGAAAGACTGCAACCACATCATCACCGTCTTTCTGGATCTCCTTCACGCCATAGTATATGGCGGGAAGGGTATTCCGAGCCATGGGTTCCAATAGGATTGTATGGGGAGGCACCCTGATGCCAAGCTCCTCAATCTGTGCATACAATAAGGATTCATAGGAAGCGTTGGAAACAACATAGATTTCTTCTGGCTTTGAAAGGGAGAGACATCGCTTGTAGACCATCTGGAACAAGGAGTGTTCCATGCCAGGAAACCGGACGAACTGCTTGGGATATGTACCGCGGCTCAGGGGCCAGAGTCTGGTTCCAGAACCTCCAGCCAATAGTATGGATTTCATAGGCACTCTCTTTCCCTAGGATATTTCCAGAGGTATCGACCTCAGAAGTATCCCAATGGTAGCAGAGTTGTGGGTAAAAGACAATCAAAGAAAAGTGAGTGAGATCTCTGGTGGAATTGAAGGAAACACAGAACGAAAAGTAAGATTTTTTACATACTCCTACTTCTGTTTTGTCTATCATCCAAACAGAAGTGCCACGATAGGCCAAAGAAGTTCTGCCACCAAGGCATATAATACCAAGTTGGCAAATGCAATTACAGCTAGGCTTATGAGACAAACAGGAAACTTCCTTACTAATAGAGTTTTCCCAATCTGGAATCTTTC
Organism: uncultured Sphaerochaeta sp.; assembly: GCA_963662725.2. Classification (GTDB taxonomy): domain Bacteria; phylum Spirochaetota; class Spirochaetia; order Sphaerochaetales; family Sphaerochaetaceae; genus Sphaerochaeta. Next base: position 505,744 of record CAXXCW010000019.1, read on the forward strand.
TTCAGAAGGAATTTCAATAAGCAAAGAATACAGTGAAGGCAGAACTGCAACAAACAAGATATCAATGATCCTATTAATCTGTGGGAAGACTCCAAGCAATCCACCAAGGATGCTTACTACCATGATTACATTTAGGTTCTTCTTTTGCTTTTTTGATATGTTGTCAGTAAAACAAAAGGTCAGGAACAAAAACTCAAGCATGAAGAACAGTACTGTCTTGAGGAATCCATTGCTACGGAAAGTATAGTTGTCTGTGCTTAAGTAATACTCCAAAATATTCAGAAAGCTTACCCGAGAAGCGATTATCTTTGCACCCTGTATTGCCATAGCATTGAAAAGATCAAAAAAACGAACAATATATAGAATGATGATGACGATAGCTGCAATTCTATATGTTCTGATTTTACCAGTGGGAAACAAGAGATAGACTGTAATGACAACCAGGAAGATCAAAGCTGAATTATGAAAGCTGAAAGCCATTAAATATGCCACCAAAGCCAATACATAGCGCTTTCTTACAATCATTGCATAGCTAAGCATACAAAACGAGATGGCTAATCCTGCGCGAAGCAAAATCCCTGAATACCAAAACCCATAATAGGAGATAAACAAAAGGAATACTGGAAGAATTCTGTATTCAACGTTAGAGCCTTCATGCATGCTTGATGAAATAAGCAGTATAGAAAGAACACCAACCCCAACACTGAGAAAGGCAACAACAAAGAAGAAAAACTGGTAGGATGAGGAGACCAGACTTGTCAGTTTACAAAGATTAGTAAAACCGATCTCCATGTACATAGTTCCAGTAGAGCCGACAAACACTCTTCCTAACCCTAATGTGAACTTATAGGAATCCATAGAAGCAAAAAGGTCCATATATGGGAGGGTGTCGCCGACTGTATCTGGCCTAAAGGCCATCATGCATAAAAAGGCAAGGGAGAGAATACCACTGGTGATGCGGTCGACTTTAATGGAACGGAATTGCACAACAAAGTATGCTACTACCGTTATCGAAAGAAGTGCTGTATTCAGTGCGAAGTAAGCCATGGGAACTCCTAAATTCAGATATAAAGACAAACCTTATAATGGTTTCGTTAGTTCTTTCTTTTGGAAAGAAGGGTCTTCACTAGATTTATCCAATACCATTGTTCAGTTGATTTGATGAAAACCAGCATGAAAGAGATACATCCAACACCAAGAGAGATGACTACTTGCAAAACCAACGTTACGAATGATTCGCCTGGCAATAATGCACAAGCTTTATAGGTTAGGAAACCCGCAACAAACGTGAAGATGGTGTACTTGAAGAAACTGATAAAGTACTCACGGACCTTGCCTTCATAGGCAATTTTATAGAGGTAGTAAGGCTCTACCCAGATACATACAAAAACAGTACTGATGGTGGTTCCTAACAGAATACCCAAGATGCCATACTGTTTTCCAAGTATGATAGAGGCAACTAGGTTTACAAAGGATTCAACAAGGGGTTTATACCGGTCGGCCCAGTAGATTCCCATGGAGGCTCTAAACATTGATACAGACTGACGCATACCAAACAGATAGAAGTTGATGACAATGACCATAACAATGGTTGGAGAGAGAAGATACTCAGAACCAAGCCAAAGATTGATAAAGGTGTTATAAGCGTTAAAGAGTGTGATGGAACAGATGCTGCTGATCATGGCAACCAGATAGTTGAAGTTATTGAAGGTCGATCGTTTTTGCTGGAGTGTTGCGGTTACGTTGTAGTTGCCCAGTGTGGGGATGATGGCCTGGTATATAAAGTCCAACAATACCTGAATGGCCCTACGGACCATGTAGTAGTTGGAGTACAAGCCGACTTGTGCAATTCCTACCAGTTTAGACATGAGCAAGTTGTCGGTACCATCAACGATGGCTCCCCCTACTCGGTGAAGAAACAATCCAAAAGTATTTTTCTTGATGGTTTCAAGCTGCTCTTTTTCAAGAGAGGTATCATAGGCAGTTTTATAAACCTGCGGGTATTTTCTATTCACAACGAATGAGATGCTTATGTTTTCCAAGATGGTAAAGACCAGTTGAATTATGAGGAAGAAGTAAAAGCTTCTGCTTATCAGGAGGAATACAATCTGCATGATGCTTAACAAGACCTTGAATACCAGGGTGTTGATGACATCAATGTACTTCTTCTGGTCAGCTATTATCAGACCCCGTTTGTAGGAGAAGAAATACGAGGAAGCAGTGTTTGCCAAAAACAATAGATAGAAAAGGAAAAGATCAGTACGTGCAACAGGATTATTCTTGATCAGGTGAGGCAGTAGTGGGACAACAGCAGCTCCTAAAAGGAAGATGGTAAGGCCAACAAAGATATAGACTTTCTTAAACAGGTGCATGATAGCCTGCACTTTTCCCCAGTTGTTTTCTGCAAGGGGCAAATACAGGCTGAATATGATAGCTCCCCCTACTCCCAGTTCAGCAAGGGAGAGCAGGGACACAATATTAGCGAACAAGCCATTAAGGCCAAGATATTCAACACTGAGGGTATCAACAAAGACTCTTCTAATAATAAAATTAGAGAGTAAGATCACCACTTGGGAAGTAGCTGAGATGAGTATGTTCTTGGTTGCTATTTGTTTTCTATTCAATTTCCTGTCCTAGGGGAAAATTATCCATTCACCAATCAGTTGGCTATTAAGACTGTACCAGAAATCCTACTGGTTTGGGCATAAAAAAAAGGGAAGGCATCCTGTTTGAATGGAACTTCCCCTTATATTTGTTGTTATTCATAAATAATTTGCTTATATAGATACTACTTTGAATCATTTTACAAAAGCCATCAAGTGCGTTCTACCTCCAAATACTCATAGCTCTTCCAAAAATTACAACCTAATAGAAAAGGGAAGAACTCATACAATACTCCGTTCTCCATCTCCAAACTGTAATTCCTCGTATTTATGAACAATCTTCGTTCTGCCTTGTTATTCATATTTTTACAATACGTGGTACTACCATATAAAAGTATAAAAATCCCACCAAGAGTGTTCTATCAGTTTACCTGTCTGGACAGAGTGACTACTAAATCCCATCCATCCCATATCGGTTCAAAATCAAGCGTATTCCCAATTGGAACACATCTATCTACCCCTACCAATCTTTGTTTGGTGATAAAAGCCTGTAATTCAGACTTATCAAAACCATAATAGGATAAAGTTTGGAATTTCCTTGTGACTAGAGGAGAGATCTCATTCAAATTCGAGATATCATATTCGTTGAAGTAGCCTCCAAGGCTCTTATAGTCTTCTATATCTTTTGGTAGTGATTCCAAACTAATCCGAATCACCTTGTTGTCCTTTGTCTTCTCTTGCAGGATACCTTCAAGTTCCATAGCTTCCCTACAGAATGCTGTAAGCTTATCGACAGCAGTAACCGATGCAAGCTCATACTGGTTTGTTGTAAGATTTTCGATCTCATTCCAAAACAAAGTCTTAGCTACACTCTTGTTCGCCTCTGACCCAAGCCATATCACCAGATGGGGAGCTGTACAGGCATTCTGATCAAACAAGTATGTATCGTTGTAGAATCCCCGGGCTATAGCCTCAATATCCTTTTCTTCCACTAACTTGTCAGCATGTATTACACACAGCGAATATCTATCAGCAAAACATACATCAAATGCTCTTGCAGGGATTTGCGATCCCCTAATTTCCGCTATAGTCTGATCACCACCCCAAATAATACGGGTATCACATAAGGAAGAAAGAAAATCAGTCCATGTCTTATTAGTTCGACCATATCTTACTAGGGTAAGGAAATCATGCATATCCTCCCATTCTTTGTCCTGGAGTAATATCTCTAACTCGTCTAAAAGGATGATGACCTGCCTAAAATCCTTGCTAGAAACTTTTACAATATTCGCATTACCAGCCAGCAATCCTATCACTAAAGAGTATGCAAAGTTAATGGGGACATTGGAGGGGGCTATATGAAAAACAACTCCTCTGCCTAACCGAAATTCATCCGAATGCTTTAGAAGAAATTTTTCCTTGTATTGGGAAATATTTCCTCTTCTGATCCAAAAAGCAAAAGTGACAACGTCAGGATACATCCGGCTCTCCGGATTGGCCAAAAGTTTTTTTGACCAAGCATCAAGAAACATAACTACTCTGTTGTCGTAAGGACCAAGAGGGAGTATTTCCTGTATTTGGGTGAAATTTGCATCATGAGGTACTAAGAGCTTCAGCTCTTCAATATTTGGTTGCATACGTATCGCTACACCCCCGTATTTCAGCATCCTTAATCCTTCCACTGATTGAAAAATATTTTCCCTTTCGACCACAAGGACAATCGTCCTCTCCAAGTATCTTTCCCGAATCTTCAGTAAGCAAGACATGGCCAGGATAGCTTTTAGGGAGAATGGAAACCACTTCGACCAATCCTTCCTGCCCTTCTGGAGCTATAGACCAATCCAAGGGATTCCTTATGAGTATATCTGAAAATATGGAAGTATGGAGATGCCCATGTTCACATTCCATATAGACAGTACCTGTCTGTTCAACCATACCATAATAATTGTAAATTCGTTTCAAGCCACAACTTTCTTCCAGTTTATTCTTGAAGGTGTCATTGTCAACCGATTCATCAACAAGCTTCTTCCACCCTCCACCATGGATAAGGGTACCTTGTGACAAGTCAAGTTTTCGGCAACTTTTCTCCAAAGCCTTCTGGAAATGTTGCCAAACCATGAACGTGAACCCAAACAAAAATATTGACTCGCCTTTATGTTTAGCCAGAAAAGATTCTAAGACATCAAAGTCGATGTTCATCTCCTCATCGAGGGCATATATCTTGTCTGATCCGAATATAGAAAATCCAAGGATCCCAGCGCCACGAGCTGAAAACAAATTTCTATCCTTGAGGATTGCCTTGGAGTCGAGGATGATCATTGGAATTCGTTTGGAACCAATAAAATCATTGACTATTTTCACAAGAATCTTTGTCTGGTTGGTTGCAGTTTCTTTATCAAGAAATATCTTAGATACTTTCTGTCCAGTGGTACCTGATGAGGTCATTTGTTTAACAACATCTGAAGATTCAACACTCCTTAGGTCAAAGTCTTTGAAAAGCCGCACAGGGAGAAACGGAATATCCTGAAAAGGATATTCTGTTGTTGGATCAAAAGGCCAGGCATCAAGTAGCTTTCGATACTCATTACAATTCACATAATGATATTGTGTGAGTTCCCTGAGAATGGTAGAGAGGAACTTACCTTTCTCTTCTTTATCGAGGCTAAAAGGGGACATATTCTGGATAGCCTGAATGTCATACATGTCTATAGGTTCTCCAGTTGCACATACAAAGTTTTTCCTGTTTCATTTTTAGGTATGGCTGATATGTAGCGTACTATAAACGCAGTCATATTCAAGTTTAGCAAAGAAGAGATCAGTTTATGGATTTCTTTCTCCTTCCCCTGATTCTCTGTGTAGACAGACATTCGGTCATCAATTCCACAACATGCACATGTATAGCCCTTGTCAAGCAAAAGCCTTTCAGTCTCATCCAGATTCACTCTACTGCCAAAAATCTTGATAAACCGTTTTTTTCTTCCAACAATAGAGTAGAACCCATCCGAATCTCTTATAGCCATATCACCGGTAACAAGCACACCATTGCGCTCATCACCCAGTGCAAGGTCTTTCTTTGATTCTGCATATCCAAGGGTAACATTGTCCCCACGATATACAAGCTCCCCCACTGTATCAGCTTCCTCTATGATACTGCCATCAGAGTCTTGAAGCCAAAACTCTCCTCCAGGAATTGCTATTCCCATGCTGCCACACTTGTCAATTGCATGTTCGTGAGGCATATACGACATGCGTGCTGTAGCCTCTGTCTGACCATACATGACAATAAACTTTATTCCCTTGTCCTTGCATTTAGTAGCCATTTCCAAGGACAATTCATACGATAATTTTCCTCCAGCTTGGGTCAAATAGCGCAGGGATGGAAAATCCATTGAAAAGAGGCGAAGTCTCTTAAGAATCTGATAACTGTAAGGAACCCCACCAAAGGTTGTTGCCTTCTGTAATTTGAGAAAGTTCCAAAACTCCTTCTGCATGAACGTGTATTCAGTCACCAGTATGGTAGCACCCCTATGGAGATGCGAGTTGATGATGGAAAGTCCATATGTATAACTCATGGGTAAGGTGGTAATGGGACGATCAGAGGAGGTAATCTCCAGATATTCACAAATGGATTCGGTATTTGCCTCGATGTTCCTGTAGCTTTGACGAACAAGTTTGGGACTCCCTGTACTCCCACTAGTGGTAAGCAATAAGGCAAGTTCTGGATACAAGGTTATATCAACATCGTATCCTGTTTTAACAAGATCATAAGATCCATATGAATATACGGGTGTTCCCAAAACAGAGTTTTTCTCAGCGGATGGAAGCCAGACATAAGCAGGCTCATAGGTTTTCAGTAGTTTAGCAAGCAATTCTGCATTCAATTTAGAATCTAATAGAACCGGAACGATATCATTACGTAGGAATCCAACATATCCGATAAGGGATTCGAGCGAATTGGAACAAAGGGAGAATACAAGAGTACGCTTACCTATAACAGAAGCAAGAGAATCGGCTTCCTTAACAAGGTTATCATACGTTAGAGTCTGTCCATCACTCTGGATTGCGGCTACCATTTCTGAAGAAAATCCGAATTTTGAAAAATAAGGCATAATCAGTTCTCCTTCAAGACGTCATTAACCCTTTGGGCAATTGACTGACCAGTCAATCCATAATGCTCCAACAGATATTCATATTCTCCTGCATTCCCAAATGAGGGAGGAAGACCTATGAATAATTGCCTGGGAGTATTTTTTCTCTGTATGAAATACTCTGCTACAGCAGAGCCGAAACCCCCAACTATACTATGCTCCTCAACAGTAACTACAAAATCATAATCTTGAGATATCTTAAGCAATGCATCATGATCTAGAGGCTTGATGGTATGAAAGTTAAATACCGAAGCTCTAATCTTACTTGCAGACAATATCTCAGCAGCTTTAAGCGACTCATGAACCATGCTCCCTGTTGCAAGCAGAGCTATATCCTGGCCTTCTTGCAATTGGATGGCCTTTCCGATTTCAAAAGCATAGTCCTCTCTATATACCATGGGGGTATTAGCAGTGCCGGTGAGCCTAATATACGTAGGATCTGATGATACAGCACATGCTAAAATTGCCTTATGCACCTCTAGACAGTCAGCAGGGGATAGGATGACCATATTGCCTGGCATGGCACGCATCAAGGCAATATCTTCTATCCCATAATGAGTATTTCCAAACAGTCCCATCGCCATACCACTCGCCAAACCTACCACTTTGACATTGAAACCCATGTAACCCATATTCAGGCGCATCACCTCATAGCTTCGCATTGCAGCAAAGTTTGCAAAAGTGGAAACAAAGGGTACAAAACCTTCCTTAGCAAGACCAGCAGCTATGCCAATCATATTCTGTTCCGCAATTCCAACATTATAAAACATTGAAGGAAACTGATCACGAAATCTATCCAATCCAGAGGTATTACACAGGTCTGCTGTCAAAACTTTAAGTTCGGGAAGGATTTCAGGCATTTCAAGCATGGTCAAGCCATAGGTTCCCCTTGCTCCAAGTCTTGAGAGTGATCGTATTCCAATCTTATCAAGCTTCATTGAGAACCTCCTGTTCAGCCATCGCAATTTGGTAGAGCTCTGGAGTCAAGAGGTTATGGTGCCATTCCTTGTTGTGTTCCATAAATGATACACCCTTACCCTTAACCGTCTTTGCAATGATAAGAAGGGGTTTGGCCTCCTCTTGGGCAGAAAATGCTGAAAGTAAAGCTTCAATATCATGTCCGTCAACACTTCGCACTAACCAGCCGAAAGCCTCCCATTTACGTTCCAGATCTCCCATATCCAAAACTTCAGTACTCAGCCCATCACTCTGGATACCATTGTTATCTATGATGGCAACCAAATTATCCATTTGGAAGGCTGGAGCTGACATGGCCGCCTCCCATACAGTCCCCTCATTGCATTCCCCATTCCCCAGAATGGCATAGGTTCTATAGGACAGGCCTCGCGACTTTGCAGCAAGGGCACTTCCAATTGCAGGGGACAGACCAAGTCCAAGACTACCACTGGAAAACTCAATCCCTTTTTCTAGATTCATCGAAGGTTGTGCTGGGAGAATCCCCCCGTTAGCATCATAGGTGTCTAAATCTTCCTGGCTGAGGAACCCAATCTCATGTAAAGCAGCATAATAGGCCAATGCCCCATGTCCTTTGCTCAAATATACCCTGTCACGTCCTGACCATGTCGGATCATTCTTTTCAAAATTAATGCATGATCCATACAATACTGCCAGCACTTCAACTAAAGACAAAGCTGGACCCACATGTGCTCCATTGGATCCTGCTCTTAAAGCCATTTTCAGTATTTCTTTTCGCATACTAGTAGCGAAGGTCTTAATATAATTAATTTGCATATCGTATAATTCCTTATTCAGAGAGTCAGTTATATCGACCGCTTCCCCCATCTACACACAGAACCTGTCCGTTGATATATGAGGCTGCGGAACTGGCAAGGAAAACAGCGACACTCGCAATCTCCTCAGGCATCCCCATCCTGCCTATAAAAACACGTTCAGATAAGGTTTTCTCTAGTGGGGGAGTCAAGTAATCCATCATGTCTGTTCTGATAAGACCAGGAGCTATTGCATTGCATCGAATCCCGAAGGGAGCGAGCTCATGGGATAACCTGAGAGTCATCCCAATCATTGCTGACTTGCTACAGGTATATTCAAACTGCCCCGCCGTCCCATCCAAAGCCGCCATTGAAGTCATATTTATTATTGAACCGCCCTTGTTTCTTATCATGGCCTTTACCACCATCTGGGTCAGAAGAACCTGAGCAAAGAAATTTATCTGAACTGTCCTTTTTACTTCAGAAAGAGGAGTCATCATGAATGAAGACCCTTGGCGCATGATACCTGCATTGTTTACCAAGACATCAATCTGCCGACATTCTTGAAGAACAGTTTTTACAGAATTCCTGATTCCATCTTCATCACAAAGATCAAAGAATACAGGTAGTATCCTACAATCAAAATCAGCTTGTAGATTTTTGGTTTCTTGTTCGAATTTGGATGTTTTTTTTCTGGTGTGGGCAATAATTGTTACTCCCTGTTCCTTACAGAATTCTCTAAGAATTGAATTGCCAATTCCTCTGTTTGTACCGGTAATAAAGATTGTCCTACCCATGTATAATCACCTCATTGGGATACTAAAGAAAATTGGTTCCCCACCTTATTTTTGAGCAAAAAATCCAAGAGTAATTGCTGCAATTAATGAGTTTAGCATGCATATATTTACCGCAAGACTTAGCAATAAAATATAAGAATCAGCATTTTCCCCCATCAACACGAATCACTTGTCCTGTGATGTATGAAGACAAACCAGATGCAAGGAATAAAGAAACATTTGCAATTTCAGATGATTTGCCCAAGCGTTTTAGACACGTCTGATCAATCGTTTCCTGAATAACCTCAGCTGTCATGTTCCCTTCCAGCATATCAGTTGCGATTACTCCCGGGGCAATAGCATTGACACGAATACCTTTTGGAGCAAACTCCTTGGACATGACCTTGGTGGCACAGACCAGGGCAGCCTTACTTCCGCCATAGCCAACACGGCCCTGAGGACCATCTATACCTGCAATTGATGCAATATTGATTATGTTTCCCCCACCATATTTTCCCATTATCTTCGAGACATATTGGGTCAATAGCATGGGGCCTACAAAATTAGAGGAAATCTGCCGATTCAGGACATCTAACGTACTCATCTGAAGGAGTGCATTGATGGAAATACCAGCATTATTGACAAGAATATCAATAGGGGCCCTTGCTGAGACAAGAGTCTTTGATGCAACTTTAATCTCATCAGGATTGTCCAGATCAAAATACAAGGGGTAAATCTCCACAGCATTGACTAAGGCAATCTCTTTCAATCTCGCTTCGAATCCATCAGAAGGTTTTCTTGCACATGCCCATATATTGGCACCTTGCTCTGCAAAAAGCTCAAGGGTCGCCATACCCATGCCTCTTCTCGAACCTGTGATCAAGGCAGTCTTACCACTCAACAATCCAGCCATCTCAGTTCATACCTCCATCAATTCGGACTACTTCACCGGTAATCAGTGAAGCTAAATCCGAAACCAAGAACATAAGCACATTAGCCACCTCTTCAGGGGTACCCATTCGCTTAAGCGAGGTCTTTGCTAACAGTCTGCCCATAGCCTTTGGCTCAAGGTCTGCAGTCATATCTGTAGCAATCACTCCAGGAGCGACAGCATTCACTCGGATACCATATTCTCCAAGTTCCTGAGCCAGAGTCTTGGTAGAGCCAATCAGAGCAGCTTTACAACCACTATAGGCTACTTGCCCAGGATTCCCATCAATTCCAGCAACAGAAGAGACTGACACTATGGACCCGCTTTTCTGACGTATCATCATCTTTGCCACATACTGTGTAATAAGGATCTGAGAAAAATAATCAACTTCAAAGCATTGTCTCATTTTTTCCATGCTTGTCATCTGAAGCAATGCATTGTAGGTTAGTCCTGCAACATTAACCAAACCGTCAATTTTTTTCTTTTCTGATAAAATTGATTTCATGGCTTTTTTTATTGCTTCATTGTCAAGAAAATCAAAATACACAGGATTTACTAATACATGGTGTTCTTGAGCCAGTAGGATGCAGGATAACTCAAATTCCTTGTCAGGATACTGTGCACATGCCCAGACGTTTGCCCCATGCTGGGCAAAGACCTCTAAGGTCTTTCTTCCAATGCCCCGCAAACATCCCGTGACAATGATATTTTTCCCTTCTAGAATTTTAGTCGAATTCAACATCATATTTCTTTAGTATCTCCATTCCTTTCTCAAAAGAACTGAAATCTATGACATCATCGGTATCAAGCATAATGTCAAAAGACTCCTCCAAAGTGGCCATTATGACCATATGCGCTACAGAATCCCACCCGGAATCCCTATACTTCAACTCTTGAACCTTTACAGAATCATCAAGTTGAAGTATTTGTTTGAATGATTGAATATAAGTATCTAAACTGGTCATTATTAGCTCCTGAATGAAAATCTATAGTAATTGATTACGACAATACCAAATCAGAAATTGAATTTCAACCCATGACGGTTTTAATCCTGAAAGACTCTAAACTTAGTAATTGCTTTAGCATCAACCTCTAAAAACTTTATGATCCTCGTTTTTCTTTACTATTCGAGCAGGTGATCCCATGGCAATAACACCTGAGGGAATATCCTGCACAACACATGAAGCCATCCCCACTATGGAATCATCGCCTATAGTTATACGATCCTTGATACTCACCCCTATAGCTAAAAAAGTTTGTTTGCCGACATGACAATGGCCAGCAACGACACTATTTGAGGAGAGGACTGTAGATCTTCCAATAGTAGAGTCATGCCCCACTAGAGCATTAGGTTGCATCAAAACATTTTCTGCTATTTTCACATCGCAGGAAATCATAGAGTTTTGGGCAATATATGCACCTGACCCAATGATTGATGAATTTGGAATATGAACAGAAGGATGGATAATCGTAGCAACAGGTATTGAATCATTACAACATTTCTCATACAGGAGTTCTCGATCCTTCGGCTCACCGACACCAATTATAATCTCAGAATCCTTTTGAGAATATTTTTGTAAAAAAGTTTGATAGGAAACCAATTCAATCCCATGAATTTTAGTTCCCGGTTCAAAATCATTGATGAATACAATCGTATCCCACCCTTTGGTAGGTGCCAACATTTTTGCAGTTTCTAGAATCTCTCGCCCTAATCCATTTGAACCATAGATACCCAATATCATATTTGAATTCTCTCTTTTCTTCTTAGCCCTCTCAGATGCAAAGCTACAATAATATTCAACCTTCTCTGCATACATCCTCTCATAATACCCCTGATAATCCCCACTCACGATACCTTCGATCCAATCCTGATTATCCAGATACCACTGTATTGTTTCCTTCATGCCCTCTTCAAAGGTATAGGAAGGCTTCCACCCTAACTGACTTGTTATCTTGGTGTTGTCTATAGCATATCGCCTGTCATGACCAGGTCTATCCGGTACATAGGCGATAAGTTCTTCTGTCTTGCCTGTTGTCTTGATGATGAGCTTCACTATCTCAATGTTAGCTTTCTCGTTATTGCCACCTACATTGTAGACTTCACCAGCATTGGCTTTATGCAGTACAGCATCGATTGCTGAACAGTGATCTAACACGTGCAGCCAATCACGCACCTGCATCCCATCACCATACACAGGAAGGCTTTTGCCCTTAAGGCAGTTATTAATCATCAGAGGGATGAGCTTCTCTGGGAACTGATAGGCTCCATAGTTGTTGGAACACCTGCTGACAGTTACAGGAAAGCCATAGGTCTCATAATATGCCCTGGCTATCAGGTCAGCACTTGCCTTAGAAGCTGAATAGGGACTGTTGGGAAGCAGGGGCATTGCCTCAACAAACAAACCTTCCTCACCCAAGGCTCCATACACCTCATCAGTTGATACCTGGTGGAAGCGTACGCCATCCTTATAGTCTTTGTTGTACTTGTCTTCAGGGAATAGTTTCCAATGCCTCTTAGCCACATCTAGGAGCACCTCAGTGCCAATGATGTTGGTAGTTAGAAATAGTTCAGGGTCTACAATGCTACGATCAACATGGCTCTCTGCAGCAAAGTTGACTACATAGGTAAACCCATGCTTCTCAAACAATGATTCAACAAGGGCACGGTCACGAATATCCCCTTTTACAAAGGTATACCGAGGATGACCTTCTACAGCCTTAAGATTCTGAAGGTTACCTGCATAGGTAAGGGCATCCAAGTTTACTATCATATAGGTAGGATACTTGTCCAACAGATAAGGGATGAAGTTACTGCCAATAAAGCCAGCTCCACCAGTGACAAGAACCATTACAGGTTTCTTTGAATCCATCTTACCCTCCATCAAGAAAGTTCCTCAACCAAAGATAGTATGTACTGACCGTAGTCGGTCATCTTCAAACTCTCACCAATACTTCTTAGCTGTTCAGTGTCTATAAACCCACGTCTCCAGGCTATCTCCTCAATACAGGAGATGTAGAAACCCTGGCGTGACTGCACAGCCTCTACATACTCAGCAGCCTTCAGCATACCATCAGGGGTGCCTGTATCTAGCCAAGCCATACCCCTTCCCAGCAGTTCCACATGGAGCTCACCCTTTCCCAGGTAAGCATTGTTCACTGAGGTAATCTCTATCTCTCCTCGCTCTGATGGCTTCACATCCTTGGCTATCTGAATAACATTGTTGTCATAGAAGTATAGGCCAGGGACTGCATAGTTTGATTTGGGTTGTTTGGGTTTCTCTTCGATGGAAACCACCTTGTGGTTTTCATCAAAGGAGACCACTCCAAAGGAACGGGCATCCCTAACAGGATAGCCAAATATCGTAGCACCGTTTTTTCTTTCTTTTACCTTATTGAGAATCTTTGTAAGATCCTGCCCATAGAATACATTGTCACCAAGTATGAGACACACGGAGTCATTGCCTATGAATGATTCCCCTAGGATAAATGCATCAGCAAGTCCTCTAGGTTTCTCTTGTACTGTGTAGGATATCTTGAGGCCTATATCCGAACCACTGCCCAAGAGTCGTTCATATACAGGAGTATCCTCTGGTGTTGAGATGATAAGGATATCCTGGATGCCTGCAAGCATCAGCACAGATAAAGGATAGTAAATAAGAGGCTTGTCATAGATGGGCAACAATTGCTTGGAAACAGCCTTGGTCATGGGAAACAGACGAGTCCCTTTTCCTCCTGCAAGTATGATACCTTTCATGCACTAATCTCCTTGTCGCAAGTTATGCAGTAATGATAGCACAGATTCTATCAACGTCCTCAAGAGAAAGACCTGCATACAGGGGAAGCGTCAGAACCCTCTCTGCTATATGTGAGGCTACAGGTGTAGAGGAAGCATCAAACTGATCCTTGTAACAATCAAAGCTATTAATGGTAGGATAGAAGTACTTGCGGGCAAAGATGCCATGTTCCTTCAGCTTCTCAAACACCTGATCACGATCATACTTGTAGCCATCAAAGACTACAGGGAAGTATGCATAGTTACTTGAAACAGATGATGAAGGGATATTCAGTTTGATACCTTCGATACCAGAAAGGTTGTGGATATATCGTTCAACGACTAACTTTCTCTTTGCGATCTCACTATCAACATGCCGCAGGTTACAGATACCCATGGCAGCCTGGAACTCATTCATCTTGGCATTGCCACCTACGGACACTACTTGCTCAGGTCCTGTAATGCCAAAGTTCTTGACAATCTCAAGCTTAGCTTTAAGGGAAGCAGATGCAGTAGTAATGGCTCCACCTTCAATGGTGTTGAATACCTTGGTTGCATGGAAGCTGAACATGGATGCATCACCAAAGGATCCAATGCCCTTACCATTGAAGGTCTCTCCAAAGGCATGGGCTGCATCATAGATGACTGCAAGGTTATGTTTGTCAGCGATAGTTTGAATGGCATCAACATCACAGATGTTGCCATAGACATGCACCGGGACAATTGCAGAGGTCTTATCCGTTATCAAAGATTCCAGATTTGCAGGATCAAGGGTGTAGTCAGAATCCTTGATATCACAGAAGACTGGAGTCAGCCAATTCCTTACAACTGCATGCGTAGTGGATGCAAAGGAAAAGGGGGTTGTTATAACCTCTCCAGACAGATTCAATGCTTCAAGCACCATTTCCAAGGCAAGGTGCCCATTAGTAAACAAAGAGAGATAATCAACACCAAGATAGGATAGCAGGGAGTTTTCAAGCTCCTTGTGCTTTACTCCATTGTTGGTCAGCCAATGGCTATCCCAGATGGATTGGATCTCTTCTGTAAACTCCTCAAAGGAAGGAAGAGATGAACGGGTAACAAGAATGGACATGTAAGCCTCCGAGTAAAAAAGGTGAAAAAAAGAAATAGAACTAAATAGCAAGGATCATAGCCTAAAATAGATGTATTTATTTTCTTGATGTCATTCCTCGTACTAAAACCAATAATGTATCAACTAGATATCTGTAACATTCAAGCTTAAAGACTGTAGCTAATATAATATACACTAAAATACCTATGAAAATTTGTAAAACCATAGTAACAAGCGCCGAAAAATGCAGAAATAGTAAAGTATAAACAACTGCCCCCATAATAAGAGAAATAAAAAGAGAAGGAAGAATGTCTTTTATCTGCTCTCCGTAACCATAGTTCAAAAGTTTTTTATTTGGATAAGCATTGATAAAAGATGAAGCAATACCGCTCAAGACTTCACCTAACGCTAATGCATAAATACCAAAGGGTAAAGAAATAGCGAGAATACTCAGCCCAACAATCTTCTTTACAATTTCAAGCTTGAGAAAGATGTCACTTCTTCCCATTGCATTGATAGCCTGTAAGTTTGCTGTGTGAATAGGCCACAAGGCAAAAGAAGCACATAAAATTTGAAGGAAAGGAACAGTTGGTAACCATTTCTCGGTAAGTATTACAATAACAAGAGGCTCAGCAACTACGGCAAGGCCTACCATTAGAGGGAAAACTATGAAGGAACTAACCACTATAGAACGACGTACCATGTTTTTTACTCGGTATGTATATTCTTGCTGAGTAGATAGTGCTGGCAACATTACGGATTGTATCGACCCACTAATATTATTGACTATCAACTGAGGGAATTGTTGGCCCCTGTTATAATATCCCAAAATTTCTGGAGAATATATTTTCCCAATTATTAAACTGCGTAATTCTCTATATATAGTTTCTATCAATGAAGACAATAAGAGTTTCCATCCGAAAGAAAAAAGTATTTTGATCTTGGCCAGTGAAAACTTCATTATTGGCCGCCATGGAACAGAAAACCATAGGATAATTGTGATGACCAACGAATTGCACAATTGCTGAGCAACTAATGCCCATATCCCATAACCCATGTAAGCCATGGAAACTCCCACAACCCCTGAAAAAATACCTGCTCCTATACTGCTATAGAACAACCTTCTAAACTGCATATTCCTTGAAATAATTGAATTTTGTATAGAGTTAAATGCTCCAGGGAAAAGAGTAATTGCAAGCACTCGAAGAACGGGCACTAGCGACACCTTTTCGTAAAATACAGCAATCATAGGAGCTGTAACATACAGAACAAAATAAAGAAAAGTTGCTATAACTAAGCTTACAAAAAAGACAGATGACAAATCAATTTCATCCACAATTTTCTTTTGTATAAGAGAAGTACTTAACCCACTTTGGACAAAGACATTCGCAATAGTAATGAAAATAACAACTAAAGCAAGAATACCATAGTCAGAAGGAAGGAGTAATCGAGCAAGAATTATCTGAACAATAAATTGAACTCCTTGCACGCCTCCCCGTTCAAGTAATTTCCAAATCATCCCAGTAACAATGGATTGCTTTAAATCATTTGGCTCTCCACTCATGTTGCTGTATATCCTATCCTCTTTTTAATAATGTTTTTTATCCGATTAAATAAAAGTAAATAAAAGATTTCCAGCTTTTTTAAACCCAAGTGACTATAAGTTTCAAGCAATTTTTTTCTAAATTGCCTTGGCAATCCTGGGTCTGAAAGATATGCCTTTACGATTAAAACCTCCATTTCTTTAAAACTGGCCTCATAATTGCTTTGGGAAATTATATTAAGTTCTCTATATAACTTAAGTACTCCTTGTGTTGAAGCAACTGAAAAATCTTTGTTTTTTTGCATTTTTTCTGACCAACTTCCTTCAGAAAAAATCCGATAAACCGCAGCAGTTATTGGAATATAGAGTGCACCTTCTGTCAATGCCCCAAGAAATTGGATTGCAACATCCCATACAGGAGGGCTTGGATATATAGCGTAAAGACTCTCGAGTTTTGGAAAAACCTTTCTTGTCAGAATCAGAGAAGCTGTAGGCATTAAATCGCCTCCACCAAGGATCACATCCTCTACTGAAAAAATTTTCACCATATCTGAAGACTTGCTTAGAGTATTTTTTTTTCCATTATTCCGTAATCCTATTGCGGGATGGAAACTGATATTACATTGTGGAAACTGAATCATGTAGTCAATTTGTTTTTGTAATTTATTCCTATCGATCCAATAGTCATCACCTTCACAAATGGCTAAATAATCGCCTCGAACTTTTGGAAAAATAAAATCAATAAAAATCATTTTCCCTTGGGAATATTGGTTTGTCGTTTGTAAAAGGGGTTTCACTATACTAGGGAATTTGTTTCTATACTCCATAATCAATTCTGGGGTGCCATCCGTTGAAGCATCATCATGAACAATAACTTCGAAAGCAAAGGTAGTTCTTTGCATTAAAAAGCCGTCCAAAGCATCCCTGAGATATTTCTCATGATTGAATGCTGTACAACAAATACTAACCAAAACCTTATCTGAGGCCCATTGTTGCTTGATCGATGATTCATCTATTTCTATCATACTAATAATCCTATGTTTCTTGTAAATTACTCCATCCTTCAAAACAATATCTGTAAGAATTACAAAATTTTACAGATTATTATCTTTAAAAACTACTCATCTATTTTAATTTGTCAATTTGAACTTGGTTCTTGTGGGATTGGGTAAATTTAATAAAGAAGCATAGCAAAAAAACACCAAGCATATAATAGTTCATCGAATAATGTCTAAAATAAAAAATACCCCAATAAACTATCTGATATAGAAGAATAAAAACAACTAATTCAGATAAATAGAATTTTCCAGTATTTCTACTTTTTGAAGTAATAGCCATTGTAAAAAGAGTTGAAATAAACAAATAAACGATTGTCCCTAACCGTCCA
The DNA here is from genome assembly GCA_963662725.2 of uncultured Sphaerochaeta sp. Classification (GTDB taxonomy): domain Bacteria; phylum Spirochaetota; class Spirochaetia; order Sphaerochaetales; family Sphaerochaetaceae; genus Sphaerochaeta. The sequence continues at coordinate 523,706 of CAXXCW010000019.1, forward strand.
AAATCTGCAAGCAAAGATCCTATGTAAGTAGAAAAGACCCAAGGGGTTGCTCCATATTCGAAATAATGGCTATATAATTTTTCATTATCATATATAGCATTAATCTTCAGACCCAATGATTCTAGAAATGTAGTAATAACGGGAAATGATAGCCCTCCCCACCGTTTAGGAGGATTTATTACAAATATATCGTTAAAGTTACTAATTTGTTGTCCAGAATAATTCACTATAGTTTCTATTACAAAAAAATATTTCATATCTTGAAACATCTTTTTATTTAGAATAATTGATTTTGAACCATCGCTAAATTGGGATGGGGTAATCATCATATCATTTGGTATATTTGATTTTGAACCATCGCTAAATTGGGATGGGGTAATCATCATATCATTTGGTATATTTGATTTTGAACCATCGCTAAATCGGGAAAGGGTGATCATCATAAAAGGTATAAATGCTAGTATAGTTAGTAGGAGTGATACTAAAATAATTATCCTTTTTAATTCTTTGGTTATGAAATCTTTCATAAGAAAGGCAATAAAGACAAGTGACATAAACCAATATACGGAACCATCTCTTCCAACATAAGCCAATATATAGACAATAAAACTTTGGCTACAGACTAAAAGAATAAATCCTCTAATAATAGCTCTTTTTTCATTTTTAGCAAAATTAATAAACGCAAAAAGGAGCATATATATAAATACATTCGCAAAAAGAGAAGCAAACGAGTTGATTAGCCCAAAAGATTCTAATGCAGCAAAATTTATATTAACGATTCTATTATGCTCAATATCACCTTGTAACGAGATGATAGAAAAGGGTGTAAAGAAAATGAATGCTAAGATACCATATGCAATTAATAAATATTCTAAAAAAGAATAAACCAGAGAGTTTTCAATTACAATCGTTTCATTTTTATTGTCATCAAACCCAAAATAACCAAGAAAAATAATTATAAATGCTGCAGACAAATACAACATTGCATGCAAGGAGATGGGAAGAACTGGCCTTGATAATGATAAGAGATATCCTATTGTAGCAGCAAGAAACATCCCTAGGTAAGCTATAAAAAGAATACTTACAGGTCCCAGTTTCCATTTATTTCTTTTTTGATATATCAAGAACAATATGCATAAAGTTATACCTGGTAGATAAAACATTAGTAACCTCTTAGGTCCACTTTAGATTTTTGAAAATGCAGAAATATTCTTCAAATTTCTCTTCTTTTGAATAAGATGAGATATGGGCGCTGTGATCAGCTTCAATAATATGCTTTTTTATACTTAATTGAATTTTATCAATTAATGAAGAGATATCCCCTTTGTTAACCACATACCCATAAGACTTTTTAATACTTTCAGGACTACCTCCTGTGTTATATGTAACTACAGGTGTCCCACATGCCAGTGCCTCTAGGTTTACTGTTGGAAAATTGTCTTCATACGTGGGATTCACAAAGACATCAGCAGCACTATATATTTTTACAAGTTCTTCCACACTATCGGTTCTCTGAATTCCTATAATGTTTTTGGGCAGAGTCTTTGCTTGCTTAGCTGATATACCCACTATGACAACTTGGTATTCCGGCAAGAGAGTAGCAAGTTTGATCATGTCAAAATATCCTTTTCGCAAATCCCAAATCGCAGCACAAGCCAATATCATAGGTTTTGTTATATTATGATCTTCTTTCCATGTAGATGCAGTCGGTTTAAAGACTTCAAGATCGATACCATTATTAATTACTATTACAGGATATTCTTGAAGGAAAGATTCCTTAACTAAATTGGCTAGCCATTGAGAAGGGGTTATAATCGTCAAATCTTTAATTGAGGTAAATAAAGCTTTTTTTTGTTCCCAATTCCTTTTTGATTGATCAAGAAGAATTGATGTGGGATAACTCTTCTTCTGGGGACAATGATGGCAACCTGTTTTCCATTTCTGGCATCCAATAAAATCAAAATGCGCACAATGACCGGTAAATGCCCAGCAGTCGTGTAAAGTCCAAACCACAGGTTTGTCCAACTTAGCAAGAAACCCAAATAATATGGGAAGATGCAAATAATACCCATGTATGTTATGGAGGTGAATGACATCCGGATCATAAGCTTCTATAAACGAAACAAATTTCTTTGTAGCCTTTTTAGAATAAAATCCTTGTCTATCAGTAAATCTTGAAAGGATACCATGTGCTGAGACATCAAAATTAGAACCAATTCTGTAGGTCGGAACATTGCAGCCTTTTGCATACAGGTCACGCCCATATGCAACGAGAGCTTCTCCTCCATGAGAAACAACAGTATCAGCTATTTGGCAAGCAATGCGTCCTGTGCTTCCGAATCCAGCAACAGAATTTATTTCCAGAACTTTCACTTAGGACCCTCTTTATCATGAATGCTGGAATATAAAATTGTTTTCAGTTTCTTAGCAGCTTTTTTAATTTCAAATTCACTTTGTTTAAAAAATGTAATATCAAAATGATTCCTTTTATTACTTTTTTCAAGTATAACTTCTGCCCAATATTGAGGAGGTTTTGCTAAATCTATAAATGTAACTGCTCCTTGAATATCCACTTCTTTAGGAACTACATTGGAAACAATGCACGGCAATCCATTGGCTTGAGCCTCTAGTAACACTATTCCCAAACCTTCAAAATTAGAAGGAAGTACAAAGCAATCCATTGCAGATAGCAAAGTCGGAATATCAGTGCGATGTCCTAAAAATATGACTTCCTCATCCATTTGGTAGTTTTTAACTAGCGCTTGGATATTAGCTATGTCGCTTCCATCACCAATAAGCAATAATTTTGAATCTTGTTTCTTAAGCAACAAGGCCTTGAATATTTCTATCAAAAAAGGATGATTTTTTTGAAAATCAAACCGCCCGATATGTCCGATTATAAAAGTGTTTTCCGAAACCCCCAACTCTTTCCTTGCAACTTCCCTTTGCTGTTGATAAAAGCAGAATTTTTCAAATTCAATGGCATTCGGTATAACGGTAAAGGGCATTTTCCCGTATAGCCAAATCCCAGCCAGATCCGAGCACGCAAACAGATGTGTTGCATACATTGGAATCAAACGCTTGATAATTGAAAGATTGGCTTTCTTGATCTTATTTCTAGTGAGATATTGTGTGTTATGGCTATGAGAAATTCTTACAGGAACTTTTGCTTTTTTGGCTGCTTTCAATGCATAGAAATTTGCGGCATCCATATGAGACCAGACAATATCGTACGATTCGTTTTGCATGATCTGAATCAATTCTCTCATGTTTCTTGCTAGACTGACAGATCGAGGAGTGACATGGAATATTCGGCAACCCATTTTTACCAGCTCTTTGTCAAAAACTCCTTCACCCTCTCCATGTTCAACAATATCAATCTTCCAATCTGATACGTCCATATTCCGTAGATATGCCATGATGAATGTTTCCATTCCACCATAGCTCATTACTCCTCCATAGACGATTAGCATCTTCATCACACTCTATCCTCTTCTTTCATAGACATAAGAGTTGTATCACTTCCCCCACACCGTCTCATTCACTATCTTCGCATAGCTCTGAATCAGCTTCACGACCTTCACAGACACGTTGGTGTCATGGTAGTCATCAGGCATCTCAGTCTTTTCCTTGTTGTCTCTCATGGTCACCGCCATTTCAAGGGCCTGTTCAATGTCATTGGTGGTAACACCACCAACGACTACAGTCCCCTTATCCAGGACCTCTGGTCTTTCTGTACTGGTCCGTATGAGCACTCCTGCAAAGTCCAGCATTGCTGACTCCTCACTGAGGGTGCCACTGTCTGACAAGACACAGTAGGCATTCATCTGCAACTTGTTGTAGTCAAGGAACCCAAAAGGCTTCAGGCTCTGTACCAGGGGATGGAAGGTAAAGTTCCTCATTTCGATGAACTTCTTGCTTCTGGGATGGGTGCTGTAGATCACAGGCATCTTATACTTCTCTGCTATGTCGTTGATGGCAGTCATCAGCGATATGAAGTGCTCTTCATTATCGATGTTCTCTTCCCTATGGGCAGAGACAAGGATGTAGTTATTTTTCTTTAGCTTTAATGTATCAAGAACTTTACTAGCCAGGATCCTCTCCAAGTGGTCGTCCAGGACCTCCCTCATGGGGGAGCCTGTGACAAAGAGGGTCTTGCCGTCAAGACCTTCTGATAGCAGGTATCTTCTGGAGTGTTCTGTGTAGGGCATGTTGATGTCACTGATATGGTCCACTATCTTACGGTTGATCATCTCACTGACATTCCAGTCCCAGCAGCGGTTCCCTGCTTCCATATGGAAGATGGGAATCTTCAATCTCTTTGCGCTGATGGCGGACAAGGCGCTGTTGGTATCACCAAGAATCAACAGAACTTCTGGCTTTTCTTTCTGAAGGACTTCATAGCTTTTTGCGATGATGTTGCCCATGGTCTCCCCCAGATCCTTGCCCACGCTCTCAAGATAGTGGTCAGGGGCACGAAGGCCCAGATCCTCAAAGAACACCTGGTTGAGGGTATAGTCCCAGTTTTGTCCTGTATGGACTAGGATGTGGTCAAAGTATCGATCACACTTCTTCAATACTGCGCTGAGGCGTATTATCTCAGGTCTTGTCCCGAGTATTGTCATCACCTTCATCTTGGGCATTGTCTACACCTCCTCATAGATTGTATCGGGCTTATCCGGGTTGAAGGGTTCATTAGCCCACATGAAGGTTACCATATCAGAGGCTCCAGTATTGGAGATGTTGTGCGTATACCCTGGAGGTATGTCCACAACCTCAAGTTTCTCTTCTGAGACTGGATACTCAATGACTTCTTTTGTCCCAATCTTCCTGAATCTGATAACCCCTTCCCCACTCACCACCAGGAACTTCTCGTTCTTGCTATGATGCCAGTGGTTGCCTTTGGTAATGCCAGGCTTTGAGATGTTCACCGAGAACTGGCCACGCTCTTCTGTCCTGATTATCTCAGTGAAGGAACCCCTCTCATTGCTGTTCATTTTCAAAGGATATGCAAACTTGTCTTGGGGGAGATAGCTGAGGTAGGTGCTGTACAGCACCCGCTCGAAGCTGTTCTTCATATTGGGCACTGAAAGTGTTTTGCGGCTTTCCCTAAACTTGTGAAGAAGCTCTGCAATGGTTCCAAGCTTGGCAGTATGGACGGTCGGGACCTTACAGTACCCTCCCTCCTGTAAAACATCTTTGTGTAATGCCTTGATAAAGGAATCAACCACATCATCGATATAGACAAGGCTCATCACCACACTTGGATCATTGACTGTTATGGGTAAGTCCCTTGCTATGTTATGGCAAAAAGTCGCCACTGCACTGTTGTAATTGGGCCTCGACCACTTGCCGAATACATTGGGAAGGCGGAAAACAAAGACCGGCGAGCCTGTCTCTTTGCTATAGGTAAACAGCAGGTCCTCCCCGGCCTTCTTGCTTCTGCCATAGGGATTGCCCAGTTCTGCCTGGATGGAGGAGGAGATAAGGATGGGACACGTGTTGTTCTGTCTCTTCAGAGCATCCAGGAGGAGGTTGGTGAAGCCGTAGTTGCCTTCCATGAACTCCTTGGGGTCCTGGGGTCTGTTGACTCCTGCCAGGTGATATACAAACTCACAGTCTGTGCAATAGGCATCAAGCAAGGAAGGGTCTGTATCGACATCATAGAGATACAGATCATCATAGCCTCTGTTTTTCAGTTCCGAGACGAGGTTCTTCCCAACAAAGCCGTTCGAGCCGGTTATCAGTATCCTCATAACTATCGGTTCTCCCAAGCCTTGAGCTCTTCCTGGATGTAGGGCAGGGTAAGCAGCTTCTGCTTGACCTGCTCTACAGAGAGAAGCTCCGTATTGTCCGAGTTAAACTCGGTCAATACGTTGCGCTTATTGCTTCCATCCTTGAAATACTTGTCGTAATTGAGGTCTCTGTTGTCTGCAGGTACACAATAGAAGGCCCCTAGGTCTGTAGCCACTGCGCACTCCTCGTTGGTAAGAAGAGTCTCGTACATCTTCTCCCCATGGCGAATACCGATGACCTTGGTCTCGACATCTGAATGAAACAGTTCCTTCACAGCCTGAGCAAGTACACCTATGGTGCTTGCAGGGGCCTTTTGCACCAGGATGTCCCCGGTATGTGCATGCTCATATGCATACAGCACCAGATCAACAGCTTCATCGAGAGTCATGATGAAGCGGGTCATTTTTGGTTCGGTTACTGTTATCGGCTTCCCTGCCTTGATCTGTTCGACAAACAGAGGGACGACAGAGCCTCTGCTGCACAGCACGTTGCCGTACCGTGTACCGCAGATGAGGGTCTTGTCCTCAGAGACAGTCCTGGACTTGGCAACAAAGATCTTCTCCATCATGGCCTTGCTGGTTCCCATGGCATTGATGGGATAGGCTGCCTTGTCGGTTGAGAGGCATATGACCTTACTGACCCCTGCATTGATACAGGCAGTCAGGACATTGTCGGTTCCGATAACGTTGGTTTTCACTGCTTCCATGGGGAAGAATTCACAGGAAGGAACTTGTTTAAGAGCCGCTGCACTGAAGACATAGTCGACACCATTGAGAGCATCGCGAATGCTGCGGTAGTCACGTACATCGCCTATGTAGTATTTGATCTTGTCATTGTTGTAGAGATGACGCATATCATCCTGCTTCTTCTCGTCTCGGCTGAAGATGCGGATCTCGGCAATTTCGGTATCGAGGAAGCGGTCGAGTACGGCATTGCCGAAGGAGCCGGTGCCGCCTGTGATAAGCAGTGTCTTATTCTTAAACATGAGCAGTATCCTTTACAAGAGAATGCAGGACATCCTCCAATTGATCTATGAGTGTTTCCTTTGAGAACATTGTATCAGAATAAAGTTTTGCCTGCTTCTTCATTTCCAATCTTTCTTCTGGAGAAAGATTAGAAAAAAGAACAATAGCATTGAAAAGCCCCTGAGCATCTTCGGCATCAGAGACAAACCCAGCCTTTGCTTCACTTATAACCCTCTGCACTTCCCCATCAGCAGAGGCAAGGATGGGTACTCCACAAGCAAGGTATGATTGCACCTTAGCAGGTATAGTCTTGGAAAAGATAAGGCTTTTCTTCAGTATGACCAGACCTGCATCAGAGGCAGCTAGGAATACAGGGATACGTTGGGCTGGCTGTCTTTCGACAAAGACAAAATAGTCATCAAGCTTGTTAGCAACAACAAGGGCAACTAGACGAACCTTATCACTGCCATCTCCAATAAGGACGAAACGGACAGGGATGCCCTGTTTCTGTAATAGGAGAGCGACGGGGATAAGGATATCCAAGCCCTGCGCCAACCCTATGTTTCCTGTAAAGGTGAAGGTTAGTCTTGCATCAGAGACTGGCAGTACTTGCTCAAGGGAGTCTCTTTCAATTGGTTGATAGAACTCCTCTGCATATTGGGGCCAGAACACAAGCTTATCAGCATCGACACCTCGCCGGGCAATGGTTTCGATGAAGCTTCGGGACGATGTCAGGACCTTATCAGTGCGTCGGTAGATAGAATCAACCATCCTTCCTATTGGCTTGATGACCATGGGAGAGGAAATACCTGTTATGACCTCAAAACTCTCTGGCCATAGGTCAAGGATGTATATTGCACTGGGAATCTTCCTGCGTTTGGCAAACCAGACTCCTACAAGACTCTGGGTCATGGGGGAGCTCATGTTCATAAACACAAGGTCAGCTTTAACCCTGGTAAAATGGGCAAAAAACCAGCCTGAAACGACAAAAGAGATATAGTTCAGGGTTAGGCCTATAAAGCCCTTCCCCCTAGGTATGACAGGAAGATGGATGATGGAAATACCCTGATAGGTCTCCCTTCTCTTGTGAAAAAATCCATACCCCTTATAGAACTTGCCCTTAGGATAGTTGGGGATGCTGGTAACAACAGTAACAGAGTGTCCTCGGTTGACCAGAGCAACGCATATATCGTTGATGCGCATCTGTTCAGGATAGAAGAACTGTGATTCAACCAAGATATGCACGCTGTTACCCTAGCATTATGAAAGTGATCATCTGCCACCCTTCATTCCCAAAAAGGTCTCAAAAGTCTTCATCATGATCTGGATATCAAACAACAAAGTCTTGTTCTTTACATAGTACAAGTCATACTCAGTCTTTCTGATGTACTCGTCCAAGGAAGTTGTGTGCCCGTAATTTATCTGTGCCCATCCGGTAAGCCCCGGGCGAACCATGTTGCGAAATCCATAAAAAGGAATTTCCTCTTTCCACTTGTCGTGGTAGATTCCCATCTCAGGACGGGGCCCAACCACTGACATGGTACCATTGAGGATATTGACGAACTGGGGGAATTCATCAACTCGAGTTTTCCTTAAGATTTTCCCTACAAAGGTAATACGTTGAGTTATGGTACCATTGGGATTGGCTGAGTTTTCCAACTGCTTATCTTCCTTCAGGCTTCTAATCTTGAAGAACATGAAAGGCTGTTCATACAGACCAACCCGTTTTTGTTTGAAGATGATAGGAAAGCCAGAGTTCAGAACCACAAGAATCCCAAAGAGTATAATGAACGGAAGAGCTATTATTCCCATAATCAAACCAAAAGCAATATCCATAATCCTCTTTTCTTGGGGAATAGGTGTCTGGTTGAAGAATATCTCGTAGTAGTCTCTGTACTCATCCACAATGGTTAGGGGAATACGATACAGCCAGTCTTCCACAACTTCGGTTATGAAGTATTTCTGGGTACCCTTCTTTTCCAGCTCATAAATATCTGCAGTGAGTTCCCTATACAACTGAAGGTTTCCGATTATGATGACTTCCTTTCCCGCATGCTTGAACTGCTCACGCGCCTCAGCAATAGAGGCAGCCCAATGCGAAATGACAATTTTCCCTTGTGCAGACTCTTCCACTTCTGCAAGCAGGCTACCATACGTGGCCTTATCTCCTATGACAATGCAACGGGAAGGGGGAATCCTACTGAGAACCAACCTGTAGTACAACAGTGATAAAACTGGAATGACCAAGCTGGCAGCAATGGTAGTAGCAATAAATTCATTTCGATATATGTCTCTCTGTGCACCAAAGATGAGAATGATGAAAAACATCCCTACCAGAACACCTAGGAAAGACCCCAGTACGGTTGAAATGATCACTGCATTTTTAGACTTCAGGGTATTCAGCTCAAATCCATGGAAAGCGAAGATAAACGAGACGACAGCAACATCCATGATCAGAAACTGGATAGTCCGATAGGTTGTCAGTCGATCAGCATAGAGATATTGAAACAGAAAAAGAAGTATGACAATAACAGCCATATAGATTCTCTTCTGGTGCACTATTTTTTTATACATAAATCCTACCTATACAATCGATGTGCAGTGATGACAGCAAAAAACGAAAAATGATGCAACAAATCCCATGGTAGTACCCATTCTTATCAGCTAAACTATGAGGGTTCCCTGGTATTGGGACAGAACTTCCCCAACCCAGATTACGAAAGCAAAAAGACTAGAGCATACCGTCTCCATACCAGGACGAACCTTCAGTATGAAACCATTATTGCACATATTAAGAATAGCATGGGCAAGGATTTTCTCTTTTCCCGGCTCATAGCTAAGGTAGCCTATCATTCTTTACAAACCTTGTAAATGTAATTTTGAATGTCTTATCATTGTTCAGGGGTAAATCCAGCAAATAATATGGGCTTTGCGTAATGCTTCTCTGTCATAAAGCAAAGATTGTCCTAATCTCAGGATAGAAGTAGAGACAATCGCCTCAATCTCTCCAATAGTATGATGGGTACCCACAGAAAGGATTCCTTCAGTATGAAAATTGCTCATCTTCGGAGAAAGATGTGCTTCCAGAATGTTCGATTTGAGAAGCGAGGATGAACTATGGTATGAACGGCTACCTTCAATCCCAACTCACACAAGGGCCCTACCGTTCAAGTTTTCTCAGTGACACCATAAGCAAGGGCAGTATCAAGAGGTCCCCTACAGCAAAGGGTGATAGAGACTCCACCAGTGAGTAGACTCCCCATAGGACCAAGAGGCCTGTAAACGTGAAGGAGTTTTGGAGGAACCGGTATAAGGCTTGGATGTACAGGAAGACAAATACCAATGACAAGAGGCCAAAATGTACAAGCAGGTTCAAGTAGGAATTGTGCAGTCCTATGCCGTTGAGTATTTCTGGTCGATATCCAATAAGCATTCGTTTCAGATTCAGCTCGTTGATGCATGCCAGTTGTATCTCTCTTCTTCCATTGCTATCCAAGCCGTGCATCTGCAACCTTGAATTGGAATATGCATAGAGGACGCCAATTCCGAGCAAGAAGGCAATTGCACCAAGTAATAACAAGAACCTCCAACGGTGTGTTGTCATCAGAGTTTGCATGACAGGGAAGTATGTTATCAGGGTACGGACCAGTACCATAAAAAAGAGAGCCCCTGAGATAAGAAGGCCTGCCCTACTTCGGGAATAGAAACAGACCAGTACTGTGAGTAAGGGAATAAGCAAGGAGTATCCGGGAATAGAAACAGACCAGTACTGTGAGTAAGGGAATAAGCAAGGAGTATCCAGAAACAGGCATCCCAAGAATAAGCTTAGTAGGACGAGCACACACAGAAGCTTCGTTCTCATGCTCGACCATGATCAGAAGACTGCTTGTCATGATCACAAGCTTGGGGATGGTATTCCTATTCATGGCATAGAAGTTGGAACTGGTTGCAAGGCGTATCCCCTTAATGAAGAAGCCGTAGAGAAAGGGTGCCAAGGCTAGGTAACAGAAGAGGCGAACCAACCAGACATTCCATTTGGTATGCACGATCAGCAGCCCCAGTGAAAAGCCAAGCAGGGGATAGGCAGCTTCCACATACCACATCATCTGTCCTTTTTGGGAGATGAGCTGGGAATACCAGAACAGGAACAGGATACTCAACAGCATTATCCTCTCACGAGCAGTAAGATCCCTGCCTAGTATCAGGATGGTCATTATCAGCAGAAGGAGCACGCTACTTCCCAAGAGATAATCCAGGAGAGGAAGCTCAACAAAGTTCTTATAGACAACAAGCAGAAGAATCCCCAGGGCAAAGATCTGCATGGCAAGTACAGGTCCATTGGATAGCTTCTCTCTCTTTACTGGTAGAACTATTTCCATGAAAGGGCAACTCCTCAAGAAGGATGGGTGAAGGATAGCACAGGAGAGGGAAAAGGTAACCTCTGTGAGCAAGCAACAACCCATCATCCAGAGAATTTCGAGTGTCAGGTTTCCCTCTAGTTGTCTTGGAGGATGGCTACATATTGCACCCACCCCTATCCCATACTGTGCAAACCAGAAGGAGAGACACGTTCGTATCAACTACAAGCCAAAGCTGATAGGAAGCAATGCCAGTCGAAGGGAAATGGAAGGATTTCAAGCATGGTTCCATGTGCACGGCAGAGGTCCTACCTGTAGGAACAAGGCTACCCAACACATACCGCCCTGATTCTATACATCTGGACAAATCTTCCTTGTGATCACACGAGCATTAGCATCATCCACCCCATACTGCTTTGCCAGTTTTGGCCAAGCACCTATTGCTGATCTTGTTTGATCTATGATCTCAGTGATACGAGGCTCTGCTATCTTAGCCTCAAGGCCAAGCTTGATACGATATTCCACCCCGGGATTTCTCCCTGCTCCCATAACCCATCAGAAAGCTGAAGTTCTTTGCATGGTCGTCGCGGTTGTGGGCCAAGACAGTAAACACAGCAAGACGAAACATCTTTTCTGCTTCACGAATATCACGAGTCAGCAAGAATGTAAGATTGATCAGATCTTTGTAATCCAGTGATGGAGAGCGAAAATCCGCATGTAGCAAGCCACAAGCGGTGTGCATGTATAGGCGTTTGTTGCCGTCACGGTCAAAACGTTTGGTAGCAAAATATCCTGGGCCTTCCCCTGAAGGAAACACATGAAAAAGGGGCATTTCAATGCCTGAGTCTTTGGCCATCAGGGCATATACATACTCAATGGAACCAGCATCAAGACCATCCTGCATATTGGGGAAATTCACCAGCCAAGGTTCAAACCCTTTTTCAAGTTTGTGGCTACCATGCATGATATGCTCACGATTTTCAGAAACACAGACCAAGGCCTTCGGACTTTCCCCAGCTGATGAACCATGTTAAGCCAGAAGTTTCTGTACAACCTCTTGGGAAGTTCCCTTCAGTACCTCTTGAGCCTGTTGGGCAATAGTATCAAGGCTTATCGCCCTATCCTCCGCCTCATTGGGAGTCGCCGGCTCATACACCAAGGCACCCATTCCGTACGCCCCTACAGAGGACAACCTATCCAATGGTGATAGCTGTAAAGGTAAGATCCCTTGGGATTGCACTAACCGGTCAAACAGGAGCTTTCCCCAGCCATCAGGCAGGCTGTCGTTGAAAACTCCAGGCAACCCTTCAAAAAGGCTATTGTCAAAGTTTGTTACACCTGCCTTGAGAGGGAGAATAAAGGGAGAAATTTCCAGACCCTGTTCGATGAATGTACTCTCATACGCAAAGTATATCCTACGTTCCCTTATAGCCAATCGACCAACAGGGATAGTGCCCTTTCCAAAGTCAAGCCCAACTTTAATCTTTTTTGCAACAGGAAATGCATTCATTTTCGTCTCCCTCTTTTACGCTTGGTTTTGGCATCAGGGGTAAGCACTTCATCAATAGAAGTGAAGGGAGCTTGTTGTACCTCAGTGGATTTGACCATATCCTCTAACATCCCCAATACGAGCAGAAGCTTCAAAAATGATTCTAGGGAAATTGTGCCTTGTTGCTCGAACTTGCGTAATGTAGCCAAAGGAACTCCAGACCGTTCGGCAAGCCCCTCTTGGGTATAGTTTAGGTGCAACCGACGTTCGCGAATATTTTCCTGTAGGATCCTTTGGGCTTTTGATGGTGAAATTATTGCTATCATAGTATGACTTAATTCCTTTTATTCACTATAACTAATATTATAATAGCAATTAAACTAGATATCACTATGCTAAGGAGGATACCAATCACACAAAAGAAGCTAAGCCTTTGGTTCCGTGAAGAAGCCAAAAGATCTTGCCCCTGAGTAGCATTGGCTTCATCACCATCAGTCAGATTCAATGGTGAAGCTCAGTTGCCACCCATCATACGTACTAAGCATATCGATGAGTTGCGCTGCACTGAGGCGCTTGTCATCGATGATGAACTGAACTTCACTCTCCCCATATTCACGTGGATCAGAAGTGATGCCGATGCGCCCCATGAAACCCAAACCATACCGGCGTCCCTTGTAGACAACCCCACCGCCGCTGGAGAAATATTCACCTTCAAGAGCCGGCACTGGACTTGGCTTCAAGGATTTGCCACCAACCCCAGAGCGGATGACCTTCTTGAAACGTTCAAATTCAACATCCCTGTCTACCGTGCCATCAGAGAAGTAGGCATTCTAATCGGTTGCCAATTCATCTAGAATTGGATCGTAGCAGTCTTCTGGGCATTCCAAGCCTTTATAGAGTGCAAGGGCCTTTGCCTCCCTATACCGTGCAATATCTCCGATCCTTCCGTACTCAGTCTCTATAAAGTCATAGGAGGAATACAGCTCAAAAGCATATGGCTCAAACGAGCATGTATCCTTTGCCGTCTTTCTGGGGGTATATTTTCTCCCTTGAGCTTCCATCTGTTTCTTACGCTCAGTTTCTTCATACGGGTCTTGGATCCCTTCAAGGTTGGCTTCACTACGCTTCACCTCACGTGCCTCCCATTGGTACCCAGAAGGCAAACATCGGACCGAAATGGCAAAGGTGTATGATGTGGCTGGATAGAGCTGCTCATCAGTATCGAGGATACTGTCAACATCCCGTATCTCATCTACAACGAAAGAGTATTCGTACTTGCACTGTTCAAGTATCCTCTTCACCTGCTTGTTTGATCTGACTAGGGAATCAGTCTGGTCCAATGAAAACCCAGAGAATTCAGTATCTTGATTCGGTATCACAGGAACAGAAGAGGTGGTTACACCCAAGGGTTTTTCTTTGACACCAAAGAGCAGATACTCCTTGGTGGAGTTGAATTTCTCGGCTATCAGGGCGCACAAGGCTGTAGATATGACGGCCCCCTTCTCCACCCTGGACAGATGTCCCTGGGATATATTCAGCTTCTGGGCGAAGGCTTTCTGGCTAAGAGCATGGGAAACTCGCAATTCCCTGATCCTGCTACCGACTTCGTTATACTTAGGTATGGGTACTTTCCTAGATTCCTGCATGGAAAAATCTCCTTTTCGATGGGAGCAATCCATCGTATGGATAGCTCTAGCTATCTATACGATCATTTACGCATGCAATATCTAATACTTCAAGATTATTACTATTCTCTAAGAATAGTGAAATACTATCATCCCATTATTACCGAGGATCAAGAAATTACCACACGCATCTGCACCTTCCTGCTGGTTAGGCTTTGTCAGGGGGGGGAGCTCCACCCTTTTCTCAGTTGTCACGAGTGGAGGATCGTTTTTGTCCTACCACATACTGTCTCTTCTTCTCGCACACCCCCGTAAATGGCGGTTGATGCTATCCAAGTCAAAAGGCCTGCAAAGCATTGAATCATACCACCTCTTCATGGCAGCATGATCGGGATCTAGAGGATCTGAGAGGATTTGGAGCAACCGGGAGTACCCCCCAGGTCCCCCGACATCCTCAGGAGGGGCCTCCCCCTCCCAGGCAAGACAAACTGCATGGTTCGTGTCATGCTCATCTATGAGGCTCACAAGGCGGATGTGGTGTCTCCAATCATCGCCAAAGTCATAGTTGTAGATGATATGCCCATACCTGGGGAATATCTCAGAGAGAGATACAGAAGTATCCTCCCGTGTAGACTCCTCTTCAAGGTCAAATTCACGCTGAAACCCGATCAAGGTTTGTTTTAGTCTGCCGTTGGGATGGCGCTCTATCCAGAAATCATGCAAATGATAGCCTTGCCAACAAAAAAGAGTCTGGAGGACATGGTGGAACTGCCGGAAGGTATAGTGCAAAGGGACGATGATACGCCTAGTGCAAGTGCTATCCAGTTCGAGTTCCACCTCAAACTCAGCAGCTCGACAACGATAGGGGGAAGCCCCATAGAGGCTTGAGATATCCTCTCCCAACTTTTCGTATACACCAAAATATTTCTTTGCCGGATCATTCTTCACTCTGATGTAGTCATCATTGATAATGGCCAACACCTGCTTCTGGAAAAGATGCTCGACTGTAAGGTCTTCTGCAAAGTATGTCACGCGCGTGCATAGCTGATTCAACCTTGAGACAAGGGTGCTCCCTGCACTTTTGGTAAAAGCAACAGGAGTCCCACAGTCGGCGAGATACCGGTCGATGAGGTCAGGATCAATACATTCAAGTTCCAGACAGGTGCGTATGCCATCGATCAGCAAGTCACCAAGATTACGAATATCTTTGGCCTTGATGCCATACAGCACAAAGCCGTACCGAGAAGAATCATGGGCAACCACTATGGTGCGGCGGCGATTGATCTGTATGAGGTTGGCGCTCCATCGGAAGACAGGGCCAATGCTTTCATCGGCAGCCTCAGCCTCTACCCCGATATAGTCCAAAAGCTTCTTGGTACACTCCAATTGCATAGCCGATCCTCCCCTATACAGAGAGTCTAGCATAGTATGGGACAAATGGTATTGTGAACCTCGCTATGATACAAAAGGACTTGACTTCCATACCACATGATCAGCCTTCTTTGCCAACTCCATTGAGATGAGGAAGTCAGATGACTTCTCTCTCTCTTCCCTGTTCGCTTTGGGCACACCCCGTTTATTACGCTTGTCCTTCCCACTGACCAATCGCTTTGAGAAAGGTAGGCCCATAGGAACTGGCCTTGACTTCCCCCACCCCGTGAACCTGTAGGAATTGTGTAAGGTCCTGTGGAACCTTGGAAGCCATATCATGAAGGGTCTTGTCGCTAAAGATGATATAGGAGGGGACTTTATGCTCGTCTGCCAGCTTCTTTCGGACACCTTTAAGGCAATCGACAAGATCGGGGTCACCATCATTGGAGGGAGGTGTCTTGTGTTGGGATGCATCGGCTTTCCTCTCTTCAAACGTTTGGAACTTGACCAAGGGGACACTCATTTCGCCCTTGAGTACCGGCTTGGACAAAGAGGTCAGATGCAATGTCATCCCACGGTCATACGCAACAGAGACATATCCTGCGTTGATGAGCTGTGAGCCATATTCGATCCACTCCTCATACCTGAGGTCTTGTCCGACACCAAAGGTCTTAAGCTCGTGCCATTGCTGCTCTATAATCTCCTGGGCTTGGCTTCCCCGCAAGATCAGGGCACAGTGGCGTAAGGTAGAGCACTCTTTTGTGCGATAGACCGCCGAAAGAAGCTTCTGGGCAACAATGGTTCCATCAAAGGTTACAGGCGGATGCTCACACACATCACAATGCCCGCAGTTTTCAGCAAGCGTCTGCCCAAAGTAGGATAGGAGGATACGCCGGCGGCAGATCGAGGCTTCTGCGTATTGTTTCATCCTATCCAATTTCGCCACAAGCAACTCTCGACGGTCAGAGCTGGCAGTATCGATTAACCTGAGTTGTTGGGCGACATCAGCGTAGCTGTAAAAGAGGAGGGTGTCGGCGGGAAGCCCGTCCCTACCCGCCCGTCCGATCTCCTGATAGAACCCTTCAAGATTCTTGGGCAGGTTCCAATGGACGACCCAGCGGACGTTTGATTTGTCGATTCCCATCCCAAAGGCTACAGTGGCACATATGATGAGCGTTTCATCCTTGAGAAATGCGTCTTGGATTCGGTGACGATCATCGGTGCCCATACCAGCATGATAGGCATCGGCCTTGTATCCCAATCGGTTGAGTTTTTCAGCCAACTCTTCGGTAGAAGCACGGGAGAGGCAATAGACAATCCCTGCTTGGTTGGGGTGACTCTTCAGGAAAAGCCGCAATCTTTCAAACTTCTTCTGTCCAGGCAAGACCGATAGGTGGAGATTGGGACGGTCGAAACTGGACTGAAAGAGTGAAGTCTCATCAATGGATAGTTGGGTTAGGATATCCCGCTGGATGGCAGGGTCCGCCGTTGCCGTCAAGGCCAAGAGAGGAACGCCGGGAAGCATGCTCCGTAAGCGGCCAAGCTGTGTGTACTCGGGACGAAAATCATGTCCCCAGAAGGAGATGCAGTGCGCCTCATCCACAGCAATCAGATTGATATTCCACATGGCCAAACTGTTGGCTGTAGAACCTCTGAAAAGCTTTTCCGGACTGACATAGAGCAGCTTGAGCTTTCCCTGTGCAATATCACTGAGAACCCCTTCTGCTTCATCCTCTGATTGGGTACTGTTGAGCAGCGCTGCCGCCACACCATTGGCCTTGAGCGCTTCCACTTGATCACGTTGCAACGCTACTAGGGGACTTATCACAAGTGTCAGCCCATCCTTGCAGAGTGCAGGTACCTGGAAACATAGGGACTTACCACCTCCGGTAGGCATCAGGGCAAGGGCATCCTGTCCACTGAGTACATGGGCGATCACTTTTTCCTGCAGGGGATACAAGGCTTCATACCCAAAGACACGATGCAAGACTTCAAGAGGTGTGTTCATCTGGAGCACTCTAGCACAATAAGGCCAAAAGAGGCAAAGACGGCAGAGAGGCACGCGAACAACCACTGGTCAATTCGGAATCTTTATGCATGAGTATCCACGAAGGTGACACATCAACCTTGTCTCGGAAGAAGGCCTTGATCGCCTGCGAAACCAATGCTTCGTGAATTGCCAGATTGGAAAACGTTTCAAAGATGGATTGGAACTGAGGGAATGAAATCCCCTGTATCAAATGCATCTGACGATCCGGGGAGATGAGGAAATGTGCATCCAGAGTGATCACCTGATTTGGTTTGTCGTATTACGATACCAAGGAAGGTATTGGCAAAGATTATCAGCTGCAGGGGAGATTCCTTTTCAGCGCAGGAGCGTCCTCCTTGAGTATTCCAACTGGCGGGCATCACAAAGAGGCTTAACGCTACGTGCAAATCAGTACTGCCCAGATTCTAACACATTCTCCAATCTAGCTTTGAATCGCTTGTAGCTCTCGACTGTTATACGACTTTGCTCAAAAGTACCATCACAAACTCGGTCAACAAGATTGTGTTGACTTGTAGGCCCCACCAATTCTGCCAACTGTTCCTTATAAGGACGTGCTGAATGTCTTCCACCTGTGACAGTATCAAAATCAGGGTGGGATTCCCCCTGCCAATCAATGGAGTCAAGCAGCCAAGCCTCCATGATTTGACGGGGAATCATGGGGACTCCACTATCGAATCCAGCTCGCTTGAAGCCGCTCATCATTGAAGCCCACTTTTCTTCATAATCATCGTGAGATCGTGTGGGATCTGCGTCCTTGAACAACACAGCAATCGTCGGCGATCCGGTTTCATTAGCAATACATGTAGCTTTGAGTCCCAATGCAAGTGAATTTTTGGTAAAGTAGGCAGTTCCTTGCGGAGATTTTTTCCCAGGAAATACTGTCCTCCTATGTACTGCTGTATTGGCTAGATCCTTCTTAGGGACGAAATGAATTGCATTGCCACCAGCACAATGCGTTTCAAGGGGTGAAAAGCCAATTTTATTACGCACAACTTCATCAATAAAATACGCCATGGGACCAGGATCGAATGATTGGGTAGCATAGTCGATCTTGCCGATATCAGTGGGTCCTTCACCTGAGAGCACGAATTTCATATTCGATTCTTCTCCAGATCGTTGGCAACCAATTCTATCGTAGTATCCACATACACTTCACCAGGACCGAGGAGATCCAGCTTTCCTTTGGTGATTGAAGATTCGAAATACCGCCCACACCGAGTAATGCCATCTTCACCCTTATACACGAGAAATACACCTGCCTTGGCGACATCATCTTCTAGGTAGTTCAGGACCATCGGACTGTGGGTGGTCACGAGTATCTGCTTCTTACAGGATACCAGGTAATTCATCAGCCGTTCGATCAACTCAGGGTTGATCCCATTCTCAATCTCATCAAGCAAGATAAAATCGCGATCGGAATGCACTTGGGCAATGATCGTCAAAATTCGGAGCATCCCATCACTGAGGTGCTGGATTTCAGTTTCCAAATGTATCTTCTGTGCGGCCTTGTAATCCTCTGTAACCCAATAGGTCTTCCAACCTGCACGCAAGGCCTGTGGTCTCGCCTGCGTCACCTGTGGATAGAATTCCTTGAGCTCCATCACTATCTTTTCGGAACGTTCTTTTGGAAGATGGGACAAATAGCCAGCCAGTTTCTCCCCTCCCGAGCCGACATCATCGGCTTCGCGTGATCGGGTTTTAATCAGTTGGGGATTCAGCAACTCCAATGATTTCAATCCATCGACAAACTTCTTAACCGCAGAAACCTCCGGCATGGATTCAGGATCACTCTTCAGAAAGGATAGGATAGAGCCCTTGTAGGAAAAATCCTTTGCACTGACAGTTAACCGGTCATTTCCACTTTTATAACGAAGTATCCCCTCTGAAATACTCATTGCTGCCATAGGGTTGGAATTGCTATATATTTCCTCTTTCGTACATCGGGAAGTCACCGTATTGAACGATCCTGTCCATTCATACCTAAAAACACCTTCAGCTATTACCAACTTGAAGGTAATGGTCCTTTTCTCGGAGAAACTGCTGGTCAGCTCGCTGAAATTCCAACCTCTTGTTTTGACCCAGGTATCGAGGGTCCCTGATGCAAGATGGTGGATGAATTCAAAAGCTTGGAGAATCGTTGATTTACCGGCTCCATTGGTTCCCACAAGACAGGAAAATTGTGGCAAGGAGCCTATATTTTGCGCTGGAGGAAGACTGAAATCGGTGAGAGACTTGAAATTGTCTATGGTGAATTGCTTGAGCATCCTACCCTCCTACACATCAATGCAACTTATTCTGATGTAGTATAATTGAGGGGGATTGAAAGTACAACCTTCAATCCATTCTCAATATTCTGAGCTCACCAGCCATACAGCTGATGGCCCAACCCCAGCTTTTGCTACACAGTAGATACCATATTCCAACAAACCTCAAAGGACCAACATCGCCTCAGCCAAGGTACTGTCTATCAACAGGTGGTTGGCATACCCCTTCTGTATAGCCAGGTTTACCAGTGCATCTTCGAAAGGATTAGAGGTGAACGAAGATACACTTTGGGAAGATGATGGCCTATAGTCTTTCGGACCTATTGTATTTGGAGGGAACAGTTGATCCTTTGTGATGATAAAGAGAACCAGAGCAACCCTTTTATAGGGTATACCCCTAAATACTTATCAATTTTCATAAGTTTTATGGGGTATACCCATAAAAACTTTCTTTACCTAGGGAGTTTTACAGGGTATAATCCTAAATGAGAGGTACTCAACCATGTTCAATCGACCACTTTACTATGAGAAAATCAAACCATTTATTAGAAACCCATTCATAAAAATTATTACAGGGATCCGTCGATGTGGGAAATCGACCATGATGCTGCTAATTCAACAGCTATTGGTTGATGAAGGTGTGGAGAGAAAACAGATTATCTCCATCAATTTTGAAAGCATGAAGTACTACCACTTGCGTTCTTCAATCGCTTTATATGAATACGTGTCAGAACTTGTAAAACCCATGGAGAGCCCTGCATATCTGTTTTTTGACGAAATACAAATCGTCAAGGATTGGGAAGAAGCGGTAAACTCGCTATTCCTCGACTTTCACCTTGATATCTATATTACTGGTTCGAACTCACAGTTGCTCTCATCAGAGCTCTCCACCTTGCTTACTGGTCGATTCATTCATATCCAGATGCAGACATTGTCCTTTACCGAGATGGTGACTTTCAGATCCAGCCTAGATGAAACACACCAAGATATGCTTTGGTTGTATATCAGACGAGGAGGTTTCCCTGCTGTCCATCTCACCACTGATTACGATGAGAAGATAACCTACATGATCATCAACGACATCTTCGATTCAATCGTCCTGCGTGATGTTGTCCAGCGGTACAAGATACGGGATGTCGAGTTGTTGCGCAGGATTTTGCACTTCATCGCTGATACAGTTGGAAGCACTATTTCTGCAAAACGCATTGCAGATTATTTCAAGAGCCAAGCGAGATCAGTCGATATGAACACCGTCTATACCTATCTTGATGCATTGGTAAGCTCTTTTCTGATCACCAAAGTCCAACGTTATGATATACAGGGAAAAGAACTGCTAAAAACACAAGAAAAGTACTATCTGGCGGACACAGGTCTCCAGCATGCTGTCTTTGGGTATAGGGATAGGCACATCTCCGGCATATTGGAGAACATCGTCTACAACGAGTTGGTCAGACGAGGATACACAGTATTCATCGGAAAGCTGGGCACCCAAGAGATTGATTTTATCGCAGAGCTACCTCCGAGGAAACTGTATGTGCAGGTTGCCTTCAAACTTGAAAGTGAGCAAACAGTACAAAGAGAGTTTGCACCACTGTTCGCAATCCGTGACTCCTACCCAAAGTTTGTGGTGACGATGGATCCACACTTCCAAGACATCATACAGGGAGTGCAGCATATTGGACTACATCAGTTCCTTACTGATGAGCATTTGTTTTAGAGGGTGCAAAAGAGTTCGGAACACATGATGACTCTCTATAATCCTACCTGAAAACCAGTACCCATGCCGGTTCTTTCTCATTCACCCAAAGATCGCTCAGGCATTATCACACCTCCTTGATCAAGGATGATTCCAAGGAATCCCTTGAGATGGACCAGATAAAGAATCACCAGAAATATGTGATGCCCTTGAAGTATGCTGCATGTCCAAGTGACCTTTTTGTGATTAGAATCTAATTCGACCACCCTCCTTCCTGATAGCCTCGCCCTCTCTTGTGATGGCAAATCTATGCAATCTCACCTATCACAACAATCTTCAAAGAGCCAGCATCGCTTCAGCCAAGGTACTGTCTATCAACAGGTGGTTGGCATATCCCTTCTGTATTGCCAGGTTTACCAGAGGTGCCTTATGCTCCCCTGCTGCCGCTATGATGATCTTGCATCCACGGTCTGCCTTCTGACCCAACAGCTTGAGGTTGACCGCCTTGATAAGGGATGATGCTTGGCTGCTTCCTATGGAAGAGACAAGGGAGGGACAGTCAATGACTTCCCCTTCCTTGTCCAGGAGGTAGTAGTTCAAATCCCCTATGGCCCCACTGTGGAGAATCTCCTCCAACTGGGAAGAACCCAATGATGCTGTGATCATCTGCGTATACAGCCCTTGCTTGGAGAATGTGCCTATGCCGAGCAATGCAGCATCGGCAAGCTGCATTGCCCCAAATACCTCAGCCTCAGAGGTCGGGTTTGATTCTGAACACCGGCCTTCGTTGCGATACCTGTAGGATGATATCAATGAAGTGGCTGTTATGGAAAAGTCAGCAGGGGTCATGGTGAAGTTCAAGGGAAAGAGCTGCAGGTTTCCTATGCTCCCTCGCTTCATGTGATCCAATATGCGGGCAACGGTATAGCCGTTACTCACCCCAAGGGAGAAGCGGTCGGAGTCTCGTGCCCACCCTTCTATCCATAAGGATCCGAACCGGCCTAAGATCATCTCCTTGAGAAGTTGCATCTTGACCGGTCGTGTCTCCACTACCTGGACACACTCACGTCTCAAACCCGTATGCAGGGCAACTTCTTGCTCCATTGCCTCATTACGAGCGGCACTGCGAATCCTCTCATCAAGCTCGCCTCTGAAATAGGCGTCCCTAATGAGATTCTCAATACTATGCTCAGAATCCAAGTGGGAGAAAGCCTCTCGAGGGGAACCCGCAAAGACTTCACTGACATATACCCTCTCAGAAGAGAGAGACTGCTGCAACCTGATGGCCAAAGCCTCGATAGACAGGGAAGAGAGTTCAAGGAATTCTGACAGCTGCAGCGAGTAGAACTCGCAGATGGCATTGAGGTTCTCTATGTTGGAGGAGTAGCTCTTCTCCCAACTCTGATAGGTTCGCAGTGGCACATGCAAGGCATCTGCCACTGTGGTCTGGGAGAGTTTCTGAAAGAGGCGCAACTCCCGTATAAGGGTTGTAACACGGTCCAATACACTATTCATAGGAAGAAGATATCATGGGTTCTCTTATAATGCAATAACTTGCGTATATAAAATGGTTGAAATACATTATCTTGTGTGCTATTGTTACCGTATCAGAGTATGCAAGAACTTACATACTCAAGGAGGAAATAATGAAAAAACTTGCTTTATGTTTGGCTATTCTACTGGTAGCTACCACCTTGTTCGCCGCAGGCAGCAAAGAAGCTGCACCAGAGGGAGATGTCACCCTGCACTGGTATTCCCATGCGTCATCGCTGGGGAATACAGAAAAAGCCATTATCGAAAAATTCAACGAGACAAACCCCACCATCAAAATCGAAGTGGTGGAATTGCCTGAGGCAACCAATGACAAGCTTCAAGCCCTGCTCATCGCATTGCAGAGCGGAGACAGCTCCATTGACTTCTTCAACGCCGATGTCACCTGGACTGCAACCTTTGCCTCAGCCCAGCTCATCGAACCTTTGGATACCTGGTTCCCCGCCTCTGAACGAGCCGGCTTCCTTCCTGGTACCATTGAAGCTGCAACCTACAACGATGTGCTCTGGGGCATCCCTTTCAGAACAGATGCCGGAGTCCTCTACTACAGGAAAGACCTGCTGCAGAAGTATGGAAAAGAAGTCCCCAAGACCTACACAGACCTCTTTGCCACAGCACAGGAGATCAACACCAAAGAAGGCGGTGGGATGTACGCCCTGGTAGGTTCCCTTGCAAACGGTGAAGGCCTTACCTGTAACGCTGTTGAGTGGTTCTACTCCAACGGGGGTCAGGTCGTAGGAAAGGATGGGGCCATCCTCATCGACTCTCCCCAGAACCGCCAGATCCTACAGATGATGGGTGAAGCCTATGCGAACAGGCTAATGCCCGAAGGAGTCCTCTCCTATGGCAGTGGTGATGCACGATCATCCATGTTCCAGGGAAAGCAGGTATTCATGCGTGCTTGGCCCAAGGCATACGCCATGGGACAAGATCCTGAGAAAAGTCAGGTAATGGGCAAGCTCGGTGTCGCACCCCTCCCACGTGGCCCACAAGGGACCATGGGCAAAAGCGTCCTTGGAGGCTGGCAGCTTTTCCTGAACAAGAACTCAAAGCATAAGGATGCATCGGTCAAGTTCATGAAATTCTATGCCGGCGAATATGCACAGAAACTGCATGCACTCAATGACTCCTACATGCCTGCAAGAAAGGCCCTGTATGCTGACAAGGACATCCTGGAGAAGTATCCGTACTACAGCGACTTCCCCCAGGTGTTGGAAACAGCCGTCCCCCGGCCCCAGTCACCCTACTATGCTGAGATATCCTCCATCCTCTCGGCTGAAGTGCAGAATGCCATGAAGGGCAGCAAGAGTGCCGACCAGGCTCTCGCTGATGCACAGAAGGCTATGGAACAGGTTGGAAAGTAACATCCGTCAACGTCTGGGGTCCTTCCTTCTTGCACAAGAGGGAAGGGCCCTTTCAAAGAGAACACCCATGAAGACACTCACACGAAAACAGTTTGGCTACCTCTGTATGGTCCCTACCCTGGTGATATTCCTCGTATTTGCCATCTACCCGGTTTTCAGGACCATCCTCTTGAGCCTCTATCGCTTCAGGCTGCAGACAGGACCAACCAAGACCTTCATCGGACTTGACAACTATGTCCACATGCTAGGTGACAGCAGATTCTTCAACGCACTCTTCTTTACCCTGCTGTTTACCCTGCTTACCGTGGTGATAGAGGTAATCCTTGGCCTGATATTTGCCCAGCTGATGAATCTGCCCTTCAAGGGCCGGGGAGCCCTTCGCGTTGTAGTGCTTATCCCTTGGGCGATCCCCACCATTGTAAGCGGCTTCATGTGGAAATTCATGGTCCATGACCAGTATGGGGTCTTCAACCAGATACTGGCGACACTGGGCATCATAGACAGCTACCTGCCTTGGCTGAGCCAGGACAGTACGGCACGCCTGGTCCTTATCATGTCCGACATATGGAAGACAGCACCGTACGTCTCCTTATTGGTGTTGGCAGGACTGCAGACAATACCCAAGACCCTCTACGAAGCGGCTGCGATCGATGGGGCCGGGCCCATCCGTCGCTATTTCTCCCTTACCCTACCGCTACTCAAGCCAGTATTGGCAACGGCTATCCTGTTCCGACTCATCTCATCCTTCAAGGTCTTTACCGTCATAGTGGCCCTGACCAATGGAGGACCGGGGTATGCGACAGAGTCGCTTACCATGTACACCATGCGCACTTACTTTGACGCAGGCAACTACGGCTATGGATCGACACTTGCAACCTTCACCCTGTTTGTCACCTGTATGATAGCCCTGCTGTTTACCGATGTCATCAGGGGGAAGGTCGACGGCGGGAGAAGGGGCACCAGATGAACAAGGAAACAACACTGCACAAGGCACTATTTTACCTCTTTGCCGTCTTCTTTATCGTTACCATAGGATTTCCCTTCTTCTGGCAGATCCTCAACTCCTTCAAGATGGAAAAGGACATCTTCGCCCTCACCTGGTTCCCACGCCAGTACACAGCGGACAACTACTACAAGGCATTCACGACAAGGCCATTGCTAACCTATTTGGGCAACAGCTTTGTCATCGCGACCTTGGCCACATTATTCTCCCTAGCCCTTGGCAGTATGGCTGCCTATGCCATTGCAAGGACTCCCATCAAAGGGAAGACCCCGTTCCTTATCCTGGTCATGTCCATCTCCCTATTGCCCCCCATAGTCATCATCAGCCCCATCTACAGCATCATACGAGCGATGGGACTGCTGAACAGCTATGCAGGGCTCATCATAGTGAATGTCCTCTTCACCCTGACGATAGTCATATGGTTTCTGACACCCTACCTCCATGCAGTTCCCAGGGAACTGGAAGAGGCAGCTGAGATAGACGGCGCTTCACCGGCACAAGCCTTTTCCAGGATAGTCATACCCCTTCTTGGTCCTGGAGTCTTTACCGTTGGCATCCTTGCCTTCATTCA
>CAXXCW010000020.1:0-8437 GCA_963662725.2 uncultured Sphaerochaeta sp.
CTTTATCCTTCTGCTTCTGAAAACTACAATATTTTATACTGCTCATGATAGTGATGGATGTCCTACATTGATGCATTTCCATGATGTTTAGAGTATGGACTATTCCCGTAGAAGAGGATGCTGATCTACGCCATTGTTCTACTTCCATTTCCTTATTAGCTAGGACCCTATACAGGAGCCGTTGCATGAAAAAAAGTCATACCCTTCATCGCTCTTACTGTTGTTATCATAATCACCTTATTGATGGTTACAGCATGTAAGGAACCTATTGTTACACACTCAATTACCTATAACCTCAATGGAGGTACAAACAATGGAGCAAATCCAGCTACCTACACATAGAGTCAGAAACCATCATATTACAGGATCCCACTCGAACTGGATATTCGTTCAATGGCTGGTTCCTCAATGCCGACCTTACTGGTTCAAAAGTAACTCTCCATTCCTTCAGGGTCTATAGGAAACAAAGCTGTATATGCCTCTTGGAAAGCTTCTACCTACAAGGTAACATTTCACCTCAGGGAGGAGAGGGTCTTTCCTTTGCAAACAAGGATGTCGTCTTTGATTCTGCGTATGGTGCATTGGCAACCCTCAATTATACACAAGCAGATTATGAGTTTGGTGGATGGTTCACCGATACAGCTGGGAAAGGGAATCACATACTGTCAACAAGTATTGTAGAAACCGCAGAGGATCATACTTTATATGCTTATAAAGTCCCCACCCTATACACCATCACCTACAACCTCAATGAGGGGACCAATAACGTTGCTAACCCGGCTACCTACACCATCGAGACACCTACCATCACCTTGCAAGACCCCACCCGTACCGGATACACCTTCGGCGGATGGTTCGCCGCTGCAGATTTCAGCGGCAGTGCAACAGCTACCATTGCCAAGGGATCCTCCGGGGCCAAGACACTATGGGCGAAGTGGACTCCACTACCTACACCATTGCCTATACCCTCAACGGCGGGACAAACCATGGGGACAACCCTGGTACCTACACCATTGTGACCGACACCATCACCCTCAAGGATCCTACCCGTGCGCACTACACCTTTGCAGGATGGTACGACAATGCAGGTTTCGGAGGCAGTGCCATTACAACAATTGCCAAGGCTCGTCCGGAGCCAAGACGTTCTTTGCCAAGTGGACAGCAGTCCCCTATGCCATCACCTACAACCTCAATGAGGGGACCAATAACGCAGAAAACCCGGCTACCTATACCATCGAGACAACCTACCATCACCTTGCAAGACCCCACCCGTACCGGATACACCTTCGGCGGATGGTTCGCCGCTGCAGATTTCAGCGGCAGTGCAACAGCTACCATTTGCCAAGGGATCCTCCGGGCCAAGACACTATGGGCGAAGTGGACTCCCACTACCTACACCATTGCCTATACCCTCAACGGCGGGACAAACCATTGGGGACAACCCTGGTACCTACACCATTGTGACCGACACCATCACCCTCAAGGATCCTACCCGTGCGCACTACACCTTGCAGGATGGTACGACAATGCAGGTTTCGGAGGCAGTGCCATTACAACAATTGCCAAGGGCTCGTCCGGAGCCAAGACGTTCTTTGCCAAGTGGACAGCAGTCCCCTATGCCATCACCTACAACCTCAATGAGGGGACCAATAACGCAGAAAACCCGGCTACCTATACCATCGAGACACCTACCATCACCTTGCAAGACCCCACCCGTACCGGATACACCTTCGGCGGATGGTTCGCCGCTGCAGATTTCAGCGGCAGTGCAACAGCTACCATTGCCAAGGGATCCTCCGGGGCCAAGACACTATGGGCGAAGTGGACTCCCACTACCTACACCATTGCCTATACCCTCAACGGCGGGACAAACCATGGGGACAACCCTGGTACCTACACCATTGTGACCGTCACCATCACCCTCAAGGATCCTACCCGTGCGCACTACACCTTTGCAGGATGGTACGACAATGTAGGTTTCGGAGGCAGTGCCATTACAACAATTGCCAAGGGCTCGTCCGGAGCCAAGACGTTCTTTGCCAAGTGGACAGCAGTACCCCTATGCCATCACCTACAACCTCAATGAGGGGACCAATAACGCAGAAAACCCGGCTACCTATACCATCGAGACACCTACCATCAGCCTACAGAATCCTACTCGAGATCATTACACTTCAGTGGTTGGTATGACAATGCAGGCTTCAGCGGCTCTGCCATAACACACATCACCGAAGGTTCATCAGGTGCCAAGACACTATGGGCAGAATGGACTCCAGTTGTGTATCATGCAACATACCTTCTTAATGGGGGAACAAACGGAGCCAATCCATCTACCTATACCATTGAGACCGATGTAATCATCTTGCAGGATGCCACCGTCCTGGCTACACCTTTGGAGGCCTGGTATGCCAATGCAGAATTCAGTGGAGAAGCTATCACCCAAAAGCCTAAAGGCTTCACGGGGGACATAGATCTCTATGCAAAATGGACCATTATCACCTATACCATCACCTACAATCTCAATGAAGGGGACAAATAACGCAGAAAACCCGGCTACCTACACCATAGAGACTGCTAGTATCACCCTGCAAATACCCAATCGTGATTATTACACCTTCAGTGGTTGGTATGACAATGTTGAGTTCACGGGACCTGCCATCTTATCCATCGCCAAAGGCTCTATAGGAGCCAAAGCTCTCTGGGCAAAGTGGACTCCTATCAACTACGCCATTGCTTATGTTCTGTATGGTGGAGCAAATCATGGGGATAACCCAACTACCTATACTGTCGAATCAAGTACCATTACTCTGAAAGATCCCACAAAAGATGGTTTTTTACTTTGCGGGATGGTTTGAGGAAGCTAGTTTTTCGACCATGCGCATAACAATTGCAGCAGGTTCTCATACGCCTTATACCCTCCATGCAAAATGGAACCAAGCATACTCCTTACGCGAGATTGGTCCTGAAGGAGGAACCATATTCTACGATAGGACCGATTACGATTACAGGACTGATGGCTGGCATTATTTGGAGTGTGCTGGAATTGATATGATGGCGAGGTTGCCTTGGATTGAGCCTTCCATGTACGAACCACTTGTTGCTAACTGTTGATGGAACTTCTGTAGAAATAGGAACTGGAAGAGAAAACAGCACGCTTATTCTGACAGCGGCCAAACTAGCGAACAATAGAAATTCAGCAGCAAATGCATGTGACGACTTTACTGAAGAAGACAGTGGCATCTGGTTCCTTCCTTCTAAAGATGAATTAGGGCTAGTGTATCAGAACCTCCATCTTTTTGGACTAGGACACTTTACGGCTGATAACTACTGGAGCTCTTCCCAGGCATCAGGAAACTGAAGCCTGGGCATGGAATTTTGACAGCTCAACTGGGTCATTCAATGCAGAGTCATAAAAATAATGAATATCGTGTTCGCCCAATAAGGAGGTTCTAACATCGACAACAAAGATTCAACCTAGTAGGAGCTGAAGGATTTGAACATACGCTTCAGAGAGATACCTCAGGTTTGTATTATGCTTTCGTAATCATTGACATGGACCGTTCGGACAGTCTGAGCGAGGGTGACCTCATCTATCCAAATGACGTGAGTTCCAAGGTGGTGACCCTTAAGGGAGTCACCGTGCCAGGATCCTCCATCAACCTCACAGGATCTGATTCCTATTCGGTTCCTGCCAAAGCCTTGGGACGCTGCCTTGCCTTGACGTGGCAGGAGTCCCGGTACGCCTCTCCGAAGGGGAGGCGTACCTTCCTCTTTCTCTCCACATTGTAGGGTATTCTTCTTTTTTTCTTGTGCTTCTCCCTATCTTATGCCTTCCAACTCTTTTTTGTCCTTGCCTTTACGATTCCTCTTTTCTCATGGTATTCTTTGAGACACCGAGGAGGATTCCATAGCTAGGCAAGATGTGAAAATCAGGTCTTGGAAAAAAGCCATGCTGATCCTCCTGATCATGGCTACCCCTGGATTGTGTGCCGCCTCGCCTTTGATCGTACCAAGATATGCCTCCACCAACAGTGTTGCATTCGTAATTGGCATCCTTGCCCTGTGGGGTGTTGCTAGGCCTTCTCTTGTATACGCTGTTCCTTGCAATATCAACTAAGGAACTGATGTTCGTCTATTTCTCAGTCATTATGGCCCTTCTGTTGATATTGCAGACCTTCTCCTCATATGACCGCTTCTTCTTCTCCCTCACCTACAACCGGGTTACCCTGATCACCCACCTGCTATTTATGACGTTCCTGCTCTTCTTTGAACAATTCTTCTCCGTTGCTGAACATGCTCCCAAACTCTCCTTACTAAACCAAGGTTTCCCTATGGATCATTGCAGGATATACGGTGGTTTTCTTACTCCTCAAGGCCTTGTTTCCTTCTGCTAGCATGTTGAACGCCACCCTCAATTTCATACGGGAGCTGTTTGTCTTCTATACAAATATCCTCTTCCTATACACAATCATACGAGCAATATCCTGGATGAAGACTGAAGCGATTCTCCTACTCATAGCCTTTATCCCTCCTGCTTTCATCACATCCGTCAATGCGTTGAATATCTTCCCTTTCATGCAGGAACATGATACATTCACTTCGTTCCTGATGCAGTACAACCAACCGATAGGGCTCTCCTTGCAAGCTGTGCTGTTCTCGCTTGCCACAGGCAACCGATATAATCGCATCAGGCTTGAACAACAGAACTCGGAAGCAGAGCGACAACAGCTTGTAGCCCTTGATGCAGAGCGAACAAGATTCTTCCTAAATATGAGCCACGAGACCCGCACCCCTCTGACCATCATCCTTGGAATAATCCACCAGTTGCGTAAAAAAGTGTATGGGGATTCTCTCGAACAGGCCGATGTCTACCTGGCTGCCATCGAACGCAACAGCTTGATCCTGCTCAGGCAGGTCAACCATATGCTCAGATTAGAGAAAACCCGAAAGCAACATAGCCGAAAAATCCCATAGCACTGGGACAGACGCTGTCGCTCATACTGCAGCAATTCCATCCCATAGCTCAGGAGAAGCAGATTCAACTGCTATATGCACAACAGCAGAGGGAAGACAAGCTCGCCTTGAAAGTATCGCAGGAGGATTTTGAATCCCTGATCATGAACCTCCTCTCCAATGCCTTGAAATATACACCATCCAAAGGAAAGGTTGACGTTGGTGTAAGTTCTGACGATGAAGGGCAATTACTCATTTCTGTCACCGATAACGGCAAGGGTATTGCTAATACCCATCGTGAGAAAATCTTCGAGCAGTTTGAGGTCATCGAAGATGGTTCAGCTTCCATGCAGACCGGCCTTGGACTTCCCTTGGTGAAACACATCATGGAGGGGTATGGAGGGGTGGTGACCTTGGACAGCATGGTAGGGAAAGGAAGCACTTTCACGTTGGTATTCCCCTCTTCGGTTGTGGAGGTCCGTCAGTCGCTTCCAGAGGCCTCTTCTTCCCTTGCACCACTGTATCTTTCTGATTTCTCATCCTTAGCCCCTACTGCAATCGAACAGGATCCCCATCTTCCTACCATCCTGGTACTGGAGGACAACAATGACCTACGCTCATACATCCAATCCATCCTGCAGCCTTCATACAAGATAGTTGGTGCCTCATCTGCCCATGAGGCCCTTGATATACTGGGGAAACAGAAGATTGACCTGATCATAAGCGACATCATGATGCCTGCCATGGATGGTCACCAATTCCTGAAGGAAGCGAGAAACCTCTTCAAGGATGATCCCATCCCCCTGATATTCCTCACGGCGGCGGAGACTCTATGGAAGAGAGGATAGACTCGCTTAACGAAGGGGCCATCCGCTACATTACCAAGCCCTTCAGGTCTGAAGTCTTATTGGCAGTCCATTGGATCAACGCTGAAGCATGACCAGGAACTGGTCGGTTCACGAGTAAGCAAGTTCCGACAAGGATTGGAAAGCTTGCTCGATGAGATGGAACATCCAAACATGCAAACGTGTGTAGTGAATAAGCAAAAGCTCAGGATATTCGGTTCTGAACAGGGACTTTCCTCACGCGAACAAGAAATCCTAACGTTGATAGCTGAGGGCAAGAGCGACAAACTCATTGCCTCTGAGCTGCATATCTCG
This sequence comes from uncultured Sphaerochaeta sp., assembly GCA_963662725.2. Lineage (GTDB taxonomy): Bacteria > Spirochaetota > Spirochaetia > Sphaerochaetales > Sphaerochaetaceae > Sphaerochaeta. The sequence continues at coordinate 6,114 of CAXXCW010000020.1, forward strand.
GTCAAGACAGTTGCCAACCACAACCGAAGCATCTATACCAAAAGTGGAGTTACAGGCAGATACGAGCTGCTGGCTAAGGTGTATGGGAAGAGTGTGAAGGCTTGAATCTTCCCGTACTGAGGGCTAGAGGAGGGATGGTCATACATGAACGCTCCGAACCAAGTCTTACTCGTATAGGGTTCGTTTCTCTGGAGACCGAATGCTTTTCACCAGATAGATGAACAAGTGTTACGGCAATAAGAACAATAAACAGGAGACTGATCGGCCCGGGTGAAGAAGATGCTTTAGACCACCCTTGGATATCAGCAGAGTACGTCTGAGATTCGTTTCTGTCAAAGGGCCAAGGACCAGCCCAAGCAGCACTGGGATAACTGAGTAATCAAACTTGATCAGCAAATATGAGATACCTCCGATGACTATCGATACGAATACATCGAAGTACGAGTGGTTGATGGAATAGGATCCGGTCAGACAGAGCAGTACTATCAAAGGAGTGAGGATCTCAATGGGAATCACCGAGATCTTTGCAAAAAACTTGGTCAGGTACTTGCCTTGAAGGAACATGAAGACATTGGTAAATATCAAGCCTATCATCAATGCATACATGGTAACCGGGTGCTCTACAAACAAGTTTGGTCCCGGCACAAGACCATTGATCATAAAGGCACCAACCAAGATGGCAACAACCGCATCCCCTGGGATACCAAGTGTCAGCAGAGGTATTAGTGTTGCACCGGTAACAGCATTGTTGGCAGCCTCTGGTGCTGCTATACCTTCCAAGGCCCCCTTGCCGAACTCTTCTGGATGTCTGGACCGTTTTCTTGCCTGGTCATAACTGAGAAAGGACGCCATGGTAGCTCCAGTTCCCGGCAATGCTCCAATCCCTACTCCAATAAGTGAAGATCGTGCAATTGACTTCACTAAGGGCCTAAATTCTTTCATGGATAAGTTTTCGCCTTGGTTAAGCTTGGCCAAGTCCACCTTGACTTTCATATCATGTTTGCTGTATCCAGCTTTCAAAAATGCTTCAGATATGGCAAACAGCCCTGTTACGATAATTACAAGATCAAAACCCCCATACAAGTTGTAGTTTCCGAATGTGAAGCGAAAAACCCCACTCATAATGTCAATGCCAACAACAGCCAACAGAAGTCCGATTGCTGTTGAAATGGCCCCTTTGGCCAGACTTTTTCCACTGACACCAGCCACTATGGAGAGTCCGAACACACAGAGGATGAAATACTCAGGAGGCCCGAATTTCAGAGCAATCTTCGCAATGAGAGGAGAAGTAAACAATAGGACAACTGCACTGAATATTCCACCAATCGTGGATGCAGTCAAAGCTGTCGTCAGGGCTTTTCTGGCAAAACCCTTTTCAGCCAAAGGGGCTCCATCCAGCAGTGTTGCAGCAGCATGAGGGGTTCCTGGAGATCGGATCATGATTGCAGAAATGGAACCTCCATAACTTCCGGCACAATAAATCCCAAGGAGAAACATAAATGATGGGATCGGAGCCAATGCATACGTAAACGGCAGGAACAAGACAATACACAACAATACCGTCAAGCCTGGAATTGCACCAAAAATGATTCCCAACAAAATCCCCAAATTCATATAGATAAAACTGGAGAGATGGAAAAACTCTAGAAATCCTTCACCAATCAATGAAAACATATCGCTTTACCACCTATGCAAGTTGAATGTTCAATACCATTCTGAATATATAGAATATTGCCACAGAGAGCCCCAAGGTTATTGCATAGTAGTACCACTTTCTGGTCTTAAAAAAAATCAGAAATGAGGTTACCATCAAGAGGGAGCTCACAAGATAGCCAATAACCTGGATGAGGATTACATAAACGATTAGCAATGCGAATAAGAACAATGCCTTTGCCTCAACCTTGATATCGAATTCCTTCTTCTCAACTTCCTGCTTCCTTGCCAGTTTTATCACCTCAACAGCAATTGTCTTAAATGCTCATCACCATAATGATTGCAGTCAAGATATAAGGAAACGTCCTGGAATTGACTACTTCATCAGTAATGACCTTTACCTGATTGGGTATGACAAGTAACAGAACAATTGAAAATAGCAGGAAAAAGATGCCTGAAACCAAATCAGTATGTACCTTCACATGCATAAAACTCCTCCTACTTTTGAATATGATAATGAAATATTGACTTTTGCTATACCATACGCACGTCTCGTCAGCCTACCATCATGCTTACAGTATTATGCCAAAATGGAATGCGACAGGGAAAGGGACATCTGTCTCTCTCTTTCAAGAAGGGCAGAGACACCTGCATAGGGTCTCTGCCAAAAA
>CAXXCW010000021.1:0-153292 GCA_963662725.2 uncultured Sphaerochaeta sp.
TCAAGCAACGAAGGGTACAGGTCGTTAGGTTGGTAAGACCTAGGTCACCGAGCATCTTGCTACATGATGACCCTCCGATTGCCTTGACCTCCGTTGCATAGGCTCGAAGCAGGAGGTAGGTGCTTGCACTTTCCCATGTGCCTTGTCTGCAAGTAAGGAGAGTATCTGCTGCTCCACATCCAAGCCGTTTGTCCTGTAGAGGGGTCCTCCCTCCCAGTAAGGGTGGTGCATATCTCCAGCATGCAGAGGTAATCCTCCAACTTCTCCACATGGAAGTAGGCATGGGCGATCTTGCAGTTGGCTGAGCAAGGGCGAGAGTGCAAGATGGGAGGGCATGTCTTGTGGATAGCAGCACCAGGTCAGGCTCAAGGGCGAGGATGACCTCACTGTTGGGATCCTTTATCGTTCCGATGGTTGCAACCTCTGCATCCAGAGTGAACTCTGGCCCGGCCATGGGCATCGGATGTGGTTCCCACCAAGGACCCTCCAGCCAGAAGCCAGGTCTCTGCATAGGAGGCGCTGAGGGCCACAACACGCCTAGGCCTTTGTGTAAGGGTGACAACCCTGCCCAGGGAGTCGGTGAACTGGTGACTTGCTGTCTCCTGGTCTGAAGTGTGGTTTGAAGTATGGGTGGCGATGGAAAGGCTCCCTGCTTTGCATCCTGTCATACCCAGGAGGCAAAGGGAGAGGAGGATGCCAAGAAACGACAGATTGCCAAAGGTGGGCAATGCCCTCCTTGTTTTCCTTGGGCTATAGATTGCAGGGAGCGTGATGGAGGTGGTCCCTTGCGCAGTTGCTTGTCTATATGACAATGGCCGAGGATCTCCTCTTTGCGCAACAGAAGGTCATCTGAGAGGAGTCTTCGTTCCACTTCTGCAGTTCCCAGGCGTTCGATGATCGTAGAGAAGCGCTCGCCTGCTAGCCCCTCTTCCTTGAAGAGCAACAGGGATTTTTCGATCAGTGAGAGCACTTCCTCCTGGGTAAAGAGGGCTTCCATAGCAGTTCCTATGCGTGTCTGCTTGCCCCATCGTCCTCCAAGGAAGACCTTGTAGCGTGTCTCTTGTCCGGTAATGGCACCAAAAGGGCAAAGCTTGATGCACCTGGCGCAGTTGTTGCATGTGCTGCTTTGGATACTGGGGGGCAAAGTCCCCTCTCGAGTCATCGCATGGAGAGGGCAACCTCTCTCTGCATTGCAACTGCTGCACTGTCTGCAGACAGCTGTATCAAGGACGGGTACTTTGCTGCCCTACGATGCCGAAGTCGTTGAGCTCGGGCTTGATGCAGTTGTTGGGGCATCCCCCTGCCGCTATCTTGAACTTGTGAGGTAGCCTTACCGCGCGATAGCCTTCGTAGAATCGTTTGTGAATTTCCAGGTTGAGCTCATTGGTGTCATAGAGGCCGAAGATGCAGGTGCTTCCTTTGCAGCTGACAACAGGACGAACCTTGGCCCCTGTCCCTCCGGTTGTCATGCCTGCTTCCCCTATGAATTGTTTGAAGGCATCGATCTGGTCGAAGGGGATATGGGGCAGCTCCACTGTCATCCGGCTGGTGAAGCTCACCACCGATCCTCCAAATCTTCTTGCCGCTTCTCCTACTGCTATGATCTGGTCAGCTCTGAGTGAGCCTCCGACAGGGATGATCCTTGCAGAGAAGCTCTCTGTTCCCTCTGTTATGCAGATATCCTTCTGCCTTTAGTCTTTGTATGGTCTCAGAAGTCAGTTTCATGGGTATTCTCCTTGCATTGGTTGAGTATAGGGAGTTTTGTATATATAGTGAATAATATGTTTTCTATGTTTAACATAGGTAATAACCTATATGAGGAGCATGTATGACCCTGCGAGATCTCACTATATTCACCGACGTGGCCAGAACCCTTTTCCATGAGCGAGAGTGCGATCAACATTGGCTTGGCACAGCCGAGTGTCAGTCAGGTAATAGCCAATATTGAGCGCGAGTATGGGGTGCGCCTGTTTGAGCGGCTTTCCAGGAGGCTCTACCTCACTGATGACGGATCGTATCTCGCCTCCTATGCCCGGAGAATCCTCTCTTTGTATGATGAGCTGGATGCCAACTTGGGAGCCTATGCCCCTGCCTGTGGTGCTACGTGTGGGAGCGACGATAAGTGTGGGAAGCAGCATCATGGGGGAGTTGGTCTCACGTTTTGAAAAGGGTCATCCCCTTGTAAGCGTGGAAGTCTATGTCGACAATACAGAGACCATTGAGGAGATGCTCAGTCAAAGCCGCCTTGATGTCGCGCTGGTGGAAGGTGTTGTACATACCCCTTCCTTGCAGACTGAGCAGGTGCTTTCAGACTCCTTGGTCTTGGTTGCAGCAAAGGATTTCCCCCTCGATTCTGAGATTGCCATCACAGACCTTGAGGGGTTGCCGTTTATCTTGCGGGAGAAGGGTAGCGGTACCAGGGCGTTGTTCGTCACTCTCTTGGAAAAGGTCGGTGTGACGATACGGGAGAAATGGATATGTCACTCCAGTGATGCAATCCTGAGTGCTGTACGTAGTGCCCAAGGTTTGACTGTCATCTCAAGGAGATTGGTGTCTGATGATCTGGGGACAGGGCTTTTGCGTGAGATCCAGATACGGGGGGTAAGCCTTGGGAGGATGTTCTCGCTGGTATGGCATAAGGACAAGTTCTTTACCCCTCCTTTGGAACAGTTTGTGGAGGGTGTCAAATTGTTGCAGGAAAACGATGCATGATGCATAAGCATATGCAGGGCCGTGTCATGCAATTCCTTTCTCCAAAGAAGGGGAGCAGGTGGTCCCTCTCCGAAAGGGGGAGGCTTTGGTTGGCTCGTGATTGCTTGTTCGGTCCAATGATAGTGGAAAGTCACTGGGAACCAAGATCCTAGCAGGGGAACATACAAGTCCAGAGTGCACAGATCATATGGTGATGATGACTTTACCCCGGGCGTGGCCATCACTGACATAACGCATTGCTTGCGCCGTCTGTTCCAGAAGATATCTTCGGTCTATGACTGGTCGGATCTTCTCTGAGGCGACCAGATCCATAACAAATTCCAAGTCCTTCCTAGATGGTTTTGCAGCCAATGATCGAAATGTTCTGCCTCCGCCTGAAAGGAGCGGTCCGAGTATGATTGACGTGAATATCTGACGCAGGGATCCCCCCACCATGACATAGGTCCCGTGGGGAGCGAGGATTGCCTTATAGGAGGACAACTTGTTGTGCCCGTTGATGGCGATGATCGTGTCGAATTTTTTGTTGCTTTTTGTAATGTCATCACTTGCATAATCGATCACTTCCCAGGCACCTAGGCTTTTGGCCGTCTCCATGTTTTGTGCACTGCAGACAGCAGTGACCCTTGCTCCAAAGTGGTTGGCCAATTGGATTGCGTAGGTACCCACACCACCACTTGCACCATAGATGAGCACCTGTGAGCCAGGTTGGATGGCCGCTTTGTCTCGCAATGCCTGCAAAGCAGTCACTGCAGCTACAGGAACCGCAGCTGCGATCTCATCGGAAACACCTGCGGGTTTTTGGATCAGAACATCCTCCGGGACAGCGACATATTCAGCAAAACCACCACTTCCACAGCCTGATATGTCTCCAACTACGGTATCGCCTGGCTTGAACCTGCTGACATCCCTGCCAACCTTTTCCACCAAGCCCACGATATCGGCTCCGAAAATCCTGTTTTTTGGTATTCCGACACCCATCTGCATGGGCCGATAATCAAGGGCGTTCAGCGAAACAGCACTGATGCGTACCAGCACTTCCTTGTTGCGAGGAATGGGTTTCTCCACTTCACAAAGTGACAAGGTCGCCCCCGATCTGGATCTCCCATATACGATAGCTTTCACGTGTCACCTCCTTGCATCTGTAGCTGCAGGCTTCTGGTATCAAGCCTGTACAATCATCTGCAATCTGCAAGCCCAATGACCCGTACAAGGAACGTCTTCTGGATGCAAATGCTACAATCGACTGCCGGTGAGTTCTGCTTCCAGAGCATGATATAGGCTCATCAGATATCGACAGTGTTGGGGTATTCGGGTTTCTTGGTCAATATCGTCACCCTTGCATTGTTTCGAAAAGTGAATTCCTTCTGGCACAGTGGTTGGAATATCCCCAATGCAAAAATACCTGGAGGTGTTGTCATTTGGGTTTCAACTTGTTGCAGGAAAACGATACATAAGTCTCTTTACACAATTACGCAAAACGAAATTGTGTCAGTTACACCTTGATTTTTGCTATACCTGTGCTTATAGTATAGGGATAAGACGGCAAATAGCTGTAAGGAGAATATCAGATGGCGAACACGAAACCAGCTCCAAAGCCTTGGGATTTTCTTGATGAGTATCGTGGTAAGGTCTTTACCGGTGAGTGGCCCACTGTTGCCCAGATGTTTGACATCTCTGTCAGCAGGTACCCGACAAACAGGTGTTTCTCTGCATTTGTACCGACTAAAGAGTCTTTCACCTACACAGAGGTCCAAGCCTATGTGAAGGGGCTGGCCAACTACATGCTCTCAAAGGGGGTGAAGTCGGGGGATAAGATTGCCGTGACAGGCAAGAACAGCCCGGAATGGGCCATTGCGTACCTGGCTATCCTTGATGCCGGTGCTATCGTAGTCCCCTTGGACAATACCCTCAACAACAAGGATATGGGAAAGCTCATGTCCTTCGCTGATGTGAAGTATATGTTCGCTGATCTTGAACGGCTGCAGGATTTTGACAAGGAGAACAAGCTGGAGATCGCTGGCAGGATCAGCTTGGAACCGACTGATGAGTTCACTTTTATCCTTGATGCCCAGGAGAAGAAGGAGCAGAAACGTACGCCGGCAAAGGCCTCTGACACTGCTGCCATCCTCTTTACCAGTGGAACCACGGGGACTCCCAAGGGTGTCATGCTCAGCCAGAGCAACCTGGTCTCTGATGCATACCTTGCTCAAGCCAACATGGAGGTACTTCCCTCTGATGTGTTTTATGCGATCCTTCCCATCCATCACGCCTATACTATGATGGCGGTCTTTATTGTCGGTCTCAGTGCAGGCTCTTCCATTGTATTTGGAAAGAAGCTGGTCATCAGCCAGGTGCTCAAGGAGCTCAAGGAAGGGGAAGTGACCATGTTCCTCGCTGTTCCGATGTTGTTCAACAAGATGATCGGAGCCCTGATGGGTGGAGTTCGGGAGAAGGGTATCATCCTCTATGGCGTGATCCGTGGCATGATGCGTTTCTCAGGTCTTATCAAGAAGGTGTTCGGGGTGAACATCGGCAAGAAGATGTTCGGCTTCCTGTTGAAGAAGCTCTCCTTGGAGAACAACCGCATCTGCATCTCTGGTGGGGGGCCTCTCCCTGCTTCCACATTCAAGATGTTCAACGAGCTGGGCATTGACTTCGTACAGGGATACGGGCTTACCGAGTCCAGTCCCATCACACACCTCAATCCGATATATGCGTACATAGAGACCTCAGTAGGTAAGGTTGTGGCCAATACCCAAGTTAAGATTGTTGATCCGGATGCGAATGGCAACGGCATCATCCATATCAAGGGGCCTATGATCATGCAGGGCTACTATAACAACCCCGAGGCTACCGCTGAGGTGTTGCAGGACGGTTGGCTCAACACAGGGGACGTAGGTCATCAGGATGCGAAGGGGTATCTCTATCTCACAGGTAGGGCGAAGAACATCATTGTCACCGATGGTGGTAAGAATGTATTCCCCGAGGAGATCGAGGATCACTTCCAGCTGTATGAGGAGATCGAGACGATCTGTGTCTGTGGCTACATCACTGACGCAAAGACCAAGAGCGAGGGGATTCGCGCCATTATCTATCCTTCTGAGAAGTTTACCACTGCTATGGAGAAGGAACACGGCAAAGATAAGGCGACAGATGCGATAAGGAACCGTATTGAAGCGATCGTTAAGGAGGTCAACAAGGACTTGCAGGCTTATAAGAAGATAACCCGCACCACTGTTGTTGATGAACCTCTTGAGCTTACGAGCACCAAGAAGATAAAGCGTTTCATTGTGGAGAAGAAGTACAGGGATGTGAAGTAGGATCAGCCCTGAGGCCAGGGCCCTTGCGACAACTCCCTTTTCGCATCACACAAGTCAAGAGCCTCCCCCTTGTCCCAAAGAACAGGGAAGAGGCTCTTGCTATAGGTGAGAAGTTGTATTTTATCGTGCCCAATAGTTGCATAGACCTGCTATGAATAGGTATAGTGCTCTCATGAATAGTAGTGTACGTAGTTTCCTGAAGGCAAAGGCCCAGGAACTGAAACCAGTGGTAATGGTTGGAAAGGGTGGCCTTGATCAGCGGATCATCAAAGCCCTTGACGAAGCCCTTGCCAGCCATGAGCTGGTAAAGGTCAAGTTCCAAGCATTCAAGGACGAGAAACGCGAGCTCTCAGAAGAGCTTGCCCTCAAGACAGAGAGTGATCTGGTAACCATCATAGGGTTCATCGCAACCTTTTATCGTCCGGGGAAAGGTGATATGCACATCATCAACATTCCCAGGGATCTGCTTGCCAAGGGCGAATGAGCATCCTTTTTAGGATTACATGGCATCAGGGGAGACTCTGGTGCTTTTTTGTGTCCTGGCAGAGCAGCAAAGGTTCTCTGAGGACCCCTTCGATGGTTGCTTGCCACTGATCGGGTGACGGTAGGTAAGACACCTGTAGTGTCGAGAGGACTCATGCCTTTGTAGCAGGGCCATGCAGACAAATACCTGTAGGTTGCTTCGAATCAAAAAAATCTGAGAGACAACCCTATCCTATGTTTGTTCAGATGGTTCCCTTATTGGCATCGGATGTCATTTGTTGCCTGCCTGGATTTCCCTCAGGCTTTCTTGCCATTCCTTACCAACTGCTGCCTGAGGCCAATGGATAGGAATATTGTAGGTGAACAGGATTCCAATAGCCGCAATGGATATGGAGGCAACCCCATAGACTGTGAGCACTGTTTTTGCAGCCCTGGTCATATGAATGCAGGCCCTCTTTCCAACGGAAGAAGGGCCTGCGTTTAGAGAAAATCCACCAGGAGGTGGCCCTTTATTAGACCACATCGGGATTTTCCTTGCAAGACCTGGACACGTATTGCCTGTAGGAGTTCACTGCTCATCAAGTACGTCAATCGGATGAAACAGGAGCATCAGGATGCTCAGGTTGTCTGCAGGTATGAGGAGGGTCTGGAGAAAGCGGGTATTCCCTGTGCCATCATGGAGCAGGCCTCTATTACAGGAAACAGGGTGAAGAATGATCGACTTGATTCACAGGACATGGCGGAACATGCCCTTCAATGAAGGAAAGATCCATTGGACCCAGATTCATTTCACCTGGCTCAAGCAGCAGAAATTCGACAACTGGGTCGATCAGGAAACCTTCAACGGATATCTTTAGGAGGTGCATGATCATATCAGTTGCTCTTTCCCCTATACAGATTGATGTCAAGTGCAGTAAGTTTTTTCTCCAAGCTCCCTCTTCTCTTTTCCACCGAGGCAAAATCCTGGGGGTTCCACAGGCGTTCCGCCATAACCGAGAGGCGAGGGAAGTACATGTACTCTGCCTGTCTTGCACTGGGTATCTTCTCTGTCCAGAGATTGCCCTGCCCTCCGAGGATCTTCGACCGCCTATCCGGGTCCATGCCTTGTGGTATGGGGTTGAACTCGGAGGTCTTTTCAATGGTGGTGACTCCAATGTTACCCGGTTCCTCAAAGGAGTCGATGTGTTGGTAGTCAAAGTAACAACCGGCTGTATTGGGGCACATGATGACATCATGTCCTAGGTTGCTTGCCTCTATGCCTCCATCGTCGCCTCTCCAGGACATGACGATGAGAGAGGAAGGGAGACCGAGCCTTTCAGTCCCTTCCAGGACTTCATCCCATCCAATGGGGCGTTTGCCTTCCTTCTCCACCATCTTGCATATTTTGCTGGTCATCCAGCTTTGCAGGTGTTTTGCTGAGGTGAGATCCTCTGTTTCCATCCTCTCCTTACACTTGGGACAGGTCTCCCAAGCGGTATGGGGACATTCGTCCCCTCCTATATGGATATATGGATCTGTAAATAGGGTTGCTGTCTTTGTCATTGCAGCTTGCAAGAATCGCATCAGATCATCATTTCCCGCACACATCACCTCCTCGAAGATTCCCCAGCGGTCCTGTACTTCGTACGGGCCGCCTGTGCAACCGAATTCAGGATATGCCGTGAGCAGGGCTGAGGCATGTCCTGGCGTCTCTATCTCCGGGACTACCATCATATGTCGCTTGTGGGCATATTCTTGGACCTCGAGGATATCCTCATCACTGTAGATGCCGCCATACTCCCTGCCGTCGCAGTAGTTCAGCAACTTCCGCTTGGAAGCGATGGTCTCCAGCCTTTCGTATCCCTCCACCTTGAACCTCCATCCCTGGTCATCTGTGAGATGCCAGTGGAATCGGTTCAGATGGTGCAGTGATGCGACATCAATGAGTTTCTTGATAAAGGTTACGGAGAAGAAGTGCCGGCTGGTATCGAGCATGAACCCTCTCCAGGAGAAGGCCGGCTCGTCTTCGATCACGCAGCAGGGGATGAAGTTGTCATTGGCAAGGGCCATCTGCCTGATGGTCTGTAGGGCACAGAAAGCCCCAGAGCTCTCGCTGGCTGAGACAACTATCTGTGTCTTGCCCACTTTCAGGTGATATGCCTCTTCTCCCATCGGTGGTCCTTTCTTGAAGAGTATATCCTCTTCGCCTGCCTTGCAGTCCAGCTGTTCGGTGGCGAGGTTCGCTACGTCTGAGAAGATGGGGTCGAAGCTGATGGTTGTCCCCTTGTGCAGACGAAACGAGCCTTCTTTCTCTTCCAAGTGCCTTGGAAGTGGCATCAGGAGCTCACTGGCCGTACGGATTATATGGTTATGCATGCTACCTTCCTACCATGGGATATCCCTCCTGTCAAGTACAACCGTTGAACAAACTGAAGGGTGAAGGGTGGCGAGGATGGTTTGTATCGGAAGGAAGATATCATATGCACTCAGATTGGAACAAAGTATGTGAGGTTCGAGTGGAATGATGCATATTCGGGCCAGGGTCTGAAAAAAGTTTGTATTGACAGCAGGGGCGGTGGGTGGTAATCTTAGTTTGTACAAAGAGCAAACAAACCAATCACGCTGATCCTGTGATCAGCCATTGGTACACACCAGATCCTCACAGTATAGGGAAGACCATGAGAATTAACAACAACAACTTTCAGAAGAACGCTAACACATCCTTGGTTGCCCAACTCATATGGAAGAGTCCTGGGATCAGTCGGGTGGATATTGCACGGGAACTGAGCCTCTATCGCTCGACTGTCACCAACATCATATCTGCCCTGATAGACAACGACGTCGTCTACGAAGGGGAAGAGGGAAGTGGGATGAGCCGCGGAGGGCGTAAGCCGATCATACTCAGGCTCAATGAGAAGTTTGGCTGTGTGGTGGGCTTTGATATCCAGCCGTCACACTTTCGTGCCGTCATCCTGGATATAAGCGGTTCCCTGCTATTTCAGGAAAAGGGCCCCATTCCCAAGGTTGGCTTCGAAGGTATCCTCACGTTTCTCATGGATCTTGCCCTCAAGGGGGTGGAGAAGTGTGGGTTGCCCCTGCTTGCCGTCTGCGTTGGCATTCCGGGTATCGTAAATTCTGACAGTGGAGTCATCTCCTACGCCGAACCCTTCAACCTTCACCATTTTGACCTCCATGGCTTTTTTGCCAAACGTTACAATGTCCCTGTCTTTGTGGAAAATGATGCCAACTGCACCGCCTGGTTGGACATGACCATCAACCGGACCATCAAGTTGGGGGATTTCATGTGTTTGCTTGCTGACTATCATGAGGGAAACTACCAGTTTGGTGATCGTTCGGGCATTGGCGTTGGTATCGGCCTTTCCATTGGAGGCAAGGTCTACAGAGGATCGCACTATAGTGCCGGTGAGTTCTGCTCCCTTACCTGGCGGGGGGGGTGCAAAGGGCAGACAGGTTTGGATGAGCAACTGCTCATACTCTCAGCAACCGATGAGGATGCATGGAGGGCCTGGATGGTCGACCTGTTCTCCTCGTTGGTCCCTGTCGTTTCTGTCTTGGATCCACGGGTTGTGTTTATCCATGGCAAGCCCTTTAGCGACGAGAAGAAGATTGGAGCCATGTTGGAGGCTGACTGTCCCCAATTCCTGGCAATTTTGGAAAAGATTAACTGCAAGCTGATATTTGATGCAGAAGATGAGTCGGTTGTCGCCAAAGGTGCTGCGATGATGTATTTGCAGAAACTGTTTGCAGTTCCTGAACTCTCTGAAATGGAAAGCAAGATACACTTCACATGGGATGATGTCATCGAACAGGCGAATCTCAAGAGATTCTACAAAAAGAACCTTATGGGAGAAAACAATGAGTACAAAACTGTCTGAAAAGGGTGCGCTCAACTCCGCCCTGAAGGAGCAGAGAAGATCATATTGGCTGCTGGTGCTGCCGGCTGTGCTGATCTACCTGTCAGTCATGGCATTCCCTACCATATTCTCCATCGTGCTGAGTCTCACCAACTTCAATGGAGGCAAGATCTTTGGGGGTCGCACTCCCATAGAGTTCGTGGGATTCACATGGTATAAACTCCTCTTTGCCGATGAGTATTTCTATCTTGCCCTGAAGAACAACATGTGGATAGTGCTTGTCTCTGTCTTGGGCCAGATACCCCTAGGATTTTTCCTCGCCTATGTGCTTTACAGGGGGCTGGTGAAGAAGACCGACTTTTTCCAGACGATGATCTACCTGCCGTGTGTCATATCCACGGTCGTCATCGGCATCCTGTGGAAATCCTTCTTCTCGCCCAACGGGGCATTCCCTGAGATAGTGAGGCTCTTCAGACCGTCGTATGAGTATGGGATATCGAATCATCCGATTCTTCCTGTCCTGTTTGTCATTCTCTGGATGTATACCGGTACCTACCTGATCATCTTCATGGCAAACCTGCAGAAGATTGACAGCTCAGTCATTGAGGCTGCCCGCATCGATGGTGCCAGCGAAGGGCAGTCGTTGCGCTACATTATCCTTCCTGCCCTCTCTGGGGTCATCGTCACCAGTTGCATCTTGGCTATCAGCGGATCGCTGAAAAGCTTTGACCTCATCTATGTGATGACTGGAGGAGGCCCGGCCAACCAGACCAGCGTCCTTTCGGTCTATATGTTCGACAAGGCATTCAAAGGGGCTCCGAACTACCCTCTGGCAAATGCGATCAGCACGGTGATGGTCACTATCAGTTTCATACTCATCGGTCTGACCAAATGGGCTGAGAGCAAATTTGGGGGGAGGGAGTAGCATGGCAGATATCAAAGATACGAAAGGTGCAAGGGCTAGGATCAATAGGGTACTCACCTATGCAGTGATGCTCTTCTTTACGTTTATGGCCATCTATCCGCTGCTATGGCTGTTGATGAACTCGTTCAAGACAACCACGGAGTTCCAGCTCAACAAGCTGGGTTTCCCGAAAAGCTGGACGTTGATTAACTATAAGGATGCCTGGGTACGGGGGAAATTCCCTCACCTTATCTTCAACAGTGTGATATATACGGGGGTGACAACCTCAGTGACATTGGCCTTGTCCTTCATGGCAGGCTTTGGTTTTGCCAAGATTCCGCATAAGGCGACCAAACTTCTGCACGGATCATTTGTCATAGGGCTTCTGCTGACCTTGCAATCCATCATGGTTCCGTTGTTCCTCCTGATCAACTGGACAGGAATGTACAATACCCGCCTCGGTGTACTGATCCCCTATATCGGTATTGCCATGCCAATGGGAATCTATCTGGGGACCGACTATATCAAGAGCATTCCCGATGCCCTCATTGAGTCCGCCAGACTTGACGGTGCGACGTACTTTACGATTTTTCGATCCATCATAGTTCCGATGGCCCTCCCTGTAGGGGTGACCCTGGCAATCCTGACGGTGACAGGGACATGGAATGAGTTTATGCTCATCAACATCCTTACCAGCAGCGATGCCCTCAAGAGTCTTCCTGTTGGTGTGCAGAAGTTTGCAGGGGCCTTGTCCAGTGACTTTGGCAAGCAGTTTGCAGCACTGGTCATCGGTCTTATCCCCATGCTGGCATTCTATCTGGGATTCAGGAAAGAGATCACCAAGGGTGTTGCCGCAGGTGCGGTAAAAGGCTGATTCAGCATAGTCGCCATTCCATCCAAATAGTTGCAAAAAAGTTTGACAGGGTGTATTGAGCATGGTACTATTAGTTTGTACAAAGTATGAACTATTGAATTTAGGAGGTTTCTTCCCTGCAATAGGGAGAAACAATACAGAAAGCGATTGCTTTTACAAGGTTGCGAAAAGTCATTAGGAGGTAACAATGACTGGTATGAAGAAAATTTCAATTTTGGTCCTTGCTCTGCTTTTGGTCGTCTCATCGGCCTTTGCACAGGGAACCAAAGAGGCTTCGGCTGCTGCTGGGCAGGTAGAACTTACTGTTCTGAACTACATTGACATGTCTGAGCCGAACAGTGCGAATGAAGTTGCAATGATCTGGGACAAGTTCAGTGCAGAGAATCCTGATATCAAGGTTGTCCGTGAAGACCTGTTCAACGAGCCTTTCCACCAGAAGACAGAAGCCTATGTCGCAAGCGGCCAGCTTCCTGATGTCCTCTACATGTGGCCAAGCGGACGTTCCACCAGCCTGCACACCACCAAGAGTGTAAAGGACCTCATGCCTTTCCTCGAGAAGGACGGTCTGGTTACGTCCTACAACCCCGCAACCCTGGCACCACAGTTTGGTGGCTATCTTGGAGAGCTTCCCAACGGTATCACCACCACTCACATGCTCTATGTGAATACCAAAGTACTCAGAGAGAATGGTCTTGCAATGCCCAAGAGCTATGCGGACATGAAGGCTATGGTTGCTCCTCTGAAGGCAAAGGGCATCGACCTGATCGCCATGGACAACATGGACGCCTGGGTCATGCAGAGCTGTCTGTTCTCAATGGTTGTCGGCCGCTTCGGTGGTACAGACTGGTATCCAAGACTGGAAGCTGGCGAGATTGACTTTACCGATGCATGGTTCATCAGCTCCCTCAAGCTGATCGAAGACATGTATGCCTCTGAGATGATCAAGCGCAACAGCCTCACCAGCCCTTACGGCTCAAGCCGCGGCCGCTTCGCTTCCGGCAAGGCTGCTTTCTACATCGACGGTGACTGGTCAACCGGTGCTTTCCAGACTGACATCACCACCGGCCAAGCTCTCATCAATCGCGAATCTCAGGCAAATGACTTTGAGTTGATCGTACTGCCAGCAGTCCCTGGTGAGGTCATCAGCAATTCCAACAGTGGTGTGGTCGGTACCGGTTTCGGCATGAGTGCCAATATTCCCGCAGGTTCAGCCAAAGAAGAGGCCGCATGGCGCCTCATCAAGTTCCTGCAGGGCGAATATGTGCAGACATACCGTCTCTCCACAGGTGCTTCCTTCCCCTCCAACCTCAACGTTGACGTGGCCAAGGTCGTAAAGGAAGCTAATCTTGAGCCTTTTGTAGCCAAGAGAGCTGCCTATTACGAGAAGTACAACACGATCACTCCTGTTATCGATGGTGTGCTCGCCGGTGATGTCTACAATGTCATCAACACAGGCCTTCAGGAAATCGGTCTTGGGAAGAAGACTCCTGTCCAGGTCGGACAGGCTGTGCAGAAGGCTTGGGAAACTTGGAAAGCAAGCAAGTAAGCGACTGTATTAGCATGAATTAACAAGGGGGACCAGCAATGGTCCCCCTTGTGTGCTCCGATCTTACTGCTGATTGGTTGTCACTGATGATTCCGAGGGTGTTGATGGAGCCTGCAGGTCCTTCCTTCAAACAGCACTCCGACAAGCATCCCCCATTCTCTCCGATCCCCCGCTACCTGCTGCTCCCATAGAGATCGAATACCGTAAGGCTCTCCTTGAAAGTCTTGAGGGTAATCTTCTCCTGTGTCTTGAAGATGACCATCTTCTGGGCAGTGGGGCGCACATTGAAGAGGTTGTCACTGAATACACCCTTCAATGAGCCTGCATCAAGGGCAACCTCAAAGGCAGGAGCCTTGCTGCTGAGGGTGACAGAGAATCCCCCCTGAGCCTTCTCAACCCGCACATCAAGTGAAGGATCAAGCATAAAGCAACGCTTGGGGCGGTCAAGCAGCATGACATCCTCGATATAGAGATCTTCTGTCTCCAGCTTGACTGAGAGGAACATCTGCCTGGGATCGATGTTTGCCTTGTCCAGCTCGATGGTGCAGACATGGGTGCTGCTCTGGCTTGGGATATCCAAAACATACTTCTGCTTGGAGACCTTTTCGCCGTTGAAACGATAGACCTTCACCGAGACCTTTGCATGTGCAAGAGGGGTGCTCTTGTCATGCACCACATAGAGTTCGACCTTCCCCTTTTCTTTCATGTAGGCGATGGGAAGTGTGGGGGCGAAGAACTGCCTCGCACTGTAGTGCAGCAGTTTCCACTTGCCGGTGTAGTCTATGGATGACCAGGAAGCTACCGGCCAGTTGTCATTGAGCTGCCAATACAGCGTTCCCATACAGTGGGGACGCAAGGTCCTCCAGTACTCTATGGCTGTCTTCATAGCCATAGCCTGCTGCACCTGGGAGAGGTAGAGCATCTGCTCAAAGCCCTGAGGGAAGCGGAAGTACCGGCTGAAGTTCTCGATGATGATGGAGTTTCCCCTGTCATTCTTCTGATGGTGCTCCATCACCTCACTGGTAAGGTTATGCTCCGAAGGTGGGGCATAGGTCCCAACGGTGGAGAGGGAGGGGAAGCTCTGATAGCCGAACTCGCTGACAAACCTCGGGTTTATGGAATAATACTCCTCGAAGCCCTTTCCCTCGTGCCAGACAGACCAGAAGTGCATATCACCCTTGGTATCATTATGCCAGTTGTCCGAGTAGTCTCCAGGACCGGCTGAAGGGCTTGATGGCCACCACTGCCTGGTGGGGTCCAGTTCCTGGATGACCCTGCCGACGGTGCCTTCATTGAGGCGGTCATAGTCGATGACATACCTCCAAGGATTGTTTTTCGATTCCTCATACCAGCCAATGGCCCCCAGGTCCTCATTGTTTCCACACCACAAGGCGATGCTTGCATGATCTCGTAGGCGTGGTATCTGGTAACGGAGCTCCGCCTCCACATTTGCAAGGAATTCTGGATTCGATGGATACATCGAACAGCTGAACATGCAGTCATGCCAGAGAAGCAGACCCTTTTCGTCGCATAGGTCGTAAAAGCTATCCATCTCATAGAGACCGCCGCCCCAGATGCGCAACATATTCATGTTCGCATCGACACAATTCTGCAACAGCTGTTCGTAACGGTCTTCAGAGATGCGGGAGAAAAGGGCATCGGCGGGGATCCAGTTTGCTCCCTTGGCAAAGATATCCCTTCCATTTACCGAGAAGGTCATGCTCTTGCCATCCTTGTCTTCATCGGTCCTCACCTCAATGGTCCTGAAACCGATCCGTTTGCTCAAACCCTGCTCCCCGATGGATAGGTCCAGGGTATAGAGGGCTTGTTTGCCCTCTCCAGCCGGCCACCATACCTCCACGTCTTTACACACGAGGGTGAAGGTAAGCTTGTTGAGTCCGGCCTTGAGATCGACATCACCTTTCTGACGGGACTTCCCCAAGGTGGCAACGCTTGTGAGCTTCTGGTTCTTGGAGGAGTTGAACACCACGTGTATGCGTGCTTCCCAGGCTCCTCCCTCAAGCTTCTTGGTGTCGGTCACCACAGATTCGATGATGCCTTCATCGACAAGCTGGAACACTATGGGCTCGTACACGCCAAAGCTCATGATGCAGGGACCCCAGTCCCAACCGCTATGGCACTGGGTCTTTCGGATAAGGTTGCGGTGCTTTGCCGATACCGGATAGACAGAGTAGGGGATGGGATAGGATAGCTTCGCCGCTTCGCGTATGGCCTCTTTCTCTGCACTGGCAAACTCCAAGGAGATGGTATTTTCCCCGACAACCAGAAAGGGAGTAAGGTCGAAGCGGAACCTGCGGAACTGGTTGTTACACGATCCTGCCTTCTTTCCGTTGACCCTCACATCAATGATGGTGTCTGCCATGGTGAGGGTTATGATGGCATTCCCGTATGCCAGTTGCTCTTCAGTCATTGAAAAGTTCTTGCTCAGGATCCAGTCGTGCTGGCCTACCCACTGGATATCAAGCTCATTGGTGCTCCAATAGGGATCTGGTATGAGTTCCTGCTCAAGGAGTGCCGAATGGATTTCACCTGGAAGGGTGCAGGGAACAGATGCGTTGGTCAGGAAATATTTGCAATAGGGTGCGACGGCCTTGCTGTCTTTTGGAGAGAGGGCCCACTGCCCGTTAAGATCGATGGTATGCATTGATGATCCTCCTTGGCGCAGTATACCACACAAGGGCCTCTCTGGCTTCGGAAGATGCATATTGCAGGGCATCTTTTGGTGATGCAGACAGGAAAAGAAGGCGTGAAGCGGGCATGCATATGAATCTGTTCAGGAAATTGCTTCAGCAGGACAGCTTTCCAAAACAGGTTCCATGAGGCTCATAAGGCCCTTGCTGCCGGTTGCCGAGCATCCTCCTCCCCGATGGAAGCGTTCAAAAGAGATGGGGATCAGGGCCGGTACCCCAGAGGACAGGGGACCGATGTTGCAACAAACCTTGTTGCCAGCCTGATCGAGAAACGACAGGCATTCGAAAAAATGAGCACAGGCCAAAATTCAGGGACGCTGAGAGGTGCATGATTGAGTCTGCCCTACTTGCTGGGCGTGCCTGCATTTTGGGATAGGCCTTTTTGTTACCCTTTCAATTATTCCGCCTCTGTCAGTTTACTCCAAGAATTTTTTTTGACAGATAGTCTTATTTGTCGTGCAAGGTACGTCTCAAACAACAAATTTGTAATCAATACAATAATTTCTTTGACAATTTTAAAAATTAGAATATATAATGATTAATAAGAAAATATTCTTAATGTTGTTTCCATTCTCAAAATCCCAAAGTAGAACTGTTGGTTTCACATGAAAAAAAAGGAGAAAATTATGAAAAAAAGGAACTTGTGGGTCTTGGCTCTAGTCTTGATCATGGTGATGCCCCTTTGGGCTACAGGAAAGACTGAGTCACAAGCTGACGCGGGGAAAGGCATGGTTGTCTCATATAACACCCCCAACCAATGGGCAAACTGGGGTGCTGTATTAAAGGCCTTCACAGAAAAGACAGGCATTACAGCTCCATCGGACCCAAAGAACTCAGGGCAGACAATGGCAGCCCTTGAAGCTGAGGCAAAGGTTCCCTCAGCCGATACAGCGTATTTTGGAATTGTATTTGGGATTGAAGCAGCAAAAAAGGGTCTTCTGGAAGGCTACAAGCCAATCAATTTCAATGAAATACCCTCAAACCTCAAAGATGCAGATGGGCGATGGTTTACCATCCACCAAGGTTCCATCGCTTTTATCGTCAATACCGCAGAAATGAAGGGAATTCCCATACCAACAAGTTGGGAAGACTTACTTGATGCGAAATATGCTGGGAAAGTGGGGTTTCTTGATCCCACACAAGCTGCAGTCGGCTACTCAGTATACACAGCTGGTAATCTGGCTATGGGTGGCACTTTGGAAAATTGGGATCCGGGTGTGGCGTACTTTAGGAAACTCAAGGAAAATGGGCTTATCCTTCCTGCCCAAACCGCGACAGCTATGGTTCAGCAGGGTGAGATTCCCATTCTGATCGATGCTGATTTCAACGGATACAAACTGAAGTACATTGACAATGCCCCTGTTGAGATTGTTATTCCTGAGGAAGGCTCGATTTCAATCCCTTATGTGATTTCACTGGTTAAAGGTGCCCCGAATGCAGAAAATGGCAAAGCATTGTTGGATTTTACCCTTTCCGACGAAGGCCAGAAATTATTTACTGAAAGTTATTTGCGCCCGGTTCGTAACATTGCCATCGATGCTGAAATTTCAGCCCGAATGCTTCCGGACAGCGACTACAAGCGCGTATTGTATCCAGATTTCATCAAGATGCGTGAGGTACAGGACGTTGCCTCCGAACGTTGGCGCTCCGAAGTTCGCTAAAGTTTGAGGGAAGGGAGGGGTAACAATGGAAACACATACTTGGAAAAGGATCAGGGTGGCCTTGCTTGCTTTAATTTTCCCTGTCTTGCTGGCTGGATTCTTAGGATGGCCGTTGCTGTCTCTAGGTTTGCAAAGTCTTGTGAGTGAGCAAGGGGGCTTTACCGTATCGCTTTACAAGGAGGTCTTGGTCAGCAAGCAGTATCTTGTTTCATTTTGGAATACTTTCCTTCTCTCCCTCTTATCTACTCTCGTTGCACTTCTCATTTGCATTCCTGCCGGAATCTATATCGAGGGTGCGACGGGAAGGGACCGGAAGCTTCTGGCCATAGCCTTAACCATACCCTTGAGTTTGCCAGGGATTGTCATAGGCTTTTTTGTCATCATTACGTTTGGGTTCACTGGGGTTGTTCCCAAGCTGATTGAAATACTCACTGGAACCAGGCGTCTTGCGTTTGCCTATACTTTTTATGGCATGCTCCTAGGATATGTCTATTTTCAGATCCCGCGGGTAGTGCTGACTATTCGAGGTGCAATCTCCAACATCTCTCAAGATGTTTTGGATTCCTCAAGAACTCTTGGGGCTTCCACCCTACAGACCTATATCCATGTGATACTCCCTACCTTAAAGCCCTCAATAATCAGTGCCGCGAGTTTGAGTATGGCTACTGGTTTTGGCGCATTCGGAACAGCCGCTACCCTAAGTAGGGGGTACCGAGTGGTCCCGCTTGAGATAGCAACTGCCTTTACGGAAAACTTTCAACCAAAACTTGCAGGGGCGATGAGCATTATCTTGGTACTCATTACAACCATGATGCTATTTGGGATAACGCGCATTGCAAATCTCGACAAATCCTCCAGAGGCGAAGGAGCATAAGCATGAAAGAACAGATAAGACAGCCCAAGGATCAGATTCGTAATGTAGGGAGAATCTTTGCATGGGCTTCTGCAACAATTTGTATAGCACCTCTTTTTCTGGTGTTCGCTGTTGCAACAACTGAGGTGTGGCAGCAAGGCCCATGGGCCGGTGGGTTTACCCTGAAGTGGTTGGCAGAGGGGTGGACCACTATCAGTCCCTATGCATTTTTCAGCATCAGGCTTGCATCTCTTGTCCTGATTCTGAATTTCATCATAGGGATTCCTACGTCCTGGGTACTCTCCCGCCATAAGTTTCCAGGTCGGGATTTTCTCTTCTCGTTAACAAATGTCCCCATTGCGGTCCCCGGAATTGCCATGGGGCTTGCACTGATCATTACCTATCCTTACCTGAGGAAAAATGGCTACCTGTTAGTAATTGGCCATTTGCTCTATACCCTTCCTTATTTCATAAGTTCCCTCACTCCACAGCTTTCCGATACTTCTGTCAGGGATGTTGAGTGGGTTGCCGCCACCTTGGGCGCAAACTTTCCACGTAGGGTCTTTCATGTCATTCTTCCTAAGGTGAAGACTTCCTTGTTAGCTGCCACAATTATGGTGGTTACTCTTTCAATGGGTGAGTTTAATGTCTCTTTCTTTTTGTTCAATCCCCAGAATAAACCTTTGCCTGTCGAACTCTACTCGGCATATATCACAGGTAGAATAGAAGTAGCGGCTGCTATTACCCTGTGTTTTCTCTGCTTCGTCGTACCAGCTGCAATACTTCTCGAGCGCCTTGGTGGTGCAAAGGTAGGAAACGTATGAGTGCTTTAGTCAAGGCCGCTTCATTGCAATATGATCGGATTCAGTTCACCTATCCCGATGCAAAACAGCCAGCGTTGGATGATGTGCACGTAGAGGTGAACCCTGGGGAGATCGTTGTATTGGTTGGCCCTTCAGGGTGTGGGAAATCTACACTATTGAGAATAGCCGCTGGTCTTATCATACCAAGTCAAGGCAAGCTTATCATCGACGGTGAAGATGCCCTGGCACTTCCCCCAGAGAAACGTGGAATAGGATGGGTTCCCCAGAGTTACGCCTTATTTGAGCATCTCAACATTGCAGAGAATGTTGGGTTTGGCCTGAAGATGCAAAAGGTCCCTAAAGCAGAAAGGGAGCAGCAGGTAGCAGAAATGCTCAAGCTCTGTCGTATTGAAGAGCTGGCAAAACGGTCTGTCAAGGCCCTGTCTGGAGGACAGAGACAGCGTGTGGCCATTGCTAGGGCTCTTGCTGTACGTCCTCGTGTACTGCTGCTGGATGAACCCTTGGCGGCTTTGGATCCGCAGCTTAGGATTGCAATCCGGGCAGACCTTGAGGAGTTGTTGCGCGCCAGTGGGGTAACCACTCTCTTTGTGACGCATGACCAGTCGGAGGCCCTTGCCATAGCTGATAGGGTAGTTGTCCTTCGGAATGGGAAGGTAGAGCAGATTGGGACTCCAGATGATTTGTGGCAGCATCCTGCAAATGCGTTTGTAGCAGAGTTCTTGAGTAATGCCATAACCACACACGCAGTTGCTATCGGGTCGCAGAAAGTGTTGTTAGGTGGTTCTTTGGAATGCTTGATCAACAAGGCAGTCACCCAAGGCGAGAATATCTCTTTGGCTTTACGCAAGGAGAATTTCGAGATAGGCCCAGGAGGACTCGAGGGGACAATTCAATTCAGCGAATACAATGGGGGTGTGTATCATCTAAGGGTAAAGACCAAGACAGGAGAGGTTCTCCCAGTGAGAACTGTGGAAGAGTTGCCAATAGGAAGCTCCGTCCTTGTGAACTTCAGAAAAAATACAACTTTGTCGGTGGTTGGAAGATGAAAGAGACCTTACGAATAGTTGGGTGCAGGGCTGGGTCCCCCACCTACGGGAATCCTGCTTCTGGTACTCTCCTTACAACCTCAGAGGGCACCATCCTCATTGATTGTGGTCCGGGGGTCCTGGTAAATCTTACTGAACAAGAGGTGCGGAATCTTATCGGGGTCATCATCAGTCACAGGCACGCCGATCATTGTTTGGATCTGATGGCCCTGGCGTATAAGATCTTGTTTCCCTCCCTCCAAAAACCCATTCCCCTGTTCGGCCCCCCATCGTTGTCGGAGATGATCACCTCATATGATGACCTGTTTGGTATACCTTCCTTGCCGACACTCAAGAGGCCAATAGCAACGGCCTTCTCTTTCACACCAGTGATCCCCGGTGGATCCTTTACTGTTGCAGAGGCTTTTACGTTCGAAACTGCACTGATGCATCATCCTGTTGAGACTATGGCTGTAAAATCTGTGGATTTCAATGTAGTGGTAACCGCTGATGGATCATATACCGAAGAACTGCAGAAACTTTGCGCAGATTGTGATATTCTTGTAGCAGAGGCCACCTATCCTGATGATGAAGGCCGTCACTTGGAAGAACATGGGCACATGACCGCCGCTGTTTGTGCTTGCCTTGCAGAAAAAGCTGCTGTGAAGCATCTGATAGTCACCCACCTCTCAGATCCCGCCGACAGTGAAGTGACAATTGCCCAGGTAAAGAAGCTTTTTCACGGCAATTCGATCCTGGCCAGTCCAGGGCTGACTCTAGATTGCTGTCGACCGTCTTTGTTGGGATATGTACAGAAGGAAGGGTAGTGAAACAAGAAATGTCAGGTAAATCAAAAAGGGGGAGGCAATGGGTGCAAGGGGCATCTCTGCCCTTGCTTCCTCTGCCATCGAAAGTCTTTGAGGATAAAAAAGTTTCCACAAGCTCTCGGGTGTACCTGATTTTGCGTCATGCAATCCTTTCCGATGTTCTGGCTCCGGGAAGTTGGTTGAGACAGGATGAGGTCTCAATGCAATTGTCCGTATCTCAGACGCCGGTTCGTGAAGCCCTCAGAACCTTGAGCAGGGAAAGGCTGGTGGAACTGATTCCGAATCATGGGGCTAAAGTGTCAGAGTTGTCCATCGAGGAGTTTGAAGAGATCTATGCGGTCAGGAAAGGAATAGAAAAGCTTGCTGTCCTACGTTCGGTCAAGTTGCTATCGTTTGAAAAGCTTGAAGAGTTGCGCATAAAGTATGATGACTTGGCATCAATAGCCGACAGGGAGACCCTTGCTACATACCTTTCTGAGGAATGGAAGTTTCGAATGCTGATCTATCGTCTGGGATCTTCTGAGAGTTTTATTGAAGAGATACTCACATACCGTGAAAAGGCAGAACGCTATCTTCGCTATGCCTACACGTATGAAAACTCCATACAAGTGTCGTATGGGTTGCACAAGGAACTATTGGCGGCATGCGAAAGTGGGAATACGTTGCTAGCAGAAAAGATTGTAGAAAAGGCATTGAATTGGACTTTGGAGACAGCAGGGCCAGTACTTGCAAAAATCCTTTCCAGCCGCCAGTAATGCGCCTCCTATACCTCTTTTTGCCCCAAGCTCACTGATCAAGAACAACGGCCTCCAAACTGGAGGCCGTTGTAAAAAGATACACAATCGCTATAAAGGGTACTCTTTTTCATTAGGTTGCTGCAAAAGTGAAGGTTACCGTTCCCAGATATGATCCTGACACTGCTGCATCAAAGGTGGTTGCATCGACCAATAGGGAGATTGCATGAGATTGTGCCTCAATAGCTGTCAGGGAGGCAACATCCAATACTGTAACTGCAGAAACTGGAGTTGAACCTGTGGTGGTCAGTCCCACAGAATTGGCCGTGACAGTGTAGTTGATGTAGGAATCAACAGAAGATACGGTACTCTTCATGGGTGTCGCACCCATAGTCACCTCATATCCTGTCCGGCTATTTGAGATGGTGCTCATATACGCCGTAAAGGTCTGTGCGCCACTGCTTGATATGGCAAGGTCGCCATATGCATCAAGGGCATCAAATGCTGACTCGGTATGAGGTGCAGCCCCTACAGAAGCCTCGGTCACCTTGATTTTCCCAATATCAGCTACCGTAGTGGTGACATCGAATGAATCGGTCACTGCAAATATGGGGGCGGCTACAGATACCAGGACCAGTAGTATTGTGATATATGTCTTTTTCATATGTAAACTCCTTTAGGAGCAATGCCCCTGGATCTGTACTGAAGATTCTCTGATTCTTTAGTACACTATTATAATAAGGTTTATGCACCTCTTATGTCAATACTATGGTGATAGTTTTATATAATAAAAATTAAATATTAATAAAGCAACTAACAAATTCATAATATGTAATAAGTTAAATCCATTATATCTGTTGATTGCATATGACAGGTGATTGGACTTATTAAGGAATATATCATACCAAAAGTAAGGACAATACATAGGAAGTGGGTATTGGTAAAACCATTTTCCAATGCTAGTGGAAAGGCCTATTTTTGCTATTTTGAATGGGAAATGTGTTTCTTGCATTGAGATGTGCCGCCAAAAGAGAGAGTTCTCTTACTGGCTTTGTCAGTCTGGGCATATGCCCATATTCTCCAGCAAATCTCATCGCCCATCGGTGTGGACGGTTTTCCCTTACGGTATCTTGTCGTTGAGATGAGATGGAGAGGGCTACCGCTTGTGCGATAGCCCTCTCCTGGAAAACCAAGACTATTGTATCCTGCTGCGTCTGATACTGTTCTGTACCTTGCAAGCCTTTTGGTTATTTGGCCTGCTCGAGAGCGAGGGTGCGGGTTGTCTGGTCACAGACTTCAGCAGGCCCGAAGTACTGCACTGCCCCCGGATACACAAAGCATGTCTGTCGTGCCCACTTGTCACGATGTGCGGCAAAGTACTTGAAAGGCTCTCCCTCAAGTTCGACCAGGGCCTTCTTTATGACAGGCTTCATCGAACCGTGGCGTTGCTCGAGGTTCATCATCATGGTGATGGGGATCCCGCCTGCATTCCATTCAGTTGCGGGTTTTGAGAGGTTTGTTACCGATGAGATGTATCCGGTCAAGTCCCCTCCAATGAGCATGAATGCGTTATAGCCGAGGCTGTAGCAGTAGTCTGCATCAAAATTGGTGGGGAATGCACATCTGCCCTCATATCCGAAGAAGTGTGTCATGGTGCTGAACGAACCTGTGTAGGCCCCTTCACTCTTCATTTTCTTGAGTTGGGCCCCAACCATGGAGGCAAGCAGCTTGTCAGTCTCAATTCTGGAGACCTGCACGTTGCCGTGTGGGTCTCTGTCCATCAGAAGCTGCTTCTGAATGTCCTTGGGCAGGATGGAGAATACATTGCGGCTTGCTTGGGAAAGCCGCTCTGAAACAAAGGCAACACGCTCTGAACTGTCGTTACAGGCAGAGAAGGCAACGATTTCCTTGGCCAGCAGGTTGTTGATCTCCTCGATAAGGTACTTTATCTCAGGGATGAACTCCACAAGCCCTTCAGGAATCAGGACAACACCAAAGTTGTTGTTGTCCTCAGCCCTTGCTGCAACAGCCTTGGCGATATGATCCACGATGCTGGTCAATGACTGCTTGTTCGCCTCAACCTCTTCGCTGATAAGGCAGATGTTCGGTTGGGTCTCCAAGGCACACTCCAAGGCGATATGGCTTGCACTTCGGCCCATGAGCTTGATGAAATGCCAGTATTTCTTGGCACTGTTGGCATCACGTTCGATGTTGCCGATCAGTTCGCTGTAGGTCTTGGTTGCTGTATCGAAGCCGAAGGATATCTCGATTGAATCGTTCTTCAGGTCTCCATCAATGGTCTTTGGACATCCTATGACCTGGATATCGTGTCCCTTCTCCTTGAAGTACTCTGCAAGGACAGCTGCATTGGTGTTGGAGTCGTCCCCTCCGATGATGACAAGGGCTCGTATCTCATGCTTCTTGCATACCTTTGCGCATATTTCAAACTGCTCTGAGGTCTCAAGCTTGGTTCTGCCGCTTCCGATGATGTCAAAGCCTCCGGTGTTGCGGAAGGGTGCGAGGAACTCCTCAGTTATCTGGGTATAGGAGTCTTCAAGGATGCCGCTGGGGCCTCCCTTGAATCCGAACAGTTCGTTTTCCGGGTTAGCTGCCTTCATCGCATCAAACAGGCCGCTGATGACGTTATGTCCGCCTGGGGCTTGCCCACCACTGAGGATAACTCCGACATTGCGTTTTGCCGTGATAGCCTTGTTCTCGCCCTTTGCAAAAGAGACGGACGGAAGGCCGCATGTGTGGGGGAAGAGGGTCTTGATGGCCTCTTTGTCCTGGGCAGGTGATGTCTCCATCCCTACTACCGGCAGGATGTTCCTGATGTCCTCGGTGAGGATGGCGGGAAGTTTCGGCTGATACGTATAGCGCAAACGCTGAAGGGGTGATATGTCCATGATGGCTCCTTATGGTTCTGATTCTGTGTTCTCCACAACCATAGAACAAAAATGGCGTTCTTTTCAAGCTATAACGGATTTTTGCAAGGGTAAAGTAGACGAAATATCTGTTTTGCAACAGGTTAGCTTCTTTTTGTTGCAACCTGACTCCCTATCTGGTATACCCTATGTGGGGGGGAGTTGTATGGTAAGGACCATTGCTGTCAATGATGGGTGGCTGTACATGCCGGATTACAACAAGCAGTATTGTCACAAGCATTTTGATGACTCACATTGGGAGGCTGTGGACCTGCCACATGCAAACATCCTGCTCGATCGCCACTATTTTGATGAGGAGACCTTTTGCTTTGTCAGCACCTATCGCAAGCACCTCTCTGTCGAAATTCCCGAAGGGTGTTCGACCTCTTTGCGCTTTGAGGGCATTGCCTCCCAGGCAATGATCTATGGTGACGGAAGCCTGCTCTACACCCACAAAGGCGGATACCTGCCCTTTGAAGTGCCTCTGGGTAGTAAGAGCAGCGTGCAGGTAACCGTAGTCGTTGACAGTAGCGAAGACAAGGCCATCCCTCCCTTTGGAGGCAGCATAGACTACCTTACCTACGGAGGAATCTATCGCGAGGCAACCCTGGTATTGTACCACGAGCAATGTCTTCTCTCCCTATGTGTGGAAAGCCATGATCCGGATGAGGTTCGCTTCCGATGCAAAACACTTTCAGGAAGCGGCTTTACCTATACCGCCAGGATCCTGGATGGGGAAAATGAGCTTGCCCGCGTAGATGACCTGCTTCTTCATGATGAGTTTGATGGAGCATTTTCCTCCCTGTCACTACAAAGCTGGTCACCTGAAAACCCCAAGCTCTATACCTTCGCCATCACCTTGGAGAATGGGGAGGCAAAGCAGGTGCGCTTTGGATCACGACGTGCCCATTTCACCAAGGACGGGTTCTTCCTCAATGGCAAGAAGCGCAAGCTCATCGGGCTCAACCGTCACCAGAGCTACCCCTATGTCGGCTATGCGATGCCAGAAAGCGGTCAGAGAGAGGATGCGATCAGACTCAAGGAGCTTGGCGTTGACCTGGTGCGCACCAGCCACTACCCCCAGCACCCATCCTTTCTGGATGCCTGTGATGAGTTGGGACTGCTGGTTATGGAGGAGATCCCGGGATGGCAGCATGTTTCTGAGGGAGAAAGGTGGCGCAAGCTTTGCCTGGAGAATGTTGAGGGTATGATCGTACGTGACTTCAACCACCCTTCCATCATCTTGTGGGGGATACGCATCAATGAGTCTGCTGATGATGACGAGCTCTATACCGCCACCAATGCCCTTGCGAGGAAGCTTGACCCACACAGGCAGACAGGTGGCGTGCGAAACTTTTCAAGGAGTTCTTTCCTCGAGGATGTCTACACCTACAACGATTTTTCCCATAACGGAACCAACGCAGGACTGGCCAGGAAACACACTGTATGCAACAGAGAGAACCCGTATTTGGTCACAGAGTTCTGCGGTCACATGTTTCCCACCAAGCGCTATGACAATCCCATCCAGCGAAAGGAGCATGCCCTGAGGCATTATCGAAGCCTTGATGCGATGTTTGGCTCTGAGGGAATAAGCGGGGCCATAGGCTGGTGCATGAATGACTACAATACGCACAGCAACTTCGGTAGTGGCGACCAGGTCTGTTACCATGGGGTGTGTGACCAGGGTAGGGCCCCCAAGTTTGCCGCCTATGCCTACATGAGCCAGAAGGAGAGAGAACCGCTGATGGTCCTCTCTTCCGCCCCTGACAATGGGGATTTTCCCAACGCCAGCATAGGGGCCTTGCTTGTCGCTACCAACTGTGATGCTGTTCGTGTTTTCTTCCAAGACGAGGAGGTCGGTACCTTCTATCCGGACAGGAAAACCTTCCCCCACCTTCCCCATCCTCCGGTGTTGCTCACCGACCTGATAGGGAAGCGCCTCGATAAGGAGACCTATCTGACCAAAGGAGATAGAAACCGCCTCAGGAGGTTGCTTGCCAAGGTCGGCTCTCAGGCGGGAGCCCTTGCTCCCCTGGACAAGGTGCGCATGGGTTGGTTCCTTGTGCGTTATCGGCTCACCTATGACGATGCTGTCTCACTGTTCACCAGGTATGTGGGTAACTGGGGTGATGAGGCCTCGTTGTGGCGTTTTGAGGGCCTGCTGGGTGAGAAGGTCGTGTGCCGTGAAACCTATGGGCAGGACAAGCGACCTTATCTGGAAGTCTCTACCCGTACGAACACGATAGTGTTGGGGGACAGCTATTCGATGATATCGCTCAATGTATCTGTGCACAAGCAGGGGATGACCCTTCCCCTGCCCTATGCCCACGAGCCTTTCAGCGTACAGGTTGAGGGCCCCCTCAGGCTTGTGTCTCCCCCCTTATCGGTATGTGAAGGTGGCACAGCTGTGGTCTATGTGCGTACCATAGGGGAAAAAGGCAAGGCTAGGGTTACCATCTGTAGTGGTATGGGTGACAAGACTCTCGAATTCATAGTAGTGTAGGGTATGTTTACCCTCTATATCGATGCTGATTCGTGTCCCAGGAACCTCCGTACCATCTTGTTGCGTTGCATTGTCAAAAATGACTACGCAGCCTTCTTTGTCGCTGACCGACCCTTGAAGGATGTGCAGACTGCCTATGAGCAGCATACCGCCAAGCTACGCAAGGAAGCTGAGAAACAGGGGGTGGAGGATCTGCGCTCTGTCACCAGCAAGATAGAGAACATTGTGGTTGAGGCTGATATGGACAGCGCAGATACCTGGATAGTAGAAAATGCCAAGCTTCCCTGCCTTGCCGTAACCCATGATATCCCTCTAGCGGCTCGCCTGGTGGAGAAGGATATCCCCACCATTGATGACAGGGGTGGGATCTTTACCAAGGAGAGTATGGCCCAGAGGCTCTCCATCAGGAACGCCATGAAGGAGTTTCGTGATATGGGCATCTTCAGTGAAAAACACAAACCCATGGGTCCAAAAGAGACAAAGGCTTTCTCTGATGCCCTTAACACCATGTTGCATAAGCTGACGGTGAAGCAATAGCAGCACTTCCGCTTCTTTTGGGGTAATGCGTAAAAAAGCCATACTACTATACAGAACCGAAGAAGAGAGAACCTTCCTTATTTCCAAGACAGAAGCGTTGCCTTGGATTCGAGCTGATGCCTTTCCGCTGGCCAAAGCAAATCGGATTCAGGATTGCCATGTCCTGATGGGCAGGACAGGGGATCTTCCCTCACTGTTGAAACTCAAGAGGGTGATGCTCCCCTATAGTGATATCCCCCTGCTGGTATTCTCTCCTTCCTCACAGTATTCCGTACTGAGGATGATGGACAGCCCTACCTGCAAGGTGGTGGATGAGGATATCGATGGGAAGAGCCTTGGCGATGAGCTGAAGAGCATGCTGACAAGAACCCATACCCAGTGCAAAGAGGAACCCCCTTGCACGCTCACCCTTAGGGAGAGACAGGTCGTAGCCCTCATTCTCAGTGGTGAGGAGAACAAGGCGATAGCTTCAAAGATGGGCATCAAGCTATCGACAGTCTATGCGCACAAGAAGAACCTCTTTCTCAAGACAGGGATGCATACCACCAGCCAGCTGGTGGTATGGGCAATGCTGAGGGAACTGACTCCTTAGGGGTTGCGAATTGCTATGGGGTGGCAGTAAGGGGCGAGTCGTACCGTACGTTCGGACATATTTCTGTAGTCACTTTCAGATCCAAACAGATTCGGCAGCGAGGTGTTGCCGGTGAAGCCATTGGTGTAGGCTACAATACCATCTCCTTGGTCAGGAAGCCTGGTGAGCCTTTGATAAGGATGATTATGCTGACCATGATCTCCAATAATGTGATGTATCCTGCTGAAAAGATGCAAATGCATGCTGTAAATCCTAACCAGGCATTTGCATAATGGAGATGGCGGCCTTGTAGCCGCCATCTCTGCATATTGGTATTGCCAGCACAGTTGCCCGGTACTTTCGCATCCAGACCTAGAAGTCTGAGAGCCTTGGAGCCCTGGGGAAGGGGATGACATCACGGATGTTGGCCATGCCGGTCACATACTGTACAACCCTTTCAAAGCCCATTCCGAAGCCAGCATGGGGCACAGAACCGAACCTTCTGAGGTCCAGGTACCACCAGTAGTCCTCTGGCTTGAGCTTCATCTCCAGCATGCGCTGGGTAAGGGTGTCAAGGTTAGCCTCACGTTCAGAGCCTCCGATGATCTCACCAAGACGGGGGACGAGCACATCCATGCCACGGACTGTCCTGGTATCTGCATTGAGCTTCATGTAGAAGGCCTTAATGTCCTTGGGATAGTCGGTGACGATGACAGGGCTCTTGAATACAACCTCGGTGAGGAACTTCTCGTGTTCGCTTTGCAGATCATTTCCCCATGCTACAGGGAAGGAGAACTTCGATGCATGTTTCTCCAGTTCCCTGACTGCATCGGTGTAGGTCAGCCGTACAAAGGGAGTCTCTACAATATGCTTGAGGGTCTCTTGCATTCCCTTCTCCACAAACTGTGAGAAGAAGGCCATATCCTCTTGGCAGTTCTCAAGCACAGCCTTGAACAGGTACTTCAGGAAGTCCTCGGCGATCTCCATGTTCCCTTCAATGTCACAGAATGCCATTTCAGGCTCCACCATCCAGAATTCAGAAAGGTGACGCTTGGTATTGGAGTTTTCAGCCCTGAAAGTAGGCCCGAAGGTGTAGATGTTTTTCATAGCCATCGCATAGGTCTCGCCTTCAAGCTGGCCACTGACGGTCAGGAATGATTTCTTGCCAAAGAAGTCCTTGGAAAAATCTACATCTCCCTCTTGGGTAAGAGGCGGGTTTTTGGGATCGAGTGTGGTGACCAAAAACTGCTGGCCAGCTCCTTCGGCATCGCTGCTGCTGATGATGGGGGTGTTCACATAGACAAAGCCGTTCTCCTGGAAGTACTGGTGCACAGCATAGGAGAGGGTGTTCCTGACGCGCGTCACAGATCCGAACATATTGGTTCTGGGCCTGAGGTGCGCGATCTCCCTGAGGTATTCGATAGTGTGCCGTTTCTTCTGCAAGGGGTAGCTGTCTGCAGGGCAATCCCCTACGAGGGTGATGCCAAGGCTGGCCATCTCGACACGTTGGGATCCCCCTGCACTCTCAACAATGGGGCCCTTGCAGATGACTGAAGAGCCGGTGGAGAGTGAGTCGAGCAGGCTGTCATTGGCAAACTGCTCCTTGTCAATGACAATTTGCAGGCCTTTGAGGCATGAGCCGTCGTTCACCTCAAGGAAACATACGCTCTTGCTGTCACGTTTGGTCCGTACCCAGCCTTCAGCGGTGACTAGCTCTGGGCTTGGCTCTCTCTTGAGCAACGCGGAAATCCGTTCGTTCATAGGAAATGCTCCTTCGAAAAGTATCCGTTCATTATGGTTTTTTGCCTCTCTCTAGTCAAGAATGGGCGATTAGGGTAGGTTTTTGCGGTTTTGCTCTGTGCATCTGCAAAGAAACAGCATAAGGACGTGCCTGATGCTGTTTCTTAGCATCCGTTTTCGCTCTCTTTCTTTGCTATGAGGCCTCTGATTATTATATATGTCCAAGGTTTTTAGTGAAAAATACCAAAATGCTCTGAATTGCTATTCTGACAGATTGACAAAAATTGAAAAAGTGTTAATTATAAGGTATCGGCTTTCCTTGGAGGAACTATATGTACAAAACCATACCGCAGATATTTTCACACATTGTCAAGACCTATCCTGCCTACCCCGTCCAGATGAGCAAGGACAAAAGTGGCGTGTTTCAAAGTGTCTCGTATTCCCAGCTCCATAGTGATGTCAATGCACTGTCCGCCTCTCTCGCTTCCCGTGGGATGAAGAGGGGTGATAACGTAGGCCTTATCAGTGACAACCGCAGTGAATGGCTTCTCAGTGACATGGCTATCCTGACCTTAGGTGCGTCTGATGTGCCCCGTGGGCGCGATGCCATGCCGTATGAGATCAGCTTCATACTCGGCATCACTGAAGCTTCCTTCTGCTTTGTGGAAAATGCCGTACAGCTTCGCAAGGTTCTCAACCTCAAGGAAAAACTTCCAGCCCTCAAGCATTTTGTCGTCATGGACAAGGAGTTTACCGCTGAAAGCCTGAAACATACGACCGTTCCCGAAGATGTGGAGGTCCTGCTTATCGAAGACCTTCTCAACGAAGGCAAGAGCCTGTTGAACGACCCCTCTGTTGCCAAGAGCATCGAGGAGGAGAGGCAGAAAGGGAAGGCGGACGAGACGGCGACCATCATCTTCACCAGCGGTACAACCGGTGAACCTAAAGGAGTCGTACTCTCCCACGCTAACTTTGCCTACCAGCTGGAGGCCTTGCCCAAGGTCATCACAGCCCTTGCCCCCGGCCAGAAGTGGCTGAGTGTCCTTCCTGTATGGCACTCCTTTGAAAGGATCCTGCAGTATGTCGTCATCAGCCAGGCTTCGACCATCGCTTACTCAAAACCCTTGGGTTCAATCCTTATCGCAGACCTTGCATTGGTGAACCCTCACTGGATGGGATCGGTTCCCAGGATCTGGGAAGCGGTGAAAAGTGGCGTATTCAACAGCATGAAGGCAAAAAGCCCTGTTTCAAAAGCCCTCTTCAAGTTCTTCGTCTCTGTAGCCAATCACTATAATCATAATAAAGATCTCTTGGTAGGCGAAGTGGCCACCTTCAAGAAGCGCAGCCGTTTCTTTGATGTGTTGCGGTCATTCCTCCCTACAGTCCTGCTCTTTCCCCTCTACAAGGCAGGTGATCACCTGGTGTACGGCAAGGTGAAGCAGAAACTGGGCAAGAACTTTATCGCAGGTGTCAGTGGGGGAGGCTCCCTCAGCGAAAGCGTCGACATGTTCTTCTCGTCCATCGGCATCAAGCTCCTTGATGGCTATGGCCTCACTGAAAGCGCTCCCGTCGTTGCGATCAGAAACCTGAACCACGGCATCAAGCGCACAGTCAGTCCCCTTATCGGTACAGAGGTGAAAATTGTTGATGAGCAGGGACGCGCAGCTGCTCCCGGAACAAAGGGTGTTGTCATGGTACGTGGCCCTCAGGTGATGAAGGGCTACTACAAGAGGCCTGAATTGACCAAGGCTGTCCTTTCTGCCGACGGATGGCTCAATACCGGAGATTTGGGTGTCTGGACCCACCATGGTGAGTTTGCCCTTGCAGGACGAGCCAAGGACACCATCGTCCTTTCAGGTGGTGAGAACCTTGAGCCGGTCCCCATTGAAGCCAAGATTTGTGAAAGCGAGTTCGTCGAGAGTGCAGTGGTGCTGGGTCAGGACAAGAAGTACCTCGGAGCCTTGGTGGTGCTGAACAGGAAGAACGTTGAGGAGTATCTTACCAGAGAGCAGATACCGTATCTTTCTGACAAGCTTGCCAGCATGAAGGAGGTCAAGGCTTTGGTTGAAGCCTCCATCAATGACATCATTAGTGTGAAGCATGGCTTTAAGAGCTACGAACATATCAGTAGGATCATCCTTATCAACAAGTCCTTTGAGATCGGGGTGGAGCTGAGTGCTAAGCAGGAACTCAAGCGCTTTGAGATCAACAAGCTCTACGAACAGGAAATAGCGCAGCTATTTGCCAGTTGAGCCTTCTAGTCAAGATTTACTAGCAGAATATTTTATTCGACAGTTAGCGTCAGCTATGTCAGAAATCTTGCTTATTTCCCCTGTGTCATATACACTTCGGTCGTATACCAGACATAGGGGTTTTTATGCTTCAGATCATTGGCACAAAAAAATGCAAAGAGACGGCAAAGGCCTTGCGTGCATGCAAGGAGCGTTCATTGCCTTTCCAGTTTGTCAATCTTGCTGAACGATCCCTCTCTGATGGGGAGTGGAACTCCCTTTTTCAAGCTATCGCTGATGAGGACCTTCTGGACACCTCTTGTGCCTACTACACCAAAGAGGGCTACCCATATCGTGAGTTCTCCATCAGGGAGGAACTGAAGGAACATCCGGAGCTTCTGAAGACACCCGTCCTCCGCATCAAAGGAAAGGCACACGCAGGGTTCGATCTCGACAAGCTGGTCGAATGGGGATCGCTCTGATGGTACGCTATGCAGTTCTGGGCAGCGGCTCCAATGGAAACAGCTATGTCTTCTCTGATGGAACCACCTCTGTTCTGGTAGACCAGGGCTTCAGTGGTGTCGAGCTGCAGCGCCGTCTGGTTTCCCTGGGCCTCGACAGCTCCTCAGTTGCGGGTGTCTGCGTAACCCATCTTCATCCTGACCATGCAAAGGGTCTGGGTGTCATATCCCGAAAGCTGAGAGTACCCATATATCTGCACTCTGCAATGGTGGAAAAGGAGCCTGTCGTATTTTCCAAGCTCTCCATCCCACAGGAGTGCATAACCTTGGTAGAGCCACTGGTTGGGTTTTCAGTAGGACCCTTTGTCCTGCAGTGTTTTGAGACCAGCCATGACAGTGGTGGCTCTGTGGGGTGGTGTATCACCTATGAGGATACGACTATGATGGTTCTCACGGACACAGGATGCTATACGCATGAGCAGTTGCTGCTGGCAAAAAGCAGCAACATTCTCTTTTTAGAGGCTAACTATGATGAGCAGATGCTTCATAGCGGTCCCTATCCCTATTACCTGAAACAAAGAATTTTTGGCTTGTATGGGCACCTATCCAATGACCAGGCCATGCAGTTCCTGCACGAAAGCGAATTTACTGGAGAGCATGTATATTTTATCCATCTCTCAGGTACCAATAACACGCCCGCCATTCTGACTGACCTAGCCAGATCCCAGATGAAGAGACCCTTCACTGTCTGTGAAAAAGGCCGATGCTACGGGGGAATAAGGAGAATTCATGAGCAAGAAAAAAACTGACAAGAAGAACATTGGCAAGAAAAAGAACAAGAAGGATGTTTGGTCTCTCAAACGCATCAGCAAGCTGAAGCGAGACGATGGGCTCACCATGAAGACGGTCAATGAGTACACGATGAATGCCGTTGTCGATTGCGCTGCCTCGCGCTATGACGAGCATGTTGCCCTGCGTCTCTATGGCGATGATGAGAGTCTCATAACCTACAACCAGATGAAGAGCATGAAGGACAGCATTGCGGTAACCCTGCTTGAAGCCGGGTTTGTCCATGGGGATAAGATCGCCATCTTGGGGGAAAGTTGCCCCACGTGGATAGTGGCCTACTTCGGCATCACATCCATCGGATGTGTGGCGGTACCAATCCTTCCTGACTTCTCCTCCAAGGAAGCATGTTCCATTCTGGAGCACTGCGGTGCAAAGGGCATTGTCGTCAATGCAAAAAACTTTGAAAAGGTGCTCCCCTTTATAAAAAAGGATCCTTCCTTCCTTGTTCGTATGGAGGATCTGTTCCATATTCCCGATCCCATCAGTGCCAATCTTGCTGACAAGGACCAGTTTTCCAATGCTCCGGGCAGGGACATAACCAGAAGAAAACTGGACAAGAAAGCACAGGAACTGCGTGCGACGAGCAAGGCGAAGGAAGAGGATCTTGCCTCCCTCATTTATACGAGCGGAACCACCGGCAACAGCA
The DNA here is from genome assembly GCA_963662725.2 of uncultured Sphaerochaeta sp. GTDB lineage: Bacteria > Spirochaetota > Spirochaetia > Sphaerochaetales > Sphaerochaetaceae > Sphaerochaeta. The sequence continues at coordinate 34,791 of CAXXCW010000021.1, forward strand.
AGGGCGTCATGCTTACCCATAAGAATCTGGTATGGAATGCTGATATCTCCACCGATGTCTATGTCGATTTCAAGGCTGGAGACCATGTGCTATCAATCTTGCCTGTCAGCCATGTCTATGAGTTCACCACAGGGCAGATCCTGGAGCTGATGCGTGGTTGTGAGATCACCATCCTGGGCAAGGCCCCCGCCCCGAGCATCCTGCTTCCAGCCCTCAAGGCGGTAAGGCCGAAGTTGCTGATGAGCGTTCCGCTGTTGATGGAGAAGATCTACCGAAGTTCGGTGCTTCCTGTGATGCGAGACAATGAGAAACTGAAGCCATGGCTGAAGTTCGGTCCTACCAAGAGGATTATCTCCAGGATTATCGGGCGCAAGCTCAAGGTCACCTTCGGAGGAAAGCTGAAGTTCTTCGGTATCGGGGGAGCTCCCCTTGACCGCGAGGTAGAGCAGTTCCTCGCCGATGCCAAATTCCCCTACGCAATCGGGTACGGGCTGACTGAGACTTCCCCCCTCATTGCAGGAGGGCTTCCCAAAGACTATCATGTGGGTGTGATTGGAGCCTTGGTCGAGCATGTGGATGTGATCCTTGACAACAAGGATCCTGATACCGGGGTCGGAGAGATCCTTGTCAAGGGCCCGAATGTCATGCAAGGCTACTACGACAATCCCAAGCTCAACGAAGAGGTCTTTACCCAGGATGGGTATTTCCGCACCGGAGATCTGGGTTTCTTTGACAAGAAGAAGCGCCTTGCCATCAAGGGCCGTACAAAGACCATGATCTTAGGCTCAGGTGGGGAGAATATCTATCCCGAGCTCATCGAGGCTGTCATCAATAACATCAGCTTTGTCTCTGAGTCCCTGGTTGTCCCTGAGGATGGGGGTCTGATAGCCCTGATCAAGATCGATATCGACTCCTTTGCCAAAAAGATGGCCCTGAATGTCAACGATGCGAAAGATGAGGCAATGAAATATGTTGCGAAGATCCGCGAGGATGTCAACAAGGAACTGAGTGCTTTCAGCCGCATCAGCACCGCGGAGCTGCATGAGGAGCCTTTCCAGCGGACGCCTACCCAGAAGATCAAGAGGTTCCTCTATTCGAGGCTATCAAGCAATGAAGAGAGCAAAGAGGAAAAGCAGGGTTGAGCCTCGCCTCCAAGATATGGTATACCTCAAGCAAAAGGGTGAGTAATGGCTAGTGTAGACTTACGAATAAGAAAGACGGAATCTCTTGCGACTCCTCATGAGCTTGCAAAGAGATTCCCGGTTGACGAGGCTACCGGAGCGTGTATCGCCCAAAGCCGACAGACTGTCAATGATATCATACAAGGAAGGGACCGGCGATTGCTCGCAATCGTAGGTCCCTGCTCTCTGCATGACCGAAAGGCAGCAGTGGAATACGCTGGGAAGCTCAAGGCCCTTGCCAAAGAGGTCGAATCGGAGATGTTCATCGTCATGCGGGCATACTTTGAGAAGCCCCGCACAGTTCTGGGTTGGAAGGGCCTTATCCTTGATCCCCGAATGGACGGCTCCTATGACATTGAGGAGGGGATCGCCCAGGCACGCTCGCTGTTGCTTGAGATCGTCTCCCTTGGCGTGCCTGTGGGCTGTGAGGTGCTCGACCCGATCATCCCCCAGTACATAGATGCCCTGATGAGCTGGTCCTCCATAGGGGCCCGGACTACAGAGAGTCAGATCCACCGTAACCTTGCCAGCGGCCTCAGTGTGGCTGTGGGGTTCAAGAACAGCACCAGCGGAGATCTGCTCAATGCGATCAACGCCATCAAGTGTGCATACAGCCCTGCTTCCTTCATCGGTATGGACTACCTTGGGGCAAGTGCCATATTCAGGACCACCGGAAACGACTGCTGTCACCTTATCCTGCGTGGGGGGGAACAGAGTCCCAACTACTATGAGGATGATGTGGAGTCTGCCCGGACCATGATGGTCAACAACGGCCTCAATCCTGCGATCATCGTTGACTGCAGCCACGCAAACTCGCGCAAGCACTATGACCGACAGAAGCGGGTTCTCAGATCGATAGTGGACCAGGTCAGCTGGGGCGAGACTGCCATCAGGGGGCTTTATGCTGGAGAGCAATCTCTTTGGCGGCGCGCAGAAGATTCCCGACGACCTTTCGCAACTGAAATATGGTGTCTCAGTCACCGATGCGTGCATCGGATGGGATGAGACAGAACGAATATTGCTGCATGCTTGTGAACTGCTTCGCAAGGCTCGACTTGAGGAAGGCAATGTCCTTCCCCTCTAGGAGGAGGTACGTATGGTTCCGTCAGTATTGGTTATCTTGGCCGAAGGCTTTGAAGAGGTTGAGGCGATCACTCCGATCGACCTGCTCAGAAGAAGCGGTGCAAAGGTCACCGTTGCAGGACTCTCATCGCTTACCGTCCATGGCTCCCATGGCATTGCAATGGTATGTGACAGGCTTCTAAGCGAGTGTGGGGAGGCCTATGATGCCCTGATCCTTCCCGGAGGTGGTGAAGGGTCTAAGAACCTTGCATCCTCCTTTGCCGTTTTGGAGCTTGCTATCAAGATCAGTCAGAAGGGTGTGGTCGCAGCCATTTGTGCGGCACCTTCGGTTGTCCTTGGCAAGACCGGCCTGTTGGATGGCAGGCGAGTCACAGGCTTCCCAGGCAGCGGCTTCGAAGGCCTGGTCCTGGAGGATGAGAAGGTCATTGTCGACGGCCCATTGATCACAGCCCAGGCAGCGGGAAGTGCCGTTGAATTTTCCTTGGCGATCATAGCCAAGCTCTTTGATGCAGATACAGCAAAGAAAATACGCAAACAGATTTATTATTAAGGAGCACTGCTTTGGGCACATTAGGGTTTGACAACGAGAAGTATTTGGAGGAGCAGAGGCATTTTATCCTGGAGCGGGTGGCCCAGAACGACGGCAAGCTCTATCTTGAATGTGGGGGCAAGCTGTTGTTCGACTACCACGCTTCAAGGGTGTTGCCAGGGTTTGACCCCAATGTGAAGATGCGTGTATTCCAGTCCCTCAAGGATCAGATTGATGTCATCATCTGCATCCATGCAGGAGATATCGAGCGACGCAAGATGCGCAGCGACTTTGGCATCACCTACGATACCGATGTCTTCAAGATGATCGACGATTTTGCCAAATGGGGCCTGAAGGTTACGCGTGTGGTCATTACCCGTTTTGATGAGGAGCCTGGTGCCATCCAGTTCAAGAACCTGCTCGAGCAGAGGGGCATCACCGTCTATACCCATCATGCGACCCGTGGCTATCCCAACAATGTCGACCTGATAGTAAGTGACGAGGGCTATGGATCGAACCCTTACATCCAGACGGAGAGACCGGTTGTCATCGTCACGGCCCCCGGTCCTGGTTCGGGCAAGCTGGGTACCTGCCTTTCACAGATGTACCATGATCATAAGGCTGGCAAGAAGAGCGGATATTCCAAGTTCGAGACATTCCCCATCTGGAACCTGCCCATCGACCACCCGGTAAATATTGCCTATGAAAGCGCCACCGCCGATATCGGAGACAAGAATCTCATCGACCACTTCCACGTCAGTGCATACAACCAGATTACCGTGAACTACTCCCGGGACATCGAGGCATATCCCCTGCTCAAACGTATCCTGCAGAGGATTACCGGAGAGGATTGCATCTACAGCAGTCCCACCGATATGGGTGTCAATCGCTGTGGTTTTGGCATCATCGATGATGAAGTTGTCCGCAAGGCCGGCCAGCAGGAGATCATCAGGCGTTATTACCGGGCTGCATGTGAGTATGTGCAGGGTATCGGGACGAAGGAGACAGTTGAGCGTAGCCGTTCCATCATGGCCAGTGCCAAGCTTACATCCGATGACCGTGTTGTGGTTCCTGCCTCCATGGAGGCCCTTCAGGATGGCATCAGGCGCAATAAGGGCCTCAATGGCATAATCTGTGCCGCAGCCATCCTCCTGCCTGACGGAAGGATAGTAACAGGATGCAACTCACCCCTGATGCATGCTTCCTCTGCTCTGATACTCAATGCGGTGAAGGTTTTGGCCGGCATAGACCATGATGTTGACCTCATCTCCCCGGCCATCATGCAGTCGGTGACAGAGATGAAGCGTGATGTGCTCAAGGGTAGGGGCGTGAGCCTCAACCTTGATGAAGTGCTGATCTGCCTGGCTATGAGTTGTGCCATCAGTTCCGATGCCAAGAAGGCAGCGGAAGTGCTCCCTCTCTTGCGTGGATGTGAGGTGCACATGACCCATATCCCCTCTTCCGGGGACTCCTCAGGTCTCAGGAAACTTGTGCTCAATGTCACCAGTGACCCCAAGTTCCCCACATCCAACCTGTATAATCCCGCGTAAGACGAACAGAGCCCCTTAGCCCAGATACTGGGCTATGAGGGGCAATACTCCCAATACAGCAAGAATCCTGAAGGTGTGCATCAACACTATCTTTGGTGTCTCAAGACCAAGCTCATCGCTGATGAGCCCCATCTCTGTGATGCCTCCTGGAGTAGCAGAGAAGAGGGCTGTGCCCCAGTTGAGGTGGCAGACCTTATGGAGCACCAAGGCTGTGAGGAATGCCATGACAAACAGTTCCACCAGCAGTATCAGCGCTGGCAGGATCAGTACGCTGCCTTCCAAAAGCGTATGGAACGTCACCTTGCTGCCGATGTAACACCCTGCGAAGATCTGCACCATCGGCTTCAATATTGGGGGGTAGGCAGCACCATCAGTGGCGAGGTTCAGCAGTGCGATAGCGAATATCGAGCCTAGGATGGCTCCAGCTGGGATTCCCAACAAGGTAAAGGAGACTCCCCCTGCGAAGGCTGTCGCTACGGATATGCCATAGCTGAGATAGCTGTGCTCCTTTGGTTGTTCTTGCTTCCTGGAATACGTTTGCATTTGCATAGGGGCAATGTGCCTTTCGGAAGGTGGCAATATCTTTCGTATCATGGGCGGGAAGATGATGATCACAGAGATCAGCCTGAACAGCTGCAGGAGAGCCACATGCTCCATCGTCGCCCCGAAGTCCGCTGCGACCAGTGCCAGGTCGGATACTCCGCCGGGGGCGCAGGCGAAGAACGAGGTCATGAAGGACAAGGTGGTGAGAAAGCTCATCAGGGCGGCAAAGCCCAGGTTGATGGCAAGCAGCATGGTTACCAGGATGAGTACAGGAAACACCATCGTCTTGAGGGTCTTGATGTCAGATTGGGTGAATCGAGTGCCTATGACCATTCCTGAGAGTATCTGGATTCCCAGGCGCAAATCTTTGGGATAGGTTGGGATAACCGGGTAGAGCGCATTGAATATCATGGCAGCCAGAAGAGATCCGATGAGGGCTCCGGCTGGGATTCTCATGCGTTTTGCCAGCATGCTGCCGACACTGCCGACAAGATGGAGGAATAGCAGGTAGGTAATGCTCATCATCTCGGCATCCCCGGCAGAATGGTGCCGATAGGGGAATGGGTGGTCTCTGAATCTTTCATGTATAGGTTCTGCCTTGTTGTTTGGTTGTTCGATTGTAGCATGATTTGCTTGTGCCTTCCATGGTGAAAAAGAAGCAATTTCCAGACCCTGCACCTGTCCATATCTGTACAGGAGAAAGTTTGTTTGAATTCTTCTATGATTATGCTGTGTATTGTGATGTTCATCGCTCAGAGCGTAAGGCTAATCTTGACGTGTGTGCCCAGTACTGGTACCTTCTAGATATGAAATTATCTACAAAAGGTCGTTACTCCTTGGAGACTATGGTCTATCTGGCTACCTGCAGAGGAAATTGTAGTATCCGCTCCATTAGTGAGGCTACCGGCATCAGCAGCGGGTATCTTGAACAGCTCATGATACCCTTGAAGAAACATGGACTTGTCGAGTCTGAACGAGGGGTGCAGGGCGGCTATCGCTTATCCAGAAGGGATATCACCTGTGGTGAGGTGCTTTCTGCAAGCGAAGGGGAATTCACCCCTACCCCCTGCCAGGAGTGTCTCCAGGGCGATTCCTGCAAGACGCATCAGATATGGTCGATGTTGCAAGACACGGTCAGTTCGTATGCCCATCAGGTACTGATCGAGGATTTGGCATCGCATCTGGTAGAATCTGAAGCAGGAGGTGGAATTTGAAAGTATCGACTCGTGGAAGATATGGTCTGAGGTTGCTTGTGGACCTCGCCGAACATACCAGTGATCTGCCGGTGGCCTTGTCTCAGGTCGCCATCAGACAGGGATTGAGTGAGAAATATCTGCAACAGGTCGCTTTGCTGCTTACCCGAGGAGGGTATCTCAATTCGGTCAAGGGTGCGGGCGGAGGGTATCTTCTGAGCAGAAAGCCCAGTCAGATTCTCATTTATGATGTCTTTGACCTGCTTGAGGGCAATATTGCTTTTGCTGAGATTCCCCAAAAGGAAGAGACTGCAATCCAGAGGTGCATCCGTGTGCACTTTTTCCAAAAAATGGACGAGAAGGTCCTCGAGGTATTTGAAGGGGTCACCCTTTCTGATGTGACCAAGGCGGAGTGGTTCACCTACATGATCTGATCCTTAGGCATTGACAGGGTAGGGGATATTTATTACATTAAAAGTCTATAGGATTACTATGATATAGAAAGGCCTTCAGTACAAGGAGCAGCAAATGAGCGCACATATATATGAGAACATAACAAAAAAGATTGGAAATACCCCTCTGATTCGGATTAATCGGCTCAATGAAGGCAAGGCTACCATCCTAGCCAAAGTGGAGAGCTTCAATCCCCTTTCCAGCGTTAAGGACCGAATTGCCCTTGAAATGGTTGAGGGCGCTGAAAAATCCGGCCTGCTCAAAGAGGGTTCTGTGATAATTGAGCCTACCAGTGGAAACACAGGGGTGGCCCTAGCCTATATTGCTGCAGTAAAGGGGTATAGGCTCATCATTACCATGCCTGAGACAATGAGTGTGGAGCGGCGAAAGCTGCTTGCAGCCCTTGGGGCGGAACTTGTCCTCACTGACGGCTCGATGGGCATGAAAGGGGCGATTTCCCAGGCCCAGGAGCTTGCGAGCACCATTGCCAACTCCTTCATTCCCTCACAGTTTGAGAATCCGGACAATGTGAAGGCTCATTATGAGCATACAGGCCCAGAGATCTGGGAAGACAGCGGTCATATGGTGGACATTTTTATTGCTGGGGTCGGCACCGGTGGAACCCTTACCGGGGTAGGGCGTTTCCTCAAGGAGAAGAATCCCCAAGCCCTTATCGTTGCCGTAGAGCCTGTGACCAGTCCGGTTCTCTCCCTAGGCCATGGGGGACCGCACAAGATACAAGGCATAGGGGCGGGGTTCGTTCCCAACATCCTCGATACCGGGATAATTGATGAGATTTATACCGCCGAAGATGCAAAAGCAGGTGAACGTGCGATACAGGCCGCCCGGAAAGAAGGGCTTCTTGTCGGTATCTCCAGTGGTGCTGCCTTGGATGCTGCCTTGGCATATTCTGCAAAGCCCGAGCATGAGGGAAAGACCATCGTAGTGTTGCTTCCTGATACAGGGGAGCGCTATCTCTCCACCTGGCTTTTCACAGAATAGTGATATTTGCCGTCGTATCTACAGACAAGGTTCCATTCTTTGATGCATGGGTTGCGATAGTCCGAATTTTGGTTGATTACTCAAAGCGGATGAGTTGGCAATGATGGAGAATGCGGACTGCTATCAACAAGCGGGAGGCTTCAGGCCTTCCGTTTGGTATGGAAGAACATCAGTGTTGCCATCGCTGTTACAATAAGGTAGCCACTGACGCTTGCTGTATCGGGGTACTCTGAGAAGATTGCAACGGACAGCAGTGATGCGAACAGGACTTGGGTGTAGTCGTATACCGAAATCTCCTTTGCCGGAGCGTAGGAGTATGCCTTGGTGATGCTGAACTGCCCTCCTGCCGCGCTGATGCCAGCGAATATCAGAAACACTATCTGGGAAGAGTGCATGCTCTGGTGGTCATGTAGTACAAAAGGGATGATAGCCAGGGTTGAGAAGAGGGAGAAGAAGGCGACGATGACAGGCGCCGGGACAGAGCGGTTGCCCAGCTCCCTCACACACGTATAGGCTGCCCCTGCCCCGAGGCCCCCCAGGATGCCTGTCAGATAGGGAACAAGCCCTATGGTGGAGAACGAAGGCTTTACCACCAGTGATGCTCCCAGGAAAGCTCCTGATACCAGAAGCATCTGTATTGTAGTGACCTTCTCCTTGAGAAAGATACGGCTGAAGATGATGACAAAGAAGGGTGCGAGCTTGTTGAGTATGGTGGCATCACTGAGGATGAGATGGTCCACTGCGTAGAAGTTTGCTACCAGTCCGATGGTTCCGGCAAGGGAGCGCAACAGGAGGAGTGGGAAGTCCTGCTTCTTCCAGGTTAAGCGGGTCTTTGTCCGTCCTAGGATTATGAGCGCTATGCATAAGGATATGAGGTTACGAAACAATGCCTTCTGCATGGTTGGAAGAGGCCCTGCCAGCTTGATGAAGAGCATCACCAAGGCAAAGAAGAACCCGCTTAATATGATGTAGAGAACACCCAGTTGTTTAGCATGCATAGACGTCATGCTACCATACATGGCCGTTGGTTGTCTGCGTGCTTCACGTGCAAGAAGGGAAAAGAATATTTCTTGTACCTTTCTCCATGTATCAGCATAGGCAGAAACCACGGACAGTGTCATAGGTTCAAGCTAATGGTCGAGCCTGTCTTCATCAGACTCACTGATATGTGTGGGTATTGCCCTTCCCCAACAATCCTTCTCTTCTCCCAGCTCAAGGGAGAAGTGGCTGTCCAGGATGGGGCCAAACACCGTGTTTACAAACAGCTCATCGCTGCAGGATACGCTGTATATGCCGATCCGCTTTTCACTGGTACCGCTTAGGAGCAGCTCCTTGGACCTCTTGAGCAGGGAGGCCTTCTCTCTCTCATAGCGTTCGTCGACCATTGTCTCTGTCAGTGGGTCCTGCAAAAAAGCCAGGGCGAGGGAGGTGAGTTCAGCCTTGTCTGATGATAGTGCCAACAGCTGCACAGTACCTTCTTCCCAATCGAGGGCGACCATGGCATAGGGTGGCTGTGCCTGCCTATACGCGCGAGCGGTATCAAGCACCTTGCATTGGAGGGAGAAGGGGAGATTATTGAAGGTTTCCTGCAACTTCGGCTGCTCACCGAGATGGAGGTCGGCAAAACTGTAGGGTGCCAAAAGTATCTCTCTCGGGGATGGCAGGCTTGCCAACAGGTTTCCAATATGGGCAATCTCATCAAGACTGACATAGTCCAAAATGGGACCGGCAGAAAAAAGCAAGTGGGAATAGCGAGCGACAATCTCTTCGATCCTGTGAATATCTTCACTATCACCGGCCATTCGTTTCATCCATTGTGGGTAAGAAAAGTCTGTGGTATCCATCCTCTTTCAGGTTCCTCCTCTTTTAGAATACTCTCCGGTTGAAAAAATAGCTATCCGAAAGAGTTATAATTCCCGATTTATGTCAATGATGACGAAAATATGTCACAGCTCTCTTCCCCTGTAGCTCCTTGCCTAAGGTATTGGCACTCTGATACAGTAGCGATATGAAGGATTATCCGATCGATCTCCAGGCAACATTGTTTTGTGGCCAGTGCTTCGGATGGCAACAGAGCGGGGGACTCTTCCAGTCCGTTGTCCATGGCAGGCATGTACAGTTTACCGATACAACCTTTTTGGCCACCCTAGCCGAAAATCAGGATCTGGCACACTACTTTGACATGGACGGAGGGTATGCACAGGCCAACGAGCACCTCTCCCTTCTCGATCCGACCCTTAGCTGTGCAGTGCAGATGTTTGGGGGGCTGCACATTCTCAATCAGGATCCCTTTGAGACCCTTATCTGTTTCATCCTCAGCCAGAACAATACTATCGCCAGGATACGGCAGATGTATGCAACCCTATCACAAGCCTATGGTTCGAACGTGCATGAGGGATGTCATGCATTTCCTCTGCCTGATCAGATGCAAGGGGAAACAGAAGCGGATTTTCGCAAACTGGGTATGGGGTATCGCGCCCCATATCTTGTTGATGCCATACACAAGCATGCCTTACTGGAAGAAGTCCCTTCCTTAGGTTTTGAGCAGGCCCTTAGGCTGCTGATGACCATCAGGGGAGTAGGTCCCAAGGTGGGTCAGTGTATCCTGTTATATGGCTTTCATAGGATGGAGGCCTTTCCCATGGATACCTGGATGCAAAAAGTGATGAGCACCTGGTATCAGGGGAGGAATTCCTCATATTTCGCCCCCTATGCCGGCATTGCCCAGCAGTATCTGTTCCACTATGCCAGGACGGTGGGATTATAGTGAGAAGGCTCATGTGGTACTTGTATCAATCTGTGTAAAGCAAAACAAGGGAGATCCTATGGCAAGACCTGCAAGAACAGATGGAAAGAACAACGTAACCCTACACCTTGACAAGGGCCATAGGTATGCCTCCACACAGCCTTATACCCTGGATCCGGTTACAGGAAAGAAGAGGTACTCCAGGGTGCATTGGGGGACCGTGACCGATGATCTGAAGTTCCTTCCCAACTTCAAGCTTGAAAATTCGCCTGAGGTTTGGGATACCCTTGATTTCCCACCTGATTGGGATCTCTCTGCGATGGACGAGTTGCGAACCCTGCATGGGGGTACCGAGGTGGTCCATATCGATCTGACTCATACTATAGCCGATGGGGATCTTCCTTTCTCCGGTGACCCTCCCACGGTGGTCAGACAATGGTCTTCCTTGGAGAGTGATCATTTCCGACTCAAGAGCCTGAGCTTTGGCAGCCATAGTGGGACGCATATGGACAGCCCTTCCCATCTGTTGGCTGGAGGGAAGACCCTTGATAGGTATGCCCCTTGTGATTTCTTTACCAAAGCGTATGCCCTTGATGTCCGGGGAGAGTGTCGTATAGACAAGGATTTGGTGGAGACAGTCCCCTCTCAGGTGACGGCGGTTCTTTTCTGTACAGGGTGGCATGATCGCTGGAACAGTGATCGCTACTTTGAGGATCCCCCTCTGCTTACAGAAGAGGCGACCACGTTCCTGTTGCAACGTGGTGTGCGCCTGTTTGGCTTTGAGAGCTCTTCGTGCGATGCCCTCGGTAGTGAGAGCCTGCCTATCCACCACCTGATCTTCTCCTATGAAGCGCTCATCCTGGAGAATCTCAACAGCTTGGATAGGGTGGTAGGGAAGACATTCTCCCTGATAGCGCTCCCTCTTCGTATTGAAGAGGGAGATGGGAGTCCGTCCAGGGTAATAGCCTCCTATGCTACCTAGAATACCCTGAACGTGCTGTGAAACTGTTTCGACTCTCCCTTGGGCAGAGTGAGAACTTCATCCATCTGCTCAAGGGAGAAAGCCCGTTTGGTGTCACCAAAGGAGTACATCGGCTCAATGCAGAGGTATTGGGCATGCTTGGGCGCTACTGTCCAGATCACCAGGGTCTCCAAGTTCCCTCTCTCCACAAGGATGCCATGCTCACCATGGTCTGAGGTAAGCCTTACATGCTTTGACTTGAGACCATTGAGGACAATGGGCCCTTGGTCAGTCAGGGCCCTGCTGAGATGCAGTGTCTTGTTTTTGTCCAGGAACTTCTTGTCCGTGACGAACACGCCGTCCACCGGTGTTTTCCTGTCGACACACTCTTCTGTCTCAAAGCTAACGCTGTAGGAGTCCAGGGGAGTCCCCTTGCCATTGATATCCAGACTGAAGGCAGGATGCCATCCAAACGTAAAGGGGAGTGCTTCCTTGGCGTACACTTCGGCTTCAGATCTGAGCCCGTCCTCAAGCAACGTATAGGTTACTCTGAGACGAAAGCCATACGGATAGTGCTGTAGGGAGGCTTCACAGTCCTGCAGTTCGAAGGATGCGCTGTCGGAGCTCTGGGCAAGTAGGGAGAAGTCCAGATCCCGGGCAAAGCCGTTGGTGGGCATCATATGGGCCTTGCCCTTAGCCTCCACCTTACCCTCCTTGGTGGCACCGGTCATGGGAAAGAGCAGGGGAGCTCTTCTAGGCCAGAATTGAGGGTCTCCGTTCCATAGGTATTCGATGCCACTCTCCTTGGAAAAGAGTGATTGCGGTTCAGCTCCGGTAAGAGCGATCCTCATGCTGAGTTTTTCATTCTGTATGGTGATCATACGGCCTCCTGTTGGTGGTTCGATACTATGTCTGATGGGTCTTTGTTTCAATATCGGCGGAGGGAGTACAAGGACATCGGGGAGGGAATTGCCTTGGAGAGCAAAAAAAGAAACAAAGCAAGCGTGAACAGCTGAGCAATCTGTTTATGCTTTTCTCCTTTGGTGTGGTATACTGGAGTCAATGGAGGAACCTGCGTATGGATAATCACACGGTATTTACGATCGGCAGGCAGTTCGGTAGTGGCGGAAGACAAGTCGGACGCAATTTGGCAGAAACGCTTGGCATTCCTTTTTTCGATAAGGAACTGATCGCCATTAGCGCACAAGACAGCGGCCTCAGTGAAGCATTGTTCACCAATGCCGATGAGAAGGCTACCAGCAGCATCTTCTACTCCCTAGTCATGGGCAACTACCCAATGGCCAGCGGAGCCCTAGGGGTAACTGAGATGCCACTCAATGACCAGCTTTTCCTGATTCAGAGCAAGACTATCAAGAGGTTGGCAGAAGAGGGCCCTTGTGTCATCGTAGGGCGATGCGCCGACTATATCTTGCGCGAAAAGGAAAATGTCCTGAACATCTTTATCCATGCCAATCTGGAAAGACGCATAGAACGTGCCATCAGCGTGTATGAAGTCGCAGAGAACAAGGCTGAGGATACATGTCTGAAGGCGGACAAGCAGAGGGCAAACTTCTACAACTACTATAGCGACCGCAAGTGGGGTATGTGCAAGACGTATGACCTCTCCCTTGATTCGAGCAAGCTTGGCATTGAAGGGTGTACACAAGAGATCATCTCCTTTGAAAAGCTTTGGAAGGCTCATAAGGGGCAAGGGATCTGATGCTCTTTGATATCTTGGAAAATATGGAGTGGTATGTGAAGCTCCATCCCTCCTTGAAGAGGGTAATAGGCATCATGGACAGGAGCCTTCCCTATCAGGATGAAGCGGGAGTGTACCAGGTCGATGGGATCACGTACGAGGTGCTTTCCTACCCGGGAGGCAGTGACAGCATGATCAGACGCGCTGAGCATACCCAGATGCACATCATCCTTGAAGGGGAGGAGCTTCTCTCCCTGGAGGAGAATGAACTGCCCAGTGTGGTCATCATGGCAACAGAGGGGCGCTTTGTGATCCTGCGAGAAGGAGAGTCCTACAAGAGTTCCATGCAGATGGCAAACGATAGAAACGTAAAGAAGGTAATCTTCACCCTCTGACAGGGAGACGACCGATGGTATCGTATCAGGCCGTCAGAACAAAAAACGGTCCCCGAAGGGCAATGTCAATTCGTTACCTTAATGACATTGCCCCGAAGGGACCGTTTTTGTTCTATCCGGATATGTTACTTATCGATTCCGACCAGTTCAATATCAAAGACAAGCAGTGAGTTGGGGAGGATGGTCTCTGTACCGTTGGCGCCATATCCCAGATCAGGATGGATCCAGGTTCGGATGACACTGCCGACATTCATGTTCAGCAAAGCTTCGCTGAACCCGGGAATTACCTGAGTGACAGGGAAGTGGGCTGTCTCTCCACGGTCATAGGAACTCTCGATGACAGACCCGTCGATCATCTGCAGCTGGTAGTTTACCTCTACCGTGTCAGAAACGGTAGGCTTGGGACCGTCAGCAGCGTTGAGGACCTGATACTGCAGGCCGCTTTCCGTTACGAAGATATCCTCGTTATTGTTCTTGTTGAAGTCAAGGAATGCCTCTGCATCGGCGAGGTTGGTGACAGTGACCTCTTCGAGCCACTTGGCATACTTCTCCTCAACGACCTGCTGATACTCGACAAAGGCAATCTGCATCTCCTCTTCGCTCATCAGTGTCTTGTTGTTGCTTGCGAAATCCAATGCACCCTGTGCATAAAGATCTCCGTCAAGCTCAATGCCCTGCCCGAGCATATTGTAGGCTAGCAGGTAGCCATAGGTATAGCTGAAAGTCTTGGTGATGTCTTCAGGTTTTGCAAGGTCGGCCACATCGGCGATGTCGGCAAAGCCTTCAGTGAAGGACTGGGGAGCTTTCTGCTCAGCCCAGACGGTAGTCTGGTACTCTTCGATGTTTGCATAGAGGTCTTCAAGGGTGTAGAAACCGATGGGCTCTTCCAACATGGAGGATGCATAGCCATCGATGGCTCCCTTCACATAGTAGCCGGTATCAAAGAAAAGTCCCTGAGATGCAAAAGACTGGAGCAACAGATAGCCATACGTGTAGCTGAAGCGCTCATTGAGGGTTGCAAGGGAGGTCATCTCAGCATCGCTGATATAGACATCCATGACACCGAGTGCTACCAAGGGGTTGATGTACCTGATGTCGGTAGCCCTATCCATATCGAGGATCACTTCAAGATAATCCCCGGCACTTAGGGATGATACGGGGAAGCTGCTCTCGGTTGTCCTGTCGGCCCTGATGGTAATCTGTTGGTTATCAAGGGTACGAACGGTAAATACGGGTGAAGCCCCTTCCTGCTGGACATTGACAATCCTGACAGTCACGCTTTGAGGATCACTCTCTTTCATTCCGGCGGCAAATAGGGTGGGTACGATGAGGGCCATGGCAAGAAGTGCCACAGTAAGTTTTGCAATTTTGCTCTTGTTCATGTTTATTCCTTTTATGCAGTCATTGCCTGTTTGGCAACATCTTCATCTAATGTACGAGTTCTTTTTCCAATCGTCAACAACTGTTTTCACCCTTCAAGCTTCACATTGAAAACAAGAGTATATAATGCATGGGTTTAGGTCTCAGAGGTAATTTTTTTGGAACGTGGGTATTGTTGCCAACAACAGTAACTCATGGTAGGGTGTTTGTGAATAGGAGTAAAATACATGCCACGCATTACCAAAGCAGAACCTACAGAAGATGATTTGAGACTTCTCGCTGAGACCGTTCGCATAGCCCACAAGGCAAAAGTTGAAGGAAGCCATCCCTTTGGAGCCCTTCTGGCAGACAAGGATGGCAATATCCTGCTTGAGCAGGGTAATGCCTATGAGGAGGGCGGCCCTGCAATGCATGCAGAAGCGGCTCTGATGTTCAAGGCAGGAAAGCTCTACACTCCCCAGTTCCTTTCTGAGTGCACCCTCTACAGCTCCGCAGAACCCTGCGTTATGTGTACCGGTGCGATGTATTGGACCAATGTCAGACGCTTGGTGTTTGGCATATCGGAAGAGCAGCTTCTCGCCCTTACCGGCAGTGACGAGCAGAACCCCACCTTTGCCCTTCCTGCAGACAAGGTCCTCGAGCATGGGCAGAAGGATATCGAAATCGTCGGCCCGGTTAAGGATGAAAAGCTCATCGAAGCCATCATAACCGACCACCTGAGTTTCTGGAACAAAGGATGACAACCCTCCCGTATCTGCTGAAAAAAGAGAATATATGCCATATCTCTGACAGGTCTCTCCATATAGGCGACCGGAGGGCCTTTCCCTTTGAGAAGCGCTTTGAGAGATGTTCATCAGTAGAGGAGGTCGCCACTGCCCTGAAGGCAATGGTGACCCAAGGGGGAGGGCCCCTTCAGGTGGCCTTCACAACACTCATCTTCATCGCTGAAGAGATGGAGAGGGGGCGTCTGCAGTACTCCTTCGGGGAGCTTGAGAGGCTGGTAGGCTTGCTTGTCGAAGCAAGGCCGACCAATACCACCATGAGAAGGGTCATGCAGGCCCTGCTGGATGACATTTCTCCCTTCTGCAAGGAAGATCTTCCGCTGGAGGAGTTTGTCCTCCGCCTGAAGATGCTGGTAGAAAAGCAGGAGAGATTCCATGACGAGATATATCACCATATGGGGAGATTAGGCAGTACCCTAATCGAAGATGGTGATGTGATACTTACCACCTGTTTTGCAGAACACACCTTCCTGTTGAGCCTCTCCTATGCCAAAGAGCAAGGAAAGAGCTTTTCCGTACTGGTCAATGAGACAAGACCCTACCTGCAGGGTTCTCGTCTTACCTATCCAAGCCTGCTTGAGATGGGCATAGATGCCCGTCTCATTACCGACGGCATGGGAGCGCACTATCTCTCTGAGGGGAAGATAACCAAATATATGACAGCTTCTGACCTTGTCTGCATGGACGGGACTGTGGTGAATAAGGTGGGCACCCTGGGCAATGCAGTTGCCTGCAAATATTATGAGGTGCCCTATTTTGCCTTCAGCATTTCTCCTGACCCTACAAAGCTCAGTTCCTCTGACATTGTAATGGAAGAGCGTGATGCGAAGGAGGTCCTGTACTGTCTGGGTAGGCCTACCACCTGTGATGGGAGGGCCCTCTATCCCTCCTTTGATATCATCGAACCTTCCCTGATCCAGGGAATCATTACCCCAAAGGGGGTGTTCACCCCCGCTAATCTGGCTAATTATAGCTGAATGCAACAGAGGAGTTTCCCATGAAAGCAATTGTCGGAGGTACTGGAGTAGACCGTATTTCAGGTTTTTCAAGTGAAAGGCGCGAGGTGGCGACCCCTTATGGCGTTGTAGAACTTTTTGTTGGAACCGGTTCCCATGCTTCCCTGGTCTTCCTTCCCCGTCATGGGTCGTCCCACTCTGTCCCCCCCCATCTGATTAACTACCGGGCTAACATCATAGCCTTGAAGCAGTTGGGTGTTGAAGAGCTCATCAGCATATATGCAGTGGGCTCAATATCCGATGCCCTCAAGCCTGGAGAGGTCGGAACCCTTTCTGACTTCGTAGACCTCAGTGGGGGAGGGCGCAGCCATACCTTCTTCACAGGAGAGGAGGGCGGTGTACGGCATGTGGGTATGGATAGGGTCTTCGACCCGGGCCTTACCGCTTCTCTGCATGAAGCAGAGCCCTCCCTACAAGATGCAGGGGTCTATGTATGTACCAACGGCCCTCGCCTGGAGACTCCGGCAGAAATTCGTATGTTCAAGGGCCTCGGCTTTGATGTTGTCGGCATGACTGCCGCCACTGAAGTTGCCTTGGCTCGCGAGGTTGGCATCACCGTCGCTTCCCTTGCATACAGCATCAACTGGGCTGCAGGTGTCGGCCCTGATGAGGTCACTTTCATTGGCTCTGAAGTTATTGCAAAGCTAAAGGATACGATGGTAGGCCTCTGCCTGAAGGTGCTTGGAGCATAGCATGGAAGAGATCAGGCGGATTATCCGTGAAGCAAGAATTGATGATGCCGCAAAGCTGCTCGCCTACCTGGAACAGGTTGGTTCTGAAAGTGAGAATCTCACCTTCGATGCCAAAGGCCTTCCCTTCTCCGAACAGCAGGAACGCGAGTATCTTGACAGGCGCATGTGTTCGCACAACAACATAACGTTACTAGCTATGGAAGGGGAGAGGATCATAGGAAGCCTTGGAGTCGATACCCCTCCCTTTGTGAGGCTCTGCCATCGTGGGGAGGTCGGCATCTCCGTGCTCAAGGAGTGCTGGGGCCAAGGGGTGGGATCAGCACTGCTGGGGGGGATGTTTGCCTGGCTGAAAGACTGCCCAACAGGCCTCAGAAAGCTTGACCTCTCGGTACGTGAGGATAATCTGCAGGCCATTGCCCTCTACCAGAAGTTCGGCTTCAAGAAAGAAGGCAAGGTTTCCCGACTGGTTGCCATCGAAGGCGTCTTCTACAATGGCATCACCATGGGCCTCTTGCTGGACTGAAGCGGCATATCCTCCAAGGCATAGGGTGTATTCTGGTAGACATAGTAGTTGAGCCAGTTGCTGAACAGGAGGTTCGCATGCGACCTCCAGGTCACCAGAGGCATCCTACCCTCATTATCATTGGGATAATAGTTGGTGGGCTTGTCAGGGCTGAGACCAGAGGCCATATCCCTCTTGTACTCCGCATCAAGGGTCAGCGCATCATACTCGGCATGGCCGGTAATGAATACCTGTCTCTCGTCCTTGCTTGCAACAAGGTAGACCCCAGCCTCTTCGGATGTGCTCAGGATCTTCAGAGCCCCTACCTGCTGCACATCCCTGCCCAAAATTGTCGTATGGCGACTGTGTGGGGCTAGGAACGTATCATCAAAGCCCCTTACCAGTGTCTCTGTAGGGGTGATCACCGTATGGGTGAATACCCCAGAGAGTTTTTTCTCCAACGGCCTCTTCTCTATCTTGTAGTAGTGGTACAGGGCTGCCTGTGCACCCCAACAGACAAAGAGGGAAGAGTATACATTCGCCTCAGCCCAGTCGAGGATGGTTGTCAGCTCATCCCAGTACTGGACTTCTTCGAAGCGAAGCTTCTCCACTGGAGATCCTGTGACGATGAGGGCATCGAACTTCTGTTCACGTATATCCTCGAAGTGGAGATAAAAACTCTTTAGGTAGGAGAGGGTCGTATTCTTGGGCTGATAGCTTTTTGTGCTGAGGAAGGTGACCTCAACCTGCAGGGGGGTGTTTCCCAACAGCCTGATGAGCTGTGTCTCAGTCACTGACTTTTGGGGCATGAGGTTGAGGATGACTACCTGTAGCGGTCTGATGTCCTGGGTAGAGGCGCGATCCTTGTTCATGTAGAATATATTCTCCTGCTGAAGGGTCTCTTCAGCAGGAAGTCCTGCTTGTATGGTCACTGGCATGGTGGTACTCCTTCCAAAGCCTGGTCGAGGTCCGCAAGCAGATCCTCCACATGCTCGGTCCCTATTGAAAGGCGAATGGTTGCCTTGCCTATCCCCTGCTCCTCAAGCTCCTTGGCACTGAGCTGGGAGTGGGTGGTGCTGGCAGGGTGGATGACCAAAGACTTCACATCAGCGACGTTTGCAAGCAGGGAGAACAGCTTGAGATTGTCTATGAAGGCCTTTGCTCTGGTTTCTCCGCCCACTACATCAAAGGTAAAGATCGATGCCCCCCCCTTTGGAAAATACCTTGTGTAGAGATCATGATAAGGGTTGTCTGGAAGTGAAGGGTGCCTGACGAGCTTCACTTTGGGATGGTTTGCCAAAAAAGGCACTATCTTGAGGGTGTTGTAGGTATGTCTCTCTACTCTCAGCGAGAGGGTTTCCAGCCCTTGGAGGAACAGGAAGGCGTGCAACGGGGCTAAGGTCGCCCCTATGTCCCTCAGTAACACAGCACGGGCCTTGGTGATCCAGGCCGCCTTGCCGGCGGCTTTGATGAAGCTCACCCCATGGTAGCTGGCGTTTGGTTCAATGAGGGAGGGGAACTTGCCACTCGCCTCCCAATCAAAACAGCCGCTGTCAACAATAACCCCTCCGATGGCGGTGCCATGGCCTCCTATGAACTTGCTTGCAGAGTGGACCACGATATCAGCTCCATGCTCGAAGGGTCTGAAGAGGAAGGGGGTGGCAAAGGTATTGTCCACAACGAGAGGTATCTTATGTGCGTGGGCGATGTCGGCAATCTTTCGGATATCTGCAAGTGTTGCATTGGGATTGCCGATGGTCTCGACAAACAGGGCTTTGGTGTTCTCCCTGATGGCCCCTTCGAAATTGGAAGGATTGTCCGCATCTACAAAGGTCGTGGAGATGCCGTAACGTGGAAGGGTATGGGCAAGCAGGTTGTAGCTTCCCCCATAGATTGTCTTTGCACTTACTATATGGTCCCCTGCCTCAGCGAGGTTAAGGAAGGTGTAGGTGACTGCAGCAGAGCCGGAGGCCACGGCCAAAGCTCCAACTCCACCTTCCAACGTGGCGATGCGCTTTTCAAACACCGCTTGAGTGTCGTTGGTCAGCCTTCCGTAGATGTTGCCTGCATCCGAGAGGTTGAAGCGCGCTGTGGCATGGTCACAGTTGTCAAAGACATAGGCTGTTGTCTGGTAGATGGGTACAGCACGCGATCCTGTTGTAGGGTCGGCTGACTCTTGTCCGCTATGCACTTGAAGGGTCTCAAAACGATAGGTATCGGTATGGTTCATGGTAATCTCCTGATGATGTTCGATGATGGGCATACAATGATTCAGTGTGAATGGCATCGGGTCACATTCGATCTTTGATGGAGTTGCAGCGGAGGCGGGGCAATCTGGTCATACAGGGTTCCTTTTTCTAGGGTATGGCTACGGGTGGCAAGCAGAAGGGGGAGAGAGAGTAGGCTTCGGTAAAGGTGTGAAGGGTATATGACACATGAGAGAACAATACTGAACTCCCTGTCTTGAGTAACCATGCACTGTCTTTATCCGGGGACTGCTTGTATGAAGGGGTTTCTATGCCTGGTGGCACATCATACTTACTTGAGAGTCAGTCATGGACCTCATAGTGCCACCTCCTAAAAAAAGGAATATCCTACCGAAAGGCTGGATGTTTATGACAAATTATCGGATGGCCCTGTTTTGGTCAAGGGGGTGAGCGATTTTTTTTGAATCCACTACCATTTTTGTCTGGAATGAATATGCATGGCATATGGAGGCTCCTGATGGATACTCGACTTGACCTGTGATCATGTAGGGCGTATAGTTGGCCTAGCAATGATCAATGGAGCTTGGATGTGTAACAATTATCTGGATTCGGTGATGCAACCCCGTTAATCGGTGTTGTGTAAGCCTTCCAGGACATATTCTTTCTGAAAGTACTCCTCTCAACACCCGTACCGGGGTAATCCTGCCAAACAGCGGTAGGCTGTTTGTATATCTTAACCGGACGGATAACCATGAATACAAATCAAACGTATGAAAAGACATTATATAGGTATGGATGGGAAAAATCCCATTCCAGTGGATTTGAGCCATATCAACGGCTTGGCTATATCCCAGTTCGAATCAGTATGGAAGGACGAGGGCTTTTTTGGGGGACCGATGGGGAACATCAGTTGCTATTGGAACGTTCAGGAAGCTTCCAGACCATGCAAGACTTAGGCGTTCAACCTCATCCTGTTGTAGGTGATTGGTGTGCAGTGCAACCATTTGACCATGATCGTGGGCTCATTGAAGCAGTTCTGCCGCGGATGCTAGTCTTTCACAAACCAGTGGTACATGAACAGTTTGGAATTCAGGGTGAGGCTCCTGTGGTTGTAGCAAATGTCAATGCAGGTGCGATCGTCATGGATGTTCGATATGATTTTACTCTTCGCAGAGTTGAACGGTTTGTGTCGCTCTTGCATGCTGATGGGATCCGTCCCCTCTTGGTCCTTACCAAAATGGATCTTCTTGATGATCCTGACAGGTATCTAATGCGTGCCGGATCTCGGTTTCCAGATCTTCCTGTCTTTCTTGTAGATTCGCTTACGGGCATGGGTGTTGGCTCTTTGCTTGCATACTTAAGGCCATATGAGACGCTTATGCTCCTTGGCCTTAGTGGAGCAGGTAAGTCAACCCTTCTGAACAGCTTGAGCAATGAGCCGGTAGCCAAGACTGGGGAAGTGAGAAGTCAGGATGGAAGAGGAAGGCATACGACTACCAGCAGGCAGTTGTACCTTCTTCCAAATGGAACCATTCTTATTGATACTCCAGGTCTGCGAGTCGTTGGAATGCATGGTGGCTCTTCAGATGTGTGCGATGCTTTCTCTGATATTGCAGCATTGGCCTCTTCCTGTCATTTTTCTGACTGTACACACACTGGGGAACCTGGATGTGGGGTGAGTCAGGCTCTCCTGACAGGCGAGTTGGAGCAAGATCGCTTCCTGAATTATCTGCAATTGCGAAACGAGGCTCACAACTGGGAAGAAGTCATGAGAAGAAGGAAGCAGAAGGACAAAGCCATGGGTAGGCTGCAGTATAGGCATCGAAAGGAAAGCGGAGTATGAGGACTGTGATGATTGTATCTGTCTCCATTGTGGATAAGCTGTGTCGGTTCGGTCTTGGGGCACAGGACACTGCAATCATTGCCCTCACTGTCTATGGAATTGTCTTGTGGATATGGGCCCAGGAGACAGGGCGTGTTTATGCAAGGGAGCCCATCGCCTTATGGCAGAAAACCGATGGGGAACTGATGATAGTGCATAGGTGCAGGACTTGTGGGATGAGCAAGGCAAACCTCTCGGCAGGGTACGATGATCAAGATGCATTGCAGGTATTGCTTCCTCAAATTTTCATGTGTTCAACCACATCCTAAGAGGAAAGGCCTATGAAGGCAGCATAGTGGGTTCCCTTCCTACAGATAGCACTCAGGAAGGGAATTCACCTATGCTTCTTGTGTACTATTTGGTGTTACAAGGACCCTGTGTGTTGCCCTTTACTTTTTACCCAAGTTGTCCGGGACGCGTTTCTTTGACTTTTGGAGGGAATGTAGAGTCGAACGCATCGACAGCCTCATCGGATACTATGTACCCCTCAGGTTCCACAATCGTGCCTGTTGCATTGGCAAGGTATCCTTCCAACAACTCTGCGACCATAAAGAACGGAGTTTTTTCAGTTCGGGCGAATCCAGGATAATACACCTGAAAATCCGAACCACTTCTGAAGCCAAAGCGATGATAGAATTCAGGATTGCCGGTAAGTGCCACTGCCCCGTACCCCAAATTCTTGGCTATCTGCATGGAATGTTCTATGAGAGCGCTTCCATAGCCCTGGTGGTGGAATTCCGGCAGAACACTGACAGGCCCGAGCATAAGGAGGTCCTTGTGGTCTCCACTGTCCATGTGTATGGTTGTCTTGCAGTATAGGATGTGAGCTATGATCCTCTTGTTGTTCTCTGCTTCCAACACCAGGCTCAGGTTAGGTACGAAAGCAGGATTCGACCGGAAATTATGCACAACCAGATGCTCTGTGCACCCTGGACGGTATACATTCCAAAATGCCTCACGTGTCAGGTTTTCCACTTCAGACCAGTCCAGGCAATTTTCTAATCGGATTTTCATGAATATATGCTCCAATCATTATGTGGCGTGATTTGTACTCTTGAAATCAATGCATCTTATGTTGAACTGATCCTATTGCATACCCTTCCAACCGTACCATGGGATGGTGACCCTATCTGAAAAGCTTGTATGATCGGCAGATGGATGCCGTCCTACCATCCTGAAGATGATAGGATAGCAATCCGAAGAGCCATCAGTCTTCAATGCTCTGGTACTTGTCAAAGTCAGCGACCATGTTGGGATCGGGATGCTTCTCAAGCAGGCTGAAGACCACCATCAGAATGGATGCGATGATAAATCCTGGAAGCAGTTCATAGACATCAAAGAGGCCACCGGATAGTTGCTTCCAGATGACGACGGTGAGACCGCCTCCAACCATAGCAGCAATGGCGCCATTGCGCGTCGCCCTTCTCCAGAAGAGACTTGCTATGATGACAGGGCCAAAGGTTGCGCCAAATCCAGCCCAGGCATAACTGACGATGTCAAAAATAGAACTGGAGGGATCCATGGCAAGGAATATGGCAATGACAGATATCACCAGGACGGTGATCCTGCTTACTGCAAGGGTCTCCTTCTCGGATGCATTTTTGCGGAAGATAGCCTTGTACACATCCTTGCTGAAGGCAGATGAAGCGACCAGAAGCTGACTGTCCGAGGTGCTCATGCTGGCCGCCAGGATGGCACAGAGGAAGATTCCTGCAATGAATGTCGGGAATATTTTCTGCATGCTTGCAATGAATACAGCCTCTGCCGCTCCCTGGCTCTCATAGACTATGGGAAGCAGGAAGGCTTTGCCTACAACACCTATGGCGAGTGCGGCTGCCATGGCAATGGTGACCCATATCATGGCTATCCTTCTGGAGGTCTTCACCTCCTTGTTGCTACGGATGGACATGAATCGGACCAGGACATGGGGCATGCCAAAATATCCAAGCCCCCAGGAGAGGGCGGAAAGGATGTCGATGATGCCATATTCAGACCCTGGCTCAGCCACAAAGGGATTGACGAACTGCATGCCGAAGGAGGAGAGCTTGTCTACAGTGACAAGGGGACCTCCAAGGGTCACCACTGCGATAACGGAGGTGAGGACCAAGGCTATGAACATCAGCGAGCCTTGGAAGAAGTCTGTCGCAACTACCGCAAGATACCCACCGAGCAAGGTGTATCCCAGGATCACCGCAACTCCCAAGAAGAGGGCGACGTAGTAGTTCATTCCGAATACCGTATTGAAGAGTTTTGCGCTTGCAAGGAAGCCGCTTGCCGTATATACGACAAAAAATACCAGGATAAGGATTGAGCTGATGGTCTGCAGCACCTTTGTCTTGTCATGGAAGCGGTTGGCAAAGAACTCCGGAATGGTGATGGAGTCTTTTGCATGGATGGTATACTTTCGCATGCGTTTGGCAATGAAGAGCCAGTTCAGGTAGGTCCCGACCAGCAGCCCTGCAGCAGTCCAGAAGGCCTCTTGCAGTCCCGTGAAGTATGCGACCCCAGGCAGACCCATCAAAAGCCAACCCGACATGTCAGAGGCTTCTGCACTGAGGGCTGTAAACCAAGGGCCGACTGACCGGCTGCCCAGAAAAAAATCACTGGTGCTGTGCGTTTTCTTGTAAGTGACAAATCCGATGCTCAACATGAGGCCTAGGTATAATGCAAAGGCCAGGGAGGTAATAAGCTGATAACTGTTCATGATAACTCTCTTATAGGAGGATTTGTTCTAGGGTACCTAGAACAAATCATGTTTGCAAGAGAATTATTGCTGTAAATGAACAGTTACTGTATATTTATACAGTAACTTTACGGTACGTATCTGATCAGCTGCCACAACTGTTCATATTTTGCCAGATCTTCGCCGACATCATCGAGATTGTCGGAGTTTCCCATATCCTCGGATGTGAAGAAAAAGGTGTCGCTGTCCATGTGTTTTGCCGCTGCTGTATTGGTTGTAGGGGGAAAGGCAAACTCATCGAGGAAGGCTGCGTGGTTTTTCG
Source organism: uncultured Sphaerochaeta sp. (assembly GCA_963662725.2). GTDB lineage: Bacteria > Spirochaetota > Spirochaetia > Sphaerochaetales > Sphaerochaetaceae > Sphaerochaeta. The sequence continues at coordinate 59,592 of CAXXCW010000021.1, forward strand.
GGTCATGCATGAAGTTGATGAAGGCGTGTGCACCCTCACTGTTTGTCGCACCGGTGGGGATGACCATGTTGTCGATATACATAAGGCCTCCCTCTTCAGGGATGAAGAAGTCGATGTCCTTCCACTGCTTCTTGGGTATCTCAGCGAAGATGTTTTCAGGATAGCTGTGTGAGACCCAGAACTCGCCTTGGCTGAAGGCCTTGCCAAAGGATTCGGAGTCGAATTTCACCAAGTTGGGTTTCCACTCCCCGATGATGAGATCCGCCGCTTCCTGCAGCTGCTGGGCATCTGTGGTATTTGCGCTGTATCCAAGGTGTTTCAGGCCGGCAGCCATGACTTCACGCATGTCATCGAGCATGGACATCCTTCCTGCCATACGCTTGTCCGCGAAGATGGACCAGTCGCGCGCATAGTCAGCGGGTGCTTTCCCCTTGTTGACCGCTATGCCGCTCGATCCCATGAAGTAGGGCACCGAGTACTCCATGTCAGGGTCATACGAAGCCTTGCTGCTGATGATCGGATTGACATATTTCAAGTTGGGAAGTTTGCTGTGGTCGAGCTTTTGCACCTTGTCCAGCTTGATCATGATGGAGGTGTAGTCAGAGGAGGGAAAGATGATGTCATAGCCTTTGTTGCCTCCGGCCATGACTTTTGCAAACATCTCCTCATTGGAGGCAAAGTTGTCGATGATGACATCAATGCCTGTTTCCTTTTCGAATTTCTTGACCAGAGAGTCGGGAGTGTAATAGGTCCAGTTGTAGAGGTAGAGCTTGCTGCTCTGATCAGATCCTTTTTGGCATCCTGCAAGTATCATGATGGCAAAAGCCACAAGGCTGATGATGAATAGCTTGGAAAATCTGTGCAAGACGCACCTCCTGAACGTGTTGTTGCCTCCGAACCTTAGCTGCTTGCAGCCACAGTCTTAAGAAATCGCCTGAATGTGAAGGCTATGACCATAGTCCCCAATATCATGACAAAGGTCAGGGCATTGATGACCGGTGATACGCCATAGCGAATCATGGAATATACATAGAGGGGCAGGGTGCCCGAACCGGGCCCTGACACAAAGAATGTAATGACAAAGTCCTCAAGGGACATGGTTATGCACATGAGAAATCCTGAAAGTACTCCCGGTATGATGGTAGGGATGATGACCTTGCGCAAGGTCTGGCTCTCATTGGCCCCGAGGTCGCGCGCAGCCTCGACAGTCGAATAGTCAAATTCGTCCAGACGGGCAGAGACCATCATGAATACGAACGGGAGGTTGAATGTCGTATGGGCGGCGAAGATGGTGAACATGCCAAGTCGCACTTTGACTGCCGAAAAGAAGATGAGCATTGATATGCCTATGATGACCTCAGGCAGTACCATGGGCAGATAGCTTATGGTGGTGATGTAGTTTTTCCCTTTGAACCGGTACCACTTGATGCCTATGGCCGCCAGCGTACCCAGAAAGGTTGCAGTGATGCTGCTGGTGAGGGCAATGATAAGGCTGTTCTTGAAGGCTGCCCATAAGGAGGGGCTTTCAAAGATCAGCTGCTTGTACCAGATCAGGGATGCGTGGCTCCATTGCATCCCCTTGGAGCTGTTGAAGGAGAAGAAGACAACCACAAACAGGGGAACAAACAGAAATATGATGGTCAGGTAGAGCATAGAGTTCGAGAAGGTCAGCTTCCTATGCTTGTTGTATTGGTGGCTTCTCATTTTGCCCCCTTGCGCGAGTGGTGTTTGCGGATGTTCTGCTCGAGGGACTGCTGGGTTGTCTTTTTAGACTGTTGTTGTTCCCGTTTTCCGTTATAGAGCATCCAGAATACTCCGACGAGGGAGATAAGGGTAAGCACCATGGAGAAGGCGGAGGCCAAGGGCCAGTTACGTGTCTTGGATACCTGGTCGACAATGATGTTACCTATCATGGTCGAGTCCTTGCCACCGACGAGAAGCGGGACAGTATAGGCACCGAATATGGGGATGAAGGTAAAGATGAAGGCAGTGCTCAATCCACTTTTTATGTTGGGGAACATCACCTTGACGATCGCCTCAAGCTTGGTTGCCCCGAGGTCGCGGGCAGCGTCAAGGAGGGCAAAGTCAAACTTGTCTATGGTAGTGAACAGGGGAAGGATGGCAAAGGGAAGGTACATGTAGATGAGGACAAGTACAACTGCCCCGTTGTTGTAGATGAGTTGCACGCCTTCGGTGAGGATGCCCATCTTGATCAGAAGTGTGTTGATGAAGCCCTCGGTCGAGAGAATCGATATCCATGCGTAGATGCGGATAAGTGAGTTTGTCCAGAAGGGTATGATGATGAGGAAAAGCAAGAAGGTCTGGTATTTGCTCTTTGCCATGGCATATCCACAGGGTATTGCTATGAGGATGCTCCCAAGCGTCGCCACGATGCTGATCCACAGGGTGCGGACCACCACTTTTGCAAAGCTGGGGTTGAACATCTGCTTGTAGGCATCGAGGGTAAACTTCCACTCGACCCCACCATAGAGGCCACGCTTGAGGAAACTGTAGAGGACTATGATGGCAAGGGGAATGGTGAAGAAGAGGGTAAACCAGATTCCCATTGGGAAAGCATAGGTTGTTCCCAGAATTTGTTCACGCTCTCTGGGTTTCAATACCTTTATCATCGGTCTGTAACCTTTACAATATATCCGTCTGCAGCTGTCCAACTGACATAGACGGTATCACGCCACTCAATTTCAGGCCCTTCGTCAATGAAGGTTGTATGCTGCTTGAATACCTTTATGATGGACTTGGCCTCATTGTCCAGACGTATGTAGAACTTCGACTGGAAGCCTGAGTATACAGGCTCATCAACAACACCTTTGTAGGAGTTGATGTATTTGTGGGTCGTCTTGGGTGGGGTGGAGGTAATCCTGACCTTTTCGGGCCTGACCGTGAAGTCTGCCTCGACTCCTATCTCCAATGGGTCGTAGTCTGTCACCATGACGATTCCCCCGAGGGAAGGGACATCGACGCTTATCATATACTCGTCCTCAAAGGGCTCACAGGCGACGACCTTGCAGGGGAATATGTTTGACTCGCCGATGAATTGGGCGACAAATCGTGTTGCCGGAGCCTCATAGATCTCATAGGGGGTTCCGATCTGGAGGATCTTGCCTTTATTCATGACCGCTATGCGGTCAGAGACGGAAAGGGCTTCGCTCTGGTCATGGGTCACATAGATGAAGGTGATGCCGACCTTGTCGTGGATCACATCAAGTTCTACAAGCAGGTTCTGTCTCAGTTTTGCATCAAGGGCCGAAAGCGGCTCGTCCAGCAGAAGTACCCTGGGTTCGTTGATGAGCGCCCTTGCAATGGCCACACGCTGTTTCTGACCACCACTGAGCATGGAAGGTTTCTTGTCGATGTGCTCTTCGAGCTGAACCAGACGGACGTACTCGCGCACCTTGCGGTCGAGTTCGGTTTTTTCCACACGTCTGAGACGTAAGGGGAATGCGACGTTTTCATAGACGGTCAGATGAGGAAAGAGGGCGTAGGTCTGGAATACTGTGTTTGATTGCCGCTTGTCGGGAGGCAGGGGCAAGATGTTTTTCCCATCGAACTCTACTGTGCCATTATCGGGATAGTCAAAACCTGCGATAATCCGAAGAAGTGTGGTCTTGCCACACCCTGAAGGTCCCAAAAGGGAGAAGAACTCACCTTTCTCTATTGTAACACTCACATCATCGAGTGCCTTGAATGTTCCATACGCTCTGGAGACCTGTTCGACTGTAATTTCAACACCTTTCAATCTTTTCCATTCCCTCCGTTCGTTTCAGGCATAGATATCTCAGAGAAACCTGTTCTCTGATCCTTCACGACATATTGCGACTATCGAATATTTACAGCTTAGTGTCAAGGGTTTTGCAAACTGACAAAGCGATTGAATTTACTAATAAACCATTTGTAAATATGAGTTTATCCGTGATGCAATACAAAACCAGTAGAAGGTCTTGCCCTAAATTCACCCTTGTTCCATCCAATGGGATGATCTGGTATACATTCGGGCTTTCATGCAACGGCTGTCCGTTCACGTATAGTGAGCCAACCAAATCTGGTTGTGAAATACGTATGGGTAACGGAAGGAGCGATTGCTCCCTATAGGCGCAAGAGCACATAAGCATCATGCACAAGACCTTCAACAGCGATCAGATAGGACCTTTCTTTAGGTATGATACCCTCCCAATGAACACCTCCTTGCCATTTTCCAATCAAGAGCTGACAGTCTACAGATCCAGAGATGCTGTGGGGCGCTATTGCCTTTTTGTATTGCAGCCTGTTTCATCAGCATAAAAAAATATATATATTCCCAACTCATCCTCCTTCACATATATGTGATGATGAGCATCTGCAAAGGTATGACTATCATAAGCAGCGCTGTGCTTAGCATCCACCCGGCATTTGCGAGGTCTATGTCCAGATCATATATGGAAGGGGGAACCAACGCAGTGAATCCGACTGGCATGGAGGAAAGTATGAGGATTACCTTCAAGGGAAGTCCGTCGTCAATCTTTCCAAATCCCAACAAGTAGGCAGTTCCTGTTGCCGCTAGCGGCACCAAGAGGAGTTTTATGGCGGCGATCATTGCAGCTGGTTTGAAATGGGCTGTTATCCTACCAAATTTCATGGCCATACCAATGGAAACAAGCATTACCAGGCTGGACAAGGGAATGACGATCACATTTAGGTTCCTGTACCATGCAGGCCTTGGTATACCAGTGATGTTGAGGACACTTCCGATAAGGATGCTTGCAAAGGCTACAAGGACAAATGGATCGAAAGTGATTTTTAGGAATCTTCCCGTTTTCACTCCCTGTTGCACTTGAGGGGAAAAGCTTTTTGCAATTGGAAACCAAATGGTGTAGTAGATAGTAGGCTCAAAAAGCCTGTACATGGGGACAAATGCAAAGGCGGCCTCTCCCAAAAACACATACACTACAAGGGACCCTACTGACCCAACGTTGGTCATTGCACCACAGCTGAAGAATGCTCCTGCCTGCTTTGGTTTCATCTTGAGTATCTTGCCAACGGTGAATGCTGCAAATCCTCCGACAAGTATTGCAAACGACCCAATGACTGGCATGAGAACAATGCGCATAGTGTCAAGAGAAAGAGTCCAGATCGCTCCGATGGTGGCAATTGGGCTGAGACAAAGCAAAGCCATCCCTTGCAGGGCCTTACGTAGTTTGGCAAGTGAACTGTCAGCCTTGATCTTTCCTGCAAGGACGAGCCTTTGGACAAGGTATCCAATGGTTAGGCCAAATGCAATAATCGATAGAGAGAAGACTAGCTTGTGCATGGCAACCTCAAAACATACATACGATCTCTGTGTACTTGTCCCTATCGCCCGTTCTCCAAAAAAGTGTCAGATATGGCAATGTAGGGTAGTCCTTCCCCTTGAATGTGGTGCACCCTTGATTTACCCACACAACTGGGTATAGAAAACCAGAAGTACGAGACACTCGCTTCCAGAACCAGAGATCTCAATGAATGGTTTTGCAACTCTTCGGTCTTGAGATCCCATTCCTATGTATTGAGTAAATGAGCATGAGTGTTATTTTGTAGTTATTGCACTAGTAGGACAATTCTCCTGTGCGTCCTTTGCGCTGTCTTCTGCATCGGAAGGAACAGGATCAGCAATTACTGTAGCTATCTGTGTTTCATCCATTTCAAAGACTTCAGGGCACAGTGTTACGCAAAGTTCACATCCAATACACTTGTCTCGATCAACATGAGCTTTCATCGATTTCCTCCTTACCCGATGGGCCTACTGTAGGGTACCACGGTTAATGCAAAAAGACCAATGGAGTTGTAGAAACTGTTTTCAAGATTGTTTTCAAGAATTTGGAGCATATATGCCTTCTCTGATGCAACAAGAGAGTCTTTATGGGTAGGTGATGCACATAATCCTATCTTATGCAGATAGGTGCAATGTGTGCTTCCCTTGGTCTATGCACCTCGTACAAATAACCTATAAAAAAGTAAGCTTCATACCAACACGTGGGTACACTTCACCCAGCCATTGGATTAGAATGGCTTAGGTAATGCAAGAGTAGTATGGATTATGGGATTAAGCTATTTCAGGCATCCCAGGCCTGTTCCAGCTGTTCGGCAGTCAGGTTCCAAGGTCGGAACTGTGACCAGTCGACATCCTTGGCCTTGGCTTCCGAATTCATTATCACCGTAATCTTGTCCAACAGGAACTTCAGGTATAGCGTAGGATTGATTTTGTTGAGTATCGCAGTCTGCATCACAGTCATGAGCTTTGTCCAGGCGAGGGCTCCCCGCTCGGTGGAGGCAAAAAGACTGTTTTTACGTGAAATTACGAAGGTTTTCACCTCCCGCTCCTGAAAATTGTTGTCGCAGGACAGCTCGCTGCTCGCCAGATAATTCTTGAGGTATTGCATCTGGTTCAGAATATAGTTGAGAGCCTTTCTCAGCTTCACTTCACTCTGATGGAGTGGCACCCGTTCCTTTGCATACGTTTCAAGGGATGCAAGTACAGGCTCTGCCAATTTTTTCCTCTCTGCTAGGAATTCAGCTTCATCCGAATTGTCCCCGGGGCGTTTGGCACGCAGAGTCTCCTCAATTTCATACAGTTTGCCGATCAGCCCCAGGATGGTGTTGCAAGTGAGGAACCCTTCGCTTTCCGGGAGTTTCTTGTAAATTGCCTTGAAGCAGACAAAGATTCCTCTGCGAGCATGAGCGAGGCAACCTGCCAGTACGATACCCTTTTCAAGGAGTGCCTCGGTATCCTGCAGGAACTGCTTGGCTGCCTCTTCCCCTTCCTCCTGTTCAACCGTTTTGGCAAGGTTTTCGTTTATTTCATTTGTGATGCTTGAATAAGCTCCATAGGCATCTGTTTGGAGGGCAATTCCTCTGCAGTCACCGAACAGTTGCCTTGCATAATCATATCCTCTGGTGTTGTAGAAACGAAAATAGGAGGCAGGGTGATCGTTTCCCTCGTAGGAAAGAGCCCAGACATAACCGAGTGCGCTCTTCTTCCTTTCTGTGTTGTGGATACACAACAATGTAGTCTCATCGCCGTGAATGGCCTTCTGGCCCTTGATGTAGGAAAGGATGTCCTCCCATACGGGAGTTACCAGGTCCCCTGCAGCAAGAAAATAGGAATTCAATAGCTGGGCATCCACGATGTTGGAGCTGTTTATCATGTTGATGCGCTTAGCCTGGCGGTAGATGGGCAGCCCCCAGAGGACCTTGTCTGCGACAACAGCGGCGGCCGCCCCGTTGGTCAGCTTCCCGCCCTTGACGAAATCGGGGGCCAGCTTGTTGCGCAGGGAGACGACCTTGCCATCCTTGTCACTGTAGAGATGGGTTATGGTCACCTTGTTGCGGTAATGCCCCCTGACAAAGTCAAACTGGCTGTGTGTCTCGGTCTTTATGAACGTGAGGGTGGCCGCATACTCTGCATCTGAGACTTCCCTGAGGTCATTGTTCACCTCGTGGCGTGGAAGTACATCGAAAGAGGACATGTTCCTTCCTCGGGTGTGCACCCCAGGCTGTCGCCCCCATTTTTTCTTGTCGTCCTCAAGCTTTACGGGTTTGTCTCCAAGTATCTCGGCAATGACGGCATCATTGGAAGTCTGGGGAGGGGCATCCGCCTCGGCTATATCAAGGTCTCTGATCCTTTCCTGGTTGGTGATGGTGTGCTCGGCAAGGTCCTTCCTGAGTTGCTTCAGTTCCTTGCTGCTCTGCTTCTCTGTCTTTGCTGCCCAGAGCATGCACTTGTCGATGGAGATGTTTTCCTGGAGGCTGTCGACAAAGACAAGCAGCCTGTTGTAGTCCCCAAGGGTTTTGGAATGGGTGGCATCGAGGGCATCATACTTGAGTACAGACCCTTCGTACCGCTTGTTTGCAGCCTTCACCGAAAGGGTCAGGGCAGCCACTTTAGCTTCCAATATATCGATGCGTTTTTGTTTGTCGTCTTCGGTTTCCATCATGGGTAATGATAGCATTTCATAAGGGAAAGCACAATGGTTTTACAGGATAAAAATACATATTATTCCTTTTCGTATATGTATTTAAACTGCTTGTTCAGGACAGTTGGGAACATGCTTTGAGAGCCTTTCTACGGTATTCTCCTGGGTCTGCAGCAAGGCTTCTGACCTGTTCGAAGAGGGCCTCCCGAGAGATTTCATCACCATCCTGTTGGGGCCATATGAACTTTTGGTTGAGGATCTTGCGTGTTAGGCACCACCAGCCGTTGCCTTCCCAGAAGAGGAATCGCAGCTGATTTCTGCTCTTGCTGCAGAATACGAAGACCGCGCCGCTGAGTGCGGCATCTGCATTGGTGCCCACGGCACAGGCGGCGAGCATGTCGATTCCCCACCTGAAGTCCGTGTTGCCTATCCTGATGAAGAACCTCTTGGATTCCAGGGCATGGATGAAGGGCCTATCTGTTTGTTTCAAGGTAGTCCTCCAAGAAGAAGAGATGGTCCATGTGCCTGATGGTCGATGGCAGGCTCGCTACCTGTAGCATCACCCTCATCCTGATCCTCTCAATATAGAGGGTGTCCCCTGAAAAAAGGTCCTCGCCCTCGGGCCTTCCCGAAAGGACCTCTACCATGGAAAAGGTCTCGCTACTGAAAAGGCTTGTCTTTTCCCCGGGTTTCTTCTTGCATTCCAAGGCCTTGGCAGCTAACACCGCCTCAGTCACCTCCGTTGCAGCCAGGATCTTCCAGCATTCAAGCTCCTGAATTTTGATCTTGTGATGTTTGCAGAACACGACATCAGTCATGCCCTGTTTTCTGGCATTGTATTGGGTAAGGATGCTGCGTCTGTATAAAGTAAGTCTGGTAGCCATATCAATTCTCCTTGCCCAGACGATAAAGGATTGGAGTTATCATTGAAATGACGTATTGGTATGAAGCTTACAAATGACGTATTGGTATGAAGCTTACCTTAAAAAGTGTGTATTCATGTCTCATGGTCACTAGTTTTGATGTGTATTTTTGATGTAAGTCAAGGGTAGGTGAGTTGGAGTTAAAAAGAAAAGATACCAGCTATTTAGCCAGTATCTTTTTTCTTTGTAAGAGTTTGTTCGTACTACGCCAAAGAGGTCTCGAACCTCTGACCTACTGCTTAGAAGGCAGTTGCTCTATCCAACTGAGCTATTGGCGCGTATTGTAACGGTGAAACAGTATCCCAAATTAAGAAAAAGGTAAAGACGCTACAGGAATTTTATGCTTTTCGAATTGAGCCGTTTTATGATGTTGGCAATATGGTTGTACAAAATACCTTTGCAGGACTTGCCAGGTAAAGGGTTTATTGGTATAGTATAAGTAACCTAGTATTAAACTAGGATTTAAAACTTGGAGGTTTTATTATGTTTTCACAATATTCAATACCCTATAATTTTGATGCTTTGGAGCCACACATTGACAAACTTACCATGGAGACCCATTACACCAAACACCATGCAGGCTATACAAAAAACCTTAATGCTGCCATAGACAAGGATTCTTCCTTAGAAAAGAAGACCATCGAACAGATACTTGGGGATCTAGTTTCCATTTCTGATACGAGTCTCCGTACGACCATCCGCAACAATGGGGGAGGGTTTTACAACCATAACCTCTATTTCTCCACCATAGCCCCTGATGGGGCAAAGAGTCCGAAAGGCAAATTGGATGATCAGATCAAGAGGGATTTCGGTAGCCTCGATTCTCTCAAGGATGCGATGGCCAAGGCGGCCTCTTCCCGTTTTGGATCCGGATGGGCATTCCTTTCGGTAGACAAGGATGGCAAGCTCTCAGTTGCTTCTTACCCTAACCAGGACAATCCACTCATGGACAATAAGGGCGTCACTCCGATCCTTGGCATCGATGTCTGGGAACATGCATATTATCTGAAGTATAAGAACCTCAGAGGTGATTATATACAGGCTTTCTGGAATGTTGTTGACTGGGATGCTGTTGGGGATCTCTTCAACAAGCAGTAGTGTTTCATCTCCTTTTCATGTGTTTCCCGCCCTCTCTTCACCTCCTTTGACGAGAGGGCTTTCTTAGTGTGCTCGGTGTGAGCCTTCTCTAAAGGGTGAAAGTCCCAAGTATATGGCCAAGTGCAAGGGTGTCCTCCGTGAGGGGGGCTCCGGAGAAAGCTGGTGGCATCAGGTCCCTTGGCTATGGATTCTTCTATGATTCGAAGGAAAAGTGATGGGAGCTCTGTATTCACAAGAAGACAGAGACGAAGCTCAAGGCAAGAATTGGGGAGATAGCACCACCAGGCAACGGATGGCCGGTACAATACCGACAGGAAAAGAATACCCTGCCCATAAGAGGTTGGATTGCTTACTTCAAGCTAGCCAAATGCAAGGCAAAATTAAAGAAGCTTGACCAATGCCTGTGAGCCAGCTTCCTGCTACCACTTGAATTCATTTCTGTAGGCAGATGTTTCCTTGTACGTATGGTCATGGGTTCTCTGCCTGTCATCGGTATACCCTTCAAAGACCGTGATCCTTTCATGAAGCATCTTGTTGTAGATAGCTGTCGAACATCCGAAAGTCTTGCAGGTATGTTCTATCCGTTTGCCTGCTGGGCATACTGATTCATGCATGGCAAGTAGACGGAGGCTCACCAGCCAAGTAAAGGGAAATGGCAAGAAGAGACCAGAAGAAACCGGGGAGAGATCAGGCAGATTCATACGCCCCCTGATGGGGACTGCGCCTCTTCACCCAAGAGGTTGAAAGTCATCGTGTTTTACATTCCCTTGTTTTCAGGAATGTATCAGGTGGTCTGTCAGCCAATAATTGGCTCAAAAATAACAGAATCCTTAACAAAATAGCTGAAACGTCGTGGTTGTTAACCGTGATAGCCCGTGGTAGCCTTTTTGCAAGACAGGGAGGGGCCATGCGGACATACCATTATCTTACGCTATTTTTGCTCAGTATTGCCATTTTTCCCCTGTTCGCATCTGGCGTATATGAAGACCGTGAATTTCCAGTGGAAAACCAGAGAACCCTCACCGTGTATAGCCCACATGATTCCCAGCCTTTGTATGCCGCAGTAAAAGAATTTCAGGAAATCACTGGGATTTCCGTGAATGTTGTCTCCTCAGGTACCGGAGAGCTGCTTGAACGTATCAGACGGGAAAATGAGGAAGGGGAACCCCTCTGTGATGTGTTCTGGGGAGGAGGAGCTGAGTCAATTGCAGCAAATGCAGATCTCTTCGAACCCTTTACCTCTGTCTTTGACGATTGGATACCCAAAGAAAGCAAAGATCCCAATTTTCTCTGGGTTGGAGAATCACCTGCACCGGTAGTGATTATCTACAATACGATTCTAGTTTCACCGGAAGAAGTCCCGACTGCATGGTCTGACTTGCTTCTTCCCAAGTGGAGAGGAAAGATTGCTTGTGCCAGACCCGGCAAGTCCGGTTCTGCCTATACCTTGCTCTGTACCATGCTGACTGCTTTTGGTGGGGAAGAAGGAGAAGGGTGGCCCTTTATCCGCAAATTCGTAGAGAATCTCGAGGGGAAGCTGCTGGATAACTCAGCGGACACCTATCGCCTGGTTGCTGATGGGACCTTCTCCATCGGCCTCAGTCAGGAAAAATCTGCGCAGACCTATATCCAAAGCGGGGCACGTCTGGGCATCTCCTATCCACAAGAAGGGACCAGTGCAGTCCCTGATGCGATAGCTCTCGTCAAGGGGTGCAACAATCGGGAGCCGGCCCTCCAATTTGTGCATTTTCTTCTGGGTCAGGATAACCAGAATATGATGGCGACCTTGTATAACCGTAGGCCTGTACGCACAGATTTGCTGCCACCGAAAGGTTTGCCCCCCCTGAGTTCCATCAAGCTGGTTGCCTATGACTTGGATTGGGCGGCAGGCAGCAAACAAGAGATCCTTCACACTTGGAATACCATTGCCTCTGGGCACGAGTAGCACAGAATTCAAACCATAAGGCAGAGAAGACGTAAGTAATTTCAGTAGAAGCAGCTGCAATAGTCTTGTTGCGCTTTGACATCAATAAGGAGGTCTTTCATGAAGAAAGCCATGGTAGTAGTTTGTTTGATTATCGGGATCAGTAGCCTTGCTTTTGCCACAGGGGCAAAGGAAGAGTCGCTGAGCACTGCGAAAGGATCTGTGACAGTATACTCTCCCCACGAATCGGGACCATTGAACGCAGGGGTGAAAGCATTCCAGGATGCTACTGGAATAACAGTGGATGTGGTTGCCGCCGGTTCGGGGGAATTGCTAAAAAGGATTGAGGCGGAAAATGCAAATCCCCTTTGTGATGTGTTCTGGGGAGGCGGGGCTGAGTCTGCAGCTGCATTCGCTCAGTATTTTGAGCCTTTCCAATCCTCTTCTGATGCAAACATCCCTTCAGCAAGCAAGGCAGCAGATAACACATGGATTGGAGAATCTCCGGTTCCTGTGGTGATCATGTACAACAAGGATCTTGTCAGCGAAGATGAGGCTCCAAAAGGCTGGGCTGATCTTCTGGATCCCAAGTGGAAAGGAAAAATTGCGTTTGCCGACCCTGCTAAATCGGGTTCCGCCTATACGTTGTTGTGCACCATGATAAGTGCCTTCGGGAAAGAAGATGGGAAAGGTTGGGACTTTATTGCTAAATTGGTTGCCAATCTCGATGGGAAAATCCAGGGAAGCTCGTCCAACTCCTACAAATTGGTTGCTGATGGTGAGTACTACCTTGGCCTGACCCAGGAGAAATCAGTGCAGACGTATGTATTGGCCGGTGCCAATGTAGGCATGGTCTATGCAAAGGAAGGAACTTCAGCTGTCCCTGATTCCATTGCCATTGTCAAAGGTGCAAAAAATCCTGAGAATGCAAAGACCTTTGTCAACTTCATGCTCGGCAAGGAAAACCAGTCTATAATGCGTGATGATTTCAATCGCCGTCCTGTCCGCGATGATTTGGCTCCTCCCACAGGCCTCCCTCCCATGTCTGATATAAAGCTTGTGAACTATGATTTTGCCTGGGCTTCGCTGAACAAGGCGGAAATACTTACCAAGTGGAAGAATATTGTAGTCGGTCGGTAAAGCCCCTGTAGCTGGGATGCCATTCGGTGCCCTGGCGCACATCAAGAGAAGTCAGTAGGGGCTCTCCATTGAGAGCCCCCTACCACTATACAAGGATAGGACCAGATGAGTCATGCAGTGAACATACAAAAAGCAGTAAAGAGATATGGAAATTTTGTTGCGGTGAACGCAGTGGACATTTCCATCAAACCGGGGGAGTTTTTCACCCTCCTCGGCCCTTCAGGGTGTGGAAAGACTACCTTGTTGAGAATGATAGCTGGCTTCAATTCCATAGATGGTGGAGAGATATATTTTGACAAAACGGTCATCAATCATGTGGAAGCCCATAAAAGGGACATTGGCATGGTATTCCAGAATTACGCCATTTTCCCCCATATGAATGTTTCAGAAAATGTGGCTTATGGCCTTAAGGCACGAAAAGTGGATTCGGCAAGCATAATGCGGAAGGTAGAGAAAGCCTTGGAGCAAGTGCAAATACAGGCTCTCGCTTCCAGGAAACCCTCAGAACTTTCAGGCGGACAACAACAAAGGGTGGCATTGGCACGTGCAATAGTGATAGAACCTGGGGTGCTTCTTATGGATGAGCCCTTGTCGAATCTTGACGCCAAGCTCCGGGTTCAGATGCGCACAGTCATAAAGAAACTGCAAAGGAAACTTGGCATCACCACCATATATGTCACCCACGACCAGGAGGAAGCCCTTGCTATCAGCGACCGGATTGCTGTCATGAAGGATGGTTCCATCATACAGGTCGGTACCCCATTGGAGATCTACAAGAAACCTTCAGATCCCTTTGTCGCCGGATTTATTGGGACATCCAACTTTTTGGATGCAACGGTAGACTCTGGCTCATCAGAAAACACGACTGTGGAAAAGACCTACAGATGTACGCTACCTTTGGTGAAGGATTTCACAGGTGATGTGCTTGTCTCCATCCGTCCAGAACATTTTTTCTTCTCTGATGCTGGGCTTCGTGGCACCATTGTCCTTTCTACCTTCCTTGGTGATTTTATCAACTATGAAGTCAAATTGGAAAATGGACGTACCGTGGAGCTGAATGAATATACCAAGGATATGGATGATCTTCGCGAAAATGACAGTGAGGTGCATTTGTCTTTTCTCTGTGACAAGGTGAGTGTGTTTGATGCTCATACGAAGGAGGTGCTCACATGATAGCTGTGCACCCATTTGTGAAGCGAATGTTTGAGTTTTGGAACCTGACACGGTTTGTAATCTTTCTCGCCATCCTCCTGTTTCTTGTATTTCCCTTCTCATCCCTGATATTCCAAAGCTTCTTCACACCTAAAGGCAGCAGTCTCACTTTGGTGAATTATAGGGACTTCTTCTCCCTGCCATACTACTATACGACCTTGCAAAGAAGCCTTTCCGTTGCATTTACGACGATGCTGACCACCTTGGCAATAGGAATCCCTGTTTCCTATCTCATGACACGCTATAACATCCTAGGGAAGAGGATCCTCCATGTGATGATCATCATGTCCCTGATGTCACCCCCATTCATCGGGGCCTACTCCTGGATTGTGCTCTTCGGTCGTGCAGGTTTTGTCACAAAGATATTCAAAAGTATGGGGATCATCACACCGACAATCTATGGCAGGGGTGGGATCATCATCATATTTACCCTGATGATGTTCCCTTATATCTATTTGTATGTTTCGGGGGCTATGACCAGTATAGACAGGTCTCTTGAAGAGGCTGCGGAGAACTTGGGATCGCCCAAACTTAGACGCCTGATGACCATAACCCTGCCAGTGGTGTTCCCCTCCATTGCAGCAGGAGCAATCATTGTCTTCATGACTGCATTGGCCGATTTTGGTACCCCCATGCTGATCGGGGAGGGGTATAAGGTCCTTCCTGTACTCATATATGAGGAATATATGTCAGAAATGGGAGGCAATGCCAACCTGGCAAGTGCTCTGAGTGTCGTCATCGTCTGCTGTTCGATCATCGTATTGCTGACCCAACGTTGGCTTGTGGCCAAGAAAAACTACACCATGACCGCAATGAGGCCTCCTGTAGTCGTGGAACTCAAGGGCTTCAAACGCTTCTTGGCATCCTTTCCAGTCTACCTCATAGCAGGGTTTGCTATCCTTCCACAGATAGTCGTGCTCATAACCTCGTTCATCCAAACCCGTGGCCCTATTTTTGTAGGGGGATTCAGCCTTGACAGTTACAAGAACATCCTATACCGCCTGTCCAAGCCAATTTCAAATACCTATGTGTACTCAGTCATCTCCATTGTGTTCATTGTGATGGTCGGTATGCTCATTGCCTACCTCATAGTGAGAAAGAAGGGCAAGACCGCTTTGGCCCTTGATATCCTGGTTATGTTTCCGTATGTGATACCCGGTTCGGTATTGGGAATCAGCCTGCTGGTCGCTTTCAATAATCCGCCACTGCTGCTAACCGGGACTCCCATGATACTCATAGTCTCCTATGTCATTCGGAAATTACCGTTTACCGTTCGTTCCTGCAGCGCCTTTCTGCATCAGATGGATCCCGTGATCGAGGAAGCATCCATCAGCCTAGGGGTTTCACCGATGAGAACCTTTTGGAAGATTACGGTGAGGGTTATGGCTCCTGGTGTTATTTCTGGAGCAATTCTCAGTTGGATAACCTGTATCAATGAGTTGAGTTCCAGTATCATGCTATATACAGGAAAGACGGCAACAATTGCCGTCGCCATCTATACTGAAGTGGTTCGAAATAGTTTTGGCACTGCAGCAGCTCTGGCTTCCATATTATCTGTCACAACAGCAATATCACTTCTGATCTTTATGAAGGTCAGTCATGGGAAAGTCTCAATTGTATGATAGGATTGGTGATATGCTAGGCTGAGGGTAAGGAAAATACTGTGCGTAGAGGATTCTTCTTCCGATTGTTGTATAGTTTCATGATGGTGAGCATCGTCCCGGTAATAGTGCTGGGGGTGTTCACTATGTTCATCTCCATGAAAGTCTCAATGAATCAGTTGGAGAAGCAGGTGAAGGGCACATCCCTACGCTCAGGCGATACCATCAGCCGGCTTTTTTCAGATTTTGGTGAACGGCTTGAGGTTTTTTGTGAAGACAGGACACTGGTTGACCTGTTGAAAAGTGCAGAGACTTCTGAATCTGCGAAACAGGACATCTATCAGAAGATGTATATCCTGCTTGTGGGGTATGCCTCCGAGTTTGGCATGCATCTGGTTTCCCGTGATGGTGCGTTTTCGGTTTCCCACCGTTTTCAGTCTCCCCTCTATGACGCTGCAATGTTTTCCCAATGGGGGTTGCTCCGAGCCGTTGCAAACCAGGAGAAGTTTGTTGTGTACCCTAATCGGTATCTCACCCCAGAAGGGGTGGAAATTGCCGTTTCCTTAGGGTGTGCGGTCAGGGACCCTGAGACCAGGGAGGTGCTGGGATATGCCCTGTTGGACATTCCGTACCAGAGCATCGAAAAGGTGCTCAGTGGAGTGGCAACAGATCTCCCCGTATTGTATGCGCTGTTGGATGCACAGCAATTTTTGGTATATGACAATCTGGGGATAGGGGAAGGCTCCCCGTTTGTTAAGGAATCGTATCGTGCGAAGATCGCTCCTGCCCTGGAGGACGAGAGGTATCTGCAACGTTTCAAGGGTGAACGGTTTCTTCTGGCAAGCGGACAGGTCCTTCCCTTCGGTCTGCAGATCGTATCAGCTGTTCCCGTAGGTCTGGTTTTCCGCAACCTGACCTACATTGGATTTGTTACCCTGATCCTCGCAGTGCTCGCCTTGATCCTCTGCTTGATTTTCTCTTGGATGGTTGCAAAAAGTATCAGCACCCCTGTCCTGGAAATTGTTCGCGTCATGGCACGTGTCGAACAAGGGGATATGCAGATACGCTCCAATATAAAAAGCCGCGATGAGATCGGTTTGCTCTCCCGAGGCCTGAACAGAATGATCTGGAAGCTTGACAGGCTTTTTCGCCTGGACCTGGAGAAGCAGGACCGTTTGCGGCTTGCCGAGATCAAACATCTCCAGGCACAGATAAACCCTCATTTTCTCTACAACACCTTGGACAGCATCCGCTATCTCTCAAAGCTCAACATGAATAAGGAGATCAATCTCATTGTTTCCCGGTTAGGGATCTTGTTGAAGAGCAGCATGGCTAACAATGGTGATATTGAGACTGTTGATGAGACGATGCAGGTCATTGTCAGTTACTTGGCCATCCAACAGGTGATCTATCCGGACAAGTTCGATTTTTCCCTCGATATACCAGAGGAGCTTCACAAGGTTCTCTTGCCCAAACTCATCATCCAGCCAATCGTTGAAAATGCAATTTTTCATGGAATGGGAGCCATAGCCAGGAAATGTTTGCTGCAGATCAGAGCAAGAGAGGAGAACAATACCTGCATCATTGAAATCATTGATGATGGTGCTGGCATGGAGGACAGCGTTTTGTCCAGACTATTGGAGCCTGAAGGGGAAAATACCCTATCCAAGGGCATTGGCGTCAATAATGTCCATCGTAGGATACAGCTGTACTATGGTTCTGAATACGGGTTGGAGATCAGGAGCCAGGTAGGATTGGGCACGGTTGTCAGTATATCGGTTCCCCTTGTCTATGAGACCCAATGGTTTCGTAACAAAGACAGGGATAGGGAGGTGCCATGTATCGAGTAGTAGTTGTGGAGGATTCCCTACTGCTGAGGAAGGGGATCATCTTTACCACAGACTGGAATGCCTTGCACTGTGAAGTGGTGGGTGAGGCTGAGAATGGTCTGGAAGGGCTCAGTATCATTTTGGAGTTGCGTCCTGATATCGTCATCACAGATATACGGATGCCGGGTTTGGATGGTATCCAGATGATCGAGAGGCTCCAAAACCAATGTGACGCACTGTTCATAATCCTGACTGCCTACAATAGTTTCGAATATGCCCGAAAGGCTTTACGGTACGGGGTGGTCGAATATATTTCAAAGCCCTTGGATGAATTGGAGTTCCAAACGCTACTTGTGAGAACTTGTGCAAAAGTAGCTCAACGCAAAGAGTACGAAAAAGTAAAAGTGCAGATGGAAAAAATGGATGACAGCCGCATCATGCTATTCCAGGAGTATCTCCGAGGTGATCAAAGCGTGCAGAAAAGCCATGTGTCCCGAGCTGTACATTTTATCGAATCCAATTTTTCTGATGATATTGGTGTTCAGGAGATATCCAAAGGATTGCAGATGAGCGAAAGCTACCTGAGTCGTCTGTTTAAGGATGAGACGGGGTATACTATCGGCGATTATCTGTTGAACTATAGGATTAAACAGGCTTGCCTGCTCTTGGATGACAGTTCAGCAAAAATCTATGAGGTGGCCAATCAGGTAGGCTTTCGGGACCAAAGGTATTTCAGTGTGCTTTTCAAAAAGATCGTAGGCATTACTCCCCGTGAATTTCAGAACAAACTGAACTGAAGGGCCAAAACACTGGTCTGTATTGTCAGAAAGGTTGTCAGGATGAAATATGAGGGGAAAAACAACAAGAGGATCTCTGCGATACCAAAACCAAGCTTAGGACATTTGTGGCAACCCCATCCCGAATTATGATGCCGGATGCCAAGAAGCCCTTCAGAATGCATGCATAAGCGGTTCGACTCGTCCGGATAGGAAAGCCATGACGAACAGTACCCGGTGGATGCTGAGAAACAAAATTGAAATAAGAATATACAAACTGTCATATCTTGTAATGATTATAACGGTATTATCCAAAAAGAGAACGGAACAATGCAATAAGTTGCCCTTCTATCAGCTTGCACAAGCTTCCTTTACTTGGTACTATTGATATATAAAATAAAGAACTTAAAAAGGAGCATACAATGGACAACAAAGACAATGCTAAAAGAGAAAGCATCGAATTTCTGATTAAGGATACTGACATGTTCCTTGATTCAGATTATGATAGACTATCAGCACATATAGAGGGTCACCGCTACTTTCTGGGAAAAGATTTGAAGATTAATATTTCCTGGGATGAGGCAACCTTCTCATGGATGAGCAATATTTACCAGCCGATCAGCCAGGTCATGGAAAATTGGACAACTCAGATGAGTTTCCCCGGAAGACGGAGAGCCGATGTGTTCTTTGAAATCTGCGACCACCTCTACTACCTGAGTCTGGAAAAGGGCAGGGAAGTGAACGTCTACGAGGCTGTCCTCAGCTATGATGCCAATTTCGGAAAGGCGCTCGGTCGCTTTATGGCGAAGCTCCTTTCTTCCAAAAGCGTCGCATAACAGGCAGGACCTAGTCTGATACATATATAGGAAGACGACCCGCATCGGGTCGTCTTCTGTCGTTGCACATAGCTCTGTGCATATCAGCGCCACAGTACTTTGCAAGATTCGACTTGTAGGGAGGCATAGGAGAGCCTTTGCAGCCCTCATGCCTTTGAGGCTGCAATGAGCGGTAATTCACAACTGCGGTTGCAAGATGATCACCCTTTTCGTTCAGTAGATACCCGAAAGCACTGGCTTGGGGTGTTGGTGGGAATGAAAAATAAAAAAAATGGCAATCTGTTTGTCTTCCAAACACACTGCCATCTCTTTATTCTTCCTCTGAAGAGTGTACATTAGTCGGAGCGAAAGGACTCGAACCTTCGATTTCCTGCTCCCAAAGCAGGCGCCTTAGCCACTAGGCAACGCTCCGAAACCATGGTGAGTATACGCACTTGAGCTTGATAGCGTCAAGGGGTAGTATGAAACAATGACAAAAATTAAACAAAAGGCAGAGAAGGTCTATGCAATCCTAGATGAACTGCTGCCTCCCCAGATCCAATTCCTTGAGCAACGTGACCCATTCCGGTTCATGATTAGTGTCATCCTGTCAGCCCAGACAACTGATAGGATCGTCAATATAGTGACAGGCCCGCTGTTTGAACGCTTCCCCACCGTAGAGGCCCTTGCCTCTGCCCCCCTATCTGAGGTGGAAGAGATCATATTCCCTACAGGTTTCTACCGCATGAAGGCAAGGAACATCACCTCGTGTGCCCAGGCTCTGGTAGGAAAGGAAATCCCTTCCACGATGGAGGAGTTGGTCAGGCTTCCCGGGGTGGGGCGCAAGACAGCTAGCTGTGTGCTCGGGGATATCTATGGCAAGCCTGCCATCATTGTCGATACGCATTTTGGGAGGGTTGTCCGGCGCCTCGGTCTTGTCGATACCAAGGACCCTGAAAAGATTGAGAGACTCGTTTCAGTGTTGCTGGATGAGTCCAAGCACTACCGGTTCTCGATGACAGCAAACATGTTCGGAAGAACCGTCTGTCATGCAAAGAAGCCTGGGTGTGAGAAGTGTCCGCTCAGATCCCTCTGCCCTTCTGCAGACGCTTTTCTGCAAGGGTCCTCCAACGGGTGATCTCTCCCTCTCTCTGTATCTCCACCAGGGCGAGACGAAGGTTCTTCAGGGCAGGTATTGTCGCTTCATAGTCCATGGCCACCTCTCCCAGATATATGCCGCTGTATGGGTGGCTCACCCCCAGTTCGCCCCTTATCTGATCGAGGTCTTTTCCTTCTATCGGAAAGAAAAGGGTATTGCTGCGGTATGCTGTTGTCCCTTGTACTGTCAGAGGTAGGGGAGGGCAGGTTACATCCTTGGTGAGGGTGCTGTCCTCAGTTTCCCCTAGGAGGATACAGCTCTCCTGGGCTCTGAAGGAACTATGACCGCTCCTGCAGAAGAGAACCCTTCGGATCTCCTGTATTGTTAGCCTGACATGTTGAGGGAGCAACAGTGCATAATAGATTGACATAATGTGAGCATACTGAGAAACTTGAGCCTCTTCAAGGTTGAAAAGTCAAAAAGATAGGTTCTTTGTCTTTACACAAATGGCATTATCTGGTAATTTGGCTAAGGTTGAAGTCCTAATCGCAATAACCTTGCAATTATGCTCACGGGCAAGGCTTTGCTCGTGCAAGGGTAGCCATGACTTTGACAGGCCCCATTTCGGCCAACGAATGAATTTATTTGGATAAGGTGGATATAGCTATGGCTCGTAGATGTGAGATTTGCGGAAAAGGAACGATTGCAGGAAATAGTGTTCCAAGAAAAGGTCAGGCCAAGAAGAAAGGCGGCGTAGGCCAACACATTGGCGTAACCACAAAACGCACATTCCGCCCCAATCTTGTGACAGTCAAGACTTTGATCAAGGGTACACCTCGCACTATCAAGATCTGTACTCGTTGCCTTAGGAGCGGAAAGGTCGAGAAGATCGTATAACTCGCAGAGTATACGAACCTCGCAAAAAAAGGGCCCTGAGGGGCTCTTTTTTTCGTACTTGCTCGATAGAATCTCCTGTCCTGAACAATGAATAGGAGAAGCAGGGGAGAAACGCTTCTGCTCTGCGCCAAATGCAGTAGTTTTTTTTACGCTTCTCCGATAAGGTAAACGCTATGGGAGGGCCTTTATGGTGAATAGCATCAGAATACATGCAGTTGAAGGATCAAATCTGGTATCAGAGAGTGGTTGCGAAAAGCTTGTGAAGATCTTTCAGACGCAGAAAGAGAGCCATCAGGTATTTGTCATCGCCCCCTTGAGGGATACCTCCTTGGAGCTGGGGACGCTTCTCTCCCATGCCCAACACCACGATGAGAGGCTCTGGTCAGAACTGGAGAAAAGTTTCTTCCTCTGGACAGAACTCACCGAGAGACTCCTCTCCCCACTTGCAGGACAAAAGGTGCTCCAGCGCATTAAGCAAGGGTTTTCCGACATGGAGGATCTGTTGCGCGCAATCTGGCTGGTTGAGGATATCTCCCCAGGTTCTGAACAGTATATCGACAAGGTGCTTGGCTCATGGGTAGCTGATATCTGCAGCCATGTCTTTGCTTCCTCCTCCATTACTTCAGACCTGATGGAATTCTCTTCTGCGATGGAACTGAGCGATATTACTCCTCAGGCGTTGTTTGTGTATGGGAAATTGCCCCAGGCCGAGAAGAGTGACCCTCATGAAGGCGTCAGCGAATATGCAGCCGCCCTCCTTGGTTCACGATTTGGTTCTTGCGGGGTCACCTTCTGGAATACCCTTTCACTACTCAGGAATGCTGACATAAGTGAAGTTCCCTCCTCCCTGGTGATACCTTCGCTTTCCTATTCCGAAGCAACAGAGCTCTCCTTCTTTGGAGCTCCCATTGTCCATCCTCAGGCACTGTTGCCTGCAATGAATGCAGCCATAGACGTACAGCTCCGATGGTGGGGTGATATAGACGCAAAGGGCAGCATAATCTCCAACAATGGGGCAAATGGCTCATCGAATAAGGTGAAGGGATTCAGCACCATTCGGGACATCGCCCTCATTAATGTGGAGGGAGCTGGCATGAGCGGGGTCGTCGGTATTGCCGGACGCCTCTTCAGTGCAATGCGTAAGGCCTCCATCTCAGTCATCCTCATCAGTCAGGCCTCAAGTGAGTACTCCATCTGTTTTGCAGTGCCCGAGTCGCAGAAGGAGCTCGCCTGCTTAACTGCAAGGGAGGCCTTTGCACACGAGTTGCATGATCGTCTTATCCACAGCATCGAGGCGGAAGGTGAGTGTGCCATTCTTGCAGCTGTAGGCGAGCAGATGACCGGTCAGGCTGGGGTCGCCGGTAAATTCTTCTCTTCCCTTGGCAAGGCAGGGGTAAACGTCATCGCCATTGCACAGGGATCCAGCGAGACAAATATCAGTGCAGTCATCAAGGGCAATGATTGTAAGAAAGCCTTACGGGCCTTGCATGCCCGGTTTTTCCTCTCCAAGCAGGCCCTTTCCGTTGGCATCTTCGGACCGGGAAGCATAGGGGGGACCCTGCTCGACCAGATAGCCAGTGAGACCGTCAGGCTCAAGGAGCAGTTCGGCCTCGACATCCATATTCGTGGTATAGCAAACTCCACCTCCATGGTCCTGCACCAGGATGGGATTGACCTTGCCGACTGGAGGGAAAGCCTCGCCCGCGATGCCGTCCCTCTCGATATCAAGAAGTTTGCCAAGCACATAGGTGCGACTTACTTCCCTCACTCTTTGATAGTTGACTGCACCACCAGCAGGATTCTGGCACAGGAGTATGTCACCTGGCTTGAACAGGGTATCCATGTGATAACGCCGAACAAGAAAGCGGGGACAGAGCCTTATGCCTATTATCAGTCCCTGTTTGAGACGTGCTTGCGTACAGGACGACGATTTCTCTATGAGACGACTGTTGGGGCAGGCTTGCCTGTAATCTGCACACTGAAAGACCTTGTGCAGACCGGGGATAGGATTCACCGCATTGAGGGTATCGTAAGCGGAACCCTTGCTTGGCTTTTCAACCAATATGACGGTTCAGTCCCGTTCAGTGCCCTTGTTCGTGAGGCTAAGGAGATGGGCTATACAGAACCTGACCCCCGTGATGACCTCTCCGGCATGGATGTCGGTCGAAAGACCGTCATCCTTGCCCGGGAGCTCGGCTACGAGGTTGAAGTTGATGACATCCCTATCCAGAGCCTGGTCCCTGCACATCTGCAAGACCTGCCTCTGCAGGACTTTCTCGAAAGGCTTGCAGAGATGGACGGGCCTATCAATAAACTGTATGCCCAAGCCCTGGAAAAAAGTGAGAAGCTCAGGTATGTGGGTGTAGTGGACAAGGATGGCATCTGCAGAGCATCACTGCAAAGCTACCCCCTGACCCATGCCTTTGCCCAGGCTACAGGCACAGACAACGTCATCTGCTTTACCACAGACCGCTATTTGGAACAACCCTTGGTCATCAAGGGCCCGGGCGCTGGCCGCGCTGTCACAGCCGGTGGTGTATTCTCTGATATCTTGCGACTGGCAGCATACCTTGGTGCCAGAATTTAGGAGGTTCCCATGAAGTTTGTCTCAACACGAAACGCATCAGTCAAAGTCTCAGCAAGCGAAGCGATATTGCAGGGTCTTGCCCCTGATGGCGGGCTGTATGTCCCAGAAGCTTTCCCTTCGCTGGCCCTCATCAATATCCATGAGATATCCTCCTACCCTGAACTGGCTTTTGAGGTACTTAGCCCTTTCTTCGAGGACGATATCCTCAAGGATGACCTTGCAGAGATTTGCATCGATGCCTTCAACTTCCCCGTTCCCCTGGTCAAACTGCATGGGAAGCAGATGGTCCTTGAACTCTTTCACGGACCTACAGCAGCATTTAAGGACTTCGGTGCACGTTTTCTTGCCTCTTCCATGGAAAAACTACTCCAAAAGAACCCGAGGAAACTCACCATCCTAGTCGCTACAAGTGGCGATACCGGAGGGGCGGTTGCCTCTGCCTTTGCTGGACGCAAGGGCATCGAAGTGAAGGTCCTGTTTCCCAAGGGAAGGGTAAGCAAGCGCCAGCAACAACAGTTGACCTGTTGGGGTGGCAACATCAAGGCGTATGAAGTCGACGGGACTTTTGATGACTGCCAGAAGATGGTCAAGGACGCCTTCATGGATACCAGGCTTTCCCAACAGTGGGGCCTCAGCAGTGCAAACAGCATCAACCTGGGACGCCTGCTTCCCCAGAGCGTCTACTATGTCTATGCTTCCTATCTGTACAAAGGTGCATATGGCGACAAGCCGACCTTCATCATTCCCAGCGGAAATGTTGGCAACAGCTGCGGAGCCTACTGGGCCTTCAGCATGGGAGCCCCCATCGACAGGGTCGTCCTGGCAGTCAATGAAAACAAGACCATCCCCGACTATATCAAGGAAGGGGAATACAGACCGAGGCAGAGTGTAGCGACACTTGCCAATGCCATGGATGTGGGTGCTCCCAGCAATATGGAGAGGCTCTTCAACCTCTTCGAGGATATCGGAACTTTCCGAAAGATGGTCAGCGCCACATCAGTTAGTGACCAAGAAATTGAAGATACCATCAAGGAGGTCTATGAAGAGACCGGCTATGTTATCTGTCCACACACTGCAACAGCGGAGAGGGTAAGGCGGAACCTTCCTGTCCAAGATAACACCATTGTGGTATCGACCGCTCATCCCGCCAAGTTTGAGGCAGTGGTGGAGCCACTGATAGGGACTGCTGTTCCTGTCCCTGAGGGACTTGCTTCCTTGCTTGCCAAGGAAAGCGAGTACAAGAGTGTGGGGTGTGACTATAGGCAGCTGTTTGCAGAGTAGGCAGAGGCAGGTTGCTACCTTTGGCTGGCAATGAAAATCACGAAACTGATCTTCTGCATGAAGAGAATGGTAGCTTTGGAATGCCTAGGGACATAGGATCGCTATAGCCCTAGGCTCATAGTGTCACAGCCCGGATTGCTTGTCAGCCCTGATGAATTTGACCAGCCTGACAATGAGGCTTATCATACCCATGATCCAGCCAATGGGATAGGGCAGGATGAAAAGTCCCCACCACAGTGAACGCCCCGCAGAGCCTCCTATACCTCCGAGCATGCTTAGTATCACCAACATAGCGAAACCCAATGCTATCAGAATGAAAACCCATAACCAATACCGGAAAATATGGCGTTGGCCGTTGCTTAGGCGGGTCCCCAATAGGACCAAGCCACTTCCTCCAAGGATGACTGCCGATCCTTCAAGTGGATCCAACGTTCCGAAGAGCATGGCGATGCTACCAACAATGATAAGGATGCGTGACAGGCTGATGCGCGTGATCATACGATGTTCCTTTTTCTCTTGATTCCCAAAACCTCCCAACATCTCTCAGGCCTTTCCCACATGCAGGATTTTTCCCAACTCAAAAGGATTTGTTCTGCCTGCCCCTATGCATGGGAAGGGGAGATTGCAAAGATGTTACCTATTCAGCTTCAGCTTCACCTTCCTTGAGTGTTTGTGGAGATAGGGAGTACCCCTTCCATTGCGAATATCCTTGAGGATGCCTGGGATATCTGTAGGTAGTGTCGCCGCACAGTAGTGTATGCCCAGATGGTCATACAAGTTAGGCGAAGCTATGGTAGAGGGGCCCATAAGGATGGAGGGGAGAGTCGTTGTACCCAGTTTGTCAAAGATTTCCTCTGTGCTGTTGGTGATGAGGCTGGTGGCCGAAAGTATGAGGGCGTGTGCCTCTGCCCTTGCCCAGCTGTAGAAGCTTGCCTCCTCACCGATGGCTTTCCCGATATCATACGACCGCACTTCGATACCCTGCTTTTCCAACTGGAGGAGTATGGGCCCGAAATACCCTATCATGGCAACCTTGCTTCCCTTCGAAAGACCCAGATCCCCAGCAACGTCTCCGTCATCATTGCAGAGGTTCATCGCATAGGTATGGTTCAGGGCGTTCGCAAGGGCAATGGCCAGGCAGCGGATCATAGGATCGTCGTCGTGTATCTTTTCCAGCAGTAGGATGGCAGGACTGCCTTCATAGTCCGTAGGGTCTTGGAATATGGTGCACATACCGCTTGCTGCCTTGGGGGTGTGGCAGAGCCCGCAGTTTCCATTGGTGAGGGTAACTGCAGTGTAGCCCAGTCCGATATGAATCCCTTCGATGGTCTCCAAGGCAGAAGATGTCTTGAACTGTCTGAGTATGTTCTCATTGAGTAGCATACGTATCTCCTACCCTAATTGTACAGAAGAATTTCCATTGTGCAAGGATACATATAATCAAATGCCAAAATTAGGCCATTATCAGGACACAAAGAGGAGTGACACTAGGTCGGCTCAAGAGCGGGATACGTGATACATAAGAAATCCATACCCAAAAGCCCCCCCCTCTGCATAGGGTGGCATCTTTGGGTTTGGTCATCTGGTACGTCACTCAGCTATACAACAGCTCTCCCTCTCCCGCACTGCTATGACTGTTACAGAACCCTTTCCAAAGACAGACTCAAGATAGGTTGAGAACACAGCAAGTTTGTCGGTAGGCACATAGGCCTGGATGGTTCCTGCGAACCCACCGCCATGGACACGGGCGGTGGCACTGTCCCCGAGAACATCCTTGGCCATGGCAATGCCGAGACTGAGGCCCTGTTCCTGAGGATGGGTCGTAGGAAACAGATTTTGTAAGAAGCAGAAGGAACTCTCCCCACTTAAGCGGACATGTTTCATGTAGGAATGCATAGCCTCTTTTTTTAGGGCATCAAGCATAGCGCTGACACGTTCATTCTCACCATAGTAGTGAATTGCCCGTAGCAGGGCACGGTCGTTGCTGAGCCGTTTCCTCAATTTGGGCAGAGCTTCTGCAAAAGCCTCAGCCTTCACTTCACGAAGGTTATGCTTGCCAAAACATTCTGCCACCAGACGCATCTCCTTCGGCACTGAGGCATATTCTGGGGTAAGGTCAGCATGGTTGCCTCCTGTGTCGACTATCACCAGGTGATACCCATGCTTCTCAAAGGAGAAGGTAACTGGGGTGACAACAGGGTTATTTTCATCCTTGAAGTCAATGCTGACGATCCCACCGTTGGCACAGGCTATCTGATCCATCAGGCCCGATGGCTTGCCAAAGTAGTGATTCTCACTGAACTGCCCGATAATGGCCAACTCGATAGGGGAGAGCCTGTCCTCATTGAACAGGTGGTTGAAGATCGTGGCGCACAATACTTCAATGGCAGCGGAAGAGGAGAGACCCGATCCCTTGAGCACCCGGCTTGTAGTGTTTGCCTGCCATCCCCCGATGACAATCCCCCTCTGTCTGAACGAGAAGGCAATGCCGCGAAGCAAGGCTTCGGTGGTATTCTTTTCAGCTTCTACCATCTCCAGATTTGCAAGGTCAATCTCCACTGCGGGATAGCCCTCACTGATCAGAACAACCCTATTGTCATCCCTAGGGGAGACCGCTGCAATGGTATCCAGATTGATGGTCGCTGCAAGCACCTTGCCCAAATTGTGGTCGGTATGGTTCCCTCCCAGTTCGCTGCGCCCGGCTGTCGAGAAAAGCTTTGCCCCAGATACTTTGAATAGCTTTGCATGGTTTTCCAGCAGGGAAATGTAGCGCCTGTCCATCTCGTCCTTGTCATATTGTGTTGCATAGAGGTGTGGATATGTCTGGTGCAGACCCCCTTCTCTGATCATCTCAATTGTAGCCATTCTGTTCTCCTGTTCGGATTTTCTTGCTATCCATAGTACCATGGGATTTGGTGTCCAAGATAGTTCAGCGTGTCACTCTCGTGAGAGCCTTGAACGGGTGCGGCAAGCACATGGAGTGCTTCTCTCTTGTCTTCTGCGATGTACACGTGTACAATACTCGAAGGAATTTCATTTGTCAATTCTTTGGGAGGTACTATGCAGATAACACGTGATCAGGTGGCAAAGCTGGCGAAGGTCAGCAGTGCCACCGTCTCCAGGGTCTTCAACAATCCTGAGGCAGTATCACCACCCTTACGGGATGCAGTGCTGCGCGCTGCAAAGGATCTTGGGTATACCCCCAACAAAGCAGCCGGACTTCTCAGACGAAAGGGAACCGGTATCATAGCCTTTGTTGAGTTGGAGAAGGAGGGCAGGCCCTACTATTGGGGAAATCTGGAAAGCTTTGACTGGTTCTTCGGCAGAAGTATCCGGGGAGTGCAGGAAGCTATCAAGGATACCTCTTGGCAACTGAGATTCTACAAGGTAAGGACCAAAAAGGAACTGCAGGATATAACACGCCACTGTGATGGAATTTTGGCCTATGACGTCGATACTGAGGAGGAAGTGGAACTTTTCAGGAATCTCGAGGTCCCGCATGTCCTGTCGCATCATCTCAGAAAGGGAGCGGACGCTTCCATGGTGGTGACAGATAATCATAAAGGGGGAGTGCTTCAGGCTGGGTTCCTCAGACGACAAGGCTGTACCAAACCCCTCTATATCACCGGCTACCTTGGTAGCGTACCCCCCCACAAAGAGCGTCTGGATGGTTTTCTTTCACAGTTTCCCCAAACCAAAATCCTGGAGACACCTATCGGCAGTCCTGATGCCATCCTGTCAATTCTCGATAGTGTGGAGAAGTATGTGCAAGCTGGGGTCATTGACAGCATTGCTGCAGTCAATGACCTGACATTGTTTGATCTGCTGATCAAGAGCAGGATCAGGCTCCCAAGTGTCGGGTATGATGCCTCTCCCTTCTACAGGCTCTTCGGTGGCCCCTTGGCTAGTGTGGATATCCGAAGCGGTGAGATATATAGGATGGCCACCCTTGATCTTCTCACTTTGATGGGAGGCACTGAAGCAAGGCAGAGTGTGGTGTTGCCAAAATTGGTGGAGCTTTGTTAAAGAGTTTGAAATAGGGTCTTTTATACAACCGATTCTTCGGGTATTTGCTCAAGGCCAGGATATTGCGGTCAAGCAAGCTACCTATCGCCTCAACCAGCTCCTTCTCTGTCCAGCAAGACAGGATTCCCGAACGGCTATCATGGTAATCCTGTCTACAGAGCAGTTTGGCGAGCGTCCCCGTGGTGTAGGCCAGGGGACGGTTTTGTACGGTGAGCACTATCTGCAAATGGCCGTCACCGAGAGCAAAGTGGTTGTGGTCACATGTATCACAGCCGCTACAGCCTTCCATCTGTTCTCCCAACAGATGCAGCAGCCTTGCTCGTAGGCAATCTTGCCCATTGGAAAAAATGTTGTATAGAGCGGAGAATGAGGAATCAGGGGATGATGCTTTTCTCCTCTCCTCGTCTCCCAAAAGGACATGGGAGTGTGCTATGCGCCCATCCCTTCCTGCTCTTCCGCTCTCCTGGAGGAAGGAAGCCACATCCTTTGACAGGGTCCTATGGATGACGGTGCGAATGTTTTTCTTATCGACTCCCATTCCAAAAGCATTCGTGGAAAACAGTACACCCTCTTTGGTGGCGGCAAACCAAGACTCAAGCAATGCTCTGGAAGTTGTCCCTAGCCCCGCATGATAGTAGCGAACAGGAATGCTACGGTAGGTGTTGGAGAAATCATTTGCGGCGAGTTCGCACTCCCTCCTTGTCTGACAGAAAACAACTGCAGGACGGGATGTTGGAGGTCTGAGTATCATAGACAGAGAGTGTATCTTGGAAAGGGTGTCCTGAGCATGATAGATGATGTTCTCCCTGTCGGCACTTCCGCGCACGATATGGGGCTTGCTCCCAAGAAACAAGACCCTTCGCAACTCTTTGGTAATGGCTTCATCAGCGGTAGCTGTGAAAGCCAATGTCTGGCGAACGGACAGGAAGGCTATGACAGTCCCCAGACTTTTGTATGAAGGGCGGAAGCTCGTTCCCCACTGCACCACTGTGTGTGCTTCATCAACGACCAACAGGCTAATGGGGTATAGGCTAAGGTTTGCTATGACTTGAGGATTGAGCATGCACTCTGCATTGGTGATGACCACTGAAACCTCTTTGTTTTCAAGTGCCCTCCAAATGCTGGTTCTCTGCTCCTTTGTCTGTCCGCCTCGGATGGAGACACATTTGATGCCACTGATTGCAAAGCGTTTAACCTGGTCATTCATCAGGGAGAGCAGTGGATAGACAATGACTGTCAGTCCAGTAACCAAAATCGAGGGAAGCATGAAGCATACGCTTTTGCCTGAACCTGTAGGAAGAACCACCAGCATGCCTTCGTGGTCACTTGAGGTATTGTCCTGTTCGAGTATTCTCTGGATGACCAGCCTTTGATAGGGGCGTAGGCCTTGCAGGCCAAACTTCTCTAGGGCTGTCGTGCTGATGAGGTCTTGCATAGTAGGAAAGAGTAGGAGTGAGTGACTATGCTTCAAGTAGCAACGGCAATGGTGCGTTTGTGCTGTAGAATGGACGCGAGAGCGTTCAGCACCCCTTCGTATCTCAGCTGAGCAACTGCCTGTCAACATTGAGGAGGCTTGTTATCGAATGGGCATACTCTGTAGGGCTTTTTCCACTTACCTTTGAAAACTGCTTGGAAAAGTGGTGGATGGAGGAATACCCTAGCTGATAAGCGATGGTTGTCATATTGCCTTTACCTTCCCTGATAAGTTGTTTGGCCTTCTCAATTTTCAAACGGGTATACCACTGCATGACACTATTGCCTGTTTCCAGCTTGAATAACTGTTGGGCAAGGGAGCTGCTCATGGAACAGTGGGCACAGACGTCGGAGAGTGTAAGGTTGTCAGAAAGGTGATCCTGCAAATAGGCATTGGCCATCTCATAGCGGATTCTCCGGTCATTGACCTGGCTGGTGCTGAGGATGGACTTTCTCTTTTCATTTTGGGAGTTGTGCCTCATCAATTCCAGGAGGAAGGCCTCAAAATAGTTTTTTATCAGTTGCTGGCTTCCTGCCGGGTAATTTTCAGCTAGCTCCAGCTTCCTGTAGTATGGGTCAGACAGGTCTGTGGAATAGGTTCTCATTGCCTCATTGATAATGATCGACATCAGGCTTTTTGTTTTGCCGGTTATGGGGAGCACCTTGTTTTCAAAGAATTTCATCGCCGGTGAGGTACAGACAAAGGAGATGACAACCAGACAAGGGGAGATGATCTGGTTACACTCGACACTGTGCGCTTCATTGGGCTTGTGAAAGATTATCTGTCCTTGCTGGAGTTGGTGGTACTCTGTATCGGTCCTACAGAACACCACACCCTTATCAACATAGAGCAACTCCCAGAAATCATGCCTTTCTCCGGCAAAGACGAACTTATGGGGATACTCGAAGTAATGGAAGGTGACGAAATGGCTGACATTGATCTCCTTTCTCATGGGGGTAAGAAGAAACCCATCTACATATTTGTCCATAGGATATCGTACCGCAAATTATGATAAATGACAAATAATATATTTTTTTGGACAAATACAACTCCAATAATTAGCGTACAATGATTATAAGAAATCAAGCTGCCCGAATGCTGAAGGAACATCCCATGTGGAAGCGAACCGAAGGCATTGCAGTAAACGGTTATCCTGGAATAGATGCCAGTATCGCTATGTATTTCATAATCTTACAGATTGGATGTACCAGTATTTCCGATCATTACAACTACAGGACGAGGTGAGTATGCAGACAGACGAAAACAAACTCCGCAAGGTAATTTCCCAATTCAAGATAGAAGGTTCCCTTACCCACGTGAAGGCGAACCGTGAGGGGCACATCAACAGCACATACATCTCCACGTTTGTGTGTGATGGAAGTATCAGGAAGTACACTCACCAGAGGATCAACAACTATGTGTTCAAGAAGCCCCTTGAGGTAATGGAAAACATTGACTCTGTCACCAAGCATATCCGAACTAAACTCATCGGCACTTACTCGGATGTTGATCAGCGTTGTCTTCGTGTTGTACAGACGCGGGACGGGTCTTTGGTCCATATTGATGAGGAGGGGGGATACTGGAGAACGTATCACTACATCGACCATGTGAAGACGTTCAGTACTATCAGGGATGCAAGCCAAGCATACCTGCTAGGCGAGGCTATTGGAACCTTCCAACTCCAACTCTCTGACTTTGATGGAACAACATTGCATGAGACGATTCCCCACTTCCATGATATGGGTTTGCGCTATCAGCAGCTGGAGGAGGCGGTACAGGCCAACTACCAGAACCGTCTTGATCAGGTTGGTCCGGAATTGGCGTTTTTACGGGAGAACAGAGAACGAGGGCTGGTCCTCTGGGAAGGGCTGACCAGTGGGAAGCTTCCAGTCCGTGTCACCCATAACGATACCAAGATTAACAATGTGCTGTTCAAGCCCGATGGATCAGAGGCCCTCTGCATCATCGACTTGGATACGGTAATGCCGGGAACCATCCTGTTTGATACTGGGGATATGATCCGAACAGCCACCACGACCGGTGAAGAGGATGCAACAGATCTTTCTACTGTCACCTGTGACGAAAAGCTGCATAATGCTCTGATTGAGGGATACCTTTCAAAGGCGGCATTCCTCACAGACCTGGAACGGTCACTTGTCGTGGAGTCTGGCAGGAATATTACCCAGATCATGGCTGTACGCTTTCTGGCTGACTTTCTCAATGGAGACAAGTATTATAGCATTGAGCGTGAGAGGCATAATCTCGACAGGGCTAGGACGCAGATACGGCTGATTCAGGATATGGACGCCAAATGGGATCTCCTCACAAGCTAGTACTGTACTCCTGTATTCTCACACCCAATGCCAAGCTGAGGGCAACCCTCCTGATCAATCAGAAGGGTTGCCTTCAGAATCGTAAGTACACTCAATCATTTTCTCCATGACTCATTGCATTTTGCTGAATGAGGCAATATCAATCTTCTCACCGTTTGCAAGTCTGGAAGCCTCAGCAGCAAAGGCCATGAAATGGCTTTGGAGCGAAGCGTTGATGGAAGTTTTGCCCTGATGGCCCTTCTCCCTGATCTGCCGAACAAAATCTGCTATGAATAGCTCATCACTGCCTGAGTGACCTTCTTGTTTCGTCTCAATTTGTATGGTCTTGTGATCACGGCTGGAAAATTCTTCGATCTCAATGATGCCTCGCTCCATGTCACCTTTCAGTTCGGCTTTGGTACCCACAAGCCTCAATGAACGATGAGTCGCCATGGTGAAGGCTGACATAGTAAAATTTGCCGTGACCCCATTGCAAAACGTGCCTGAACGACCTGGTGGTCGACCACATCATTGTCACAATGATAGACACACCTGCCCCAAGGCCCTGTCTGTAATGCCCTGATTCTCCCTTCCATGGAAAGGTCGGTGGAGATGACATTGACTGGCCAATCGATATTCTTTCCCAGATAGATCTTCTGCGCTGCATAGGGGCACTCCTGTTCTACTGGGCATCCGTCGAGACAACGCAGCGGAGCACCTTCTGGAGCATTTGCAGCCTTGAAATGATACAGGTCTCCATAGGAACCAAGCGACTCGCACCTGGATCCGGCAAGGTAGCAGAGCATATCCATGTCATGGTAACTTTTTGCCAGGATCATAGGTGATGAGTCTTCTTTTTTTCTCCAATGTCCTCTGACAAATGAGTGTGCCTGATGGATATGCCCGACACATTCATCCAACTCGATTCCAATGAGTTCACCCAGTTCCCCTGAATCTATCATGTCTTTCACTCGGGTGAAGAAAGGTGAGTAGCGAAGGACATGGCCTATGACAAAAACCTTGGTAAAGCCCTCTGCCTTCTTGGCTATCTCCCGGCAATGCTCTTCTGTGGTGACAATGGGTTTCTCACAGAGGATATGGTAGTCCTTTTCCATAGCAGCAAGGATCGGTTCGCGGTGCATGGTATCCTGGGTCGCTATGATGACCCCGTCAATATCAAGGTTTTTTTCAAACAGGTCTTTCCAATCCTTGCAGGCAAATGAAGGATCAATTCCATGTTCTGCAGCTACAATAGCACGTTTTGCATCATCAGGTTCAGCAACTGCGACGATTATAATCTCAGTAGGCTTGTGTTTGGCATACGATGCGTAGACGTACCTGCCTCTGTTGCCTGCACCCAAAAGGGCTACTCGAATTGGATTCATTAGACCCCCTCCCCGAAACATGTCATTTGACCTAGTATAGCAGACGATCATCAGTTTGCTACATAATATCCAGGAAGGGACAAGAGAATAGACGGAGGGTCTAAGGGAAAAGATGGCTTTCTGCAGTGGGAAGGAGTCATTGTTTGCCTTTGTTACACACAAACAAACAGCCGGCAATGCCGGCTGTTTCTGAAGTAGGAAAACCTACTTGTCTGAGAGTTGCTCGTCAATGGCCTTTAGTTCAGCCTCAAGCATCGCCTTTTCGCTCTGGAGCATCTCCTTGGTAGGGGTTCTGTAGACAGGGGGGACAAAACCCATTCCCATTCCTCTTCCAAATCCTCGACGGCCTCCAAAGCCTCTTCCCATTCCCCGTCCGGTCATGGCTCGTGCATCACCTGCACAGGGACCCATTCCCCGTCCGGTCATAGGACCTTGTCCCATAGGACCGGTTCCATCTTTATATGGCATAGTGTACCTCCTTGGTATACTGGTTACCGACATATGTCGGATTCATCTATACAGTACAACTATTATCGACATATGTCAATAACTATCTGCAATACGATTGGATTTGTACCAAGTTTATATGATGTATACGCATAGCAAGGGAATGGTTTGGGTTACAAGACGATTCCCCTATCAGAATCAATGAGGAACACTTGCAGAGTAGGGGATAAGATACATAGCAAGCCCAATGGCACTGCCATTATTGGGCTTGCTGCCATGGATTATGCTCTATGTCGTCCTGTAGCCTACAGCTCGAGCAGCTGTTTTGCCATAGAATCAGCCATGAACTCCAGATCAAGGTTCTGCCTTCGGAAGGTAGTCTGCTTTTTGATGTATCTGGCCAAGGTATCGGGAACTTGCATCTCTTCTTTCCAACGAATAGGTATCGCTTCATCACCATAGAAAGAACCTGCCAGGGCTCCATAGACCGAAGCATTGGCGTTTGCCGAGCCTCCCTTCATTACCACAATCCCCATACCCTCTTCAAAGCTGTTGGTGTGGAGCAATGCATACAGGGCAAGTTCCAGGGAGTACCAGGCGGTATCTGGTTTGCCCTTCGGTGAGCCCTTGCCATCCATAGCCCTCTGTATGGCTTGATGCACTTCGTCCCCAATGCCAAACTTCTTGCATGTGGCCAAAAGGTAGTTTGCCAGCCTGAACGAATGTCCTTTCCCTCTGATAGCCTCAGCTATGGCCCAGGAGAGGACTTTGTTGGCATCAATGCAGCGCTGATCAAGATTGGTCATGATGCACTCTGCCTCTGCCATGGATGCGATCTCTTTTTCCGTCTTGTTGGTACCTGCCACCCCTATGGGGGCGACACGAATCAAGGCGTAGGTGTTTTCGCTCTT
Source organism: uncultured Sphaerochaeta sp. (assembly GCA_963662725.2). GTDB lineage: Bacteria > Spirochaetota > Spirochaetia > Sphaerochaetales > Sphaerochaetaceae > Sphaerochaeta. The sequence continues at coordinate 95,275 of CAXXCW010000021.1, forward strand.
GATGAGGGTCTTGCCTTCGAAGATCTCTTCCAAAGAAGGACGGACCAGAGCAGGTTCCAGCTTTATCCACTTGCGGTAGGTGGCATTTGCATGGTCAGAGTCATAGCCTTCGAGGGCGATGATGCTCTGGGCCAGCAGGATACCCAGTACACTGCAATCGGTTATCTCGCCGCTCTCTCCCCACGCCCTTTCAGCACTGTACATCTCCCCAATCCCTTGAGGAAACTCCTCAAGCAGGGCCTTCTCATCTTTCCCTTCAGCCTGGATGCCCAGTGCATCACCTACAAACATCCCTAACAGGGCTCCCGTTGCTCTATTGACAGCTTCCATTATACTCTCTCTTTCTTTGGTCTACAGCATAAAGCAAACCCAAAACAATGGCGAGTCCTTGGGAAAAGGTCTCGCCATTGTTTTGGGTCCGGTGCCGTATTCTGGCTCCCTTCTCAATCTGTATTCGGGTATTTCTTCTGGTCTTTGTCTTACCGTTGCGTGATACGAACGGAAGCGGAGCCTCCATGCCACGAATAGGATCTGAAGTCTCTCCTTACCAACAGGAGAAGTCTTCCATATCTGCTACCTGTTGCTTTCGCTCTCCTGCCGGGCCTTCCCAAGCTCGGCCTGCATCCTCTTCAGATCCTCGGGAATGCTGATGTTCTGGGGGCAGAGGGGGACGCACGCCCCACACTCGGTGCAGGCAGGAGGTCTACAGCCTGCCTGTTCGGTATTCTCCCACTCCTTCTTGACCATATCATAGCTGGCGAACATGCGATAGCGATTCCACAGGGCGAAGTTTCCGGGGATGTCGACACCAAAGGGACAAGGCATGCAGTATTTGCACCCTGTGCACCCATTGCCAACTCGAGCCCTCATCGTATCGCCGATCTCATCCAGTGCGGCGTACTCCCTTTCTGTAAGCTTCTCAAAGTCTGTAAAGGTCCTGAGGTTGTCAGAGACCTGCCCAAGTGTGGACATGCCGCTGAGGATGACCTTCACATAGGGATGACTGCCCACCCAGCGCATTGCATATGAGGCAACTGAGGCTTTCGGATCTAGATTGGAGAGAATGTGCTGCAGGTCGGGAGGAAGAGTTGCAAGAGATCCTCCTTTGACAGGTTCCATGACGATTACCGGGATGCCCAGCTTCTCTGCAAGCAGATAGCCCTTGGTTCCTGCCTGTTCCTCTGTATCCAGATAGTTGTACTGTATCTGACAGAAATCCCATCTCCTGCTCTGGAGGATCCTTTCAAAATCCTCATAGATTCCATGGAAGGAAAATCCTATGTTCTGTATCTTTCCCTCTTTTTTGAGGTCCTCAAGGTAGGTGACTATCCCAAGGGCAACCATCTTGTCGTAAGCCTCGCCGTCAATGGAGTGCAGAAGATAGAAATCCACATAGTCTGTCTGCAGGTTCAGAAGCTGTTCAGAGAAAATGCTTGTCGCATCATCGAATGAATTGACTTTCCAGCAGGGAAGCTTGGTGGCGAGAAAGAATGACTTTCTTGGATGCTTTTTCAGTACCCTCCCCACAAAAGCTTCACTGGTTCCCTCATGGTATGGGTAGGCTGTATCAATGTAGTTCACCCCATGCCTTATGGCGAGATCCATCATCTCCTCTGCCAGATATTCATCTATGGCCCCTTCTTGCGTAAGGGGGAGGCGCATGGCACCGAAGCCCAATAGGGAAGTGGTGATGCCTGATCTCTCAAAAGTTCTTGTTTCCATACGTTACGCTCCTCACAACAATAGCATTTTTGTAGTTTACCACAAATAAACTCAGGACGTAAACGCATGAATTGCAATTTCCCTCTGTTCCGCTTCCCATCTCTCTGCTATAGTTTGTTCATGAAAGTATCGGAAAGATTTGTCAATGCAGTATTGAGAGGTTTCTTCAGGCTAACCTGTCGCATTAACCTTGATGAGTTGAAGAAAGTCCCCCATGACGGACCGTATCTTTTGCTGGCCAACCATACCTACGTCCTTGATGGTCCCATGCTCTATGTATTCCTAAAGAGGCGGAATCTGCTTGCCATGGCGAAGAAGGAGCTGTGGAACAACAAGTTCCTTGGCTGGGTGATGAATCTGTGGAGGAGCATCCCTGTAGACCGCGAGAATATGGGACGGGAAACCATGGAAGCATGTTTTGCCGCACTTGATCACAAGGAGATCCTTGCCATGGCACCCGAAGGGACCAGGAGCAAGGATGAGAAGCTCCAGCAGGGTAAGACCGGCATCGCCTTCATCGCGCACAAGAAGGATGTTCCCATGGTACCTGTCGTGATACTGGGCCTCAGCAGCTTCTCCAAGAACCTCAAGCGCCTTAGGCGTACCCCCATCACCATACGCGTGGGCAAACCCTTTGAGATAATCCAGAAGGGTGGGCGTGTGGATGCGGCCACCCGGGAAGCCCTCAGTGATGAGATCATGCTTAGGATGGCTGCCCTCATGCCAGAAGAGAAACGTGGTTACTATGAAGGCCGTCCTCTTGAATTCTCCCTGACCAGGGAGATATCGAGGGCCTGACCTATCACCTCTGTTGCAGTGTCTTGCACATCCTCTGCCCTCATTCGGCCAGAGGATGTGCCATGGTACCAATGAACAGGGGAATCTTGGCCTGTTTGTCTATGATCACATAGAGGAAGGGCCGGTCAAGACGCAGTTCCAGCTCCTCTCTGATAGGCATGCTGGTCGCCTTGATCATGATTGAGGTGACAGCGGCGGCTTCAGAACCCTTTTCGTCCACACGGATGAAGGTCTTGTGCAATACTTCTCCGATGACCAGATCCTTGCTCCTTGTCTCAGTCATCAGGGAGAAGTCAGCCTTTGCCCCGTCAAACGGATCGGCCATGCCCAGCAGCTTTAGCTCATCGACCAAAGAGTCCTTGTATGAAGCCTCAAACTTTGGCATGGAAAGGTCCATACGGGTCTGCTGCATCTTGTCAACAGCAGAGAACATCCTCTCGGTAAAAGTCCCCTGTTCCTTTTGGTCGGCAAGCCAGGATTGCAGGTCAGTATCTTTGGAAGGGAGAATCGCTACCAGAGCAAACCTGTCATTTGTGTAGTCCATCATCAGCATCTGGGCGTCGAGTGCCTTGGCATAGGGGAATCGAGAGCTCTGGTGCATGAAGGGGACCGCAACTGTTGTGTCCTGCACGAAGAAATCCTGCTTGTAGGTATCTTCCTTGGTGAAGGGTTTTTCCCAATCACCCTTGAAATGGACTGCGTTTATCAGGTACACCAAAGCTGCAGGATCCAGCGAATCAAGGATGGTCCTGATGGTGCCCCTTGTTGCATCACTTACCCATGCGTGTATGGCAGTGAGGGAGCTGCTGGATGAAAAGTCCAAGTTTCCGGCCGATGCATGGTAGGCATCCTGTGTCTTTGTGAGAAAATTCCGGTCGAAACGCACATCCCTGTTGAGCCAGAGGCTATTGGCTATGCTCAGCTCGACATCGCTGAGATCCTGTATGCCTTGAAGATACTGGGTGTTGGCATCGTTGAATTGCTCAAGTGTCCCTTGCTCTGGTATGAGGACATCGAGGATGGAAGAGAGCGTTGTCCCAGCCGCTCCGTTTGTAGTCATCCCCAGGGCAAGCAGTACCGAAAGGGGTGAGATCATGGCGTTCTTTTCCCCAAGGTTATTGACGAAAAACAGCTGGTCAGAGAACTCTTGCACCGATTGCCTGAAGAAATCCTGATCAGTTTCTGCAGTTGCAAGACGATGTGTGACAGGGCCTCTCGGCTCCTGCATGCCGGAAGCCCCAAGAGATAGGGTGATCAGCAGCAGTGAAAGTGTTACGGTTAATCGTTTATGCATACGACCTCCAATTAATAAATAGGGTACTACTTCCATAAACACCGTACACAGCCGGAGTGTTTCATGCTACAAGCAGAAAACTCAGGGGAATGGTGATGATGCCAAGGATAGTGGAGACTATGACCATGGTACTGCCAAAGTCAGAGCGAACGCCATACCGGATGGGAAGCACTGAGGTGAATACAGCAGAGGGAAGGGCCGATGCAACCAAGACGACACTACGGCTCAAGCCTGTGATGTCAAAAAGGCGGGTTGCCAGGAGGGCAAACAGGAACCCCCCTACGAATCGTATGACAAGACCCCCTGCAATATGCTTGTCTAGATGCCATTGTGTGCTTTTCAGTGATACCCCCAAGGTAAAGGCTGCCAGAGGGGGAGCCGCCCCGCCTGCAAATTCGAAGGTGGTGACAACAGCTGAAGGGATGGTGAAGGATGTGATGCGAAAGAGAAACCCAGCCAACACTGCCCAGAGGATCGGGGACTTCACAATGCTTGCAAAAGATTTTTTGCTCAGGCCTCCGGTGATGATGAGAATACCCAAGCTAAAGATACAGACAGTCTGCACCTGGTCGTAGATGACAATGAGGTTCATGGCGGCGGTCCCTCCCCAGAGTTGCATCAGGGGAATACCTAAAAAGCCAGAGTTCATGAAAATCAGTGAAGGCATGAACGAGCGCTTATCCAGCTTGAAAGCCTTTGCATACAGGAACGAGGTGAGGGTAAGCAGGATCACTATCAGGGTGGTAGCTCCTGCCAGATCAAGGACAAGGGATGCGTGAATATCACTTTTGTACAGGGAAATGAAGACGAGGGCGGGCATGAAGAGATCGGTGATGATCACAACCAGCGTATCGAGGTCGATAGAAGAGAGCCTTGCGAAGAGATATCCGCCCAATGTGAGTGCAAAAATGGGCACCATGTGTATGATTGAGTGCAATACCATGACCCAGACTATAGGCGATGTGCATAGGGAAGACAAGCTGGTTTGCCAAATTGGTTTGGCAGCCAGCGACTATTTTTCGGAGAAACAACCCAGATAACAAAGCATATTGATCAATACATCCCTTTCAATGCAAAAAAAACTCCTTTATACTACAGTTGGTTTGAGAAAAATCACAAGGTTTTCTGTGTATTTCAGGGAGGAAGCCGTTTGACGAAAAGTTCGGACTCAGACGCAATCCTTTGGACGACCCATGCAAGGGCGGCCCAGAGAAACAGAGCACATATCCTGCGTATGGTGCTTGTCGGTCTTGTCGTATTCCTGCTTATCATTGGAGTCTTTTTCTTCTTCTACTCGCAGGTGAATCTGCTGTTGCGGCAGCAGAGCTCTTACTACCTACAGGAAATAACAAAAAAAAGTGCCGAACGGCTCAAAGAAAAAGTCGATGGGGATCTTAGGATGCTTGAAGGCCTTGCCCTTTTCCTGGGGGGGCTTGATACTCTGGATGTGGATCACTGGCTTGCAGTCATGCGGGACAATCCGCTCTTTGCTGAATTTCAACGCTATGGATTCATGCTTACGGACGGACGAATGTACACCCAAGAAATTTACGGCCTTGATTTTTCCGAACGTCAGTATTACAAGGACGTCATGCAAGGCAAGACAATCATCAGCGATGTGTTTGTCGACAACATATACCAGAAACCAACGCTGGCTCATGGAGTTCCCATCAGGCAAGAAGGAGAAATAGTCGGAGCCCTCGGGGTAGGCATAGTAGTTCAGGAGTATGAACGATGCTTGTTTCTCCCTTCCTTTTCAGGGGAGGGCACCATGCACTTGTTGGACAGAAACGGCTCGATCATCATGAAGCTTGGCAATGCCTCCATCCCCAGAAGGCTCTCCCTGGATGCCTTGAGGGATGAGTTTACCGAAGGTGAGAGTGGGATTGTACGCCTGGAAGGTCAAGGTGATCCGCGCCTGTTGGCATATGCTCCGGTTGGGTTGGAGGATTGGATGCTACTTCTGGAGATTCCCAACAATTTCTTGCTTGAGACGCAACGGCAGACCAAGGTCTACTCCCTCCTGATGGCCGTGTCGTATGGGGTTCTGATGCTATTTTTCCCCTATTACATCCTTTTCAAACGGAGAAGCTATGAGTTTTCCTTGCTCAGGCTTGCTTACTTCGACGAGATGACAGGCATCGCCAACTATACCCTGTTTGAGGAGAGTGCGACGCGTCTGGTCCAAGGAAAGGATGCAATCAGGTATTCCTGTGTGGTCTTGAACATCCGCCGGTTCAAGCTCATCAATGATCTGTTTGGCTATTCCTATGGTGATGCCCTGCTCACACAAGTAGCGTCCTTGCTCCCCTCCTTCTGTACAGGTGATGAGTTGTATGGTAGAAAAGACGGGGATCGGTTCCTGCTGCTCTTTAGGCAGGAGATGGTTGAAGAGAGGGTATACAAGATGCTTGCGACGTTGAACACCATCGTTTTGCCGGATACAGCCCAGTTTACCCTCGAGTTTGTGGCTGGAATCTATACTATTGAAGATACGGATATTCCCATACCGATATGCATAGACAGGGCAACCCTTGCCTTGGATCATCTGAAGGATGGCCATGGGACCCACTACCTCGTCTACAATGAGGCAATACGCAAGCGACTGCTTGATGAGAGCGAACTGGTGAAGGGTTTTCAGCAAGCCCTGACGGAAAGCCAGTTTATTGTGATGCTTCAGCCAAAGTTCAACATGCTCACATCCGAGATCATAGGGTGTGAAGCCCTGGTACGTTGGAACCATCCTGGTAGGGGCTTGCTTGCCCCCATACAGTTCATCCCCGTATTTGAAGAGTATGACCTGATCACGGAACTGGATATGTTCGTCCTGAGGCAGGTATGTGAAAAGCTGGTCCAGTGGCAAGAGCAAGGCTTGGAAGTAGTCCCTGCATCAGTCAACCAGTCCCGTGCCCATCTGGATACTCCCACCTACGTCAGTGACCTTATCCTTGCTGTCGATCAGTTCGGACTTGATCACAGCCTGCTGGAATTTGAGATGACCGAAAGCATATTCCTGAGCAACTTGACCCATCTCAAAGCCGTGGTTACCGAACTACGGAAAGCAGGATTCAAGCTATCCATAGATGATTTTGGTTCAGGCTATTCATCGCTGAACATGCTCAAGAATATCAAAGTGGATTTTATCAAGCTTGACCGTGAGTTTCTTATGGAGGCGGAGGATGACCTTCGAGGCCAGAAGGTCATCCATAGCGTCATCAGGATGGCCCATGAGCTTGATATCCTCGTCGTCGCCGAAGGGGTGGAGACCAAGCAGCAGGCAGAGATGCTGATGGGATTGGACTGTACGATAGCCCAAGGCTATTACTATGAGAGGCCTATCAGCATGGAGGCTTTTGAAAGGCTGTTGGCAAATAAGCTCCAGACATGAGAGGGTCAATTCCCCTGCTGTTTGAAAGAGAAGCCATAGGAGGTTTTTTGCAGAGGCCTTGATTCGATCCCATTGCGCTCACTTCCTATGAACCGTTTGCCCCTCCCTTCCCTTTGCACTGTCACAGTCCCCCCTTCCTCAAACGTGATGAGGCCCATATGGACAGCGGCCATGCCTATGCTTGACTTCTCCGCATAGAGATCAGTTCCCCACACACTCCCTACCGCCTTACCATTTTTGGGGAAGGTCAGCTTGACTTCCTGTATCTCCCCTGACAACAAGTCACTGCCCTTGCTTGTCCAGACACTCGCCTCTTCCCTGGGCAGGGTGGTAGTTATCCCCAAGGAGAGTGAACTGCCTCCGCTTCCAAAGCCAAATCCCAGACCGAGGCGGGTACTGCATCCTGATCCAAAGACAAGGACCAGTATGATGCTTGGTACTAGCAAAGCAGATGCCTTATGGGATGTATGTATATGTTTCACCGTAGCATATCCTCCGTATCTACCTGTGAGTATACCTGCAATGGCCTGTTCTTCCAATGCCGGCTAAGATAGTCTTCCCTCAGATACAGAAAGATGTGCTCATCCCAGGCACTGAAGACCATATCCTCTGATAGTTCCCCATCGCCAGTGTTCCCTTTCCTACAAGCGATCCCCTGATCCAATGCACCCTGTCCATAGGGGTGCTTATGATGTCACCTGTCCCGATATTGGAAGTCAAGTCGTCTTCTGTTGTTTCACAATATTCTGCATCCCATCGTGTGTGCCCTGAACTATGCGGATCAGGCTGTAAGGCATGCCTGAAACCCTGTCGATGATGAGAGCGAAGAGCATCTATCCAAAATCAGAATAGCGGTAGAGCGAACCGGGCCTGCCGTAGGTTAGCTGTCCTTGCACGCGATGATGCCTGTTGCAAGGAAATCAAAGCATTGAAGAGGAGCCTCAGGGCCCTACTGAGGAAGAAGGCGATCGACCATGTGCCCATCGAGGGAGAGTTTGAAAGTGAGGAGTGCTAACCCGGGAGTATGAGAAAGTGGTAACCCGATGGTCAGCATAGCCATCGCCCTGTCTGTACAGCTTTCCCTACCAAGGGCCCGTTCTTGTCAAAGCACAACAGGTAGCCTGGCCATTACCGTCTCAGATATGCTCCTGTCGCTTTCCACCTGATAGCGGGTAATGGTGATCATCTTTTCAACGGCATTGAAATGCAACAGATACCATCGGGCCTTGGTCTGTTCGATCAGCGAGTCTCTCCCATGAAAGGAGCCTACTATGAATTCGGAGGTAGTCTGCCTGAAACTATGCAAGAGATCTCCTTGGTGGTGGTGGCCTGCGAGGAAGAGCATCACCTTGTTTTCAACCATCAGGGAGATGATGTTCTCCCTTTCTTGCCTATCGCTCATAACCGTGTAGAACATGGTAGCCTTGCCATACAGGGGGACATGGGAAAAGAATAGCTTTGGGCGCATGTCATCAAGTTTCAGCGCATCTTGGAGCTCCTTCATCTGTATTCTTCCCAATGTTCTGGCTGCCGAATTCAACAGGTAGAATGAAACTCCCTTATGGGAAAATGCCTGGTAGCTATACTGACCTACATAGGTGTCCCAGTAAGTGAGATGATTGGTTCCTGGGCGGATATCATGATTGCCTTTGACCACATAGGTGGCTATCCCTTCATCAGAGAGCTTGCCCTCGAAGTCTACGAACTGTTGGAACTCATCGGGTCTGGAGTTGTCGGTGATGTCACCCAGGCTGACCATAAGGGTGAGTCTTCGCTCTCTATCACTTGCTGGATGGGCATCCTGATAGGAGGCGATCCAATCATGAAACAGCTTCTCCTCATAATGGACACCGCTATCCTTCCTAAAAAAATGCTGGTCTGAAGTTAGCAGCAGGGTAAAGGAGGAGGGGCTCTCGTATGCATCGGTGATCAGGAAGGTATTGGTATCTTCTGAAGCCTTCTCCCCATCGAGTATCTGAAGCATGGATAGGTCACAGGAGACGAGAAGAGGCAAGAGCAACAGAACTAAAAGCAATGGGAGCAGGAGCAACAGGTATTTGGTGGTCTGCACCGGCAGGTTCCTTCTCATAGCCATACCCCCAACTCCTCTAGCACGTGGTTCCTGTGAGAATCGTTAGTCCATAGTACTGATAGGGAGACTTCACCGAGGGTTGCAAACATGGATTCGTTGGGAACATCACTGAGCATGAGCAGTGGCCTGACGTGGACTATAAGGTTCTCTGTAATCGCTAGTGCTACAGAGAGCCCGTAGTAGTAAGAGAGGTTTCCCTCAGGCAGGCAGAGGGTTTCTGTAGTGATAAATAGCTTCACATAGAGGTGGTCACTGAGCGCCTGGGAAAGGGAAAGGGCGAGATGGGGTGTTATGCTCCAGAGGGTATTGTCATAGTTTTTTGACCAGCTGCTGATGGCATGCAACCCTGCGCTTGCCCTGAAGATGGTAGGCCAACCATTGCATGGGGTTCTGCCTGTAAGGGCATATGCTGCAGTAAGGGAGGTCTCCCCGTTATCCTGGGTATGGGAGAAATAGGCCAGGTTTCCCATGAGGGAGCCTGTAAGCAGGGAGTCCTCCCCATGGACTGTGTGTGTTGTGTGTACTGTCAGGTTGGTCTCAGGGTATTGGAAGCGAATACTTGCTGTCCCTGAGAATTCACTGGTGCCAAACCCCAAGGTGATCCTGTAGCCATCCGATGTGCTGCTGGTAATGCTTTCGTTGTGAAAGATGCTCAGTGTGTATAGGTTGGGTGCAGACCCAAGCCCCTTGGCATTGGCTAGAAGCAGGGCGATGATCAACATGGACTGAAAGCGACGTTTCATACAGCCAATCCTACTTCCTGGTAAAGGACAAGGCAAGCTTTTTTTCTTTCCCAAAACCCCTTTCACCAAAAAAGGGACTTTTCTTTGCCTCACCTTGGTATATACTGGAAAAAGAACGTTTCATCCCCGATTGTTTTCCAGGATAGCGGGGAAGTATATCATAGGGAGTTACCATGGAACTGTTACAGAGAGATAATCCTCGCACCGCCCGTCTCATAGAATATGTGTCTCTACTCATGGAGAAGAAGGCAGGGAAAGCTGCATTTCTTGCCTATGAGGAAGATCTGCACAATACCAATCCCTTTGAGGTCAATGATGCACTCGACCATGTGTTGAGCCAGAGTAGAAGATGTGGAGAGTCTTGCAGGCCCTATTGCCCAGTTTATCCGTGCTGTCAGCAAATCGTTGGATGCCTATCCAAGGCCAACCTATCCCAAGGGCCATCTGCTCTGCTCCTTAGAAACTGAAAATATCAAGGTACAGGCCTTTTGCTCTCGGATGCAACAACTCTCCCAGGAGATTCAGAGAGGTGGGGGAAGCCTCAAAAAGAAGCAAGGGCAGGAACAGGAACAAGATGCAGATATTTCATCCCTGAAGGCTCTCGTTGCCTCTTCCGATCTTCTGTATTCTCACTACGTGCGCCTGCAGAACGAGCTTTTTCCGCTTTTCGAGCAGTCTGATGCACACCATAGCTGTGTGAAGCTGATGTGGGCTCTCCAGGACAAGGCACTGGCCTGGAGAAAGGAGGTCTTATCTGACCATGCTTCATTAGCCGAGTTTTGGAAGAGTTTCGGACAGTTCTTCTTCCATGTGCAGATACTGCTCTATCGTGAGCAGCACATACTGTTTCCTGTTGCCTTTCGGAGCATTGCAGAAGAAAGGGCGACAGGGAAGAATCCAGCTATCCTCTCCCATGCCGACAGACAGGGCTTGGTGCATCCTTCCCTGTTTGTCTCCCCTACAGGCTCCCTTGATTTTTCCGTGTTGGAACAGGTTTTCAAGCTGCTTCCACTGGATATTGCCTTCATAGGAAGTGATGATCGCCTGCAGTATTACTCTGACCCTCCCCATAGGATCTTTCCCCGTTCGCCCCAACTGATAGGACGCCTGGTACAAAACTGCCACCCACCCAAGAGCGTGGCGACAGTAGAGAAAATCCTCACCTCCTTCAAGGAAGGGAGTGAGGATTCAGCTGAGTTCTATCTGCATGTTGGGGAAAGATTCATCCACATCACGTACTATGCAGTACGTAAAGTGGATGGCTCCTACCTTGGTACCCTGGAGGTTACCCAAGATGCCACCGCTCTCAGAGCGTTGGAAGGGGAGAAGCGACTACTCTAGGGGGAAGGGACGGGGTGATGTACTCCTTGAGCAAGGTTGCCAGGGGGTTGTATTCCAACTCCAGGACGCCCATCTCCCTGACTGCATTTTCCGTGCTGTCTGAAGCATGTGCTGCATTGACGCGAATGTTCGTACCGAATTCGCGTCTGATGGTCCCTGCCGGTGCCTTATCAGGATTGGTGGGGCCCAAGACGTTGCGGATCTCCTCGACTGCGTTGAGACCCTCATAGACGAGGACCATGCACTTGACCAGACCTGGCTTTTCCAGGTTTTTCTCATCACAGGTGCTGGGCTTGAGGCCGGACATAAACTCTACGATAGTCTCAAACTGCTCTTCGGAATACATATCTCCAAAGCTTTCGGTCAGGATGTCCTGGAGCTGGTCGGGGAGCAGGATGTTGAAGTCCCTTTCCAACAGCTCCCTTGCCTGCATGCCATATACAGGTGCAAGTCTTTTCTTGAGACCGTCCTTTATGGGCCCGTAGAACTGCAGGGCCTGGGCAACCGACATCTTCAGCACCTTCATGCCGATGATGCGCAACCCTGTCCTGGAGAACATGTCGATGATCATACCGGGGCGGGAGGAAGCGTACTTCCAGTTGTCCGGCTTTATGATGACCAGGGTCCTTTCAGTCTTGTCTGTCTTGTGCCTGGTCTCTATGATATTTTTCTGGTCTGGCAACCAGGAGGCGAACAGCGAGAGGGTGGTGTCAGCCTCGCTTTGGGTCAGGGCGGTCAGGACCGCGGGCTCAAAGTAGGATACTTTGGTCTTGCGGTCATCGGTGAAGATGAGGTCTGCATAGGTGTCACGGATTGACTGGCCTGTGACCATCTCCACAGCACTGTAATCGGGCTGGAAAGCACCGCATACCTGTGAAAGTTCCTTGCATGGGTCTTCACCGCGGAATACCAGCAGCAGGGAGCGGTGGCGATATCCACCGGAGGGGGCGAGATTTTGCTCGACATAATCGCCGAGTATGACAGAGGCGATGAAGCTCTCTGCCTTTTCACGGGTTCGGATGATCGAAGCGTAATCCTGGGCTATCTTCAGATCCATGGCGATCATCTGAGCGCCAACAAGTTCCAACGATATGCGTGATAAGAGTCTGGACAAGACCCCTCCTGTACGACTTTTTGCTACAGTATATGGGGTCACCAGAACATACGATAAGGACTGTTCCATGAGCAGCCTCCTTCTAAGATGTCTGTATCCACAATCCTACAAGGGGTTGCCTCCATTTGTCCATCTCAGATGAAAGAAAAAGTGTTCAAATAACAACAATTTGGCAAGATTCCATAGCAGTAAGCGACGCATTATGGTTCTCTGGGGTAGTCCCTGCACAACAGGTGCTGTCGACTGTGATGGTGAGCTCTGGTCGGAAGGCCTTCAGAAGCAGGGCATTGGAGATGACGCAAATATCGGTACAGACTCCCACCAGGGTGACAGACGTGATGTCAGGCCTCCCGGAGATGGCTTTTGCCATCTCGACAGATCCGAAAGTAGGCTTTTCGAAGAATGTAGCCTTAGGTATAAACTCCTGCAGTTCTCCAATGAGTTCATGCCCCCCGGTTCCCTTGATACAGTGTTCGACAGGAAGGTGCTTCCCCTCTGCACTAGAGAGGTACTCCTCGTTGTGCGTATCGAGGGTGAACCAGAGTTCTCCCTGATGGGTGGCTATCTTGTCCTTGGTCCTTTGGACAATAGCCTGAGCCTCTTTGGTTCCCAAGGCGCCGTACACAAAATCCTTTTGCATGTCGATTACGATAAGCAGTGGATCAGAATGAGGTTTTCCATAGTCCGTGTGTTGAGCAGTAGGCATAGACATCTCCATGATCTTTGTCGGTAAAGACAGCGGTGGCCATACTATTGCTTTTGATGTCACTGCGTCGTACCGTTTGTTTTGTGACGAATACGATAAACTTGATATGATGGTCATCAGACTGGGGATGGGGCTTGCTGCCCACATTCACATAGAGCAGGCCGTCACGTCGCTTAAGCTCAGGGGCGTGATACTCAGAGCCATCCCCTTTCTCCTTGACCTTCAGCCTTTCCATCGGCTGGCCACAGCAGACAAGTGAGTGCCCTCCATTTTCTACCAGCTCCACAATGGAGTGGCAGACCGGACACTTGTAAAAAGCAATATTTCTGGCCATAGTGTCTCCTTCTGTCTTAAACGTACCGCTCTTCGGTGAAATATCCAAGCGTTTCCCTTCAGAATCTTAGCCTTTCTCCGATTCGCTGCTTGGTTTGTAACACGGGTATGCTATAGATCCATCGGAAAGTGTTGATGACTTCACACCACCGCAGTTGTGTGCTATGGTCATACATTGCATAACGCTTATGGGGGAATGCGATGAATCTCATGTTGCAGGAGAAGGAACCTTCCTACCTGTATGAAACACCACTGGTGCACCAGAGTTCTTTCTGGTCACAGGTAAAACAAAACCAAGGCTACCAGACCAAAGCCTTCGACATAAAAGTCCGCTCTTCAGACATATCGACGCTTGGGGGGTCTTCCTACCTCCTAGACGATGTATTGGTGCTTCTCAGCCCGATAAACAAAAGCCAGACCATAGGATATGTTCCCTACGGTCCGGTTCTGAAGCCTTTGGAAGACAAGATGGGTCCCTTTTTGGAGGACCTATCGCTTCAGTTGCAGGAGAAGTTGCCGGACAACTGCATCCTGCTCCGATACGACCTTCCCTGGCAACGTATCTGGGAAGAGGAGGATATGTCGCTTCAGGCTCAGCAGTTGCGCCTTAACTGGGGAACCTCAACCCATCAGATACGCAAGGCATGCTCTGACCAGTTGCCCAGCGACACCATGTTTGTCAATCTCACAGGGAGTGAGGAAGAGCTGCTCTCCCGCATGCACCACAAGACCCGCTACAACATCGGCCTTGCAATGCGCAAAGGGGTGGAGGTACGGGAGGTCAGACATGAACACCTGAGTACTTTCTACGCACTCTATACAGATACCTGCCAACGTAACAACATCCAACTGCACGACCTCAAGTATTTTGAGTCCTTGTTCCTGTCGGAGCTGGATAAGCCCTATTTTTCCCTTCTCATCGCCTATCTTGACGGAAGGCCCCTCTCTGCGATGTTCCTTACCCGGTCTGGGAACCGGGCGACCTATCTCTACGGAGCCTCATCCTCCTTCAGGCGCAACAGCATGAGCACCTATGCACTACAGTGGAGTGCTATGCAACTGGCCCGCTCGTGGGGGTGCACAAGCTATGACCTTTTCGGGGTCTCACCCAACGAGGACAAGGACCATCCTTTGGGCAGACTGACTACCTTCAAAAAAGGGTTCGGAGGGGAGTTCTTCCACCGCATGGGGTGTTGGGATTTTCTCTATGACCAAGATACGGGTGAAGAGCTCTACGCTCATGAAATGACAGCCAAAGGGTATCACTGCCGCTGAAACAGCAGGGTGACATCTCCTCCACATATCATACCAATTGACCCTGCCTTCGTATTGTCAAGTCCATACTCGACAATGCCGTCAGGTAGGGCAGTGTCTGCCAGCATCGCCTGTGCATGAGCGATGGTATGTGCCTCCACAAGGCCGCCTCCCACTGTCCCTTGTGTCGAACCATCGCCAAAGACAGCGATCTGAAAGCCTACCTCACAGGGGGCTGATCCGCTTTTCTTGACCACCCGCGCAAGAACAAATCCTGTCTCGTGCGCTAGGGTTCTCAACACCTTGGGATCCAGTCGCACACTGGAGGCGTCTTTTCTGTATACGCTGATGATCTGTGCCATGATGCTGATTGCAATCTCCGCTGCCGTCACAGCCCCTATGGGAAGTCCGATGGGAGAGTAGACTTCGTGTAGCACCCCTTCACTGATGCCTTGTCTTTTCAGGTTGTCCATGGTCTTTGCCACCTTGTTCCTGCTGCCTATCATGCCGATGTACGAGTGGGGGAGACCCAGACACCGTTCAAGACAGAACTGGTCAAAGCCATGGCCTCGTGTGACGATGACAAAGTATGGCTTGATCCACTGTTGCTCCCTTTGCAGGGTCTCTGCAAAAGGGGCGCAATACAGCGAGGCATTCGGATAGAGGATGCCGTTGCAGAATTCCTGCCGTTCATCCAGGATGCTGATCGACATCTCAAGGCCAGTTGCCAGCTCGTAGAGCGCCTTGGCGATATGCCCACCCCCACAGATGACAAGCTCGACCTTGGCATCCAACCTCTCGGTAAGAAGATCCTCGTCATCCCAGGTGTGTGTATGTCCGGACAAGGAGGCTACCTTCTCAGAGCCTGAGAAGATAGCCTCATCCCCTACGCCTTCGCCTGTGAGGACGGTCTTGCGCATAAGGTCTCCCTTCTTCAGCTGCTCAAGCAGTGTCATATAGTATGTGTTCATGGATGCTCCTATTTGCTGGTCTGCTGCGTCTTGCACAGAACCCAATGCATTCCTCCATACCTGCAATCCCAAAACAGAAGACCTGGTATTTTCTGTTTTGAGGATAACATGAAATAGATGAATAATCCATTGAATTTTTACTCAAACAATGGTTAAATGCAAGGTAATTACAGTTCCTAGGGTTGGCAACGCTTACCCTCTTCGGAACAAAGGATGGACAATGGTAAAACTGACTTCCCTGGTAAAGACTGCCGGCTGTGCTGCAAAGCTTTCCCCTACGCAACTGCATGAAGTGTTGGATTCGATCCCCCGTATCCGGTGCCCTGAGCTGGTGGGAGGGTATGAGAACAGTGACGATGCCCTGGTATACCGGCTTGAGGACGGGACACTGGTGATCCAGACAGTGGACTTCTTCCCTCCCATGGTCGACGACCCCTACATATTCGGGCAGGTGGCTGCGGCAAATGCACTCAGTGACATCTACGCTATGGGAAGCGAGCCGAAGATCGCCATGAACCTTATCTGCTTTCCCTCCTGCCTGGAGCTGGATGTGATGAGGCAGATCATGCTTGGGGGGCAGGACAAGGTGGCGGAAGCAGGGGCTGTGATAGCCGGGGGCCATACCATAAGCGACCCGACCCCAAAATACGGGCTGTGTGTCACAGGATTCGGCAAGGAGGGTTTGCTCTGGAAGAATGAGGGGGCAAGGGAAGGCGACCTTCTTGTGCTGACCAAAAAGCTAGGGGTGGGTATCATAAACACAGCTGTAAAGGCAGGGATCGCCAGCGAAGAGGCTGCACAAGATGCGATCCATAGCATGATAAGGCTGAACAAGTATGCCCGTGATGAAGCCATCGCCCATACAGTGCATGCCGCCACTGATGTCACCGGCTTCTCCCTGTTGGGCCACCTGTACGAGATGGCCTCATCAAGTGGTGTCTCTATGGTTGTGGAACACGAGAAGGTGCCTATGTTTGAATCGGCAAAGGCTTACTCCCGTGCGGGCATGAACCCCGGAGGGCTACTCAACAACAAGGAGTACCTCCAGGACAAGGTCACCTTTGAGACACGACTTCCAGAGGAGATCATCAATATCCTGTATGATCCCCAGACATCCGGCGGGCTGCTGTTCTCCATGAGCCCTGATGATGCCCTCCAGTATTGCAAGAGGACAGGATTCAGCATCATTGGAAGGGTGGAGAAGGAGGGCGATAAGGCCATATCCGTTAGGTAAGCATTGTGAGAGGAAGGGCATGGTCCGGTAGTATCCGCCCATGCCCTACACAAGCATACTGCCATCAGCAAATTGGATTGCCAATTTGGACGGAGACTTTTCCTATCATGCCTAGTGTCATCCTATTCTGTACAGTTGGCATCTCAGCCAGCGGTCCTTGCAGAGAGTGTCCCTGTATCGATTTCCTGTTACTGCTTAGCTAGAAAGCCATCCAGTACCTCAAGGACCGAGCCTCCGATAGCCTTGGCCTTGTCGCTGACTGTAGTATAGTCAGCCTCAAGGCCACGCGGGTCTATGTCTGCAATCTTGAAGCCGGTGGGTACCTCGAGTCCGTTGTTGAGCAACCCCCTGATCATACCGTCAAGGGTTGCATACACAGGCTCTTCTCCCACATGGGCGATGATCTCCCCAGTCCTGACCAGATCCCCGATCGTGTGGTCACTGGTGAATACTCCCTCAGCAGGGCTATGGATGACCCGCTCGCGTCCATAGCCAGCGATGATGCCGGGAATGCCGGTGTTTGCTATGGCCTCTCCATCCCTAATGATCCTTCCCAAGCTATGTCCGCGTTTTGTCTCAATGACCACATGGCAATCAACGCCTGCTGTAAAGCCAGGACCCAGGGCTATGACTAGCGGTGCGCTGTCTATCCTGGTCCCCAGGTTCTTCTTCGCAAGGATCGCATCGATGATGCATACCGGCTTGAGTTTTTCCAACGAAACCCCTTGAGGATCGACTAGTAGGGGAACCATATGCCTTTGCATGACGCTCATTGCCTCATCGACATCCTTACAGCGTTTTGCCAGCATATCCTCTACCTTGGCCGTCCCTCCAAACATTGCCTGGGCAAAACTTACGGTAGTTCTGATGACCGTAGGTTTCTCCGTCTCAAGCACGACCACCGGGTAGCCTGCATTGACCAGGCGCATGATGACCCCTGTTGCCAAGTCCCCTCCACCCCGTACGACAACCAGATGCTTTGCATAGTCACGGAGGGCCTTTGCTGTGCGTCCGTTCTTCTCCTTCATGATCTGGGCTAGCACACTGAGGGCAATCTCGCTGGGGGTTTCAGTGCCTATGTCGAGCCCTATGGGACAGAATATCCGGCTCGCATGCCTTGGGGGAACGCTGATTCGTTCAAACAGCATCCTTGCCTTCAGATGCGAACCCAGTATGCCGATATACGGGGTGGAAGTGGCAAGCAGAAGCTCCAAGGCATCCTGGTCAAAAGTGTGCGACGCTACCACAGTGTAGGTAAACCTGTTGATGCTGACCCGTTGCAAAGCCTCAGCAATACTGGGGGCGACCACAATGTCCTTTGCATAGGCAAAGAGTTCGGACGTTGCATATTCGGAACGTGTCTCCACCACCTGGAAACCATATCCCAAGCTATGGGCAAGGTTTGCAATGGCTTGGTTGACATGCCCCCCTCCGATGAGAAGCAGGTTGGTCAGAGGTATCGGAAGGGTCAGGAAGTGTTCGTCCCCTGCATGGTCAATGCGCTTGTCAAAGCCCTCATGAAGGCTTTTTTCCGCGTGTGCCAATAAGGAGCCATCGTTACTGCCTACCTTCTCGTGTGTTGATGATAGGAGAAAGCGAGAACTTTTTGGATTCAGGCTGAAGCCGAATACAAAGGGGATGCCCTTTTGTTCCCATCCCTTTGCCATCCCGAAGAAGGGCCTGTCCTTGTGATGATCGATCACCTGGATGAAAAGGGAGACCTCTCCGGCGCCTTTCTTCGCTTCCTGGTCAACGGTGAAGCTGACAGAGAAATCCTCACTTCGCTCCTTGAGTGCCCTTATTGCCTGCTCGATGGCAAAGGCCTCCAATGCTCCGCCCCCGATAGTGGATGTTATTGCCCCAGTGCTCTCCACCAGCATGCTCCCTTGGTTCCGGGACGCAGAGCCCGTGGTGTTGAGGATGGTAACCAAGGCAAATGGGGATGATTTCTCTTCTAGTTCACTTGCGCGATAAAACAGGGATTTGTTCATGATGGGTTCCTATGGATGAGTTGGTCGGTCAGGAGGTCACCAAACCAAATCGGGTATGGTTGTGAAACTGAGGCTGCGAGCCTTCCGTACTGCCCCCTATCCTCTATCTTGCTCTGGTTACAGAGTACCAGGGTTTTACCTCGTACTCGTTTCAAGATGCCTTCTTTGTGCTCCAACAGTTTGCTGTAGGTCTCAAGGGTCACTGTCTCTTCCGGGAAATCTGGGAGGTAGTGCTCTGAACCGAAGCAATGATCGGATAAGGGCTTTCCGATGAGACCCATTGCAACAAGGGCCAGGGTTCCTGTTACAAACGCGGGGACTACCGGGTCGCGCTCTAGGTGAAGTTTGAGACCCAGGTTCATCGAGCCGTCCGCTTCAAGGAGAACCACATCATAGCGATCAAGAAGGGCTTGTAGGTTTTCCAGGGGAGGGGCAATGCACTTGTGAGCAACATGGGTGTAAAAGACCCGTTCCCCTTTGGAAGGGTTGTAGGAGAGGGCCCTGTCATCAAAAAAATATGTATCGCACCCATACTCCCTGTCCTTGGGAAGCATAAGCTTGGTGGTGGTGGATATCAATACCCTCAGATCCTTGTGGGCATAGTGTCTGGCCAGAAGGACCATGGCTGTGGTCTTCCCACCACTGCCCGTAAGGGCAAGGCAGCTCTTTCCCGAGGAAAAGTAGAGTGAGAGCTCTTCCAATAGATGTTCCATAAGATAATGGTATCACCTTCGCTTTTGCCTTGCAAGCCGGAACTCTTATATAAGTAGGCAACCAGCCGATGGTGTGTACAATGATAGGTATGAAGACAAATAAGACTGAAGAGTATGTAGGAGTCGATCTGATCGGCAACCGGTATGTGATGTGCATCATCAAGGCAGACAAGAGCAGCCCACGCTATAGCAGTGGGCGCAATGACACGGAAGGGGGGCAGCTGAGGTTCCTGGGAAAGCTGTCGGAGGGCAGTGAACTGCTTATCCCCGATTCCCCGCTGGCAATCCGTGCGCTGCTCATATTTGGAGAGGATCGGGTGCATATTGCTTCGATGGGAAGCCTCTGGTCGGCCTGGGAGAGGGCAGGGGTCAGGCGGGGTACTGCCATGGCCAAGTTCGCCGCCCTCTATCTGGCGGATGAGTGCCTGCCTCCCTTGAAGCTGACCAAGGAGCAGAGAGCCCAGATTCACGCAGACCATGCCTTGGAGTTGGAACAGATACAACGCATAGGTGACGATGCAAGCCGAATTGGGGAGGCTGTGCTCAACGGTAGTGCAACTTCAAAGGATTGTGAAGTTGCACTACGCAACCAATACCAAAGCGGCATCAAACCCTCAAGTGGAAGCAAGGAAGAAGTGCTCGTCCCTCTCTTTGATGATGAGGATGAGTCTTTTCTTGCCCGGCTCTACAGATCATTGGAGAAGATACGCTAGAACTGCAAATATGGGGGTGATGATACTTTTCATGAAGGTAGATACAGGAGAAAGGACGGTCGCCCGTCCTTTCTCCTGTATCAATATTGTACCGCATACAGTCAATAAAACGGTATACGGTTCTTCCTGAAGTCTCCCTTAGCGGGGGAGGGCAAGAATGTCCTTCAATTCTGGGTTCTTCTGTATGTTCAGGACCAGGTCACGTTCCCTTCCCTTGTTTACATAATCCTTATCCTCGAAGGTGTAGCGGAAGTTGGTGTGGATGTCGTAGGTGCCTTCCATCAGGGCGAAAGCATCCTCGGTCATCACCAGTTCCTCGTCGGTTGGAATGACAAAGATCTTTACCTTTGAGTCGTCAGTGCTGATCTCAAACTCACCATTTCGGCAGAAACTGACCTCATTCTTGTGTAGGTCAAGTTTAGCCCCAATGACTTCGATGCCCTTACAGGCACCTTTGCGGATATGGGGGGCCATCTCACCGACACCTGCGGTAAAGACGATCGCATCAACACGACCTTCAAGCAGGGTAGCGTAGCTGCCGATGTACTTGGCAAGGCGGCGACACTCCATATCGATGCTCAGCTGGGCTTTTGCATCACCGTCCATAGCGGCTTTACGCACATCACGGCGGTCACTTCTGCCACACAGGCCGATGAGCCCGCTCTTCTTGTTGAGGGTACTGTCCATCTCGTGAGCTGTCATTCCGGTGTTGTCCATCATGTAGGGGATGATGGCAGGATCGATGTCCCCTGAACGAGATCCCATGATAAGACCTTCGAGGGGTGTGAGGCCCATGGAGGTATCTACACAGACGCCATTCTTTACAGCACAGATGGAAGCTCCGTTGCCAATGTGACAGATGATCACGTTGGTATCCTTGTTCTCCTTGCCCAAGAGCACTGCAGCCCTCTTTGCACAGTAGAGATGACTGGTTCCATGGAAACCGTAGCGGCGAACATTGTAGTCAGTATACCATTCGTAGGGAACGGCATACATGAAGGCCTCCGGGGGCATGGTCTGGTGCCAAGCTGTATCCAGGACAATGGCCTGGGGAACATCGGGCATTGCCTTGCGGGCAGCCTCAATTCCCATGATGTTGGCCGGCATGTGCAGTGGTCCCAATGCGATGACAGACTTCAGCTTCTCGACAACCTCATCGGTTATCAGGGCAGACTGTTTGAACACTTCACCCCCATGCAGGACACGGTGTCCCACAGCCCCGATCTCGGATAGGCTCTTGATGACACCATAGTCAGAATCAAGCAACATCCTGATGATCAGCTCGATGGCTTCCTTATGGGTAGGCGAAGAGAACTTGGTCTTGTATTCGCCATTGCCTGTCGCTTTGTGTTCGATGGTCGAATATTCCAGGCCGATGCGCTCTACCACACCGACGGCCAGAATGTCCTTGTTTTCCCAGTCATACACTTGGTACTTGGCAGACGAACTGCCACAGTTCAAGGTTAGAATTACCATGAAAGACTCCTATATTGTAAAAAAAATTGTTCTCGTCATAAGAAATAAGTCCCACAACATTAAATCACTTCCTCAAGGAATAATCAACTGAAGCGAAAGTACAGACCCTAATTCTTTACCCATATGAGGAAACTTCTGCTTGTTTATATCCTACTGTTTTTGTGGGCACTCCCTGCAAAAAGCACACTCACCCTCTCTATGTTCCCTGATGAGAGACGGTATGCGCTCTCTCTGGCCCATCAGGGACCGACTTGTGACAGCGATGGGCACGTGACTTTTTCGGCCTATGACGGACTGGTCATGATGCTTCCTTCCCGGTTCAAGGTCGTATGCGGTGATGCTTCGGTAAGCTTGGGGTACACAGGGTTTTGGCAGGAGTACGCCCTGCTGCCCATGCTTGCACGTGAGCATGCCCTGCTCTACCAAACAAAGGCCCAAGCCATGGTGATGCTTCCAGGGGTGAGGGGAAAGAGTGCAATAGGATATGAGAGGGCCTCCTCTCTAGGAGCCTTTTCCCTCCTTGCATGGATGCACACAAGGGTGGAAGCCTCCTCTTTTCAGACTGGGTGGGGCTCTGAACACGCTGGGACGGGATTTGTTTCCAAGGCATCTCTCAAAACAATACCCCTTGAACTGGGAGCAGAGGTACTCATAACCCCGGTGAAAGGGATAGAGGTCTTTATCGCATCCACATGCACTTACGGATCCTCTCAAGTGGGATTTTCTTATGGCCAGGCTCCTTATCCCTCCCGATACTCGCTGAGCCTTGACCTGAGGGGCAAGGCCTTGCAAGCTTCCTTTGTGATGGATGATTGGTTAGGGTCTGAGCCGATCTATGGGGGATTCTCTGCCACGCGAAAAAGGAAACAGAGTTCTGTGGTGAGGTTTCCCTTGGGAAAGGGGTATGTTCGCCTCTCCTTTACTGACACCTACGAATTCAAAGCGAAAGGAGGCCAAGTGGGCTCGCTCCTGCTGCAGGCCTCTCTTTCAGGAACATTCGGACAGATGACTTTCCAGTATGGAGGGTCTCGCGATCCGTCGCATAGCCTGTTTGAGGGGGGTGCTATCACATGTTCCCTGGTTCTCTACAAGGCAGTATTCTCCTATGCAGGGGAGGGCTATGGGATAACCCTTACCGATTCGCTTGCCATCGGTAAGGGGATCGGCACATGGAAGCTTAGAAAGCAGATGGGAAAGGCGGTCTCCCTCTCCATCTCATACACTGTCACCAGCGACCGATGAGTTGGATTTCAGGACAGAGCTGTATCCCCGTCCTATTGAATACTTCCTTTTGCATAAGGCAGAGGAGGGCATAGACATCACTGGAAGTCGCTTTGCCGTGGCTGTTGACAATGAAATTGCAGTGCCTGTTGCTTATCATTGCCCCTCCGATGCTTGTTTCCCGGAACTCGCACGCTTCAAGGAGTTTTCCGGCATACTCGCCTGGGGGGTTGGCGAAGATGCTGCCCAAACTCGGATTATCGTAGTGGCCTTTCTCCTTTCGCTTACGCTTTACCTCGTCCTTCTGTTTCCTGGCCTCTGATGTTTTCAGGGTAGGGTTCAGTCTGAAGCCGGCTTCATAGATGATGATATCCTTCCTCCCTGTGAAGGGGGAGTAACGATAGGAGAATTCGTCGCTGTGTGTCTGTTTCCGATGGAGCTTGCCATCGAAGGTCATGTAGTCCACATAGTAGAGCAGGGTGCCGATAGCCATGCCGTTGGCCCCGGCATTGCCGTAGATGGCCCCTCCCACACTGCCGGGGATTCCCCCGAGCAGCTCCAGGCCCGAAAGCCCTGCTTCCAAGGAGAAGTCGATGGCGCGGTCAAGGGCGAGACCGCTGCGTACGCAGAACATCTCGCCTTGCACATGCCTTCTCGCCAGGTGGGTGGTTATGATGGTAAGACCGGCTATCCCCTGGTCGCTGATCAGGGAATTGGACATTCCCCCAAGCACTGTTATGGGCATAGCGTTTTTTTCTGCATAGGCTAGCAGGGCTCGCAACTCTGCAAAATCTGTCGGATAAGCGGCAAGATCTGCATTTCCTCCCGTGTTGATGGAGGAGTGATGGGCAAGGGGAAGGTTGGCAACCAGCATATCTTCAAGGTTGATTTTTTCATGGCTATTGCGTACATTGATAGGCATGGAGATATCTTACCCCCTTTTTCTGGGGTGGGCAACATAAAGGAGCTCTCAATGCCAGTTTCCCTCTACAACACCATGAGTCGCAGTGTAGAAAAATTCGAACCCATAGACGATGGAGAAGTGGGACTATATACATGTGGACCAACTGTTTATAACTATGCACATATTGGAAATCTCAGGACATTCCTTTTTGAGGACCTCTTGAAGCGAACCCTTATTTTTTCTGGATATCCAGTCCGACATGTGATGAACATCACCGATGTAGGGCACCTAACCGATGATGGGGATGAAGGTGAGGACAAGTTGGAGAAGATGGCCCAGAAGACCAAAAAGACCGTATGGGATATCGCTGCCTTCTACACCAAGGCCTTCTTCAGTGACTTTGACCAGCTTGGCATGCTGCATCCCGATGTCACCTGTAAGGCTACCGATCACATACCGCACATGATAGAGCTCATCGAGCGCCTGGAAAAGAATGGGCACACCTATGTAAGTGGTGGCAATGTCTACTTCAGCATCGATTCCATCGATGACTACGGCAAGCTTGCCAAGCTTGATCTGGAGAGCCTACGCACCGCTGTGCGCGATGATGTGGCTCAGGATTCCAACAAAAAGAACAACAAGGATTTTGTCCTTTGGTTTACCAAGAGCAAGTTCGGCGAACAGTCTATGATGTGGCCTTCCCCCTGGGGAAGAGGCTTCCCTGGCTGGCATATCGAGTGCTCTGCGATGAGCATGCACTACCTTGGGGAGCAATTTGACATCCACTGTGGCGGCATTGATGCCATCCCTGTCCACCATACCAATGAGATAGCCCAAAGTGAGGCTGCAAGCGGAAAGAAGCCCTGGGTGAAGTATTGGTTGCATGGGGAGTTCCTCCTCGATGAGACGGGCAAGATGAGCAAGAGCAAAGGTGAATTCCTCACCCTTGAACTGCTGAAGAAGAAAGGCTACGAACCTCTGGACTACCGATTCTTCTGCCTTGGAGGACATTATCGCAGTCAGCTCAAGTTCTCGTTCGACTCCCTGAGCACTGCAAAGACTGCAAGAAAAAATGTGAATGACCGTATCATAGCCCTCAAGGGTGAGGGTGCACGCACCATCGAGATAACGAGCAAAAAGGCTTTGACCTATAAGGAGGCCTTCACTGAACATATTCAGAATGACCTCAACACCCCCCGTTGTCTTGCAGACCTTTGGGGCGTACTCAAGGATGACGAGCTCTCTTCGGATGAGAAATACTCCTTGGCCCTTGGCTTCGACCAGGTCTTCGGCCTTGGGCTTGCAACCTTGCAGGTTCCCATCGTTGAGGCCATAGACGATCCGAAGGCGCTCGCTCTCCTTCAGAAACGAACAGAAGCCAAACGGGCAAAAGATTGGACCCTCGCAGATGCGATCAGGGAAGAGTTGGATGCGTTGGGCTACCTTGTCAAAGATACAGCCTCTGGGCCCTCTTTGGAAAAAAAGATGTAACTTGGTTACCAGTGAGTTGTTAAAGTTATGGAAATACAGAGCAACGATGAGCAGGCGTTCAAGCAAGTTTATGAGCAGGTTTTCCCGGTTTTGATGCGTGTTGTATATCATGTCACCAACAATCAGGATTTGGCTGAAGAGATTTGCCAGGAGGCTTTCATCAGATTTTATGACAAGGGTATGGTTTTTCCCTCCCTTAATGATGCCAAGTACTGGCTCATTAGGGTATCGAAGAACTTGGCCATCAACCAGGTCAAGCGGAAGTCGCGTGAGATGGTGATGGTTGACAAGCTGAAGAAGTATCCTACTTCACACTCCAACTCAAAGGGGGGTGAGCAGGTTCTCATAGAAAAAGAGACCCGCAAGCAAGTACAGGATGCGATAGACCAGCTTCCGGAGAAATTCCGGCTTGTCATTGTGATGAAAGAGTATACGGATATGGACTACAAGCAGATTGCCCAGGTTTTGCACATTTCCGAAAGTAATGTGAAGGTGAGAGTGTACCGGGCACGAAAGATGCTGGAGTCACTGCTTACCCAGGAGTAGCCTATGTGTGTAGATGATGAATTGTTGAATACCTATCTTGATGGTGAGCTTGATGAGCCATGGAGAACACAGGTTGAGGAACATCTAGGATATTGCAATGCGTGCAGACAGCGCCTCGATCAGTTGAGAGAGCTGCAACAGCGTATAGCTTCTGCGATCCTTCCTGACGAGGATATCAGTCTGAGGCAGGATAGGGTTCTCGCATTTTTTGAAAAAAGCAGGTTTCCCATGAAAGACAAGAAGATGCATATTTTTCGAAAGAAAGTTCAAGTCAGACTTGTTCCTGCTCTGATGACGACCGCTGCCGCTTTTGTCGTAGTGTTTATCGGGTCTTTTGTCCTGTTCGGTACCAATTCCAGCCAAGCCCAGGATATCCTTCCTGGTATTGCAACCCCTATGGACAGCGCAAATGTCCGTCAGGTTTCTGACACGCAGAGTGTCACCTTGGACTCCTTCTCCTTGGAACAGATTGTGCAGCATCTTGATGCCATGGGATACGCGGTCAAGTTGGAAGTCAAGGCTGTAACGCCTCTGGAATAGTTTTTCCCTCCTTGTTTCCCCTCGCTGAAGGCTCTACATTGACTTGTAGAGCCTTCTCAATTCTGGTAGTATACATCCAATATTTTTCTCGCCGCAGGAGGCCCATCGTGAAGGCAGTAGAGTTGCCAAAGGCTTACGATCCAAAGGATTTTGAAGACCGTATCTATGAAGATTGGATGAAAGACGGTGCGTTCAAACCTGTCGAAGGAGATGCTTCTCCCTTTACCGTTGTTATGCCTCCTCCCAATGTCACCGGCATTTTGCATATGGGCCACGCCCTGAACAACTCCTTGCAGGATATCCTTACCCGCTTTTACCGTATGAACGGCAGGCCCACCCTTTGGGTGCCTGGAACCGACCACGCCGGTATCGCCACCCAACATGTGGTGGAGCGGCAGTTGGCAAAAGAGGGGCTTCGCCGTCAGGACATCGGTCGCGAGAAATTCCTAGAACGCACCTGGCAGGTAAAGGACAAGCACCATGCGACCATCAAGAGACAGCTGGAGAAGATCGGTTGTAGCTGTGACTGGAGCCATGAGCGTTTCACTATGGACGAAGGGCTCAGCAAGGCTGTTCGCGAGAGCTTTGTCCTTCTCTATGAACGCGATCTCATCTACAAGGGTGAGTATCTGGTCAACTACTGCCCCAAGTGCGGCACCGCCCTCGCTGATGACGAGGTGGAGCATCAGGAGCTTGCAGGAAATCTCTGGGATATCCGCTATCCCTATAGCGAAGGCGAAGGGTACATCACTGTAGCCACCACCCGACCTGAGACGATGTTCGGTGACGTAGCTGTCGCCGTGCATCCTGATGATGAGCGCTACAAGGACCTTATCGGCAAGCAGCTCAACCTTCCTCTGACCGACCGCAAGATTCCGGTCATTGCCGACAGCTTTGTCGACATGAGCTTTGGAACCGGTATGGTGAAGATCACTCCTGCGCACGACCCGAATGACTGGCAGTGTGGCAAACGCCAGGGCCTTGAGGCTATCAACGTCCTGAATCCTGATGGGACGCTCAACGACAACTGCCCTGAAAAATATCGGAATCTGCCTGCCGAAGATGCAAGGAAGCTTGTGGTGGAAGACCTCAAGGGCCTCGGCGTGCTGGTCAATGAGAAGGTGCATACCCACGAGGTAGGGCACTGCTATCGTTGTCACTCGGTCATTGAGCCCTACCTTTCCAACCAGTGGTTTGTCAGAATGGAGGGGATGGCCAAGAAGGCGCTTGATGCTTGGAAACATGACGAGGTGAAGTTTTTCCCCAAGCACTGGGAGAACACCTACGTGCACTGGCTTGAGAACATCCATGACTGGTGTATCAGCCGTCAGCTCTGGTGGGGACATAGGATTCCTGTATGGCAGTGCACTGAGTGTGGCCAGATCATTGTAGCGAAAGAGGATCCCACACACTGCACAAAGTGTAACTCAACGCACATAGAACAGGAAACGGATGTGCTTGATACCTGGTTCAGCTCTTGGTTGTGGCCTTTCAGCACCCTTGGCTGGCCCGAGAATACAGAGGATATGCAGAAGTACTTCCCTAC
This sequence comes from uncultured Sphaerochaeta sp., assembly GCA_963662725.2. Lineage (GTDB taxonomy): Bacteria > Spirochaetota > Spirochaetia > Sphaerochaetales > Sphaerochaetaceae > Sphaerochaeta. Next base: position 123,406 of record CAXXCW010000021.1, read on the forward strand.
CAGCACACTGGTAACCGGCTACGACATCATCTTTTTCTGGGTATCCCGCATGATCATGGCTTCCCTGGAGTTTTTGGGGGAAGTCCCCTTCAAGGACATCTATATCACAGGCCTGGTGCGTGACAAGCAGGGCCGAAAGATGTCCAAGAGTCTGGGCAACGGCCTTGATCCCTTGGAAGTGGTCGACCGCTATGGCGCTGATGCCATGAAGTTTACCCTTAGCTATATGGCCACCCAAGGTCAGGATATCCTTATCGATATGGAGTCCTTCAAGATGGGATCGCGCTTTGCCAACAAGATATGGAATGCTGCGCGATTCCTGTTGATGAACCTTGAGGGTGCAACCCTGCTTGATGTGACGGAGATAGAGCTTTCCACGATGGACAAGTGGATCTATAACCAGCTCAACCAGGCTGCCTTGAAGGTCAAGGTAGCCATGGAGAACTACAAGTTCAACGACGGGGCTCAGGCCGTCTATGACTTCTTCTGGAATGATTTCTGTGACTGGTATGTGGAAAGTGCCAAACAGGGCCTCTATGCCGAGGAGCAGGCAAAGAAGGATAGGGTAGTCACGCTGCTGCTTGACCTGCTTGCATCCTCAATGCGCCTGATGCATCCTTTTGTCAGTTTCATCACTGAGGAGATCTATCAGAAGCTTCCCAATGTCAGTGACTCCCTTATCACAAGTGCCTATCCTGTCTACCAGGATGAAAAATCCTTCCCTGAGGATGCGCTTCTTGTTTCCAGGATACAGGAAGCCGTTACGTTGTTGCGTTCGGTGCGTAGCGAACTGGGCATCCCCGTGGACAAGAAGATCCGCTTTGCCATCAAAACCGACAAGGCTTTCATTGCAAGCGATTTCTTTGTAGAGGAGAAGGATCTCATCGCATCCTTTGTCGGCGCATCGGAACTTATCATCGATACTGATGGTTCTCTTGATGTCACCGGAGCCTTCCCTGTAGCTGGAACAGGCTACGAGGGCTTTGTCTTTGTCAGGGAGGCCATCGACCTGGAGAAGGAGATAGCCCGACTGCAGAAGGATAGGCAGAAGAACGAACAGAGTCTTGAGGGTGTTATGAAGAAGCTCTCCAATGAGAAATTTCTCGCCAATGCCAAGGAAGAGGCCATCGAGAAGGAACAGGCAAAGAAGGCTGAGTTTGATGAGAAGATTGAGAAGGGAACCAAACATATAGAGCTCTTGAAGTCTTTCCTGTAGGGGAAGGGTTCAGAAGGGTAGATACCCTTCTGAAAACAGGAGTTTCATTCTAGATTATTTTTCACGTTCATCTTGAACACCATGGAAGAACAATTGTACAGAGCAAAACAGGCGCCTCCCCAAGGGAGACGCCTGTTATGAATACATAAGATAGCTACACTGGGATGCTTGATGACCGCAGACGGGCGTCAAAGGAAGAGGCCAACTACTTCAAGCACCATAAGGGCAAGCCTTTCGATGCCTAGGGCATGCATCAGAGCGACGAGCGGTTCGGCACCATCGTCTTTGAATTCAACCTGGACACCGATGCCCTGGCCAACAACAGGATATACGACCAGAGGTGGCTCATCAAGGAGTGCTTCCGTTATTACAAGCATGTCACTGACTTCGATGATACCAGGGTCCATTCGGATGTTTCCGTGTATGGAAGCAAGTTCGTGACCTTATCTCTTCAGTGATGACAGTAAGGCTGATAAGAAAGTTCGACGAGACGGTTCTGTTCTCCGAAATGAAGTACAATGACATCATGACCAGCTCGCCACGGCCAATAAGGTGAACACCAACGGCGATGTGTAGTGGGAATACGTCAGGACTACGAGGACTACCGATACAAACCCTGGAAAGGCTCGGCCTTCTTCCCAAGGTTGAGGAGCCTGCCAAAAAGAAAAAAGGAAAGCCCAAGAAGGAAGTGGATCCGAATGCACTGAAAAGGAAGCGTGGAAACCTTAGGAAGAACCCTTCTTAAGGGTATATAGTGTTGAAATTTGGGAAATCGTTAATTATATATTGGAATGTTTATTTCACTTGAAATATTGACATTGCTATGCCAGAAGTTGAATTCATCAAGTTTCTGTGTGACTTCATCATAAATGTTTGCTTTGCCAGCTGGATCGCTTATTGTTAGAATCAAACACATTTCTTGACTTAATTGCACAGAATTTATAGCTGCTTGCCTCTCAATATGGTCTCTAAATAACCCGCAAACTTTTAAATACCAAAGTTTATCTTGTGCCAGGTAATGTCGCATATTTGTATCACTAAGTTCTGACAAATCAACTGCATATTTTTTTACAGGATAGTATTTATCTGCATATTGGATCAGCAAACGTTCCCTTAGAGCAAAATCGTTAGTTTTACCTTTCATTTTAGTTTTGCTATAATTTTTGCCCAGGAGTAAATTTTTTGCTCCTTCTCGCCCGACAGGGTTCAAAATATTTCGTTTGCTCATATCTCTCCCTAATTTTTCATCATATGAACCAAACTTAACATCAATATTAGATTGACAATATTCAATACCTTGTGTTGGATCGAGAATCGGATCGTAAACTAAAGTTACCGTTATGTGTCCAGTAAAATATCCATCCTTGATCAAGGATGGGGGCATTGGGAAATCCATAATATCAATAAAATTACCTTTGGCAAGGCTATCTCTTAAAATGAGCGTTGCTTCGTGTGGTGAATTATGTAGTATCGTCACTGACGGTTTTGGGGATTCCAAATCCAAGTTGTCTTGTCCTCTCTGTGATTGGAACTTTCAATTCTTTTGAATACGAAGCGGAATGAATGATTAGTGCTCGTAAAAGTAATGGATCAAACCCCTCATGCAGTTCTTGGTATATACCTGCAGCCAGCGATGTTATCCGTGGCGTGGAGAAACTTGTGCCTATAGCCCTTGATATGGAACCATCTTTTGCGAACGACGTAACACCATTCGCTACTAATTTCCCAGAGGTATCAATACCTGCGTTTCCACCATAATGAGATATTTCAGGCTTGATAATATATTCTGGGCCTGGGCCGATACGTGAAAAGGGAGAAGGGTTGTCAATATCAGAAAAATCAAATTTACCTTTGGCATGAGCAACGGATCCTACTACAAGCGATCGAATTGAATCTGCACCTTCTTGAAGTCTTCCTTTGGGTTTGTTTGATAAAAAGTTTGAGCAGTTGCCAGCAGATTTGCAGATAAGTACATTATACTGATCCTGCAGTGCATCCAAGGCAATTGCAAAATCCGAAAATGAAATATCACTTATTTCATTTTCTATGCTTATTGATAGATTCCATATTTTAACTTTGCCATGATGTATTTTTATTGCCTCTTTGATATTCTCAATCAACGCATCCTCTTCAATGCCTTCCTTAGTGGTATCAGGAAATACTGTTGCATCGAACAATTTTACACCTTGATGCCCAACCCAGTTTTTTCCTTCACAAGTATCTCCATACAAGGCAATACCAGCTACAAATGTTCCATGAGTTGGATTGATACTTGTTTCCGGATATACCGTCCACCTATCACCCATCAGCCAAGGAACTATATGAGGAATAGGTTCTATTCCATTGTCAAGGATACCAATGGTAACATAGTCTTTGCTATCAATTGGTTTCATAACGGTAAGGGATTGATGATCATCCAGAGAATCCAAAGATACAGAGTACCTTGGCATTGGTTCAACAGAAAATATCGCTTCGTACACATCGATCTCTTTTAAACCATTCAGTGTAGTTTTATCTATCTCAGACAACTTATAGACGAAATATTGCTCGGAATAGTCAGTTTTATCAAATGAAATTTCTTTGCTGGTAATTGCTCTTTCGAACAATCGCTGGATAGCAACGTTTTGCTCATAATCTTGAAAATCAACGAGTTTAACTTTGTAGGTATCAATCCTATTACCTTCAACAAAATATGGCTCATACTCAATAAAACTATCCAAACAGGAAATAGCAAAATTATGACGATCGGCATCCTCTAAACGTGATGATATAGTTTTCATTTCAGTAATGGAATCGAGACGAACAATCAGTTCATCCGCTTCTGCTAATCCAATTATATTACTGCCATTATTCACCTGAAAAAGGTTTGCAATTTCTTTCCGCCTTGACTTTGACGTAGACCCATGACTCATCTTGGCTAAGAATATGAATGGAATTGGTGATGCCTTAGCTTCCCTTTCCAGTAATTGAGATTCAAATTCATCGAATTCATTAGATAGCTTTTTGGCTCTTTGCTCCAATGCCTCACCAGATAATATCCATTTTGGTGGGTCAGAATTACCACCTGCCTCAACTCGTAATTCATCAATTTCCCTTGGAGCAAAAAACTTAATTGGTAATTTTTCATTTTTCATAGGTTAGCTCCCTTTGTCTCTTTTTTTGAAATAGATTGAATCCTTCTTAAAGGGATTCCCAAACTTTCATAAATTTCTTTGTGGGGAGCATTGTTTCGAAGTAGATAGCGAATCAATTCATCTTCGTCTTCGATGCTGTGATGTTTGTGAAAATATATTTCACGTAGTACATCACACATTGTGACAGGCCCTTTTTCTCTGATAATGGAATTTCTGATAGTATTGCTGATAATTGTCCTAATCTCTGAGTGGCTACACCCTAAAAAAGCAATTTCTATTTGTCCTGTTCGCTTGTCGTTTCCTAAAACATTATTGGCTGAATTTACAAGAAATATGTTTATTAGTTTTCCAATACTATCGTTCTGGGGTTTTTCTAACGTAATTACTTTTGAGAACCTTCTCCATATTGCTGGATCAAGCAGTTCATGATGGTTTGTTGCGGCAATAATAATACTATTATTGTTTAAGCTATCAATATTCTGAATCAAGCTATTGACCACTCGTTTTAGTTCTCCCAGCTCATTTTTGTCATCTCTTTGTTTGGCAATAACATCAAATTCATCCAAAAATAAAATGCATTCTCGCCTAGCTGCATAATCGAAAACTTTCCGGATATTCTTTGCTGTACTTCCCAATAGGGAAGAAACCAATCCATCCAGTCTTGCAGTTACTAGAGGCAATTCTGTAATTGTAGAAATATACTGTGCAACTGTAGTCTTCCCACATCCGGGAGGTCCGTATAGCAATAATGAATTAGATAACTCCACCCCTGCTTGCAAAAGACTGTCACGGCGTCTGTAGCCTTCGATGAAGGCTCCTATTTCTCCATCAATATATTTACTCAGAACAATTTGGGAACTTGAAATTTGTGGCATGGATATTTCAACAATATCCATACGACTTTCTGAATCTACTGGTTTTGTAGAAAAACTATCAAGTGATGTTAGAGTGCCTTTTTTGTTTGTCAGAATAGAACGAATCTTTTTTGTTAGAGCAACTTCACCTTGCTTCTCCATATTGTCTGCCAGAATTTTGGCATAGTTCAGGACTTTCTCCTTATCTCCAACAAGACCACCTTCTATTATTTTTACTAGTTCAGTATACACTTAGCATCAACTCCTCTTGGTTATTGGTATATTGCATTATTTCATATATGTCAACAAAACGTTGTTGTACACAGAATAAATGTTATTGATATTTGTATTCATGTTATCAATTATCTTTATAATGTTATTAAAACATAGTGTTTTTGTTTTGACTTTTGATTGCACTGATATGCCCAAAGGTGAAAAACACACTTTTCTCAACTATGCAAGAAACATATTCCTTCCAAGATACAAAGAAGTGAAAACAGCAAATAATGAGTTGTCACCTATCCCCATTGGGACATTCGACGAAAGTCCCTGCTCAGTCTTAATGAATGCACAGGAAAGGCACATCCGTTTCCAATGAGATGCTCTTCCTTCCATTTCCATAAGAGATGAGTGAAACAGGTTTGGCCTATCAGCCCTATCATCCTCTTTGTGCAAACAAATGGAAGTATCGGATACTACTGTGGGTGATATCATCTCAATTTCAGACGTCACCGGAGGAAAGGCCTCGCTCATCTTTGCGTCTTTTCAAGAATCCGAACAGAAGAAGGCCGTTCGCTGTAACTGTCGTGCTGGGGTCCTCATGCGTGTTGTTGTCTGCTCTGGGTTGGCAGAGAAGATCGCTCAAAGAGGCATTGCAGAGGAAGGCGAGTACAGGAAGGCAATGGCATGCAGGAGGTGATGGAGACCCTGGGCATATCTGAATGGGAACTTGCAGAAACTGAGGATGATGGGATTGAGAAGAGCCTGCCCCTTGAGAGTTTCCGGTATCCATGATGTGCTTATTCACCCTCTGAGAAAGTCCTTTGCATCTTCTGCAGAGCCTCATTGAACTGCTTGGCAGTCCTTGTATCCTGGATCCACAGTACAAGGCTGACTGTCATATCGATTACCAGGATAGAGGTTCCAAGGGCTACTGCCATGGATATGCTGGTGAGAATCCCTGCAAAACGGAGAGTCGATAGGATTGTCGCTTCGAGCAATATAAGATGCATCAGAGCCCTGATGATCGTCTGTCGGACCGACAACTCCTTGCTGGAGTATTTCACCAGAATGGGTAGGGATGCTAGGGCTCCGAATATGAGAGGGGACAAGAAGGCGTCATAGCCAAATAGGGCATTGGGTTCAAAGGCCATTCCTACTACGGCAATGGCTACTGTGATACAGGTAACTGATACGAAAAAACTCATCATGACCTTTTTAACCAAGAAGGTTGTATAGTCCATTGGATTATCCTCCTAGCACAACACGTTTGAATTCAGGGACATACTGCCTTGATATGAGTATCTTGTCACCATTTTTCATGTGAGCGGTAAAGCGCCCATTCAGGGCAGGACGTATGCACTCGAGCTTCATCAGGTTGATGACAAAGGACTTGGAACACCGTATGAAGTGTTTGTCAGCATAGGTTCTTTCCAGCTCATAGAGCCGAGCCTTGATCTCATACGAATCGGTCTTGGTGTAGGCAAACACCTGCTCGCCAAACGCCTCAAAATAGAGGACATCAGCGAGATTGAACTGGTAGATGTATGCTTCTCTGCTTCCTGTCAGGGTAACTCCCTTGCTAAGGGCATATGATCGTATGCTCTCGATATCAGCTGTTACCTCAACACACTCAATGATGAGACACTCCTTGCCCTTATCATCAATCTGTCTTATCTGCACTTGCATGCTCAATATTCCTCTGCAATTGTGGGTTCTCCTGTTCCTCGTAAGAAGGAGTCGAAGAACTCAAGCACAATGGCATTCATCGTCTCGATACAATACCATGCATTAACCTTCCCGACGCCAAGTATTTTTGCAAGTAGCGGTGAAAATATGGGCAGGTCGGTAAAGTTCAGATGTCCTGAATCCCTGATTACAGTCTCATACGCAATTTTTGCATTTTTTGTGGCTGTGAAATTGGCATATGCGTCTCCTATAAGGGCCTTGGCGTTGATGTAATGATCTTGGGCATACATATTCAGCAAGGGGATGGGATAGGGCTTTTCGTTGAGGACAACGCTGTTGTCCTCAAACGCAACCTCTTCCCCCAACATGGTCCCATCGAGGACGATTACCGCATCAATATCCTTGCGCTCCCTCCCGACTTGTGCTGATGACGAGCCTCCGAGGGAGTGCCCCATGAGACCAATCTTCTCCGTATCGATACGGGAGAAAGGTATTTGAGCTTCAGTTTTTCTCGACTCAGCAAGTATCGTATCAAGGACAAAATGCTCGTCCTCAGTACGAAGCTTCATCCACTGCCTTGTGGTAGTGTAGGAGTCCTGAGCATGATTTGGGTCATCATCAGCATTGATGTTAGTCGCTTTGGCTATAAAATCAGGGTAAGCAGTTGTCAGCTTGCCATTTGTATCCAACGTAAAAAAGGCTTGGTGAGTATGCCCGATGCTTGCTACGACATACCCATGGGAAGCAAGTTCCATAAAGGTAGAGTGGTTGCTGCCGCTGAAGCCAAACGCACCATGAGAAAATACTACAAGAGGATGTTTTTCATCAGTATGTTCCGGGTACCAGAACTCGACGGTCAATTCCCTGTTCTCTCCATTCTTTGCATAGACATCCTGTCTGTGAGTGTCGACCCATGTGTATTTTTTGGTTGCTACAGTGTGGGATCCTGAGGGTGTTGGATTTTCATACTGGGGAAATACAATGGCAGGGAAAATGGCCAGCATTATGATGGCTAGGTTCCGTATGAAGTGAAGGATGGCCTTGCATGTGCTGTATGGTGTTTCCTTCCCTTTGACGAGGGAAAGCACCCCGTATAGAGCCTGTACGACCAACAGGACGAGCAGCAAGAGATACCGAAAGCTTACTCTATAGACTCCCGAAGCTAGCAACAGTCCAAACAGGACCAGAATGCATATCCGGATGACAGCCCTCTCTTGCCTATGATCATCGCTAGTCCCGACAGACCAGACAAGCAGGAAAAGCTCCACTGCGACCATAAGAAATAATGCAAGAATTCCCATACCATACCTCTCTTCATTTGATTTCTGGGCAAGTATAGAAACTATGGGTAATGGGAACAATCATTTTTAGGTGAGATGCGTTTTTCGAAGGTAAGATGCATCAGGTGGCATGAGAATATGTCCTGGGTCTTGGTGTAATGATTTCTCACACCGTTGGAGACAGAAAAAAAGACGCCCTCTTTACAAGGACGCCCTTCTTTACAAACGAACAGATGTTATTCTGCTTTTTCCGCCTGGATCTCTTTTCTGCGTTCTTTGCTAAGCTTAGCGATTTCGGCCAAAGCCTTTCGGGCTCTAGCTGCCGATACTTTTACGCCTTTTTCAGAAAACTTCTGGTTCTCTGCAAGGTAGGTCTCATACTGTGCTACGATTTGCTCGTGAATTGTCATGGACTCCTCCATTGGTCTAGGTTACCTTATTCTAGCATGCTTTCACCTATGTGCAAGGGAAAAACGGTAAACAAACGCCTTAATCGTGGTTTTTTTAGGAGATATTACGTCCTTTCCACATAAAGCCCTTGCCACTGACCTTTCTGTAGTAACCATGGAGGTACATGATAACCACAAATACAAATGCAATTGGTCCCTGCATCGCCACTGTAAGGGGGAACCCATGGTACAGGCCGGTAATTGTCCAGGATCCAAAAAGCAGGACAGACCCTAGCGAAACAAGAGTGAAGGGGAGAGCCGATAGTGTTGGATCGGCCAGTAAGGCTATGCCCATAGCCACTGAGACAAGGGGGGCTAGAGCACAGGCAAGCAAGACAAAGGCAGCCATCAGGACGAGGGGAACCATATATGTCTTGATGTCAATGACGCCGGTGATGCTCCTTTCGAGTCCTGCAAATCCTCCTTTGAAGGTAGCGAACATCTTGCAGGAGAGGGCATCCTTCATATCGGCAAAGATATGCTTGTGCCCGGTTCTCGTGCAGGCCCGGGCGAGCATCACGTCATCACAGATGACATCCGATAGTGAAGAGAAGCCGCCAATATCATCCAGAACGGTTCTTTGTAGCAACAGGTACTGTCCTATAGCCATGGCAAAGGGAGCCCATTGCACTTTTTGCTGCAAACGCAGTGGCATGTACAGCACTGTATTGAAGAGCATTGCACTGACCAGAGTCTGAACCCATAAGAGGTTTCCCTCCTGTTTGGGGTAGCCGCTTACCATGGATGCCTGTTCATTGATGATGATAGACAGCCCGTAATCCAGGCTGTTGGGGTTGTGGACGGTATCCGCATCAGTGAAGAGGATATACTCCCCTTTGCTCTCTTCATACAGCTGCTGCATCGCATACAGCTTTCCTCTCCAGCCCTTTTTGAGGGGTTTCCCCTTGATTATTCGTACTCTAGCATCTTGTTCCTGGAGCTTTCTCACCTCTTCTGCTGTAGTGTCTGTAGAGTTGTCATCTAGGATCAGGATCTCTATGTTCTCGTAACTTTGGGCGATGAGTGAGGATACACACGCTTCGATGAAATGCTCTTCGTTGCGGGCTGGGATTGCAATGGATACGAGGGGGCGATCCTGCTTGGGAAAAGGGGAGCTCTTTTTCAGCTTTTCCATCACCCTTCGGTTGGAAAAGGAGAGAAGGGTAGCCCACACTCCTACAACAAGTACAACAGACGCATAGAGTACCATCACAACGCTTTCTCCACTTGTGCGATATAGTCATCCAGAACAGCATCAAAGGGGTAGATGGCCTTGGCAGCGGCAAGGTACCCCTTTGCATTCTGATACTCTTCCAGCTTGAAACATGCGATACCGATGCCACTGTACAGTGACGACCGGTCCCAAGGCGAAAGCAGCACTGCCGCATCCCTTTGGATGGCAAGAAACATGTTCAATGCCCCCTTTACATCACCCCCTGCAAAGGATGGGGCATAGAGCATGCTGTTTGCCTTCAGTAGGTGCGATGAGACTTCCTGGGGAAAATCATTAAATGCCTTGTTGATCTTTCTGGAGCTACTCATTCCCTTGCCAAGGCTTCTTGGATTCAGCAAATACCAGATACCATCGATTTCAGAACCAAGGATAAGGGCAAAAAAGGGTTGTCCCTTTTTCAATTCCTCAAGTTTCTGCTCAGCTTCCCTGAGCAGCTCTTCTCCGCGATCCTTATTGTCATAGTTCTCTACATAGAGACGTGCCAAGCTTGTGTCTACGCGTATCTGCCTGATGGTAGCCTCAGGCTCCCCCTCCTTTTGTGCATGCAAAAGGGAGCGAAGCTCCTCGGCCTTCTCTACGCAGCCTTCGGTCCTTACCGCTGACATGAAATCTATAAAAAGTTGGTCTTTCTCCAAAAAGGAGAAACTGTCCCTGTATTCAGCTCCTGCAACCCCAGAAAGTATTGCAAGGCCAATACAGAGGCCAAGAGCTATACGCCTTATCATACTCACTATTTAACCATAGAAAGACGGCGAATGATATACCCTTTTGCCAAAGGCTTGCCGGTCGCCAGATATTGGATCTTTCCATGGTCAGCCTGGCTTACCTTCTCGAAGTGTTCATCCAACAGGGTAAAACCTGCATCTTCAAGGAAAAGGACATCATTGCCGATATACTCCAGCTTCTGATCTTCTCTGATCTGGTTCCGAAGCTCAAGGGCATACACCCCTTTTTTGACCTCATCTCCAATGAAACCACAGAAGAGGTAGTGCTGGTGATAGCCCTCGTCTGTACTCTTGTCTATGGACGATCCCTTAGCCGGATCAATCGGGCCGCTACCAAAGAAGAAGCCGGTCGAGTACTCGCGGTGGCTGATGTTCATCAGGTCATCGCGATAGGCCGTCCAGCTTGTATCATCTGTATAGGCAGCGTCGATCGCCTTGCGGTAGGCGCGGGTTACCACAGCCACATAGTAGCTGCTTTTCATCCTCCCTTCGATCTTCAACGAGTCAATGCCAGCATCGAGGAGTTCCTGGATATGGTCTATCATGCACAGATCCTTGGATGAGAGGATGGTGGTGTATCCATCCTCCTCTGCGATGGGGTAGTAGACCCCTTCGCGTTGCTCCTCTTCCAAAGCAAGGTCCCCGCTTGCAAGTCTCTCTTTCAAGCGGTAGTTCCACCTGCAGGTATGCGCGCAGTCACCCCGGTTGGCGCTGCGTCCGCTAAGGTGGGCCGAAAGCAGGCATCGTCCGGAGTAGGCCATGCACATCGCCCCGTGCACAAAGGTCTCCAGTTGGAGATCTGGGACAGCCTTCTTGATCTTCTTGATGTCGGCTAGCGAGGTTTCCCTTCCCAGGATGACACGGGAGAACCCCATCTGGTGGTACATGGCGGCGCTGCTGCTGTTGATGCAGCTCGCCTGGGTGGAGAGGTGAAGTTCAACCCTGTCACCAAACGCTTCCCTGAGGATGGGAACCAGGCCGATGTCGCTGATGATGAAGGCATCGAAGGGCCAGCCTTTGATGGTCCCAATCTGCTCTTTCAGAGCCTCGAGCTCACTCTCGCCAAAGAGGATGTTCATGGTGCAGTAGATTTTTTTTCCTGTTTGCTGTTTCAAAAGCTGAACTTCAGCAAGATCACTCTCGCTGAAGTTCTGTGCATTTGCACGAAGGGAAAAGTCTGTGAAGCCCATATAGGCGGCGTCAGCTCCATAGGCGAACGCCACCCGTAGCTTCTCCATATTGCCTGCCGGGCTTAATAGCTCAACGCTCACGCAATGCCTCCCTGACCGCCTCTGCAACCGCCTTCGAGATCGCCACCACTTCAGTGGTATCCCTTGGGGGAGCCTTGGGGACGATCGGCGGCATGGCCTTGCGCTTCTCGTCATTGGGGAAGGCGTGCGCGAGGACCTCTTCCATGGTCGATACCAGATGGAATTGTATGCCCTTGGTAACCGTCTCGTCGAGCTTGTCGAGGTCGCGCTTATTGAAGTTGGGAATGAGGATCGTATCGATCTTATTCCTTCTTGCCGCAAGCACCTTCTCCTTCAAGCCCCCGATGGGCATTACCTTGCCCTTGAGGGTTGTCTCACCTGTCATCGCCAAGTTCTTCCTGATGGTCTGCCCTGTTACCAGTGAGAAGAGGGCTACAGTCATGGTGATGCCTGCAGATGGCCCATCCTTGGGGGTAGCCCCTTCCGGGACGTGCACATGGATCGCATTGTTCTCAAACCAGCTCATGTCGATCTTGTGGTCGATGGCATTGGCCTTAAGCCAGGTATAGGCGATGTTGGCAGACTCCTGCATCACATCACCAAGCTGACCGGTGAGCTTGATCTCCCCCTTGCCAGGGGTATTCTGGGCCTCGATGATGAGCGTATCCCCTCCCATGCTGGTCCAGGCAAGCCCAATTGCCATTCCTGGCTTGTCCGCTACACGGATCTCATCCTCGACGAAAACAGGTTGTCCCAGAAGTTTGATGAGCATCTCCTCATCAATTTTGACAGGCAACTCTGTATCTGGATTCTCTTCCAGGAGGAGGGCGATCTTGCGGTTGATCTTATGCAGGGACTTCTCAAAGTTACGAACTCCCGCTTCCCTTGCATACTCCTCTGCTATCTTGAGCAGGATGGAGGGCGTGTAACGGATCTCTTTCTTTGCAAGACCGTGCTTTTCCAGGGATTTGGGAACCAGATACTTCTTGCCGATGGCAAGCTTCTCCTCGCTGGTATAGCCAGAGAGGGTGATGATCTCCATACGGTCCAACAAGGGCCTTGGGATGGTATCCAGGGAGTTTGCCGTGCAGATGAAGAGTATTTCTGAAGCATCGAAGGGGATGTCGAGGTAGGTGTCCCTGAAGGTGGAATTCTGTTCGGGGTCAAGGACCTCGAGCAGGGCACTGGCAGGGTCTCCCTGGTAAGATACACCCATCTTGTCAATCTCATCGATGAGGAATACCGGGTTCTTTGTCTTGGTTATCCGCAGACCTTGGATGATCTTGCCAGGCATCGCCCCGATGTAGGTCCTTCTGTGACCCTTGATCTCGCTCTCATCATTCATCCCACCTACGGAGAAGCGGAAATACTGCTTTTTCAGTGCACGGGCGATCGAGATGCCGACACTTGTCTTTCCTACTCCAGGAGGGCCGACAAGGCAGATGATCGAGCCTTTGGTATCCTTCTTCTTCCTGCGTACGGCAAGGAACTCAAGGATCCTGTCCTTGACATCGTTGAGTCCGTAATGATCTCTCTGCAGGATCTTGCGTGCGCTTTCGATGCTGAAGCTTTCGGCCTTGGGCTCCTTCCAGGGAAGGTCGCTTACGATCTCAAGGTAGGTTCGGGTGATGGTGTATTCAGGACTGCTGGGGTCGATGGCCTCAAGGCGTGACATCTCACGATCCACAGTCTCCTGCGCTTCAGCGGAGAGAGGCAGGTCCTTGAATTTCTTCTTCAGGCGGTTGATCAGCTCCAGCTTGGGGTTGGTGGACAGGCCAAGTTCCTGCTGGATGGACTTGAGCTCCTCCCGCAAGAAGTAATCGCGCTGGTTTTTCTCTAGCTTCTGATTGACCCTTGCCTGGATCTTGGCCTGGACTTGGGCAATGTTCTGCTCGTTCTTGATGAATACCAGCACTTTTTCGATACGCTTGCGCACCACAAGGGTCTCGAGGATCCCCTGTTGTTCCTTGCGGTCGACATTGAGGATGCTTGCAATGAAGTCAGCAAGCTTGCCCGGATGATCGATGTTGACCATATTCAGACGCATCTCTTCACTGAAGAGCTGGTTGTTCTTGGTGAGGGTCTTCATCTCGGTAAGCAGGAGCCTTGTCCATGCACGCAGTTCCTCAGGTTCGTCCTCGATATCCTCGAGGTAGGAGACCTCGGCCACCAGGTAGGGGCCGCTGGGGTAGTACTGCTTGGTTTCAAAGCGTTTGAGCGTGGAGATGAAGATACTGATCCCCCCGTCGGGGAGCTTTATTTTTTTTACAATCTTTGCAACGGTCCCAACAGTGTACAGGTTATCCTGTGAGTACTCTTCCTGGTCCAGGTCTTCCTTGACCAGCAAGAGTCCGAGGAACCCCCCGTGCTTGATGGCCTGGTTGACGATCTCGACGTCTTGGTTGTCGGTTATCATCAGTGGAGTGAACAATCCTGGAAAGACGGGATTCCCCGTCACAGGAAGGATAAACAGATTATTGGGAAGCAGTTGCTCAATTGGCATAAGTTCGTTGTCAGACATAGAGCCTCCATATATACAAATACTTAGGGCAGGATTACTCGCTGCCCAATCTTAAGGTAATAAAACTTTACGAAAGAGGGAAGTGACTATTCCTTTTTGGATAGCCATTTCACTCCCAGGTAGCAGAGTGGGGTGTCGACCAGGGCAAAGATGACCTTGAAGATCCAGTAGGGGATGATCAGGGCAAACACATAGGAGACGGTAAATTTCGGTGTTATGTGGTAGAAGGCGATGAACATGAAGATTACCGTGTCGACGAACTGGCTGGCCATGGTGCTGATATTGTTGCGTAACCAGAGGTTTTTCCCTTTGCTCATTTTTTTGAACAGCATGAAGATCTGTATGTCGATGTTCTGGCTCACAGCGAAGCTTGCCAAGGAGGCAAGGCTCATTCTCATGCTCATGCCGAAGACCTGCTGGTACTGGCCCTGCAGATCCCAAGTGGGGTGGGGTGGTATCTTGATGCTGATTCCGGTCATGACGAACAGGAAAGCAAGCATGATGATGGACATGTTGACAAAGAGGGATGCATTCTTGTGCCCTTTCACTTCGCCTACAATATCGGTGACCAAAAAGAGTACAGGCATGAAGAAGATGCCAACCGATACCCTCACGCCGAAGAGCGTGATGATCTTTGAGCCTATCGTGTTTACCAGAACCATACTGGTAATATACAGCGCAAATAAGAACATCTCTTTCCTGTCCAGGGTTGCTGTTTCTTGCATTGTCACCTCGTTGAAGCGGAGTTTAGCAGAAAGGGGGGAGGTGGGTCAAACGTTGGGAAATATCTTTGCCTTTACCCACAGAACAGGCTGGAAATATGTTGCAATTTGTTGCATTTGTGCTATGATACAAGAACAGAAATGAGACTTTTGTACAAGGAAGGTAAGCTGAATGGATAGTAAACTCATAGTCATCGCCATAGGCGGAAACTCACTCATCGAAGATGCGAAACACGTCACCGTACACGCACAGTATGAGGCTGCCCGTAAGACTGCGGCTCATATTGTAAGACTTGTCGAAGCCGGGCACAGGGTGGTAATCGCCCATGGAAACGGTCCTCAGGTTGGATTTATTCTGCTTCGTGCAGAGTTTTCCCGTTCCATTCTCCATACCGTACCCTTGGACAGTTGTGTAGCTGACACCCAGGGTGCCATCGGCTACCAGCTGCAGATGGCGTTGAACAACGAGTTCAATAGGGTAGGGCTCAGACCCAATGTCGCGACCGTCGTTACCCAGGTGGAGGTCTCTGACAGTGACCCTTCCTTCCAGAATCCCTCCAAGCCGATCGGATCCTTCATGACCGGTGAGGATGCCGCCAGACGTTCCGAGCATGATGGCTGGGTGTGTGTCGAGGATGCCGGGCGTGGCTACCGTCGTGTAGTGGCAAGTCCCAAGCCCAAGGCCATTGTTGAGATCGAGACCATTAAGAGCCTGTTGAAGGATAGGGTCATTGTCATTGCAGCCGGCGGAGGGGGCATCCCTGTGGTTCGCGATGAGGCGGGCTATCTCAGTGGTAGGGAAGCTGTCATCGACAAGGACCTCGCTGCTGCCCTAATGGCCAAGGAGTTGAAGGCCGACCTGTTCGTCATATCCACTGCAGTTGAGAAAGTCTGTCTGAACTATGGCAAGTCCAACCAGGAGACCCTCGATACCATCACAGTCGAGGAAGCGGAAAAATATATGGCAGAGGGCCATTTCGCCCCAGGAAGCATGCTTCCCAAGGTGCAGGCCATCGTTGATTTTGTAAAGAGTACAGGTAATACCGGACTCATCACCGACCCTGCCCATGTCTATGGCGCTCTGTATGAAGGGAAGGGAACAAAGATTGTCCTCAAGAAATAGGGACAAGCCCTTCTTTCCAAACCGCCGCAGTGCTGTCATCAGCATTGCGGTGGTGGCTTTCCTGCTCCTCTTTGCAGTCTTTGCCATTGACCGGAACAACGTCTCCCGCCTGAAAAGATACAGGCAGGATGCAGAGGTTTCTCTGGATAAGGGGATGGATGCCATGGAAGAGCGCTTCATGTACACAAAGACCCTTGTAGGGTTGCTCGATGACACAAGCTTGGCAGAGCCTTTCAACGCCCTTCTCTCCTCCTATGCTGCAGGCGATTCACCTGCACTCGTGAGTGATATCTATACTGCACTCGATGTATCCCTTGCCAAGTTGCAGAAACAGGTGTTCACCCATAGGCAGTACCCGCTGTATGCATCTTACTTTGAGAAGATCTATGCTCAAGAGCAGGCGATGGTCCTGCATCTGGACGCCTACAATGACAAGGCCCGATTCTATAATATGCAGATAGCGGCTTTTCCGGCAACAATCGCCGCCAAGCGTCTGGGAATGCAGGCCCTAGAGCTGTTCTCTATCGCCCCTGCCATAAAAGGCCGCCCCTGACAGGGCTAGGGGAAGAATAAGCAGGATGACCTTCAGGTTGTCCTGAGCCAGCACTGTGGGAGACAATCCCTTTGCCACCAACATCGCAATGCTTATGATGCACATTCCCTGGAAGGTCCTTTGTGCGAGGTTCCTTTTGGAATGCCCCTTATTGGCGAAAGCCTGGGCAAAGGCTGAGACCATCCCGATGAAAAGCAGTGGGTTGACTAGGAGTATATTTTCGTTGTACCAGGTCATGTCCATGTCTGAAAATGTCATCATAAACAGCAGGATGCTTCCCAGAACCCCAAGGCCCAAAAGAAGCAGGGCATACAACAGGGATGTTGTCCGCCTGTACCGTTTTCCCAGCACAATCAAGGTCAGGGCCAGGCCAATGCCTGCAAGGGCATATGCCCAGTCATGGTTCACATTTTTCGGATGGGCCTTAAAGCGTATTCCGCTGGTGCTGGCATCCTGGAGTACCTCTTCGTATTTTACGATGCTGGAGGGGAAGTCCAACACTGCCTGATGGAGGCTTTCTGGGAGGAACATCAGCTCGTACCTGTTCAGTGGCTTGTCTATCCTCTTGCCCTGGAGAAAATCCAAGGCCCAGAATACTACCGGGCTGTGGCTCAGATAGCGCTGGACGGATTGGCGATAGCTGGATGTGGTCTGTTGGGCTTCTGCCCAACTGCGGAACTCACCTCCGGTGGCGGCGTTGAGGATGTCCCGGATCCTGGTTGCACAGTTGTCATGGTAGAAATGGTACAGATAGGTGCTGTTCTCCGCCTTTGCATTGTTTTGCAGGAATCGTATTGCAGCAAGCTTTGCTTCGGGGCTCAGGTCCAGCTCGACGAGCTTGACATCACGCTTCTCTTCCAGAGCCTCCTCGATCCTCCACTCGGCTCCGCTCTCCCAGACCGAGTAGTACATCCGTCCTCGTGCGAAGTTCAGATAAAAGTTCTTCTGCTCCGGATCGAATACCCCATAGTCATACATGACCTCCCCTCCTGAGGGCTGGCCTATGATGAGTGCGCTGTGTCCGAACCAGGAATATAGAGGGTCTCCGCTTCCCACAGTCAGTAGCGAGAGCGTCGCACGGTTGACCCACTCGAGCTGGTTGGGGGCAAGGGGTTTGGTGAAGTCAATCTTTC
Organism: uncultured Sphaerochaeta sp.; assembly: GCA_963662725.2. Taxonomy (GTDB): domain Bacteria; phylum Spirochaetota; class Spirochaetia; order Sphaerochaetales; family Sphaerochaetaceae; genus Sphaerochaeta. Next base: position 141,469 of record CAXXCW010000021.1, read on the forward strand.
CCAGCTCCTGTTCGCTGTCAAAAGGTTGTTCCTGCACGCGTCTTTCCCCCACACTGAAGGCTAAAAGAGTGGAGAGGCCCATGGTGGCAAGAAGAAGTGTTAACACGAGACGTTTCATGGCGAAAAGCATATCACAGGAAAGACGATCTTCCAACCAGTTGATTTTTTACCCCCACTGTTCTACTCTTGATTTCGGAGGGTTCATGGAACGAAACGTATCGTCCTTGGCGATTGTACTGCATAGCATACGGTACGGACAGATGAACCGCAGGCTCCGTCTGCTGACACTTGATTTTGGCCTCATTGATGTGGTCAGCTATGGGGCAAGGAAGTCTCTGAAGGCTGTGAAGGGGGATGTTTTCTCCGATGGACAGTTCTTTCTGTACTACAACCCTGTGAAACGTGACTATACCCTGAAGGATGTCCAGCTCGTCGCTACCCATGACGAGATACGCACCGATTTGGGGGCGAACTATGCTGCCCTGTTTTTTTGTGAACTGGTCCTGAATACCAATGGAGGTGACAGCGCTTCCCAGTATGCCCTGTTGAGTAAGGCCCTCGACATGCTCTGTTCCCACCAGAATCTGGTTGCTAGGATTCTTATCCAGTTTGTTTTGAGGCTTCTGGACATTTGCGGCCTGCAGGCGGACTTTTCCCGATGCCCCATCTGTGAAAGGACCTATGCTGCTGAGGAGATCATCCAGTTCAATGCACAGATGGGCAGTCCCTGCTGTGAAGGCTGCGCCACCTTGGACACCTCCATGGTCCTGGGCCCTGGAGCCAGAAGGTATCTGAATCTCACCAAGGGGATGGACTTCCACAGTGCTGTGGCTGTAGAGCTCAGCGAGCGTGCGACACTGCGCATCAAGGCGTACATGCTGCGCTATGCCTCCCTTGTGAGTGGCAAGGAGCTGAAGACCCTCGCAGGGGGGATGTTGCAGACACTGTTTTGATTGGGAATATTTATTGTAAGGTTGTTATATACATATGGAATGGAAAAAAAAGGCTGTAGCGTCCCAGGACGTGAAGCATCTGCATGAGCAGTATGGTTTGGATCCCTTGTGTTCTTCGATTATGGTCAGGCGTGGTCTGACCTCCAGCGACCAGGTCAAGTTTCACCTTGAGAGTGAACTGACCTATCTGCATAACCCGTTTCTGTTTGACGATATGGAAGAGGTGGTCGACCGTATCAACGGCGCTGTCTCCGAGGGGGAGAAGGTACGGGTCTTCGGCGATCGTGATGTCGATGGCATCACCAGTACGGCCCTGCTTGTCCAGGAGTTGCAGAGGTTAGGCATCGATGTCTCCTACAGGGTCCCTGAGGGGGACGAGCCCTATGGCCTGACAATGGAAGGTGTCGAAACCGCCTACAACGATGATGTGACCCTGATCATCACCGTTGACTGTGGCATCTCCAACAACAGTGAGATAGCCCACGCAAGGACGTTGGGCATGGATACCATCATCCTTGACCACCACCTCTCAGGAGAGGATCTTCCTCCGGCCTTAGCCATCATTGACCCCAAGGTCAGCGGCTGTGGTTACCCCTTCGAACATCTTGCAGGGTGTGGGGTTGTCGCCAAGGTCATCTGGGCCCTTCGGTTCAGCCAGACTGACTTTTACCATGAGGAGTGCATCCTGCTGCATGCGCAGCCCGGCCATGATACGGTCATCATCCAGGCGATGAGGGTTGAGAATCTTGTGGTGACAGACCGCGTCATCGAAGAGATAAATCCAGGGCTTCTCTCCCCATCACAGAGCAAGGTCCTCAAGTTCCTCTCTGCAGGTGTTCCCATCCTTGTCCTGGATGCAGCTTCCGAACTGGCTCAGTTGCGCCAGGCTTTTGGCAAGAGTGTGGAGATACACCTTGTCGACATGAGGTCAGAGATGGAGAGCGTCATGCCTGTCATCAAGGGCAAGAGCATCTTTGCACTTTCAAGTCTGAGTAGGGCTCTGAAATACAGTGTGCATGGCCGTGACGAACTTCAGGTCCTCTTCTCCCTGTTCAGCGCATACTCCATTAGGAAACACCCCTTGCTGGACAGTGGCTACGATGCGATCCTCGACCTTGTCGCAATCGGAACCATCGCCGACCTCATGCCTATGGAGGATGAGAACCGACTGATGGTAAAGCGTGGTCTCAAAGTCCTTGCTTCAGGCAAGAGGGAAGCCTTGCTTCCCCTCTTCACCATGCAAAATCTTGTGGGGAAGGTTCTTTCAACCAGTGATATCTCCTGGCAGATTTCACCGGTAATCAATGCTTCGGGAAGGATGGGCCGGCCCTCGCTTGCAGTGGATATGCTGCTTGCCCCTGACCTTGGGGTTGCAGAACATCTGGCAGGGGAGCTCCTGCTTTTGAACAAGGAGAGGCAGAAGTTGGGTGAGGATGCTTGGGAGCGTCTTGCTCCGCAGGCAAAGGAAAGCTATGAGCAGACCGGATCGAAGCTGGTCATGGTAGAGGACGCCTCTCTGAGCAGGGGGATAACCGGGGTGATGGCAAGCCGTCTTATGAAGCAGTTCAACGCTCCGGTCATGGTCTTGGCAACCATCGGGGGGACTCGCGTCTCCGCTTCCATGCGCAGTCCTGTGGAGTTCAATGTGCGGGAGTTCCTGTCGGCATTTGAAGACCTTTTCCTGGATTTCGGCGGTCATGCCTGCGCTGCTGGGTTTTCCATGGATGTGAAGCATCTTCCTGTTTTCAAGAAGCGTGTGATGGAAGAGATCGACCACATGGATTGCCTGCAGGAAAACGATGATTCCATCATGATCGATTGTACCCTGCCTGTTGCCTATATGACGCCTGAAATCATCAAGGTGGTGGAGTTCTTTGAGCCTTTCGGTGAAAAGAACCCTCCCTTGGTCCTTATGATGGAGGGGGCTCTGATAGAAGATTTCCAGTACATGAACAATCACAAGGGTGGGCCCCGTCATCTGAAGCTGACCCTCTCCTTTGGTCAGTACAAGTGGCCCGCCCTCTACTGGAGTGCAGCCGATCGTGTGGGTCGTGATTTTGACAAGGGATCGCTTGTGGATGTCGCATTCCGCCTTGGGCGCAACTACTATCGGAACCAGGCGTCCTTGCAGATCACCATCCTCGACCTTAAGACTGAGGCTGACAAGCAAGCGGACCTCATGAAGTTGGGATAGACACCCAATAGGGTAGGTGATGATACAAAAGCGAAGAACCTTATCTCTCTTGTGAAGAGAGTTTTACCAGATGCTTGACATCCTAGCTATGTTTGAGGCATTCTGTTGTAGCAGTTTAGACCCAGTAATCGGGAGAGGGGGTGAGTAGTAATATATGGCATATGTAAAAGTTGATGACAATGAACCTTTGGAAAAGTCAATCAAGCGTTTCAAGCGCATGGTGGAAAAAGAAGGAATCATCCGTGAGTGGAAAAAGCGGGAGTACTTTGAGAAGCCCTCCACCATCCTTAACCGTAAAAAGAAAGCTGCAGCACGCAAGCAGATGAAAAAGGTGAGGAAATTGCACGTTTCCAAGAGTTACTAAGTATATAGCCGCCGGTTCTCCGGCGGTTTCCTTTTTCTCTCATAATTCAATTAATTCTGGCTATCCAGCAACATAGGGCGATGATTTTGCTCAATATGTAAAAAATAACAAAATAAAATTAGACAAACCCCCTTTTTTTGGTGTACAATCCTATTGAAGATTATCAACATAGGCGTATGCCTGTGAAGAAATGCAAAGAGAGGGATGAAAACAATGCTTATTCTAATTTCCGATGCCTTCGATGCCTCGCTCGGCCCACGCTTGGAGGCGTTTGGGGAAGTGACGACGGACAAGAGCCGCCTCAAGGACGCACATATCGTGCTGGTTCGCAGCAAGACCAAATGTACCAAAGAGTATATTGACGAAGCGCCAAATCTCAAGCTGATCATTCGTGGTGGCGTTGGTATCGACAACATTGACAAGGCATATGCAGAGAGCAAGGGCATTATTGTTCGCAATACCCCCAAGTCCTCCTCCATTGCCGTAGCCGAACTTGCCTTTACCCTGATGATAAGCACCCCTTGCCATCTTCCCGCCTATCATGACGGCATGAAACACGGGCAATGGCTCAAGAGCACCAAGCGCAATGAGCTGTATGGCAAGACACTCTGCCTTTTCGGTATTGGTAACATCGCCACTCGCGTTGCTGTCCTTGCCAAGGCTTTTGGCATGAGCGTGGTCGCCTATGACAAGTATGTGCAGTCATCTCCCCATGCTGAGATGAAGCTGACCCCAGAAGCCGCTGTAGAGGATGCAGACTACATCTCCCTTCACCTGCCCCTCACCGACGAGACCCGTGGCATGGTCAACAAGTCCCTGATAGCCCATTGCAAGAAGAAGCCAGTCATCATCAATACCGGACGCGCCTTGTGTGTGGATGCCGATGATATGGTCGCGGCCCTGGAAGACGGTTCGGTCGCATGGTATGCAACCGATGTCTATCCGACTGATCCCCCTTCTGAAGATTATCCGATCCTCAAGGCTGACAACGTCACCCTTACCCCCCATGTCGGGGCAAACAGTGAAGAGAACCTTGTTCGCATCGGAGAAGAGTCATTTGATATTATCAGTGAGTTGATCAAAGGAGGAAAACTATAATGGAACGGAAAAAAAACTTTTTTGCAGGCCCTTCAGTACTTCCTGTAGAGGTGCTCGAGCAGATGCGCGACCAGATGGTGGAGTATGACAACCAAGGCCTGTCCATGGTAGAGGCAAGTCACCGTGGTGGTCTTTTCGAGGATATGTATGATGAGTGTACCGCCCTCTTCAGGGAACTGCTCAATGTTCCCGAGGACTATGACCTGTATTTCCTCGGTGGTGGGGCTACCTTGCAGTTCACCATGATACCGATGAACTTCCTGCGACCCGGCACTGTCGCTGATTACCTCAAGAGCGGAACCTGGGCCAACAAGGCCGGTTCGGACGCCGAGAAGCTGGGTAAGGTCAACTATTACTATGATGGCACTGACACCAAGTTCTCCTCCCTTCCCAAAGCATCAGAAGTGAAACCCAGCAAGAACAGCAGTTACCTCTATCTCTGTTCCAACGAGACCATCGGGGGAATCGAGTGGCAGGATTTCCCTGACACAGGGGACGTTCCTCTGATAGGAGACATGTCCAGTGACATCCTCTCCCGTCCTGTGCCCGTGGAGAAATTCTCCATGATCTATGGCGGTGTGCAGAAGAACCTTGGCCCTGCTGGAGCTACGTTCATCATCATGAAGAAGTCCCTGTTGGAGAGGCAGAACTCCAACCTCACTGCCTATATGGACTATAAGCTGCACAGCAAGGAGAATGGCCTGTACAACACTCCTCCTGTTTTCTCCATTTGGGGCGTGAAGCTCGTCCTCGATTGGATCAAGAAGAATGGTGGGGCTGAAGGAATGCACAAGCGTGCTGTTGAGAAGAGCTCCATCATCTATGATGTAATTGACAACTCGTCCTTCTTCCGCAGTCCTGTCGATCCTACCTACCGTTCCAAGATGAATATTGTGTTCCGCCTCCCCAGTGAGGAGCTTGAGAAACAGTTCCTCGCTGAAGCTGGAAAAGAAGGCATGCTCGGCTTGAAAGGCCATCGCTCTGTCGGTGGGCTTCGCTCCAGCGTATACAATGCCCTTCCCAAGGAAGATGTGCTCTATCTTGCCCAGTTCATGAAAGAATTTGAGAGGAAGAACGGTTAAGCGATGATGAAGTTAAAGATGGACGAGACGAACAAGGCTATAGTCAAGCAGTTGCATGATGGGCGTAAGCCCTTCAGTGCAATTGCAGAAGAGTTGAGTATCACAGAGAATACCGTACGGGCACGGGTAAACAAACTTATCGATGAGGGTGTTCTTGAGATATCTGGCTTGGTGAACCCTGAAACAATACCAGGTTTGCAGGTGGTGATGATGGGCGTCAAGCTCAAGACCTTGGACCTGGAGAAGAAGGCCAAGGAGTTTGCCTCCCTTCGTGGGGTTATCTCTGCCGCTGTGGTCACCGGCCGCTATGATCTGATCGTCCAGCTTGTTCTTGCTGAGGATGAGGGTCTTACCCTGCTTGATTTCTTCAAGCAGGAGTTGGATAAGATTGATGATATCTCAGAGGTTGAGACCTTTGTAGTCTATCAGTCGCACAATTTCAGGATTCCCTACATCCTCTGATAAACTCTGCATGTGCAATACTAGGTACCGGTAAATCGGTACCTTTTTGCATGCTTTCTGTTGGGTAACTTGTCCGATCCATATGGAGAAAGCCTCTTATTCATGGTATACTAGCCCTCAGCCGGCTTGTGTATGGCGGCATACCTGTTTTGAGGAGTAACAAATGGCAGACTTGTCAACGAATTATGTAGGTCTCAATCTAAAGAACCCCATCATTGTGGGCAGCAGCCCACTTACCGCTACACTCTCTTCCCTTAAGAAATGTGAGGATGCAGGGGTAGGAGCTGTAGTGTTGAAATCCATCTTTGAAGAGCAGATCGAAGGGGAGAGTGATGCCCTCGTTGACGAGACCCAAGAATATCTCGTACATGCCGATGCATATGGCTTTATGAAGGGTTCCTCCATGGAACAGGCCATCGACGAACATCTCAGGCTGCTCGAGGATGCCAAGAAGGCTCTCGATATCCCCATCATTGCATCCATCAACTGCCGGCAAAACGGTTCTTGGATAGAATATATCAACCGTTTCGTTGCCTGTGGTGCTGATGCCATAGAGCTAAACCACTACATAGTTGCTGCTGACCTTGCTGTCGACGGCACTGCCATTGAAAAGGACTATCTTGCATTGGTGAAGGCTGCACGCAAGAAGACAAAAGTTCCCTTGAGCCTCAAGATGGGCTCTTCCTTCTCCTCACTTGCCAATTTGCTTCATAAGCTTGACCAGCTGTCCATCGACGGGGTAGTGCTGTTCAACCGGTTCTTCAGCCCTGACATCAATACGAAGAGCATGACCTTTGGGTCTGCCCATATGTTCAGTTCTGAGGACGAGTATGCACAGTCGCTGAGATGGACTGCCCTGATGAGTGAGGAGCTGCGCTACGACATTTGTGCGGCTACCGGTATCCACTCAGGTGACACCATGGTCAAGCAACTGCTTGCAGGTGCGAAAGCAGTCCAGCTTTGCTCTGTTCTCATGAAGCATGGGCTCTCTACAGTTTCCAAGATGAATGCTGAACTTTCATCCTGGATGGATGCACATGAATTTGCCCGTATCGCAGATTTCAACGGACAGCTTGCCCAGGAAAGGATCTCAGATCCTTCCAGATGGGAGCGAACCCAGTACATGCGATTCCTAATGGGTAAAAAAAAGGACTGAGTATGGATTTGAATGAATATAGGGATATCGCACCGTATAGGGACAGGGACGTACAGGACGCTATCGGGAGGGTGCTTTCGAATAAAGGCGCTTTCATAAAGATCCTTGCCGGGTTCCTCCCTTCTGATACAGAGGAGCAAAAGGCTACGATCGGCGAGTATGCTCGTATGATGATGAGTGCTCTGCAATCGGTGAAGACCTACCATGACTTCCAGAAGAAACTCTCTGTCGGATTTTTCCTTCCTGCGGTGTTGGGAAAAAGTGTCGATGAGTTCTCTTTCAGCGGGTTGGAAAGTATAGATAAGGATACGGCGTACCTCTTCATCAGCAATCACCGCGACATTGTCCTCGATTTCGCCCTCATCAACTATGTGCTTATCAAGGGTGGGCGAAAGGATTGTGAAATGGCGGTTGGTGACAATCTCTTGACCAACCAGTACATTACCGACATCTTCAAGCTCAACGGAGGAGTGACGGTCAAGAGGACCCTCCCGATGCGTGAGAAATATATGGAGTCCATCAGGCTCAGCAATTATTTTGTTGAGCTTATCACTGAACTGCACACCTCCATCTGGGTTGCCCAGAAGAGTGGCAGGGCTAAGGACGGCCTTGATGTTACCACTCCTGCCATCCTCAAGATGCTCCATCTTTCGCAAAAGCGAAAAGGTGGTGCAACATTCAGTGATGTCATCAACAGATGTAATATCATTCCTATCTCGGTAAGTTATGAATATGATCCTTGTGATATAATAAAGAGCGTCGAGGAGGTAGGACGACTCAGAAGGGGCGAGCACCCCAAGAAGAAATATGAAGACCTCATCAGCATATCCCGTGGCCTGAAAGGGTACAAGGGGAATATCCATATTGCATATGGGGAACCCCTGAAAGGTGACTTTTCCAATTCCGATGAGGTGGCAGCTGAGATAGATCGCCAGATCCACCTCTCCTACAAGCTATGGCCTACCAACTGTTTTGCCTACGACTATCTGGAGAATACCGATACGTTCAAGGACGTATATGCTTCGTTCGATACTGAGGCCTTCCTCGATCGTTTCAAGAGCCAGAAAGAGGATGTGAAGCTGTTTGCTCTGAATTCGTATGCAAATCCTGTCCGATCGTATCTCAGAGCCAAGGCTCTGTAACATGAAAACAAGGCTGCATGTTTCATCGTTGGTGCTAGTGGCCTTGTTGTCCTGTGTTTCCTGTGCCCGTCCTCCGTTCTCCCTGATTGATCTGCATGCAGGGGTCAGCCGTGTCTCCCATTTTGACAGCGAGGGAAATCGTACTTCCAGCTATGAGAGCCTGAGTGTGTTTATAGAGAGTGAAGAGGGGGCAAACCTCCAGATGGAGGTACTCTCCCCTGATGCCCTGAGTACCTGGCTTTTCCCAGCTGAAAAGAAGCGTGTGGACAACCAAGACTACTATGGAAAGGCTGATCTCTCCCTTGGGCAACGGATGGCCCTGCCCAGAGGGGAGTGGAGCCTTAGGGTCATGCGCGACGATGGACGCACGATAACCGAGCAGTTCACCCTGGAAAGTGGAGATGAGCCCCAAGATGTTCACCATCATCTTGAAGCTGAAAAGGGAGAGCTGACCCTTGATACCAGGGTCAGGGAGTGCTCCATACTGCTTCTGGACGAAAAGAGAGATGTGCTCCATAGGAGCACTGCCACAGGACAGACACTCGATCTTACTCTTCTCTATCCCAACTGGGAGAAAGTGCGCTTTGTTGTCCTTGGCTGGTATGATGATCCATCCAAGCAGAGCCAGATAGCCTGGTACACCCTCTAGGTCCTTCCAACAGCCCTTGCGAGCTCGTCCTTGTTGAGCCTGACCACAAAGGTTCTTCCATGGGGGCAGGTAGGCTCTTCCAAGGAAAATACCTGCTCAAGAAGAGAAAGGGCGGTCGTACGGTCAACAGTGTCACCGCTCTTTATGGCTGCATGGCAAGCGACTATTGCATAGAGGCCTTTCTCAATCTCCTTGGCATCTCCCGCATGACCTTGGATAAAGGAGACCACCTCTCTTTCAATGGACCTGTACATTGCCGGGATGGCAAGCAAATCCCAAAGAAGAGGCTGTTTCCTTTGCAGCTTGATGCCCAGATTGAGGTAGACATCCAACCTTTCCTGCAGATAGGCATCGACATCATTTTCCACTTCAAAGGTAACTGGGATCATGAGGGTCTGCACTTCCTGCCTAAACCGCACCGCATCAAAGAGGATGCGTTCATGGGCCGCATGTTGGTCAACCAAGAAGAGGTCGTCTCCCTTTTGGGCAACCAGGAATAGGTTGAAGGCTTGTCCAAGATAGGTGAAGCCCTCCTCTTGTGCCTGCTCTGCCCATATGTCGGTCTCTTCGCTCTTTCGTGAGGTTTCCATCCTACTCTCTTGCAGGGCTTCTTTTGCCTTCTGGAACCAGAGCGGATCCGAAGGCTTGTCCCTCTGGGGGTAGGTATAGCCCTTTTCATGAGAGGATGAACCGGCTTGGGTATGGGAAGGGTAAGAGTCATAGGTGGGGGTTGGTGAGAAGCCTGAGTGGTTGGAGGATGAGAGCTGGCCGCCATCCCTCTCTGTAAGGGGTAGCTGCACCTCCTTGATAAGACGGGGTATGGTTCTCTTTACCTGACTGGCTATCATGGAGACTATCTGGTGGTGAATCTCGGCCTTGTTTCGGAGTTTCGCCTCACGTTTGGTTGGATGGATGTTAAAGTCAACAAGTGTCGGATCAACTGTGATAAAGAGATAACAGTAGGGAAATGAGCCTCCAGGAAGCAGTTCCCCATAGCCATAGGTCACCGCTTGTACCAGGGCGTAATCCTCTATGGGCCTGTCATTGATGTAGATCTTAATGTGTGATCGGTCACTGCGGAATATAGCTGGGGAGGAGGCTACAGCATAGAGGCTGAAGCGTGCGGCTGTCTCATACAGTTCGAGCATCTCTGATGGGATGATGTTCTGGCTGGTTGCAAGGGCATCGAGAACCCTCTCCTTTTTGGTAGTGGCAGGCAGGTCGAGGCGCAACTTCCCGTCGGTATAGAATTTGAAGGATCGCTTGGGGAATGCGAGAGACTTCTCCAGGAGTATGTTCTTGCACATGGTAGCTTCAGTCGAGGGCCGCTTGAGAAACTGTCTGCGTGCAGGCAGTTCCTTGAAAAGGTCTTCCACTGTTACTTTGGTTCCCCTGTCAGGTCCTCCCGGGATGACATGGCCCTTGTTTCCGTTGTCGATGGTAATGGAAGCTGCATCAGATCCCTTGTAGCTGCTTGCTATGGTTATTTCTGATACGGCTGCAATGCTGTAGAGAGCCTCACCACGGAAACCCATGGTAGAGAGCTCGTACAGGTCATCAAGGGAGGAGACCTTGCTGGTAGCGTGACTCTCACAGAGCAGGGGAAGATCTTCCTCCGCGATTCCATCGCCATCATCGATGACTGTGATCGTCTGCAAGCCCCCTTCCACTACACTGGCTGTTATGCTGGTGGAGTTAGCATCAAGGGCATTGTCTACCAACTCTCTCATCACAGAAGCTGGCCGTTCTATCACTTCTCCGGCAGCGATACGCTGGGCTACCAAAGGGTCGAGTCGTTTGATATTCATGAAGACAATGTAGCATGTTTTATCTGTAAGGGCAAAAGGAAAGGGCCCGAAGGCCCTCATCCTTTAGAACTGCACACCCAATTTGTAGGATGCTGTGATGGTAATCATCGGTGTCGTATATTCGGTTGCACTGACAGGGTAGGCGGCCTTTGCCTTCAGCGTAAGGTCCCCTGCCGTGTACCCGACAGAGAGGAACGAGGAGGCGCGTTGACCGCCAAAGAAGGAGAACATATCCTTGTTGCCATCAATGATGTCTGCAATGGTCTTTCCAAGGCCAACCTCCTGCAGCCCCAAGGAGAAGGTAAATGCCTTCTGGTTATAGGATAGGGTGAGCTGGCTGAAGTCACCCTTGTAAGGGCCTGCTCCATCAGCGAGGGTAAGGTCGCTGGCAAGAGGTAGGTTAACTGTCAGTCGTGCCTCAAAATGCTTTCCTGTGAATCCGGTCTCTGCAAAGATGTCAAAGATTGAGTTATAGGTTGCGGTACTGAGGGTCAGGTCGAGAAGCTCACTGGTCAGGAGGTTCCTATTCTCTCCCTTACGAAGCGAGCCCAACAGCTTTGCTGAGAAAGCACCTTGTTTGAGGGATAGGCCGGCACTCATCTGGTAGTTGGGAAACAAGCTGGTGAGGGCAGGGTCTACAAACTTGTCAAATTCGAAGGTCGGATAGGCAGGCAGATACCCGCTGGCAGCTACCAACAGTGACAACTGGGTTGTGCGGACATCGATCAGGGGAAAGAGAAAGCTCACATTAGGATACAAATCGACCCTCTCCGTCGGTAAGCGTTGGATCTTTGCCAAAGTACCTATGGATGCGGAGAATCGATATCCTTCTTGTTTTGCGTATCCCAAGGAGAAGGAGCCCATCTGATGTTTGTTGGCTGTTGACAGGAGGTTTGCAAAGTAGAGGTCATCAAAG
>CAXXCW010000022.1:0-3097 GCA_963662725.2 uncultured Sphaerochaeta sp.
TGCTTCAGTAGCAGGGACACGCGATCCGACAATAACATACTTGGTTGCCATGGGGTACCTCTCTTGGTTGGTATTGTACCATGAGATGGGTGAGAGGCAATGGTAATGCTCATAATTGCTATTCTTGCCTGATGTACTGGTTGTAGTGATCAGCTATTGGAGTCCCAAATATGCCGTTACCGACAAATAGTGGTCGAATCAAGAAAAACAGGGCTGGACAAGCGCCTTTCTTTTCCTTATTATGGTTTGAGTACTCGGGCGCGTAACTCAGCGGGAGAGTGCTACCTTCACACGGTAGAAGTCGTTGGTTCAAACCCAATCGCGCCCATTAGGCAACTTGTTCAAAAGAACTGGTTGCCTTTACTCTTTCTCGTGAAGAATTGTGAAATTTAACCACTCTACAGAGCGAGGAGCCCTGGCCTGAAACTTTTCTGCTGTGCCAAGAATGAGTTCACTATCAAAGCTCCCCTATACTCTCAAGAGACAATACCGTATTATTCCCAATGCACCTCCTATCATGAACGATACCGCTAGGGTAGTGGGTAAAAGGATCAACCATACATGTCATTTACCTCTTTGGGAATCTCAGAACCTCTTGTTACTGCTTTACAGCGAGATAACATACCAGCACCATATCCAATACAGACAGAAGTCATTCCAGCAGTTTTGGGAGACAAGGATATCCTAGGGATAGCCAAGACAGGATCGGGTAAGACCCTAAGCTATGTCCTGCCCATACTTATGAATCTGCAAAAGAATACAAAAAAATGGGCTAAGAGCGACAGGCATGTCCAGGTCCTGGTAGTGGTTCCCACCAGGGAACTTGCTGCACAAGTACATTCCGTATTCCAGAAATATATCCATGATACTTCCTCAGATATCAAAACTTTAGCTGTCTTTGGTGGAGCTTCCATCAACCCCCAGATGATGGCAATGAGCAATGTGAACATACTCATCGCCACCCCGGGGCGCTTGCTGGAACTGGTCTCGGTGAACGCTGTGCATTTGTCCTCTGTAAAGATATTGGTGCTTGATGAAGCTGATAGGATGCTCGCTGCCGGTTTTGAGAAGGAGATGGGTCAGATCCTCAATCTTCTTCCTCCTCACCGCCAGAATCTGCTGTTTTCGGCAACCCTTCATGAGGATATCCAGGCACTGAGTAAGGTGCTCCTTCATGATCCTTTCGTGATCAGGATGGAAGAGGAACCAGATTCTGTTGAACTCATAAGCCAAAGTGCATACTTCATTGCTGAAGAGAAGAAAGGCCCTCTGTTACGATATTTGATACAAAGTCAGAATATGAAGCAAGTCCTTGTCTTTACCTCTTCTGCAACCAGGGCTGATAGGGTTGCAGATAAACTCAACAAACATGGCATTGCTGCCCGATCAATCCATAGCAAGAAGTCCCAGGGAGCAAGAACAGACCTCCTGAAGGCATTCAAGCAGGGAAAACTTCGGGTGTTGGTTGCAACCGATCTTCTTGCCCGTGGAATCGATATCGAGTTTCTTCCCATTGTCATCAACTATGAGCTGCCTCGGTCCCCTAAAATCTTTATCCACAGGATAGGAAGGACAGGACGGGCGGAAAGCTCTGGTGAGGCCATTACCTTTGTCTCCCCTTCAGAGGATGCACATTTCCGGGTTATAGAGAAGAAGATGCACAAGAGGGTTCCCAGCACAGATGCTGAAAGCCTTGACCTGTCAGACGTCTAGGAAGGGATAGCCTGTTCTGCGGGTATATGGGCATACTGAATGCTGATGAGAATCGTAAGGGGAGAAGACATACTTTTGAACAGAACTCATGAACAGACCTATCTCTATGTCATCAATTATTCCAAGGAAGAAAAGGCTTTGTGTCAGTTGGAGATGAAAAGCCTCTTTAATCAGGAGCCTAGTGAGAAATACTTCTTCTCTCATCTGAGCGTCGATCCCTCACGAAGCCCCTTTTTCAAGCTGAGACTAACTGTCTTGTGCAGTGCTTCCTCGTTTGAAGCGTTGGAGATCCTTGTCCGTGAGGAAGAAATCACCTGTGGTAATTTTAAGTTTGCACGATTTAAGATTGAGGATGGGGCCCTTGATTATGCAACGTGGTTATCTGGCGTTACGGCTTTAGGCAAGGCCATTCAGGCTGAAGTCGATATGAAGAATCCTTCCATCCAATTTGGCATAACGATCGTTGAAGGCCTCTGGATATTTGGCATCTACGAAAAGAATGAGAATCCTTGGGTCATGCACAACATGATGAAGCCTTTCACCAATAGCAATTCCCTGGAGACTCGTGCAGCACGGGCTCTTGTCAATATTGCTGTAGGGCAACAGGTACAGGCCAGCTTGGTGGATCCCTGTTGTGGAATAGGTACGGTAGTGCTTGAAGCATTGTCCTTAGCAATTGACGTGACCGGGTATGAGATCAGCTGGATCATTGCCAATCAGGCCAAGCAAAATGTTGCGCACTTTGGCTATGATCCTTGTATCGTACATGAGACGATGCATCGGATAGCCGAACAGTATGATGTGGCGATCCTCGATCTCCCCTATGGTCTGTTTTCCCATGTTACCCATGATCAACAGAAGGCCATCATTGCTTCATCCAGGCGCATCACCAAGAAGCTTGTGATCATCACCTGTGTAGATATGGATGAGGATATAACCGATGCAGGCTTTAGTATTGTAGATAGATGTACAGTCACGAAGAGGGCGTTTGTCCGGTATGTGAGGGTGTGTCAATAATTCTGTACAATTTTTTGGTACCGCGTATCAATGCCTTGATTTCAAGAATCATCTAAGAGGGAATCTGGTTGCATTGCCAAATACATATGAATCTGATTTTACGACGCGCTCATCCTTTTGGCGTAGCGATGTATTGACAACTTATACAGTAAATCCCTGATATAGCTATTGCTTAGGGATGGTTGTGTGTCCTTGCCGAAAAGAAGGGCATTGTGCAAATACGGTTTAAAAAAACATGGTCACTGGAGAGTTTCAAGTGTACACGGAACTAGTTTAGTTCTGAATTATGAATGGTCAATCTGCAGATTGTACATTTTCCAGCAGTCAAAATATGAAAAGGCACATATCCATACGAGATGTAGGGCCC
>CAXXCW010000023.1:0-26290 GCA_963662725.2 uncultured Sphaerochaeta sp.
TGTAGTTTCTACTACATGCTCCAGAATTAATATTTCTAGTATTGCTCAATAATATTGATGAAATCTTTATATTGGGTACCATACTGATTGTAGACAACCTCAATAGCCTCAGCAAAAGCATCTCTCTCAGCATAATTTACCTGCATGCCTTGTTCTTTGAGATATTCCAAATCATCATCAAAACCCTTTTTAGCATCATCGAAGGCAAACTTACTCACACTTTTTCCAACCTCAATGAAAACCTTCCTATCCGGCTCACTCAATTTATTGTAAGCAGATTTTGACATAATCAATGGTTCTGAAGTGTGTACGTGACTCGTAATTGTCAGATAATCCTGCACCTCAAAGAATTTCTTGTCACGGATATTTGCCAACGGGTTCTCCTGCGAATCAACTGTATTGAGCTGAAGAGCCGTATACAGCTCACTGAACGAAATGTTCGTTGAAGCAGCACCACAACTATTGAAGAACAACATGTTTGGCTTTGAACTGGAAACGCGAATCTTTAAATTTGCAAGATCTGCTGCAGAATTGATTGGTCTTTTATTATTGGTAACCTGGCGGAAACCATTCTCCAACCAAGAAATAACCATTAAATTTTTCTTCTCCAACTTCGTGGAAAGCAAATTTCCAACTTCCCCATTTAGAGCATCATAAACATGGTCATGATCTCTGAAAATAAAGGGCAGTCCCAGTGCCTCGAACTCTGGAACAAGCGTCATCAGCTTATCATCAGACGTGATTACCAGATCAATCGTACCCATCTGCGCAGCCTCAGTTACCTCTTCTTGGCTTCCAAGTTGATTCAAAGGAAAAATCTGAATTTCAACTCTTCCTTCTGTTCGCTTTTCAACTTCTTCCTTGAACATCAGTGCAGCCCGATGATAACGATGTGTTTCTGCTGATGGATGACTAAGCTTCATTTTAATAGGACCCGACTGAGTTTCACCTTCACCCCCGGCAAATACCATTGGAGTGACTAGAAGCATCACAATCATTAATAAAAACAACAAACCACTCTTTCTTTTCATTTTAGAACTCCTTCTTTTTATTATAAAACTCCGTTCTCACGAAGTTCTTCTACCTTCCTTGCATTATAGTTAAGATATTTCTGCAAAATTTCCTCAGTATGCTGTCCTAGCAATGGAGCCGCATTAATAATCTCAACCTTGTCATCACTAAACTTCAGCTGATTACCCGTAATGATTGTTTTACCAGCAATTGGATGCTCAACTTCCACAAACATCTCACGGACTTTTGCGATATGTTCATCTTGAACGAGTCGATCAATGGTATAAATGGGAGCAGCAGGGACACCAGAGGAAAGAATATATTCAACAGCATCATCTATTGAGAAATCTTTCAGCCAATCCTCAATAATGACCTTCAATGGTGCATGATTTCTCACTCGCTGAATATTGCAGGAGAACCTCTCATCTTCAAGCAACTCAGGCATTTTCATAATGCCAGCAAGTATTCGGAAAAGCTTGTCATTGCCACAGCCGATTACAATAGAACCATTTTTTACTCTGAATGAGTCATACGGGTAACAAGATTCATAACGGTTGCCAATTCTTTGCGGAACCTCACCACTGGTAAGATAAATCTGTGTGATAATTTCAAGAGCGGAAACTACTGAGTCGACAAGGGAAACATCTACCATTTGACCCTGCCCGGTCTTGAGTCGCTTGACATAGGCACCAAGCACACCGATGGTCATATTCAATCCACCAAGCACATCAGAAATAGCGGTACCTGTCCTCGTAGGTTCTCCATCAGGCCAACCGGTGGTACTCATGAGTCCCCCCATCGCCTGTCCAATAATGTCATACCCAGCTCGTTGACTATACGGACCGTATTGACCGAAACCAGAAACACAACCATATACAATAGCTGGATTAATTTCTTTTAGGTCCTCATAACCAAGCCCGAGTTTTGCCATAGTTCCTGGCCGATAGTTCTCAATTACAATATCCGCTTCCTTAACAAGATCTCTGAATATCTCTTTCCCTCGCTCGTCTTTCAAATTCAGGGTGATACCTTTTTTATTACGGTTCAAGTTCATGAAATATGCACTCTGTTCTTTCACCTGTGGGAAAAACACTCTGCTATCATCACCTTTTCCAGGAATCTCTATCTTGATAACCTCTGCGCCCATATCTGCCATCAGCATGCCGCTATAAGGTCCAGCTAATACTCTTGTAAGGTCAAGGACCTTAACTCCATCCAATACTCCCATATCAACTCTCCTCCTACTACAAATGTTCAAGATGAACAGCACGGCCGCTCTGTCACATCATCTGCAAGAAGCAACTCGGAACATCCGACGCTTCTCAGGAAGATAGTTGCAAATTACATGCCAACTTTATTAAGATGTAATGATTTCAAACAATTTCCGGGTAAAGAGTCTTTTCACTTAGCTATTCCGCGACAAATAGTCAAAAAAACTTATAGAGATTCTACAGACTCAGACAGTAGCACACCTCTACCACCCAAATTATTGTTTCAAAAATATCAATAATTATATGAATGAAACAAATTCACATAAGACTTCAAGAAATTGAAGATTACTAGCTTTGTAAATCTTTCATCAAACGCCATAAAGTGGTTCTACTCACTCCAAGAACTTGTCCAATTTTCTCCATACTGTAGTTGAAGGTTACTTTCAAAGTTTCTATAAGCTCTACTGTAACCCCTTGCTCGCTAAATTGATGAGCATTCAGAATACATGAGAGAATTCGTTGGGAGCCAATTGCCTCTACGATGTTATGTCGCTGATGTTGTGGATTTTTGCTATTCAGATTGTTCGCTGCATAGAGTAGATATCGCTTGCTTACATTCTCAAGTTCTCGAATGTTCCCTGGCCATGAGTATTGTTGTAGAATCGGTAAAACAGTTTCCGGGATATCATAGGTACTGTTCATAGCTCCGGTATTTCTTTTAATGAAATGGAGAAATAAAATACCCACATCTTCTCCTCGTTCGCGTAATGAGGGTAAGTGTAGTTCCAATGTATTAAGGCGATAATAAAGATCCTTCCTAAACTGCTCGGGAGGGAGACTCTCTAGATTGCTGTTTGAAGCAGAGATAATGCGGATATCCACACTAACAACACGCTCTCCTCCTACACGAATAAATTCCCGTTCTTGGATTACTCTTAAAAGTCGTGATTGTAAATTTGGAGAAAGCTCTCCAACCTCATCTAAGAATATTGTACCCTTATTAGCAATTTCAAAAAGTCCAATCTTCCCTCCGCGCTTCCCCCCGGTAAAGGCACCTTCTTCGTAACCAAATAGCTCGCTTTCTAGAAGGGCTTCAGGAAAAGCTGCACAGTTCACAGCTACAAATGGACCAGATTTCCGATCACTTGCATTATGAATGCTCTGGGCAAATACTTCCTTTCCTACACCTGTCTCTCCATAGATATGGATATTGTCATCCGTACCAGCATATAATGTTGCTCTATGAATAGATTCATGTAAAACATCAGAATCCCCGATAATGTCTCGGAACGATATTTTTGCAGTAAAACCCTTCTCAATATGGGTTTCTAAGATTTTCTTCTGATGCTTCATCTGTGCTTGGTTTATTTCAGACATGGTCTGGAATAATCCGATATAACCGAAACAGAGATTATTTGCATGAGTCAGGCGTATCCACGTACAATACGTATCTAAACCATTGATTTCTCGTACAAAACTCTCTTTCTTGCTTTCAGACTGCAGCAGGTCTTGATAGCCACAATCAGAAAAGATCTCTTGTACTTGCTTTCCTTTTAAATACTTCTCTTTTGAAAATTTCTGAGTGAATGTATCACTATAGTCCACAATGACTCCATCTGAGTCGAGTATGAGTACCCCATTTGTGCTATACTTAACCAATGCATGAGCATACTCTACATTCTCTCTAGATTTTCTCAACTCATAGGCGAGAATTTTTGCTTCCTCAATGCTATTGATGATAGTATCCACACCAGGGTAAATAAGAACTGTTTTTCTCCCCAAGGAAGAGGCAACTTCAACGGGGTGACTGGGGCCGATAAATACCTCCGCATCACTTTGCAGGATTCTCTCAGACAACTCTTGGGTGTCCTCATAGAGAATGTTTGAACAATCTATGTCTGAGGCTTCAAGATACCGTGCAAGCGCACGATCAATGGCAACCTTATAAGAAACTACCGCAATCTTTTTACTCAAGGCTAATCCTTCCTTGATTGCATGTAGATAATCATAGGAAGAGATTTTATAATTTAGCACAGGGAGATCACAATATTCACGAGCAATTTTTGCATTAGCTCCACCGGCAATAATAACTTCAATCCCAGTGAATTTGACTGCATTGTACTTCTCAATAACCTCTTCTCGTAGACCTTCAATAACCTGAATATCTACTTCAGGATCATTGATTTGGAGTAAGGCTTCACGCACCAATGTATCAAGAGTTTTATAAGTCATACAACATATCTTATACGGTCTCATGATTACTCCTTCGTGCAATTGCCAAGTGATTTTTTTTGAATATTCCTTCTTATATACCTAATCATATACCAGAAAGAAATGTCCTCACAACCAGATCATCGGAAACACAGGACCACATATACCCTGCTTCACTTAATGCAAGTTCCAATGCCTCTTGCGTTTTGGTCTCAAATCCAATGAGGACATTTCCTGTATCACTTGCAGCATTTCGGTAGTGAAAAAGACAGATATTCCATCGGTTATCCAGAGCGCTTAGGAAGTCTCCCAGTGCATTGGTCCGCTCAGGAAAATCAATCTGGTAGAAGAACTGGTTTTCTGCTTCAGTGGCCTCCCCTCCTATCATATGACGGAGATGCTCCTTGGCAATGTCATTATCCGAGAAATCGGTACAGGCAAAGCCTGCTTCCTTGATGCGCTCAAGTAGATACTGCTTGTCTTCGCTTCCTGAGACAGTCAGCCCGACCAGCACATGTGCCATCGTTCGGCGTTGCAATCGATACGAGAACTCCGTAATACCTCTATCCCTGACCACTTCCCTGCAGAAGGCATGAAGGGCTCCCGGTTTCTCAGGCATATGCACCGAGAGCAAGGCCTCCTTTCCAGAACCCAGAAGGGTTCTCTCTGCTACCTGCTGCAGCTTTTCGAACGTTATATTTGCCCCTGAGCAGATGGCTACCGCATGGGCATCGGGGGGAAGCTCATACTGCTGGAGCCCTGCAAGGGCCAAAGCCCCTGCAGGTTCCAGGATACTTCTTGTCTCTTCAAATACACCCTTCATCGCATAACAAATCTGGTCGGTAGTAACGGTAATGAAATCGTCTACAAGACGGGAAGCAAAGGAAAAAGGAAGCACCCCAACCTGTTTGACGGCAACTCCATCTGCAAAGATACCAACATGGGGAAGGACTACCCTTTGGCCACTGGAAATACTTGCAGCCAAACAGTTGCTGTCCTGTGGTTCTACACTGATGATCTGCACATGGGGTCTGAGTGCTTTCACATAGCTGGCAATCCCACTGATAAGGCCACCTCCCCCTACTCCTACAAATATGTGGGTGACCTCACTGAGCTGTTCCATGATCTCCTTACCGATAGTACCCTGGCCAGCAATCACCAAGGGATCATCAAAGGGATGGATGAAGGTCCTCCCAGTTTCTACGACCCGCTTTCTGCAGTACTCATAGGTCTCGGAGTAACTATCGCCGTACAGTTCAATCTTTGCACCAAAACCCTGGACCGCATCAACCTTGATGGTTGGGGTAGTCTTGGGCATGATGATCAGGGCATCAATGCCAAGCTTCTGAGCAGCGAGGGCAACCCCTTGAGCGTGGTTGCCGGCACTTGCAGCGATGACTCCCCGATTTACCTCCTCATCTCTGAGATGGGCGATCTTGTTGTACGCTCCACGGAGCTTGAAACTGTGTACGCTCTGCAGATCCTCCCGTTTCAGGTAGACCGAGCAAGCTTTCTCCTTGCTCAGTCGAGGAGCATAGTTAAGCGGGGTTTTAACAGCTACATCATATACCTTGCTGGTAAGAATATGCTTGACCACATCATCAACGATTATTGGACTCATTCCATGTTCCTTTCTGTGTGATTTTCTATTTGGAATGCAAAGGGTGTTCTCTTCCATACGCGATACAACGAGAACACGGTACTTCATTGAAACTACACCATTCCATCCCAGAAACGCAAGGAGTATTGCGTACATTCTGGCATTGCAGGAAGAACTTCCACTTTCAGTGATACATATTAGGAGTTGCTTGACCAAAAGGAGGCTGCGGGATATCATCTATTTAGAATTATTTCAAAATAGTAGATGCCATGGGGATCTCAGAAACCATGAAAGCGATAGCCGACCCACAGCGAAGGGAGATGCTCTCACTTGTCAAGAAACAACGCCTCAGTGCAGGAGAGATAGCAAGCCAGTTCCCCAACCTCTCTGCAGCCACCGTCTCCTATCACCTCTCGTTGCTAAAAAAGGCTTCCTTGATCACTGAAACAAAGTACAAGAATTACATCTACTATGAACTCAATGCCTCAGTATTTGAGGAAATCATGCTTTGATGCGCACAGTTTACTGGAGGTATCGATGAAAAGCCGTAACCATCTCATTGACAGGACCCTCATTATTACAACCATTATTTGATTGGTCCCCATCCTCTTCTCACTCGTTGTCTATGACCAGCTACCTGACCAAGTTCCCATCCATTTCAATGCAGCAGGAGAACCAGATAATTATGCAAGCAAGGCCTTCGCTGCATTCGGCATGCCGTTGCTTTTGGCACTGCTCAATGTGGTGGTTCAGCTGACGGTAAAGACTGACCCAAAGCGGGACACCAGTAGTAAGCTCTATCACATTTCTCGATGGACTATCGCCATCCTGACGTTGTTCATCATCCCCTTTTCCCTCCTTATCGCGCTTGGTCAGCCTTTCCGTGTAGAAAGAATTGTCCCATTGGCTGTCAATGTATTGCTTCTGGTGGTAGGGAACTACCTTCCCAAGATAAATCAGAACTATACCATCGGATTAAATTTTCCATAATTCTGTAAACTTCAACAAAGGTACTACCATAATTCCCTTTGGCTCGATTATCTATAGTTCACAAAGATAAATTCTAACGACAACCTTATTTTCCATTAAAAACTGGTAGTAAATTTCTTTAATAATAAAGAAATACTACCAGTCTAATATTGCAATAAGGTGGGAAATATCTTATCATGTGCTTATATTTCTAGAATATAAGCACATGAGGTATCTTGGGATATGTACATAGTTTATTCCGGCCCGAACGACAAATATGCATCCGCTGCCGTCTCTACCAGGGATGGCAAGAAAACCCGTAACAAATACGAGTATCTGGGACTTGTGGTCGACAGGGAGAAAGGCATATACAGCAACAGGGAACGAGGACTCTTTACCTTCGACCCCCAGACCGGGGCCTATGGAAAACCCCCGGAGGATTTCATAGAAACACAGCTTCTGGACAAGAGACGCATCAAGAAGGTCTCCCTTGATTTCGGCGATGCGTTCTTTCTCCATTCGTTTTTGCAGAACTCTGGTTTCTTCGGTGTCATTGACAGCCTCGGATATGGGAACAAGGACACCCTCCATGCAATGGTCCTTTTCTACATCCTTTCGACAATGGCTAACTGCAACGCTGACACCTGGCTCAGCGGAAGCATAGCAGGCCTGCTCTACCCTAGGGCAAAACTGGACAGTGGGTGTATCAGCGAGTTCCTCGCCTCTGTCGGCACACCTGAGAAGCAGATGAGATATCAGCAGGCCTACCTGAGCCATGTAATGCATGAATACAGTTCTGACAAGAACATACTTATAGACTCAAGCGGTCTTCCGAATGCCATCCGCATGCCTCTGACGAGGATCAATGTCCATAATGGGAAGATCAGCAATGAGGTAAGGCTTATCTTCGTGGTGCAGAAGAAGACAGGTCTTCCGATCTTCTACATGGCAGTGCCTGGCAATGTCGTTGATGTCAGCACCCTCAGAAGGATAATGCTTCATCTGGAATCGCTGGGGATAGAAGTCGAATCCTGCATCATAGACGCAGGCTACAATTGTGCAGGCAACCTTGACTTCTTCTATGATGAGAACCATACGTGCAGGATAGGATTCCTCACTAGGGTCAAGGCGAACGACTCCAATCTCAAGAAGATGATCGCCGAAGATCTTGCAACACTTGAGTCGCGTGAGAATTTCGTCAATTTAGAGGATCGCTATCTCTTCATCAAGAAAAAGGAGGTGCTGGTCGGTTCCCATGGTGATAATCCGGCTTTCCTGTATCTGGGCCTTGATTGTAGCCGGCTCAACGATAAGCAGCGCAAGCTGTTCAAGAAAGCAAAGAAGACGAAACTCTCCCTTGATGAAGTCTACGAGACCATGAGTGACCAAGGCCTTTTCGCAATCCTCTCAGGCACTGACTATTGCGTAGATGATATACTTCCGGCTTATTACCAGAGGCAGGCCGCCGAGCATATCTTCGACTTTGCAAAGAACTACACCAAGCTTCTTCCGCTCAGGGAAGAGACGTTCAGAGGACATCTGGTCCTTTCCTACATAGCAACATGTGCAGTCAAGATGATTCAGATGAAGCTTGAGGATTCCGAGCTGCTGATGGGTTCAAGGCTGTCGTTCATGAGAAACCAGAAGTGCACTGTATATCCTACCAGAGTCATAACAGACACACCTGTGAAAGAGGTTGGTGACACCTATGCGTCTTTCGGCATCCAGTGCCCTGAATCAATCCCGTTGGTCGACGGCATGCTTGTCTATTCTCCTCCGGCTGCAGTTGTTAAAGAAAAGAAAGCAAGAAAGGCTCCATTAGCAGAGAAACCTAAGGGAAAACCAGGCAGGCCTCGCAAGAACCCGCTTCCAGACCCGTCTGTCGCTCCGAAGAAGCGGGCCAGCCCCAAGAAAAATCCCATGTCGGAGCAGAGTGCTGCTCCTAAAAAGCGTGGCAGACCAAGAAAAAATCCGATTTAGTTTCTATCTTGAACACCTTTGGGCTGTGCTTAGAAATTATACCCGTGAATTATAGATTATACTTTTCAATGAACATGATTTCTTTCTATTTCCTTAAGATTTTTATGATAGTCACGAAACTTTTGAATAAAGATTTCCACTTCATCAAATGTCAAACTAGCAGAAGAGACTTCACCTCCATTTAGTAATTCATCATTCTCAATCAAAACCTCATTATAAAAGCTGTAATGGTTGTTCCAGATGTTTTAAGTAATACTTGTTTTTGCATTCTACCCCTCCATAGGTAAATAGAATAAATACTTACAATTACGATGTCAATAAAAGAGACTCGGAAAGAAAGTACTAAGAATTGCAGACCTTCAAAGAGTTTTCATAACCTATCCTTCTATTCTCTCACAGACGAAACTTAATATAGGGTGCCTGGTTATTTCCCTTGCATAGTTTTTCTCAGCCAAACATTACCTCTACGACATATGGAAACAGTAAAAACTCTCCGATGAGGCTTATTCCAAGGAGCTCTAATAATCAACATTTTTTGCTTTCAGCATAGATCTCCCCGAAATTTAATCAAGAAGTTTTTATCGATGGGTACGGTTCTCCGGTATCAAGCAGGAGAACACAATGACTGAAAAAGAAACTACACAAATCACAGAAATGAGAAATGATGGTCTGGGATACACCACCATCGCATCAAGGCTCGGGTTATCCAAGGATTGCGTCCGTTCCTTCTGTAGAACCCACAATCTCAGGGGTAGGAGATCTCCCTCCCATGTGCCCCAAGATCTGGGAAAAGATTATTGCAAGACCTGTGGTAAACGTTTGGAGCATACCCCCGGCAAAAGGAAGAAACAGTACTGCTCGGATGGCTGTCGCATGGACTGGTGGAATGCCCATCAGGATCAGGTGAAGCGTAAGGCCTTCTACCAATTCACCTGCGTTTGCTGCGGCAAATCATTCTCGGCATATGGGAATGCCAAACGCAGTTACTGCAGCCACGAGTGCTATATCAAAACAAGGTTCAAGAAGGAAGTAAGCAAATGACAAAAGAGCAGTTCAAGGCAGAGGCCGATTACCAGATGGCTCTTTTGCTCATCAAGAATCTGTTTGCTCAGGGCCTGTTGACTGACGAGGAATTCAAGACTGTCCAAGGAAAACTCATTGTTAGATACCAGCCAATAATTGGCAATCTATCTCCTTGACATGACTTGATTTAATCTCAATTCGTAGGGATGTATAGACCTAGGAGGAACCAGTGAGAACAATTAAGCTGATACAAAAACCAAAGCAACTGGCAACCAAAAATCGAAAAAAGCGAGTTGCAGCCTATGCACGGGTCTCTACGGTACATGAACGACAAGAGCATTCGCTTGAATCCCAGGTCGATCATTACAAGAGACTGATTCAAGCTAATCCTGAATGGGAATACCAGGGGATCTACATTGATGATGGCGTCTCCGGAACACAGATATCTGGCAGAACGCAATTCCAAGACCTCATCACCAAATGCGAGCAAGGCATGATTGATATTGTGCTGACGAAATCGATATCGCGATTTGCCAGAAACACGGTCGACTTGCTTGAGACAGTAAGGCGGTTGAAGGAACTCAACATCGATGTCAGGTTCGAGAAAGAAAATATTGAAACAATCTCGAGTACAGGAGAATTCCTTCTGACCGTCTTGGCATCATTTGCTCAAGAGGAAAGCAGAAGTACTTCTGAAAACCTCAGGTGGGGAGTCCGGAAACGTTACGAGAAGGGAATCAGCCTTCACCACCGCGTCTATGGATACCGGTGGACAGGCAAGGAGCTCGTCATTGAACCGACGACCGCAAAGGTAGTGAGAAAGATATTCAGGGATTATCTGAAGGGAAAGTCGATGAAACGTATTGCAGGCGAACTGAACAATCGTTCCATCCTACACTTTGGGAAACCTTTCAATGATGTGGCAATCCATACCATTCTACACAATGAGCGTTATATCGGTGATACCTTGCTCCAGAAAACGTATTGCGTGGATTTCATGTCCCAGCCACGGAAGAAGAATCGCGGGGAGCATCCCATGTACTATGTCGAGGATACGCACCCACCCATCATCAAGCGGGAAATATTCGAAGCCGTCTCGAGGGAGATTGACCGTCGAAGAGAACTCGGTGTGTACAACATGCCCAAGGTGAGTCGGCGTTGTTTCACCGGTAAAATCATCTGCGAGAAATGCGGAAACAACTATATCCGGACCTACAAGACACCAACCAATGCGAATTGGAGATGCAAATCCAACCGAAGAGATGGAATCAAAGGATGCAGGAGCATCGGTATCAATGAGGAACAGTTGAAGATTCTGTCCAATTTTATGTTGGGGCTCGACGAGTTTGATGAGCAAGCCTTTTACAAGGAGGTTGATCACATCTCCGGTGATGGAGAGGGCTCATACACCTTCCATTTTCGTGATGGACGGCAAATCAACCGGTTCTGGCCTTCCAGGGAAAAAGCCTATAAGGCAGCAATCGATAGAAGAAGAAAAACCAATGACAACGGAGCGCATGCATGGCAAAGGTAAGGATAATTCCAGCAAAGAAAATCATAACAAACAATCGCAACAACCCCCATTCAACGAAAAGAAGGGTCGCAGGCTATGCCCGGGTTTCGACGGACAGTGATGAACAGTTCACCAGTTATGAAGCCCAGATCGAGTACTATACCGAATTCATCAAGAGTCGTTCTGATTGGGAATTCATCAAGGTTTATACCGATGAAGGCGTAAGTGGGACCAGCACCAATCGCAGGGAAGGCTTCAAGCAGATGATAAACGACGCCTTGTTGGGGAAGATCGATCTTATAGTCACCAAATCGGTCAGCCGGTTTGCCAGAAATACCGTAGATAGCCTGACCACCATACGCATGCTCAAGGAGAAGAATGTCGAATGCTACTTCGAGAAGGAAAACATTTGGACCTTCGACGGAAAAGGTGAATTATTGATAACCATCATGAGCTCAATTGCACAGGAAGAAAGCCGGTCGATCTCCGAAAACACCACATGGGGTAAGCGAAAGCAAGCCAAGGATGGCAAGGTTTCAGTTCCCTACAGCAACTTCCTTGGATATGACAAAGGGCCTGATGGAAACATGGTCGTGAATGAGGAACAAGCCGAATTGGTAAGACTCATCTACGCTCTATTCCTTCAGGGAAAGAGTCCGAATGGGATCGCCGAGATTCTCACCGAGAAAAACATCCCCTCACCCGGACGTGGGAAACAATGGGTTTCTTCCTGCATAAAGAGTATCCTGCAAAATGAAAAATACATCGGTGATGCCTTGCTGCAAAAAAGCTTCACCGTAGATTTCCTTACCCACAAGCAGAAGGTGAACGAAGGTGAGGTACCACAGTACTATGTGGAAGACCATCATGAACCGATCGTATCCAAAGAAATGTTTGCTCTTGTCCAGACCGAGATGAAACGGCGCGATGGAATGCCTGGCAGACGAAACCGCAGGAGAATGCTTTCAGGACGAATCCTCTGTGCCCAGTGCGGATCTTGGTTTGGAGAGAAAAAATGGCATCCAAACAGCAAGTATCAGAAAGTGGTTTGGCAATGCAATGGAAAATATGATAAGGCACACTCCCAATGCACCTCAGGCAATCTGATAGAACAGGATGTCCAGAGAATGTTCGTGATAGCGGTCAACAGACTACTGAAGGATTCATCCAGCATCCTTGAAACACAGAAACTTGTCTACGACACGGTTTTCGATACCGCTGGTCTGGAAAGGGAAAGGACGGCACTCATAGCTGACATGAGTGTTACAGCCGAACTCATGGAGCGTATGTCGAGCGGACAATCCAGCTCAAGATCCAATGGATATGCCCATACTCAAGAGTATCAAGCACTACAGATACGATATGAGCAGGCTGAGAAACGCAAAGAGGAGCTCGACAATACTATCCAGGACAAGGTAGCCAAAAAAGCACTTGCAACTTCATTTTTCGATAATCTCAAGAAGCAGAATAGCCAGGTCGTGCGTTTTGATGAGGACCTATGGAGTGGACTGGTTGATCATCTCAAGGTGCATTCTCCAAATGATGTCCGATTCATCTTCCGCGATGGGTCTGAAATCAAGGTTGACTTATCCGAAGAGGAAAAGAAACGCCCTCCTCTCACAGAGAAACAGATGACTGAGATCAGCAGTCTTCGGCGAGATGGAATGTCTTATGCGAAGATCGGAGAAAAGCTGAACCTTCCTCGTGGACAGGTTCGCAGCTTCTGCCTTTCCAGAACTTCGGAAAATGAGGCAGCAGTACAAGATGATGGAGAGCATGTGCTCTGCAAGACTTGCGGGAAAGAACTTGAACATACCCCCGGTTTTAGGAAAAAGATTTTTTGCTCGGACGGATGCAGGCAGGATTGGTGGAATCGGTATGCAAAATTCAAAGCAGGCGAAGGACGGGCTACAAACAAAGTTACTTGTCAAAACTGTGGCGAGACGTTTGTGACCTACGGCACCAACCGAAAATATTGCAGCCGAAAGTGCTATTCCGAGCACAGGGGGCAAGAAGGAGATTCAAGGGACTGACCTCTGCTTTTTGAAAAATCATGTAAGGCAGGTTTTGCATCAGCATTGCCTGCCTTCAGTTATCTGATTGCTTGCTATCGTGCATCTGAAGGCTCGTTTTCCAGATGGATGATCAGACAGCCTTTCTGGCATTGGACATTGATTTCCCGGCCAACAGAAAATCCAAGCTGTTCTAGCCATTTTCCCTGCAATCTTATTGCTGGGACAGCCTGGTATTTATAGCCGCTTTGGGCACAGATCTTCAGCTTGCGGTGTGTTTTAGTCTCCAAACGATATCGTTTGATGGGGTCAAAACATTGCTCAGGATAGGAGATTTTATCAAGTACGTTATCTAGATTACTCCGATCCGCGCTCGAGTGAAGATCCAACATTGAAAAGAATTGCATCAATTCATCATCTTGATAATTCATGGCGACCTCCCCTGCTTAAGCCAAAGCAATACACAGTTAACTCGTTACAATATATAGAGTTAGAAATACAAACGTCCAGCAACACCGAATTCAAATTGTTCATGCTTACCTTCCTTATGACTGCCTACTCAACTCCCTCGTATTTGCTCAAGCTCCTTGTTGAGGGATGTACCTTTGCAGTTTCACTTAACTAAGGTTGTGATATCATTCATTCGCTTCAATGGAGGACGATTTGTCTCATAAAGAGTTATCAGGAGCATGATACGGCACATACAACGGAAAGGGAAAAGCATATATCATCATCATCGAAAACAAGCACTACACAAAGTGACAAGTCCGGTTGTGTTTTTTTTCCTACAGGGGAGACTGCTTGGAAAGGTATGCACACGCTCCCCTGCTGTTTATGTCAGGAGCAAAGCCAAGAAAATTTCATGCAATTAATCATCAACAAGAGCAATATGCAATAAGGATCACTGAGTGCATGAAGAAACTACCCACCAGACAATCAACAACCACACGGTGATAATCGGCAGTGCATAATACCACTTCTTGGGCTGGCCTTCTTGGTGCAGTTGCTCCGCTTCCCTTTTGCATTGCTCCAATACTTCAGAGGGGATACATGTTACTGCCAATGCTATCAGAAGAGAGACGATAAGCAGGTCATCAAGATACCCCAACACAGGAATGGAATCAGGGATGAGATCGATCGGTGACAAGGCATACCCAACAGCCAAGGCAGCAAGGAACTTGGCACCTACAGGAGTATTCTTGTGTTTCACCGCAATTACCAAAGCAGGAATATTTGTTTTGATCGCCTTTGCCTGTTCCTTTAGATGCATTTCTCTTCCTACTTTCCCCAATACTAGTGTCAAAATGATCAATAGGCAACAATCTGGCAGTGTTCGAACAATTCCAAACAAGTATGTAACATACCTCATCGTTTCGTATGGGGGTTACTTCAAGAAATGTAACAAATTCATCATGGCCCGGCCCTCTATACGGTATCACCTGAACAATATAGGGCAAATTGGGGATTGCGCCATTTGGGAGGTAAGCAGGGACTATTCGCATTTTTCCTTGTTTGTCTTTAGTAGCAGGCCTAACGCAGCTTCCTTGTCTAATGGTCTAGCGATCAAATATCCCTGTATCTTGTCGCAGCCATGATCTTTCAGATATTGCAGTTGCCGTTCCTCCTCTACGCCTTCGGCTGTGACACAATGGCCCATCTTATGAGCCATCGTTATGATATCACCGGTGATAGCCTCCTCATCCTTCAAAGTCAGAAGTTTTACGATAAAAGACCTATCAATTTTCAGGCTGTTTACGTTCAGTTCCCGTTCGCGGGCAAGAGATGAATATCCAGTCCCAAAATCATCTATGGATATTTTGATGCCAGAAGCTTTGAGATCAGCAAGGATTTCGTTGATCTCCAGAAAATTAGAAGCAAATACGGACTCCGTAATTTCAATTTCGATATGTGCAGGATTAACCTGCATAGCAGCCACCATCTCAATAAAGTTCTTTGCAAAATTCTTTTCCAGAAGTTGAATTGCTGAAATGTTTATCGCTACATCTATGGTATCATACCCCTTCTCCTGCATACTTTTTGAGAATTGAAGGGCTTGAAGAATTATTAGTCGACCCAATGGAATTATGAGCTTTGTTTTCTCAGCAATTGGTATGAACTCTAAAGGGGGGACCCTGCCATAGGTTTCACTGTCTAATCTGGCTAATGCTTCAAAGCCACAAATCTTATGTGATGCAAGATCCAGAATTGGCTGAAATTGTAAAAACAGCCTACCATCGTTTGCATTAGCTGTTATATGGGAAAGCTCACGTTCAATCTTCTGCTCACGGAGTAACTGGGTTTCCATCTCTGTATCATAGAAACAAAAGCCAAAATCTCTATTTTCAGAATTGTTTGTATTTTCGAATGCAACCATGAGATTTCTCAAAACTTGGTCAACATCTAAGTGCTGAATTTCAACAACCCCGATACTACCGCCAATCCTCTCGCCAGTGAGCACAGATCCCAATGTATGAATGAGATTGTTGCAGAATTCCGTCAATGCATCCTTGTCCTTGTAAGCTTTCACATAGAAACCAAACTGATTTTCATATATATGGAACAACAGCCGATTGTTGTTGCAATAGAATTTTAGCGCGTCCGCCACTTTTTTTATCAGATTCTGGCCATAGCGAAAACCGTAAGCATTTCCTAATATATGGATGTCGCTTAGATTGATACCAACAACCGCTGCCTTTTCCCCATATCCATGCTCCCTTTCATGACCCAAAACCTCAACAAAGGACCTGAGGTTATACAGACCTGTCCAAAAATCGTGTTCATTGTTATATTTCAGTTTGTTCTCCAGCATTTTTCGCTCGGAGATGTCAATGATAATCCCTTCCAGTGCTTCAACGGTACCGTCCTCGCCAAAAACTCCTTCTCCCAGCTCCATGACCCATTTCCGATCATGCGTGGCAGTTGTAATCTCATATTCATGTCTGAACTGTTTCCTATTGGCAAGATTACGCTCCCATTTTCTCCAAAGTTGTTCACGATATTCAGAGGTGATCACCTGATTAAAGGATACATCTCTGTTGTTGATAAGGCTTTCTGGCGGATATCCTGTCAATTCAAGACAACCTGCAGATACAAACTGCATTGTCCATTCGCGGTCGTATGTACATCTGTACGCCATGCCTGGAAGGTTTGCAAGAAGGACGGATTTGCTACGTTCACTTTCCAACAGATCCTTCTCAACAATTTTTTGTTGGGTAACATCTTGCAGGATACAGTGCGTTTGCAAGAACTTACCATCAGCACCATGTCCAATCTTTCCTTCAAATGAAACTGTCAACAGTTTTCCGCTTTTATGAAGCATCTCAAACTCACTATGGATATGCCCTTGCGATTTGAATAGAGGAAATCTCTGGCGAAAGGCATCCCTGTGGGCAGGAGAAAGGTAATCACCAAACCATTTCCCAATTATTTCATCGCGAGAATATCCAAGCAGATCACACCATCGCTGATTGACTTCGACAAAGTTACCGTCAAAATCCAATGATTGGTAGCCAAGCGGCGCCTTGTCAAATAACAGTTGGAATCTCTCCTCAGATTGTTTTACCTGATGTTGCAGATGCCTAAGAGTCTGTTGGCGTATCAGCATCAGGCTAAGGAAAACCGTTACAACTGGGTACAACAACATCACAGGCATCATTATTTCAGAAATGACAAGCAGACTTTCCGGATAGGGAAGCAGGAACATGCTTAGAAGCATGGATATATGGACACAAACGCTCATTGCATAGATATTCAACCACTGCCATTTTGTTGGTTTCGGATACAGCCAATGACGCCAAGCCAGACCGATTAGGGCGCTGTTCAAGAGCACCGCGAGACCTGGCAATGTACCGACTCCTCCGATACTCATCCTAAAGAGGGCCGCCACAACTACGGTAACTACTGTCAAGATCGGACCAAATATCAGGGCTGTCACACTAATTAGAATCGAACGGGTGTCAAACACTACACCTGAATGAAGCTTAAATGGCATGCTCATGATGGCAACACATATCAAAGAGATCAGCAGACCTTGTATAACCGGTAGCATCCGGTGATATCGGGAAGGCAATAAATATACGACTTGATACACAACAAACAGCCCCATCAAGAGTACAATGTTATCGAACAAGGAAAGTATGCCATTCAGGCTCATATTGTTCACTCCTTTTGTCCTAGAGGGGAGATGTCTATTGTCGTAGGCTTGTGGAGAAGAAGGGAGGCCACACCAAATTGCAGCAGTATCTCACATAGGTGCCTGGATTTTTTTTTGCAGCTGAACAAAGCGATTGATGGATAGTATTGAATTCACACTCATTCTCCCAAACAGCACAGGTGTCATCATAAGTAAGATCCATGCAAAAGTGTAAAACCTATTACTCTGCTCATGCTCAAGAGGCTCGAACAACCTCGGATACCCACAATTACCCAACATTCTGGCAATTATAGGGGCACATGACCCATCAGTCCATACTGTGGATACCAGGAGCACAAAACCAGATAAGGGAATACATTCCAAGATCAGCATAGCAAAGATTCAGTGTGTTCGCCAGATTAATCCAGTATTTTCATCACTATAAGAAAGCATGCGACCGTACCTCCATCCTTCACTTGTATTGTCCTTGCATCCTATGCACATACATTGAAGACAGGTCAAGGCTGACAAGGACAAATGGGACACATGGCAAAATGTCGTATATCTGTTGATTAGCAACTTGCATTCCCTATACAATATGGTGCATATGTTTCACTGAAACTATGGTTATAGGAGCTTTAGGATGGCATTTCACAACAAGACCCGCAATGAGAACACATATGACAATGGTTCGGCCATCTTTATTGAAAAGAAAAGCTTCATTGAGGAAAGACACAGTCCCAACATGCATGCTGATCAAAGAAACCTCACCAAAGACTTGGTATCGGCATTGCACGCATTACAAGACCACTTCTCTTTGGTGATAATACAAGAGGGCGACAAGGGAACTTCTTCTGCTGATGATGGCCTGGATTCCGTATTACTGGAATCCGGCCTGCATATATCCGCTGTCATAGAAAGCAGGGAAGAAGGAACCGACCAGCCCTCAGTGCCAACGGTGATCGAGCAGTATTCCCAGAACAAGGGAATCCCTGCAGAAAACCGATATCTCATGCATGCAGATATCAAGCTTTCATGTTTTTCAGGACAGTCCTTTCGTGAGACAGGAACGTTCCTTCCAGACATGCTTACCCTCTGCTTCCACAAGTATGGCGATATGGCCTCTTGGATCCTCTCCCATCCTAATCCATACCAGAATCTGCGCAAGACATTGCTTTTAGGGTCAGATATACTGGCTAAAGGAGGGCTGGTCGCTTTTCCTACGGAGACAGTATATGGCCTGGGTGCGGATGCGACGAACCCCAACGCAGTGGAGAAGATCTTTGCAGCAAAGAAGCGCCCTTTTTTTGATCCCCTGATCGTGCATGTCTCCGATCGTGACCAGATGCTGCCCCTCGTAACTGAATTGCCCGAAAAAGCAGCGAACCTGATCTCATGTTTCTGGCCGGGTCCGTTGACCGTCGTACTTCCCAAATCATCTCTGGTTCCGTCGATAGTGACCGCAGGCTTTCCTTCGGTTGCCATAAGGATGCCCAACAACCCATTGGCCCTCGAGTTGATTCGCCTTTCAGGAAAACCGATCGCCGCCCCCAGTGCAAATCTTTTCGGATGTACCAGCCCGACGACCGCACGGCATGTAGAGGAGCAGTTGGCAGGAGCATACGATGCAATAATCGATGGGGGTGGGTGTACCGTTGGAATTGAATCGACAGTCATTTCTTTTGTTGGGGAGACACCTAGAATCCTCAGACCCGGAGGCATTGCCCAAAAGGAAATCGAGTCGTGCATAGGCAAAGTGCTGTCAGACCAGCAAGAGACTGCCGAAGACGGAGCAAATAGTCCTGGCATGCTGCCAAGCCATTATGCAACGGCAACAAAGCTTCGAATCGTAGAGGATCTAAACGCCTATGCATCCAGAAAAGATGTCGGGGTGTTGCTATTTGGAACAAGCAATCAAGTCTTTTCTGGCCCTGTAGAGTATCTGAGCCTGTCCGGTGACCCCTCTGAAGCAGCCAGGCGACTGTACCAGGCCATGAGAAGGCTCGACAGCCTGTCACTCTCTCTGATCGTGGTTACATTACTGCCAGAGACTGGAATAGGGATAGCGGTCAACAACCGCCTGATGAAGGCCGCAGGCAGCCCATCGGCAGAAAAATCCTAAGCGAAAAATGCAACGGAGACATCTAGACCGAGCCCTCTTCATGATTCTAGACCTCTAGAGAATTCCTACGATGAGCAGTTCTGTTGAAGACAGAAAGCTTCAAGCCTGAAAGAATCCCTGCCATGACAACAATGACAACAGAAATCATCAGGGATATGCGGAATGAACCGGTCAGGTCGAAGAAAAACCCTCCAACTCCGGGAGCGATGAAGCCGGCGAACCCATAGGCGATGAAACAGATGGGATAGAGGGTGACAAACAGTGTTTGCCCGAAATGACGGGCAATGGCAGAAGCATAGATCACGAAATTTGCTCCAAAGAAAAATCCTATGAGAAGTATGTCCAGAAAGAGAATCCATTGAGGGAGCTTCACAAATAGCAGCACACAGACAACTGCCAGACCGATAAGGGAGAGAGGTATGCTCTTGTACCCAAGACGGTCAAAAAAGTGCCCCCAGGCAATCCTTCCGACAGCATTCCCTACGGCAAACAGGGATATTGCTATCAGGGAACGAGGAAGGCCAATCCCCCCTTCGGCCACCAGCGGAATGAGGTTCCCATTGATAAGAAGACCTGCAAAGGTACCCGCGAAAAGACCCATTGCACTAATCATAAATGGGATGGTGAGCACCTCCCCCCAGCCCGCTCTTTTTGGCTTGGTCCTATCATGGGCAGCAGGCTCGGTCATGAAGATTGATGCGACAAGCAGTATCGAACCTGACACTATCCCCCACCAACGGAAAAAGACCAGGATCGGCATGCCTCCGACCAGGAAATATTCAGCCACGGTAGAGAGAATGATCGCCCCGCTTCCAAAACCTGCTACAGCGATTCCTGTGACCAAGCCCTTATTCTGGGGAAACCACTTCATCCCCACTGTCAGCGGGCAAACATAGCCGAACCCTATCCCAGATCCGGTTATGACTCCCAATCCTAGCAACAGCAAAGGATAAGAGCCCTGTGAAAAGGAAGCGACAAGGTAGCCTCCTGCGAACAGGAGGGCTCCTATGCCTGAGGTCAGTTGCGGTCCGTGGGCAACCAGGAAACGACCCGCTACAACCATGGTCAGGGTGAAGGTGGTGATGCATAATCCGAATATGAAGCCGCCTTGGCCTGTGGTGATGGCATAGCTCTCTCCCAGGTGTGTGATTAGGGTGCTCCATGCGTAGATTCCCCCAAGGATGATTTGGATCAGCACTCCTGCTGTCAATGATATCCATCGGTTCTTCATTCTGGTCTCCTTGCAATGCAGCATTCCACTGACAAGCACAGTGCATGCAACCACCGCCTACATGTATCCAAGCAGCTTCCATACCCGGCTGCAGAACCTCCTGCATCTGGAAAAGCAGCATGCCTTTCTTGTTCACTTAGGATAGCTTTAGCGAAATCAGGATGCTGTATCAAGACCCAAACCCTCAAATATTTGCCATGTCGTGGCTGTGATATCCTCTCTGCTTGCAATATCCAGAACAGAGCACTTCTTCCTGTAGTACGACAATACTGATTGTGTCTGAGTAGCATACACCTCCAATCTCCTGATGATCGTCGACTCCGAATCATCAGGACGTTGTTCAAGATCGGTTTTGCAATGATTGCACAACCCATAGCTTTGGGGTTTTTTGTGAAGGATATGGTAGACATGACTACACGAGGGACAGACACGTCTGCCCGTAATCCTATCAATGATCTTCGCATCTTCAAGGGTGATATTGACCACCGCATCTATGGTAAGGTCTTCCTCATTGAGCACCTTCTCCAGATATTCAACCTGCACAAGCGTTCGGGGAAACCCATCGATGATGAAGCCTTGCTTGCAGTCGTCTTTGCGTATCCGTTCCAGTATCAGCCCAATTGTTATCGCATCCGGGACCAACAAGCCCTTTTCCATATGTCCTTTCACTATGTTCCCCAGTTCAGTACCTCTTGAGACATTATCACGGAAAATGTCCCCAGTTGATATATGAGGGATCTGCAGTGCTTCCGAGAGTATGGCAGCCTGACTCCCTTTCCCGACACCGGGCGCTCCAAACATGATCAGTATCATTCTTCACTTCTCCTTCAATCCAAAATAGTTGGGGTCTTTCACCCGTATGTTCCTCTTGTGCAGCCAACCATACTGCTGGTACGTTTGATGGGGGCCCTATCTTGGAATTGCATGAAAATACAGTGCCAAGACAGGGAATAAGCCTCAAGGCAAGAGGCGAACCCATTCAGATTCCCCGTCCCCGAACCCCAGCCCATCAAATCTTCATAGCGATATGGTCCAGGTACTCTTCAAGTGCACCATCCTGCAAACATGTTTCAATAATATTTCTTCCCAGCGGATTGAGTCCTGGAGTTAGGAACTTTTCCAGTTCTTTCTTGAAGAACCCCGAAAGGATGAGCGCTCCTGCATCATAGCCCTCTTCTCCAACCTCAACCTGTCTGTTCACCTCAAGCAATTCCCTGGGGATAAACACACCATCGACCTTTAGGCTGTTGAGCGAATATCCTAGGAGGGGGCTTCTGGAAGATGCAAGCTGATGAGACTGGAATTTTGCGCTTCCCCGTCTTGCCAGATATTCCCTGGCTATCCATTGTCCCATAAATCCCACTTTATATATTCCTACATGCTGATTTGGGACAAGGAATATACCGGGTATTCGGGAAGTCCATTATCTGCTTGAGCATCAGATTTGCCTGATCGACCATCCTTCCTGTGGCAAAACGGCCAATAGGATCCGACACCCTCGCTGCTCATACCTTCGGTATCAGTGATGCTTGGATTATCATGCCCTCGAGGTGCAACCAATCTCCAAAGCCAAGCAATCGCAGGGGGAAGAATGTGCAAAAGTCCGATGATGCCATAGGTGGGGTGTTCTTTTGAACATGGTGGTGTACGCACCCCAAAACTCCGGATGTCGACCTCGACAGGTTCATTGATGATATTCGGAACAAACCTCCGTGGCATGATTACTCTAGGATTTGGGCACGGTTTGCCTGGACCATCGGAAATATGTTCCCAGATGAGGCAGGTCGATCCTGGAACCGTATCATAATTCAAAAATATCAATGGTTGCTGAGGATGCACACAGAGCTCCTCAAGATAGGGGTCAGTACCATATTTGGTAATATGATTGGTCCGGAGGAACCACCCGTCCTCAGCATCACAGACTACTATCTTGCCACTTGCATTTTGCAATGAAGGATGGCACAAGGCCATATCATCAGTCACCGGTTTCAGTTCACAGGGTTCGATCAGGTTGAGATAGTTTTTCTCTTGTGTCCGTAGGTTTTGGCTGAGCAGGATATTTCCATCCATCTCCCGATGAATCTTCTCGATCATCTCGCTTTTCCCACCACCACTGGCACCCTCATGCATGATGGTCAGAATATTGTCATAAGGGGTTACGACCATGACAGTCGAGCCATGGGCTGTGACCCACGCCCTCTTGTTCTCCGATATGCAGAAGGACGCCGTATACTCCTTTCTTCGCACTTGGACCAGGATACAGATTGTAGGAAAACATCTCATACACGCTATCGAGCCGATTGTGCACAACCATCTGCTTCCCTTCGAAATGGGTATGACGAAAGGTCGGGGCAAGGTATATGATGGCTTTGGGAGTAAAGCCCTCGGGCACTTCGCTAGCAGGTATGAAGCCCTGCAGATCAGCCAGGCCCCCAGCAAAGAAACCTGCGTTACGGGGAGCCACCAACAAGGCAGGACATCCCATTGTCTTGCTTCCTGCAGAGAAGGGCATCAGGATCAGGTCGGTTTCGGCTTAGCCAGTCGAAAGTGCTCTCCCTCAGCGAAGAGAAATCGGTTCCGAACTTTTCCGAATACCGAAGCTTGTCTGTATCCCCCAGATCGGCTATCAACATACATTCCGGGGTCCCTACGCCTCATATATATGTCCTGGTAATTGACGACAGCACCGTTCTTGCACCGGGAGACGGTCGCTTCGACAATACGGCCTTTCCCAGGGATATCGTAGGCGACCTCAAAGTTGTCACAACCATTCCCGCCCATTGCTATTTCCAGTAATTCTTCCCTACTTTCGGGAATAATCACGTCCCTTCCCTTTGCCAGTACAGCCTGCAGCTCTTGTGGCAACGACATGCTACCCATTGCGTTCTTCATTTGTTCCTCCTCCCTACAGACTTGGTACGATCGATGTTCCCAGTGATTCGACATACGGTGTCCGTCATGAGTTCTTTCTCTATCTACATCTGAGGATGATCAACAGGGATCAATTTTCTTCTTCAGATGCCCAATGCCCAAAATGGGGCCTTCCAATCAGGGAAAAAAAATATCCAGCATCTCTCGGCTTTCACCGACAAACACTGGATTACTTCGTGACTGGTTTTACAACCCTTCCCTCTGTCTTCCAAGAGAATCCATGGATTCTCTTCGTATCTTTCCTATCGTAAATAATTATCTCAAAAAGGTTTTTTCCAAATCCTCTCCTAGCGTAATGACGATAATCTTCTCTCCTGTGCGGGGTACTCACATCGGAATGTATGCTTACAATACCGACAGCAACCACTTCTTTGATCTGCGCTTCAAAATATTCACGAGCACTTTCAAACAAGCTAGTACGTACTTGTTTCAGCAACTCAACTCCCTGACTGCTCTCTGCCAGCTTTCTTTCCACCTGACTTAGGAAGCCCTTGAGCCGAATAATTATCAGATCCTGACAAAATGGTCGTCTTAATCTCTTTGGGACCGCGTCCCATATAAGAAATCTCGAAGGCACTCACAGCTTCACTTAATTTTGCCTCTGTCTGTCCCTTTGTCAATCGGTCTACCTCTCTGTATTTCGATACAATAAATGCAATCGTATTCTTAGTCAACGAAACTGCTAGGTTTTTGAAGCGCATCCTTAAAAAAATTTCTTCAGCAATAGGGAACAAACCCACGCCAAAAGATATGCATTTGCCCTCATGCCACCCAAAACGGCCTGACATCAAACTTGGCATGTGCCGGTGTCCCCATATCACATCAGGCAACCCGGATGTAGAGGTTTCACCATATCCCCCTGTTTTCGCAGAGAAACAGAGCAACTCTGCACTTCTACGATTGAGAGTCCCCACCATATTTGGTAGGATGGAGAGGCGGAGGACCGCGATGAACAATTTGAATACGGCAGTCATATCATTGGGCGGATCGATCATAGCACCGGATAAGGTGGATACAACCTTTCTTACAGAACTGAACAAGAACCCTGAGAGAGTATCTCAAAGCAGACAAAAGCAGGAAGCTTATCCTTGTCTGTGGCGGTGGTGCCCCCTGCACGGGTCTACCAACAAGCCCTGAGGGAGATCATAGAGGATGCACCAAGCGAAGAGCAGGACTGGCTGGGCATAAGGGCAACCCACATCAACGCACAACTGGTCAAGGCAATGTTCAGTGACCTCTGCACCGACAACATCATAACCGACCCTACCGGACACATCAACTTCAAGGGACAAGTCCTGGTAGCAGCCGGCTGGAAACCAGGCTTCTCCACCGACAATGATGCGGTCATCCTTGCAGAACGCTTCCAAGGGAAGATAATCATCAACCTTTCCAACATCGCCAAGGTCTATACAGACGATCCCAAGAGAAACCCGGAGGCAAAACCTTTGGATACCATCAGCTGGGACGAGTTCAAGCAATTGGTTGGCAGTACTTGGGTGCCTGGAAAGAACACTCCCTTTGATCCTGTTGCAAGCAAGAGGGCGGCCAAGCTTAAGATGCAGGTCATCTGCGCTGATGGAAGAAACATTGAGAATACGATGGCTATCCTCAACAAGAAAGAGTTCGTAGGGACGGTAATCGGCTAAGAGGAAGCAAGACAGAATTGCCAGTAGGGCAAACAAGACCTGCAATCTATACAGGACAGGGGCACTTCCGAGGAGGTGCCCCTGTCCTGTAGGGGACATTTGAAGAAAATCTTATGAACAGACAAATCATTGTGTCAACAGGTTTTCCCCCTTTCACTAAACCAATCTTCCCTTTAGAATTTACTTCATCACCAGCTTCTTGAGGCAAAGGGATTCTTTCCCGATATGCATTGACACTTATTACTCCCATAGGAGCTGCACCACCATAGGCACCCTTTCCATATTTTGAGGTATATACCTGTCAAGGATATGTGTGGATTGTAAGCCATCATTCATCCCTGTTCTCCTATTACCACAATGCAAGCCCATCATCCAAATCACAAGCAGCAGATTGTACTGTTATAGCCCATATCTATGACAGCCCTTCGATTACACCGACCTATGCTTCAACGCCAAAAAATACGGCAGCACATCAGCAAACCCCTCTGGGAAGGGAATATCCTCTTTGAAGTCAGGGATCCAGGAGATATTCTCCCCCAGTTCCTGCACAAAGCCATCCTCAATCTCCAGCTCATCCAATAGGGCGCAGCAGGTCATCATACTCCGCTTCAGTAATCTCATCAAACTGCACATCCCCTAAGGGAGGGACAAACTGGACCATGAGGGAGAGGTAAGCACACCCTTTCAACTCTTTGGCA
>CAXXCW010000024.1:0-16482 GCA_963662725.2 uncultured Sphaerochaeta sp.
TAAAGTGGTTTGGTGTTTTTCAAGTTGCCAAAATGGGTTTTGTGACTATCTGGAGAGAAATCCAAAAATATACTGACAGGCTTTCAAATTATAAATTAAATAAGGGGACCTGTTCCGTTAAAGATGTTGCTAATGCTATTGGTGTTCCACACAAAGTAATTAAAAATAGTAATGGTAAGTCTTTTGTGCAGCATGTCAGAGCTATTAATCCTGACTTGATAATTTCCTATTCTGCACCTCAAATTATCAAAGCAGAATTATTAGGACTTCCTAAGTTTGGTGTGATCAATGTACATGGATCATTGCTCCCTGATTATAGGGGTTGCTTTCCTTCCTTTTGGTATATATACAACGAAGAAAAACTCGGTGGGGCAACTGTTCACTACATGAGCTCAAAGATTGATGATGGCCCCATTTTAGAACAACAAAGTGTTGATATTTCAGATTGTAAGACTATGTTCCAACTGATGAAAAAGACTAAAGCTCTCGGTGGTGAATTAATGGTAAAAGCAATTCAAAATATTGAAAAAGGTAGAGTTATAGAAAAAGTTAACGATACTACTCAAGGTAGATATTTTACATGGCCCACAGTTGAGCAAGCAAGGGACTTTAAAGCTAAGGGCAAGAAGCTAATCTGAGAAGATAATACTAATACATATTTATCGATGTATGTATTAGTATTTTACGAATCGGAAAAGAGAATAATTAAACAATATAAGAATTTTGAGAGAAAAGATTAATGAAGAATCTATGGATATTTCATCATTATGCGACACTTCCAAGTTTAAATGGTCATATCCGTCCATATTATTTTGCACATTTTCTGGCAGATTTGGGTATCAACACAACGATCTTTGCTGCTTCCTATCAGCATTTTTCCGAAACTCAAATAATTCATAATGGTTCAGAATACCTAGTTAACAATGATTTTGATACACCCTTTGTGTTCATAAAAACCCCTTCTACAAAGTCTGGCGGTATAAGTCGGGTAATAAATATGATTGTTTTCTATTTAAATCTATTTTCTGTTAGCAAGCAATATGCAAGGAATCATGGCAAACCCGACATAATCTTGGCTTCAAGTCCTCAACCATTAGCAATGATTGCTGGTATAAAAATTGCTAAACGCTATCATATTCCCTGTATTTGCGAGGTACGGGATTTGTGGCCTGAGGCAATATTCTCAGCAAGCCGTATCCAGAAAAACAGCATGATTGGGAAAATTCTCACTGCTGGGGAGCATTGGATATACCATCATGGCGATGCATTGATATTTACAAAAGAGGGTGACACGGACTATCTCAAGGAACATAAATGGACAACTGAACAAGGTGGTGATATTGCTCTAGACAAATGCTATTACATCAATAACGGAGTACATCTATCAACCTATTGTGAACAGTTAAAAACTCACCAGGTAAATGATTCTGATCTGAATAGTGATAAGTTTCGTGTTGTGTATACAGGGGCTATTCGTAAAA
Source organism: uncultured Sphaerochaeta sp. (assembly GCA_963662725.2). Taxonomy (GTDB): domain Bacteria; phylum Spirochaetota; class Spirochaetia; order Sphaerochaetales; family Sphaerochaetaceae; genus Sphaerochaeta. Next base: position 1,482 of record CAXXCW010000024.1, read on the forward strand.
TTAATAACGTAGGTAATATTATTGATGCAGCCTTGATTCTTCGTAATAATTCAGACATAGAATTCCTTATTTACGGTGATGGTAACGAGACTGAATTACTTAAAAGTCGAATCATGGATGAAAAGTTGATGAATGTGAAAATGAAGGGTTATATTGAAAAGAAGTATATCCCCTTTATACTAAGCAGGTCTTCTGTAAACCTTCTAAACTATTCTCAAACTGAATATAACTGGACACGAGGCAACAGCTCAAACAAGCTGTTTGAGTACATGGCAAGTGGAAGACCAGTCATTTCTACTGTAAAGATGGGGTATTCCATCATTGATAAATACAACTGTGGCATTGAACTGGATAAGGATACACCTGAAGCTTTAGCTGACGCTGTTCTTCAAATCAAGGGAATGTCGTCCAAGCATTATGAAAAGTTATGCCAAAATGCAAAAGATGGTGCGAAGGATTTTGATTATAAAATGCTATCTAGGAAGCTTTATGATGTAATTAAACAGAGTACTGCCATAAATGGATCGATTTTGTAATGATTGGGAGAATTGCGCTCTATTACAATACTATTAAATATCTTCGGCCTGTCCAAATTGCCGGACAACTAATAAAGCCATTTGTTATGAATTCCAAGGTATCGATTACGAAGACTCCGAAGAATATTCAATTGCATCTTGCCATGATAATTCCCTCGCTGGATTTGAATACGGAATATCTGTCGCGTTTCGATGTGGATGGGCTTATGAGAAATGAGATTACTTTGCTTAATGAATCTCATATTGTTGACTTAAGTACATGGCAAGTCGAAGCATCTCCATTGTGGAGCTTTAATCTACATTACTTCGAGTATGCGATAGCCCTTGCTGCTAGATTCAGTCAGACCGCTGATCGGAAGTATTTCGACAAATTTAAAGAGCTACTTGAATCATGGATAGCTGCAAACCCGACAGGTATTGGTGAAGGTTGGCATCCTTATACGATTTCAATGCGAATTCCGAATATACTGATTTGCTTTGATTTATTTGGAAAAGCGTTTGAGAATGATTTTGAGTTCCGTGAGAAAGTGATTTCTAATATGTATATACAATACCGTGTTCTGATGAAGCGTAAAGAGTTGTGGCAGCTCGGGAACCATTACTTTGAAAATCTCAAGACGATTCTGCTGGGGAGCCTGATATTTGACGAAACAAGGGTGTTTACTAGGCATTTTCGGCCATTTCTTCGTGAAGTGAAAGAAGAAATTCTTGATGATGGCGTTCACTTTGAGTTGAGCCCCATGTATCACAAAATTATTCTTGAAGATGTTATCCGTATGACGTTTTGGCTACGACAGACTGGGAAAACACAGTATATAAAATTGCTACCGGTAATCCAAAAGATGGTAAACGCTCTTGCATCTATCGAAAAGAACATGGGGAGAACACCACTTTTTAATGATTCTAGCGATGGAGTGGCTAAGAATAGTGAGGCTCTTTTATTGACTACTAACGAGTTGTTCAGTATTACTCCGAATTATTCTAAAAGCTTTCCAACAAGTGGTTATTTCAAACTGTATGATGAGGATATTGCGCTTCTTTTTGATGCAGGTCCAATTGGCCCGGATTTTATGCCCGGTCATGGGCATTGTGATTGTTTGAGTTTTGAGGTCTCTGTTGCAGGGAAACCCCTGCTTGTTAATTCTGGGACTTTCCAATATCAAGGTGAGAAGAGAAATTATTTTAGATCTACGAAAGCCCATAATACTGTAATGATTGGTAATCATGAGCAATCAGAATATTGGGGCGAACACAGAGTAGCCCGAAGAATCTCTGAAGTTGAAGGAAAACTGGACGGTCAAACCGCTGGCGGTAGTTATAAGAATTACCTCGGTGAAAAGCATTGCAGATTAATTACACTGAAAGATGGGGTGTTAAACTGTAGTTGACTCTACAGTAGGTTCTGGCATAATTCATAGTTTTCTTCACATAGCAGGTGGGTATGATGTAATGGAAAGTGCTGATAGGATTATAATTACTAGAGAGGGGGACAAAGAGATTTGTCATATAAGCCCATATAATTGTTCTTTTACCATACATTCTAATGGAGAATTGGCACAATATGCACCAGAGTTTAGACTGTTGAATAAAACTATTTGCCTGGAATTTTACTGGAATTCAGATACAAACACACATGGATACACTATTTATTTTGTGAGGTGAAATTTATTATGATTAATGTTATAGGTTTAGGATATATCGGTCTACCGACAGCACTCATGTTTGCTTCCCATGATATTGAAGTAATGGGAACTGACTACAATATTAAACTTGTTGATGAATTGAATGCAGGGCATTTAACATTTAAGGAGATTAACCTTGATGTAATATTCAATAAAGCTGTTGCCAAGGGCATTCAGTTTTCAACTGAATATATAGCAACTGATATCTATATTGTTGCTGTACCTACTCCATATGACAAGAACAGCAAAATGGTTGATGCCTCCTATGTTGTCGCTGCTGTCAAGAACGTTATGGGCGTATGTCCCAAGGGTGCTGTTGTAGTAATTGAATCCACTATTGCCCCTGGAACCATTGATAAATTTGTTCGTCCTGTTGTTGAAGCCTATGGTTTTGTTATTGGAGAGGATATTCACCTTGTTCATGCGCCAGAGCGAATCATTCCTGGAAATATGGTATATGAGCTTGAGCACAATTCCCGTACCATAGGTGCTGATAATCCTGCAATTGCTGAAAGAATTAAGGATTTATATGCTTCTTTCTGCAAAAGCGAGATTGTCACAACTACCATTCGCACTGCTGAAATGACTAAGGTCGTTGAGAATACGTTCCGGGACATCAATATTGCATACGCTAATGAACTCGCGAAGATATGTCGTCGGGGATTCTATGGATGTCTATGAAATTATTCGTATTGCAAACAAACATCCCCGCGTGAACATCCTTTCTCCGGGCCCTGGAGTAGGAGGCCATTGCATATCAGTAGATCCTTGGTTTTTGGTAGGAGACTATCCCGATCTAGCTAACCTGATATGGCAAGCACGGAAGATTAATGACTCAATGCCTGAATTTGTACTTGATCGGATTCATGAAATCATGAAAGAACATGAAATCAATGATGTGTCTCGTGTTGGGCTATATGGTCTTACATACAAGGAAAACGTCGATGATGTTCGGGAAAGTCCCACGCTGCAGATGCTGGAATGTATGCAAAGACACCTCGCTTCAGGAATCAAGGTGTATGACCCGTGGGTCCAGAAAGACCTTGTAGCAGATCAATATCATGACTTTGATACTTTCCTTTCAGATATAGATATCATTGTTATAATGGTTTGGTCATAGTGAATTACGAGAAAATATTGATAAGATCAAGGATAAAATCATTTTGGATACACGAAAAGTTTGTGAATATGAAGGGACATATAGGTTATAGAATGAAAACAGTAATGCTTGTATTTGGAACCCGTCCTGAAGCTATCAAGATGTGTCCATTAGTCAATGAACTGAAGACTAGAAAGGGTATCAAGACAGTGGTATGTGTTACTGGACAACACCGTGAAATGTTGGATCAGGTGCTGAAGGCTTTTTCCGTGGTCCCTGATTATGATCTTTCCATAATGCTTCCCAAACAATCCTTATTTGACATAACAACAAATATACTAAACAAGATAAAGGCAGTTATTGAAGAGGTCCGTCCTGATGTTGTTCTTGTGCACGGCGATACCTCTACAACGTTTGTAACAGCTTTGGCTTGTTATTACCTACAGGTGCCGGTAGGGCATGTTGAAGCAGGCCTACGGACCTACGACATCTATTCTCCTTATCCAGAGGAATTCAATAGGCAAGCTGTCAGCATTATTGCCAAATACAATTTTGCTCCAACGGAACTTTCGAAGCAGAATCTTCTTAATGAAGGGAAAAATTCCAATTCGATTTATGTGACAGGGAATACTGCTATTGATGCACTTAAGACTACTGTGCGTTCTGGTTATACCCATCCTGAATTGGATTGGGCTTCTGGTAGCCGGCTGATCATGATAACAGCACATCGCAGAGAAAACCTTGGAGAACCGATGCACAATATGTTCAGGGCAATTCGTAGAATCATTGAAGAGCATCCTGATGTAAAGGCAATCTTATCCAATTCACTTTAACCCTGTCGTCAGAGAGGCCGCAAAGCAAGAGCTTGGGGATTGTGACCGTATCCGGATTATTGAACCTCTTGATGTGTTGGACTTTCACAATTTCCTTGCCCAATCTTACCTTATTATTACTGATAGTGGTGGGATTCAGGAAGAAGCACCTTCATTGGGCAAGCCTGTCCTTGTGATGCGTGACACAACAGAGCGGCCTGAAGGAATCAAAGCGGGGACCTTGAAGTTGGTTGGAACAAGCGAACAAGTCATTTATGATAACTTCAAATTGTTGTTAGAAAGCAAAGAAGCGTATGAAGCAATGAGTAAAGCAAGTAATCCTTATGGGGATGGATTTGCTTGTAAGAGAATTGCGGATATTTTAGAAAATCAAGGTGTAGTATGAAACAACTTTTTTTAATGGTCAACGATGGTTCTGTGAAACTGATCGAGACTCCTGCTCCGACAGTTAAAGATAATTTTGTACTAGTTGAGACTGAGTACTCTGTCATTAGCGCTGGGACTGAGAGAAGCCTAACTTCGTTCGGTGGTAAGAATCTCATCCAAAAAGCTATTGAGCGTCCTGATCAAGTTAAAAAAGTTGTTGAAAAAATATCTACAGATGGTTTGGTTACTACGGTCGAATCGGCTTTTAATAGATTGAAAGAACCAATGCCCATGGGCTATTCTGGAGTCGGGAAGATTGTTTCTTGCGGTAAGGGTGCTACTGAGGTTGCTGTTGGGGATTATGTGGCTATGGTTGGCCAGGCTTACCACAGTGAAGTTAATAGAGTAAATAAAAATTTAATAGCAAAAATTCCTGAAGGAAAAAATGATATTCAACAATATGCACTATGTGCCTTGGGGGGGATTGCCCTCGAAGGAATACATCAGGCTGAAATCATCCCTGGAGAAACTATAGGTGTTATTGGCTTAGGTTTATTGGGACATATCACCTCTCGAATCCTTCATGCATACGGATGTGATGTTATTGCCTATGATATAGTTGATAAATCTCAACCAGGTACGATACTAAAAGCCTTTATCAAGTCTGATGATGATAATGCAAAGGAACTCACTAACTCTCTGACTAAAGGAAGAGGCGTTGATAAGGTAATAATTACTGCAGCTGCAAATAGTAATCAACCGATGGACTTGGCAGCAGCTATTGTGCGCGATCGTGGGATTATCTGTATGATTGGTGTTACACAAATGAATATTGATCGCCGTCCATATTATGAGAAGGAACTTTCCTTCAAAATAGCTCGTTCATATGGTCCTGGTAGGTATCAGAGTGATTATGAAGAAAAAGGGATTGATTTACCAATAGGATATGTACGATTTACAGAAGGTAGGAATATAGAAGAATTTGTACGTTTGATCTCTAGTAAAAGAGTTGATTTTGCAAATCTTATTACTCATGTTATCCCTTTTGAGAGAGCAGAAGACGCTTATGAGCTTATTACCACAAACATAAAAAAAGAACCTTATATTGGAGTTCTTCTACAGTATTCGGATAATACGGAGAAATGGGATTCAAATATCTCGACGAAAAGGGCAGCAATAAAATCAAATAAAAGAATTAAAAACAATGCGGTAAGTGTTGGCATAATTGGCGCTGGGAATTTCACAAAAAACACCATGCTCCCCGAAATGAAAAGAACTGGTCTATTTCACTTTAAAGGATTGTCTACTACAGGTGGAATTGGAGCAGCCCAGGTTAATGCCTCTTACCCCTTTGATTATACCACTAATGAATATAAAGATTTGTTGACTGATAATGATATTGATTTGATTGTAGTTTCAACTAATCATAATACCCATGCTAAGTTTGTTATCGAAGCTTTGGAGGCTGGCAAGCATGTATATTGTGAGAAGCCCCTTTGTCTGACGCTGGTCGAGTTAGAACAAATCGAAAAAGCATATATTGCGTCAAGTAGTGAGCTTTTCTGTGGTATGAATCGACGATACGCACCGCTGGTGTGTAAGATAAAAGAAACACTGTCTACGGATAAGGTCCCCGCCGTATATGACTATATCGTCAACGCTGGTTTCATTCTCAATGATCACTGGACACAGGATCAATCCATCGGGGGAGGACGCATTATCGGTGAAGCTTGTCATTTTGTTGATACAATTCAATATCTTGATGGTAGCAAGCTAGAGTCGCTGAACATTATTTATGCTGATAACGAAGCATTCCCAAAGAAGGATAATGCACTTATCACAATGCGCTTTGCGTCTGGAGCCGTGGCTAATATTGTCTATACATCAATGGGGAGCAAAAAATATCCAAAAGAACAACTCAGGGTGTTTTCCAATGGTTCTGTCTTTGAGCTCAATAACTATATCAGCCTCCACAGATATGGGAGTATCAAGGCGACGAGAGTGAAGCTCAGGCAGGACAAAGGCATTGCTGATGAATATAAGTATATTTCAGCAGTGATAACTGGAAAAGCAAAGAACGATGCCATAGAAGATGCTTTTGTGAGTCACAGGATGATTATCAAAGGGATGAAGTAAATGGACAAAATGACCATATATAATCGGCTTCCAATATGGGGCCAAAATCTTGCTTGTTACTACGAAGGTAGCCGAATCAAGCAAACACGATACAGCAAAAATTTTTGGCGTTTCCTTTCTGAATATGAGAACCGTGCAAGATGGTCATATGAACAAATTTGCGATTTCCGAGACGCACGCCTGCGCCAAATGATCCATCATTGTTACGACACTGTTCCATATTACAGAAAACTTTTTAATGACGGTGGTATAAACCCTAAAAGTATAAAAACACTGGAAGATTTAAAAGTACTGCCGATACTGACAAAAGATATCGTAAATGCCAATCCAGACAGTTTTCTTTCTACTGCAATACCAAATAAGGCAATGGTCACCGCGCATACCAGCGGAACAACAGGAAGCGGATTTGTATTCAAGACAACACCAGAGGCTATCTCCGAACAGTGGGCTGTTTGGTGGAGGTATAGAAAAGCATTGGGTCTGCGATACGGTACACTTTGTGGTCAGTTTGGAGGACGGAGCATTATTCCAATAAGCCAACTTGGTCCACCATTCTATCGGTGGAATAGGCCGAATAATATCTTGTATTTAAGCACTTACCATATGAGCGAAAGAAACTTATTAGATTATGTCTATGCTTTACAAAATAATAAAATATCATGGATTCATGGATACCCTTCATCAATAAGTCTTCTGGCAGAATACTTATTGCGCCACGAAATACAATTGAATATTAAATACGTGACTATCGGTGCAGAAAATCTACTTGATTCGCAAAAAGAAAAAATCTATAAGGCCTTTGGTGTATATCCCTATCAGCACTACGGATTAAGTGAAGCTGTAGCTAACTTTTCAGAAAATCAGAAACATGAAATGCGTGTAGATGAAGACTTTGCTGCAGTAGAGTTCGTTTCCCAAAGAAAACACTGGAAGTCATGAAGTAATTGGTAGTTGTTTGACTAATTACGCTATGCCATTTTCTACGGTATAGAACTAATGATTTAGCAAACTTTATATCGACTACAACTGGACGAATGGTCATATCTCTAGATGGCAGAATTGAGGATTATATTGTGCTATCAAACGGAGTGAAAGTTGGAAGGCTAGATCATATTTTTCAAAGATTTAATGAATATTCGCGAAGCTCAGATTGTTCAGAAAAATGTCAATTATATTCAAGTTAATATAGTGAAGAACTCTAGGTATTCTACTGTCGATGAAAGACAGATGTTGAGTGAGTTTAAACAACGATTACCTGAGATTAGGATAGATATAAATTATCTGAACGAAATACCTCGTACAGGAAATGGGAAAATTCGTTTTGTTATATCGGAGATCAAAGACTAACCGGAGGAACAAATGGACAACCGTGTTTATATTTATAAACAATCTCCTGATTATTCCGTGCTAAATAAAAAAGGTAAGCTTGATGCAGATTTTTTACTGAAGCAATTAGATGAGTTAATAAAACCAGGTGATAACATCGTGATTAAACCAAACTTTGTGAAGGAATCTCATTTATTGAAAACTGCTGAATGGGAATATATCATCACACATACAGAAATAATTCGCCTTGTTTTGGAGAGGGCGATTTTAAATTTAAAAGAAGAAGGTGAGATAAATATAGTTGATGCTCCTCAAACAGATTCAGATTGGGAGGAAATAATTAAACGTGTTCACTTAACTGAATTAGTGGAAGAATTCCAAGCAAAAACAAAAATCAAGATTAGTTGTTTTGATCTTCGAGAAGAACGATGGTTCTATAAGCAAGGAATTATTGTGAAACGTAAAAAATTGATCGGAGATCCAAGAGGGTATACAAAAATTAATCTTACTAGATGTAGTGAATTTTTTAAAAAACAAAACAAAGAGTATTATGGTGCAGATTATGATATGCAGGAAACAAAACAATATCATAACGAACAAGACAACATATATGTAATATCTAATACAGTTTTACAGTGTGATTTATTTATAAATCTTCCAAAATTAAAAACTCATAAGCTTGCAGGGATGACTGCTTGTTTAAAAAACCTTGTAGGTACTTGTGTTATAAAAAATTCTATCCCTCATCATACTATTGGTTCCCCAAAATCTAATGGTGATAAATTTCAAAAAGAAAGCAGACGAACAAATAGTGAGAGCAATTTGAAAGCTATAGCACTTTCGCTTCTTAAATCTAAAAATCCAGTCATTAATTACCCATTTATTCTTATAAAAAAGATAGCTGGACTATTCTTTGGACAGCCTCAATCAGATGTGATTCGTAATGGGGCTTGGTACGGAAACGATACAATCTGGCGAGCTGTATTGGACCTGAATAAAATAGTTTTATATGCAGATAAAAATGGAAATATGCACGATGTCCCACAAAGAAAATATTTTGCCCTAATAGATGGTATTATTGGTGGTGAGGGTAAAGGCCCGATGGAACCTGATCCTAAGTTTTCCGGCGTGATAATAGCTGGGACTAATCCGGTATATACCGATACAGTTGCAGCTACAATAATGGGATTTGATTATAGAAAAATTCCGACAATAGCTAAATCATACTGTATTAAGGATTATCCACTTGTACAGATCAAACCAGAAGAGATTGAAGTGGTAAGTACGAATGAATTGTGGAATATATCTGTTGATAAAATTAAATATAAGGATACCTTAAAGTACAAACCTCATTTTGGATGGATAAATAATATTGAACTAGAAAAATAATTAGAGTTAAAATATGCAGCAAGAAAATAAAGTGGGCTTTATAACTGTAAGAAATATTTCATTTATAAATAACTTGTTTAAATACGAAAGTGTACTGCAAAACAGGTTTCGATTTATATACTTGGAATCGTTTTGGAATAGAGGAAACATGCAATGCCGATAACATTTATTCTTATAATGCCTTATACTCCGATGATTTAACAAGAATACAAAAAGTTAAAGCCTATTTAGGATTTCGTCGATTCGTTCTAAAGATTTTAAAAAATAAAAGGTATGAAAGAATAATTGTACTACCTACACAAACGGCAGTATTGTTTGCTGATGTCTTAATTTTTAATTATAAGGGAAGGTATGTTCTCGATATAAGGGATTATGTTGCTGAAGAAAATATTTTCTTTTCTTTAGTTATGAGGCTATTAATATCACATTCAGGCCGTATTTCATTAACTTCTCCTGCGTTTAAGAGTTTCTTACCGAAAGGTAAGTATTTAATCTCTCACAATTTTACTCCAGTTTCACAAGAATTATTGTTTAAATATAGAAATAGAAATCGTGACCAAGATGTCCCCATTTCAGATTATGTGTATCGGTGGAATTCGGTTTATCTCATTCTTTAAAAAAATTATAAATATATTCTCGAATGATAATAGATTCATTCTGAGTTTTATTGGTGAAGGAGCTGAGTCTTTATATCCTTTTATTTATGAACAAAAGATTAATAATGTAATATTAAAAGGAAGATATGAAAAATCTGAAAGCTCTGATTTTTTCTATCAGGCTGATATTTGTAATAATCTTTTTGGCCATGGAGTGCCTCATCTGGATTATGCTCTATCGAATCGTTTATATTTTGCCTTGCAGTTTGGGATGCCGATTCTAGCTTGCCCGAATACTTATACCGAGGAAATAATTCTCAAATATGGTGTTGGTTTCTCTTTTGACGAGAGCGATCCCAATGTAGTTGATCGTTTATGGAGATATTATAAGAATATTAATTGGAAGTCCTTTTATGAATCCTGTGATTTGTATTTAACTGAAGCCAATAAAGATGAACAAGAGTTTTTAACGAAGATGGGGGAGTTTTTTCAAACATCTTGACCAAAAAATTAAGAAAAGTATTCTAAGAAATAAATATTATAAAGTTATATTGGTTAGTATTAGTTAAATTCAAAAGGAATATCCAATGGGAATTGACTTATTGCTTGTAAGTTTAATTGCAATATTTGCAGAAAAAATTATTTTAAAAGAAAAATATATTTTTGTTGTCTCCATATTTTATTTTTCAAATCTCAATGATATATATATATCTGATGCCAGTATTGTTTTATGGTAATGCCCAATTTTTTAATTATTTTTCGCGTTTAAAACCTGACACAGCACAAGGGCTAGTTAATGAATTAAGGGTATTTTACTATTTATATACAATAATAAATTTCATATCTTTTTCTGGTATAAGACGTAAAATAGACAAGAGGTTGACTTATTTAAAAAAAGATATCAAAGTCGTTAGACTGACCAGAAGCTTTGTTATATTAAGTTGGATAATACTATTTTTCAGGTTATATATTTCTTGAACTAGCTAGAGTTGGGTTTGATAGCACTGTTTTTATAAATAGGATAATTCATCCAAGAAATTACACATATTTGAGATCAGGATTGGGTCCGTTAACATGGTTGGCAGAATTATCCAAACTATTATTAGTATATATATCAATATCTTATTATTTTCAAAGAAAAACTGCCAGTTCTCTTATTTTACTTTTCCTAGCACTATCAATGAATATTGCTGGTGGTAGTAAGACTAGTCTATTAGTTGGTTTGATTTTTTTAATCTTGATAAAAGAAAAAAATCGAAGAGTTCATATAAAAAAGAATTTTATAAAAATGTTAGGAGTCATAACCTTAATTTCAATTGCTACTCTTACTTCTTTCTATATAATGCAAAAAACAGATTCCCCAAGGATCTCGACAATACCCGCTCTTATTAGCATGATTATAGAATATGCACAAGAGGCATTTTTTTCAGCAAATGTCCTCCAAGATTTTGACTGGACACCTGCATATATCTATTCTAAAGTCAGAAGTTTCATTTTTACTCCACTGCCAAGAGCCTTTTTTCCTGGCAAAGGTTATTATGGATTCTACCAAGAATTTTGGCGACCTTTATATCAGCCAAATACGGTTACTCTATCACACTAGTACATATGGATTTTTAGCAGAGGGACATATGTTATTTGGAATATTTTCCCCCATTATTCTTGCTTTTTTGATAAATGAATTTAATAAGAAGCTATATAAAGAGTTTTATTTTATAAAGGATTTTTCATCGATGTTTATTCTCGCGTTTTTATATTCACGCTTATACTTTTTCACCCGTGCAGGTTTTTTTTGAAAGTACTGCTTTATGGAATGTAATAATTTTCTATTTTGGGGCAAAAATGTATTTCTATATTATGTCAGCGTTTAATGCACCTCATGCGAAAATGAGTCAATAAATATAGTTTATAAAGTTGTTATATTGCTCCCTTATTTAAATAGAAAAGTAAGATATACCAGAAAGGAATACAAGATGATTAAAGTTTTAATAATTACCAGCAGTCTTGCAGCAGGAGGAGTGTCAAGCCTAATACTTAATACTCTGGATAGCATAGATAAAAGAAAATATAAAATCGATGTTTCTATACTTTGAAGAATCATCAAACGAGTGGGAAGCCCATTTTATTGCGCGTGGATGTGAGATTTTTAAAATTTCAAGAATTAAAAAGCAGGGGATAGTTAGTGCCATTAATACCTATCGTAAAATATTTATCTCAGGTAATTATGATATTGTCCATTCGCAAATTGGATTTGCAGGTATTATTCCTATAATTGCTTGTTCGATGGTAAAGCATTGTAAAGCAATAGCTCATTCGCATTATGATAATTATCCTCACTCAAGTTTTTTAAAAGTTATTGGACGTTTGCTTTTTAATATTTTTCCGTGCCGTCGTTTGGCATGTTCATATGGAGCTGGTTATGAACTCTTTGGCAAACATAGTAATTTCCTTTTTGTTAAGAATGGTATTGATACGGAGAAATATAAATACAATGAACAAGTTAGGGAAGAAGTTAGAAGGGTATGGAAAGTAGATGAAAAAAGCTTTGTTGTCGGAACAGTGGCAGGATACAATATCAGAAAAACTATGAATTTCTCATAGATATTTTCCATGAAATACATATGAAATATAAAGATTCGACTCTTGTATTAGTAGGAGATGGTCCGTTAAAACATATGGTTGTCGATAAGGTAGCCAAATTAGGTTTATCCGATGTCGTATATTTTTTAGGAACAAGAAGTGATGTTGATAAATTACTCCAAGGGATGGATGTTTTTATTATGCCAACTCGGTTTGAAGGTTTGAGTTTAGCGTTATTAGAAGTCCAATGCTCCGGACTGCCGTGTCTGACAACGGATGTGGTTCCGAGAGAGGCAAAGATTGCAGCAAATTTTCAATTTATAAGTCTTAATTCCTCGTCAGAGGAATGGGCAAATATTGCTCTAAGAAATATAAATACTCAAAGAATTAGCGGCGATCAAAAAGTAAAAGAATTTGGATTTGACAAAAATACAGCTGGAAAAGTTTGGTATGAAATATATGACCTTATGGCTAAAGATAAACTTCCTTTATGAGTTTTTTATCTTGATTTTAAGTGGTGAAATTAAACCTCGACTATAATTTAAATAATAAAAACCCTCTTTTGCACAGTGTTGGTTGCCAACTGCAAATAGAGCGTTAGTTTGAGTATTTCTCTCTGTAACTGAGCGAAATAGGGTTTTCGAAAACCCTGTTGAGTAGAATTTCAATCTTTTGTACGGGTCGTTGGGAGGATTGACAATAAAAGCAAAGAGGTTCAAGTAATCAGAGAGATTGGCTCTGTCAAAACCAGAATGCGAGTTCAGGAACTGCTTGAGCTGTCGACAGCGCTGGTTGATTTCGTTCATTGGATTTTCCTTGTCAGGCAAGCCTTTGAGCGACTTCGAGCTATGAGCTTCACTCACCAAGTGCAGGTCTTTCACCAGACTGTCATGGCTTTTCTCTCTATCATGGACAAGGGTTGTCCCTGGCTCGATATGATGAAGGAATGCCTCCAACGTTTTCTTGGAGGATGTCTTTCCGTTCCCCTCGATGGTACAGAAAACATGGCTGGAGAGATCGCATCCTATCCCTATGCAGATATCTGGTTTCGTGATAGACCACGATACTGCAGCCCATCCTCCTTCATCTGGATATCTTCTTTCCTCAGCTTGTAGAAGGTCTCATCGATGTAAGCTTTTCCCCTGAGAACAATAGTATCTTGGTATCCCCCTGAGTGTAAGGCAGAGTTTGGATGTCCAGTAATTCGTTGTTGTGTCGCTGTTTCTGTTTGATTTCGATACTGAGTTGAAGCTCTGCATCCTGAACAAGCCGAGCAGATAATCCACCCATTCGCTTATGGGTATCTTGTGGTTGTCGAATATGGTGCCCGTTGTGACCGTGAAAGTATAATAAGACCATGAACTGAGACAGGGAGGTGCAAAAATAACGAATTGCTGTTACCGTTGAAAACGGAGCAGAAAATGGGACGTAACAGGAAAACTTACAGCGAATCGTTCAAAAAAGAAGTAGCGGTCGAGGCTCTCAAGGAAAAGACACCGGTGGCAGAACTAGCGACTGCATACGGGATATCCCCGAGCATGGTGACGACCTGGAAGAAAGCATTCCTCAACGGGGAGTTCAGCAAAGAACTGCAGAAACTCCGCAAGGAGCTGGAGGAAAGCAAGAAAATCCAGGAAGAGACCTTCATCGAACTGGGGAAGCACCAGCTTGAGGTCGCAATCCTAAAAAAAAAATTGAACATAAAGGACTGACGCTGTACGAGCTCGTGGACGAGGAAATCGCCCTCGAGCTCCAGGCAACCGGCATCGGGCTGTCCATCGCCGACCAGTGCAGGCTGCTGAAGATAAACCGTGCCAGTTATTATAGATGGAAGGCCCATCAGGAACAATCCGTGAGGGAAGAGCGCCAGAGGCAGCTGGATGCGAAGAAAGATAGTGAACTCTTTTTTGCCACTGCGGTATTGGACGCATGGCAGGCTCATCCCACCTATGGATACCGAAACTGAAGCCATTACATGCTGCGATCCGGTCATCCCGAGGCTACAGAGAAGCGGGTCAGGATCATGTATCAAAGGCTGGGACTCAAAGGACTTAGACCCAAGTTCAAAACCACGAGACCACCCAAGAGGGAAATTCAAGAAGTACCCGTATCTGCTCAGGGGAAAGACCATTGCATATGTCAACCAGGTCTGGGCAACGGATATCACCTACATCAAGCTTGACGGACGGATGGTTTACCTTACCGCCATCATTGATCTGTACAGCAGGAAGATCCTAAGCTGGGGCTTGAGTGAGACGATGAAGACAGAGTTCTGCATTGATTGCCTGCACGAAGCCGTCGTCAGATATGGGGTCCCGGCCATCTTTAACACCGATTGCGGGTCCCAATTCTGCAGCAATGAATTCATTGGAGCATTGCAGGGGTATGGGATTGAGATAAGCATGGATGGAATCGGCAGATGTTTAGACAATATTTTCATCGAGCGAACTTGGTTGAC
>CAXXCW010000025.1:0-1790 GCA_963662725.2 uncultured Sphaerochaeta sp.
AAATTCTCCGGTTTACTTTGCTACCTTAATCGATACCTACGCCCCTTTTCTCTCCCTCTGCCACCAAGAGAGACTCACAAACCATATGAGAAAGGAGGCCATAAGCGCGGCTTCTATTGAGTCCTAGCAAAATACACACCTGTTTGTTGCTGATAGAATCTATTGTTTCTAAAAACGTGAATATCTTCTGTCGTTGCTGTTGTGCCTTATCTCCGGTTTCCTTGGATGTCTACCTAGATTTTTCTATAATCCATGGATTCTCATAGTCATCTCTATACATAAGGAGCTAAGCCCTCTGTCAAGACAGGTATCATGAAAAATAACGAATATTCCTATGCTACCTGATTATCGATTTCCCTATCGGGGAAACATCCTGCTTCATACACTTCATCTGGTGTTTGGTAGTCCAATCCTTGGTGAAGCCTTTCCTGGTTGAAGAACCCTACAAAAACTTTCAATCCATCAGAGAGTTCTGTCATTGTTGCATAGTCATGGAGAAAGATGCATTCATATTTCAAAGTTCTGAAGGTTCTCTCAATGAAAATATTGTCCAAACATCTCCCGATTCCATCCATGCTTATCTGAATCCCAAAGCTCTGTAGCATTGAGACAAATTCCTTGCTAGTGTATTGAGATCCGCAGTCTGTATTAAAAATGGCGGGGATCCCATACATTTCAATTGCCTCCATCACGCATTCGATGCAAAAGATGGTATCCATTGTGTTGCTGAGCCTCCAGGAAAGAATCTTGCGGCTGAAGAGATCGATCACCGCGGTGAAGTAGACCATCCCTCCCGGAAGTTTGATGTAAGTGATATCGCTACTCCAACATTCGTTGACATACCGTATCTCTCTGTTCCGAAGCAGATAGGGGAACTTCCCTTCCTTCCGTCTGGAACTCCTGGTGGTCTTGAACTTGGGAACCAATCCCTGCAGCCCAAGTTGGCTGTAGACCCTCCTTACCCGTTTCTCCGTCGCCTCTGGATGTCCTTTCTTCTGTAGGTGACGGGCCATTTTCTGGTAACCATAGACAGGAAGTTCCACCCAATTGTTCATCACTAACTCTGCAAAATCCTTTTCCTCTGCAAAAAACTCCTGTCTGAGCCGTTCCTGCTCCTCATGATGGTCTCTCCAGTAATAATAGGAGGAACGGGGGACTCCCAGAAGCTGGCACTGCCTGCAAATGGACAGGGTGTAGGATCTCTCCTTTCCCAAAGGCCTTGCCAGCAGGGGATCCACCAGGGCACAGGGGTCTGCCCCTATAAATTCGCTTTTTTTTTCAGGATCTCGTTCTCCATCTTGGTCTTCCCGAGTTCTTGATAGGTTTCCTCAATTCTTCGTTGGGCTTCAGCAAGCTCTTTCTTCAGTTGCTTTACTTCCTTGGAAAAGCCTCCAGAAAGAAATTGTTTCTTCCAGTTTGACACCATGCTGGCGGAAATCCCATACTTTGCAGCAATCTCATTAACGGTGCTCCGCTCTTTCAAAGCCTCAAGCGCAACTTCTTTCTTGAAAGAATCCGTGAATGTTTTCCTGTTCCTTCCCATCTTGTTTGCTCCTTTCTATAAGGTAGCAAACATTCGTTAATTTTTTAATCTCCTGTCCAAAACTCGGTCTTAGTATATAATGACAGGGAGGGCCTTCCAGATAAGAAGCCCCCACTCTATTCGTCCTAACATTGCAAACATGTATAAAACAGGAAGGAGGTAAAAACCTCCGCCATACCGTCTACTGTCTCAACCCATCAAGGATTTCACAGGCTTCCAGATACATTCTTGGTATATGGAACGGTCC
>CAXXCW010000026.1:0-344611 GCA_963662725.2 uncultured Sphaerochaeta sp.
TGCTCTTGAGCTCAGCTAGGAGAAAATCCTTTACAGACCCTGTATTGTCGGTAGTCCTGTCCACGCTCTCGTCATGAATGATGACAAGGTGCCCATCCCTAGAAAGATGGACATCCAGTTCTATGCCTTCACAACCGCACTCGTACGCCTTCCGAAAAGCAAGCATCGTATTCTCTGGATACTCACCGCTCAGGCCCCTATGTGCAAATGTAATCATCTGTACGCCCTCATTTCATTGCAGTCTTTTCATATCCGGTAAGCATGTACTTCTGGAATATGAAGAAAAGTATGACAACAGGCAGCACAGCCATAACAGCCCCTGCCATTATCTCATGGTTGTTCATGGTGTCCAGTCCTGCAAAGGTGTTGCGCAAGTGTACAAGACCAACGGTCAAGACTCGCCTCACCTCATTCTTTGCTATGATCTTGGGCCAGAAATAGCTGTTCCACCCATCGGTAAAGGTTACCAGTGTGATGGTTATCAGTGTGGACTTGGTCATCGGAACCAATATGCGGCTTATGATTCCAAGTCTTCCCATGCCATCAATCTGTGCCGCTTCCACATAGCTGTTGTCGACTGAGAGAAATGCCTGTCTCATCATGAAGATATAGTAAGGGGAAACAGCCAAGGGAAGGATGAGGCCCAAGAATGTATCGGTCAGCTTCCAATTGGCGAACATGATGTACAGGGGAATAAACGTGACCTGTAATGGGATCATCAGAGCTCCTAGGACAACAACAAACAGGAAATTCTTTCCCTTGAATGAGCCCTTGGAAAATCCATAACCGGCAAGGACTCCAGTCACGACCTGACTGAAGAGAATACCTATCGTCATGACAGTGGTGTTGAAGTAGTACTTGCTGAAATTCACACGCTGAAATACATTCTTATAGTTCTCAAAATGCCATTCCCTAGGCCAGAACGTAGGTAGGGCGCGCAATACTTCCTGCTGGGACTTGACCGAAGTGATAAGCATCCAGTACAGGGGGAATATCATGATCAGGGTCACAAGTACAGCGAGGAGGTACTGGCCGACGGTAAGCATCTTTTTACGTGTCAGGGCTCTCCTGTTGAGCACCATCGCCTTTTCATTGAATGCAGTTACAGTAGAATCATTAGACGTCATAATTCACACTCCTGTTTGAGACTCTCATTGTAGCTGCTGTGATAATGAGGAGGATGATAAAGAAGAATACTGCTACAGTGGATGCCCGATCCATCCTAAAGTCCTCCATAGCATACTTGTATATCATAAATACGATTACTTCAGTTGATCTGTAGGGACCTCCGCTGGTCATGACATCAACTGACTGGAACACCTTCATGGCTGAGATGAACGTTGTTACGAACAGGAAAAGAGTGGTTGGAGAGAGCAGAGGGAGTGTTATCCTAGTGAACTGTTTCCATTTGCTTGCACCATCGATAGAGGCAGCCTCATAATAGTTGGTGCTTATCCCTCTCATCGAAGCGAGATAGATCATCATCCCATAGCCGATGGTCCTCCAGCCTGTCAGCATTAGGATAGAGAGCAGCGCACGACTCTTATCACCAAGCCAGTTCACCTTTTCACCACCCATCTTCATGATGATGAAGTTGAGAATACCATTGTCCGTATTGAGGATCCACAGGAAAATGACAGCAGCTGAAGACATGGCAATATATTTGGGAAGGAATACCAGAGCTCGCATGACGGAGAAAGAAGCTGCAAGCTTGTTGAAGATCATGGCAAGCATGAGGCCACCTACAATGGTGACAAACAGTTCACCAAGGGTGTAGAGGGCAGTAACTTTCAGCGAGTTCAGAAGGTATTTCGTTCCTGAACCTTGGAACAGCCAAATCCAGTTCTTCAGCCCGACATACTTGTACGAGTCATTGATGAGGTTCCAGTTGGTAAAGCTGATCCTCACCACCTGGACAACAGGATAGTAGACAAACAGGCCCAAAAAGAAAAGCGCAGGCAGTACTGTCGCAAAGTCCCCCGCTTGTTTTGATTTTTTTCTGAATAGAGATGGCATCATGGGCACACATTCCTTTCATGACAAAAAATTGCAATGGTATTTGATATCAATGCCGTCCGGACTGAGCCGGACGGCACTGAAAATACATTATTCAGAATCGGCAAGGACTTCGTCGATCTCTTCAGCCATGTTCTTCAGCTGGATTTCGACATTCGAGTTCTCGATCATGATCTGGTCAAGATAGGATCTCCAGATAGTTGCAAGCTGATTCCAACCCGCATGCTGGATTCTGGGGTTAATCTCATCAAGATTGTCAAACACTGCCTTGAAGGCGGGTTTTCTCTTGAGGAAATCAGCTCCGGCCTGTGAAGAGAGGACGGAGTTTCTGGTTGGGATATACCCAGTCCCATCTGCCCAAGTCATGTTCACATCCTTACCGACTAGATACTGCAGGAATACCCAAGCTGCATTTTTGGTTGCCTGGTCATTCTTTGCTGGGATCAGAAGGACACTTCCGCCGATCTCACTCTTTTTGGTTGCGCCTCCAGGAAGCCATGCCATGCCAACTTCAAAATCCTTCACCAAATTCTTGTAGGTGTTATACAGGCTGCTGGTGTGGATAACCGAGAAGGTCTTCTGGTCGATGAAGTTCTGCCTCATCGTTGAAGATGCGCTCGTTCCTGAGGCCCAGTAGGTGTATCCCTTATTCACAAAACTTTGCAGTTCCTTTGTGAGCTTTACAGATGCCGGTCCGCCGAGGTCTGTGGTCATGCGGTCATCATTGACAATCTTGACCCCATTATTGAGGTAGAAAGGCTCAAAGTACCACTGGTCCCAACCTGGGATGATGGTTGCCCAACGGGTGGTCTTGCCATCGGGGCCTTTTTGGGTCGCCTTGGCCATAAAAGCTTCCATGTCAGAGAACTTGGCAGGAATCACAATACCTTCCTTGTCTGCCATGGTCTTGTTGTAATACATGACCTGTGTGGAGATGAGGAATGGAAGGGTCACTTGCTTGTCCTCGTAGGTTGTTGCCACAATGAGTCCTTCACCGAAGTCATCAATGTCATACCCGGTAGCCTTGATATACGGGTTGAGGTCCTCACAAAGACCGCCCTTGCCATACTCCGCAACATAAGGGGTATTGGCGACGGTAAGGGCTGGTAACCCGGATCCTGCCGCATGAGCCGCTACCAACGTCTCATTGACAGTTGCATAGTTCCCAATATATTTGGCATCTACTGTAATGAGATCCTGGGAAGTGTTGAATCCACCGACAATTTCCTCTACCAACGGCCAATACTGTTGTTCCAGGGCATGCCACCACTCGATGGTGATGGGCTCGGTTACCGCATACGAAACTGTAGCAGCAGGAGCGACTTGGGCCTTTTCACCGGCACCGCCAGCAAAAACCAAAGAACAGACAACGAGAAGCGAAAAAACAAGCATTATGCTTTTTTTCATTGATCAACCTCCATTTTTTGTTGATTAATTCATCATATAGTCTAGGACCCCTCTAGGTGTAAGTCAAATTAATTCAACACAAAACAGTGGTACTTATTTGATAAAATGTGCACAAACAATCAAAAAAGTTCAACAAAATTAAGCAAAAACTCTAATTTACTGCAGATATAGTCACAAATCATTCATGTTTTGTACATTAGCATATGAGGCTTGCAGGAAGAGAGCACACAGCGCCGCCACAAAACCCTGGACAAAAAGAGCAGCTGGAGGGAAGGCATATATCAATAGGAAACATACCAAGTTGACAACAAGTAACGTGAGGGAAATGGGAAGAGTCCCTACCCCAACCCAAAAGATGCGTACAGCCATTTCCTTGTATGAAAGATCCCATTGGGAGAGAAAGGGAAATGCATGCACTGAAATCATCGCTACAATGACGGCAACAGCAAGAATCAGAAAAAACATACCCTTTGAAACCAAGGTATCTCCCGTCGAGGCAAGGTAGGCATCAAAGAGAAGAAATCCAAATATGCAGAGCATGCCAATCCATACAACAGTTGCCTTGACAAAGTTTTTCCGAAAGGAGGCGAAGAAGGATTTTGCCACATAGCCATCCCTTTGACCGGTAACAGCGAAAGCATAGGAGTAGAGGGCTGTAGTGCTTGCCCCTATGGTAATGAGAGGCAAACTGGTCAGAAACCACAAAAAACCTGCAAATGCGAGATTGTAGATTCGATTGAGAAAGGACCAAAAACTGTTTTCTGGGTCAAATAGGGAGATCATAGCCATGCACAGCACCACCTCGGCTTTTCGTTTTGTCCTCAGAAGTGTATCATAGTGAACTTGAAAGGGGTATAGGGGAAATGGACTGGAAAGCTGAGAAAGAGAAACTGCATCACATGAGCTTTTGGAAAAAGGTAGAGTACCTTGATACCTACTACAGGTGGGCTCTTGTGCTGTTGGTAGCCATATCGCTCTTTCTGTTCTATCTGGGAGATGTGGCACATCGCAGTACAAAGACCTTTGTCCTGCAAGGCTTCATCGCCAATGATGAGGAGCAACTCTTTGATGAGAAGAGCCTCACATCTGGCTTCAGTGCCTACCTTGATCTGGACCGTAACGAGACAGTGGTCTTTGATGACTCGCTCTATGTGCAATTGGGCAAGGCGGACCACTACATTGAGGCGAGTATGGCAAAGATCTATGCGTATATGGCTGCAAAGGAGCTTGATTTTCTCATCGGACCCGAGTTTGTGGTTGACCACTATCTCTCAAGCCTTTCCATGAGAGATTTCTCCAGTGTGTTGGAAGATAGGGACCAGATGCTTCTCAAAGGCCTTGAGCGGTACCTTCATCCCAGCCTATCACATGAAGGGATCGAGGGATTCTTCAAGCTGGACCTGGGATTTTCCCGATTCACGGGGACCATTCCCCTGTATATGATCATACCCGAAGGTAGTCCCCATCCTGAGAAAGTCCTTGATTTCATCACATATATACAGAGGTAAGGCTTCAGCAACCATCTCATCAGTTCTTTGCGAGCCGTGCATAGGAAAGACAAAAACGGCCTTTCGGCCGTCCTTGCATCTAGTTCAAATTGTCCCCTCGCGCTTCGTGCAAGATAGCCCGCACCTCAACGTCGGTGAACTGTTCGTCTATCTCACTGGAAGTGAGTCCAAGGAACTCATGGCAGTGGTAATGTATCCACTGCTCGTCCTCAGCACTATTGAGCACATGTTTCCTGCAATAATAGTCCGGTTGGATAGGAAGAGGATCCTCCTGCTTGTACAGGGGTACCTTGTAGTCATAGACCGCTATCTTGAGGTCTTCGCGGGGAATGCCCTTGTTCATGATGATCTCTGCCAGGGCATTGACGGTCTTTCCCGTGTCAAAGATATCATCGACTACCAGGATCTTATCCCCTGTCCTAAGGTGTTCTGGGGAGTAGGTCCACCCATCTACCATGACATTTGTCTGACTTCTGAGATACCCGTACGAACGTGCAACGACAGCGGCATAGAAGACAGGCCTGCCCTTTTCACGGATGCGTACCATCTTATAGTACTCGCTGAAGACATTTGCCATATAGGCTCCACCACGCAAGGAAGCATAGATGATATCCGGTATGAAATGATCCTCAACATACATCTTGTGAGCAAGTTTCAGGGCACTGTCCCGAATTGTATCTCCAGATATGAACTCTTTATTCACCTTTGCTCTCCTCAGTTATGATTCAACGGTTAGTATTTCCAAACCATCCTTGGTAATGGCAATGGTATCTTCAAAATGTGCAGAGGGTTTTCCATCAGCTGTGACTACGGTCCAACCATTCTCAAGGGTACGGGTATTCTTCGTCCCAAGGTTGATCATAGGTTCGATAGCCAATACCATTCCCTCGCGAATGCGTGGGTTGGGCATATAGGAACTCACATAGTTAGGTACAGAGGGTTCCTCATGGACTGCAAGCCCTACCCCATGTCCACAGTAGTCGCGTACGACACCGTAGCCTCTGGAATTGGCAAGCTTGAACACAGCGGAGCTGATATCCTGAATCCGAGCACCTTTCTGGCCAGCTGCCTCAATACCAAGGGAGAGACACTTCTCAGTCACAGTACAAAGGTCTTCCCACTCTTTTTTTGTCTTGCCAATGATGAAGGTCCTGGCCATGTCGGAAAAATGGCCATTGATGTTGATACCCAGATCAATATCGACAAGATCACCTTCTTCCAAAAGCCTATCCTTGGAAGGGATTCCATGGATGACCTCTTCGTTGATGGATATGCAGGCTGTGGCAGGAAAACCCTCATAGTCGAGAAATGCTGGCTTGACCTTGTGAGCGACCATAAAGTCATAACAATACTTGTCTATCGTATGGGTCGACATGCCAGGTTCCATGAAGGAGGGCAGCGAATTCATGAGGCGCGCTGTCAAGTGACAAGCCTCACGAATCCTTTCTATCTGATCAAAGGTTTTCAGTCGTATCATGCTCGGTCTTTCCTTTTAGGGGAAACAGTTGCTTCTGCATCGTATCTAGCATTCCGTTGATGAACTTGTAGTTCACTTCCGTTGAAAAATCCTGGGAAAGCTTCACTGCTTCATCGATGATGATATGGGGATGGATATCCCCATACAAGAGACAGTAGACACTTATCCTCAGGACATTCCTATCGACAATGTCAATACGATTCAAAGGACGGTTCAGCGAAAACTGGGAAATAAGCTCGTCCACTTGGGCTAGGTTCTCAATGGTGCCCTGAACCAGATAATGGGCATACAATTTAACCTCTTCCTCAAGTTCAGCATATTCTGCATCAGAAATGCCGCTGAAGTGTTGGGGAATATGCTCTTTTGCCATACAGTTGTTAAAATCCAAGGCATAGAGTGTCTGAATTGCAAGCTCCCTTGCTTTGTGTCGTGTTCTCATAGTTATTTCTTATACAGGATGTTTACGCTTGCACTCTTGCGCAAATCTTCAACCAAAGAATTGATGGCTGAGTAGTAGACTTCCTGTTGTTTTGCTCCTGTAAGCTGGCTGGTGATATAATCACGGATGGTCGTGGTGGTATCAGGGTTGATCTGATCATCGAGAGCCAAAATCTTTGTCTCGTTATAGGCAAGAATCTTCAGGATATGAAAGCCCGTCTTGGATTCCACCACAGTACTTGTATCACCCACTTCCGTGGAGAAAGCCACATCAAAGAAGGTATCGCCCAAACCCTGGAGAGCCTGGGTATCGTCCATGGTCAGCCAACCGATGTCCCCTGCCTTTGTCTTGCTTCTGGTATCCTGTGAGTACTCTACAACTGCCTTCTCAAAGGAGAGTGAACCACTACGTAGCTGCTGGGCAACTCGTATCATGGTATCCTTGTTCTTGGCATTGACCTGTTCATCCTCAACATAAGGGATGAATATATGGCTGAGCTTGACAGTCTCGGGAGAGACAAACTGGGTCTTGTTTTTTCGATAGAAAGAGGAGATTTCAGTCTCAGAGATCGAGATCGGCTTATTCAGTTCCGCTGCTTTCTTCATCCTGACATAGCTGTCAACCATCAGCTGTTCACCGATCATCTTCTTATAGGACTCGACTGTTCCGAAGTTCGCATTGATAACTTGCTTGAACTCTTCATCAGTCAGTTTCTGGCCATAACTTGCCTCTATGTTGGTTTTCTGAGAAGCATAGGCCTGGTCTATCATGGAATCGGTGATCTTCACACCATCACGGGCAGCACCTTGGCGGAACAGCTCGTTGTTGATCAGCAAGCTAAGGACCTGCAAAGGATCGACAGCGGCAGGATCGGTACCGTTTTGGACAGCACTAGCCTGATACCGTGCAACTTCAGCGTCTAGGTCAGAGACAAGGATAGGTGTCGTCTTGGTAAGACGTACCGTTGCTGCAGGGGCGCCGATGGTTGCTGCAAAAAGCATCGAGCTTGCACATATGACAGTGATGACCAGTACTAATAATCGTTTCATTAAAAAACTCCTAGAGATTGCTTAGGTATAAAATAGCTGAATTTAGGGATAAAGTACATTAAATCTGCAAATGTTTTCCAACAGCCCTTGCATGATCAACTTTTGTGACAATCTCACTCTTCTTGAGGAACAGCCCTTCATGTTCCATTGTCCTCATCAGAGCCTGCAAGGTCTTCATGGAACGCACCCCACCCTTCGAAATGAAGCCCATACTGCGGATACCGGAAACTTTTCCTGCAGTCCTGAGAAATTGGGACAGAGTCGAAGGAAGCTTTCCACCCCAGAATGTAGTGGCTTCAGTTCCAAAGATTAGGTAATCGTAGAAAGAGACCTTTTTCCCCATATCGAGATTCATATCAATAATATCAACCTGATGTCCCTGGGAAGAGACACCTTCGGCGATCGCCTTGGCAATGGCTTGAATCTTCTGGCCATCTTTTGAGGCTGCAGCATACAGTACACAAACTTTCATATGATATCCCCTAATAGATACCGACCGCATACTATGCGGTCGGCAGTCAATTTCAAATGGCGTCTGCCGACCTAATTGGTTGCGGCAGGAGCATCAACGGTGCTAGCGGGAGTTTCTGAGGTCTTCCACCAGTCAGTTGTCTGCTGAACCTGTTCAGTCTTCACCGAATCGAGCAGCTTGTCTTGAGACGGGCTCTTGTTGACAAACGCTACGACTAGAGCAAGGATCATGAACACTACAGCCAGCGTAGCAGTTGCTTTGGTTACGACACTGCTTGCATGAGATCCGAAGGCAGTATTACTACCACCACCGAAGATGCCGCCCAAACCCTCACTCTGCTCATCCTGTACTGCGACAAGGAAGATCAAAAGGAGACTGACGATCACGAATAGTACCAACAAAATAACGCTCAAAACACCCATTTCTCTACTCCGGTTATGTTACATATCAAAAGTGACGATCGGCAAGAACTGCTCCACCGAAAGTGAAGCACCCCCAACCAGGGCACCATCGATATGTTCCTTGGACATCAAAGACTTAACATTTGAAGCCTTTACTGAACCACCATACTGTATTATGAGCTCTTCTGCAACACCCTTTGTATAGAGTTTGGCAACGAGAGAACGAATAAAAGCATGTGCACCATCAGCATCTTCAGGTGTGGCGGTCTTTCCCGTCCCAATTGCCCATACTGGCTCGTATGCGATGGTTACATGTGCCATATCCTCTGCAGAAACTCCCTTGAGTCCTACAGTGACCTGACGGGTGAGAACTTCCTCAAGCTTGCCTGCTTCCCTCTCCTCGAGAGTCTCCCCGACACAGAGATCCACATCCATGTTTTCAGAGACGGCGAGAAGCACTTTCCTGTTGATGAGCTCATCGCTTTCACCGTAGATGGCCCTTCTCTCACTATGGCCGAGGATCACATTGGTCACACCAAGGTCCTTGAGCATAGCTGCACTTACCTCACCGGTAAAGGCGCCTTTGGTGTTGTCACACATGTTCTGGGCAGCAACAATGATGGAACTTCCTTTCACAGCTTCCAACACGGCAGGGATGGTGACAAAAGGAGGGGCGATCATGACCTTGGTCTCGACGCCTTCCAAAGCCTTGACAAGCTCCTTAGCGAAAGAGGCACCTTCGCTAGGGGTCATATTCATTTTCCAGTTTCCGGCAATATAGGGTTTTCTCATCTTATTTTTTCTCCAAAGCCTTGATACCAGGAAGTACTTTCCCTTCCAGGAACTCAAGGGATGCACCTCCACCGGTGCTCACGTGATCGATCTTATCAGCAAGGTCAAACTGATTGATGGCTGCAACAGAGTCGCCTCCACCTACAACAGTAGTACCCTTACATCTTGCAAGAGCCTTGGCAACGGTAAGCGTGCCCTGTGCAAATGCATCAAACTCAAAGACACCCATCGGACCGTTCCATACCACACTCTTCGCACCGTCAACAGCGGCTACAACCAGCTTGACAGTCTTGGGGCCGATATCCATTCCAATGAGGTCTTCTGGGATATCCACGCTATCAACGGTGACAGCCTTGGTATCTTCCTTGAACTCAGCGCCACAGAGATGGTCTACAGGCAGGATAACCTCTACGCCCTTCTCCTTAGCCTTGGCAAGGAAGGATTTTGCAGTATCCTTGTACTCCACCTCAACCAAGCTCTTGCCGATGGCATGACCCTGGACAGCGAGGAACGTATAGGCCATTCCCCCACCGATAACGATGGTATCACAGGTGTTGACCAGACTTTCAAGGACACTGATCTTGCTGGAGACCTTTGATCCCCCGATGATGGCGACAAAAGGCTTGTCCGGATTCTCAAGCAGGGGGGCCATGAACTTGACCTCCTTCTCAATGAGGAACCCTGCATAGGAAGGCAAGTACGCTGCCACCCCTGCAGTTGATGCATGGGCCCTGTGGGCAGTGCCAAAAGCATCGTTTACATATACATCACCAAATTTGGAGAGCTCTTTTGCAAATTCAGGATCATTACCCTCTTCACCAGGGTAGAACCTGACATTCTCAAGCAACAGCACTTCGCCACTGTTGAGGTTGCTGACCTCTTTGGCAACTTCTTCGCCAATGACATCAGGGGCGAGCTTTACGCTCTTTCCCAGCAAAGTGGAAAATTCCCTAGCGATGGGAGCCATGGAAAACTCAGGGTTTTTCTTCCCCTTGGGTCTGCCGAAGTGACTCATCACCACGACACTCCCACCAGCATCCAAAATATATCTGATGGTAGGAAGGGCAGCCCTGATCCTCGTATCGTCAGTTACTTCACCGTCTTTCAGTGGCACATTAAAATCTACCCGGACAAGAGCCCTCTTGCCGGAGAAGTCATAATCCCTGATAGTCTGTAAAATCATACCAAACTCCTTACTTTTCTCTCGTACAATCGACACACAACCCCTAGCAAAACCTCAGGCCTGCTTTGCAACAGGCCTGAAGAGTTAGTTGGTTGATTTATTTCACCAGTTTCTTGGCAAGGTCAACAACACGGGTAGAGTAACCCATCTCGTTGTCATACCAGGAAAGGACCTTGACCATCTTCTCACCCATTTTCATGGTAAGGGCTGCATCAAAGATAGAAGAGTGCTGGTTTCCAACAATGTCATGGGAAACGATGGGATCTTCAGTGTACTGGAGGATGCCTTTCATCGGGCCTTCAGCTGCCTTCTTCATGGCTGCATTGACCTCTTCCACAGTTGCATCCTTCTCAAGCATGACAACCAGGTCGACAATCGAACCTACAGGAACGGGAACACGCATGGCCATACCGTTGAGCTTGCCCTTCAAGGAAGGGATGACATCGGCTACAGCACGGGCAGCACCTGTTGTGGTCGGGATGATGGATACAGCACCGGACCTTGCACGACGAAGGTCAGAGTGAGGCTGGTCCTGCATGACCTGGTCATTGGTGTAAGCATGGATGGTGGTCATCAGACCACGATCGATACCGAAGGAGTCATTGAGTACCTTGGCAATGGGAGCGAGACAGTTTGTGGTGCAAGAGGCATTTGAAAATGCTTCAAGGCTCATGTCGATACTGTCATCATTGACACCACATACGATGGTCTGATCAATCTTATCCTTTGCAGGGACTGTGAGGATGACTTTCTTGGCACCGGCCTTGATGTGATCCTTGTAACCACCCTTCTCACTTTCAGCCTTGGTGAATACACCGGTTGATTCGATGGCGATATCAACACCAAGTTCCTTCCAAGGAAGTTCAGCGGGGTTTCTGAGAGCAAATACGGGAATTGTCTTACCATCAACGATGATTGCATTTTCGCCGACTTCAACGCTCTTGTCGTATACACCGTAATTGGAGTCATATTTCAAAAGATGTGCCAGTGTCTTAGGGCTGGTCAAGTCGTTGATCCCGACAATCTCGATATTCTTGTCTGCAAAGGCAACCTTAAATACGTTGCGTCCAATTCTTCCAAAACCATTAATTGCAATTTTCATTGTTTTCCTCCGGGAATTTAAATTCCGTATCGATATTAATATACTGTTTTACCCAACAAAGGGTCAACGTATTACCTACATTATTTGACAACCAATCGCAATTGGTTGATCTTGTGCCCGTCAATGTTCTCAACGGTGAATACAGCCTGCATATCTTCCACTGATTCCTTTTCGGCGGGAATCCTACCGAAAAGCTCAAACACGTACCCACCGATAGTCTCAAAATCCTCTTCGTCTATCTTCAGCCCGATCTTCTCATTGACATCATCAATGGAAGTGCGGGCCTCCACAATATAGACTTGATCCTCAACCTTGAATATACCATCGCCCTCATCATCATCAAACTCATCCTGGATATCACCGACAATGACTTCAAGGATGTCTTCCATACAGACAATTCCGCTGACACCACCGTACTCGTCGATCGCAATGGCAATATGCACCTTGCGTATCTTAAACTCCCTGAGCAGGTCATCGAGATGCTTGCTTTCAGGAATGAAGTAGGGCTTTCTCATCAGTGTCTTCACATCAAAGCCATTATCCACGCCATGACGAAGAATATCCTTCGCATACAGAATGCCGATGATGTTGTCTATCGTATCCTCATAGACAGGATAACGGGAGAACCCCTGATCCTGGATGATGGCATAGAGCTCGTCCAGGGTGATGGCACTGTTGATGAATTCCACATCAACACGTGGGACCATAATCTCTTTTACCGTCTTGTCATTCAGCTCGCCGATACCTTCGATCATCGTCTGCCGTTCTTCTATTTCAACTTGTTCACGAAGCTCCTGATCAATATTAAGCCTCTTTTTTTTGAACAAGTCCTTCCATCGAGAAATCAACGTTTGTCACCCCCAAGTTTCATAAGAAGCTGCTCTTGTTGTACGAGCATCGGCTCAGATGCATCATTGCTTGCATGATCATATCCAAGGAGATGAAGCAAGCCATGAATCAAGAGCCTGAACAGCTCCTCATCAACATCAACACTAAATGATTGTGCATTTCTTTTCAAGGTATCTATAGATATCACCATGTCCCCAAGCACCCTAAGTTCTACCGGGGGAGCACCATCACCGACAAATGAGAGTTCAGGCCAACAGAAATCTGCAACCTCATCATCCTGAACGAATGAGAGGATGTCAGTACTCTCATCCTTGTCCCGATACGTCCTGTTGAGCTCTTGCATCTGCATGTCACCGACAAAGGTGAGAGAGAGTTCGCTGGGCTCCACATCCAAAGACTCCAAAACCGCGAACACCCTCTGCTCAACCAGCCTTTCCGGCGCAATTTCACGGTAGGCCTCATCTTCATACGCAATGTCCACTACCCAATCATGTTTCATAAATCATCCTTTTCCAGGTATCTTCTGCAGAGATTCATCCTTATCTTCGGGATACTCTATACGGTGATGGTCACGCCCTATCAGAGATTGCAAAAACGAAGCTCCGATAAGATCCAGGTCAGTCAGCGAGAGCAGGGAGTCCTTTAGCTGGTCACGGGCAATCTTCCCCATGATAACAGAGTGGATAAGTTTCTCATATTTGGAAGGTGTAGCCTTTTTCAACGAACGGGAGGCTGCCTCCACACAGTCACTGAGCATGACGATAGCGGCTTCCGGAGTCGTAGGGCTCACCCCATTGTAGGAGTAGTCATCCTCATTGACCTCAATGCCGGAAGTGAGGGCCTGCTCTTTCGCCTCATGGTAGAAGAACTGTATGACATCGTTTCCGTGATGCTGGGCGATGATGTCCAGCACTTCCTGGGGAAGGCCGGCTTCCCTTCCCTTCTCGACGCCAAGCTTCACGTGACTCTTTATGATGGCTACCGACAGGCTCGGCTTGATGTCATCATGCTTGTTCTCATGACCCTGGTTCTCAATGAAGTACTCAGGATGGTCAACCTTGCCAATGTCATGATAGATGCCCCCCACCTTGGCAAGCATGGCGTTGGCACCAATGGCCTTCGCCGCACTATAGGCGAGATCTGCAACATATCGGCTATGATTGTACGTACCCTGGGCAACTACAGAGAGCCTGTCAAGGACAGGGCTCTCATCAGCTAGGGCCAGCTCACTGAGGCGGAAAGTCGTAGGGATATTGAAGAGCCTTTCGCATAAGGGGACAATGGCGGCGACAAGGACCAACGATACCGAAATGTTCACGACAAGGGCACCTAGCAAGGGGACAATCCCGTTGAAGGAGAGACCGGAAAGCAGGTTGAGGGAAATTGCCATAAAACTGCTGAACAGACAGGCATAGAACCAGTTGTAGATATCCTCCAGGCGCTTGATCGTGAACTGGAAGAAGTAGAGACAGAACCCAATAGTGGTCATGGCGAAAAAGAAGGTCATAGCAGTGCTGTTTGGCAGGAGCATTGCATAACAGGCGAGCATGAAGCCACTTATGATACCAATGCGCTTCTTGCTCGTTATCTGGGAGATGAAGATGGGGGGAAATAGGATTGGGAGGAACGAGTCACGGAATTGTATTGAACTTTGCACCGTCCAGTGGGAGATGAGATAGAGCATCAGCAGCGACAGGAGAATTGAGGCGAGCATCAGGTTCAGATAGAGGTAGTAGCGCTTCTCATGCTTGAGGTACTGGTTGAATACATACAGCGCTGCACCTGTGGAGAGAAGAATAAAGACAAGCCTGCCTATCAGTTCCAGAACAGTGTAGTTGATGGAATAGCTGTTCATCTTTGAGACCAGATCCATCTGCTCCTCTGTAATGACCGTGTCCTTGCCTATCAGTTTCTGGCCACGCTGAATGGTGACCAGTACGGGTTTTACCTGATCCTTGGCAACAGTGCGCAGATGCAAAGTCTTTGCCTCGTTATAGCGCACATTGTCCTCGAGCAGCAGGATAAGGGCATCAAGCAACAGTAAGGGTTGGAAGCTAGGGTTCGCATCTGCATACGAGGTCAGCCAGTAGGAGAGAAACGGTCCAAGGTTCTCCTTTGTCACCACTGAAGTGAATGGCTGTTCGACAAGAGTCCTCGCCTTCTCCATAGAGAGGGTATTCTCCAAATAAAAATACTCATAGCCTCCCTGTCTGTTCCTCATGATGTCCGATTGCGAAAACAAGCCCTTCTGCAGGACCAGTTCACTCGTCTCCTCCAGAGCTGATAGCATAAAATGAAGATCATCTTCACTCATTTCAGCAAAGCGGGCCATGACATTTGCAGAATCTGGGGAACCTACACGTTCAAACTTCTGCACATCAGTCTTGTCAGGATTCCAATAGTCGATAAAATCCTGGACACGGGTGACCGAAACACTGGTGGCATGCAACGAGTAGGAGAAGTACGGAAGCACCTTCTGCTCAGCCTTCTCAATGAGACGATCTGTCTGATCAGTATCAACATACTCGAACGAGGAGAATGCAAACACATCCTCGTTGGCAAGGGAGCCGACCTCATAGCGTGAAGAGAATGAGCGTACACCTTGACCTGGACTGCGGGTAACCAACAGCGGGATGATCATCACAGAGAGGACGACCAAGACAACAAGAGCTGTTGACAGACCCTTCTGATGCTTCGCAACCCGAGCTTTTTTCTCTTTGCTGTGTTGTTTCCTATTCATGCTTTACCTTGTAACCGTTTTTCGCATCGATTGCATATGCATCGATAATCTGCTGGACCATTCGGCTACGCACTACATCGCGTGAATCAAAAAGGACAAACTCAATCCCATCAATCTCCTGCAATATGCCAAGGGCGTGGACAAGACCACTTGTGCGGTGTCTGGGAAGATCCACTTGGGAGATATCCCCGGTTATGATCGCAGTGGACTGCTCACCCAGGCGAGTAAGGAACATCTGCATCTGCTCTACGGTGGTGTTCTGTGCCTCATCGAGGATCACTATGGCATTCTGCAGGGAACGACCACGCATATAGGCAAGAGGAGCTATCTCAATGCTGCCATTCTCCTCCAGACGATGTATGGTCGACAGACTCGCCATCGATTCCATCGCATCATACAGAGGACGCAAATATGGGTTTATCTTCTGCGCCAGATCCCCTGGCAGAAAGCCAAGGTTTTCGCCAGCCTCAACGATAGGACGGGTAAGTATCAGTTTCTGTCTACGCCCTGAAAGCAGAAGGCTCAGGGCGTAGGCAACAGCCAGGAAGGTCTTCCCTGTCCCTGCAGGCCCGATGCCGAAAACAACCTGTTTCTGATCCATTGCCCGCATATAGGTCTCCTGACGGATCCCCTTGGGATAGGCGATACGGTTCTGTACTACAATGGAAGGCTTCTTTTGCTCGTCCTCCTGGGCCATCTGGGCAATGTCCATCACCGGGAGTGCATTTCGCAAACCCTGATATTCCATGAAGATCTCAGCCTCACTGATATGGTCCTGCATCTTTGCCAATGCCTGCAGGCGTGGCAACAACTTCTGAACACGCTGTTCAGATTTTGTATCGGAACAGGAATATGTGAGGCTGTTACCTTTTGCAAATAGCTCACAACCGAGCAAGGCTTCCAAGTATGGCAGATTGCGGTCATTTATGCCGCATACACGTTCTGCCTGTTCTTCATTATCGAAATCGATACTGCTTTCCATCTCCCACCTTACGACGAAGTGCTCTGAGTCCATGCACCCGAAGATGACTCAGTCCACCTTTCATCAACCTTGAGTTCAGGGATGGTCTTCCACTGGAGGAACACCGATACCACCGGAACCCATTTGTACTGATTGTCCAATAATACAACACTTCCCGTATATTTACAATTCAAGGACCAATCCTCCATATAGTGTATCAGCTCTACAGCTATGGAGTTCATGTTGAACTGGGTGGCATACCTGCCCTCCCCAAAGAGATCAAAGGAGCGCACAAGGTCCTCCCACATCTTGGGCAAGGAGAAGTCCGCCCCATCATAGTAGCGATGGAAACCCCGGTTGGAGCTGGTGAGGGAGAAGGAAAAGTCCAAAAACTCCGCTATGGAAAAACCTGCTTTTGCTGTCAGGTTCAAGGATGTGGCATAGGTATCGGTAAAACTGATGTTGAGCTTAGCATCCAGGCCCAATTTCAAGGCAATTCGTCTCTTCCACCAGGAAAAGGTGAGATCTTTGAGGGCAACCTGGGTAACAAGGCTTTCGGCCCGCAAGGAATCAGAAGGGCCGGAATATATGAGCGTGGAAGTCGCATTGGGAATGGAGATGGTCGTGGTAAGGTTCTTGAAGTAGTTGGGTCCATACAGATCCGAGGATGCCATAAAGGAGAAGCTCTCCTTGACAGAGACCTGCTTGGAAAACAGTTGGAGCATGGCGCTTCCACCCAAGGTCAGGGCAGACCATCTGTCGCTTCCTAGGTTTTCCAGGTCATATCCGGAGGACAAGGAGAGCTGGACGACATTGGTCGAGAAGGAAGCGGAAGATGAGAAAAGCTTGGGCTCCAGCTCGCCCTGATGATCGACAAACTTCAGCGATGCAAAAAGTGTCCAGGGCCCGATCGCATATCCCAAGGCGGGCAACAGCGATTGTGTCAGAGGATAGAGCGTAGCGGTTATCGAAGGAGAGAGCTTGCCGTCCCAAACTTCAAAGGATTTGGAGAGCCTCAGCTGATGCTTGGTCACATGCTCCTTGGTAAAGGCAAAGTGCGTCTCGACTGACTCATAGGTCAGGCCTTGTGAGTCTCTGAAGGTATAGAGCTTCCCTTCCAGTGCATAGGTGAGGCCGAGTATCGGAACAGATGCCTGAGTTGCACTGGTAACCTGGAATTGTCTTGTCAAGTAGGTAGGCTTGGTCCGGTCCTCACTGGTGATGTACGGTGAGCTCACTTTCTGGTTGAAGGTCAGATACGTTGGATGCAGGACCATATCCAGAAAGAGTGAAGGAGTCGTGGATGTGTATACATTCTTATTCGTATCCCAGGTGGTGTTGGGGTCTTCCAGGTTGGCGACAGAATGGATCAGTTTCTCATCCACAGAGTACCCTAAGGTGATGGACTGCTTGAGATCTCTCGGGACACTCGGCACCTTAGTTGCAAGGGTGGGAACATACGCCTCGGGCAAGGTGGCATCAAGGCTGAAGGGTTGTCCTGGTGTATCAGGATCATCTGTAACACCGTGATCGGAAACGTTCGCTTCCTTTTGCCCTAGGGTACGTGACCAGGAGAACACCTCACCGCTGATGGTCGCCTGCAATTCCGGCAGGCTGAGCTTTCGGATCCTATAGCCATAGAGGCTGCTGATGGGGTCTTTCGCCCAATACCAGTCGATCGAGGCGTTGAGGGTGGAGATTTTGGCCACCTTGACGAAGTTTCCAAAGATCTTTGTAGGAAAGTCGAAGGTTCCGTTGGCCCTCCAGGTATAGCTGATCACATCCCCGCTATAGTCTGAGGGAAACTCCTGTCTTTTCCCAAAGAGCGAATCGAAGGAGAACACACTGAGCCTGTTCCCATAGAGGCGACGGACCGAGGGATCCGAATAGAAGGGCATGGTAATGTTCAGATCCGCCCATGAGGTGTCCACGACGAACCTGTTGTTTCCAAATATCCGCACCTTTGGGAAATCCAGACTGTTCGAAAGATACTGCTTCCCATCTGGATGGACTGCAATGCGCATCTCCGTATCAAGGACAACTTTCTTGGACAGGAAGCTGTTGTGTGCTTCCATGCCTATGCTGATACCGCTGTTCTCGTAGGAATCGGCCAGCAGGACCAAGTAGGATCCGCTGTCGGAAGTCCACTTCTCAAAGGAATTCAGCTCACCCTCTCTAGGACGGTACACTGCACCGCTAGGGATGTAGGAGGAAACAGCCTCACCAGCTAGCAAGCTGGTGAAACTGCTGCTCTCCGCCTTCTTGAAGTTGGGATAGGTGCCGTATATCTCAAAAGTGGTATTCAGGAACATCCCCCTATCACTTGAGAAGCCTATAGCAGGATTGCCCACCATCTGCACACCCGGGATAAAGAAGGCAGGAACCCAGAGAACAGGCACCCTGCCAATGGAGAGGTACGCATTGCTGACCAACAGATCCCCTCCACTGAGAAAGGCAAGGCTTTCTGCTGTGATTGATGAGTAGGCATGCTTCTTGTTGGTGGTGATGAACCCCTGGTCGAAGTATATCCCATCTCCACTTCCGTTATAGGAGATCAGATCCCCAGAGGTGAAGAAGCGGACATCCTCATCCTCACTGTTCTTTCTCTCCGTTGTGGTGGTACCACCGGTTACAAGAAGTGCCTTGCTGGACCAGTTGAGCGTTACAATCTGGCCTGTCACCGTCTGGACAGACTCATCACCTCCACCCTCATCGTACAGCACATCTCCAAAGGCGATGAGAAGGGTATTCTCCAGATCAACGACCATCCTGTCCGCTGACAGCTTTTTCACCTGCTCATCATCGGCAAGGGAGAACTCCACAACTACATTGCCACGGAGAATGACCAGAGAGGAAAGCGATCGGTCATTCGAGACAGAATCCGCTCCAAGTATCTTTAAAATATACGTTTGTTTGGAAGAGGCTCCCTCCTCCAGGGAGAGGGCCCTGATACCATGATAGGCGTATAGTGAGGAGCGCATTGAATCTGGTGCACTTACCGGCAACTGACGAAGTTTCACCATCTGCTGCAGCTCATCCTCTGTGGCCTGCCCAATGGAGAGGGCCATGAGCAGAGGATCTTCAGGATTGAGAGCGTATACGGAAAAGGTACACCCTAAAAACAAGAGTGCAAAAACAATCAGCTTTCTAAATCGTAACCTTTCAGTCTGTTTCATGGAGCATCTGAGCAAGATAATACCCCGTGAAAGAGTCTTTGCATAGGGAAACTTGCTCAGGAGTTCCGCTTGTGACCACCAGACCTCCCCCGTCCCCCCCATGAGGGCCGAGGTCGATGAGATAGTCCGCCTGCTTGATGACATCAAGGTTGTGCTCGATGAGCACTACCGTATTTCCTCCGTCTACAAGGCGGTTGATGACCTCCATCAGCTTCTTCACATCAGCAAAGTGCAGGCCTGTTGTAGGTTCGTCCAGGACATACAGGGTCTTTCCCGTACCGTACTTGGAAAGCTCGAGGCTGAGCTTTACCCGCTGGGCCTCCCCCCCGCTCAAGGTGAGGGCACTTTGGCCCAGCTTGATATATCCCAAACCAACAGAGATGACGGTTTCAAGCTTGCGTTTGATACGGGGTATGGCGCTGAAGAACTGTGCAGCCTCCTCCATGGTCATGGAGAGGACTTCTGCAATGTTCTTGCCTTTGTACCGTACTGAAAGCGTCTCCTTGTTGAATCGCTTGCCATGACATACATCGCACGTCACATAGACATCGGGGAGGAAGTTCATCTCAATCTTCAGAGTCCCATCCCCTTTACAGTTCTCACACCGTCCACCTGCCACATTGAAGGAGAAGCGACCGCTCTTGTAGCCTCGGGCCTTGCTTTCAGGCAGGGAGGCGAAAAGCTCCCTGATAGGGGTAAACACCCCAACATAGGTCGCAGGGTTACTGCGGGGTGTTCGCCCGATGGGGCTTTGGTCAATGTTGATGACCTTATCGAGATGCTCCACCCCTGCAATGGCTGTATATCCGTCAAAATTCGGGTTTTTCTGGGCAAGCTGTCGCTTGACCGCTGGAAGAAGCACCTCGTTGAGCAAAGAGCTCTTGCCACTGCCGGAGACACCGGTCAGAGCCACCAACTTGCCCAAGGGGATCTCCACATCCAGACTCTTGAGATTATTCTTGCACGCACCCTTGATGACAATCTTCTTTCCATTGCCCTTGCGCCTTTTCTTGGGAATGGGAATGGTGAGCTTTCCACTCAGGAACTGCCCGGTGATGCTCTCAGGGTTTGCCTCGATCTCAGAAGGAGTGCCTTGGGCGGTGATGTATCCCCCATGTATCCCAGCACCGGGGCCAAGGTCCACCACATAGTCCGCTTCCCGTATGGTGGCCTCATCATGTTCGACCACTAGCACGGTATTGCCCAGGTCCCGAAGATTTTTCAGGGTATCGATGAGCTTCTGGTTATCCCTCTGGTGCAATCCGATGGAGGGTTCGTCCAAGACGTACAACACCCCACTGAGGGCGGATCCGATCTGTGTGGCAAGGCGAATACGCTGGGCCTCCCCTCCACTGAGGGTGGCGCTGCTGCGGTCGATGGTAAGATAGGTCAGACCCACATCACTGAGAAAGCGCAACCTTGATCGTATCTCCTTGAGCACTTGTTCCGAGATGATCTTCTGGTTCTCGGAAAGGGAGAACTCCTTGAACAGTTCCAAGGAGTTCTGTACTGAAAGCCGGGTCGCATCGATGATATTCATCCCCTTGATGGTCACCGCCAGAGCCTCAGGACGGAGCCTGTCCCCATGGCATGCATCGCAGACATGGGAGTTCTGGAAGGAGTTCATCCACATGCGTATCTGCATGCTTTGGGTCTCGTAATAGCGTCGTTGCAGGTCAGGGATCACCCCTGGGAAGGGTTTGTCCACCCGATAGAGCTCGTTACGTTTCTCCTTGGAGTACTCCATGGTCAGGCTCTCCTTCGACCCGTAGAGGATGGCATCGATGACTTCAGGGGCAAGCTTGCTGAAAGGGGTGTTCAAGGTAAAGCCAAAGTGCTTGGCCAAGGCCTCAAAGGGAATGCGTGACCAATCAGCATCGGGGTTTTGAGTGGCGATGGCCCCTTTGTTGAAACTTTTTGAGTAGTCGGGAATTATCAGATCGGGATCGAATTCGGTCTTTATCCCCAGACCGTTGCACTCGGGGCAGGCTCCGAAGGGGTTGTTGAAGCTGAACAGGCGCGGCTCCATGTCCGGGAGGGTTATGCCACAGTGAGAACAGCTGTTGCGTTCGCTGTAGATCTCCTCATGTTCGGATCCATCATCGGCTAGGAAGGTGATCTTGACCAGACCGTTGGTCATCTCGTTACAGGTCTCGATGCTGGAGGCAAGGCGCTGACGGGCATCGGATCGCAATATGAGGCGATCGACCACCACATCTATGGAGTGCTTCA
The DNA here is from genome assembly GCA_963662725.2 of uncultured Sphaerochaeta sp. Lineage (GTDB taxonomy): Bacteria > Spirochaetota > Spirochaetia > Sphaerochaetales > Sphaerochaetaceae > Sphaerochaeta. The sequence continues at coordinate 21,805 of CAXXCW010000026.1, forward strand.
CCTGCTTGTCAAGGTTGATGTTCTCTTCAAGGTCGACCATGACACCGTCGATCTTCACCCTCTGGAAGCCTGCGGCCTTGGCATCTTCAAACACCTTCTTGAACTCGCCCTTGCGCCCTATTGCAACAGGGGCGCTTACAATGATCTTGCTCTCGTCCTGCGCCTTATAGATGGCATCGATGATCTGGTCGACACTCATCTCTGTTATCTCACGACCGCACTTATGGCAGTGAGGTGTCCCTACCCTTGCCCAGAAAAGGCGATAGTAGTCATAGATTTCGGTGATGGTACCCACTGTTGAACGCGGGTTCTTCTGTGTCGACTTCTGTTCGATGGCGATGGCCGGGCTTAGCCCCTCCATGTAATCGACATCCGGCTTGTCCATCCTGTCGAGGAACATGCGTGCATAGGAGCTCAGGCTCTCCACGTACCTCCTTTGTCCCTCTGCAAAGATAGTGTCGAAGGCAAGCGAACTTTTTCCACTTCCGGAAAGGCCGCTGATGACTATGAGCTTGTTCTTTTCCAGTTCAATGTCTATATTTTTCAGGTTATGCTCGCGAGCACCCTTCACTATGAGCTTATTCTGCATTCCTTACCGCTTCCAATACTGCTTCCCTAGCCTCTTCAAGAGCTACTTTACGAACCAGTTCTCCTTTTTCGTAGAGGAAGATATCCCTTCCTATACCTGTAATCGCAATATCAGCATGCTTGGCTTCCCCAGGTCCGTTGACCTGACAGCCCATGATTGCAACGGTAAGGTCCTTCTGGACGCTCAGCAGTTCCTTCTCAATGGACTGCAAAAACCCTTGCGAGTCAAAGCTGTGCCGCCCACAGCGTGGGCAGCTGACAATGCGGATGCCCCCTTTTCGTAGCCCCAAGGTACGCAACAGTTCGACACCTGCCTGTACCTCAGTCTCGATGTCGCCTGTGATGCTGATGCGAAGGGTATTACCGATTCCCAGGGACAGCAGCCTTCCCAAAGCCCAGGTGGAACGGGTAACCGAAGAGACTACAGATCCTGCCTCGGTAACTCCCAAGTGCACAGGATAGCCGCTTTGGGATGCGAACAGCTTGTTAGCCTCATAGGTAGTCTCCACATCACTGGCCTTCAGGGAGACGACTGAGTTGTAAAAGCCCAACGACTCAAACCAGGAGAGATACTCCAAGGCGGTGTTGGCCATCAATAGGGGCATGCTCTCAGAACCCTTGGGCAAGGAACCGCTATTCAGGCCGATGCGTATGGCAACGTCATTGTCCAACGCACATTTGACAACTTCATCAACCTTCCAACGGGCCCCGATATTACCGGGGTTTATGCGTATCTTATGGGCTCCACAAGCAATGGCATCCAAAGCGAGCTTATAGTCAAAATGTATGTCCGCCACCAAGGGAATGGGGCTGTTTTTACACAAGAAAGCAAAACTCTCATGGTCATCAGGGGAAGGATAGGAGAAGCGCAGGATATCACATCCCATGGCATTGAGGGTTCCAATGCGCCTGAGAAGCTCATCAAGTTCCCCAGTATCCTGGGGAAGCGCGCTGTCATACATGGTCTGCACCAGTACCGGCAGGTCTTTTCCCAGTTTTTTATCGCCAATGGTGGCCGTATGGTATTCTTTCATGCTATGTCCTTTTTCAATACAGCCAACTCTACCGTTTTTATCCCTCTTTGTTAAGTGCCTGCTAAACGCTTGTATAGCTTTTTTACTAATCAGGTATCGTGAAGATGAGTTTTCGTACCAGGGCACTTGATCCGGAAGACTCCATACCAACGGTGTGGGGTTCCCCCGGCATAAACAGGGCAAAATGCCCTGCCTTGGCTTGAATCACCCCAATGGGATCAGCGCTAAGGGTAGCCATTCCCTTCTTATCAAACACAAGTGAACGTGCATGCTCACGCCAGGATAGGGCCATAAGCTCTTCCCCGGCCAATATGGCATGCACCTGTATCTTCTCTGCAAAGACCTGATAGGGTCGGGGTTCTGACGAGGTTGCATATTCCACAAGGTGACAGGAAATGCGACTGTTCCCACAAAAGACATGGCCAACAGGCTCCTCTTCCCACTGTCGTGACTCAAGGATCGCAGCGACAGAGGTAAGTTCATCAATAAGGGAATTGTAGTGGGAAAGCAATGAAAGCTCATCATATATCATAGGGGTACCTCGGTTTCTGAATACCCTTAGTATACAGGTTTCAGAACGAAGGACAAGATTGATAAGGGTGAGCTTTCACATCAGGGAAAAAAACTTGCTGATGCGTATGCTTCTTGGAGCAATACCAAAATTTCCGGCTCCAGCCCCATACATGCAATCCAGCATGCAAGCCGTGATAGGGGCTAAAGAGCCTGTTCCCAACGCGAACAACAGTGCCTTGGATCTCGCAACTTCCAGAAACAAGACAGAGTGGCTTTACTTTTATATTGTATTCAACTATATTGTGTCATAGGAGTTTATCATGATGAAAAACATTTTTTTTGATGGCATCGCTCTCAGGCGTTCGATATATCACCTTGGAAACAACCTTCCCGTATCCAAGGATGTGACAACCAAGACGGTACGGGAGGCTGTTCGGCTGACCCCTTCCGCCTTCAATTCGCAGAGTGCACGCGCTGTAATCCTGTATGGAGAAGAAAGCGATACCCTGTGGAGACTAATACTTGATGCACTGCTGAAGATCATACCGGAACAGCAAATTGAGGACACACAAGCCAAAATCGCTTCATTTGCTGCAGGTGCCGGGACAGTCATGGTCTTTGAAGATATGAGTGTCATCCAGGGTTTACAGCAGGAGTATCCTCTCTACAAGGATAATTTTCCCCTATGGAGCAAGCACAGCTCTGGAATGACTCAGTTTGCAATATGGAGTGCTTTGGCAACCATAAAGGTAGGGGCCTCACTTCAGCACTATGGCAATCTTGTAGAGGATGCAGTAAGAAAGACATGGGATCTCCCCTCATCCTGGTCCCTCATTGCACAGATGCCTTTTGGCTCCATTGAGAGTCCTGCTGGAGAGAAGACCTTCCAACCCATTGAAAATAGGGTGTTTGTAAAGGGTTAGCCGAAGTAATGCCGGCGGACAGACGCAAGCCAACATGCTCTGAATGTATGGCCCTGTCTGCCTTGGATAGCAGAAATGATCGGTAGCCTGCCGAGGACGCAACCTTGCTCCCTCGGCGGGCTTTTTGTGTTGTGCTCTCTTGAAGGGTCATTCATACTACTGGTTTGGGGGATATCATAGCTTGTTCCATGCAAGGATGGGTTGCACACACCTATATCTCAATGCCAACGTATCCTATACTGGTCACTGAGGAACAACAATGTCAAAAACCGTTGAACAAGCGACCTATTACTCCACCTACGAATCACCAATCGGCACCATCACCCTTGCAAGTGATGGAATCGCCCTGACAAGGTTGGATTTTGCCCGGAATACCCAAGATACAACCCAACTGGAAATCTTCACCACAACCAAACAGGAGCTTGATGAGTATTTCAGAGGCAAGAGGAAGGCCTTTACCATCCCCCTACAAACACAGGGAACACCCTTCCAGAGACAGGTATGGGACGCCCTATTGACAATTCCTTACGGTGAGACTCGTTCATATGAGGATATGGCGATCCAGATAGGCAGGCCCAAGGCATGCCGTGCAATAGGTATGGCAAACAACCGGAATGCAATCGGAATTCTCATTCCTTGTCACCGTGTGATCGGAAAGGATGGGTCTTTAATCGGATATGCCGGCGGCCTGGATAAGAAAATCGCCTTGCTGGAGCTGGAAAGCACATGTGCGCGACTTACGATTCCTCGGATACACAATAAGCACTGATCATCACAATCCCTACTGCAAATCCTTCTTCATCCTCGAATACTCATCAAAGGTCAGCTCCCCTTGGGCATACCGACGCCTAATGATCACCATGGCCTCCGATTCGTCACGTTTCTTGGCATGCTTTTGTATCATGCCAACAACAAGCAGCACAATTGCCACAACTACCAGTGCCATAAAGCCTATCATCAGCCAATAGCCAAGCGGTGAATCAAAATTGGTAAGACAGGCAAAACCCCCGGTCCTGGGAATGCCTCTATACCCCCAATTATATCCATGCATACTCAAACCTCCTAGTTTTTCTTACTGAGCTCTTCTTTCATGTGAAGATACTCGTCTTGTGACAGTGATCCCTCAGCATATCTCTTATTGAGTATATCCAAGGGAGAACGCTCAGTTGAATTCTGCGTGTGATCCCTGGAGAGCCCAGGATTGCGAAACACAACGTACAATAGCAAGATAATGACCAATAAGGGAACAAATATCATATATGGCTCCTTATACCCCATGGGGGTATATACCCATCTTGAACCTACGCATGGAACTTGTCAACCAATAAACCTAGCAAAATGCTAGGTTTATTGGAATTGGTTTGGCATTGATCATATTATGGCACTCTAAGAGTGGACGTTGCTTGAAAAAAATTGTTGACTGGAGTTCTGTCTTGGTGAAAGTTGGAATCTCATTTCCTGTGTGGCCCACATGCCAAGGGGCACTCCCATTGGAGTGCCCCTTGTCGTATGAGAACCGTTGTTCACCAGCTTCCTATTGCAAGGCAAGCAAGCTAAAGACCAAGGTAAAGAGAGCAACTGTCTCTACGATACCAATGACGATAAAGTAGTTGGCTGTCCCTTTTCCAGTCTCTGCCAAGGCATCACAAGCACAAGCACTGGTCTTGCCCTGCATCCATGCCGAAAGACCGATGGCCAAACCGCCAAATACCCCTACTCCCAAGGCAAGCATGGAGGAGGCACCCGCTGCAATAGCGGCAGCGATGAAATTCATGAGCAGGAATCCGTAGATGGTCTGGGTCAAGGGAGCACCTGCAAAAGCGACCATGATAAATGGAGCGGGCTTACCGTTCGCATAACATTTCTTCCAGCCGCCTACAGCTGCCTGTGCTGCAGCACCTGCACCAAGACCGGAACCCAGAGCAGAAAGGGACAAGGCGCATGCCAGTCCGATAAATTCCAAATTAGCCATGTTTTCTCCTTAGTTGTTCGCAAACAACGATTCAGTTTTCTTGTACCGTCTGTGAGAACGGTTCATATGAGATTCCAGTCCACTCCATACCGAGTTGTCCGGAAAATTCCAATAGATTCAGTCGTACCCCATGTACCACTACAGAGAGCAGGCCCATAACCAGGTTAAGGGAGTGCCCGACGATCAGGACAAGGACACCAGCGACCGCTGCAAAGCCTGAGAGCATACCCCCTGCCATGCTGTTGAAGCTCTGTGCAATCGCAACAGACGCCATACCGACAGCAAACAGACGGATATAACTCATGATGTTGGAGAAACAGCTGATGGTATTCAAAAAGGTGGTGAAAAAGCCACCCAGACCAGAAGCCAGTCCCTTGCCAAACCGGATGCCAGGACCCTGGGCTCCAAAGACCACCACCAGGACAAATCCAAGTCCTACAGCGCCTCCCACATAGGCGAAGTTCACACTTTCACCGACGACGAGCTGCAACACGACAAAGTAAAGGGCCAATACGTCGATCATCCACCCGACATCTGCGAACAGGCTCAGATCCTTATTGGGCGCCTTGTGGACAATGTTCAGCACACAGGCCAAGGAGAGCTGTACGGTTCCAATGATAAAGCAGAACTTCATCACCTGGTTCTGGGCAGTGACTGCATCGAGGCCGAAAAGCTCAGGATAGTTGGAGATCGAAGGAATGACGAGATTCTGCAGGAAAGGGATGGATTGGAGAATCGTCTTGGAACCAAACCATGTTCCTGTCAACGAACCCCAGACAACGGTTGCTATGCTCAACACATAGATAAGCAATACCATGGTATTGGCCTTCCTTGCCTTGAAGTGCAGACCTACAGCGGCCAGGAGGAAGACCAGGCCATAGCCAGCGTCACCTATGATCATGGCAAAGAACAGGGTAAAGAAGAGCAAGAACCAGAGACTGATGTCATTCTCCCTATACCCTGGGACAGTTCCCAAGATATCGAACACCGGTTTGATGATGCCGGTACCCTTTGCGTATCTGACCTGGGTAGGAGGCTCGTCCTCTTCTGTCGGGTCATCTATGAGGTATGCCCAACCTTGATTGGAAGCGAACGTACAGAAAGCCTTCTCTTCAGGAGCCGGCAAGTAACCTGTGATCCACGTGAGGTCTTCCCCACCACCAGAGGTGGCAGAGACCTGGTCGAACCGTAGTTCCTGCCCAGTCCTATCCATCCTGTACTGATATGCATCCAGGTAGATAAGAGCCTCCTTGAGAGAGGCATCTATCTCGACAAGACGTTGCTTGTCATAGGCATTGCGCTCTTCAAGGTCCGAAAGGCTCATTTGCGGTAGGTTGAAGCGTGTGGCTCCCACCCCACTATCGAGTACCGCATCCACAACAGCAATTGCCTGTAACTGCCCCATTGGAGCAAGTTCGATATAGGGTATTGCAGGATCAAGTGCCTTCAGATCCTTCTTGGAAAGCGTATAGAAAGCAAGATTGACCCCTTCCTGAGATAGTTTTGCAATCTCCTCAGGATCAAAATCCCCCCAGGGTCGCAGTTGCTCGATGCTTGTATTGTCCTGTGCGACCTCTTGCTCAAGCCTGGCCCTCGTATCGAGTAACTGCTGATAGCGTTCGTGCAGTTCTACAAAGACCTCTTCAGAGACACTCTTTTGCTTAGGCAATTTCTTGGGGTCAGCCTTGTCAAGGATGCTGGAGCGCACCTTTGCAAGATCATCATACTGCTTTTTCAGAACCTCACTCGTCTCAGTACGCACAGATTCGGTGAAGATATGCAACACCCCCTCCTTACGCAGAGCCTTCAGCATGGAGTTCTTGTTGTGGGCCTGTACAATGACAGATACTTTTTTCATCGGAACAATCATATCAGGCCTCCTTTACCAGTTTTTTCTTGGCAATCTTTCCCCGTACCACAGCTGCAGTCTGCTGATCACCCAAGTAGATGGCGATCTTGCGGATATTTTCCTTGGCTTCGGGAATCTTTACCTTTTCAAAGAGATTGACACGTTGGCTCGTTGTCCTCAGCTCCCTGTTGAGCAGCTTAACCTGCTGTTCGAGGGTAGCTATCAGAGCATCGAACCTAGAGACATCACGCAAACTTTCAAGAGCTTGGTCAACCCATAGGGGATAGTCATCAAGGTCATAGGTGATAGGCTGGAAGGAGAGCTCCTTGAATACGGGGATGGATACCCCTGCTATATTCCCCACAGATCGTGCCACCCTATCAATCTTTATGAGATTCTCCAAATCCAGTTCATCGGGGAAGACTGCATTTTCATGAAAGACAGCTATCCAAACCTGCATCGCCTCTACCAGTTGCTTCTGCTTTTTGCGCATTTCGGCAACCTCAGTCTCTATCTGTCGGATCACCATCTGCAACTGCTGTTTCTTCAGTTGCAGGGTCGGCAGATAGCGCTGAAACTGCTTGAGGCTATCCTTCTGGAGCTTCTGCTCATTCTTTGTCAGTTTGACGGCCATCGTCCCCCCTTAGTCAACCGACTTGTTCGGCCAACGGTTGAGAATCAGATCACTCTTCAATCCTGTCTCATTCGGTTCAAAACACTCGGCAAGGATCTCCCAGCCCAAATCGAGGGCCTGTTCAAGAGGAATATTGACACTGAGGTCCATCAGCTTGTTCTCAAACAGGGTACCATACTTGAGCAGTTTCTCATCCCACTCGGTCATCATGAAGCCCATGGACTTCTTTTCGACCGACTCCTTGTAGGAAGCGAACAGCTTGATCATACCATCCATCAGGGCACGATGGTCATCACGGGTATCCTTGTTGACCTGCTGCTTCAAGCGCGAGAGGGAGCCGAAAGGCTCGATCCTTCCGCCCTTGAGGTAGTACTGGCCTTCGGTGATGTAGCCGGTATTGTCAGGCACAGGGTGTGTGACATCATCGCCAGGCATTGTGGTGACAGCCAGGATGGTAAGGGAGCCAGCCCCCTCAAAGTCAACAGCCTTCTCATAGCGGGAAGCCAGTGAGCTGTAGAGGTCTCCGGGATACCCTCGGTTGGAAGGGACCTGATCCATGGTAATGGCCATTTCCTTCATGGAGTCGGCGAAGTTCGTCATATCGGTAAGCAGGACAAGGACCTTCTTGCCGTCAAGGGCAAACTTCTCCGCAACGGCCAGTGCCATATCTGGGACAAGGATACACTCTACGGTTGGGTCACTGGCCGTATGGACAAACATGATGGTACGGCTCATCGCCCCACTCTTTTCCAAGGTATCCTTGAAAAAGAGGAAGTCATCATACTTCAGGCCCATGCCGCCGAGGATGATCAGGTCAACCTCGGCCTGCATGGCAATTCTTGCCAACAGGGGGTTGTAGGGCTCACCGCTTACCGAGAAGATCGGAAGCTTCTGGCTCTCAACCAGGGTGTTGAATACGTCGATCATCGGAATCCCTGTCCGGATCATGTTCCGGGGGATGATTCTCTTGGCAGGATTGACTGCAGGACCGCCGATGGCAACCATGTTCTCAGTCAGGGAAGGTCCCTTGTCACGAGGCTTTCCCGTACCGTCGAATACGCGCCCCATCAGGTTGTCGCTGTAGGAAACGCGCATAGGAACACCTAGGAACCTGATCTGGTCTCCTGTGGACACTCCCTGTCCACCAGAGAATACCTGCAAAGAAACCAGGTCATTGTCGAGCTTGATGACGTTTGCATAACTGTCTCCGTACGTGGTGCTGACTATGGCTAGGTCGCCGTTACTGACCCCTTGCGCACGTACGGTTATGACGTTTCCTATGATCGATTCAATCTTTGAATATACTTTTTGCATCATCTACCCCTTACATCAACTTCTCGGCAATAGCGTCAAACTGCACGAACTTGCTCTTATAGAGTTTCTTGATCTCGCCCTCTATCTGGGTGAAACGCTCACTCTTGAACTCGACGTTATTCCAGTCAAGGAAACTCTGTCTGATCGTATTGAAGAAAGAGCGGACCTGTTTCTTGTTTTCCAACTCATAGATGGCACCAAGTACGGTGAACAGCAGTTCAAACACATGCTTCTGCCTCTCCACCGGAACTGATGCATCTACAGGATCAAAGGAGTTCTGCTGCAGATAGCAAGCGTCGATGAGTTCGCTCTTCTGATAGACGACATAGTCGGCTATGGAAGTGCCTTCCTCACCGACAACCTTCATCATCTGGTTGACTTCACTTCCTCTGAATAGGATCGAACGGGCATAGTCCACCTTTTTGCCGGCTATGATACCCACATACTTGGACCATGACCCGAGAGGGTCGATGGCAGGGTACTTGCGTGCATCACTACGCTCGCGGCTCAGTCCATGGAAAGCTCCGACAACCTTCAAGGTAGCCTGAGTCACCGGCTCCTCGAAGTTTCCGCCAGCGGGACTGACTGTTCCACCGATGGTGACAGAACCGATCCTACCATCCTTGAGCCTGACTTTACCTGCCCGCTCATAGAACTCCGCTATGCGGCTTTCAAGGTATGCGGGGAAGGCCTCCTCACCAGGGATTTCCTCGAGGCGTCCACTCATCTCACGCATAGCCTGGGCCCAACGGGATGTGGAGTCTGCCAGCAGGAGGATGTTCAGGCCCATCTGACGGTAGTACTCGGCCATGGTCACCGCTGTATATACCGAGGCTTCACGGCTGGCAACAGGCATGGATGAAGTATTGCAGATGATGATGGTCCTTTCCATCAGGGAACGGCCGGTCTTGGGGTCGGTAAGCTCAGGGAACTCCTTGAGCACCTCCACAACCTCACCTGCCCGCTCGCCACAGGCTGCGATGATGACTATGTCCACATCAGCGTTGCGGCTGGTCATATGCTGCAGCACAGTCTTGCCTGCACCAAAGGGTCCTGGCGTACAGTAGGTACCACCCTTTGCCACGGGTAAGAAGGTATCGATGATCCTGATCTTGGTCACCAGCGTCTCATCGGGGCGAAGTCGCTCCTCATAGTTGTCGATGGCACGTTTGACAGGCCAGGTAAAGACCATGCTCAACTCACGCTTGTTGCCTTTGGGGTCTTCGACGGTTGCGATGTTCTCCCGGACATTGTAGGTGCCCTTCTTCTTGATAGCCGTGACTTTCCAGTCGACTTCGGCAAACGAGAAAGGGATCATGATCTCATGGGTAAACAGCCCTTCAGGTACGGAACCGAAGGTATCGGCGGGCCTGAGTATATCGCCGACCTTTACTGAGGGGGTAAACTCCCAATCCTGATTGGGAATGGGATCCAGATAGACTCCCCTTTGCAGGAAGAAGCCACATTGCTCAGCCAGTTTGGGAAGGGGGTTCTGCAACCCGTCATAGATCTGTTGCAACAGACCGGGTCCCAGCTCGACACTGAGCATCTCATGGGTGAATTCAACAGGGTCACCCACACTCAGGCCTTCAGTCATCTCGAAAACCTGAAGCGAAGCGACATTCTTGTTGATCTTGATGACCTCGCCCTTGAGCTTGACATCCCCAACGATGATATATCCCACTTCGTTCTTTGAGATGGCGCTGTCAAACTCCACAGAAACCATATTGCCGTTGACGCCAATAACACGTCCACTTGTATTTGCCATATCCAACTCCACTACGTATTAGCTATTTCAGACTGTAAATTGGAGAAGAGGCGCTTGAATTCAGCATTGCCCTCCTCCTTGGTAAAGAGACTCTTGCGCTCAAGGATCTGCAGCTTTACCGCATAGGAGAGCAAAGCCTCCACATCGAAGAAGTGCAAGGCTGAAATCTCTTCAATAAAATTCCATTTGAGAGAGAGCAAGGAGAGTTCCGCTTCCAGGGCGTTATCATTGGAGAGGGCCTGGCGAACAGCCTCACCTATGCGAAAATCCTTCTCCCCATCATTGCGGTATTTTGGCTCTGTAAGGCCGAGCCTCGTACTGCGCTGGTCATTGAGCTCTTTTTTTACCATGGAAGCGAACTGCTGCCATTTCTTCAGAAAAGGGTGTGATGCATGTCTGCCTGAAAGGGCAGATTCGAGGCTCTGGTAATCGGATTCGCTAACCTGGCTCTTGCACTGCTCGAGAAACGAGGCCGTATCAAACGGAAGGCCCCCCTCATAGCGTAGCATGGGTAGCGTCGCAACCAGATAGTAATAAGCCATCTCTGCTCCTTACTTCGCGCTGGCGAAGACAATCTCAGCAATGGCTGAAGAGAGAAATGGAGCCATGAGGTTGGCTGTCTCTTCTGCACTGAAGTCATAGAAACCAGAGCCGTCTTTTTCGGCGATACGAAAGCCATTTTGCACGGTATCGACAGCCTTAATCTCCAAACCGCCCTTGACCTTCTCGCTCAGTTCGGTTTTCAGCGATGAGGCAAGCTTCTTGAAATCCTTCTCGCTGAGCTGCACTTCCGTCTTGTCGCTGACGTTGAGATCCGTAACGACAGCAGAGACCAGACCTACCAATGCTTCTGAGCCATAGGCTTTCTCAAGCTTCTCGACAAGCAAGTTGTCCAGCTGTTTCTGGATAGCCTTCTTCAAGGAGAGCTGCACATCCCTACTTGCCTGCTGGAGACTGGCACGTGCACTCTGGTCCCGAACATCAATCTCTTTCTGAGCTTCTTCAATAAGTTGGGAAGCCCGTTTGCGTCCTTGGGATACAATCTCGTCAGCCTGGGCTTTGGCATCAGCGATAATCTGTGCCGCCTCTTTCCGTGCCACTTCAATGCCATCCTTGCGGATGGAAGCGACCAAATCCTGAATTTGTTGAGCCATCTGATTTCCTACCTTGTAATATTGCACTATGATAAAGGATTCTCCAAAAATAAGCAACAAACGGAAAATCCGGCACATGCGACAAACAAACAAAGTATTGGCTTTTGTGAAAAAAAATGCAAGGGCTTGTCGTTTTCAAACATGGTATACAGACTTGTTTGAATTTACTATAGTACTCGAATATGAAAGCAAAGCACCTGTACAGCTCCCATCCCATGCGGGGCATCATACGTATTTATAACCTACAGACAGAGAAGACGCTTCTGCTCAAGAGCGAGAGCCTAACCGAAGACATACAAAAAATTCGCTTTGAATTGGATCTGGGGACCTTTCCCAACACTGATCTGCAGAACGAGTATGAAGAGAAGGGTCTCGAGATCTTCACCATCGAGGCCTTGCTCATTGCCGAAAAGAAGGAGAACCTGGACAAGCTCCTCCGGCAAGGAAGAGATACCCTTGAGGAGCATGACATTCCCTTTTACCTGGATTGAAGCAAACAGGGGTAGTACCAGTCTCTCTTCATATGGAGGAAAGAGATGTACTACCGCATGCGTTTTACCAGTGAGAGGCCAATCTATGCGACACGCCTTGCAGCGAACCGTCTCCTGTTGCGCGTATACCTGCATATAGAGAGCCGAGGGGGTTCCCTCCTGGACTACACCCTCCTTCCTACCCTACTGGACCTGCTCATCGACTTCCCGGGTGGAGAGCCACAGTTCAGCTTTTTGCACCATCGGTGCACACTGGAACACATTCCCAACAGCAGGTCCCTTTTGCACCACTACAGGAGCATCAGCGCCTTACTCCCGCTTTCCGGGAAGAACTATCCCCTGTGCGGAACCTATGAGGCCTACCACGGCAGCAACTGCCTCAGTTCACTGGGAAAGATGGGCCCGTTCCCCCAAGATCTGAGCATCCAGGCCATCCTACACGAAAAAAGCTCCCCGAAAACAGGGAGCCTCGAAATGCTTGCATAGCAGGATTCTCATCATATCCTGCCATGCAACACCATCTCTTGCACACCTGGTTGTATCCTTTCATCGTTTCCCCGGTATGCGTTCCTGATGGCATCACTTCTTGCCTTGTGCCGTCTGCCTATCCTTGAGGATAAGGTTGCGCACACCCTCAACAGCAACCTTGATAGCGGAATCAGTGTCATGAAGCTTGGGATTTGACATGCCCAGAAGCTCACGTTCCTGGTTTCCGACCACAAAGAAGGCGCTGCCACAGCGCGCACCAAGCTTGGCCGCTACCACAAACATGGCTGCGCTCTCCATCTCACTGGCAAGCACCCCAAGCCTTTTCCATGCCTCCCACTTGTTGATCAGATCATAGGAGACAGGCATCTCCGAAGGGGAGTGCTGACCATAGAAGGAGTCCTTGCACTGTACAACCCCGGCATGACTGCGGTTGCCCAGACGGGAGGAAGCCTCCATCAGGGCAGTGACAACCTCGAAGTTGGCGACTGCCGGAAATTCGATGGGAGCATACTCACGGCTGGTACCCTCCATCCTCACAGCTGCAGTGGCGATGACCACATCACCTCCGACCACATCAAGGGCTATTCCACCACAGGTCCCCATGCGCACAAAGGTATCACTACCACACTTGTACAGTTCCTCCATGGCTATGGAGGCTGAAGGGCCACCAATGCCAGTGGAGGTCACCGACACCTTCTCCCCTTCAAGGGTTCCTGTATAGGTGACATATTCACGGTTGTCGGCGACCAGCGTAGAGCCGTCAAGATATTTGGCGATCAGGGGGACACGCTTAGGGTCTCCTGGGAGGATCACATACCGCCCCACATCGCCTTCAGTGATATGCAGATGGTATTGGATACCAGTTCCATTCATATAATCAGACATAATTGACTCCTTTCAATACAAGCGTAGCATGGCTTGCACAAGTAAGCAAGAATACTGGATACAAGCTGTTGTAAAGGATTGCAAAAGCTTTCGGTAACACCTAGTACCCCATTTCCTTCAGCAAAGAAGAAAGGACACGGAAGCGTTCGCCCAAAAGTTCCCCATCCTTGCCCATGACATCGGCAAGCAGTCGGATGTCAGTATCGATGAGAGGGTTGTTTGTACAGACCTCGACAGTCATCGCAGAGCCCTGTACCCCAATCCTGTCTACCTGTGTATTGTCCGGATCATAATACTTGGGAAATCGGTAGGCATCCTGAAAGTAAAGGCTGGTCCTAGAGAGCAAAATCGCAAGATCCAGAATCCTGTGCAAAGGCAGCTCCTCGCTCTGACGGGACCACTTCTCACCAGTATGTCGCCAGACTTTGGCCGAAGCCTCGACACTTCCGCGGTCATTCCACTGGGCAAGCCCGATGGAAAGGCCCTGAGCATCAGAATCGTAGGCATTCTTGCCGTCCACTTCGCTGTAGTTCTCAACTACGATGACGGGTTTGTGTTTTAGTGTCGTGGGTATTTCCATACCTGTATCTCCTTGGCATCCGGATATTTTTCCAGATATAGTTCGGTAAGGACCTCAAGGTCCTTCTGGTAATCATTTGAGGCATGTCCCTTGTCATGGGAGAGCTCTTCAAGTATCGAAAAGCTGAAGGCATCTGCCCCATACAAAGTATGGAGCTGTTGCACCCTAGGCTCATGTAACAGGGACCCTAGGGAGAGCCTGAACAGCAGCGAGTTCTTGGCACTCTTGAGATCCGTAGCCCACCCTATGAACATATCGCCTGTAGCTTCACAGGTCAGGGAAAAGCAACCCATGGGGGGCTTGCTATCCTTGTACTGGTCCCGCAGCATCTTCTTGTCAATCGTCATATGTTCCTCTGTGCACCCTTGTCCTGTACAATGCAATATTTAGTATTTTAGTAATTTACTAATTTAGTAAATATCACATTGGCAAAAAAAAAGCAAGAGCTTGAGCTCCTGCCTTATTTTGCCTGTCTCTTCCTTTTCACAAGAACACAAACGTCTTACCCATACCCCCGTCCTCGGGAAGTGCAAATCGGTAATCGGTGACACTCGCACTCTGCTTGAGATACTCGCCTATTCCACGGCTGAGAATCCCGTCCCCATAGCCGTGGATGATGGAGAAGGTGGAAAATCCATGCACCAAGGCACTCTCGATCTGCATATCCAGAGCCGAGAGGGCCTCCTCCAAGGTCATCCCTCGCACATCGAGGGTCAACTTTGGTGGAGGGGCACTGCTATGGTATTGCACATGGATCTTTTTCTCTTCCTGCTTCCTGGGGAGGGAGAGCTCACTCTCCTCCAAGGTGAACTTCATAGTTCCTATCGCCACGATCCACTTGCCCTTTGATGCATTGCGGATGATGCGACCTTCTCGCCGGGCTTTGCCGCACAGGACATCCATGGACGGTTTGAACTGTATGGGTTCGGTGGTTTCCTCCTGGGGTTTCAGCTCCTCACCCTGGCTTTCGATCTGTCCTTCAGTCTGCTCATACTTGTCTTGCACCGAAGAGACGAATGCCTTTACCTTCCTTGTCTTTTCACGGGTAATCTCACCGCTACGAAGTTCTGCGACAAGGTTTTCCAGCTCGCTGCTTTTCTCCCTCATAAAGCGATAGAGGTCGCTTGACTGCTCCTGTTTCAAAATGAGCGCATCCTGCTTGAGCTTCAGCTCCTTAAGCTGCACCTGCCGGACCTGCTGCTGCAGCTTGTAGTGACGGTCCTTGAGGTTCTGCTCATGCAGGTCGGCTTCACGCTTGCGCCTTTCCAGGCCCTTGATGATCTGCCCTATCTCAACAGCTTCACTTCCCAGATACTGTCTTGCCTTGTCCAAAACCTCGCTAGGAAGACGCATGGCCTTGGCTGTGTCCAGGGCATGGCTGTCACCGGGAATACCGCTGATGACCCTGAAGGTAGGCAGATGAGTCCCCTCATCAAACTCCATCGAGGCGTTAATCACATTTTCCTTTGCATAGGCGAACTGCTTGAGCACACCGTGATGGCTGGTCACCAAGGTGAGCTTGGCTTGCCGTATGCAGTACTCCAGCGTTGCCCTAGCAAGGGCCGAACCCTCCACAGGGTCGGTACCGCTTCCCAGCTCGTCCATGATGACCAACGACCTTTCCGTCATATTCCTAAGGATATGCCCTACCTGCTTCATATGGCCGCTGAAGGTGGACAGCTCCTCCTCTATGCTCTGCTCATCACCTATGTCGGTGAATATGTCATCAAAGAGAGGAAGGGAGCTTCCATCCTTTGCAGGAATGAAGCCACAGAACTGGTTAAGCAGGGCCATAAGACCAACTGTCTTGATCGTAACGGTCTTTCCTCCTGCATTGGGTCCTGAAATGACCACAGCCTGCACGTTCTTGCTGAGCCTTACTGTTATGGGGACAGCCTTCTTTCCCAGCAGAGGATGACGGGCGTCGAGGAGCGTGCACTCATCAAGGTCAAGGTTAGTCTGTGTCCCCTGATGGTCAAAGCTATAGCGAGCTGCTGCAAAGAGGGCATCTGCTGTAGCTACCAGCTTCATGAGGGCAAGCAGTTCCCCCTTGCACAGGCGGGCCTGCTTGTCTAGCTGGGCAAGCAACTTGGCAATTTCTATCAGTATCTGATTTTCTGCCATCACCACTGAATTGTTCATCTCAACCAGCTTATAGGGTTCCATAAAGACGGTATTGCCCGAAGATGAGGCACTGCTGATGAAGCCATCCACTTCGCTACGGCGGTCGTTGCGTACTGGCAGGACAACCCTTCCGTCGCGGTAGGCACTCTGGTCGCTCTGCATCGCCTGGCTTTTGGTCTTCATATAGTCGTTGCAGAACCGAGATCGTTCACTCTTCGCCAGTTCGACCTGTCTACGCAAGGACCGGATGGCCGGATGGCTCTCCTTGACCTCCCCTGACTCGTCCAGGATGGCATGTATGCCAGTCTTCAGGCGTATGAGAGCCGGCTCGATGCTATCTCCGAGCAAGCCGTAGATAGGCTGTAACGGCCCACTGTTCCCCAGACTCTGGTTACAGTACTCCAACAGGGTCTGGGAACTGCCGATGTAGTGGGCTATACCCATAAGATCCTGTCCGTCCAGGACAAGCAGGGGATTCTCCAATATCTTTACGGCATTGGTGATGTCCACAAAGGACGAGGGCATACCCGTATCCGACCGTCCCAACAACCGAAAGAAGGATGCAACCTTCCCCTGTCGCACCTCCAAGGCTGCCTTTTCAGTCAAAAAAACCATAGAGGAGAGTTCTTGGGCCCCCTCGATGCTCAAGGCGCAACGCTTGATCTTCTGGAGAACCTGTACGAATCCCAGGTCTTCAATACTCTTCTTGTTCATGCTTATCCATATTTCTGTATCGTTCACGGCTTTGGTCGCTCTTTCCCATCCACTGTGGCCCCTTTGCATCCAGAGAGGCGAGCATCCTCAGGTAACTGTCATAGCGGTCGTGGTGAATCTTCCCTTTTTCAAGCAGCCTCTTGACCTCACAGTCCGGCTCCTCGTCATGCAGGCATTGATCGAATGCACACCTCTTCGAAGGTTCGACAAATTCAGGAAAGGATTGCGCTATCCTCTGCGGATCGCCATGGGGGACCAGTATCTCGCGCACACCCGGGGTGTCGACCAAGGTAAAGTCAGGGCCTTCTATCATCAGGGAGTGGTTGGTGGTATGTCTGCCACGATTATACTTCTCTGAGATCTCCCCTATCTTCTGCTCGACGTCCAGTATCCTGTTGATGAGGGTTGACTTGCCTACCCCGCTCTGGCCTATGAAGGCCACCGTCCTGCCTTTCAGCAGGGAGACAAACTCAGGCAGTCCGTCTCCGGTGAGGGCACTTACTCCCCTGATGGTATAGCCGAGCTTGTTGTAGAGGGCAAAACGTTCAAACTCATCCTCGGTCAGGAGGATGTCGCTCTTGTTCATGACTATCATCACATCGACGCCAATGCTGCAGGCGATGACGCGGTCTATGAACCGGGGACGGAAAGGGGGTGAGTCCGCACTGCAGACACAGACTATCATATCCATGTTGGCTACGACTGTCTGGTTGCTGTTTCCCTTGACGTTCCATCGCTGAAAGCAGTTGGTCCGTGTAAGACGATCAAGGATGAGTCCTTCTTTTGTCCCGGTTATGACAAATGAGACACGGTCTCCCACGGCCAGGGGGTTGTATTCGTTGGGGACGGATGTGAGCTGTTTGCCCTTGATTCGACAAAGATAGGACACATCGTCTTCCCTTACTGTATATATGTTATTGATGCCCCTGGTGACAATACCTGTATGTTCCTGCATATTTGTACTGTACAAGCAAAGAGCCCTGCTTGACAACTCTCTGAGATTTGGTACTGTTAAGCAATGTTCAACTTCCAGACATGCGCCAAACAATCCTGCAGCACCTATATCTGCAAAGACGGCCCCTACTGCTTCCGGCACAGCCCGAACAAGGAGGAGCTGCACACATGGTGCGTATCCTCCTTCCTTGGGGAGTCTGATGTGGTCGACCTCTCCCTTACTGGAGGCGAGTTCGAAGACCTCGTCATCCCCAAGAAAGAGTTCATCTCCTCCAATATGGCGTGGTGCACCTTCAGGGATATCGATTTCTCTGGATGTACCTTCATCACCAGCTTCTTCGATTTCTGCCTGTTTGAAGGATGCCGTTTCAATGACATCACCAGCAGATACTCGATCTTTTCCGGCAGCAAGATGATTGGTTGCGACTTCAGCGGTTCCTCCATCACGCACACCAACTTTGTGGGCATTGATACGCTGGGATGCAACTTTAGTGATTGTGACCTCTACTACTCCAATTTCGGCACCAGTTTTCTCCGTGATACCGACTTCATCGACTGCAACCTCAAGAAGGCTGACTTTGTCAACACAAACCAGCGCAGGGTATCCTTTCGCTACTCCAACTACTCGGAGGCCCACCATTGAGGATATACCAGCATTTTTCTGTCGTAGGTTTCTGCAACACCTACCTCATAGGATCGAAGAAAGGCAGCGATGCCATCCTCATCGACCCCGGCCATGTGGATACTGAACTGATACACATGATCGAATCCAACGAGTTCAAGCTCAAGCATGTGCTTCTGACCCATCGGCACAAAGCACATACGGCAGGGCTCGGCACATTGGTCAAGATATACAATCCAACCATCTACGCTTCGGCCTTTGCCACATACGAGTACCCGGTAAAATCCATCAGCGACCACCAGGTGCTCTCCCTCTGTGATCTTGATGTGGAGGTCATCCATGTTCCGGGTCACAGCCTGGACAGTCTGGTCTACAAGATAGACCACGCCCTGTTCACCGGCGATACGCTGATGTGCGGACGTGTAGGTTCCACCGAAGGCTATCGGGAACAGGCACTGCTGTTGCAGTCTATCTGGAAACGCCTGATGAGCCTTGATGAGAACATCCTGCTCTTTCCTGGTCATGGCACTGCCAGCAAGCTGCGTATCGAGCGGATGTTCAACCACCAGCTTCTGGAGCTGGGAGCCATCACCAAGGAAAGACAGAACTGGCGTGAAGATGAGTGAGCAAAGACCCTCTCGGATGATCGGATAGCACCATGGAAGAGGTAGGGAAATGGTGCAAGCTATCTCCGCTCCCCTCTGACATACTCCATAAACCGTGGTGGCAATCCAGAGCGAAAGGCCACCCTTTCGCCTGTGTCGGGATGATCGACTGCAAGCTCAAGGGCATGTAGCATCAGGGTGGTCCCATCCTCCTTGCCGTAGATGACATCCCCGACAATTGGATGGCCCAACGAAGAAAAATGCACCCGTATCTGGTGTGTCCTTCCCGTATGGATGTTGATTCGTACCAAGGCAAAGGAAGAGAATTGGCGTAACACCCTATAGTGGGTCAGGGCACTTCTGCCCTCCTCTCCGCTGCAGGTGACAAAGCGCTTGCGGTTTCTGGCATCACGCTTGATGTTGGTCTGAATGCTTCCTTCGACCCTGGAAAAGTTCCCTTTGCAAAGGGCAATGTAGGTTTTGGTTGTGGAATGGGCCTTGAACTGCTCAGAAAGGGACAAATAGCTCTTTTGGGTGCGTGCAATGAGAAGGGTACCGCTGGTATCCTTGTCGAGGCGATGGACAATCCCTGGACGGATCAAAGGGGAGTCAAGGGAGATTTCCCCTGCTTCACCTTCATACTCCTCTTCACCATCATAGGTATCGGACAGTGCGCTTGCTTCATTTTTTGGGCTCCCTTTTGGATTTCCCCTCGCTTCTTTGTCGGCAGACGCTGTTGGCGTCATGCCTGCCTCCCCTACACGTTCATCCGGCGTAACAGGGTATCCATGTGAAAAGATCTTGGCATATTCCATTCCATAGCGAAACAGCAATGCATTTACAACGGTTCCCTCATGGTTGCCAACCGCAGGATGGACGACCATCCCCTGTTGCTTGTCAATGACCAACAGGTGCTCATCCTCATGGAGGATCTTCAGCGGGATATCTTGTGGGACAAGGCCCCCAAAGCTCTCTTCTGTGTAGGTGACAGAGATTACATCTCCTGTTTTGACAGGCTTGCCCTTCTTGGCCAATTTGCCGTTGAGCAGGATACTGGTCCTGTTTTCGCTCAGAACCGATCGTTTCAGGCCTTGTTGGGAAAGATAGGCGTCAAGACGAATCTTCTCATGCATCTCCCCTACAGTAATTTCCAGGCGCTGTTCCTTGCTGCCCATCACTTTGTCTCCACTTCACCGATGATGTAGTCGGCGACAGCGATCCCCAAGGAGAGGCCGCTTGCGATCCCTCCCTGGATCAGGAGGGCTGTAAGGGCATCCTTGGCAGGAGGGGCCCATCCGGCATTCACCACCAGCGAGTAGGTCAGGCTCGCCACCCCCATAGTCACTACAAAGGAACCGAAAAAGAGAATTTCCGCCCTTCTGAGCTTATAGGTCCACAAGGGAAACTCATCCTCCTGATAAGGTTCGTATGCAGGCAGGCTCGCACTTGCAAGTGGAACAAGTGAAAGACAAAACAAGAGGAGGATCAGCATAATGAGGCCTTTTTTCATCATGTGTACTGCCTCTCTCCAAACAATGCCGTCCCTACCCTCACCATCGTAGCGCCTTCGCGTATGGCAAGGGGGAAGTCACCGCTCATACCCATGCTCAACGTGGAGAAATCAAGATGGGGGTAACGTACGACACATGCATTTTGCAGTTCCTTCAGCAGGGCGAAGGCACGGCGGGTCTCCTTCTCCCCTCCGGACAGCGGTCCTATGGTCATGAGGCCTCTGATGCGAATGCCATGCAATTCACCCATCTCATCAAGAGAACGATAGAGGTCATCCACACTCCCGAACCCACTTTTTGATTCCTCTTCACTGGTATTGTATTGGAGGAGTACTGGCATTGTCACACCAGAATCCAAGCTTGCCCGGCTGATTCGTTTGGCAAGCTTGAGCGAATCGACACTGTCGATACCATCAACAAGAGGAAGTATCTTATTCACCTTGTTGGACTGCAGGTGTCCGATTAGGCGAACTTCCATCCCGGCAGGCCTTTCTTGGGGATACTTCTCCTGCACCTCCTGGACCCTGTTCTCACCAAACAGCATCTGTGAACAACCATAGAGAGAGAGGATCTCCTCATAGGTACGGGTCTTGCTGACAGCCATCAGGGAAATGTCGCCGATCGTTCTCCCGCTCTCCCGTGCAGATCGTTCCATTGCATGCAGTATGGTATCCAGTCGAGCCTGCACATTCATCGTTTGCTCCTCTGATCTTTCTTCCTGTTCCGATAGGATCGTATGTTCATCTTCAACAGCTCAAGCTGTAACCTCTGCTCTTCATTGTTTGCTGTTATGGATGGGAATGCATCCAAAATCCATCTTGAACGCTTGGCAAGCCTTCCCTTCAGCTCCTCAATTTCTGTATCCAGCCGTCCTCTGAGGCTGACAAGGGAAGGCGTAGTCCTTTGCTTTGCAAGAAGTTCGATTCGCCCCTCAAGTTCCCTGACCCGTGTTCTGAACTCGGTAAGCTGACTCTGGAAAGAGGCCATCCTGTATACACTGCTTGTCGAATCTATGACGACTACAAGCAGCAGAACAACGCTCAGAGGGTGCATTGCCCTATCAGGGATGGATGAGACCGCCCGAACCATGGCTGGATGGAGGAAGTAGGTGGCACCAAGGCCCATCAGGCCAAACAGGGTGGAGTTGAGCAGGCAGATCCTGCCGTTGATATTGGCGAAGTTATTGGAGTAGTCCCATAGTTTCGTATGGAATATCTTCTCCAGAAGGAAACTGGTCACGTATTCGAGAGAACTGGTCAGCAACACTGCGAAAAGGAATACCAGGATGGGATGGGCGTCGACGAACATTAGGGGTATGACGACCAACAAGGCTCCGAATCCATAGATAGGCAGATAGGGGCCATGGAGAAAGCCACGGTTGACCAACCGCCTCAAGGGGATGGAGCAGTATATGACTTCACTGAGGTACCCGATCATCGAGTAGAGAAGGAAGTAAAGGAAATACTGGTCAAACTGCATCATGACCTCCAAGTCTTTCAACTATACCCATTTGGTCCTAACGGGGCAACACCACAGAATTGTTCTCTGCAAGATTGTTTGCTGCAACACTCCTGCGGTGAATGGTGTAGATGCCCAAGGTAACCAGGACAAGGGAAATGGGATACTTGATATGCAATATGTCTTCACCAAGCACCAAAGCGGAGAAAAGGGTCCCTGCTATAGGGACGATGAAGGTGAATACACTTATCTTGCCCACAGGGTGATACTTGAGCACCTGTGACCAGAGGGTGAAGGCCAAGGCGGAGAGGGTGGAGAGATACAGCAGTATCAGAAGGCCTGAAACCGAGACTGTAGCAAGCTTTCCTCCACCTACAAGACCGATGAGGATGAGAACTAACCCTCCTAGGGTCAGGTTATAGGAGGTGACTGCCAAAGGTCCGTCAGTCTGGGTGATCTTCTTGTTGAAGACCGATCCAATGGCAAAGCAGAGCTGGGAGACAAGGAGCATCCCTTCCCCATTGGGGGAGAAACGGATCGAGCCTTCACCTAAGGTGGAGATGAAGATACCGAGCACACATACAAGCGATCCGATAGCCTTTTGGGGGGTAAGCCTGTCATTCTTCAGAAAGAAGTGTGCCAGCACAACTGCATAGCAGGCTGATAGGGATGAAAAGATGGTAGCTGCTGCTCCAGTGGTGTTGGAGACGCCAATATAGGCAAAGAAGTATTGGGCTGTTGTCTGCACCAGGGCAAGGGCGAGAACCCACCGGCAATTCTTGCCCTTGATGCTTGGAAGCCCCTTGGTGGTGACTCGGTGATAGGCAACCAACATCAGACCTGAGAGAAAAAACCGTATCCCTGCAAATAGGATTTTCGAACTAGCGCTCTCTCCAATGGAGAACAGCTCGTATCCCACCTTTATCGTCGGAAAGGCTGTTCCCCAGAGCAAGTTGCAGAATATGGCGATGAGAATTGCCATCTTGGGACTTTCACATGGGGAGCGATCCATACATCCACCTTCTCTTATGTAAAAAGCGCACCCCTTTGGATGCGCTTTTGACCGGAGAGGGATTTGAACCCCCGACCAGTTGCGTGTAAAGCAACCGCTCTCCCACTGAGCTATCCGGCCGACTTCGAAGAAAGTACCATGAAGGAGTCGAAGGTGTCAACTATGAAGAGGATATTTGTGCACATGTGAGGAAGAAAGTGTCCGCCAACCAAAAAGGGATCCTGTTAGACAAGTCCGTCCGATAGGGACACCCCTGCCTTTTCCCTCAAGGGGTAGAGATTTTCTACAGGGCAGAGGACACCTTTTTCCCTCATTCG
The DNA here is from genome assembly GCA_963662725.2 of uncultured Sphaerochaeta sp. Taxonomy (GTDB): domain Bacteria; phylum Spirochaetota; class Spirochaetia; order Sphaerochaetales; family Sphaerochaetaceae; genus Sphaerochaeta. The sequence goes on from CAXXCW010000026.1 coordinate 45,316, forward strand.
CATTTCTCATGCGTTGTTGCCCACAGACAACCCTCCCTATTTCCTTGGCATATCGTTGGTATCCTTGAGCAGCACATCATGGCTTCCTCCCTCCAGGATGGAGGTAGATGATACCAAAGTGAGCTTCGCCTTCTCCTGCAGTGCCCTGATGTTCATAGCCCCAGCGTTGCACATCGTCGAGCGCATCTTGCTCAAGGAGAGCTGCACGTTGTCCTTCAGAGGCCCTGCATAGGGAACGAAGGAGTCCACCCCCTCAACAAAGGAGAGCTTGCCGTCCCCGCCCATATCGTAGCGCTGCCAGTTGCGTGCCCTTGCAGAGCCTTCGCCCCAGTACTCCTTCATGTAGGAACCCTTGACATTGACCTTCTCGGTCGGGCTTTCGTCAAATCGTGCAAAATAGCGTCCCAGCATCAAAAAGTCAGCTCCCATGGCAAGGGCCAGGGTCATATGGTAATCATGGACAATGCCCCCATCCGAGCAGATGGGAATATAGACTCCTGTCCTCTTATGGTAGTCATCCCTTGCCTTGGCAACCTCAATGACAGCTGTGGCCTGCCCCCGACCTATGCCTTTAGTCTCCCGTGTTATGCAGATGGATCCACCACCAATGCCTACCTTGACAAAGTCAGCTCCACTCTCTGCAAGAAAAAGAAAGCCTTCCCTGTCGACGATGTTGCCAGCCCCGATCTTCACCCTGTCGCCATACACCTCACGAACCCACATCAGCGTCTTTCGCTGCCATTCGGTAAACCCTTCCGAGGAGTCAATGCACAGCACATCAGCACCACTAGCCAACAAGGCGGGAATACGCTCCCGATAATCTCGCGTATTGATACCGGCTCCGACCAGATATCTCTTACGGCTATCCAACACCTCATTGGGGTACTCCTTATGGCTCTCATAGTCCTTACGGAATACAAACGAACAGAGGCGGTTCTGTGCATCGACTATAGGAAGGGAGTTGAGCTTGTGTTCCCAGATGATGTCGTTAGCTTCACTGAGGGTCACCCCTTCCTTTGCGTAGATAAGACGGGAAAAGGGAGTCATGAAGGTGGAGATGGGAGTATCCATCGCCATCCTGCTTGGTCTCCAGTCTCTGCTTGAGACAACGCCCAGCAAGACTCCATGGTCGGTGCCATCGTCTGTGACGGCAATGGTATTGTGCCCAAACCGCTTCTTCAGTTCCATGAGATCCTGTAGGGTCTGGTCAGAACGGAGATTGGAGTCGCTTGGTACAAAGCCTGCCTTGAAGGCTTTGACCCGGGAGACCATCGCACACTCGTCCTCTATGCTCTGCGAGCCATAGATGAAGCTGATGCCTCCTTCACGGGCGAGGGCCCTTGCCATGCACTCCCCACTGACAGACTGCATGATGGCACTTGTCAGGGGAATGTTCAGCGACAGGGTCGGCTCTTCACCTTTGGCATATTTTACCAAGGGTGTGCGCAATCGTACTTCTGAAGGTATGCAGTGTTCATCAGAGTAGCCGGGTACCAGAAGGTACTCACTGAAGGTACGTGAAGGTTCGTCAAAAAAATATGCCATGCTAAAAGGTCTCCTTTCAGGTTATGGCACCTCATATTGCACCTTTTTCGTGCTTTGTACAAGAATCCTGCAACAAAATATGTAGGTTTTGTTGCAGGATTCTCTGTATATATCCTCTCTCTCCCTCTTTCCTTCCCTTGATCTCATTACGTGCATACTATTTGCTCATGCAAAAAGGGTGCTTGTCGCAGGAGAGACGGATCAACCCCGCCTGCACTCCACTATGCAGTTCTCCTTACCTTCAAGATGAAGGGTGATCGTATCCGCCTTTTCCCCGAGATCGCCATGCTTCTCCCCGACGAAGCCGGATACCTGAAGCATGGCGTTGGATATCTGCAAGGTCGAATGCCTCTCGTTCCTGTTGAGTACGCATAGGATGGCCTGTTGCCTGTCATAGCGGGCGAAGACCAGAGCGTGTTCATCGGAATAGACAACCTTGTGTGATGAGCCCTTGAGCATATTCCCATAGCGTTTTCTCAGATCCCCCATGGTGGAATACAGCTCATAAAACCGAGTATCCCATGTTTGGTTGTCCCACTGCATGGGGTAGCGAGCATCCTCAACACTTCCGTACGGACCGGCAAGCCCTACCTCGTCCCCATAGTAGAGATTTGGCATACCGGGCAGAAGGTACATGAGCATGACACAACCGCTGTAGAGGGAAAAATCAAAATCATTGGGTGTCGCATGCAGGCGTGTGGTGTCATGGCTGTCGAGAAGGTTCATCTGCATGCTGTGCATCTGGGAAGGCAAGCTTGCAAGCTGGCTTTCCAGGGCCTGTTGCAGCTCTTCTCCCGTATACGCCCTGGTCGGCTTGGGGTTGTGGCCCCAACCATCGGAAATGAATCGGTCGGTCTCACCCATCCACGAACGCAGGGGTCGACAGGAGCCAAAGTAGTTCATCGTCCCGTCCCACATGTCGCCTTGCAAGAAAGGTGCCGAGTCTGCCCAGTTTTCACCTACAAGATAGGCCTGGTCATTCACAGCCTTAACGGCCGTACGCACCTCCCTCCAGATCTCCTCACAGAGCTGGTCCTTGCCCCTTCTCCCCAATACAGGAGCGACATCAAGTCTCCACCCATCCTGCAGAAAAGGTTCCCTGAGGAATTTGATCAAGGCCGAACCCTCATCCTTGTAGATGATCTGCCTGAGCTTGTTGCTGTTGTAGTTGAGTTGGGGAAGGGTCGGAACATCCTCCCAACATGCAACAGAACCGTCATCATTGAAATAGTAGAAGGAAGCCTCCTCACTGTCTCTATCCTGCCGTGCCTTGAGGTACCAGGGGTTTTCAGTCCCCGTATGATTTATGGAGACATCGACAATGATACGGATGCCCTCTTCATGAAGCTTTTCCGACAAGGAGATGAAAGCTTCATCCCCTCCCAGCTTTTCATCAATATGCAGGAAGTCACAGCAGTCATAGCGGTGGGTAGTCCGTGACACTCCAATGGGATTGAGGTAGAGGACATTCACACCCAAGGCTTTGAAGTGCGGTATCGCCTCTTCAATGCCTTTCAGATCACCATTGAAGAAATCCAGGCACTTACCCTCATCATAAGGCAGAGGTTTCTGGGAAAAATCCATAGTCCTGACAATCCCCCCATCAAATGGGTACTGCTTGTCAGTTGCCCCAACGCTTGGATCCCCTACCCTGAACCTGTCTGGAAAGATCTGATAACAGACAGAAGAGCCTACCCAGGACACAGGGACAATGTCGGGCATCAGAAAAAAGCTGTCATACAGGGATGGCGGTGATGCTGTCACACCTTTGCGTGAGTAGTAGTAGGCACGATCGTTGGCAATCAGGACAAAATACCAGAACAGCTTTTCATCAGGCATTTCAAGTTTGGTTCTGAAGAAGACCCTTTTGCTGGTGCCTGGTCCTTGCCCCACCCTCTCACAACCCTGTGGGTGTTCATTCCCATGATGAAAGGGGAACAGGGTGACAGAAGAGATTCCGCTGTCTGCACCCACCTGTATGCTGAGGGTCACCTCCTGTCCTGTCTTGGGATAGAGGGGATCGACATAGGTCTGGCTTACCGAACTGTCCACAGTTTCTTTCCATTTCTGACTCATTCTTGCCTCCAAAGCTATTACACCTATATTTTACTGCTAAAACAATACAAATTTAGCAAATACATGTATCCAAAAATAAAGGTTGACTGGTTTAGAAAACCGGTTTAGTATTAGTATATACCAAGCATGGTCACCATTCAAGGGAAACCATCGCTGGTACAGAAAATGTTTGAAGCTTGAAAAAAGCACAAGGAGAGAAACATGAAAAAAAGTCTTATCGTTCTTCTCGTACTCCTGATGGCATTCTCAGTAACTCTATTCGCACAGGGTTCTGGAGAAGCTGACAAGGGCTATGACATCTACGTCTACAACTCCAAGGGAGAGAATGCCGCCCAGTTTGCAGCAATGTGTGCAGCATACGAGGCAGAAACCGGAGTCAGAGTCAAAAACTTCTCAATTGGAAGCGGACAGGATCACATGGAGACCCTGCGCTCTGAGATGAACAGCCGCAACATGCCTTCCGTATTCTCCATCCAGGGGATCAAGGAACTTGCAGAGTGGAGCCAGGGTGGATTCGCCCTTGACCTGACCACCGTCACTACCGGTGACTTCGGCAAGATGGCTGCAGCCATTCCCCAGGGCCTGCGCCTGACCAGTGATGGTGCGACCAGCTATGGCATACCCTACAACGTAGAGGGCTACGGTTTCATCGTTGACCGGGATATGCTCGCTGAACTCTTTGGCCCTTCCAAAGTAGATGCAGTGCTTGCAGACATCAAGGCTTCTTCCTATGGTGAATGGGAGACCTTGGTAAAGGCTATCGACGCCTGGATTGCTTCTCCGAAGGCAACCTCAGTCACGCTGAACGGCAACCCCTACATGCTCGCTTCCTCCAAAGGCAAGCTGAGTTCAAAGCTTACCGGCGTATTCGCTGTGATGGGCGCTGAGAAATGGACGTATGGCGATCACTTCATCAACGTTGCGCTCAACGCCATTTTTGCAAACCCCGTCGAAGCCAACAAGGCTGACGAGGCAAAGATCAAAAGTATGAAGGGAGCCCTTCTCGCATACGCACAGGCCCTTGATCTCAAGACCAGCTACCTTGCAGGTGCTAAGGGAAGAGCTGAACGTGGACAGGATTTCGTTTCCAGCGCTAATTTCGGGTATGACCAGACTGTGCAGATCTTTGCTGACAGCAAGGCCGTATTCTTCAAGCAGGGAAACTGGGCATTTGGTAACATCGAAGGGGTTAACAAGGCAATGTCTGCAAGACTGGAGTTTGTTCCCGTGAAGATGCCTTTCCAGAACCAGGATGTGAAGAGAGCTGACGGTACGACCGTAGCCCAGCTCAACAGCTCGATCCCTGTATTTGTTCCCAACTACTATGCTGTAAACGCCATGGTTCCCAAGGCCGAACAGCAGAAGGCCTTTGATTTCCTCTACTGGATGAACAATAGTGCAACCGGAAAGAAGTACATTGTCGAGGAGTTCGCCTTTATTCCTTACAATGCCGACCCTGCAACCACCACAGTTCCCAATAGCCTTGGAAACTCCATCATCGACTATATCGCAAGCGGCCATACACTCACTGCCCCTTACCAGGGCGCACCTGCATCCTGGAGTGGCGATGTCGTCGGGTTGCGAGTCATGGAGAGCTATCTCACCAAGAGGAACTGGACCAAAGCCGATTACGATGCTATTGCAGACTATGCCATCCAAGAATGGATCGCATTGAAGTAACGCACTACAACCATGAGGGGCCGGATTCCTCCGGCCCCTACTTCCCAGGAGTATCATATGAATTTTTATAAAAAATGGTTTTGGCCACTAGTCATGCCCTCCCTACTCCTCTTTACAATGGTCATCCTCTACCCTTTCATCATGGGTGTGGTCAATTCATTCCTGGCGTGGAGAGGCACCTACTATTTCGACCCTGATACAGGGACCCGCGCTACGAACATGTTCAATTCTTTTGTTGGGTTTGCCAACTACAAGGAAGCTTTCCAGGATACCCGCTTCATATCAGCCTTGCTCTATACGGTACAGTACACCTTCGTTGCGGTGATTTTCGTCAACATTGCGGCTTTGGCACTTGCCCTGATGGTAACCAAGATAACCAAGACCTCAGGGCTGTACAGAACCGTATTCTTCCTTCCCAACATGCTTGGTGGCCTTGCACTGGGCTTTATCTGGCAGTTTGTGTTCCAGATCATCTTTACCGACATCCTTTTCTCCCCAGATGCACTTCACCTCCCCTTTTTGCGCTATATGACGCAAGACTCGACCAAGGCTTTGTTTGCCCTGGCCATGCTCAGTACCTGGCAGTATGCCGGCTATATGATGATCATATACGTAGCTGGGCTGAACAACATCAGTGCCGACTACTACGAGGCTGCAAGCATCGATGGCGCCACCTATTGGCACTCGTTTCGCAAGATCACCATACCCATGCTGATGCCCTCCTTCACCATCGTATTCTTCATGACGATCGCCAACAGCTTCAAGCTGCTGGATCAGAACGTCGCCCTCACCGATGGAGAGTTCGGGACGAGGCTTCTTGCGATGCAGATACTCAGGACAGTCAAGGACACAACTCCGCCTAACTATGGCAAGGCCCAGGCTCAAGCTGTGATATTCTTCATACTTGTGGCTGTCATAACCCTGACCCAGGTAGCCATTACCAAGAAAAAAGAACTGGAGATGTAACATGAAAGAACTATCCACGGTCACCTCCAATGCAATGAATGAAAACTATTTCCTCAAGAAAAAAATCAGGATGGCAGGCCTCTATGTGGTGCTTTCGCTGATGGCACTGTACACATTGGCTCCCCTTTGGCTGCTGTTGGTAAACTCATTCAAAAACCAGAGTGAGATCATCAGCTCTCCCTTGGGTCTGCCTGCGAGCTTCACCCTCTCTTACCTTACCAATGCAGTGACGGAGATTCACTTCTTCAGGGCCTTGCTGGTCACAGCCTTGATAACGACCTTCTCGGTCCTTCTGATAGTGCTGGTGAGCAGCATGGCTGCGTGGATGATGGTCCGTAACAAGAGCCGGGCAAGCTATGTGGTATTCATGTGCTTTGTCGCTGCCATGCTCATCCCCTTCCAGGCTGTCATGTACCCCCTAATTCAGTTCTTCGACGATATCAGGCTCAAGAGTGCAACAGGTCTTGTCCTGATGTATGGTGGTTTCGGACTCTCCATGTCAGTATTCCTCTACCATGGATTTGTGAAAGGGGTCCCACGTGGGGTTGAAGAGGCTGCGACCATCGATGGGTGCAATATCTTCCAGATGTACCTCTATGTGGTGATGCCCTTGCTCAAGTCCATCACCGTCACGGTGATAGTGCTCAACTCGATGTGGATATGGAATGACTATCTCTTGCCCTTCCTGGTCATTGGCAACAGCCCTACCAAGACCTTGGTCCTGGAGCTGTACTTTGCCCGCATAACAGCAGGACAGTTTGGCAACCCCTGGCAGCTGATATTCCCTGCAGTCCTCATTTCGATCATCCCGATCATCATCGTCTATCTCTTCTTGCAGAAATATATTGTCAAGGGGATCAGCGATGGGGCTATCAAGAGCTAAGCCATGGATACGTTCAAGAGCCGGTGGGCACCAAACGAAAACACCTTGAAGCAGTTGTGGAAAGCCTTGTATGGGCATACTGACATAGAACGTCTCCATACCCTGCTACAGTCCAAGGCGCACGAGAGAAAACCAAATCTGAAGGCCCTGGATACCCAAAGGATTGCACAACCGCTCTGGTATCTGGAATCCGATATGACCGGTCAGATGCTCTATGTCGACAAGTTCAACAAGACATTTGCTGGCCTTGAGGAGAAGCTTCCCTATCTCTCGTCCCTCCAAGTCCGGTATCTCCATCTCATGCCCTGCATGAAGATGCCGCCAGCCAACAATGACGGAGGCTATGCTGTTGAGGACTTCACTTCCTTTGACACCCGACTTGGAGATGTACACTCCTTTGTCTCGCTTGCCAACGCCTGTAGGAAAAACAACATAAGCCTGTGTATTGATTTTGTTCTGAACCACTGCGCGGATACCCACTTGTGGGCAAAAAAGGCAAGGGAGGGCGAACAAGCCTATAAGGATAGGTTTTTCTTTGTCACGGATAAAGCCGTTGTCGATGCCTATGAGGCAACTACCAGTGAAGTGTTTCCCCAACAGGCACCGGGAAATTTCACCTACCTACCGGAGATGGGAGAGTATGTGATGACCACCTTCAACCATTTCCAGTGGGATCTCAACTATTCCAACAGTGATGTCCTTCTTGCCATGTTGGATGCGATGCTCACCTTGGCTAACTATGGGGTTGAGGTATTCCGCTTTGATGCCATACCGTATATCTGGAAACGGTGGGGAACAAGCAACAGGAACCTCCCTGAAGTGCATACCCTTTTGAGAATCTTCCGTCTTGCACTGGAGATTGTCTCGCCCCTTTGCATCATCAAGGGAGAGGTTGTCATGGCCCCTAGGGAGGTTGCCCCCTACTTCGGGACGGAGGAGAGCCCCGAGTGTCACCTCCTGTACAATGTCTCGCTGATGGTGCAGATGTGGAACTCCATTGCAACACGCGATACCAGGCTCCTCCAGAAGAGCCTCTCTGAGCTGCCTACTGACATACCATCCTCTGCATGTTGGGTAAATTATCTTCGTTGTCATGATGATATCGGATGGGGCATTGAGGACGAGGATCTCTATCAGATCGGATTCACCCCCTTTGAACACAAGCAGTTCCTGATCTCCTTCTATCTGGGCACCTTCCCGGGCTCCTTCTCCAGGGGGGAGCTGTACGAGTTCAACGCAAAAAACAGGGATGCCCGGTCCTGTGGCACCTCAGCCTCGCTTTGTGGAGTAGAGAAAGCCATGAAGGAGAAGGATGTGTACCAGCAGGAGCTGGCATTGAAGCGACTTGCCTTGGCTCATGTTTTCATCTATCTTACCAAAGGAATCAGCGTGCTCTACAGTGGGGATGAGATTGCGACCCTCAATGACTACAGCTACCATAATGATCCTATCCTTGCAAAGGACAGCAGGAACCTCCATCGTCCCCCGTTCGATTGGAAGAAAGAGGACAGTGCAAGCGCCTGCATCTTTGCCACACTGCAAGATACGATCAGATATCGCTCGCACGAACCTGATTTCAGATCGGATTCGCCTGAGGCTGTATTCCCCTCCTCAGATATCGCAGCCTTTGCCCTCAAGCGGGGCAAAACTCATGTTGCCCTGGTTAATTTCTGCGAACATCAGAAGGCTGTGCAATTTCCCTACGCCGTATACGGTTCCTACCGTGAAGTCTTCTCAGAGCGCAAACTCGTCCTTGGAAACGAACCTTTCATTCTTGGACCCTACCAATATCTTCTGCTAAAAAGGATGTAAGCATGGACCTTCCCCAGAAACGACCTACTATCAAGGATATTGCCCGTGAAAGCGGGTATTCAAAGACCGCTGTCTCCTTTGCCTTCAACGAGCCATCCAGGATCAGTGTCAAGGCTCGTGACATCATACTGTCCACAGCCGAAAGGCTTGGATATATCCCTGACCCCATGGCGCGTAATTTTTCCTTGAGACGGCACCTCAGCATAGGTTTTCTCCTGCCACAGATAATTCACTATTCGATGCGCAACCCCTATACCCTGCAGGTGATCCAAGGCATCGGGAGCGTTTGCCAAAAATACGGGTACACCCTTACCCTTATCCCACCCTTGAATGAATCCATTACCGATGCAGTACGCTGTGCCGCCGTTGACGGTCTCATCACCATGGGCATGCAGGTGGGTATGGATATTGTCAATGTCATGAATACCCGCAAGTTGCCTTTTGTCACGATTGACGGCACCCCTTCTGAGGATATGCCTTCAGTAAACATATCCGATGAGGCGGCAGCCTACCAGATAATGCATCTGGTCTTGGAAAAGGGCCATAGGCGCATCGCCATCGTAAGCCTCAGTGAAGATGCTTTTGACTCGGACGAGTATGAGGCAAGCGTTCCCAAGCGAAGGAAACGGGGGTACGAGCGAGCTCTCAAGGAGTATGGGCTGAGCCTCTATGATCTGGATGGGTGTGTTACCCAGATGGTCAGCGAGTGTACCCTCGAAGACGGCAAGCATACAGGCCATCTCATATCCAAGCTGAAAAGCAAACCCACTTGCGTCATTGCGATGAGCGACATCGTAGCAATCGGTACGATTCTCTACTTCAACGAACATTCCATCAAAGTGCCAGATGATATCTCCGTGGTCGGTTTTGACAACATCATTGAGAGCCAGCTGATCAACCCAGCCCTCACCACAGTTGACCAGCCTGCTCAGGAAAAGGGCTATCTGGCAAGTGAGGCCCTGTTTCGTATGATAAACGGAGAGGCTCTGGGGTCCACACACATGGAGATTCCCTTCAGCATCATAGAGAGACAATCCCTCAGAGAGGTACCCATCAAAGATGAACACTGACCAAAGAAGATATTGCGGGGTGCTGATGCATCCCACCAGCCTGGGCGGCCGATTTGGCATCGGCGACCTTGGACCCCACGCCTACGCCTTTGTTGACTCGCTAGCCAAAGCCCAGGTACGCCTATGGCAGGTATTGCCTCTGGGTCCTACAGGGTTTGGCAACTCCCCCTATGCATCAAGGTCAACCTTTGCCGGCAATGAGCTTCTGCTCTCGCTCACCCTGCTGGCCAAGGATGGCTACCTGGAACAGGAAGAGATTTCATCGCCTCCTCCCTTCCCAACCGACATGGTCGACTACTCGATGGTCGACGCGTGGAAGATGCCCCTGCTAAAAAAGGCTGCGGCCAATTTCCTCAAATATGCTGAACAAGATGAGCAGTATCAGGCTTTCTGCAACGCAAACCGGTTCTGGCTTGAAGACTACGCCCTATTCATGATCCTATACGAACACTACAAGGATGCACGATGGTTCAGCGTATGGAAGAAGGAGGACGGTACCTATTCCAGGGAGAATGTCGCCCGACTCCACAGGAAATATTCCAAGAAAGTCGATATCTGGAAGGCCCTACAGTATTTTTTTGAATCGCAGTGGCAGACTCTCAAGCAATATGCGAACAAGCATGAGGTATCCATCGTAGGGGACATCCCCATCTTTGTTGCAGCTGATTCAGTGGATACATGGAGCAACATCAACCTGTTCAAGACTGACGAAAGCGGTCACTACTCTGGAGTGAGCGGCGTACCTCCGGACTGCTTCTGCTCTACAGGACAGCTGTGGGGCAATCCGGTCTATGACTGGAAAACGATGAAACAGGACAACTACCAGTGGTGGATGCAACGCATGAAGGCACTGCTCCATCAGTGTGACATTCTGCGTATCGACCATTTCAGGGGATTTGAGTCCTACTGGGAGGTCCCATACGGACACAAGACTGCAGAGATGGGAATTTGGGTCAAGGCACCAGGGACGGATTTCTTCAAGGAGGTGAGAAACCAACTGGGGGAACTGCCCATCTTTGCAGAGGACCTTGGCTTTGTCACCCCTGAGGTCGAACACCTTCGTGACGAGAACAACTTCCCCGGTATGCGCATCTGCCAGTTCGGATTCTCCAGGGACGTTGCAGATTGGCCGAATCCATTCGACTCGTTCCTTCCGCACAACTACCCCAGCAACTGTGTCGCATACACAGGCACACACGACAACGACACGGTGCGGGGATGGTATGAATCCTTGGAAGGTAAGGACAAGATGATGGTCCTGGACTATCTTGGGTGCAAAGAGAAGGATGTGGTATGGGCGATGATCAGATCAGTCATGGCAAGCCATTCCCAATATGCTATCTTTCCCATGCAAGACCTGCTCGAACTGGATACGAAGGCTAGGATGAACATCCCCTCAACCTGTGGCTCGCACAACTGGGCATGGAGGATGGAGGATAAGCATACCCATGATGCCAGGCTTGCCAGACTTGCAAGACTTATCGCCTTATATGGACGTAGTGGGAAGCTAGCCCCAGAGGAGGAGCTGAAACATCTTATGGCACAGACTGAGAGGCCAACCCCACCATATCCTACAGCAGGCATGTAGTGTATGCAAAGCCAAAGCAGGCAAGGCAAAGCCCCGATCAACGTCGGGGCTTTGCCTTGCTTATATTCTGTCTGGCCATACATACAAAGGTCAGATCGGCCTATTCGCATTTCTCCAGGGCACGTACCATATCTGCCATGACAGCATCAGGGGAGTGGGATGCATCAATATCTACCAACAGACCTGCACTTTCATAAAATCCAATCAGAGGCTCGGTCTGCTCAAGATAGACATCAAGGCGATGCTCTATTGCCTCGGGCTTGTCGTCTTCACGCTGTATCAGAGGTTCGCCTGTCTCATCATCGATACCCTCACTCTTCGGAGGATCATAGATGAGGTGATAGATCTTTCCAGTTGACTTGCACATCCTGCGTCCTGAAAGCCTCTTGATGATCTCTTCCCGACCAAGGACGAAGTTGACCACAGCATCCAAATCCGTCATCCCTTGCAAGGCCTCAGCCTGGGCTATGGTCCTGGGAAAACCATCGAGAATAAAGCCATTTTTGGCATCATCCTCGCCCAGTCGCTCCTTGACCATGGCAATGGTGATGCTGTCAGGGACCAGATCCCCACCTGCAAGTATAGCCTTGACTTGTTTGCCCAATTCAGTTTCAAGCTTGATATGATTGCGGAACAGATCCCCGGTTGAAATGTGCGGGATGTCATACTGTTTTTTCGCCTGGGAAGCTATAGTCCCTTTTCCGGCTCCAGGAGGGCCGAGAAACACTAGATTCATAGTTCACCTCATAAGAGAAAGATAGGCGAACAGTATCATACTATCGGTTTCTTGTCCTCCCCACTTGCAAGGATGCTAGGAGGTTTCATGTTCCGCCAATTCCCACAACCTTGTGAAAAACTCTGCAAATAGTGATACATTTATTGGGATTAATCAATTTTGTTTTAAATTCCTAAAGTATGTGCTATTATTTTCCCATATCTATTGCAAAGGAGTCACTGATGAAAAAACTGAATTGTTTTGTCGCTGTTTTGCTTCTTTTGATTGTAGCGCTGCCGCTCAGCAGCCAAGGATCCAAGGACATGGCAAGTGATGCTGTCATGCTCACCATGGGATCGTGGAGGACTGATGATGTCGAACAGATGAACGCACTGCTCGCAGAATACAAGAGGATTGCTCCCGATGTGACCATCAAGTTCCAACCCACCAATCCACCGGACTACAATGCAACACTTCGCCTGCAGTTGGACAGCAAGACAGGACCGGACCTCATGTACGCCCGTTCCTATGCAGCAGGGCAGGAGCTTTTCAATGCAGGGTATTTTGCCGATTGCTCCGACATCCCAGGCTTGAAGGAAAACTTCACAGCCTCAAACCGTGCACCTTGGCAGATGCCTGACGGCAAACAGTTTGCAATTCCTTTTGCCGCTGTCTCCCATGCAGTCTACTACAACAAGGACATCTTCAATAAAGAGGGGCTGACCATTCCCCAGACATGGGAAGAGTTCCTCGCCCTCAATGCCAAGCTCAAGAAAGCTGGCTATACCCCCCTTGCCAACGGCCTTGCTGATGAGTGGGATATCTTTGAGACATTCTTCCTGGGCCTTGTCCCCAACTACATCGGCGGGGCAGAACAACGGCAACTATACGAGAGAGGTGAACTGAAGATGAACGACGCAGCCTTTGTCGGTGCATACCAGGCAATGGCCGATGTCGCAAAGTACTGTCCTTCCGGCTTTGAAGCGGTTACCTACAATGATAGCCAAGTCCTGTTCAACAGCCAGAAGGCCGTCATGTTTGTCGACGGCAGCTGGACAGTAGGGGTCTATGATGATGCAACCTTTGACTGGGGCATCTTCGCCATTCCTGCTCCAAAGGGCAACAGGACAGCAATATGCTTCCACCCCGATATGGCCATCACCATGAACCGTAATACTGCTCATCCAACCGAAGCTAAGGCCTTCCTCGCTTGGCTCTGCACAAAAGAGGGAGCCACCACTGCAAGCAAGAACCTTCCAAGTGGCTTCTTTCCGATGATCAGCTTTGCCATCACCCTCGAAAATCCTCAGGCAAATGAGTTTTTAGCCCTCAATGCCGGTAAAGAGACTGATGCACGCTTCGTATGGCCACAACTTATGGATCTCTACGCACCTATGAACCAGGCGGTCATCAAGGTGATGAAGGGTGACATCACAGCAAGACAAGCTGCGGACTCGATCCAAAAGCTTCGGTAATGGCCCCCTTTCGTAGTTTCACTAGGGTTGCCCAAAACCCGGGCAACCCCATATACCCCTTGGCGAGGTGCCCCTAATGTCCAATAACAAAACCACGTTGCACAAGAAGCATGAGTGGCATTGGCTCATATATCTGATTCCAGCCCTGCTCTTCTATGGTGTCTTTATGGCATATCCCATGATTGATTCCTTGCGCCTCAGCCTCTATGCTGGAAACAGTCCTCAGACAAGAAGCTTTGTCGGCTTGGGCAACTTCACCAGACTCTTCACCGATCCTGCAATCTCAGAGCGGTATTGGGGCGCCTTTGCAAACACCTGGTATTTTTTCCTTATCCATCTGATTTTCCAAAACGCACTGGGCATCATCTTTGCCGTCATACTCACCAACGAGCATATGAAGGGAAGGCAAGCCTACCAGACGATCATCTTCATACCTACGACCTTTGCAGTACTGGTCACCGGCTATCTTTGGAAGCTGATGCTCAACCCAGTGTGGTCCGGGGACTTTTTTGTCGCCATAGGGCTCCCGTTTCTCAAGCATCCTTGGCTTGGTGATACGAAAACAGCACTCACGTGCGTCTCATTGGTCTCCTGTTGGCAATGGATGGGAATTCCGACGATGATGTTTGTCGCGGCTCTCCGCAATATCAGCGAGGATATACTAGAAGCGGCCAGGATAGAAGGGGCTGGATTTTTCAGGACGTTCTTCTTCATCAAGCTTCCTCTGATCAAGGCTGTGGTGGGTATCATTGCCGTACTGACCTTTGTGAACAACTTCAATGCCTTTGACATCGTCTTTGCCATGGAAAACGTCAATGGAGCCCCAGGATACTCCACAGACCTCATCGGAACCCTCTTCTACAGGTATGGTATTGCAGGCCAGCATCCGATTGGCATCCCTGATGCAGGACTTGGGGCGGCTATTGCGACGATCACCTTCCTTATTCTCCTAGCAGGGGTCATACCAACCCTCAAACAAACCCAAGGAGGTGAGTAGGATGACCCGTTCCCTCAAACAGGAAAACAGGCATGTGACAAGCCACGTCATCATGCTCATTTGGGTTTTTATAGTCATTTTTCCCCTCTGGGTCTTGGTAATCAACTCCTTCAAGACGAGGCTGAGCATCTACACCAACCCCTTTTGGATTCCAGAAAAATGGAATTTCAAGAATTATGGTACTGTCCTGCAGGATGGGGACTTCCTCACCTACTTCCAGAACAGCCTTGTGGTTGTGGTTCTTTCCCTGGTCATAGTCACCCTGGTCACTTCACTTGCAGGCTATGCCTTGGCCAGCTGGAAAAGCCGATATTCCACGTTCTTCTACTTCCTATTCATAGCGGGGATGATGCTTCCCATCAAGATAGCATCCATACGTTTGCTGGAGATAACCCGGGCATTGGGCCTGTTGAACACCATCTGGTCTCTGCCACCCATCTATGTGGCCATGGGAATTCCTGTAGGGGTGTTCATACTCACCACCTTCATACGGGAGATACCTGCCTCCCTGATGGAAGCCGCCCATATCGATGGGGCAACCTCCTTCAAGGTCTACCATCTGATAATCCTACCCCTGATAAGACCGGCTTTGGCCACCGTCTCCATCTACAACCTGATACCCTTCTGGAATGACCTCTGGTTCCCCCTAATATTCATCAACACCGAAGACCAGAAGACGCTGCTGCTTGGGGTGACCAGACTATTCGGACAGTACCAGACGGACTGGTCAAAGGTGCTCGCAGTGTTGACGCTCTCGGCCATCCCGGTTCTGCTCCTCTACCTGACGATGAGCCAGCAGTTCATCAAGGGGGTGACAGCCGGTGCAGTAAAGGGATGACTTTCCTTGTACAAAAGGTTCACATCGGGTAAAATCTTCAGAGAAACAGGAGAATATACCCGATGAATAAAGTTATACTGCATGCTACAGACCTTGACGGCTACCTTTTGGATAGTGACAAGGAGAAGATAGCCCATGTCGATGAGCTGTACAAGAAATCCCTTGCACATTGTGCGGTGTTGGAGAACGCAACTGACCTCATGCAGCTCGAATGTGCGAGAAAAGGGCTTGTAGACAGCGCTTCTGAGATTGGCAGATATCTCAAGGATGTCTTTGCACAGGAGCCGAACATCCACGTCTACTCATTTGAGACACCCAAGCAGCAGCATGGCCAGGCCTCGCGCCTCATTGCAAAGCTCAGGGACCCCAGCACTGACCATGAGGAGTTCCTCTACTATATCCAAAGGGCATACGAGATGCTCTTCTCCCATGTCTATGCTGATGCCGCCCTGCCAAGCAAGCGCAGCATCATAACCAAGACACCTGTGACCAGTCCGGTGAGAAACTATGCCGTGCATAGGATCCCTGACGTTGACTCCTTCATTAAAAACAGTGTCATGTGCGTCATGTTGCGTGGGGCGTTGCTTCCCAGCATGATCCTGAGCAAGGAGATCCAGGAGTACTCCTCCGATGATTTTGTGACCCCTTTCGCACTCTTCAAGATCAAGCGCGACGACAGCAAGAAAGAAGCAAACATGGATTACATCCTCGATCTGGACAAATCCTACTTCACCTTGGAGGATCTTGACGGCAAGGATCTCATCTTTGCCGATCCCATGAATGCCACAGGCGGTTCCCTGGTAACCATCGTCAAGTATCTTCGTGACAACAACATCCAGCCCAAGTCGGTGAAGTTCATCAATGTCATCAGCGCCCTGAAAGGATCGCTGAGGATTTGTCGTGCCATAGAAGGAGCTGAAGTCTATACCCTCTGGATGGATCCTGTCCTAAACGATGCAGCTTACATCCTGCCAGGCCTTGGAGACGCCGGAGACCGGCTCAATGGTAAGGATGGGGAGAACAACCCCAGAAACATCATTCAGCTGCTCGCTGACTACGGCTCTTCGATTACCAACCTCTATCGCTCCCAAGTGATGGAGATAGAGAGGACGGTACTCCAGTCGTGAAGCGCCTGATTCCCCTCCTCTTTGTGTTTCTCTGTTCTATCTTGCTGATCGGCTCGTGCTCGACCACTCAGGCAAAGAGGGAGAGGAGCCTTGTTCTGCAAGCAGAGGCCCTCAGCCTGCTCGATGCCAAGGAGTTTGAAAGGGCACTGCCCTTGTTGCAAGAGGCTGTGAACCTTGTCCCTAACGAGAGCGAGGGCCGCTATAATCTGGTCCTCGCCCTCTTGGCTACCCAAAGGTTTGATGAAGCCATCACACTCAGCAGGTCTTCATTCTCCCTCTTTCCTGCTCACATGGAGTTCCTGCTTGCACAGGCCTATGCCCTGAGAGAGAAGGGGGATACGGATGATGCCTTTTCCTTGTATCGTGATATCCTGGCTTTGGACAGGGGTAACTTCTCCCTCCATGCAGATCTGATGGAACTGGCCCTGGAACAGGGCCAATCCGATTTTGCCAAGCAAGTTGGCCAATACCTGCTCTCCGTGCACAAAGAGGAAGCGAGAGCCTTCAAGGCTCTCGCCACCATTGAGGGAGATGCAAGTTGGTATGCCCTGGCGTCCACCCTTATGAAGGGAGCTTCAGAAGAAGACCCAGAACAGCTCCCAGGACAATCCAAATAAGCGGATGCATTTTTTTGAACTTTACGGCAAGTGCAAACAATACGACAAACAACCCTGTCTCAAGAAATCGTATGGTCCCTGCATCAAGCAAGGTGACAGCAAACACTTTGGACCCTGCAAAGATGATCAGGCCAATGACTGCGGCACGCAAGCCATAGAAGGCATCCCTGACAAAGGGATTCTTGTCGAATTGGGCAAGAAACCTGGCGATTATGCAGATGATGATGATACTGGGGGTAACCTCCCCTAGTGTAGCTATCAGACCTCCAAGGGGACCTGCTGTAAGATAGCCTGCATACGTCGCCATGTTGATGCCGATGGGACCGGGAGTAGATTCGCTTATCGCTAGCATGTCGATGATGTTCTGCGCATTGAACCATTCGGGCTTTCTCTCTGCCAGAGCATAGAGGAAAGGCAAGGAGGCAAGACCCCCTCCGATGGAAAACAAGCCAATCTTGAAAAATTCAAAAAACAATTGGAGAAAGATCATTGGGATTTCCTCCTCTTTAGCTGTTGTACACCAAGGCCGAACACGATGCCCGCCAGAACAAATACGACCGGTGTCAGTTGCAGGAAAACGGTGCCTATGACGGTAACCAGACAAAGAAGCAAGGTAGGGATATCGACAATGCTTTTCTTATAGAGGGTCAGTATGGACTGGGCTATTAGGGCTGACACTGCCACACGGATCCCACCAAATGCATACTGAACGAAAATATTGTCCTGGAGCTGGGTGAGTATGGAGGCAAGCAACGTAATGAGCACCAGAGAAGGGGTGACCTCACCCAGCGTAGCGATGATGCTTCCGAGCACTCCACGTTTTTTGTATCCGATCATGGATGCTGTGTTGATTGCAATGATTCCGGGGGTGACCTGTCCGATTGCATAGATATCCAGCAATTCCTCTTCCGTCACCCATGCATTATTGGTTATCACTTCACGCTGTAGCATGGGCAACATTGCGTATCCACCTCCGAAGGTCAGCCCTCCAACCTTCAGGAATACTACGTACAGCTGCCAGAGTGTAGGTTTGTCGTTTTTCATCATCATCCTTTCAAAAAAGTATCCATTTCGCTGCGTACCATGGCGTCACAACGCTCATTGCCCTCAACACCGGCATGACCTTTGACCCACTTCCACTCTACAGGAAGCTTGCAGTTCAATTCATCCAATGCCATCCACAGTTCCTGGTTCTTCACCGGAGCCTTAGCTGCAGTTCTCCAGCCATTGCGTTTCCAGTTCTTGATCCACACGGTGATCCCATTCTTCACATACTGGCTGTCGGTGTTGATTACAATCGTATCCGGCTGGAAAGGGACACAGGCTTTCAGAGCCTCTATCACAGCAGTGAGCTCCATCCTGTTGTTGGTAGTCGCCGGATCCCCTCCGCTGGACTCTTTCTCAAAGATGCCGTCTGCTTTGAAGGTGAATGCCCACCCTCCCGGGCCAGGGTTGCCACTGCACCCGCCATCTGAATATATCTCTATGTGGTTATGCTTCATAGAAGCGATAGTACCGTAGAGAAAAGCTATGGTCAACAACAATGGCTTGACAGCTTACCACGAACAACCGTACGATATGTGCAATCCGAGCCAAGGGAAAGGGGTACAAGCCCCTGCGGTCCCGCCACTGTAATGGATGGGAACCTGCATCATGACACTGCCACAAGCGGGAAGTCGCAGGTTCCGAGTAAGCCTAAGCCAGGAGACCTGACTCGGAGGATCCACTAAAAGCTCACGGAGTATGAGCTTGGGTATCTTGCATGCCCGTTATTCCAAAGGGGCTCGTGTATATGAAAAACAGATTCAGATCTTGTGTATTGGCACTCTTGGTGAGTATGGCAATGCTCTCTCCCCTGCTTGCGCAACCGCTGAAGGAAAAACAACCACAACAGGAGGATACGCTCTCAATAGTGAGCCTGTCCCCCAATGCAACGGAAACCCTGTACGCCTTGGGAGTCGGGGACCTTTTGGTCGGGAGGACCGACTACTGTACATATCCTGAAGAGGCACTGGCACTCCCAAGCATAGGAACGCTCTATAACCCTTCCTTGGAGAAGCTTGTCTCCTTACAGCCGGATCTCGCCATCTCCACAGCTTTTGTCAGCGATGAGCTGCTGCAATCCCTGGAAAATGCAGGCATTGATAGTATGGCCTTGAACCTTCAGGAGACCTTTGCAGAGACCTATACCCTGTTACGGGAGATCGCACAAAGGGTCGACCGGGTAAAAGAGGGTGAACTGCTCATCCTTGAGATGCAAAACACTGTCAGGGCCGTCGTGGAAAAAGCGAGGACCATGGAGAAGAGGAGAGTCTACTTCATGGTCGATTTCGGCTCCTTCGACGGAACGGCAACAGGCGACACATACATCAGTGAGATGCTGGCCATGGTCGGGGCCATAAACATTGCCCAGGATGCAACGAAATGGACATACAGCAAGGAACTGTTGGTGGCAAACGACCCGGACCTCATCATCATGACAAAACGCTGGGGACAGACCGAAGAGCAGACACTACAGCAGTTCATCTCTACAAAGCCCTACAGCGACCTACGCGCGACCAGGGAAGGGAACCTGGTCTTTGTCGATGCTGATATGATCAGCCGCCAAGGGCCACGAAGTGCCCAGGCATTGGAGTCGTTGGCCCAGGCTGTACATGGAGAAGACTGGCTATGAGAAAAAGCCTGGCTTTGGCTCTGGCACTATCGACTCTGCTTCTTGGAATGGTATCGCTCACACTCGGGCCCGCCGGGATATCCCTTTCAGATACCTTCCTTGCCCTTGCAGGGAGGGCCGTGCATGCATCCCAGAACTACATCATCTTCCAGCTACGGCTTCCCCGAGTCCTGACAGCCATCCTCTGCGGTGCCATCCTAGGCGGGGCAGGGGCTGTATTCCAGGCGGTGCTTCGGAACCCCATGGCGGACCCCTTCGTACTGGGAGTCTCTGCAGGGGCCTCCTTTGGAGTAGCGCTCTCCATAACACTTGGGTACTCAGCATTTCTTGGTCTCCCCTTCTCTGCCCTTCTCGGAGCGATGGCAACCACAATCCTGATATTTCTTGTGGGATCGAAGCACAGGGTAAGCCAGACCACCTTGCTGCTTACAGGGGTCGCCGCCAACTATATCCTTTCAGCCGGCATGACGCTCCTGATGTTCCTCAACCATGAGCATTATGACAGGATTCTCTTCTGGACACTGGGGAGCTTCTCTTCCAGCACTTGGAACCAAGTACTCTATATGCTTGTCTGTGTCCTGCTGTTCATCATCCCTGCTCGAATCAGCCATATGGAGATGGACATGCTGCTCCTTGATGAGGGATCGGCACTGGCATCAGGTCTCCCTTTGCAGAAGATACGCATGATGCTGCTGTTGCTTGCGACCTTCGCTGTAGCCACCTGTGTGGCCTTCTTTGGGGTGATAGGCTTCATTGGCCTGATGGCCCCCCATATGGCGCGCCTCATCCTCGGGCCCAAACATAGCAAGATGCTCATACCTACCTGCCTGTTAGGCTCGTTCCTCCTGTTGGGCAGCGACACTTTGGCCCGCTTGCTCCTTCCTACAGGGGAGATGCCCGTAGGAGTCATAACCAGCATCCTGGGAGCCCCCCTGTTCATCTGGATGTTGCGCAAAGGGCGGTATGCCTATGTATAGTCTGCAAGCCAGGGCCCTTTCCGGAGGCTATGACAAACAAGAGGTGTTCCACAGCCTTGACCTCGCTCTTCCAAAGGGGAAATTCATAGCCCTCACAGGCCCCAACGGAAGCGGGAAAAGCACCTTGCTCAAGTTCTTCTACAAGGAACTCATCCCCACTGGAGGAAGTGTCCATATCAGCGGATGTGAAGTCTCATCCCTCACACAAAAGGGCCTTGCAAGAAAGATCGGGTTTGTTCCCCAAAACGGAAGGATAGACTATGATTTCTCCGTCTTGGAGGCTGTCTCGATGGGCCGATATGCCTATGGCGGCCATGACGGGCAAGGCTCTGTCGAGCAGGCAATGCGTGACTGCGATATCCTGCACCTCAGCAATAAGCGGGTGACCGAATTGTCAGGAGGGGAGATGCAGCGAGTCCTGCTCGCACGTTCTCTCTGTCAGCAAGGCAAGGTGCTGTTGCTGGACGAGCCGGTCAATCATCTGGATGTGAAACACCAGCGGACCATGATGAATCTGCTCAAAAGCCTGGTGGAGAAGGGCTTGAGTGTCGTCTGTGTGTTGCATGATTTGCTTCTGGTCCAGGTATACAGTGACGAGACACTTCTCCTTGCCAAAGGCAGGGTGTATGCAAACGGCCCTACCCAAGAAGTGATCTGCCATGACAATCTCAAAGCCGTCTACAACATCGACGCCCATAGGATATATGACCCCTCTCTAGGGCGGGATCTTTGGATGCCCACCTGGTGTTGACCAGAGGTTGCACTGTTTGTACACTTGAGAGAGGAGATTTGGGTGAAAAAGATCAGTTATTGCCTTCACAGCATCTATAGAACTGTTGTCAAGGTGATCTTGCAACTCAATTATGACTTTCAGACCTGGCAGGAAGAACCTCTGCCATCTGGACCCAAACTCTTCTGTTCCAACCATTTCAGCAGCAGTGATGTACATTTTGTGACCACTCTGATGCGCGATCCTCTGCATGTAGTCATAGGACCTGGCTTTGGCATCCCTGTCATTGGGAACTTTCTCGGTTGGACAGAGCAGATACGGGCCCTCACCCCAGAGGACAGGAAACTGGTCGTCCAAACCTCCGCCTCTTATTTGGATCAGGGTGATTCTGTCTATATTTTCCCGGAAGGGGGACTCAATACCCAAAGCCAGCTGACCCTGTTCCGCCCTGGGGTAGCGAGGATCTACCTTAGAAAGCCTGTGCCTGTCGTCCCTATCGGCCTGCTTGCCCCTAGAAGAAGGGTCAGGAACAAGCGCTCCAAGACAGCAGGAAGGAGCATGACGGTGGTTTCCAGGAACTACTATGCAAACATTGGAAAACCTATGGAGTTTCCTGAAGCGATAGAGTTGGCGAAGACCGATGCCAAGACGGCCGAGCAGATGATCTGCTCGCTACTGACAGCCGAAGTGTTACGCCTGATCGAAGAGATCAAGACCGATAAATTCTGGAGTTGAGTATGGATGATTTGAACACATTGTTTTCAGAGTTCCAAAGGCAGGTAGAGGAGATAACCTCCCACGCCCAGCAGGTGCATAAGCTTGACTTCACGGCAAAGCTACGCAATGGGACATATTTCAACTTTTCCTACAACAGCGACACCTTCACCAGGAAACTCAACAGCGAGGGCAAGCACCCCTACACCCCCTCCTCTGTGTTCAATGCCGTCGTCGATATCCTAGGTTCCCTGGCATCAGGGGTGCTTCTTGTATTCCTGGCGATCGCCATCAGACAAAGCGAATTGGGCTTTGTACAACCAACGACCCTTATCATCCTCTCCTTCAGCCTGTTCACCTCATGTTTTGTGATAAGTGCCCTCTACCACCTGTTTGACAGATCAAGCGGGGTTCGCCTAGTATTCTCCAATGTGACCGAAGCCCTGAAGATACTCTCGCTCTCTTGTGCAAATGTCGCCTTGGCGATGTTGCTTTCTCCAGCCAGAACCTCCATGGTGCTTCTGCTTACCCTCCTATTCGGAGCGACTGCAGCCTTGTTGCTCTCTTTGGGGACCCAAGGTGGAGCCCGTGCTTCGCTGGCCTTCTGTGTGCTGTTGCCCTATCTCCCCCTGTATGCCGGAGCCAGTCTGCCCTTGGTGACCACAGCGACACTCTTCGGTCTCTGGTCACTGGTTGCCCTGATCTCTAAAGCCAACCATAGGGTAAGGAGCAATACCACATTCGCGCTCATCGGAGTGGTCTCCCTAGCGTTGAATTTTGTGACACTGGTAGGGTAATCGTATCAAGGACAGGCGACAAACTCTCCGAATCTTCACCGTTCCCCTATCATTTGACTTTCAAAACACAAAAAGAAAGCCTATACTGTTGCATACAGAGGAGGAATACGTATGAAAATGGCAATTTTGGGTGCTGGCAACATAGCGCGAAAGATGGCGGCAACCATAGCTGAGATGGAACATGTAGAAGCATACGCTGTCGCTTCCCGAAATCTGGATAAGGCAAAAGAGTTTGCTCGCAAATGGAATATCCAGAAAGCATATGGATCGTACGAGGAGATGGTCAATGACCCTGATGTCGATCTGGTCTATGTGTGTACCCCGCACTCATTTCACTATGAGCATATGATGCTCGCACTCGACCATGGCAAACATGTCTTGTGTGAAAAATCCTTTACCATGAATGCCGAGCAGGCCAGAAAGGTGCTCGCCTATGGCAAGGAGAAAAAACTCCTGGTGGCTGAAGCGATATGGACTCGTTACCTGCCGATGAGGCTCGTCCTTGACCAGATTCTTGAAAGACGTGTCATCGGAGAACCCCATGCCCTTACAGCAAACCTGTGTTATCCTGTGAAGGGTGTAAGACGTCTTGTCGATCCTGAATTGGCAGGGGGTGCCCTCCTTGATGTAGGGGTGTACCCCATCAACTTCGCCATGATGGTCTTTGGCAACCAGATCGAGGAGATATCCTCCACCTGCACCAAGACCGACAGCGGCGTTGACGAGTCGAACAGCATCACCCTGACGTTCAAGGGTGGCAAGATGGCTGTGCTGCACAGTTCCATGGTAAGCACCAGCGACCGCAGGGGTGCAATTTTCGGAAGCCGTGGCTTCATCGAATTTCTGAACATCAATAACTGTGAAGGGATTAATGTATATGACAAGGATTACAACCTTGTGGAAACATATAAGCCTTTCAAGTACATCACCGGATTCGAACATCAGGTGGAAGCATGTAGAAAGGCTATTGAGGAAGGGGAGCTCGAATGCAAGCAGATGCCGCATAGCGAGATTATTCGTGTCATGGAAGTCATGGACACGTTGAGAAAACAATGGGGAATCACATTCCCAACGGAGTAGGTATGGAACTTGACGAGAGATTGGCAATTGTGTCGGCACAAGAGGAATTGTTGAGATTTGAGACCTTCACCCATGAGGATGCATGGGAGTTGGGCAAGATATTCGTAGCGGAGGCTATGGATAAGGATCTGAAGATTGCTATCTCTATCAAGCTAATGAGCGGCCTTACCCTTTTTCAGTACTCAGCTGAAGGGGCGAATCTCAGCAATGAGAGTTGGATAGACCGTAAGTTCAGAACTGTCTTGAATTTTGAGATGAGCACCTTGCGTTACGCCTTATGGCTGAAACAGAGAGGATCCTCCCTTGAGGAGAGAGGCCTCGATCCAACCAAGTTTGTCGCATGTGGAGGGGGTTTTCCCATCTATGTCGAAGGCGTAGGAACGGTAGGTGTTGCGATCGTATCAGGTCTGACCGATGTTCGGGACCATGAGGTCATCGTAAAATGTATCAGTCGTTTCATTGGTGAGGATAATGTTCCCCACTACCCTGTAGCCTGATAGGCGCAACAAAAGTTTTACGAAAAGGAACCCGAGGCCTAGGCTTCGGGTTTCCTCTTCTTGAGCAGATGCATGTAGTAGTCGTCTTCGATCGAGGCAGGGTCGACCTCCAGCTGGTCGAGCACAGAGAGCAGACAAGTCCGTGCCTGAGCCACCATAGACGAATCCTCAAGCACAAACTCCATCTCCAGAAACCAGCCCAGACCTGTCACTTCAACGAGCTCAATTGTCAGCGGAGGAAGATACGATCTCACCGGGTAGGTATAGGCATACCCCTTCTTGGTCTTGGTGATATACACCTCATATCCCAGGCTGAGAAAAAACAGCAAGGCAGAAGGGCCCTGCGAAGAGGGGGAGGAGAACTCCACTTCCTCATTTGTCTCAATGCCCTCCCTGAGCGTTTTGTTTTTATAGGTAAAGACCAAAGAGCCTTGCAATGCATCAAAGGAAGGCCCGCTCTGCTCCACTCTCATGCGAAAGAGAGCGTCCTCTCCAGGAAGGGACAAGTAGGTATCCTCCTTCAGTTCACAGAGGGCAGAAGAGATTCCAACCAAAGATTCAATGCGCCCCTTAAGTTCAGAAGTATCAGAGACATGGGCTTTCAGCTCGACTTCCAAAGCCATATCAGTCCTTCCAAGGGAAGATCATATTCCTGAGGGAACGGTGGCCGACACTCTCCTGCTCCTCATAGAGCAGCTCATCCCATGGGATATGCTTCTTATCGGCTTCTGGATTCTCCTCAAGGTAGTCATACTTGTACATCAACAGCTTGGTTGCGTCGCTTGAGGCTAGCATCATACCCGTCACCCCCGGGGCCAACCCGGCAAGGAAGAGGGAAAGAACAAAGCTGATAGCCTGATAGACAGCCTGGAAAAGAGAGAACCAGAGGTTGTCGATAAGGATGATAAAACTCTTCTTCAGTGTCTTGACGGGAGTGTCTCCGCGCATCTGGTAAAAGAGGGGGAAGTAATACATCAGGGCCAGACTCAAGCCTGCAAACACCCAGAACAGCACAACGGAGAGTACCGTCCCTACAATGTTCCCATAGCTGAGATAAAAGGGGATAACGAGCAGGATGAGGGAGAGATCCAACACCAACAGTCCCCAAAAGAGGAGGGCATGACGCCAGGATTCCCTGATGCCTCGCTTAAACCCTTCAAATCCCCCTCGCTCATAGCGGCTGTAGGAGTAGGTTGAAGAAGCGCTTCCTGCAAAGAAGAAGGAGAACAGCCCCAAAGAGAGAAATATGGCGAACATGCTCAGTGCCATATTGACTTCCCCTAGGCTCAGTCCACCCATAAAGGCCAACATTACCAGAAGAAACCCAAGGTTATGGACCACCATGCCAATGAGGTTGTCCCATCCATCGAAAAATGCTTTTTTAATGAAGAATCCAATCATGCTACTAGAGTAGCGATATAGGGGAAATAAGGCAAGCATTTTTGGCAAGAGGATGGTATGGAGACCAGAACGACCATGCTTCATCCAACCCCTTGTCCAACAGTGTGGAGGATGAGTATGCGTTGGTGCAGGTTGAGACCCCAAACAGGAAATTCAGATCAGAAAAAGAACATGGGGCAATTCCAACAGTGAACGTCGAACAAACGGTCCCATCCGATGCATGCTTTGCTTGACCGGATGGGATTTGGGCCCACCAGGTTTCTCCCTCTTACAGACGAAAATCACCTGATCCACTACCCTGCCAATGGATTAGAATACAATAACTATTTACAGATAAATGAAATGCCATTTATGAGATCACCATGGCAATGAGAGCGTTTTTTGACAGACTCTTTCCAAAAACCCTATTGACTAACCTTATTACATTTACTATCATGCAATTGTTGTTTGACAACACATGGCGACATAGCTCAGTTGGTAGAGCAAACGGCTCATATCCGTTCGGTCAGGGGTCCGAGTCCCTTTGTCGCTACTAGAAACCTTCCTCAAGCAGGAAGGTTTCTTTTTTGGCTCAGATCATAATTCTGACCTGAGCCCTTTCCTTTGGATTACAGCCTTGAGAAGGAAGCTCCTACTTCAGATAGCCCAACCACTTCTGTTGTCGTTCTATCATAAGATCGACAAGCTCTGGGATGTTCTCACAGCGATCGACGATGGGATTGGCCAGCAATGCCTGGATGACATACGCCTTCTTGCCCGTCAGCACTGCCTCTGCGACAAGGTCATAGACACCACAGTAGTTGCGCAACAGGGATGCGAACCCCTTGGGATAGTTGGGGAAGGCAATTCCTTCCAAGCCGTGCTTATATACCCTTGCAGGGACCTCAACAGCAATCCACGACGGTAGGGAGGGAATGAGGTTGGTATTCAGGATATTCACTGCAGGCTCCTCATACCCGCTGTCATCGGTGATGCCCTCAAGGATGCTGACCAGGCGTTCACTCATCTTCAGCTCTATCTTGGGCTGCACATGGGCAAGCATCATCTGGTACAGGGTATAGAAGTCCTTGATGCCCTTATGGTCGGCAACCTCATGGGCCCAGGGGATGTATTCGCCGAAGTGACTGTCACCTGTTATGGGAAGCAGGCTGTAATGTTCGAGCACCTTCTTGAACAGGGTCCTGTCTGCCCATTTCTTGGCACTTTCCATACCCTCAGGAAGGGCCCTATCGGTACTTCCTTCAGTCTGGAAAAGCTCCTGGTTCTCCTTCACATAGGCGAGGATGTCTGAATAGCCCGGCTCTTTCTCAAAGAACGGAGGGGCTTTTCTGAGAATGTCAGGATATGCATCCTTGCCGCTCTTCTTGTAGCTAGCCTCTAGCAACACACTGAAGTGATTCAGCCCTGCAGCTCTCAGATCCAACTCTTCAAACGGGGTATCCAGGATGGTTGGCAGATAGCGTTCAAGGGATGCTATCTCGTGGCACATGCCTACAAACTTCAGTTCAGGATATTTGCGCAACACCGTTGTCGTTTATGGCAGTCATTGGATTGGAGTAGTTGAATACCCATGCATCTGGGGCGAGCTTGACAACATCATCACAGATGCCGACGATGACAGGGGTGATGCGCAAGGCATGGAAAACACCTCCTGGCCCCCCATTCTCACCATAGACCTGCTTGATGCCATACTGCTGGGGAAGGGTCCAGTCCTCATCCCACAAGGGGAAACGCTTGCCGACTTCGATGGAGATGACCACCACATCGGATCCAGACAAAACTGATGTACGGTCCGAGGAAGCGGTTATGGTAAAATCAAGGGAAGTATCCTGGACAAACTTCCCTGGCTACCTGGGTTACATGGTCCAGAGCCTTCTCATCAATATCAACGAGGCAAATCTCACTGCCTGCAAGTTTTTTGCTTTGGAAGATATCTCCCAACGTTCCGAATCCAAATTGGGCACTACCGGCTCCTATCAATACTATTTTCATGCAATTCCTCCATGGCTCCATAGTAGGGCCAATCAAAGTCATGAGCAAGGCTTTCAGGCCAGACTCTTGCAAACTGGCCCTATAGCCCATACTATACGGGTATGAGACTCTTTTTTGCCTTGGAATTCGATCAGGAAATGAAAGATTCGCTCACGCTCCTGCAACAGGACCTTCTCTCCTATTGCCCGAAAGGCCTCTTTACCCGTCCCATTAACCTGCATCTTACCCTCTGCTTCCTAGGGGAGGTGGAAGGCCATGCCCTTGCCCTGCTCAAGGAGATACTTTTTTCCCTGGAGACAAACCCCATCACCCTGGTTTTCAACCAATTGGGTCAGTTTCGCAAACGACAGGGAGATATCCTCTGGCTTGGAATTGAAGAGAACCAGACACTTGAGGCACTGCAGAAAGAGCTGTGCTACAAATTGCGGGCCAACAACTTCCTTCTTGAAGAGCAAAGCTTTCATCCCCATGTCACCCTCGCACGTGGGACAAGATGTAGGAAGCTTCCTGCAATTGAGAGCCTTACCCATACCTGTCACAAAGTTACCCTGATGCACTCCCACCAAAAACTGGATAGTTTGACCTATACCCCACTATTTTCCAAACAACTGACCACACTGTAAAAAGTTACCAAACTTTTGCATTACGTTCACCTCCCTTGCTACCCCCAAGCTTTAGTGCTATGGTGGTCTCATGGACACCTACACTACCTATAATGCCAAAGCATGGGACTATGAAGCCACAAAAGGCAACATGTGGACCGATGGGTGCACATCCCAACAGGTCGCACATGCACGGGAAGGCATGCTTGATATGGTCCTTTCCCCTTTCAAGCAGGTTCCCCACACATGGATTGCAGACACCAAAGGCAAACAGGTGCTTTGCCTAGCCTGTGGTGGAGGGCAGCAGGGGGTTTTGCTTGCAGCCTATGGCGCCCATGTAACGGTCTTTGACATATCTGAAAAACAGCTTGCCCAGGATGCCAGCATTGCAAAGAGAGAAGGCCTATGCATAACTGTAGAACAGGGGGACATGTGCGACCTCTCACGCTTTTCCGACAAGCGGTTCGACCTCATATACAACCCGACCTCCACCTGTTTCATTGATGATGTGCAAACCGTATATCGCCAGTGCAACAGGATACTCAAGGACGGGGGATCGCTTTTGACCAGTGCGACCAATCCAGCACTCTATATGTTTGATGAGAAGGCGGCTATGAAAAACCATATGAAGGTCAAATACACCATCCCTTTCTCCGACCTGAAAAGCCTAGGCGAGAAGGAACTTGCAAAACGGCTGAAAAAACATGACACCATCGAATTCAGCCACACCATCAACGATTTGGTGGGAGGCTTGTGCACGCAGGGCTTTGTCATAACTGACCTTTACACCGACACCAGCGGCTGCATGCTGATGGACAGCTACGTGCATGACTGCTATATGGCAATACGTGCCACCAAGGTGAGAGAACCTCTTGTTAGGGACAATCTCTGACGGTATACTCAGGGTATGGAAAACTACCTATCACGTCTGCTGCTCTCAAGCGAGCTGGACGACCCAATATATTTTGCCAAAGTCCACCAGAACATTATGGATCTGGAGAAAAGACGTGTCGAACATTTCAATGTGCACGGGCCGGCCAACTCATCCTACGTGACTCTGATGGGGGAGCTGAATATGGCATACCTGCAGGCAAACGACCCGACTAACGAACTCTCTGTTGCCAAACAGATATATGAAACGACACGAAACCTCTACGGCAGCGATGATGACATCACCATAGAGGCGCATATAGCCCTTGCCAATTCCTATCTTGACGACAGCCAGAACTCAGAGGCCCAGGCCATCGTTACAGAGCTGCTCAAGCGCGAGTGGTCAGAGGAAGACAGCCCTTCCTACGACCTCTATATGGATGTCATCTGCCTACAGGCAGATCTCCACCACAGGCAGGAACTCTTTACAAAAGAACTGGCCCTACGCAAACATGTGCTGGGAATCTTTGAAGAGTTTGAAGGGTCTGCGGACAACCAGACCATCATGGCACGGGTTGCCCTCGGCTACTGCCTTGAAAAGATGAAACGCTATAAGGAGGCATTGGGACATTACATAGTGGTGCGGGCCTTCCTTGATGCAGAGAAAGATTTCTCCACCCATGCAGAGCGCATAGGCCTTATGGCACATATCGGACACTGCTATCATAAGATCGGAAAGGACGAAGAGGCAAGGCTTGCCTACAAGTGGGTGCTGAATGAGTCAATAGCCAAATTTGGCCATGGTTCGAATTTGACTGTCAAGGTAAAAAAAGCTCACCAAGCATGTCATAGACCAAACCTAGTCCGGTTCCACCCTTTCTTTCTCACCCTACCCTCCTGGGACGGCAATGCATCGAGGCAAATGTTTGCCCGATCCAATACATATGCGGCAAGGCATCAGAGGATAGACGCAGACACTTCTACCCTTGTCGTGAGGAAGGTGAACCCATGAGAAACATAGCCATCGTATTCTATAGTGGAACGGGAAACACCGAGGCGATGGCTGAGGCCATTGCAGAAGGTGTGAGGCTCAGTGGAGCGGATGTCAGTCTGATCCATGCCCAAGCGTTCGCCTCAGATATGCTTGAGAGCTACGATGCCGTTGCTTTTGGTTGCCCGGCAAGGGGTGTGGAGGAACTTGAGGAAGAATTCTTTGAACCTATGTTCAGTTCACTGCAATACTTGCTCGAAAACAAGCGCGTAGCACTTTTCGGTTCCTATGGCTGGGGTGAGGGGCAGTGGATGCATGCCTGGCAGGAGAGGACCCTGGCCTTGGGAGCCATCCTTGTATCAGATCCCGTCATTGCACTGGATGATCCTGATGAAACTGTCCTGGAGGCTTGCAAGAGCCTTGGGACAGAGCTGGCAACGTAGGCTTAAGGTCAGGAAGATTGTACCATACCCTATCAATGAGGATGCCCTCATCAGCCTGTCAACCCCATATACCTAAGACCAACGGCCATGCAGGGGCTCCTGTCTTTTGGCTGGAGTGCCCATTCCCATACATTACATCGTGGTTCGGAATTCTCAGCAGTGAACACTACGATTGCACATGCATCCTCGGCAACACATATCCATACCCCTCCGTATCTACCCTTAGAGAATTCAATACCCTTGTCAGCAATGGTCCAGGGGTATTTCTGAAAGCCCGGATAAGCTTGGACAGCTTCCAAGGTCCCATTAGGGATTCAAGTTTCTCCTGGATATGAGCCCCATCAGATGATAGGCCAGCTTTGCAGTAAGGTAGGGGCCATGATGCAACAGGGGATTTGGAGCGAGCTCCACAACATCACAGCCAATGACAGTCCTTCCCAATGTTAGGATTTCCAACAGGTTGATGGCGTCCCACCAGAAGAGTCCTCCTGGGTCGGGGGTGCCGGTACTTCCCATAAGGGAGGCATCAAAGCCATCCACATCAAAGGTTATGAACAGTTTCTTTGGGAAACCCTCTGGTAGGCAGACGTTCGAAAAGCCCTCCTTGGAATGTTTCATCGTATCAAGCTCATGGGCATCCAGGTAGCCCACCCCAAACGCCTCTCTCGCCTCAAGGTCTTCTGTGCTGTAGTTTCTCACCCCGACCTGAAAAAGGGGGATGCCTGCCTCAACGGCACGTCTCATGACACTGGCATGGCTGTACAGAGAACCTTCATATGCATGTCGCAGATCCATGTGGGCATCGAACTGCAGTATTCCCACTGTCTCATTGTTTTCTTGTACCATCTTTGCAATGGCCTGGATTGAAGCATTGGTGATACTGTGTTCGCCCCCCAGCATAACGGGTACAGAACCTTGTCCGAAGGAGCGAAGGACCAGCTTTGAGGCCTTCCCGAAAACATCATCTTCACCGGAGCAGTCAATGGCCTCTGTTGTATGGATACCCAGCAAGCCTGGCTCAGAATGGTCATCAACAAGCTTCTCCAGCTGCCCAGAGGCTTCCAATATTGCCTGCGGCCCTTGGGAGGTACCTCCCTTGTAGGATACCGTCTGTTCAAGGGGAAACGGAATGACATGAAAATATGCTTCCAAAGATGGGACATTGGGGTATTCGGAATCCAAAAAATACGGTTTCATCTTCACTCCTCAGGACAAGCGATCCTTATAATCCTCATAGCCGAAGTGTCTGACCACCTCATACTTGCCATTGCGGACAATACCAATGTCAGGGTGGGCAATTCCATTGAACATGGTGGTCTTCACCATGGTGTAGTGCATCATATCGGATAAGACAAGCCTGTCCCCTACCTTGGGCATTGAGGAAAACTGATAAGTCCCTACCCAATCCCCAGCCAGGCAGCTTGAGCCTCCAAGGCGGAAGCGATTGCCTGCATCATTGGTTGGCTGATCATCTTCCTGAATGATCGAAGCACCTCTAAGCTTCGGCGTATAGGGCATCTCAAGACAGTCTGGCATATGGGCCGTGAATGAGGCATCGAGCATAAGGGTGGTGATGCCGTCGCTGGAGACAATATCCAAGATTTCAGATACCAGGACTCCTGTCTCCCAGACATAGGCTGCCCCAGGTTCGAAGATCAGTTGGATATGGGGGTACTTCCTGTTGAATTCCAGTACAGTTTGCTTGAATGTCCCAAGGTCATACCCTTGTCTGGTGACCAGATGACCGCCTCCCATATTTAGCCAGGTAATGCTGGAGAAAAATTTCCCATAGAGTCCCTCTACAGCTTCCAGGGTTCCCTTCATCTCTTCGGCCCCACTTTCACAGAGGTTGTGCACATGCAGCCCTGTAATGCCTGGGGAAGTTCCTGCAGGGTTGCCGCTGTGATCCCCAACCTGGATCCAGGCGAACAGGGGTCATACAGGGCAGTCTCCACCACTTCATATTTTGGGTTCACCCTCAGCCCCGCATGGGCCATATGCAGTCTGTCCTTATACCGTGCATACTGGTCAACGGAATTGAAGGTAATGTGTGAGGAAAGTTTAGCTATGGCGTCAAACTCAGCGGGCTGGTAAACCGGGGCATAGGCGTGTACGTTGGTGAAGTATTCACCTGCAAGACGTGCCTCATTGAGCGAACTTGCAGTCGCACCCTGTGCTGAAGTTGCAATTTCGCCGAACACCCTGTGCATCCCGAAGCCCTTGAGGGCAAACAGGAAGGTACAGGGCACCTCTTGCTGCAAGTCCCGTATAAGGGCGAGATTCTGTAGAAATGCCTCATAGTCCAGAACAAAGGCTGGAGTATGGGTCACTACCCTCTCATCAAGCATGGCTGGTATCCTTCTTCGGAAATGCAAGCCTACCATCGACAACAATCTCCCAAGGAAGCCCCAATTCAACAAGCAAGGCCATGAAGGGATCGGGATCGAACTGTTCCATGTTCCAGACTCCGCTCTTCTTCCAGATACCTTGGGCTAGGAGCCGGCCTCCGATGGACGCAGGCACCCCTGTGGTATAGGAGACTGCCTGGGCCTTGGTATCCTCATAGGCACTCTGGTGCTTGCAGTTGTTGTAGATGTAGACAGTGCTTTCCTTGCCATCCCTGATACCTCTCAACTGCACCCCTATTGAAGTCTCTCCCTTGTAGTTCTCTCCCAGTGAGGAGGGTTCGGGCAGGACGGCCTTGAGGAACTGCAAAGGCTGTATCTGGACACCTTCGTAGAGGATGGGTTCGATGCTGGTCATCCCTACACTTTCAAGAACCTTGAGGTGATTGATGTACTGTTCGGAGAAGGTCATCCAAAACCGAGCCCTCCTGATGGTAGGATAGTGTGTTACCAGGGACTCCAGCTCTTCGTGGAAGAGCAGGTAGGAAGCTCTTTCTCCGATATGTGGATAGTCCACCATTTTCTTGATGGCTAGGGGATCTGTGCTTTTCCACTTCCCATCTTCCCAATAGCGTCCGCGTTGGGTTATCTCCCTGATGTTGATCTCAGGGTTGAAGTTTGTGGCAAAGGTCTTACCATGGTCGCCTGCATTGCAGTCGACTATGTCAAGATAGTGAATCTCATCAAAGAAATGCTTTGCCGCATAGGCGGTGAACACATTGGTCACCCCCGGGTCAAAACCGCTGCCCAAAATTGCCGTGAGGCCGGCTTCCTTGAAGCGGTCATCGAAGGCCCACTGCCAGGAGTACTCGAATTCAGCCTTGTCCTTTGGCTCGTAGTTCGCCGTGTCGAGATAGTGGACCCCCGTCTGAAGACAAGCTTCCATGATGGAGAGGTCCTGGTACGGAAGGGCTACGTTGATAAGAAGATCTGCCTTGAAGCTTCGAATCAGGGCAACAAGGGAGGGTACATCATCAGCATCGACTTCAGAGGTAAGCACGGGAACCGGTCCGGCTTCCTTGGCGATGGCATCACACTTGGCTTTCGTCCTGCTTGCAAGCATGATCTCCGAATAGATATCGTCCATCCTGGCAGACTTTCGTACAACCACATTTCCTACGCCGCCAGCGCCAATTATCATCAAACGTTTTTTCATCACATCAATCCTCCTGATCGGTCTCGTAATAGGTATATCCTCTCATCCCGGATGTGTAGGCTGAGATGATCTTCCTTCTCTGTTGGGCTGTAATCCTTCCTTCCTGCACCGAGGCCTCGGCCTTGGTGCGGATCATCGCCTCCATCTGCTTGGTATCATACTCGACATAGCTGAGCACCTCTGCAATGGTATCACCCTCCAGCTCATCATGAAAGCGGAACTTGCCATCCTCATCGTAGGTGACACTCATGACGTTGGTATCACCGAGAAGGTTGTGCAGGTCACCCAAAGTCTCCTGATAGGCACCTACCAGAAAGACACCCAAGATATAGTCCTCCCCTTCGGGGGGGACATGGACAGGCAGGGTGTTCTCAACACCCCCCCTTCCGATGAACCGGTCGATCTTCCCCTCACTGTCGCAGGTGATGTCAGAGAGGATCGCCTGCCTGTCAGGCTTCTTGTCCAGAAAGTGAATAGGCATGATGGGAAACAGCTGGTCGATGGCCCAGACATCGGGCAATGACTGGAAAAGGCTATAGTTGCCATAATAGATGTCAGAGAGTTGTCGTTCCAAGACTTTGAGTTGGGTCGAAGGATGCTCCTGATCCTTCAGCAGGGTGTA
The DNA here is from genome assembly GCA_963662725.2 of uncultured Sphaerochaeta sp. Lineage (GTDB taxonomy): Bacteria > Spirochaetota > Spirochaetia > Sphaerochaetales > Sphaerochaetaceae > Sphaerochaeta. The sequence continues at coordinate 80,656 of CAXXCW010000026.1, forward strand.
TATCTCACTGATGATGGACCAGTAGAGATGCTCGGCTGCCGCCCTTTCTCGCATATTCACCTGACCGTAGAGGAACTTGTTGCGAATCTCCTCACGATAGTAGTTCAAGTCGTTCAGACACTCCTGGGCTGTCTCCTCCTTGAGCATGGTTCGCACATACAACAGGTTGTCCAAGGCCGGAAGCAGCTCTTCTGCAATAGGCTCCTCCCTTCCCCTTCCGTTCCAGAACACATTGGTGTCCAGGATGTTCAGCAACAGGACCGAGTAATAGGAGACCAATGCCCGCCCAGACTCACTGAGGATCGTGGGATGGGCAATCTTTGCCTTATTGCAGATGTTCATGATCTCCTCAACCACATCAGAACAATACTCGCGTGTTGTGTAGTTGCGGCTGTTGCTGGTATCGGTATGGCTGCCGTCATAGTCGATGGCAAGGCCCCCTCCGATATCAAGCAGTCCCATGGGGGCCCCTTCCTCGATAAGGCCGGCGTAGAAGCGTGCTGCCTCTGTCGCCCCCATCCTGATGGAACGAATGTTGGGTATCTGCGAACCCAAGTGGTAGTGCAACAGCTTGAGGCAGGGGAGCATGTCTTCTGTCTTGAGCATGTCAACCACCTCTATGACCTGGGTTGTGTTCAAGCCGAAGACACTGCGGTCCCCTCCGGAGTCAGTCCAGTGCCCACCGGCGACTGTAGAAGGTTTCATCCTGATGCCGATGTTTGGCCTGATGCCCAGAGCCTTAGCCCTCTCTACGATGATGGCTGCCTCTCCCGGCATCTCAATGACCAGGACTGTCTGAATCCCCAGGGCCATCCCCTTGAGGGCAAGGTCTATGTACTCCTCATCCTTATAGCCATTGCATACGACATAGGCCTCAGGGTCATCAATATAGGCAAGGGCGATGATTAGCTCTGCCTTGCTTCCGGTCTCCAGCCCATGATGGTACTGCTTGCCAAACCGACAGATCTCCTCGATGACCTGCTGCTGTTGATTGACCTTGACAGGATAGACTCCCCTGTAGGAGCCCTGATACCCAACCTCCTTGATGGCCTGGGCAAAGCTTTCGTTGATGTGTTGGATCCGGTCATCAAGGATATTGCTGAATCGCAAGAGCACAGGAAGTTTGGTTCCCCTGTCCTTCAACCCTTTTGCTATCTCTAGGAGGCTGATGGAGGATTCCGGAGTATCACGCTTGAGGCAAACCTCAACCTCCCCATCTTCCTGTATATGAAAGTAGCCGTTTCCCCACTCTTCGATGCGGTAGAGGTCGGCTGAATCTTGTATATTCCACAAATTGGTTGGTTTTTTTTGCATAAACCCTCCTCACTGGTTATCGGGACAGTATAGCAGATATTATTGATAGATTACATAGCGATGCTCTAGGGTATACAAACAGACGTTCCTTGGTAGGGATCCGATATGCAGATATGGGATTATCCGACGCTGTACCCTGTTGGCTGCTGAGAATGGGATCGCTCATGTCGACTACCCGCCTCTTGCGGAGGCTTGCTGGGATATGAAAGTCCATAGGTTCGTAGCCGAGTCATGGCATACAGGCAGCAATGATTGAAAGAGACGGTCATACGACCCTTTTGCCTAGGTGAACCCTGTATTCTTTGACAAGAAAGACAGGGCCAGCCTGCACCTGGCCTGCCATCAATATGCCTACCCAATTCCCTCAGGGGTATTTGGGCATCTCCAACAAGGGGAGAATCAGACCTGTAGGTTACAAGGACGACAGCAACCTCTGCAGCTGCCCTATCTTATCAGAGGTGATCGCGCCTTTCACAAACCCCAAGACAGTACCGTCCGATGCCACAACAACCAGAGTACTCTCCTCATCAAGGGGGATTCCTGCCTGTTCGGCAAACTTCTCTGTCTTGGAGACAAACAGCACTCCTACCTTGGAAGGATCCACAATATCCGTGTAGTACTCATACAAGGCTTTCCTGATAGCTCCCTTCACGAAGAAAGGGACACCTGAAAGAACGGGAAAATGGTAGACAGGGACGGTTCCCACCAGAGTCGGGTCTTCATTGAAGCGTATTTGCCACTCTATCACTTCCTTCTGTTGCACTTCTCCGTTATCACGGTCCAGTCCCATTGAAAGGGCAAATATGGCGGGACCTGACTTCAGTGCATCCTCAGGAAAGACAAATGGCTCTCCGTCAGAAGTCTTTATCTTTTCCTCATCAAAGGTGGAGGAGAAGAGCGAGGAGGCAATAAAAGCAAGCACCAGCAACATAACCAGCATTTTTTTTATCATAGCCCTTTATACACTAGGGACCTGCATATGTTCAATATTGTTCACTGTGAGATAAGGAATTCCCAATCTTGTCATGTATGGCTTGACAGGGAATGTCAGTACCTATATTATCTAATTGATATCATTTTGATATCTTTTTGATTTATTCGTACTTATAGGAGACTCAATGATGAACAGTTCCAAGACCATGGCTTCCCCTGACTACGGACAGGAAAAGGTATTGCTCAATCCAATCAGCGGAATGCATTTTCTCATCGTAAACACCCTGCTCATATTGCTTGCAATTGCGGGTTTCATACTGGGGTGTGCAATTGCCTTTCCCATTGCATTGAGGATATTTATCATCGTTGCAACAAGCTTGTATGGGTTTGTCATCGGTCCCATCCTCTATGCCGGGCTAAAGATCATCAAACCGAATGAAGCTCTTGTACTCACCCTCTTCGGCAGATATTACGGGTCCATCAAACACCCTGGGTTCTTTTTTGTGAACCCATTTGTCAGTGCATTCAATCCTGTGGCGAAGAGTGAACGTGCAGCAGAAAAAGCTGCTCCAAAAACGATGGAACAGGTGATGACCTTACAACTAGGAGGGGCAAGCCTATCCAACAAGAAAATCTCCTTGAAGGCAATGACACTGAACAATGAGAGGCAAAAGGTCAATGATGCCTTGGGCAATCCCATCATCATAGGGGTTGTGGTAATTTGGAAGGTCGTTGATACTGCTAAGGCTGTATTCAATGTGGATAACTTTGCCGAGTACCTCTCCATCCAAAGCGACTCAGCGTTGCGAAACGTCGTGAGGCTGTTCCCCTACGATGCCTCTGATGAGGAGGGTGAAAAATCGTTGCGGGGAAGCAGCAGGGAGGTGGCTGAGGATCTGAAGAAGGAACTGATGAGCAAAGTGGAGATTGCTGGGCTGGAAATTCTCGAGGCGCGTATCACCCATCTCTCATATGCTCCTGAGATTGCTGCTGCAATGCTGCAGCGTCAGCAGGCTACTGCGATCATCGCAGCTAGGCAGATGATAGTGGAAGGTGCTGTAAGCATGGTTGAGATGGCACTGACCCAACTCAGCGAGAACTCCGTAGTCGAGCTTGATGAAGAGAGGAAAGCCGCTATGATCAGCAACCTGTTGGTAGTGCTGTGCGGTAACCGTGATGTGCAGCCGATCGTAAACAGTGGCAGCCTGTATTAGGGGCTTGGGTACAAGATGCAAAGGAAGGTGAGAAATGGCGGCAAATAAAGATCAGGAAAAAAAACAAGTCTTGCTCCGTCTCTCCTCTTCATTGTGGAAAGAACTTGCTTCATGGGCGGAAGATGACTTCAGGTCCATCAACGGCCAGATTGAGTTCTTACTTACTGAGAATGTGAGAAAGCGCAAGAAGCAACTTTCCGAGGATGACCTGTAGCTGGGTTGTTTTGGCAATTTTCCCAAAGATAGACGCCCTTGGAATTCCCAAGGGCGCTATCTCGATCGTCCTACAACGGCTTAGATCACTCCAGCCTTCTTCAGATCATTGATATTCAGTGATTTGCCATACGGCTTCTCAATCTTTCCCTCATTGACCATCCTGATGACCTGATCCCGATAAGGGGAGGAGAGGTCGACACCCACGATCTTCCAGTTGTTGTCAACCTTTGGATAGATGGTTCCCTGCTCCTTGATGTGTGCAACAAGCATATCGCGAATCGAATTGGGGGATTCCCACATCTTGGTTGCCGCAACTAGCTTCTGTGTCTTCAGAGCTGAGGAGTAGCGGTAGTTGTTGACAGCCAAGGTAAGCCTCTGGGTATCAGAGAGAGGTTTGCCCTTGAACATCACTTGCACAATTCGCTTTCCAACAGGCTTTGACAGGTCTATCTGATAATCGACTCCTGCAAACATGTCGTAGAGGTATCCGGGCTTATCAGGATTGAAGCTTATGGAGATGTCACCAGGCATCCATTGGTTATAACAGGCTGCTGACCACTCCATATAGGACTTCAGCTCCGCACCGGTAACTTCCACCTTGTAGAGGGTGTTGTCAAACTTGTAGATGCCGAAGATGGTACCATAGTTGATCGGTCCTGCTGGGATATCACTGGTATCTGAGAATAGTGCGGCAGCCGAGACGTCAGCTCCTGAGTTGGCCAACTGGACAGAGTTGATGAGATCCATGACAGCGGTATCACGCAACTTTCCTTCTGGGATACCCATAATCTCATTCTTGGGTTGGAAGTCGACCGAAGCTGTGCCGAAAATGCCACCACCAGGGGTGCCATCGGCAGAGGGAGCTCCACCGGAGATGAAGTCACGGGTCTTCTGATGGGCTTCTGCGATGAAGGCGTCCTTGCGGATAAGGTCGCTTGGTTCATACTTGTCCATAGTAACGACTTCAATCTTACGGGAGATGACACGCTTGTCAGCGTCTACACCAAGGTCTATGCGGATGACCTCCTTACCAAGGTTCCTAGCCCCACCAACAACAGTATCGCCATGGATATTCTTATAGGTGTTGTGGGCATGCCCTACGATAAGTACATCAAGTTCAGGACAGAGTTCCAGAATCTTGTTTCCACCATCACTGCCCCCCTCTTCGTCATACTCAGGATAGATTCCCACATGGGCAACAGCGATGAGGATATCAACCTTGTCCTTGAGGATGTCCACTACCCTTCTGCAAGCTGGGCCAACGGCTGCAAAGACAAAAGGATCTGTCTTGTCCCCGTCCCAGCGAGGGGCATTAGGGTTTGTCACACCGATGATGCCTATGGTAAGGCCTCCACGTTCAACTATGGTATAAGGCAGTGTTGCCATAGTCCCGTCGACTCGTGCCATATTTGCTGAAAGGACAGGGAAATCTGCAAGTTTCTGCACCCTCCTGATGAGGTTCTCCCCGAAGTTGAACTCATGGTTTCCAAGGGTAAGGGAGTCATATTCCAACAGATTCATGGCCCGAATCACAGGGTGGGGGCCATCTTGCTTGTTGTAGATATCATCTGTCATGATGTTACCCTGCAGGACATCACCATTGTCCACAAGTATGACATGGGGTTGCTCAGCGCGAACCTCTGCAATGTAGGATGCTATCCTAGCCATCCCATCATTGCTCGACTCCTTGTCATTCTCATAGCTGAACCCCCATACATTGCTATGAAGGTCCGTTGTAGCGAGAATGGTCAGATTTTGTGTTTCAGGCAATGGCTGGGCAAAGAGCATACCCAACGAAAGCGAGAGGACCATCATGACCAGAACCAGTAGTTTCAAACCATGTTTTCTCATCCTTTCCTCCTAAATTTCGATCGGACAGATTTCACTGTCCATCCTTTTGTGTGATAGCCTAGTGTACCACCACATTACCTACTGCACAAGAAAAGAGTTAACGGCATGGTATGGAATATTCCTTATAAATGTTTTTGATACATATGATTGCATACATATACAAGGCCTTGCTTCCCGGGAGGGGATGCAAGGCCAAACACATATATCCGTTGCGCACCGATCGCAAGCCGTATCTCAGTCTGTTTCTGGCTTGAAATGATTGCCAACCAGGTTGGCAATGACAACCAGGAGAACCGAGATGCCTATCATGATGATGCCCAAAGCGGAAAGCCTCCCCCAAAGCCCATCATTTGAGAACTTGAGGATTTGTACAGCCATAGTCTCCGTCCCAGGTCTGGAAAGGACGACCGAAAGAGAGAGTTCCCTGAAGAACATGGTCGCCATGAGTATCCATCCCGAAACAATGCCAGGGATGAGAAGAGGTACTACAATTCGGCGTATGGTGGTAAGGAAGGATGCCCCACAGACGGTAGAGGACTCTTCCAGATGACTATGGATCTGGATGAAGGCGCTGGTCATGGGGCGGATGCCATAGGGCAGGTAGGTTGCGATATATCCAATGAGCAGTGCCCAAATGGTTGCATACAGGGGTGTCCTTACAAAAAACCACATGAACCCGATACCGATGACGATGCCAGGGAAGGAGAAGGAGAGGAAACTCAGGGACTCCAGGATACCTGAAGCTTTGGTCTTCACCTTTACGATCACATAGGAAATGAATATTGAGAGCACCGTCCCTAATGAAGCGCCTACCAGACAGAGGAAGAGGCTGTTCTTCAACGAGGAAAGAGAGATGGGATCATTGAGGACATCCTTCCAATGGTCAAGGTTCATCGAAGCGAAGGCTTTCATGCTGGGTACCATGGAATAGGGAATGAAGGAGGTATAGAGCAATACCAGGATAGGAAGCAAGATCAGGATAAAGGAGAAGATGACAAGGATGGCGAACAAGGGAATCCTTGCCTTCTTGAGCTGGATGACCACAGGCTTGAAGCCACGACTGGAGACTGTCACATATTTCTCGCTGGAACGGGTCATATATCGATAGGCGTAGATGAGGGAGATGGAGATCACAAGGATGCTCATACCCACTGCTGCGGCTTTGCCGTAGTCAGCAATGAAGCCTGTGGTGACCGTACGATAAATATACGTGGCCAACACATAGGTCCTACCTGGCATACCTAGCACAGAGGGGACTGCAAACGAGGCCAGACACCTGACGACACAGAGGATGAAGGCAGCCAGTATAGCAGGTCTCAGCACTGGTAAGGTGATGCGAAAGAGCGTCTTCATGTTACCAGCTCCAAACACCCGCGAGGACTCCTCCAAGGAGATATCAAAGGAAGCCATTGCTGGAGCTATGATCAGATAGGCGATAGGAAGGTCCAAAAGGCCTTCCACCATGATCATTCCCCTGATTGAATAGATGTTGAAGGGTGCATTCTCAAGCCTGAAGAGATTCATCAGAAAGAGATTGAGTATCCCATTTGACGGATTCAGCAGCAGGGCCCAACTTACCGCAAAGAGCACGTGAGGGATCATCATGGGGACAACAGAGATTACGCGGAACATGAATTTTCCCGGGATGTTGGTCCTGTTGTTCAGATAGGCAAGGAACAGGGCAAGTACGGTAGAGAACAAGGCAGAGAAGAGCACAAACATCAGGGTATTACCCAAAACGGAATAAAAGCCAGGATCGGTATAGACTGAGACATACTTAGAAACGGTAAAATCGCCAAAAGTATTCAGACCTTTGGAGAAACTGCCGATGACAAGCATAACCACTGGACTCAAGGTAAGCAGGGCGAGAATCACAATAAGCAGATAGGTCAGTTTCGATCGGTTCTTTGCCATTGTCACCATCCCCTATTCTGAAACCAGAAGACAGTGCTCCGGTTTGACGGAAAAAGTGACTGGAGAGCCTACTCCAAGCGTGGTTTCAGGATCAACTTTGGCCATGAACAGCACATCACCTACCCGTATCTCGCTCTCATATACCTCTCCGACAAATACCATGGTCTCCATTACACCTGTGAAGGTATTCTTTTGCCCCGTATCACCGTTTTCCATAATGTCAATGAATTCAGGCCTGATACAGAGTGTAAGCTTGCTTTCGATTGGATAGTCCCTCTCCTTGCAGATAAATTCTCCCAAAGTGGTCTCTACTCTGGTATAGGCATCCTTTTGTTCTTTAACCTGAGCTGGAATCAGGTTTGACCTTCCAATGAAGTCAGCAACAAACTGGTGCTCCGAGTTAAAGTAGATCTTTTTGGGCGCCCCTATCTCCACAATATTGCCTGATCTCATCACTCCGATGGAATCAGACAGGGAGAGAGCCTCAACCCTGTCGTGAGTGACATACACAGCGGTAATTTCCAATTCAGTCAGGAAGGAACGCAACTCCTTACGGGTTTCCTCTCGGAGCTTGGCATCCAAATTGGACAAAGGCTCATCGAAGAGGATGACTTTGGGCTGTGCAACGAGGGCCCTTGCAAGGGCAACCCGTTGCTGCTGCCCACCGGAAAGCTTGGTAGCAGGACGTTTCTCAAATCCTTCCAACTGCACAAAACTCAAAGTTTCACGTACCCTGTCCTCGATTTCAGCCTTGGGCATTCCCTGGTTCTGCAACGGATAGGCTACGTTATTGAATACATTCATATGGGGCCAGATGGCATAGGTCTGGAACACCATTCCCAGACCCCTCTTCTCGGTGGGTACGTATATGTTCTTTTCACTAGACCACATAACCGTATCGCCTATGAGTATCTCCCCTTCATCGGGGGTCTCCAATCCTACGATACTTCTGAGTAGTGTGGTTTTCCCACATCCGCTTGGCCCGAGAAGGGTAAAGATCTTATTTGCTGGAATCGTAAGATTCACATCATCAAGAGCCTTGATAGTCTTTCCCTCTGAATAGTAATACTTTTTAAGTCCCCGAATTTGAATTTCCATGAAAAACGTCCCCTACTATGTTGGTATTTCTTACAGAGCGAAGATCTTTTCGAATTCAGCACCCCATTGCAAGATCTCTTCATCAGAGAGGTCACGAATAGGAATTACCTTGGCTTTGTCGATGCCATCGATAGGAGGAAAAACTCCAGGGGTCAGGACATACTCGCCTACATCGTTGGCAAGAATGGACATCGCCTTGTCCGAAAGCCAGTACTCCATAAAGGCTGCTGCGGCATTGGGATGCGGGGCATCTGTTGTGATCGCAATAGCACGTGGAGAACCTAGCAAGGGCTGTTCAACCTGAGCCCAAGCCAAAGGTGCCGGGGCTTTAGTGATGATATATTTTGGCATGGAGATACCAATGAGTTTCTCACCGCTTTCGATAGGAGCCGGAGTAGGACCGAAGGAAGCTACAAACATTGGGTTGTTTGCAGCAAGGCCCTTGAGGAAATCCATCCATTTCGCGTCAGAACCGAAGATGTTGTTCTCCTTCAAACCAACCAACCATGAGATGGTAGTCGCATGGTTGCCAGGGTTGGCCATGACAATCTTGTTCTTCCATTTGGGGAGGGTAAGGTCCTCATACCGCTTGGGCACATCAGAGGCTTTGACAAGCTCAGTGTTGTAGATCAGGGCAACATACTCAATACCAAACTGGTAGATACCCTTATTGTTCCTGGTCCATTCGGCATAGGATTGGGCTGCAGGTGAGAAATAGTCCTTGATGACCCCATATTGTTTCAGGATTTCCAACACAGGCAGTGGAGCCTGGACGACATCAGCGGCAAGTTTGCCTGCCTGGAATTCTGTGAGCACAGTTGTGGCAAAATTGGATGTGGACAGACGGGTATTCTCGGCAAGGACACCGGTGTCTGCCTGGAAGGCAGCAAGTATTGGCTCGATGGCGGTGATGCTTGCATACATGGACACTTTCTCTTCCATTACCGTAGAGACCTCTGCAGGAGCAGTCTCTTTTGCACCTGTTGCAAAGAGCATGCTTCCCACCAAAAGAAAACTGGTTACGATACTAACAATTCTGATAGTTCTTTTCATTTCTAACTCCCCTGTATTTATTCCCTTTTGACATACATCAAAAGGATTTTTTCCTACCTAGACCAGAAAAACATACCTGAGCGTACAAAACCAATCATATCCCTTGAATCCATCATACCACAGGTGATTTCTCATATGAAGCATAATCCACAGGTGTTTTGGGATAGCCGGGGCATAAGGCCAAACGTGACAAGAGTCGTATCTCTGCCATATTGTGGAGACTGCCCTACTTGGAGGGAAGTGCAGCTCTGATGGGATAACGCTAATCTTCAGGTCCCATGAGCCTTTTTATAAGAATTCACGTACATGTCAGATTATCCAAATAGTAAGACAGCAATTACATGTAGGGTGATATCAGCCGTAAAATGCGCAATCATTACAAATAATAGCCCTTTCTTCCAGTATAAATACCCAAATCCGATCCCAGCAATACCGTTGAGCAGAATCCCTCTTGTAGCAACAATCATGGTTACCTCTGATAAAGAAGATGCTATGGGTAGATGCGCCAAAGAAAATAGGATAGCAGCAATAATCATCGCAGCCCAAACTGTCCAGGCTTTTGGCGTTTTTCCTTTGTTTCGGATACCTAGATTTATGATCCATACCAACAGAGTCATAAAAAACAATCTATATATCAGCTCTTCACCTATCCCCCCAAAGAAGCTCCCAACCAATCCCTTGTACCAAGGGGGCAACTCAGTTGTAAAAAATGATAACGGTGAACCTACCCTATAAAAGACATAATCGGATACCAACAAGAGAGAACCTAGCATAAACCCTATGATCCCTGAAGATAGAAGCATTGATGACCACGATATATGTGTTTTCCCCGTAACAATAGCTTCTAGAACAGGGGCTCCCAAGGATACTTTCTCAGATAGTATCAGACCCAAAACTGTAACTACAGACAATTGAATTACAAAGAGCATCCCTAGCATACTATCTGGAGGAATGTACCCTACTGCATCAGCGGGTAGCTTGGTAAGAAGGTCTTTTGCATACGGGACTCCCCCAAAAGATGCTAAAATGATTAAAATGAATAAGATCGGAAATACTTTGAATATGCTTGTACTCGTTGTATTTTCTTTCATGAATGTGTCCTCCATTAAGGTGTCTATGTTGTAATTCTGGTTGTATAGAGATACCCAACCCAACAACCCTTTGTGCAGAGCAATCTTGTTCCTTGGGATTGTTATTGTAATGATTACATCGTAAGCTTCCGAACGGCTTCAATATCTCTAAGCGGTATCTGACCTTATCTCTTGCTCATCAGCCAATTGCCTGATTTCAGGCAATCCTTACATTTCTGATAGTTGCATAGGTTTTCCCTTGTTTTCAACCCGTCACGTAATGAGCATTCAACCATGATGATAGGATGGAAATTGCTTCTGCATGTATGGGTTCATTGGCTTTCTTCCTATACTCTTCCTTACAATTCAATGCAGCCATTGGCCCTTCATGCCTCTTCAATCCATGGTCCATATTTTGTATTTCATGGCAGGTCAATTCTCCCTTAACAAGGGCAGGTAATCTATGAAGCTTTTGCAGATCTGCCTGGAAGTCCTTATCCCCGGTTATAGCTAGGACAGGACATGACACTTTTGTAAGGTCTTCTAACACAGTATAGTGATAATGTTCTCTGAACCACTTAGCGTTAACCTTAGCAAACTTGTATCTTAGCATAGCCTTAATTGAATGGGTCACCATATGCCTAAATTTCTCGGCTTGTTTTTCTATCATCCTATCTGCTTTACATCCTGAATTTCTTGTTTTTTGTACATAGACAGAGAAGCTGGTCTCAAGTCACCGGCAGTCCATGCTTGGCTCGTCTTTTTCGCAACTCCCTTTCCACCAACTTCGGTATGTCGTCACGCAGGTCCTTTGCCTTCATGACACCGAATATGTAGAAGAGTTTCTGCACCTCCAAGGGCAGCTCGCACCACTGGCCCTTGTCGAACGTCTTGCCCTTGGGCTTTCTCCATTTTACATTGAAGACCTCGTCCCTCACGTCATTGAAGGAGTACTTGTCAAAGAGGAGGTACTCGTCCATTCTCCTGCGGATCCACATCTCCAGGATGGTGGTGAGGTAGACAAGGAATATCTTTCCATCGAGATGTTCCTCAAGGCTGTGCCGGGGCCTTCTCATCCTGGTCTTGTAGCACTCGTAGTCCTTCTCCACATAGTCCCTGTTCCTGACAAGGGCGAGGACCTTTTCACAGGAGAGGCCTACAGGGCCAAGGAAGCCGAAGAAGCCGCACTCCTTCATCTTGTCCCTTTGTGCTTCAAGGTTGTTGGTGACACCGATAACCTTGCCCTTAGCATCATACTCGAGGTCAAAGTGCTTGCCGTAGAAGTTGTTTTTTTTGTAGAGGCTGCTGTCTGCTTCAAGATTTTCCTTCTTTGCAGCAAACTTGCGGGCAAGCCTCTGCTGGTCCTCCGCCTGCTTCTGCGAGTCATGGAAGAGATAGAGGGCAAGGTCATGACTGTTGGGACCGCGTCCCCTTCTGGAGGCAGCTATGCTGATGGTCTTTGACCAGGCATGCATGCCAATGGACGGGTAGAAGTTTTCAGTGTCAAGAATTACATCATATGCTTCCAAGATGGCCTCTGCATAGAAGGGGGCGTTCAGCGGCATCCCCATGATGAACCGGAAGCCGCTTTTCAGCAGCATCACTATGACGGCAAGGCTGTAGAACCCCCTGTCCATGAGCAGTATGGTACCCTTGCGAAACTCAGCGCTCTTGAGCTCCTTCAGGGTAACCCCGAGGACATTCTTGTCCGAGGAGTCGCCGGGCAGGGAGCGGTAGTACAGGGCGATGCCGGTGACGGCATCACAGATCATCAGCAAGTTGACCTGGGCCATGAGATCATCTTCCTTGTTCTTGCCGAACTTCGCAGCCTCCAGCATTGTCGAGAAAGTCGATATCGAGGACGTATCCAGGGCAAGTACAACCATATCCTCAAGAGGGTTCTTTTCCTTCCTCTTCGCAGAGGTCCTCCTCTCAAAATCACCGAAAAACCGTTCGGTGGACTCCGGGTCCACAGCCTTGAGGGCCTTGGTTATGCTGTATTCGGTCGGTGCATCCACCATGGTATGCCAGCACACATCATGGAAGTGCTTGGGGCTGTACAGTGCCCTGTCGGGATAGCTCATCATCGCCTCTGCTATTGAAAGCTGTTGCTGCCAGTCGGAAGGAAAAACCTTCTTCAGGGACTGCCATACACCACTTTCCTTTGCTGCAGTCTCGAGCAGGGCGATGAAGCCGAACATCTTGGAATCATAGGTGTCGACATCCCCCCTGGTGTACAGGGAAAAGAAGGGCTCATCGACCAATCCTGTCTCCATCTGCTCCTCTGCAGTGAATGATAAAAAGGTCTTGTTGGGCGTGAACTCGCCCTTGCTGTCGATCTTTCCAATGCACTTTTTCTTTACTTCAGGGTAATCCTGGCCCGGAATGTAGACAGAATGCCCCCAGTAGAGATAAGTGACGTTGCTTTTCTTGTTTTTATGCCGAATAAGTGTATTTTTCTTCATAGTGTATGTACAAGATTGTACATATAAAACATGAGTGAGTCAACCTGTAAAGAGGCTAATAAGTCATTTAATGATAGTGATATATGAATTTAATGAGGCTGGAAGAATCTTCCTATGTACAAAAATAGAGAAATTTAGGTTACATACTCGTACGATCCATGCATGTACGGCATTTTTATTCTTGATCTCTTCCACTAGAATCTTTCTTTGCCTTTGTAATGCTTCTTCTACAGTCTCTGCTGCACCTGATAGCAGGATTAGACCATCAACTGGATTTCTCGCATTAACGGCTGTTGCTAGTATGCAACCTTCGCTGTGTCCCAATATAACAATTCTCTCAGGATCAACATGAGATTGTTCTTGTAAAAAACCCAGACATTTTTCAATGTCTTCAACCAAATCCCACATTCCAGTTTCAAAAAAATCTCCTCCACTTTTTCCTACCCCTCTTTTGTCTACCCTTAAACTTATAAAGCCTAAAGAAGTGACCAAGTGAGCCAAGTCCTTATAAAGGTTAGTGGCAAACTTCATATTCTCGACATACCCATCCCTATCTATCTGTCCGGATCCTGGAATGAGAAGCACTGCCGGTACTGTATCTTCATTTCTTTCCGGTGTAGCTAACGTCCCTACTAAGGAATACTTTCCTTTAATTTCAACTTCCTTTTCAGTAAAAACATATTCTCCCAATATGGACTCCTTTGCCTTGCATTTATAGCTAACGTACTATTTTGAGATCACAATACTTGAGACACTCCTTAACGTGCGTTCCTCTGTAGGCCTATTGTCAATGTGCTTGAGCAGTAACTGTGAAATGGATCCCATCAAATCCTGTAACTCATCATCACTTAGATATATGTTTGCTTGGCGATAGGTTAGCCCATCTTTTTGTATATCCAAATGATCTCCTTGTATATATGCATCAAAGTCAACCATCAGTTGCAGCAAGAATGCAAAGAAATATTGGAGATGTTCATCCCTACTCATCTCATCTACATTGACTTCACTCAGTATGGTTCCATCATCGGATACAGCATATATCCTTTCCACTGTCCCCCTTTTTTTGGTTTCATGAACAATCCTGATTATTCCAGCCTGAACCAATGTATGTATATGCCGGTATAACGTGGCTTGCGCTACATCAGGCAAATACTCAGAGATTTGTTGTGACGAAAGTTTCTTTTTTGTCACTAACGTTTGCAATATCCTCATCCTAATGGGATTCATGATGACTTCCAAAGCATTCTTTCTTGTAATTGTAATCACCTCCTTGGTTAATGGCATACCCGTACTGTTGTATTATTATCATTATCGATAATGATAATAATAGGATTTACAGGTGCTGTCAATATTGTTCCCATAAAAAAATCATCAGAGGTCCCCTGTACAGTGAAAAATCCTATCAATTCCTTGGTATGGGGAATAGCCTAACCTGCCTATCGCAGGAATATTCTACATTGCTATATGGGGGATATATTTTTTTGACATGTGCACCTGAAAAGGGTGAAGCAAGGGGGGATCCTTGAGGGATACCGGTAAGAAGTTTTGCACAAGTGAATGCATCATTACAGAACAGGTTTGCCCATACTTATGGAAAACCTCTTATTCATAGTGAGATCAGGCACACAGAGAAATGGGAGTGCATCGGCAAGGAATCAAAATCTTTGTACCGTTACCTATAGAGCTGTTTGCGTATCTCTTTTCCTCCAGCAAACTCTGCCTCATACTCCACTTGGCCAAGCTTGTCATACCGTACCCACATCCCATGCTTCTCCCCTGACTTGAAATGGCCTTCCTGCCATAGCATGCCATTCTCCCGGTAAAATACCCACCTACCATCCATCGTCAGATCACTTTGCACAGGCCCTGTTGCCTTGACGACTCCACTCTTGAAGTAATAGGTAAGGATGTTGCCCCTCTGCGACGAAACTGGCTGTCCATTTGCATAGGTCTTTTCTCTTTCCATGGTGCTTATTCCTCTTGCCAGGTAAAAATTCACGGCCCTTCCCAGCACAATAACCCTACCACGTATATTCCAGGCAAACCACTGCATGACAAAGGCTATCTGCAGAAATATCCATCAACGCTTGCATTGGACAACTCGTGCTCATATGGTATGGTACCGATACCAAGACCATTATTATCCAATCTAGTGGAAGGGATACATGCAAACACCAATACATACACCCATGAAGGCAACCCTGGAGACCAAAAGACTCCATCTTCGTCATTTTTCCGTCAGTGATGCAAGTGATGTCTTTGCCTATGCCAGCGATGAGCAGACCGTACAATACCTTTCGTGGCCCAAGCATACTAGCATGCAAGAGTCTATGAAGGTCATAACTACCCTGCTTTCCAACAAAAGCACCTATGCTATAGTGCTCAAGGAGAGTGGTAGGGTAATCGGATGCATCGACCTGAGAATACTGTCCGAAACCAAGGCATCCTTTGGATATGTCCTGAACAGGGCCTTTTGGAACAAGGGGTACATGACTGAAGCTTTACAACGCGCCCTCTCCTATATGTTTGGAGAGCTGGGCATTGAGACCATTACTAGCTGTCATGAGACGGAAAACCCTGCATCAGGGGCGGTAATGAAGAAGTGTGGCATGCAGTGGACACACCTTGCCAAAGGCGAGACCTTGTTTGGCAAGACCACTGATAATGATCACTACTGTATACCAAAGGATAGGTGGGCACACTACACCTTGTCAAAGTGATTGGTACCATCCCAGATCCAATTGAGCAGTTTACTGCATATAGGGTCAGAACTTTGGTTTTTCTTTTCTACCAATGGCTCAAAAAAACCCTACTTTCTTTACCATAAGCATGGGCAAATGTCTTGCGGGCAATCTTTTCGTCTTATAATCTTGACCTAGTACTCCTAGGATAGGGGTGGATAAGATCTGCACTGCCGTTGCTCTGAAATATTTGTGATCGGTTGCATGCTTTATGTACCTCTACTACACTTTCTAACGGGGAGAGAAACATATGAATCGTTTCAGGACTTTTAGTATGGGTGTTTTGCTTATTTGTGCTATGGCCAGCGTATCGGCCTCCCCTTCTGATCACGTGTCTGAGGCATTGGAACGGACCAAGAGCTTGCATGTCGAAGAAGCCTTTGCCTGTGATGCCCTACAGGCCATCAGCGGAGCCTCCATGTATGAAGCAACCTATGGCTTTGCCATATCAGAGGACTATCTGGATATTGCCTTGCAAAGGTATTTCCTTGTTGATGACGAAGAGCTTACCGCCTTCCATACAAAATACCAGCTTCTCTGTTCAGAACAGTTCATCAATAGCATCAGAACAAATTTCTCCCTCCAAACGATAGATGATGGACTGCTGTTCCAGGAGTTCCTCTATGCTGTTGATGATAACTTCTTCAATGAAGGGTTCTTTATCGATGGGAACACATGGGTGTTTGTGCGTGATGAGTTCTTCGGGGATATTGAAGCATACCTTGTCGAAACTGACGACTATGGAAGCATTACCAGCATCTCTTATGACTATGAAGCTGATATTGTCCTTGGAGATGAGCTATATACCAACGAAGATTTTGATTTTTACTATGATGAAGGGGAATATGCACCTGTCCCGGAAAAGGTATATGCAGAAGTAGAAGCTATCATGACCGGGGAGTTTGACTATGAAGTCCAAGTATCTCCCATAACAAGCCAATGGCTTGCCAAGACAAGCATGGCGAACTGGTATAGTTGCGAGATTTCCATACTTGAAGAGTATGATGATATGACTTCAACTTCTTGGTATGAACGGTATGCATTAGAATTCAAAGAAACGGTGTATATTTTTGCAGAGTTTGACCAGCTCCTCACTTCTTCAGTATACATCGAAAGTATCCAACCGGACTTCTTTTTGACCGACGATGCCTCTGCAGAACTGTTTGAGCTGGCACTAGACCAGGTATCTGACTTTGACCGGAAAGAAAAAGCTAGGTTTGAGAGAAATGGATCATGGGTCTTCATCCGATCTGAGTTTTTTGATGATGGCACAGGATATATCGTCGATACTGATGATATGGGTAGGATAACAACCATTTCCTATCTCTATGACATACCACTGGAAGGCGTTGAAGTACCCATTGAGATACCTTTCGATGAAAGCAGCGTCGAGTGGACGTTCGCCTTGATAGAACCCGCAAGTGCGAGCATCCATATACCTGAAGCTGAGGACGTACATGTCCTGATCGAGTTCAATGAGTGGGCAGCAAACCAGATCGGTGCATGGGTAGGAACGTTCTGGCAAGGAGAATTGGTTGGCATGCATGCAGGTTCGAGCATAACCAGTCCCTTTGCTGACCACATACCCGCAGAAGTCCTTACCGAAGGGGATAACAGAGTCACCTATATGCTACTACGTCCAGGGCGTGATTATGACAATCCTCTCGTAGAGGAGATTGAGCTCTCCATCTGGGTAGGGGACTGAACGGTATCTATGATCAAGGTGTATCCTGTTGCTCAGCCATCAAGCTCAGCCTTATTGGAAATTGGGAAAACAAAACCAAGGAAAGGAGAAATGCAGACCTGCAAGGGGATTACCTTTGTAGGCTTGTCTTTTGCAATACCTTGTTTACCCTACTTCAAGTAATCAGTTTGGGGACAATGGATCTTCAAGATACCCATTGTCCTTGCATTTTGAACGAGAACATTTCCTCAGATCAATCAGATCAAAGGCCCAACAAGCATTCAGCATAAACAGATTGGAACAGATTTTTCAACCTACAATCACTTAACCGTAAGAGTCACCTTATTGGTGCGTGTTCCACCCTCTTTGATCAGGTTGGTCACCCCTACCAAGGTATGCAAGCCTTTGGTCATAACACCCAAGGGGAAGGACTGCACCACATGGTAGCCGGTGTCACCCAACTCATCGACTGACATGAGTCCTGCTGGTGTCACTGAATTCCCATCTAAGGTGAGAGTAAAACCTGTCTGGCTTTTCAGCGTAGTGGCTTGCCCCTCAGTAAGAACTTTCCCCTCTTCCCCCCGACTCATAATGATGGTATGCCCGTCACTGCGGTACTTGATGGTTTGCTCTGAATCAGCATCGCCATCACCAGCCAATGCATAGAAATATATGCTATGTTTGTCAAATTGATTCATTTCACAACCAACCATACCCAGAATGACCAGTATCACAGAAAGAGCCAAAAGGCTTTTATTCATTCATCGCCTCCTTTTCTTTGTACCTATCTGCATTTTTGACCAGATTGACTGCCAAGGCAACCCGATATCCACAATTTCCTATGATTAATACAGTTTTGTTATATCTGGTGCTGTTTTTCTATACACCAGAATCTTTTTATCATCCCATTGACAAATCTATCAATGAGTTGTAGTACTAATCAAAGGACTTATAAGGACAATAATGGACAATATGGATATTCTAACCCTACAGGAAGTTGCTGATTACCTTAAGATCGTCCCAAAGACGGTAAGCAGGATGATACAGCGCAATGAAATCCCCTGTATGAAGGTAGCAGGCCAGTGGAGGTTCAAAAAAAGTGTCATCGACATGTGGCTGAACGCCAAGATGCACTTCTCAGAAGAACTTCAGTTCGCCCAACTTATGGATGTACCCAATACGGTGATGCAACTCTCACGCCTGATAAGAGACCCATATATTTTGTTCGATTTGCACTCTACAGGCGTGGAGGACACCCTTAGGGAACTGACGCTTCCCTTGCAGGAACAGGGCTTGGTTTCAGAGAGGACTTCCCTAGTCCGGCAACTACTCGCCAGGGAAGCGATGGTCACCACCGCCTTCGGGCAGGGTACGGCGTTCCCCCACCTTCGGGAGGTGAAAGAGGTTCCCTCGGGCTTTCCCCCTATCATCATGGGGATCAGCAGGAAGGGCATCCCTTTTGGAAATCTGCATGGGGGACTGACCCACATGTTTTTCCTCCTGCTTGCCCCCAATGAAACCATGCACCTGCGCATGTTGTCACGACTTGCGAGATTCTCTCAGAAAGAGGGAATACAAGATATGATAGTAGCAGCCAAAACTTCTGATGAGATTATCAGGCTGCTTCTGGAGGATGATTATGAATCTATGGCACAACCTGCACGCTGAGTGCATTGACCTACAGGCGGATGTTTCCGACAAGCAAGAGCTTCTGGCTCTGGTGGCAAAAATTGCAACCCGAGCAAAACCCTTACAGGATATCGGGGAAAAGTCCATCCTTGATGCCCTTGCCAAACGGGAGAAACTCCGTTCGACCGGCCTTGCCAACGGCATTGCCATCCCTCATTGCAGCTTTGAACATCTGGAGGAGTTTGTCATTGGCGTGATAACCACAAAAAAACCGATTGATTTTACCGCTTTGGACGAGAAGCCTTCCCAAATCTTCATCTTCCTCATCGGCCCGACTGACATGAGAAACGAACATGTGCGTCTGCTTGCAGCCATTTCCAAGGCTGTCAGGGAGAAGAGTGTCAGGACCATCATCCTGGAATCTACAACACCCCAGGCGATAGTGGAGATATTCAACACACACATTTCCGCCCCTGACCTCGCTGAAACTGGCAAGCAGAAGTCCCAGCTGACAGTATATATCCAGAAGGAAGAGTATTTTGATGAGATTCTGGAGGCTGTAAGTTCTGAGGCTGATGGTTCGGTTGCAGTCATCGAGACGGAGAATGCAAACCAATACCTCTACCACATGCCTTTGTTTGCAGCATTCTGGAGTGACAGAAGCAAAAATTTCAGCCGTGTCCTCATCGCGGTAATCGACAGAGAGAGTGTTAACAGCGTACTGAGAAGAATCCGTACCATAACCAACGATATCGACCATAATCGTGGTGTTATGGTAACGGTACATGACTTGTCCTTCACCCTCGGATCTTTGGATTTCTAGGGAGAACCATATGACACTATTTTCACAATTTCCCCTGCTGCTCACAGCAGGAATCATGATGGGCCTTGCCTTTTACATGGGAAAGCTCATGAGGCTTGTCAGACTCCCCTCCTTGATAGGATATATGGTAGCAGGAGTGCTGTTGGGCCCTTCACTGGTAAACTTCATCAGCGAGCCGGTCCAAGGGAGCCTCTCCTTCATCACCGATATCGCATTGAGCTTTGTCGCAGTAAGCATAGGTCTGGAACTGAGCATGCATGCCTTGAAAAGACAGGGTTCAGGCATCATCACAGTCATCTTTGCAGAGTCCTTCATGGCTTTTTTCATTGTCATGGGAGCCGTATATGCTCTGACACGCGACTTACCCCTCGCCCTGGTCTTTGGTTCTGTCGCACCTGCAAGCGCTCCGGCTGGAACGGTCGCCATCATCCAGGAGTACAAGGCCAAAGGCAAGCTGACAGAAGCCCTGTATGCCGTTGTGGGCTTTGATGACGGGCTGGGCATCATCATCTTCGGATTTGCCTCAGCAATTGCACAATCATTGCTGCACTCGGAGATGGGAGGTTCGATGCATATAGCCCTCGTTCTTCTTGAACCTCTGAAAGAGGTTGCCTACTCTGTCCTCATAGGAACGTCCATGGGCTTTCTGTTCGGGGTGCTGGTCAAGAGACTGCGCGAGAAGGTCGATGTGCTGATACTCCTGTTTGCCCAAGTGTTTATCATTGCCGGTCTTTGTACGGCATTGGGCCTTTCGGAGATCCTGACAAACATGATCTTTGGTATCATCATCGTCAATACCCAGAGCTCCAAGGTGATACACTCCCTGAAAAGCCAACTGGAATCGTTCATGCCTCTGATGTTCGTGCTTTTCTTCACCCTTGCAGGTGCCAACCTGCATCTGAACGCCCTCCCCTCACTCGGACTGCTCGGGTTGGTCTACATCCTCGGCCGTAGCGCCGGCTTGATGGGTGGCGCCTTCATAGGATCGGTACTGGGTAAGATGGAAAGCAACATCAGGAAATATCTCGGGATGGGAATCCTCTCCCAGGCAGGTGTGGCCATAGGGCTTTCGTTGGTGGTTAAACAGGAGTTCACCGGAATTAGCGCCCATGGGGCGAGCATCGGGGTGATGGTGATCACAACCGTCACAGCAACGTCCATCTTCTTTGAAATACTTGGGCCAATCCTGACTAAGGTCGGCCTTGCCAGGGCTGGTGAGATTCGGCCTTCAGAGCTTTCCAAACGGGATCAGGACCTCTCGTAACCCACTTCTATCACGTGTATGAAAGATGACGGCTCGTATCCTCAGTTTGGCTGGCTATCACTGGAATAAGGGCGTAAGCGTACCTGTTGAGGTTGCAAGGGACACCAATACATTTTCTTTTGGTGTTTCCTTGCATCGGGGAACTTGCAATTTTACGAAACACAAACAATACTATACACATATGGATAGCGATAAGACCCAAGATGTACGAAGACAGCTCCTCAAATGGTTACAACCCTGTATACTGGTGCTTCTTTGCGTCGTGCTTTTCCTTACAATGCGGATTAACGCACCTGGGTCCTATGAGAGACAAGCCTATGCTTCCCTTATAGTGCTGCTTGCCGTCATTGACATACTCGCCTATTGGGCTGCCGCACGGCAAAGGGTTCGCCTCTCTTCCCTGCTGATCATAGCATTATCTCTCATCGGTTCGTGGACATCGATCATAATTGACTCCCGGCTTGGACTCACCGAGTTCTTCCCTCTCATTTATGTAACGATAACGGTTCTTCTTTCGGGAGTGTTGCTTCCCATTGTACATACCATCATCCTAGCCGCTGTCCAACTGATGGTACTCACATATGTGGTGTTGCACAGTCCGGCACTTATGCAGCTCAACTGGGCAAGCTTTCTCTCCTATGTGTTTATTGTCTCCGTACTCTGCATTGTCGCCAATTATATCAGCACCCACCAACTCAAGAGTTTCCAGGAGTCTTCGATACGCGATCATCTGACAAGATTGCTCAACAGACGCTACTTCGATGCCACCCTGGAAGACAAGGTCCAACGGGGAATCTTACGAGATTTCACCTATGGTGTCATGCTGATGGATATCGACAACTTCAAAAAATATAACGATACCTATGGTCATGCGACTGGGGATATCATCCTCCAAAGAGTCGCCACATTCCTTTCTGAAGATTTGGATAGGCACGCTATTGTCTGCCGCTACGGTGGGGATGAGTTTGCCATCATACTCCCTGATACGAACCACAGGCAACTATATGCAGTAGCCGAAATGCTCCGAACTGATGTAAAGACCCTAGACATCACCGATGTCTGCAATGCTCAGGATAAGCTCTCGCTCTCCATAGGACTGGCCATGTTCCCCGATAACGGGGAAACAGCTGATGTTCTGATGGAACATGCGGACAGAAACCTGATGTTGGCCAAGGAACTTGGCAAAGATCGGGTAATGCCACGCTAAACTATCACATTTCGCCTGTTTGAAAGGTTGCTATTCACTTGGTAAGAGGCTATCATACAGCCGATTTCATACTATTTGTGGAGGTATCCGTATGGCAAAATCACAGGATGCAAAGAAAGAGGAAAAGAAAAAACCTCTAAAGACAGCCAAAGAGAAAAAGCAAGAGAAGATGGAGAAGAAGAAAAGCAGGTAATCCCTGCTCTTTTTCGAGAATAGAGGGATACATCCCCCTAGTATTCAGACCAATCATAAAGCCTCCACCCAGAGTGAACTGGCAGGAGGCTTTTCTTGTAGCCAACGAACAGGATACACGGCAGCGTATCAAAGTTCCCTATCAAGGGAATCAGTGGCAGTACTTGGGAATACCCCGGTTGGATCTGCATGATAATACTCCAACGTATCGGGAGAAGTGGAGAAGAGCACAAACTTATGTGCCTCGGTGACACCATTCTTCTTCAGTTCGATCTGGTACGTGCTCACTGAATACGTGGCATCAATCAGGGTTACATCATCATCTGTTGCAGCAAACCCTTCGGACGGCCCTAGTTTTGTATGCATGATATCATTTTTTGTGAAGGTGAAAACATTGGAAGAGCCTTCCCAGGTACCCTGAATCCATGATGGTGGAGTAACCTTGTCAATATTCAAATCACAACCGGCACAGGCCAATGTGATACATAGGACAGCCAACACCTTCAACAAACTTCGAACTTCCATACCATTCCTCCTTGTGGTCATGACCATGTCATACTGCATTTCTCTTCACATCATGACTGGGTATTCCCCATTTTTTTACCTTACCATACATATTACATACTTCATACAAAAACCTGTACAACTGCTTGGGGCTATGGGTATTTTTGACTCAACACAACCGGGGCAAGCCCCCTGGACCCATGCTCCTGGCTGTATCATGCAGGAAAGAAGCAAAAGGAAGGCTCATATATATTGTACAAAACTGTATTTTGGGCTATATTTATACAACTCTTTGTCGTAAAAACACTTTATACTTACTTCAATACGTATTAATGTACTATTTCTGTACCTTTTCATGTTGAATTACCACCATTTTGGTAGTATTGTTGGAGTAATGATAGAGAATTTTTACCTCGATTACCTGTATATCAACAAATATCAACTCACTATCGGAGGAAATGTATGAGTAACAAGATTTTTCATGATCCAGACCCTGCAGAGACCAAAGATTGGGTAGAATCACTTGAGGCTGTGATAGCCAACGAAGGGGATCAGAAGACTGATTATCTGCTCTCCGAACTAACCCAGACCGCTCGAAATAAAGGGGTAACCACCTCCCCTGGGGTAATAAGCCCCTATATAAACACAACTCTTCCTGACAAGGGTGCGGCCATTTTGCCTGAAGAGTCCCTTATAGCACGCAATGTAGCCGCTTTTGTACGCTGGAATGCCATGGTTATGGTAGCCAAGGCAAACGAAGACGGCAAAGCTTTGGGAGGGCATATTGCCAGTTTCTCTTCTGCCTCGGCAATGTATGAGGTGGGCTTCAACTGGTTCTTCAAGGGACCGGATGCAGAACATGGAGCAGATATGATCTTCTTCCAAGGTCACTCCTCTCCGGGCATGTATGCTCGTGCATTCATTGAAGGGCGACTGTCCGAGGAACAATTGCATAATTTCAGGCAGGAGGCAGGAGGCAAGGGACTCTCTTCCTATCCCCACCCCTACCTGATGCCCGAATTCTGGCAATTTCCCACTGTCTCGATGGGTATTGGACCTTCGATGGCCATATATCAAGCGCGGTTCATGAAGTATATGGAGGCCAGAGGACTCAAGGCTGTGGGAGACAGGAAAGTGTGGTCCTTCATGGGTGATGGCGAGTCCGACGAGCCGGAATCACTTGCCGCCCTTTCCCTTGCTTCCCGCGAAAAGCTTGACAATCTCATTTTTGTCGTCAACTGCAACCTGCAGCGACTCGATGGTCCTGTTCGTGGCAACGGGAAGATCATCCAGGAACTTGAAGGCAAGTTCAGGGGAGCGGGTTGGAATGTCATCAAGGTGATCTGGGGGACAGAGTGGGACTCAATCCTCGAAAAGGATACCAAGGGCATCCTCCTGCAGAAACTTGCTACCATGGTCGATGGCGAATTCCAGACCATCCAGGCAAAAGGCCCAAGCTATCTTAAGGAAAAACTGTTCTCAGGTGATGAGTACCTGGAGTCCCTCATAGAAGGGAAGACGGAAAAGGAGTTGTGGCAGCTGAGCCGTGGTGGCCATGACCCAAGAAAGATCTATCCGGCCTTCCATGCCGCAACCCACCATAAGGGTACTCCCACAGTCATCCTCTTCAAGACAGTCAAGGGTTTTGGCATGGGCAGTGGCGAGGGCGCGATGGGGGCCCATAACCTCAAGCATATGGATGAGAAGGATCTGTTGTCCTTCCGTGACCATTTCCACGTCCCTATAGATGATGAGCAGGCCAGGAGCCTGACCTTCATCAAACCCGATCCCGAGAGCAAAGAGGGGAAATTCCTCGTAAGAAGACGGGAGGCAATGGGTGGGCCCGTTCCATTCCGCCATAAGGCTGGAGAGAAACTTGAGGTACCCTCAATACAGGATTTCAGCGATATGCTCGCCTCCTCTGGCGACAGGGAACTGTCGACTACAATGGCGTTCGTTCGCCTGCTTACCAAACTGGTGAAGGACAAGAATATGGGCGAAAGGGTCGTCCCCATCGTCCCCGATGAGGCACGTACCTTCGGCATGGAAGGCCTGTTCAGGCAGATAGGGATCTATGCCCCTGATGGACAGCTGTACGAACCTGTCGATAAGGAGTCCTTCCTGTGGTATAGGGAGGACAAGAAGGGCCAGATATTGGAGGAAGGCATTACCGAAGCCGGGGCGATGTCCTCATGGATAGCTGCCGCAACATCCTATGCAAACCATCAGGTTTCCATGGTACCTTTCTTTATCTTCTACTCCATGTTCGGCTTCCAACGAGTCGGAGACTTTATCTGGGCCGCAGGGGATAGCAGGGCAAAGGGCTTCTTGATGGGAGCAACCGCAGGACGGACCACCCTCAATGGTGAGGGGCTCCAGCATGAGGACGGCCACGGTCTGCTTTTGGCCGCAACCCATCCTACCTGTCAGGCTTATGATCCCACCTTCTCCTATGAGCTGGCAGTCATCATCCAGGACGGCATGAGGCGCATGTATGCAGATGATGAAAACATCTTCTACTACATTACCCTGATGAACGAGAACTATACCCATCCACAGATGCCTAAAGGCGTTGAGGAAGGGATCAGGAAGGGCGCCTATCTCTTCAAAAAAGCCAAGAAGAACAAGAATCCTGTCGTTCAACTGATGGGTAGCGGAACCATCTTACGTGAAGTGATGGCTGCCGCCGAGTTGTTGGAGAAGGACTTTGGTGTAGAATCTGACATCTGGAGCATCCTGGGAGTGAACGAGCTGCATCGTGATGGGGTCGAGGCCGAACGCTACAACCTCACCCACCCTGAGGGGAAGAGAAGAGTCCCGTACCTTACCAAGACTATGGAAGGGCATGAGGGGCCTGTTGTCATCAGCACCGACTACATTCGAGCCTATCCGGAACAGATCAGGAGACTCATCCCCAACCAGAGTGTGACCATCCTGGGAACGGACGGGTTCGGAAGATCAGACTTCCGTGATGCCCTGCGCAGATTCTTTGAAGTTGACAGGTACTATATTGCAGTTGCGGCCCTCAAGGGCCTCGCTGATGCAGGTACCATTGCTGTCAAGAAAGTGACTGAAGCGATCAGCAAGTATGGCATTGAAGTCGACAAACCCAATCCTCTGTTGAGTTAAGGAGAGAAGGAATATGGCAACCAAACACATAGTGATCCCAGATATTGGTGATTTCCAGGATGTAGCGATCATAGATGTCTATATAAAGGTCGGTACGATACTATCAGTGGAGGACTCTGTCGTTGCACTGGAGAGTGAGAAGGCGGTCATCGAGATCCCTTCCCCTTTTGCAGGGAAGATAACCAAGGTTTTGGTCAAGGAAGGCGACCTGGTTTCCAAGGACACCCCTGTAGCTGAGATCGAAGTTGCTTCCGAAGATGAAGGGGAAGAAAAAGATGTGTCTGATGGTGATGAAACCGAACTGAATGCCGCTGAAAAGGACGTAAAGAGGGAGAAGGATTCTGAAGCTGAAGCCGAACAATCCAAAAAGAAAGAGGATATGCAAGAGAAAGCAGAAGAACAGCCAACACCTGACCTTGTCAACGAACAGGCTTCAGGCTCTGTCTTCCATGCCACCCCTTTACTTCGCAAGTATGCACGGGAACTGGGGGTCGAGCTGTCCAAGGTTGAGGGCTACCGGACCCCACGGACGCATCCTGCATGAGGATGTGCAGGCTCTGGTCAAGAAGGCCCTCAGCGGAAAAGGTGAGGGCGCTTCCTTTGGGAAAATTGAGTTGGAGGACTTTTCCAAGTATGGAGAGGTCGAACGCCAGAAGATCTCCCGTATCCAGAAGATCTCAGGGCCTCACCTGCAGAAGAGCTGGCAGGTCATCCCCCATGTAACCCAGTATGATGAGGCTGATGTCACTGATCTTGAGGCATTTAGGAAAAGCCTCAAGGCAGAGATGAAAAAGGATCAGGGCCCGGATGCAGTAAGCATCAGCATCCTCTCCTTCATCATCAAGGCAGTCACAACTGCCCTGAAGAAGTTCCCTGAGATGAACGCGTCCTATGACGAGGATTCCAAGGAACTGATTCTCAAACGGTATTATCATATCGGCATCGCTGTGGATACCCCCGAAGGGCTCATTGTGCCTGTCCTCAAGGATGCGGACAGGAAAAGCATCACCGAAATTGCAACAGAGCTTGTCGGGATAAGTTCCCGTGCCCGCGATAGGAAGCTGAAACCAGAGGAGCTTGCTGGAGGATCGTTCAGCATCTCCAGCCTGGGAGGGATTGGCGGTACAGGCTTTACGCCCATCATCAATCCTCCGCAGGTAGCTATCCTGGGCGTTGCCAGGACAGTGAAGAAGCCGGTGTGGGATGGGGAGGGCTTTGTACCCCGTGACATCCTACCCTTCTCCGTAGCCTATGACCACAGGGTCATCGATGGGGCTATGGGGGTTCGCTTTACCACGTATCTCGCCTCTTTGTTGGGTGATTTGCGGCGTGCGCTACTCTGAGGAGGTGTACAGATGCAAGAGAAACAGACTGACCTTGTGGTCCTCGGAGGAGGACCCGGTGGCTATAGTGCAGCTTTTCGTGCTGCTGACTTGGGAAGGAAGGTAACCCTTATAGAAAGGGATGCGGTTCTGGGAGGGGTATGCCTGAATGTAGGGTGTATCCCATCCAAGACGCTGCTGCATATTGCGGAGGTGATCGAGGAGGCTGAAAAACTCGCCCCTTTGGGGGTTTCCTTTGGAAAGCCCGCCTTTGACCTGGAGAAGATCAGAGCCCATAGGGATTCTGTTGTCGGCACCCTTACAGGGGGCTTGGAGTCCCTGGTCAAGGCAAGGAAGGTTGAGCGTATTGTAGGAGTCGGTACCTTTATCTCAGATACGGAGCTGTTGGTGAAGACAGATAAGGAAGAGCTGAAGCTCTCCTTTACTGACCTTATCATTGCAGTCGGTTCCAGGTCTGTGCAGATACCGGGTATTCCCTACGAGGATGAGCGTATCTGGGATTCGACAAGAGCCTTGGAGCTTACGCACATACCCAAACGGCTGGCCATCATCGGAGGGGGCATCATAGGACTCGAGGTTGCTACCATGTACCATGCCTTGGGATCAAAGGTGACCATCATCGAGATGCTGGACTCCCTGATCCCTCCTGCGGACCGCGACCTGAAGCAACCGCTGGTGCGTAAGCTCAAGAAGCAGTACGAGGCTATCTACACCTCCACCAAGGTGGAGAAGGTGGAGGCTGACAAGGAAAGCCTAACCCTACACCTGAAGGGAGAGAAGGCTCCTGAGACGATTGAAGCTGATGCGGTTCTTGTTGCTGTGGGAAGGAGAGCCAATTCTGATGGCATAGCCTTGGAGAATACCACGATCAGGAAGAATGATCGTGGTTGGATTGGAGTCGACAAGAAGCTGAGGACCAATGTGGAGCATGTGTTCGCCATTGGTGATGTTGTCGGTGACCCCATGCTCGCCCATAAGAGCAGCCACCAGGGTAAGGTGGCAGCCGAGGTTGCCTGCGGCCTCCCCTCTGCCTTCACCCCCATGGGTATTCCATCAGTTGCCTATACCAGCCCTGAGGTTGCCTGGATCGGCCTGACCGAGACTGAAGCCAAGGAGAAGGGCATCTCTTTCAAGAAAGGGTCCTTCCCCTGGATGGCCAATGGCAGGGCACTGAGCGCTGTTGCATCCGAAGGGTTGAGCAAGGCTCTGTATGACGAGAAGACAGGGAGACTGCTGGGAGCTGGCATCTGTGGGAAGAATGCAGGCGAGCTTATCTCAGAAGCGGTCCTTGCCCTAGAGATGGGTTCGGTTGCAGAGGACATTGCCCTTACCATTCATCCTCACCCTACCCTCAGTGAGACATTTGCAGTCGCTGCAGAGCTTGTAGGGGGTGTTGCCACTGATACGCTTAACAGGTAAATAAGGATTTGCTGTAACCAGAAATTCCTTTGTCCGATACTTGCCTGTAGTCGCTTAGCCATCATGCATAAAGGTTTGCGACAAGCTACAATGTGGTACTGGTCACAAGGAATCGTACCATTTTTATCACAGTGGTACGTGAGTCCCAAAGAAGCGTGTAAGAAAGCCCGTCCATTGAAGGGCCTGCCTCCAATGGACGGGCTCCCTGTTTGTCAGAATCAGAAACACCACCAGAGACCGGTCAAGCGCAGCCCTGTGTGAATCATAGGCCAATTCTCCATTCAAGGAATGGAAAAACCTATTACTCTGTGCATTGAGGGTCTATACTGCAAAAGCATATACATTGAGAAGGATAAGGTCATAGCATGAATTCACCCATTAGCGTCACCTCGGAGGTAGGGAATCTCAAGGCCGTGTTATTGCATCGCCCTGGAAGGGAGCTGGAGTCCTTGACCCCTCAGTACCTTGATTCGATGTTGTTTGAGGATATTCCGTTTCTAGCCCAGATGCAGAATGAACATGACATGTTTGCCTCTGTATTGGAAGAACAGGGCTGTACAGTCCATTACATTGAAGCCTTGCTTCAGGAGGTCTTCCAGGATGAGATGCAACGAACGCTTGCTGTCGAGCATCTGGTCAACACATCGCAAGTATTCTCCCCTTCCCTTAGGCAGATCATAGAGGAACACCTGCATGCCTCCAGTCCCGGGCAACTGGTGGCATATTGCATCGGAGGTCTGCTTAAAGCTGAAATAGATGACAGGGTCGAGCACAAGACCCTCTCCTACTATATACGGGATACTTCCCCTACTACATTCCCCCATTGCCAAACCTCTATTTCACCCGTGACCCTGCTACGGTAGTGGGAGGGGGTGTCTCCATCAACGTAATGAAGACCGAATCAAGGAGAAGGGAGAACTGGCTTCTCTCCCTGATCGCTAGACACAACCCCCTGTTTGCAAAAGCGAGAATCCATCAGGACTACACGGCAAAAAGCAGTATCGAGGGAGGCGACATCCTGATGCTCAATGCTTCGTGCGCGATCTGCGGAAGCAGTGCGCGAACTGATGTCTGGGCTATAGAGGGATTTGCAAAAAGGATGCTCTCCCCTATTGAGGAGGGAGGCGAAGGTCTTGAGACCGTACTGGTTATCCAGATCCCTTATACAAGGGCCTACATGCACCTTGATACGGTCTTTACCATGGTTGACAGGGACGCCTTCTGTATGTTCGCCGGCATTGCTTCGAGTGTGAAGGTGTTCAGCATGAAACAGGGCAAGAACGGCAATCTCGATATTCATGCAGAATCCTCCCTAAAACAGGCACTGAAGAAGGCATTGGGAGTCGCCTCTGTCAACATCATCAACAGCGGTGGCAGTGATGCCATAGCATCAGCAAGGGAGCAGTGGAACGACAGCACCAATACCCTGGCCATAGCGCCTGGGAAGGTCATCACCTACTGCAGGAACGTGGTATCGAATGAGGTGTTGCAGAATAACGGCATTGAGGTTCTTCCCATCAAAGGCTCTGAACTCGTAAGGGGAAGAGGGGGGCCGAGGTGTATGAGCATGCCGCTGTGGAGAGAGGATCTGTAGGGTCATGAAGAGGGTGACGATTATCGACAATCACCTCCAACGATTTCACAGCGAGAGATCCTGTCGGAAATATTGTCATGCATACATTTTCAAGAGGCATGTAACTACAGGCTAAGACAAAACATCCAATACTCTGACCGTTTCCGTAAGCGGCGTGGTCTCATGTTCCATTCTGGCATCAAAATACAATCCATCACCTTCCCGAAGGTGATACTTTTCGGTGCCTATCTTGAGGATCATCTCCCCTTCCAGAATATAGAGAAACTCCTCACCTTCATGAATTGTTGTATGGATCTTATGATCTTTCTTATGCGTTTCAAAGAGGAAAGGTTGCATGACCTTGTCTTCTTGGGTGGAAGCAAATGGATAGATTGAATATCCCTTGGAAGTCTTGATCATCTTAGATGTAATTTCATCTTTCGAATCATGGGTGATATCCTTATGATTCTCCTCATCCAGAAGAAAGGAAATTTTAGTCTGTAAGGCTTCCGCGATCTTTGCGAGCACCCCAATGGAAGGCATCACCTTTCCACTCTCTATCTTGGAAAGATGACTCTTTGTGAAGCCACAGAAATCAGCGATTTCCTGTTGGGTTCTCTTTTGTTGTAATCTGATCTTCTTTATATGTAATCCTATTGCTATTGCATCCATTACTGATTTGTATCGCTCCTACTATTCTTAAATAATCATTCTCAATACTCTTCTGCTAGGCAACTGTATATTTTAGCAGCTGTAAAGATTTTCTCAATCTCTATATTCTCATCAACCACATGGGCCATATCAGCTTTCCCAGGCCCGATTCCTATCGTTGGGATATTTCTTTTTCCTGCAGATTCACTACCATCGGTACAGAAATTATAGGTCTTTAACACTGGGACAATATGTAGCATATTGTATATCTTTCTCGCTAATTGAACAAGTTCATTATCCTCGGGAAGAGTCCAGCCAGGATAGAAACGCTCTGAATCAAGAGTCTTCCCAGTGTAGGTATGCAGTTTTTCCCCAGCGAAGAAGACTTTTGCTGAAAAGTTTTCAATAGTATTGCTCATAGATTGTAGGATTGTATCAAAAGGGGCGAGTACACTCTCTCGAGTTTCATCTTCGATAAGCCTTCTATCAAAGGTTACCCGGCACTGGTTAGGTATGATGGAAGTTCCCGGATATGGGGACGAAATTATGTCGGTAGCAATAAGAATTCCCTTCCCAAGTATTTTGGAGGCCTGAATAGGAATCTTGTATACTTCTTGCAACAACAAAAGCATGTGATCTATTGCATTGACCCCTTTTTTTGGATGGGCGGAATGTGCATTCACTCCGAGAGTCTCCAGAACAATTTCGGCCCTACCCTTTTGCCCGATTGCAATCTCCAAGTCATTGGGCTCGCCGAGGATCACAACGTTAGGATGTATTGCATCCAAGACCTTACCAAAACCGACACCTTCAAAGATCTCCTCATGGACAACAGCAACGACATACACATCAGCCTTATCCTTTTTCCCAATACACTCAGCAGCACCATAGATCATGGCACCAAGGGCTGTTTTCATGTCCGAGGCTCCACGTCCGAAAAGACGACCATCCTGAATGACACCCCCAAAAGGATCCACACTCCATTTCTGTGGTGTGGGAACATCAACAATATCCATATGCCCTTCAAATAAGATCGATCGTTTCCCATTTCCTATAATCTTCCCGATGACATTTCCAAAGGGATCCACAGACACCTCATCATAAGAGAGAAGATGCATTTCCTTGACTATCCGTTGTGCAACCAGTTGTTCATTTCCAGAAAGACTCTTCAGACGTATGAGATCCTGGCAAAAAGAGAGTAATTTTTCTGTATCCACGAAAGTTCTCCTAAATCCAAATTTTCTGTGTAGTGGTCAAAATATGTGGCCCATTTGCAGTTACTAGGAGATTCTGCTCATAGTTCACAGTTCCTAGACCTGGTGTATACAGACATTTCTCAACAGCAAGGTACATATTTTCCTTTACTACCATTGTCTCATCTTTTACAAACCAAGGTCTTTCCCAAGTCATGCCTAGGCCATGGCCCCAATGCGGGGGGAAAGCTGCATATAGTGTATTTGGATCATTCTGTACTGCATCCAATGAGATTCCTCTCTCAGTAAGATACAGGTCCCCTGCCTTAACAATATCACTGACCTTAGCACCAGGGACAATCTTGCTGATCACATGTTCACAGGAAAAGGTTACCTCTTCTATCATTCTCCGTTGTATCGGATTGGCTATCCCCCCAACAACTGTTGTCCTGCCAAAATCACAAATGTACCCTTCGTATAGGATGATCAGGTCAACTTTGAAAATGTCGCCATTCTCCATTTTCCGATGGCAATCATACCCAGGGAAGTCAATGCTATGGACAGGGGTGCTATCGGAACCACCATTTGTCACTACAAAATAGAGGACTGCCCCATGGGAAAAGATGTAGTCCATAGCAGGTCCCAGTACCTGACTCTCTGTCTTGCCAGCCTTCACGCCACTCATGATTATACGAACGGCTTCACTGCCGATCCGACAAGCCTCGATGATTGACTCTTGCTCCCTAGCGGTCTTGATAAGTTGCAGATTGGTGATTATGTCATCACAAGGGACCAACGTAAGGTTTGGCATATTTTCCCTCATGTGACGTCCGATTGTTCCATGAAGGGTATCTTCGAAGATGATGCCAGCTTCCCCTGTATCCATTTTCAGTTCATGGGCAGTATCAGATAGCAGTTTGTGAAAATCAGTGGCATAACGAACATCCTGTATTGCAACAAGATCCTTACGATACTCAAGGGTCGTCACTAACAGTACGGGCTCTCCAAAGGAAGGGATAAGTAGCATGGAATGCGACCTACCGCTCCATAAAGGAAGATTATCAGGGAGATAGCAACGTTGCTGATAATGGTTTGCAAAAAAATCTCCACCTGCAAAACGATCAAAGGTACCTCCACCTCGGGAACAGACAAACACCCCTGACAACCCACGTTTTCGTGCCTCGATCTGGCAAGCAAGACGCCTTTTCGCAAAATCCTCAAATGGTACATCATATGCAAACATAACTTGCTATCTCCTTTAGAATCAATCTACAAATACTTCTGCTCTATCTTTTGAGAAAAGCGGCTACTTCAGCTTCCAAATCATCGAGTATCTTTTTTGCCCGGTCATCTGACTTTTCTCGGAAGAAATCACGTACAGGAAGAGCAGCATTGGAGAACTCCTCAATCGCTTGGTCAGAAAGTTCAACAACTGTAACATTCTCAGCAAGAATCTTCTCAGCTTCAGCATTTGCCTTGTCTTGAAGTTCATATGCATACTCATTCATCTCATTGATAGTATCAGTGAGTATTTTCTGCAAATCCGCAGGAAGCTTATTGAATGCTTTGTCATTCATGAATACGCCTTCCAGATACATGATGTGATTTGATTTGATCAAATAGTCCTGCACTTCATACCATTTCATATCAACAAGAGCGCCAAGGGGATTTTCCACCCCTGAAACCATATTCAGTTGCAATGCGCTATAGACATCCGTATACCCAACAGGAGTAGGATTAGCACCATAGGCAGAATAGTTCTTGATGATCAGAGGAGTATCCATCGTCCTGAAAGGCATCCCAATAAAATCTGCTGGAGATTGGATCCTTTTGTTGCTCAACCAATCACTTGCACCAAGTGGCCACAAATCCATCAGCTTCAAATTTTTCTCTGCATAGATAGCAGGAAGATCCTGGTTGACGACCTTACTTTCTGATAGGAAATCATAGGTTTTTCTCACATTTGAAGGTAACAGAAAATGCAATGCAAAGACTTGCCCTTCAGGTACTATTGTTGCCACATTCCCAGGGCTGACAATAGCCATCTGGGTAGCTCCTGTGAGAAGGTGTTCTATCAGGTCAACACCGACTCCCAACTGTCCAACCTGAAATACTTCAAACTTGATCCTGCCGTTGCTCTTCTCCTCAACCCTTCGAGCCAACTCTTTGGCATACAGATCAGGGACAGTATCTGCATACTCTTCATGCGTAAGTTTAAAGGTATATACCTTTTCCGTTTCCTTCGAACTGGTTGTCGTATCAGATTTACCCGAACACGATATCATGAGAATCGCTACCAACATACCTGCAAAAACTACCATTTTTTTCACAATAGAACTCCTTTTTTGAACTATTTCACAATACAGAAACACGAGGGAAACCGACAAATTCTCTTCTAGCTATCTCATCATATGTACAAGGAACAGAGAGATTTGAGGAAAAGCTGAAATGAGCACACAAGCGATAAGCAGCATGGTTATATATGGTCCTTCATTTCGAATCACTTCTAGAAAGGGTTTGTCAAATATGGCGCTTGCTGTAAAAATACTTGTCCCAAAGGGAGGTGTCCCAGACCCGATTGCCACTTGCAACGTTATGATGATACCAAGTTGAACAAGATCAATACCTGCCGCCAAGGCAATGGG
Organism: uncultured Sphaerochaeta sp.; assembly: GCA_963662725.2. Classification (GTDB taxonomy): domain Bacteria; phylum Spirochaetota; class Spirochaetia; order Sphaerochaetales; family Sphaerochaetaceae; genus Sphaerochaeta. Next base: position 115,781 of record CAXXCW010000026.1, read on the forward strand.
GGCAAAGATTGGTGTTAGAATGAGAATAACGACAACAGCCTCCACAAACATGCAACTTATGAAGAAAAAGATATTCACTACCAATAAAATCATAAAGACCGAAGGGTTATCACCAAGAAGACCTTGGGTAAGCAGCTGAGGAACACGTGCATAGGATATGACCCAGGAGAAGGCACCTCCTACTGCTACAAGAATAAAAACAACAGTGGTGATGATTCCGGTGGAAAGGGCTATCTTATAGATGTCCCTGATCTTGATACTCTTATACACAAAGACCTCAACGATAAGTGCATACAGTACTGATACTGCTGCTGCTTCGGTCGGACTGAAAAGGCCTGTATAGATTCCTCCCATAATGATGAGGGGAAATCCGAAAGCGAGAAAACTGTTCTTGGTTGCTTTCCAGCGTTGGGAAAATGTCGCTTTTTTTATCCTAGGAATTTTCTTAACCTTGGCATATACGGCACAATAGATGCCGAACATCACTAAAATCACAACAGCAGGTCCCAAACCGGCAATAAAGAGTTTCCCTATTGAGGCCCCACTTGCCACACCATAGACAACCATTCCAAGACTTGGAGGAATGAGATAGGCAAGGTTGCTGGAATTGATTATCAATGCCATGACCTCGCTATCTTCATATCCACGTTCCAGGAGCTTTTTGCGTACAGGACGTCCAACTGCAACTACAGTTGCTTGTGTCGATCCTGATATGGATCCAAACAGTGCACATGTCAGGGACGTGGTCGTTGCCATCCCACCTGGCAGATGCCCTACAAAACTCTCAACAAAATCAAGTAACCGATTTGAGGTATGACCGGTACACATGATGTCCGCTGCAAGCATAAACATCGGGATGGCCATCAGCACTGGACTCTGTACACCCAATACCATCTGCTGGACTACTGTAAAGACCTCCACATCCGGCATGAAAGCCAACATATAGTAAAGGGTAGCGAACAACATGGTCATCATCATCGGAAATCCGAGCAATAGTAATACAATCATTACACCTAACAGACTAAAAATCATGAGGGACCTCCTCTAAGGCTTGCTTTTCCGTACCTATATAAATTTCTGGCTCTTTACAATTGATGATGATATTCAGGAAATATTGGATGGCACCCAGTCCAAAACCTATGGGGACAACAACCACCCTAATCCAAGCAGGCATTTCCAAGGCTGAAGTGACCCTACCTAACATTCTTGTATACCCTATGTACTGAAAAGAAATATAACAGACGTAAAGATAGGTGATACACGTGATGACCGACGTGAACACGATGATGACTTTCTGAGCCTTTTTTGGAACAGCATCAAAAAGAGCACTCATCCTGATATGGCGACCCTTCTTTGCTGCATATCCAATACCACTGAATGTAGCAAGAATTATCAAAGTCGCACCCAATTCATCGGCAGCAGGTATGCTGTTGGCAAACACTTTCCGGGCAATAACATTTGCAATGAGAATGATTGCCATGAGAATGATGCTTATTCCGAGAAGCCACTCTGTAAATATAGTGACATAGTCATCAATCTTTTTAATTATACCCATCTTTCCTCCTTATAGAAGATTCATAATCAACTGAGTTAACTATGCATCCACCAATATGCATTTGTCAAATCTTTTTTTTCTTTTCGGAATATTTTTTGAAATGATACTCCTAGTGATTTTACGTTCAGAAATAATGCGGACTTATGGGGTAGTCACCTCATGATGAATAGCAAATTATAGCAAGCAATCACCAAAAAGCCCTTGCATCGGTGTTATTCCTCACCTCCTGGTTGCCGTTGTCTGTGACTGGTTGTGGTAAGTTCGTTTTCTAAACTGTGATGCTATTGCTATGGGTGAAATAGGGTCCCACTATAGCCTGTTTCCTTTGGGAGCAACCAAGAAACATGATAAAATGAACGAAAATATTTTGCAGGAGGGGCGCTTGCATGAGCCATACTACACAGTTCCACCCTTATGGCCTTTGACCATGGCGGGTACAGCCATTGGGAAACATATGCAGCAACAAGCGTCGGATGAACTCCTCGTTGTGAAAGCCATTCCCTTTATCCTGTTACCATCATTATTGCCCTTCCATATGAAGGCTGTTTGATTATCATTGGCAGGGCTATTCTGTTGTTGCTGATCGCTATGCGAAGGATGTACCTGTCCAAGTATTCCCCCCCCCATCTGCTACGTTTATCGGCACCTTTGCGTAGATGACCCAATCACTGTTGTAACACCAATCGATCAGAGCCCAAACGGCTCTGAGTGTTGCCATGATCGCCTCTGTAGGCAAGTTCCTTCGGCCATACGTGAGACAAACTAGAAACCCAATACCTGCCAAAAGCACTTACAAAGACATCCTATTTCCATCCACTGATGAAATTCCTATCACCGTATTCTGATCAGTTCTATCCAGAAAAGTATTCTGGAGACTTGGTGTTGGATCGTTCGATAAGAGAGAAGCGCGCCCGAACATCTGCTTGGGCGTCACGAGCAGGTGCTGCTTTGGAGCATTTGGGTCGCAAATTTCGGAGGTTCGTTTGCTTTCCTTGACAGTTCAAGAGAAGCGTTGCGATCCTTTCTCTTCTTGTCCGGGTAAGCATCCTTTCACCATCCATATGGCAAGTCCCATGCTCAAGCATTTCGCTGATGAGCATACCCTATCCGTGGCAATTGAGGATGTATGCAAGGTTCTTAGGGTTTTCCAGATCAGAATATGTTTCAATCTTCTCCACAGTCAGTATTTTAAGCCATTCTTTTGCTTTCTCTTATGAGGAAAACACTTGTAGTTGAGGTCTTTCTCTGGAGTAACCTCATAGGACAATACTTTGGAACCGTTGTGTTGGTTGATAGAGGATGCGTTCTGATTATTACATGAAAGGTTGTGAAGGCAACCCCTTAAATCCATCTCGGTAAGCTTCGAGGAGTCCTTCACCTGTATGAAGACAAGGAACGTAAGACAGTTGCTGTAATGGGTTTCGATAGTGGTGGAGTGAGGTTGCCAAGCTTCAAGTCGTCCATGAACTTTGCCTTTGCTGGAAATAGAGTCATTCTAATCTTTCCTTGGAATGGTATCATGCATGACAAAGGAGAGAGGGAAAGTTCTCAAACACTAACCATTATAGATGATAGGGATAGGACCCAAGTCATCGCGTAGTGGTTTGGTACCCCATCTAGAACAGCTCCTTCTGGATATACTTGGCCCCTTCCAGCTTCTTCTTCATTCTGGCTATGGCAGTCTTCTTCCCCAATTTGGTATATACTGCGAGGGCATCATCGTAGCGATGCATTTTTTCATAGGTTTTAGCCATACCTGGGAAATCCTTACTCTTCGTATAACACCGCAGCGCATCGAAGTGATACCCATTTTCCAGATAAATCTCTGCTGCCCTTTTGTAACTTTCCGCTTCTTCATGCAAGAGCGCCACCTCTTTTACCAATCCCGCACTATAGCAAAAACCTATGATCTTAGAGGGGTCGGCCTTGTGTCTCTTGAGAAACTCAAGGGCCTGTGCCACTCGTGTGGGGGCGAGACTGAACAGCAAATAGTTGTGCATGTCAATGGGAAGGCCTTGAAGTTCCATCTCCAAGGTAGGAGGAAAGCTCTCTTGGGCGAGTGCTTTCAGAAGAGGGTCATCACATACAGCCGCTTGTGCGGAAATTCGTTTTTTGAACTGTGCTATGAAAGATTTGTCAAGGATAATGCCATCACTGATAATCCGGAAAATATGGTTGAGATAGTGCGTATCGATTATCAGGTCGATGAAGGCTTTGGGAGCCTTATCCACGTAAATGAACGACTCATATGATGCGAGATATGTCCGGATGATTTCTATAAGATCGTAGGGATTCTTCCCTGCATGGAGTTTAGCCAACAGCTCCAGGAGTATCCTCTCGTCTGCATCAAAGGACAATCCCCCTATGATACGATAGCTTGATCTGCTGAGTAAATTCTTCAGATAGCCTTCAGAGATGGAAAGATTCCTTTTTCTGCTGATGAACTCGATCCCCTTTTCCGATTTGTCCACCTGCATGAAATAGTCGAGCACATCCTCGTCGCGCCCTTCGACAAGCAACGCAGACTTGAGCACCCCATCGGACTCATTCACAGCAAGAAAGCGTGTAAGGGCCTTGTCAAACTGCTTCTTCCTATAATGGAACTCTGCAGTCTCATAACAGGCCTGTATCTGGTTCTGGTCATAGCGCCGACCCTTTCTCATGCGCGAGCGCAGGATGTCTATCACTTCCAGATACGATTCACTGTCCCCGATCTCCTCATACAGATTGATGGCCTGTTCTGTCTTATCAATGGCAGTTAAGCATAAGGCCGCCATCTTTTTCTCACCAGAGAGCAGATACTCGTCTGTTGCCAGTTCGAACTGATTTTTATGAAAAAAACAGGGCTGCGGCTTCTCTATGCTGCAGTATGGCGGCATACCGTATCCCAGCCCTGATCATAGATCGAGAGACACCCTCCATCTCTTTGGCCTCATCACGTAGCTGTCTCTTCTGTGTATTAGATCCGTTGGCATAGAGAGAGAATTCCTGGATAGCCTGCTTATATTCCTTGCGTTTCTCATATAAGACACCAAGCTGATAGTGATCACCGAGTGCGGTATAACAAACAATAACCTCATTCCAAGCCTTCAGGCGGATATACAGAGGAAGAGCTGTAGCATATTCACCTCCGGCCACATAGTATTCAGCAGCTCTTTTCAGTTGTTTCAGCCGCTTGTAGCAGAGCGCCGCATCAAGAAACTGACCAGCAGCGACAAAATTTTCACCTGCCAGGCTGTAGGAGCGCAATTTGAAATAGTATGAACCCAGCTCTGAGTACGCCTTTGCTTTTTTCCAGTTCTCCACCGCCCGGTCAAAGCGTTTCTGCTTAACCCAAAGTCCAGCAGCTTCGGCATACCGCTCCTCGTTCTCCAACAAGGATATCTCACAGAGGAGTATCCGATCCTTGCGTTTCAGCTCCTTCCAAAGGGGGAAGCGCCTTGTCATACGAGCCGGCATCCTCATAATCCTGGGCTGCCTCAGCCTTTCTTCCACGGGCAACGAACAAAGCCGCCGATTCCCGATAGAGCTTCTCACCTCTCTTGACATATGCTAGGCACACATCTCGCTTTGCATCGTTGGAACTGTTGCGATAGCATTCTGCAGCAACTGAGTAGTGCTCCCGAACAAAGAAGTAGTCGCCTTGGGCGTCCCACTCCTTTGCAGTCGATATGCGTTTCCAAATCTGCTTGAGGGCATCCCTTTCTTCAGTGATGAAGATGTGCGGTGCCAAGGCCTCTACTTGCCATACAGGGGATGTTCGCGACCCATCGTAGATGATCAGGGTGTTTCTTGCCCTGGTCACAGCCACATACAAAAGGTTTATCTCGTGCCGTATCAAGGGAAGATGGTTCGTATCAAGGATATGTTCTGCAAGGATCTTGCGCCAGATATCGGAGGCTTTGGCATCGGATGAGAATTTCCACAACAGCACGGTATCAAACTCCAAGCCCTTTGCTTCGTTGATGGTGAAAACGTGCTCGGTATTCAGGGCTTTCATCAGCTTTCGTTTCTCACTGTCACTACGCACGAGGATTACCTGCCCTGCTGCCGTAGCAGCCACTTCGCCGCTCATCTCCACCTCAGAGATGCCATGGATGAGATAGGGTGGACGACCATTGAATTTCCACTCCTCCACCTGTTCATGTCCGCTGATCCCCACCAGTTGCTGCTTCAGTTTGAGCAATGCGTTTGAAAGCTTGACCACACTGCCGACACAACGGAAGTTGAGATGCAGGTGGTGAACATCAGGGACTGCAAGACCTTGTTCGTAGAAGCGGTTTTTCAGCTCTTCCCAACGGAATCCACTGGGGTTGATGATCTGTTTCGGGTCTCCTGCACACACAAGATCCCCAGGCTTTTTGGAGAGCTTGAACAGGAGAGTAAGTTGGATATCAGAAAAATCCTGCACTTCGTCACTTACCACCAAATCCCATTGGAAGCGGTCTCCAAGCTGTTCCAAGGCGACAATCGCGGACCTACAGAGATCAATCTCATCGAATCGCTTCTCTGAGTCGAGCTGAGCCTGATAATATTCGGCTATGCTGTAGATCTCCTTGCGGTCGTAGAGGAAGTTTGGTGCCCTCTTCTTGCCCAGCTCGCTATACTCCGCCAATGAGAGCAAAGGTGAGCTGAGACTGCTCTCCCTTGTCTCAAGGATACGCATGATCTCACCAAGAACAAAGGCAAAGGTAGCATAGTCTGCCTGTTGGTTGGGCAAGGAGAGTTTCTGTACAAAGTCGGTGAAGTCATTGCATGTGCTCTTCTTTTCGATGATCCTTTCGAACTTCTTGCTGAAATCATACGCTTTCAAAGCCAGAAGGGAGTCTTTCAGCTGGCGCAGCTGTATTGTGGTGAGGGAGTTGTTGAGGTATCGTGCGATAAGGGTGCGGTAATGGGATAGGCTTACAGGAGGATTCGCTCCCTTTATGATGGAGCGAATCTCCTCCCAGACCAGAACAGGATCATAGTGCTTTGCAAGGCTGTGTCGACTGAAAATTTCAATGAACCCCTGCAGATCCACCTCATGTTTCAGATCCTTGTGCAGGCCAGCTTCAGTGAGTATCTCCAAGACCAGGGTGCGAAGCATGGCAAACCGGACTTTGTTGGTCTTCTCCTCCAAGGAGGAATGAACTATCAGGCCCTGATAGAGTTTTTCGGAGTAATCTCTGAGGAAATGACTGCAAGTTACGAACAAGACATTATCGCCTTGATGCCTTCCCTTAAGCAGGTAGTAGATAGCCAACGTGGTTTTGCCACTTCCTGCTGTCCCAGACAGGAGTACAGGAGGTTTCAGATTGAGCACATCCCGTTGCTCTCCTGTAAGATAAAGAAAAAGTTCAAAGAATTCCGGATTGTTCTTTCCCAAGAGCCTTTGTAGCTGTTCTTCGCCGATATCCATCCATTTCTGTGGACCATAATCTTCAAGCACCTTTTGCTCGATTGATTCCTGGGTAAACAGATCCTCAGGAAGCGAGTCGATGAACAGATCGTCAAAGCTCTCCTCGCTATTTGATGCAAAGTTCAAAAACGGAGCGTTGTCTGGAAAGATTGACCGGGCTTTGGAGCTAATATTATCATGGTGTACCACCCCCCACAGGTAGATGCAGGTGCGGTTTCCGTCTCTTCCGAGGGTGAATATGAGACGATCCCCTTTGCTGATACGGGCTTCAAAGATTACCTTGTTCGATGGTCCTTTGAGCTTTTTTACCCGAACTCCAGAATCCCACATGCCGTTTTCCAAAAAAGAGAGTTTCTCATATATTCGTACTCGCTCCTTTGCAGTCAGGCCGAGGAGATCTTTCTTAAGCTGTTCGTTGAGGAGAAGCAGGTAGGAGGTATTTTGCATAATAGCCAATCATAAGAGTAAGGGGGTATTGTTGTCCAGCGAATGTGCAAGAGGGAAATGCCAGCGATAGCTACTGATCAGAATACTGATGCTTCAGTCCGACGAGGCCTCCCTGCATGCCTACCCCGCCAGGAACCCGCTCACCGGTAGTATGCAGATAAGGGAGACACACCTCCCAAAGGGATTGGAAAACACATGGAACCCGACAAATCCCTGCAAAATCATACTTTGGTATGATGTGCATTCCTGTAGGTGGCCATATGGTGTAATCAGAATCGAAAGTGAGGGATCGTCCAAAAATACTCCAAGAGCAATGCAGCAATGCCATTGGAATCGATCCCACATCAATTGTTGAGAACCCGATGGCCCTAGGGCCAACCACAGGAGGAAAAGAAGATGATGAACCGCTTGAGAGTTGTGTGTATGGCATTGCTGCTACTTCTACTGGCAACAATGGTTTTCGTAGGGTGTGACCAAACCCTAGCTGACACCAATCAAGGGTCACTAAAGGTCATCCTGCGTGACACCGTCAATGCAAGGACGATTGCTCCTGCCTTGGACATGGATGTGGACACCTACCGGATCAGCTGTGAACGAAGTGGCTCTGCTGTTCGTTTGGAACCCGTTGAAGTGAGTGGGAATTCGCATGTGTTCGAAGGAATTCTGGAAGGAAATTGGTTAGTTACCGTCGAAGCCTATAATGACGATAGCCCACCGGTCAAGATTGGAGAGGGGTCACAGGAGGTTACTGTCATCAAGGGATCAACCTCTGTAGCATCAATCTCTGTGGTTCCCATTGTGGGAGAAGGGATGTTCAGCTTCACCCTGGACTGGACAGGCAACCTCCTTGGACTTGCACAAATCGAAGCCTTCCTGACACCTGAGACAGGATCAGGTATAGAAGCCATTGACGCTTCAGACATTACCATCTCGGGCTCTGAGGCGACTATCACCGTTGATCGGCTTGCTGTAGGTTACTATGACTTCTCTTATGTCCTAAAAGATGGAAGCATCCCATTTGCCGGAAACTTCCATGAGGTAAGGATTCTTGCAGGCCAAACAAGTTCTGCATCTGAGACAATACCGGTCTCACCCCTTGGCATACATGCTTCTATCGTCAACAATCTGTGCAATCCTTTCAACGTGAACATCACATCGGACGATTACATCATGGAAAGGCCCAGTGTCCAACCTTTTTCCGTATCCCCTGCCGATTGTGCTGAGTACCAATGGTACCTTGATGGTATGAAGATTGCAGGGGCGAATGGATCAACGTACCACATGGATGGCGAGGGAATGCCGTTCGGCTGGCATAATCTCTCAGTGAAAGTAAAAAAGGCTGATGGATGGCTCTCCTCAGGTACAGCAGCATTCCTGATGGATGAAAATGCCGGCAATGGCGGCTTCATCAACCTGAAATTCACCAGCAAATCCAATAGCTCCGATACGTGGGACCTCTCCATGGCAAGCGGCCCTGCAGAGGATTCAGTCGCCTTTAATGCCATGGGGACATACCCGGCTTACAGTATTCCTATCCACTTTGAGATGATGGTGGAAAAGACTTCACATATCTACCAGGATGGATCTTTCATGGTAGCCTCCTCGGTTCCCCTAGACATCGGTGCTAACTTCAACATGTACCCGATGGAAGATGAGCATAATGGGTACATGGTGACAGGCTTCGGAGCTTGGGGAGTCGATGCAACAAATGTACTATTGGATCATCCCTACAGTGGGTCCCTATTGGTGGCGTTTACGGAAGATGCGCAGGGCAAGCGCAAGACCTTTGATTGCATCACCAACATTTACAATCCCAATGATGGTCCTGGTGGCACGTTGAGGTGGGGAGAATTGGTGGAATCGGAAGATGGAGGGGTCTCCATCACCTTCACCAAGTATGGTGACGGCCTTGGATCTTATGTGAAGGGAACAGTCAGCGGAACGGTAGCATCTGTCATCCCCGCCCACACGAGTCCATATGACAATGACACTGATACCCTCGGATATTACTCTGTGACAGGAAATTTCATCTCCTCAAGGGGAATCTGGACGCCACCTTCTGAATAACTTTTCCCTTGCGAAGAAGCGGAGGAAAAAATCGGAAGGAGAATTGCTAGAACACCTGTAGGAATGGCGCTGTGAACAATCAAGGCTGAAAGCTGTGAGGCGTCAAGTGGTTGGGATTTCCTGAAATAAGGCATATAGCTCGCTTCGGCTGGAAATGCCGAGGCGATTGTACAGGCTGGTCGTATGGGTCTTCACTGTAGATAGGCTGATGAACAGAGCTTCTGCTGTCTGAGCCTGGGATTTGCCGCTTAAGATATGTTTTGCAACTTCGGCCTGTCTTTCGCTCAAGGAGTACCTGGTGACGAACGAACGCAAGTCCAGATGCGGATTACAGATGCCCAGGATCCCTATCCTATCCCCCCACATGTCGCTTATGATCGAAAAACTTGTCACCACAGGTACCGAATGCCCTCCATGCGTACGCAGGAACCCTGTCAGAGAAAATATGGTACTTTGCGCATCAACATTTGCCTGAACTCTCTGTATGATCGCTTGTGCATCAAGGAATACGCTTTCCATAGGGATGGGATGCTTCAAAGGCCTGCCCCTTTCGACAAGAAACAATGCAGCATCATTGAGGTCGGTTATGTTCCATGAGGAATCTATCATAAAAACCGCCCTATCCATGTGGTTGATCAGTTCGCGATTAATGTGGGCTGGGGTGTATCGCATCAGTCCGTACCGCATGATGGCATAACATATGGGCACCATCCAAAAGACAGGGATCACACATGAAATGGGATTGTAGCCCTTCACTCCAGAGAGGAAGTCCACACTGACGCCGATGATCGTGCCGACAATCGTACTGATGACGATTATCCTCGCCTGTATCTTCACCCTATGCAACTCTGATTGCATGCCCCAAACAAATGCAACCCCCGGTATGAACAATGCTTCACAAGCCGACAGCATTTGATGGGACAGGAACCAGAATCCTGTGGGGAAGTCTCGTGCAAGCAGGTTCCACCCCCAGTTCGCTGTCTGGTAGACAGCTATGCGTAGGATGATCACCAGCAGAATACATCGATACTTCCGTATTTTCCAAGTTTCAGAAAGCATGAGGATGAAGACAACACCTGCAAGGATGAATAGCTCGGAGCCTGAGAAATATATCTTCTCAAACAGGGAGTCCCACAAGCTGCCTTGAACGAGTTGTTGCCCGATACTGCCGAAGGACCAGAGGGCAAGCATAGCACACAGGGCAACAAAGGCCTTCTGTGTCGGGGAATTTTTCCCCAGCGCCAAAAGGAGGATACCAAGATTACTATAGGTCACACATGCAGCAGTCGAAACAATTGCATACAACATCATGGTGTATCCATCATATCCCATGGCTTCTCACATAGCAAACGGTAACTACAACCATTGAATGCAGGATCAGTTGCATTGATCATCCTGAAGGGTTTGCCCTTCTTGTAGTGAACCACAGTGTAGGAAGCCTATCAGAGGCATTCCCACACCAAAGAGCAAGATCTCATCCCTAGACAAATAATCACCTGTATGCTGATATTGCTTTCTTACTCACCAAGACTATCTGCAAACAGCGTATCCTCCCCGCTAGAGCCAGAGACTCCCCTAGCCTGCAGTTGCCCTTCAATACGTCGTATGTACCCTTCCATCCTGAACTTCCTCTCAAGGCCCTTGTCATTCATATACCTGACCATGCCAAAGGTTGCCCGTTCTGTCCAAGGCCTGTCATGCTTGCCAAAGCACCAGGCAACGCCGGCAAACCCATTGGGATCCCTGCCATCCATCTGATACGTGTTGTTGAGATAGAGGGCAGTTGAGAACGCCTCCTGGGGAGTACTGCTCCATTCCAGGATCTTCTTCCCCCAGTACATGCGCATGTACCCATGGATTGTCCCCAGATGAACAAGTTCCTTCTGGGCTGTGTTCCAATACCTGTCGTGGGTCTTGCCGTCTTCAAGCTGTTTTCGGGTGTAAAGATATGCACGCTTGTCATCCCGGTGCTTTTCCAAAGTATTTCGTGCCCAATCGGGCAACCCTTCATACGAATCATACAGGGGATTGTAGAAGACGAAATTCATGGCCAGTTCCCTACGGACTATGAGCTCTTCCAAAAAAGGGGCAACATCAGGAAGCTCTGTTTTCATCACTTCATGATAGATGGTCACCGGGCTTATCATGCCGAAGTGCAGATACGCGCTCAGATTCGAAACAAAAGGATTGGCGGGATCATTTCTTTTTGTCTCATACCCATCCAGGTGTTCTGCGATAAAGCATTGCAAGGTTGCCAATGCGCTAGATTGCCCCCCATGCATCCAAGGGCATTGGCTTATGCCATCTGGGATACCAAGGCCTTCCATCAAGGCTGGAATGTCAGAAAGGTCAGCAGAGGCATAGGGCATCCCAATGCCAAGGGAAGCGATCAGGAGTTCCTCCATTGCAGTCACTTCCACAAATTCCCCGATCATCGGGGTAATCTTGCGCCGAAAAGTCGCGGCCGAATACTCTTGCTTGTCTGATACATGCCCAACAGGAACTACCACGTTGGTTTCCACCATCATCATGGCACAAGGGGCCTTCTGTGCTACATGTGCACGCCAGGAACGCTCATGTCTTGTGTAGGCTCGGTCTGTCACCAGGTAGGCCATGCACTCATACAGTGGCTCCAAGCCTTTGGCGATGCCATCGGCATGGACCAGCAAGGGGATGCCCATCGCCTTCAACGCTGTTTCCAGTTCCTGTATCCCTTCCAGCATGAAGCGGTAGGGCCTTCTGTTTGCATCTGGAAATGAAGCGGTGACGCCAAAATATACAAGCAGCGGCTTATGCATGGCATTGGCTGTCTGTATGGCGTAGGCAAGGGCATCATTTTGTACGGTACGCTGTGATGCCTGCATCCAATACACCACATACTGCCCATCTGCTTTTGGCTGGTTTTCGTTTAGCGGCTTGAGTCTCTGGGAATTGATCATTGAATCCAGTTTACCATGAAATGCAGGATAGGCATATCGGCATTGCATTTGTTCTCAGAAATACTACTGGGGGCATGCATTCTCCCCGCAGCTAGCCCTTGTTGAAGATCGCATGCGAAGCTTGCAACAGCCCATCCACCTGATGGGCTATATGCCTATAGACCTTCTCCTCTATTTCCTCATACAAGGCGACATTCTCAGCGATGGGGAAAAAGGTGTCCCTGACATGCACCATATGCTGAATTGCCTCAGCCCTATCCCTGTAGATACCAAGGGCCAAGGCAGTGCAGATGGCCGCCCCTATGCTTGCAGAACCACTCACAACATTTCTTTTTGTAGGAACTCCCAACACATCAGCGAAAATCTGCATGAACACATCTCCGTTGGACCCACCTCCGCTGATGATTGCCTGCTCCAATGGCATCTCCCGCTCTTCACACATTGCGAGTATGTTGCCCTTCATAGTCATCGCAATGCCTTCGAGGATGGACCTGAACATGTGCTTGCCCTTATGGGTGCCGTTGAAGCCCAGCATGATGCCCCTTTCATGGGGGTGAGTGGGACGGGAAAGCCAGTTGAGTACAGTGTACAGCCCATCCGATCCGACAGGGACGTCCTTTGCCAAGGTATTGAGATAATTTTCTGCACTAAGGCCCAGAGCCTTTGCTTCAGCTTCAACATCAGAACCCATAAGATCCCTGATCCAGGTGACTGTCGACATGCCCCTTCGTATACCATTGCTCTCATATATGAACTCATCCTTGGTTGGTCCGGGATTACTCCAATAGGAAGAGCTGTCGCCCTTGTACTGGTTGCCCGCCATCATACTGGTGATGTAGGTACCCAACGAGACGAGAACCGTCCCATCATGGGTAAGGCCTGCACCAAGGCCCTCGACAGCCTTGTCATTTGCGGTGGAGACTACCGGCAGACCGACAGGGATGCCTGTAGCTTTGCTTGCCGCAGGAGTGATGGCTCCCAGGATGCTTGACGGATCGACAAGCTCAAAGAGCATGTTTCGTGGAGTATGGTAGCGGGAAAACAGATCTTCATCCTCAAACCAGCCGAGTTTGACAGGGTCTATCGGCCAAGGCCCCACATAGTTGGACCGAGTGTCTCTCCTCTCCCCGGTAAGCCGGTAGGTCAGATACCCTGTTGTGGCACTGACATACTTCACCCTATCGTCTTCGTGCACATAAGGGGAGGCAAGGCGTACATCCATCCAGCTCTGTACCGGGTGGGCAAGATTGCCATCCTCCTGCATCAGGACCCTGCAACACCGAATGGAACCCAGGCCCACCCCGATGAGGGCCTGCAAGGGAAAGGGGAATTCTGCAAGGACCTGTTTGCAGGCAACCTGCAATGTTGTCCACAGGTCATCATCAGGGTGTTCCGCCCTCCGGTCAGGATACAGTACGATCTCTTGCAGAGGGACAGTATGGGAACACACCTCATGCCCTTTCAGGTCAAAGATCACTACCTTCGTACTTTGGGTACCGCCATCAATTGCCAATATATACTTCTTCATACTCTTCATATCCATCATAGCCTACATCTTCACTCAACCCTTAACGGCTTGTCACCGCATCAGATATCCACCATCGACAGTAAGCACTGTCCCATTTACATATGAGGAAGCACCACTGGCTAAAAACACCGTGGCTCCCATAAGGTCAGTTGAGTCTCCCCATCTGTTGGCGGGGATATGGGAAAGGATCTCTGTATTGCGCTTCTCATCGTTTCGTGTCATCTCTGTAAGAGGGGTGGCGAAGTACCCCGGGGCGATTGCATTGACCTGGATATTGAACTCTGCAAGTTCGTCGCACATTGCCTTGGTAAGGCCGACAATGCCATGCTTCGTAGAGGCATATGCAGGTGACCATTTGCCCCCCAAGAAGGAGAACAGGGAGGCTATGTTGATAATCTTCCCACTACGTTGGGCTATCATGGGGATGCACACTTCATGAATCATCTCAAATGCCGCAGTCAGGTTGACAGAGACCATCTTGTCCCACTCCTTGCGGCTGTACTCGCGTATGTCCTCGACGTTCAAGCTGATGCCAGCACAGTTGATCAGGATGTCGACACTGCCGAAGGAACGTATGCAGGTATCGACAACCCTTTTGCACTCCCCGTCCTGGGTAATGTCGGCTTCAATGAACTGATAGGACACCCCACAATCCTCCACCAGAGCTCGCGTTGTCCCCTCATCATCCACGAGACTTGATACCAGGACGTTTGCACCACCTTTTGCAAGTGCGGTGGAAAAGGCTTGTCCCAGGCCTCCATTTCCACCGGTGACAATTGCATTTTTTCCCTGTAGTGAAAAGAAATCCATGGAAAACTCTCTTGCATGCATGCTTGCTATCCTCTTTCTATTCTCTGAACTAGTCTGTGTACGAATTGTAATGCATCACCTTCGACAACGATATCAGAAATGCTACAGATGGGTGCTTTTCTATCAGTGTTGACCGAAATGATGTAAGGAACATCCTTCAGACCCGCCACATGCTGGATGGAGCCATGTATCCCTAATGCGAAGTAGAGCTGTGGGCTCACCGTCTTGCCAGACTGGCCGACTTGCATCGCCCGAGAGACAATGCCTGCATCGACAACTGAGCGGGATGCGCTTACCTCACCCTTCAGCAAGGTTGCAAGCTTATGCAACTCTTGCATATCACTGACACCAGCTCCCCCTGAGACAAGCACCGTACTCTTGCGAATATCATAGGAAACCTCCTTCCCCTTCTTTCCTGTCATGGTGATCGCCCCATACTGATAGGAAAGGCCCTCAAGCTGAATGTGTTCGGTTGCTCCTGTTCTGGTTCGGGCATTCGAGAAAACCCCTGTCCTGACACTCATCATGACCGGCCCGTCGCCTGTGATGCGAATACCAGCCATGATCTTTCCACTGTAGGCAGGGCGTATCAGGACAAGGTCGCCATCATCATGGGCAATGTCTGTGACATCGGCTACAAGGCCGGTGTCAAGGCGCATGGCCACCCTTGGGGCGATGCATCGCCCCATAGGGGTAGCAAGGAACAGGATCGCATCAAAGTGGTATCGGTTGTGCACCTCTGTAACCACATCACATATCGCCCTCTGATCAAAGCCATGGAGCCTGTCATCTGAGAGATGGAGTATCACATCAAAGTGCCCTTCCGAATCTGCGACATCGTCATGAATGACCAGGGCGTAGGTGGTAAAATTCCCCTCACCATAGAGTTGTCTAGCAACCTCAACAAGGTTTTCCACCTCTTGGGAGTATCCTTGTTCACTGTAGAGCAGAACTCTTTTCATATCAGACAAATCCTTTGCTTTTCAAGAAGTCATACACCACTTCAACCCCACTTTCATCCGGTTTCACTACTGTCGCCTCTCTTATCTCATATACCTTTGTATGGGTACTCTTCACCTGGGTACGTGAGCCTTTCAACCCCACCTCATCTGGGGAAAAACCCAAATCCTCATGTGAGACAAAAGCAAGCCTATCGGATACATCCAACTTGAGATTCTTATAGCGTACATACGGCAACCTGTACGGGGCTTCACGGGACAGGCCGAGTACAGCGGGCAGTCCTATATCATATGTAGTGACAGAAGCCTCATCCTCCACCTCCACCCTGGCTCTGGAAGTGGAGAGACTCTCCTCTTCCATGAGAGTAATTGCATTCAGATGATCAAGATCAAGCCGTTGCGCTATCTGGGAAGGGACATGGGAGGTGTCCCCATCTATGGCGTGTGTTCCGGTAAGGATCACATCATAGGATACATGTGAAAGATACCTGCTGAGGATCGTACTTGTCACATAGGTGTCACTTCCTGCGAACAAGGGGTCAGAGATAAGGGTCGCCCTATCAACTCCAACCCTGAGGATATCTTCCAACAAGGGCTGTAGGGAAAGGGGAGCCATGGTGAGCACTTCAACTGTCGTCTGGGAATGACTCTTCTTGTACTGCAGGGCAAATCCGACAGCAGAGGCGTCATCGGCATTGATGAGCATAGTGCTCTCTTCCCTATTGATGGTATGGCTCTCGTAGTTGTAGGTAAAGCTATCCACATCGGGGACAAACTTCACCACACACAGTATATGCATCTCAATCCTATCCCTTTTTTCCTTCAAACCAACGTCGTTATACCAATACACTACAAGGAATATTCCGGAGGGATTTCCTAAAAGGGAGAACCCTCCAGAATTACCGTATCACAGCCTGCTCTACTGGATATATTTCATCCCTTCGCTTTGGGGGAATATGGTCCCATAGTTCATGATACCCTTTGGATCGAATGCCTCTTTCAGTTTTTCTAGCATGTAGTATGCCGATCCATGTTCCTCTCTTGTCCACTCACTTCGGTACTTCCCAATACCATGGTGATGACACATGGAGCCACCGAGGCGCAAGGTCTCCTCCACAATGATCTTTTGAAGCGGATGATGGTAGATGACCAATTCATCCTCAGGTTCGCACAGGATCTTGTAGTTGTATACGAAATACATGTTCGTCCCGTTCAGATACGAGTGGGATGAGTGTCCACCAAGCATGGTGAGATCCTTTGCCCTGTCAAACTCACTTTGTATCCTCTTCATTACACTGTTGTAGATTTTAGGTATCGTCTCCCAATCTGCTGAGATCTCTGTGGTGAAGCCGCTATGGGCGTCATGTTCCTTCATTCCCAAAAACTCATCGTCGATGTCCTGCTGGGACCAGTTCAGTTGGTTGAACCAATTCTCTATCAAGGAGCTTTCCACCTGCTTAACGACCCTATCCTTGTGCAGTGCAACTGCTTCCTCTATAGCCGCCACTGTAGCATCGACGATGCCTGCCGGCCCTTCTGCCATGAACAGGAGCACACACTTGTTTTCATGGAAATGGTAGAAGTGTTGCGCTGCATCCTCTTCTGAGTAGGTCCTTGCAACTGAAGGTCGGAAGCCATTGACCATCACTTCACGCAGGACCTTGATGCCGGTCTCCACATCCTTGACCAGGTATCCCAGGAAGGTGTTGTTCTCGGGATAGTGCTTGAATATCTTTACCGTAACCTCAGTGATGTAACAGAGCGTCCCTTCATTGCCGATGGCGATATGGCGGATGTCAGGTCCCCCTGAGCGTCGGGGGACATTCTTGATCCGTGAGACATGCCCGTCAGGGAACACACACTCAAGGCCCACCACCATATCCTCGATCCCACCATACAGGGTGGAGAGCTGGCCTATGCTGCGCGTGGCAACCAGACCACCATACTTGGCAACCGGCTTGGACTGGGGGGAGTGACCTGTGGTGTAGCCGATCTTTCGCAGCTCGTCTTCCAGGCTCTGCAGGGCAACACCAGCCTGTACTGTAGCCTGGCTGTTATAGGCATCAATCTTCACAATGGAATCAAGGTGCAGAGCGTCAATGACGATGGTGGCTTCCTTCCAGTTTTCCAGTCCCCCTTCGGTTGCAGTCTTGCCTCCCCGGGCAATGACGTTGATGGCATGATCATTGCAGAACATAAGAAGCTTTCGTACCTCTTCTGTATCCTTGGGGTAGACGATTGCTAGGGGGGAAGGTACGTTCAAAACCTTGCGCGCCTTTGCATATTTCTTGTATCTGTCTGCCGCCGCATCGTAGAGCTCGTCCTTGTCTGTGTTGATTTGCTCGTGTGAAAGTATTGCAGCAAGCTGCTTGAGTATCTCTTGTGTGGTCACCTCTGGTTCCTCCTCAGAAAATCCACGATCAATGAGATAGCATAGGCCATTTCTCATCTTCTTCTCTGTCTAAGCTTAAGGGGTAATAGATTTAGCGTCAAGGAAAATGGAAATATTTCAACTAAACAGGGTAAAATATCTTAAATTATGGAAAATTTTCCATTTTTCTATACAACATTACAGAATACGTGATACACTCCTGTAAGGAAAAGGACTACGAGACGATGATACATATTGATTTTACTGGCTTGAATGCATTGGAAAAATCCATCCATGAAAAGCTCCAGAGCTCAACAGCCTCACACCCTACGCTCCGTATCACCGAAGCGGCTCACCTCTGTGGATGCTCGGTCTCCAAGATATCCAAATTCACCAAGAAGCTCGGCTTCGCTAATTTCAAGCAGTATGTTGCATTCCTCTATGAAGACACTGAGACACATGGACAGGACTCTTCGGGAGAACTGTCTAGGATACGGCAGTTCATTGCCAATTTTGACGAATCGTTGGTCGATGATATGGTCGCCCTGATCGCCGGACATGCAAGGATAGTCCTTTTTGGATATGGCCCTTCTCTCTTGTGCGCCCAATATATTGAGTACCGCCTGCGTACAGCATCTCCTAAGGTGATCATCGCCGTAGTGGATGACCTAAGTGTGGCGTCGATGACCGATGCTTCTACGCTTCTTATCATCTTTACTGTCACAGGCGCGTATAGGGATTTTTCGAAGATGTACAGCTCAGCCTCAGAAAAGGGTGCCACGGTAGCTATTGTCGCACAGGACTACAACGTATCATTGCTTGGACAGTGCAATACGATCTTCTTCCTGACCGATAGGCCCGACTCAGGGGAGAAGCTGCCACACCAGAGGTCACGGACACTCATATTCATTTTCATGGAAGAGGTCATCCAGAGGATTGCAGAGGCGAACAACCTTGGATGATGGTGAAAACAAAGGATATGCCAAGGCAGACTTGGACCTGTAGCATAGAATGGAGACAAGACACATACCTCCAAGCAAACGATGGTCATTTGGAGTTTCCCTTATTTCCCTGGGGTTACAGATAGTATCACATGTTTCTGCGCAAGGGATTTCTGATCTCTTTCCAGATAAGGGTATCCCCCTTGGGGACATATCCCATTCTCCTTGAAATCTCCTGGGCGGTATACCGGATGCACTCTGAAAAGAGCTCAAGTTTCTCTCCGATAATCTCTTTGTCCATACCCGAAATACTGCAAGCGGCAATGGGTTCGCCTGACTCAGAAAAGATAGGTGCACCCAGACAAAACACATTATCCTCATGCTCAGAGATATCCAGAGAGTATCCTCGCTTTCTGGTGCGGGCCAACTCTTCCATTAACGGAACGATTTCAGTGATCGTCTGATCATTGAATTTCTCCAATCCTGCCTCCTCAAAGATTTCCAGTACCTGATCTTTGGAAAGGAATGCAAGGATTGCCTTCCCCACAGAGGTGCAGTGCATGGGCATGGTGTCGCCCACAGCAGTACGAGCCATAAGCCTGTCAGGAGACTCAATTGCATATATGTAGAGGCAGAACGGCCCGTCCTTTACCGTAAGATAGATGGATTCTCCACAGAATTCCCCAAGTTCACGAAGAAGAGGGGCAGCCCTGTCTCTCAGTTGCACATTGACCCGTACAGACTGTGTCATGGAGATGATAGCCGTCCCAAGACAGTACATCCCATTTCCCAAGGGTTCGATAAACTTTTTTGATTCAAGGGTCTTCAATATCGTGTGTATGGTTGTCTTGGGATAGCCCAACATCTCACTCAGTTCATTGAGGCCTATCAAGGGGCGGTCCGGAGTGAAGGCCTGCATTATCTCTATGGCTTTTAACACTGATCCGATCATATGTACTCCTTCCCTATCTATGATACACAAGATTACGCCATTCTACAATATCGTGTATTATATTTTTTTTATTGACAAGTCAACTATATCAAAATACAATATACGTATATTTAGAAAGTAATTCTACATTGTAGAATACAAAAGGAGAAAGAATGAAAAAAGTACTGGGTATCTTTTTGGCAACACTTATAGTGTGCAGTTCTCTGTTTGCCGCCGGGTCAAAGGAGCCTATGACAGACGCAAAGGAATTACAGCCGGTGAACCTGTCATGGTCTACCATTGGTCAGGCTGATACGGCACAAGGTCTAGGAATGCAGAAGTTCAAGGCTGAAGTGGAACGACTCTCTGAAGGCAGAATCACTGTAGACCTCTATAATGCCGGTCAGATCTTCACACAGGAACAGGAAATGGCTGCAGCCAGGGAAGGTTCTTTGGATATTGGAAACTACGCCCCCAACTGGGTTGCAGAGTTTGTCCCCTACACCTCGATGCTTGGTTCTGTCTATACCTTCTCCGGGTATGACCATATGAGGGCTGTGTATTCCGGTGACATCGGAATGAAGA
Organism: uncultured Sphaerochaeta sp.; assembly: GCA_963662725.2. Classification (GTDB taxonomy): domain Bacteria; phylum Spirochaetota; class Spirochaetia; order Sphaerochaetales; family Sphaerochaetaceae; genus Sphaerochaeta. The sequence goes on from CAXXCW010000026.1 coordinate 136,315, forward strand.
TATTTGAAGATGTGGCAAAAGAAGTCGGAGTATTCCCTCTGACAGCATTTTACCTGGGTACCAGGCAGCTGAACGTTGTTGAAAAAGTCGGGCCTGTGCGGACACCCCAGCAGATGAAAGGGGTAAAGCTCAGAGTCCCAAACTCAGCAGCATGGATTGCCCTGGGCAAGGCTCTCGGTGGAAGCCCGACTCCCATGAGTTTTGGTGAAGTGTATCTTGGTCTGAAGACCGGTGTCGTGCAGGGACAGGACAATCCTATCCCGACAGATGTCATACAGAAGTTCTATGAGGTTACCAAATATGTGATCCTTACTGACCACGTAGTGGATACAGTATGGCCTTCCATCAATGTTGCAAAATGGAATTCACTGACCAAAACCGATCAGGATATTATTATCAAGGCTATGGAAATGGCGAGAATCACCAATGACGAGATTCAGCTTGGCCGTGAGAAAAATGATCTTGAAACCCTGAAGAAAAATGGAATCATCATCATCGATGATCCTGACAAGGAAGCTTTTCAGAAATACGCCCGATGGTCATATGAGAATGAAAGTCCGAACATTTCCAAAACGTTTGACTGGGATCTGTATGACAGAATCCAGGCCGTAAAGCCATAATTCTTACCTATCTTACTATTCCATAATAATTCTCTTCTCCACTACCTATGGGGAAGAGAATTATCCAAGTCACCCCCAAAGGAGCAATTCGCATGAAACACAAGCGGCTTGCAGTGTTGAGCAGATCAGGGAATTTCTTCATGGATCTCCTTGAAAAGCACATACCTGCCTTCATCTTTCTCACTATGTTCATCTCATTTATGATCCAGGTCATATCCAGATACTTCTTCAAGCCCCTTACCTGGCCAATGGAGTTGAACCTGTTCTGCTATATTTGGATCATCATACTGGGTACCCTCCAGGCACAACGGGAAGAGGAACATACCAATTTTTCTCTGGTGTATGACAAGGTACAGCCCTCAGTACAGAGAATCTTTCGCATAATCGGGGAGGTTCTCATCATCTCTTCTTTCACCATCGCCTTATATCCTTCTTACAAATATGTCATGTTCATGGGGTTCAAGAAGGCAAATACACTACCGATTAGAATGGATGTGGTCTTTTCCCCTTACATGATTTTTCTCGTCGTAATAATTGCCCGTTTTTCCTATAAGTTGTTCATCGATGTTCGTAGCATTATCCGTGGGGAGGCTTCCAAATGAACTGGCCACTAACTGTTTTTATCCTGTGTTTTGTGATCACCTTTATAGTAAAGCTACCAATTGGCTTGGGGATGATGATGTCATCCATCTTCTATTTTGTACTGGCTCCAGGCCTGGGTGCCGGGGTGGGAATGGTAGCAAACCAGTTTCTATCGCAACTGAGTGTCAAATTCGTTTTGATAGCTGTCCCCCTCTTCATATTCGCTGCGCAGATCATGAACAGCGGTGAAGTAACAGAGATGATCTTCAAATGGACCAATACACTCGTCGGTCGCTGGAAAGGTGGATTGGGACATGTCAATGTAATCGCTTCCCTCATATTTTCAGGGATGACCGGCTCAGCCTTGGCTGATGCTTCAGGGTTGGGAATGATGGAAATTGAGGCAATGGAGAAACGTGGCTATGACAGTGGCTTCTCCTGTGCGATTACCGCTGCGTCAGCAACCATAGGGCCGGTATTCCCTCCCAGTATCCCCATGATCTTCTACGCTACCCTGTCTGGGACATCGGTAGGCGCCCTCTTTATGGGCGGGATGGTTCCAGGGGTGTTGCTTGCTGTAGCTCTGATGGCCTATGTCGCCTTCATCTCTAAGAAGCGGGACTATCCCATGGAAGAGGTTCGGTATACGTTCAAGCAGTGGATGGCATTGACCTTCCGAGCCTTTCCTGCCCTGTTGACTCCAGTCATTCTCCTTGGTGGTATCTATACAGGTATAGTCACCCCTACCGAAGCAGGTGCATTGGCCGGTCTTTGGGCACTAATCATGTCAGCCTTCGTATACAGGGTGATGGGAGCAAAAAAACTCTGGGGAATTCTCATACAGAGTGTCAAGACTACCGGGATAGTCTCCATTATCGTTGGGGCTTCCTTCAGCTTTGCCTATATCGTTTCCATTGAAAAGCTGCCTCAGATGTTCACGAGCTTCCTTCTGGATTTCACAGGGAACAAATATGTGTTGCTGCTTATCATCAACATCATGTTTCTTGTCCTTGGCATGCTGATGGACGTGATGACCATCACCGTGGTGTTTATCCCCATCGTACTGCCTCTGGTAACTGCCCTGGGAATCGATCTGGTTCACTTTGGCGTGGTTGTGGTATTGAATATGATGATCGGCTTATCGACTCCCCCCTTTGGAGGGCTTCTGTTCGTAGTTTCTGGGATATCAAAGACACCTTTGCATGAAGTGATCAAAGAGATGGTGCCCATGATCCTGGTGATGATCGGAGTCCTGTTTCTCATCACCTATGTCCCAGACCTAGTCTTGTTCCTTCCCAGATTATTCATGTAGGAGATATGTTCGTGGAAAGAAACACATCAGAGCAAAAAAAGAAAAAGCCAAATGTTCTCTTTATCCTTCCGGACCAGCAACGACCTGATTCATTAGGATGTTATGGAAGTATGTTCAGCCAGACACCCACCCTTGACTGGCTATCGCAGACAGGGGTGACCTTTGACAACTGCTATGTCCAGAATCCCCTGTGCTGCCCAAGTCGCTACAGTGTCTGCACAGGCCGGTATCCCCATACCCATGGGGTACAGGCCAACTGGTATCCCCTGCGTCAGAGAGAAGAGAGCTTCGCCCATCGGATGGGAAGGGCCGGATACCAGACAAGTGCTATCGGAAAGATGCATTTCACTCCCTGGAATGACAATTTCGGCTTTGACGGTCGAATCATCGCCGAAGCAAAATTTGATGGGAACTGCCCCGATGATTATGCGCAGTTCCTACAGCAAAGAGGATATTCACGCAGTGCCCTGTACAATACCAAAAGTGAAGAGTACAAGAGGCGTTTGTCTTCACTGACCTCTGTCCTGCCCCAGGATCTCCATATCGACAGCTTTATCGGGCAGAGCATCTGTGAGTATCTGAAGCGGGTAGACAGCCCATTCTTTGCCTTTGCCTCCTTCGTGAGTCCGCACAACCCCTATGACCCGCCCAAGCCCTATGATGAGCTGTTCAAGGATGCACCAATGCCCCCCCGTAATATGGGAAAGGATGAGGTGGAGAGAAAACCCCGTGAGGCCTATGACTACATAAACAGACGCATCCAATGGGGATTCAAGTCTGATGAGATAACAGAAGAGCAACGCCTTGATATGTACAGGTCCTATTACGCTCTGAACACGCTCATCGACGATTGGATGAGGAAGATCATCGATACGCTCAAGGAGAGGGGACTCTATGATGATACCATCATCATCTACTCCTCAGACCATGGTGATCTTCTTGGGGATCACGGCCTGTACTACAAACAGTGTTTCTATGAACAGAGTGTAAAGGTACCACTTATCGTCCATGCCCCCAAATACTTCTCGGCACAAAGGGTTACAAACAAGGTAGAGCTGATGGATATCTACTCGACGATATGTGATCTAGGGGGTGCAGAAAAAGGAGAAGGAAACCAGTCCACAAGTCTGGTGCCAATCCTGGAAGGAGAGCAGGTTCCTGAAAGGGAAGCTGTGTTCAGTGAGAACTACTTTGGGAAGATGGTTCGCTGGGAGGATTGGAAGATGGTCTATTATCCCGGGAAACCCTATGGAGAGATCTACAACTTGGCTGATGATCCTGACGAACAGAATAATCTGTGGGAAAAGATGAAAAACTCACCGGAAAAACAGAGTATGAAGGATATCCTTTTGGAGTGGGCCTTCGCAACGGAAGACCGGCTGCCCCTCCCCGTACGACCCGATCATTTTGATGCCAAACCCCTGCAATATGTCATGGAGAATGGAGGCACCAAAAAGGCCAAGACCCAGCCATGGCATATCCCATGGATGAAAGATTTCTATGAAGATATGCAGTTTTCCACCAATGGCCAACTTCGGTAACTGCATGACCCAGTATTTCATCTTATCCAGAATCACAGAAGGAACAATCAATGATACATGACTACCAGCTTCGCAACCATATTCCCCTCTCAGGACCGGCCACTCGTGAACCTTGCGATGGCTCTGAGAGTAGGCTCCGTGTCTCCCTGGGATTTACTCCTTTGTGGTATCGCGATAGGCTTGGCATTGATTTTGGTGAGAAGTGGCACAATGAACCACAGTATCGGTACAACAGTCTGGTAGAGATGAAGGAGTACCTTCATGGGCACTTTCCTTCTGTACCCTACTTCACCCCAGTCTATGAGGATGGGATAGAGCCGACCTGCGCTACAGTTTCAGGGGTATATGGCATCCTGCTGATCTCCATGATATATGGGGCAAAGCCTGTATATGCTTCTGATTCCTGGCCTGATGCCAAACCAATATTTTCATTTGAGGATATTCAAAACCTTCCTGTCATAGACCTGGATACCAATGAGGCCTTCCAGAAGCTATCTTCACAGATGGAAGAAATAGCCCTCAGATGGGGGAAAATCCATGGGTATCTGAACTATCAGGGGGTCATAAATATTGCAACCAAGCTCCGGGGAAGCGAACTGTTCCTGGATATGCTTGATGAGCCAGATACGGTAAGGACTTTCTTCGCCCATATTGCAGACACCATCGGCCAAGTATCCAAGAGGGTGCAGAAGCGGCAGAGAGAATCAGGTTTTGCTATCGACCTTCTCTCGATGAGCAACTGTACGGTCAGCATGATCTCCCCTGCCCAATATGAAGAGTTCCTGCTCCCTCTTGATAGGGAGCTGAGCACCCACTACAGCCGGTTCGGTATCCATACCTGCAACTGGGTAGCCGATCCCTATCTGGATGGCATAAGAAAAATCGCAAAGGTCGGGTATTTCGATACGGGAGTCAATTCCGATCTCCTTCGTATCAAGGAAATGTTTCCTGATACCCGGAGGGCACTGCTTCTCACCCCTGGAGAGTTCGAATCGGCGGACATTGAAGAACTCAAGGCTCTGGTACGACGTATTAATGACGAATACTCCCCCTGTGACATAGTTCTTGCTGATATTGAGTCTACTACGAAGGACAGCAGGATCCAGGAATTTCTAGAACTTGTTCGACAAGAGGAGGGCAGACATTCATGAAGAGTGGTAAACCCAATATTCTCCTGATCCAAAGTGACCAACAACGCTGGGACTCCCTGGGTTGTTATGGAGTGGACTGGATACAGACCCCTCATTTGGATTCTCTAGCTGAGGGGGGTATGGTCTTTGATGCGTGTTATGTGAACAATCCGGTCTGCACCCCTTCCCGAGCTAGTATGTTTACTGGCAAGCATCTGCCAGGCCATGGGGTATACCGCCTGCACGATGTGCTACCTGACAATGAGATCCTTTTCCCCGAACACCTGAGAAATGCAGGATATGCAACTGCTCTCTTCGGGAAACTGCATGTAAGTGGTCGTATGCAGGAAGAACAAGAACGTCATCCCCACGACGGATTTGATACGTACGAATGGTGTATGGAAGCGTCGATAAGTATGGACTCTCCGTATAACGGGTATTCGCAGTGGCTACACAAGAAGTCTCCTGAATTTTGGAACACGTTGAAAACACAAGGCAGGAAACTGAAGCATATCCCCCGTGAATATCATTTCACTCATTGGGCAGCAGAAAGAACCATCGACTTTATTGAGAACAGGGATACGAACAAGCCATTTTTCTGCATGATGAGTGTGTTTGATCCCCACAATCCTTACGACGACTACCCTTCTGAGTATGCCGTTCGTGTCGATCAGGACAAAATGCCCTCTACCCAAATATCCATCTCGGAAACAAACCATACTATCGGAGCTTTGGCCAGGGAACAGAAGGATGGGTACCTTGGTCCCTATACAAGCTTCACGGAGGAAGATTTCCTTCAGATGCGCATCGGCTATTATGCTTCTGTCGCCCTGCTGGATGATGAGGTGGGCAAAGTTCTTGCAGCACTAGAGAGACAAGGTATTGCTGAGGAGACGTTGGTTATTTTCGTCAGTGACCATGGGGATATGCTTGGGGACCACGGGCTTCTGGTTAAAGGTGCGTTTTTTTATGAATCTTGTGTTCGTGTCCCGCTTATTATCAGACAACCGGGTGTTGTTCCATCCAATACGCGATCCCAAGCACTTGTACAGCCTCATGACCTTGCTGCTACGATTCTTTCTACAGCAGGTCTTCCAGAAGACCAGATCAATGCTTTGATGCCGGATTCACGGGATATCCGAAAAGCTCAGAAGCATTGCCATGAGACAGCGGTATGTCTCTATCGTCAGACAGGAATAGATGCAAAAGGGCGATATTTCGAACCACCCCTGCTGGGGACGATGATAACCGACGGTCGGTACAAGATGAACATATACCCACAAGATACCAAGATCAACCATGGTGTGCAAGGACAGCTCTTTGATCTGAATGAGGATCCACTGGAACAGACAGATTTATGGGATACAGACAAAGAAGTACGGTTGTCCTTAATGGACTCCCTATATGACTGGACAATGCAACAGGAAATACAGAGTCCAAGAAGGGCAGCTTCAGCTGAACCCCCAAAAGAACATCTCATTACCAATCGATTGAAATAAGAATAATACATTTTTTTTACATGAGGAAAACCTATGAAAACTTTATTACCTGACGGAATTTGGCCTACCATGATCACCCCCTTCACCGAGGAGGGAAAGATCGACTACCCTTCTCTCAAAAAATTAGTCAACTGGTATATTGAAGAGGGAGTTGACGGCCTGTTTGCAGTCTGCCAATCCAGCGAGATGTTCTATCTCACCCTTGAGGAAAAAGTCTCACTGGCTAAAGCTACCGTAGAAGCGGCTTTCGGCAGGGTGCCTGTCATCTGTTCTGGTCATACCAGTGATACGAAGGAAGAGCAGCTCAAGGAACTTCAGGCGATGGCAAAGACAGGGGTGGAAGCAGTGGTCATGATCACCAACCGGCTGGCCGGTGAAGATGAAGATGACAGCATTTTCCTCAAGAATCTGGATTACCTGCTCGCCAATCTCCCTTCAGACCTGCCCCTGGGATTCTATGAGTGTCCATACCCATACAAACGGCTTCTTCCTGATGCGATTCTCCAGAGCAGCACCTACAACGGACGTTTTACCTTCCTGAAGGATACCAGTTGCGACAGTGTCCTGATGACCCACCGTCTTAATCTCATGCAAGGGACCGGTTTCAAGCTCTTCAATGCAAATGCCTCTACACTGAGCCTCTCCCTTGCCAGCGGGGGAAATGGCTATAGCGGAGTCATGGCAAATTTTCATCCCCACCTCTACAAGCAACTTCTCACTTCCAAAACGATGACTGATGATACGGATGAATCTCTGCAGAATCTGCTCGGCACTCTGTCAGCCATTGAAGATGCAACCTATCCCATGACTGCCAAGTATCATCTGAAGAAATTGGGGATACTGTCCTCTCTCTATACACGCAAGCACGAGAGTGCAACCTTGGATGAAAACCATAGGCTGATGGTTGACCAGATGCATGCCTTGGTGCAGAAATTCTAGCTTTCCCGCCCTGTTTTTGTGATGGCAAGGAAGTCCTCTACGGTATACTCACCCAGCATGGAGAGTATCTCATCCAGAGGGATGTCTTCGATTCGCTTGAAGCGGATACAGGACTTTCCCATATCAGCCTTAAGACCTCGCTTTGCGAAAAGTTGTTCCAACTGTTCCCTTTTTTCAGGTGAGGCATATATAGCCATCAGATAGAGCGAACAGTGGTGTTTTTGGGCTGCCAAGGCTACAAAACTCAACGGCTGTTTGTTGTAGGTAGGACCCGAAACCTCCAGAGGCACTTCGTACGTGACCATGCCCCAGCGAAGTGATTCGACAAAGCCGCTGTCAATGCAAGCAAGCAGTTTCTCCCGAACCTCTTCCACGAGAGATCTCCACCGGTCTGGTATCTGACTGATATGCTCATCTACTGCCTTGCTGTCGTGTTTCATGCTCGGTTGTTGTCCTCATGACGAAAGATATGATCACTATGGGAACAAGTCAATACAGGGGAAGATACCCTCCTGCCCTACTCCATTGCAGTGATGAAGGCCTTGACTTCTTCAGGGTGTTCCTCAAACACATCATGTTCGCCCTTGAGTATCCTTTTTAGGATTATGCGCATGATGCCTTTCTGTTCGGCAAATACGATTCTCCCGCCAAACCATCCCTTGGCGACAGCTGCATCCAAGAGTGACTGGGGGAAGTTGTCGACAAACTGTTTCTCATGATTGTCCTTGTCTGTGCTGCAGATGAAAAGCCCTAGCCTCTTGGTGCTCAGCTGCCCTTCGTGTTTGACACAGAATTTCCGCAAAGCCCCTGAAAGGCGACCTGCATGTATCCCCCCGCCAAGTATGATAGTATCATAGGCATCGATAGGGAGCCTTTCAGCGCCTTTTTTCACATCCACCAGTTCCGTCCGGTTCCCTTCCGTCGCCAAACCCTCTGCTATCTCTTGTGCGCATGCATGCGCATACCCCTGATGAGAGGAGTAGATAATTGCTGTCTTCATGCTTCAAGCCCTCCACATGGCAATGCTTTACATTACTATACCATCACACAAGTTGTGACAACAATCCCTGTACACTACCAATACAGGTCACTGCATCAGATGGACCTTCCCAAAAGCCATATGCATGCCAAGCTGCATGCACATAATCCCCTTACCTCAGATTTCTGATGCTATGCATTGTTGTGAACATAGGGGGTATTCAGCTACAATAGGGGGTGACATCAATCCAGGGGACCTACCATCATACAGGGCTATGCCCTACCGTATGGTTTCGGAGAAGAAGGAGCGTATGTATGCACTATCGGGAAATTGGCAACACAGGACGCAAGGCTGGAATCATTGGGCTTGGTTGCGAGCATCTGGACAAGAAGCCGTATGCCCAAGTGCAGCAGACCATTGGGGCTGCACTTGAATGCAACATCAACCTTCTGGATGTGTTTATGCCAGGAAAGGAAGTTAGGGAAAACATTGCCAAGGCACTTGGTCCCCGCCGTAAGGATGTGATGATCCAGGGGCATATAGGATCAGCCAATCTCAATCAGCAATATGACATTTCACGTGACCTTCCGACGGTAAGGCGTTTCTTTGAAGATCTTCTGAGAATCTTTGGATACATCGATTTTGGCATGATGTTTTTTATTGATTCGGATGAAGATTACCGAGGGGTTTTCGAAACCGGCTTCGCTGAATATGTACTCGACCTCAAGCAAAAGGGAGACATCCACCACATCGGATTCAGTTCGCATAATCCCCACACAGCTCTTCGTGTCATCAATACTGGAGTTCCAGAAATGATGCTGTTCAGCATCAACGCCGCCTTTGACATGTTGCCATCCGGTGAATATGTGTTCGATCATTTTGACAAGGGCTTTGGAAACGATCTGTTTCGGGGCCTCGATCCCAAACGTGCAGAACTCTACAAAGTGTGCGAGCAGAAAAAGATTGGTATCACCGTCATGAAGACCCTCGGTGCCGGGAAGCTGATATCAGCAGCACATTCACCGTTTGAAAAGCCTCTGACGGTGCAGCAGTGCATGCACTATGCCCTGACCCGTCCTGCTGTTGCAAGTGTCATGATGGGCTGCCAATCAGGAGAAGAAGTGCTGGATGCTGTTCGCTATCTGGACATGAGCGACGAAGAACGGGATTATGCGGATGCCCTAGGCTCATTGCGTAACGACTTTGGCGGCAATTGTGTGTATTGCGGTCATTGTCAGCCTTGTCCGGTGAACATTGACATTGCCACCGTCCATACGTATCTGGATGTTGCACGCCTAGACCCTGCAAACGTGCCGGATATGATACGAACGCACTATCGGGCCTTGGGAGCCTCCCCCAAGGAGTGCATCGCGTGCGGCAGGTGTGAAGAACGCTGCCCCTTCGGTGTTCCGGTCATACAAGATATGGCTGAGGCGGAGAGATTGCTTCGCTAGATTGCCGGGATGTGGTTTCTTGCCATTTGCCATCTGAGAGGGGTATCCTTCTTGTGCATTGATCCGAAAGCAATTCAGCCCTGATCCCCAGTTGGAATCGTCAGTAAAGTCTGTTTTGGCATATGATCGTAATATTTTATAAAAAATAGTATAATAGTTATAGAATGCAGTAACTAAGGCTATTACTATTTGCAATATAGAATTTTACTGATCAATTCCAAGGGAAGTAAGGTGAGAATCCTTCACGAGCCCGTCACTGTAATCGCTGACGAACCTACAAGAGCCACTGGGAGACTGGGAAGGTGTAGGCAAGGGAGAAGCGTAAGCCAGGAAACCTTGGTTGACTAGAGAGAAAAGAGCTTCGTGGGTCAAGCTACTACGACACATGGATATGAAGGAGTATGTATGGCTGACATGAAAGCGCTCTCGGAGTTCCTGCAAAAGGGTAAGGCAAAGGACGTAAAGGAACTGACACAGCAAGCTGTCGACGAAGGGATGAAACCTGAGGAGATCCTCGACCAGGGTCTGCTTGCAGGGATGAGCATCATCGGTGTCAAATTCAAGAACAATGAAGTGTTCGTGCCCGAGGTCCTCATCGCCGCAAGGGCGATGAATGCAGGCATGGCGATCCTCAAGCCGTTGCTTGTCGCTGACAATATGGTCAGCAGGGGGACAGTGGTGTTAGGCACAGTGAAAGGGGATCTGCACGACATCGGAAAAAACCTGGTTGCCATGATGATGGAGGGCAAGGGCCTTACGGTCATCAACTTGGGTACCGACGTTTCCCCATCACGCTTTGTAGAAGAGGCGATAGAGCATAAGGCCGATATCATTGCATGCTCTGCCCTGCTGACCACGACCATGCGTGAGATGGAGAATGTGGTCAAGGCTGTGAAGGATGCCGGCCTTACAACCAAGGTGATGATAGGCGGAGCTCCGGTGACGGACTCCTTCAAGGAGAAGATCGGAGCTGATGCATACACACCCGATGCGGCAACCGCCTCTGAGGTAGCATTGCAACTGTGCAAGGCTACCGCATAGGCTAGCGGATGCAGAGGAGGATACCCATACTCTTGGTGTCCTCCATCACTTGGACTAGATAGGTGCTTCTTTCCCCAAGAAGCACCTATGCATGTACAAAGGTTTCGTACGGTGTTCACGATAGAAGGATAGCAAGTATGGCACACAATGGCATTCTGACAGTATTCGCAGAGGGGGAGAGTGTGAAGCTCCCCATCGCAGAAGGCATGAGTGTGCTCAAGGTGCTCAATGATGCAGGACTTGGAGACATCCCCTCCCCTTGTGGGGGGAACGGACTCTGTGGAAAATGTCTGGTAGAGGAGCTGGGAGACACTTCCCTACCTCTCCATTCTGATGAAGAGAGGATGTTGACGCCGTCACAGAGAGAACAGCATGTCCGTCTCGCCTGCAGGATGAGAGGAGAAGCAGGAAAGGAAATCTCCATCGCCCTCCTCAGTGGCAGACGACATGCCCACATTGTCTCACAGTACCAAGACAGGGAGGCTCTACCACATGGGCGAAAGGGCTTTCCCTCCCCCTCCTACGGGTTTGCGATAGACATAGGGACAACCACTGTAGTGGTCTACCTTGCTCGTCTCGACACAGGGCAAGTGCTTGACAACCGCTCCTCCATCAATCCACAGGCCGCATACGGTGGGGATGTCATTACCCGTATCCAATACACGAACGAACATCCCAAGGGCCTTTCGCTTCTCCAACATATCCTGGTAAGGCATCTTGGCCGTCTTATGGAGGATCTGACGGATGCCCATCAGGTCAAGAAAGAGAGCATCAAGGAAATTGTAGCGGTGGGGAATCCCACCATGATCCACATCCTCGCCGGCAAGGACCCAAGTGGGATTGCAATCGCTCCCTTCATCCCGACGATAGAAGGGCCTCTCACCCTCATGGCCTCAGAGATTGGGTTAGCTGATTTCAGCCAAGCCAAGCTCATCTTGCCAGGGGGAGTCGCTGCCTATGTCGGATGTGATGTCACCGTTGGGGTGAGCTCTTCCCATATCATGGAAAAGACCGAGCCTGTCCTCTACATCGATATCGGCACGAACGGCGAGATGGCCCTGTTTGATGGGAAACATCTGCACTGTTGTTCCTCAGCGGCAGGTCCTGCATTTGAAGGGGCATCCATATCCCAGGGGATGGGAGCCGTTGAGGGAGCCATTGACCATGTATGGCTCACAGATGATGGACTTGTGGCCCATAGCACGATTGCCCATGCTCCTGCCGTAGGCATCTGCGGATCTGCAATCATAGATATTTTGGCCCTGTTGCTCACCCTCGGCCTGGTCGATGAGACAGGAGCTATGGTCGGTGATCATCCACTGGCAGAAAAATACCTCTATAGAGGCAAAGCCGGTCTTGCTTTTCGTATCACTGATACGGTACGTTTTACCCATGGTGATGTACGACAAGTACAGTTGGCCAAGGCTGCGATTGCAGCGGGGACAGCTGTGATGCTTGCAGAAGCGCAGCTTGGGCTCACATCATTGGGCTCTGTCTGCATTGCAGGAGGCTTTGGATCCTTCATCAACGCCAGTAGTGCACGGCGCATAGGGTTGCTCCCTGATGTGGGACTGGAAAAGATCCTTGTCGTTGGCAATGCCGCTGGGAAAGGTGCCCTGGATATGCTTCTCATCGATGAGGAAGCTTCGAGGGTGGAACAGATCCGAAACAGGGCACACTATATCGAATTGTCATCATCGCCGGAGTTCAACGAACAGTATGTCCGGCAGATGATGTTTTTGGAAGGCGATGATTGAAAACTACTACAGCGACTCCCCAGGGTATCAAGGACATCTCCTCACACTACAGCAAGGCAACGCTCATACCCTGCAGGGTATTGGATGTACAGCATCGCACCCTGGAGGACAACGAACACGGTGACCTGGCAAGTCTGTTCGGACTCATTGACCCCACCTGGGAACAAACCTGCATGGAGACACACCTACATAGTGCCATGTTGTCAGAACGCTTTGGGGGTTCCTACATCTACTTTGGCCTCATTTCCCTGTTGTACTGGGTCAGTCCGGTCATCATACAGGGGAGGATGGAGTATGCCATCATAGCAGGACCGGTGAGGACTCTTGATGCTGCTGAAGTATTGGAAGAGGTGATGCTCGAGCATAGTGCAGACAAGGAGGAGCTCCTTCGCATAGTGGATGCCATTGCCTATGTAGACAGCAAGCGTGTCCACAGCCTGTCGGAGATATTGCGCATATGTTCCGGTTGGGCCTCAGGGTATAGCGAACACCATATGGTGGAATCACGTCAGGATCTGGAATTGCAATCGCGTGTTTCCGAAACCATACAAAAGCTGAAGGGAGAGAAATCGTGTCCGTTTTACCGCTACCCCATTGAGAAGGAGAGCTCCCTGCAAGATGCCATTCGATGGGGAGACAAGGCAAAGGCCATGCTTCTCATGAATGAGCTCCTTGGGAACATCTTTTTTGCAAGCGGGAACTCCATGGAACGCATCACCTTTCGTGTGATGGAACTCTTGTCGCTCCTTGCAAGAGCCGCGGTAAGAGGAGGGGCAGATGAAGAGCAAGTGCTTGCCAAGAGTCTGGCTTGCCAAAAGGAGATTCGGCACTACGCATCCTTGGATGGGATCTCCGTCTGGCTTTCCAAAGTCCTGCATGCATATATGGAGATGGTGTTTGTCTCCATGGATAGGGAGTATGATCCTACCCTCGCCAAAGCCCTACGCTACATACATGCCAACTATGACACGCATCTCTCCTTGGAAGAGGTGGCACACTACGTACGATTGAGCCACAATTATTTCAGCAACCTCTTCAATTCAAGGATGGGAATCTCCTTCTCTTCCTATGTGAATAGGATCCGAATAGAGCATGCCCAGAACCTGTTGCTCGATACCTCCATCCCTATCATTGAGATCGCCTCTTTGGTAGGCTTCGAGGAGCAGAGCTATTTTTCCAAGGTGTTCAAGGATCAGACTAATCTATCACCAGGGAAATACCGCAAACAAGCTGGATATTTCCCTTCCGAAAGACAGGAAATTCATGCTGAAAGTAATGGCTAAGTCACCAATCGTACTATAATGTAAAAAATAGTATAATAATTATAGAACGTATGCTCAAACCTCCGTTACTATATGCAATATAGGGTTTTATCAACTGTTAATTCTCGACAGGCAAGCAAAAGGCTATGCATGCGAGGGGGGATGAGAGAATCAGTCGATCAAGATGATGACTGCCTCGCCCGGGGACAATTCCATGCAGGATGATTGGTGAAGCCGTGCACTCCTCCCCTTAGGTGGAGAAGGTAGTACAGTAGACAAAAAATGGCATAAGGGGTATCTGATGACAGGAAGAGAGAGAGTTTTACGTACCATACAAGGGTTAGGCACCGACAGATTACCCTGGGTTCCTTTCACAGGGGTCCATGCAGGCAAGCTCGTGGGCTACACTGCGAAACAGGTATCCACAAGCGTTGATGCTTTGGTAGAAGCTGCCCTTGAGGTGAACAAGCTATACCAGCCTGATGGCCAGCCTGTCATGTTTGATCTCCAGGTCGAAGCTGAGGCCCTTGGCTGCGAACTGCTATGGAGTGACGACAGCCCTCCTACCGTTAAGACCCACCCATTAGGGGAAACTGCGGATATTCCCACGAAGATCCCTACTTCTGACGAGGGAAGAATCAGGACCCATCTCGATGCCATCAGGAAACTGAAGCCTCTCATCGGGGAAAAGACCGCCCTCTATGGGGTCTGTTGTGGTCCCTTTACCTTGGCATCGCACCTTCGGGGCACTGAGATCTTTATGGATATGATCTTGGAGCCTGAGTATGTGCACGCTTTGCTAGCCTATTCGACAAGGGTCATCAAGGCTGTATCCACCTATCTCATTGAGGCTGGCATTGATATTGTCGCTGTTGTGGATCCCCTGATCTCACAGATATCCCCTTCTCACTTCGGTGAGTTCATGCATGAGCCTTTCAGTGACTTGTTTGACCATATCAGATCCGGTGGTGCACGATCATCCTTCTTTGTGTGTGGAAATGCATCGATGAATATCGAACCTATGTGCAAGACAAGGCCTGACAGCATTTCAGTCGATGAGAACGTATCGCTGAAGGATGCCAAAGCAATCACAGACAAGTATGCCATCACCATCGGGGGAAATATCCCCCTCACTTCTGTGATGCTGTTCGGCAACCAGCAGGATAACATGCAGATCGTCGTGGACCTCATCGATTCGCTGCCTCCAGGTCGGCTCATCATATCTCCAGGTTGCGATATGCCCTATGACATCCCCTTTGAAAATGCCATTGCCATTGAACATGCCGTGCATGAGACTGAGAGCGCCCGTTCCATGGTCCGCTACTATACCAAGGAAGAGGTGGCTTTCACCGGTACATTACCGGACTATGCCCGGCTTGAGAGGCCCTTGGTTGAAGTGTTCACCCTCGACTCTGCGACGTGTGCAGCCTGTACCTACATGCTTGCAGCTGCAACGGATGCCATCGATACGATGGAAGAGGCTGTTGACCTGGTGGAGTACAAATATACATCCCAACAGAATATTGCACGGTGTCGGGCCATAGGGGTGAAGCAGTTGCCAAGTATCTACATCAATGGTCAGTTGCAATTTTCCTCGATCATTCCAAGCAGAGAGGAACTCATTTCGAAGATCAGAAAGGTAGTGTAATGAAGAAACGTATCCCCTTTTATATCCTCACCGGATTCCTTGGGTCTGGAAAGACAAGTGTCATTAACAGCTTGCTTTCCCAGTTCAGTGACAAGAAGATTGGCCTCATCCTCAATGACTTTGGTTCCATCAACATTGACAGTGCTTTGGTACGGGGATCGGGTGATGTGGTATCGACAAAGAGCTTGAGCGGGGGGCAGATCTTCTGCAGCTGCTTGTCGGGATCCTTCATAAAAAGTGTCGTGGAGATGGGCAGCCTTGATGTGGATATCATCCTCGTCGAGGCCTCGGGGCTAGCCAAGCCGGTTCCCCTCCTGGAGATTGCCTCCATCATCATCGACCAAGGCAAAGGGACCCTTGCCTATGGGGGTATGGTCTGCATTGTTGATGCCGAGCGTTATCATATACTCTCCCAAGCACTCAAGACCATTGAAGAGCAGATTGTGTTCAGCGATTGGTTCATCATCAACAAAAAGGATCTTGTCAGTGATGATTCGCTCAAGACGACTGTTGCAAGCATCGCATCACTGAAACCGGGTGCGCCGATTTTCACCACTACCTTCGGAAGTGCCGACCCCCTGATGATGAGGCAATTTGAGGAGCAGAATACCTATGCTCCTACTGTCCTTAAGGACACGAGATCTTACCATGGATGGGGTGTGCAGGGCCGACCGAAGAACTGTGTCTTTACAGCCGAACAGCCCTTTGGGCTGGAACAGCTCCAAAGGCTGTTTGAATCCGTTGCACCGCAGATGCTACGGATGAAGGGCTTTTTGCCTGCAAAAGAGGCTGGCAAGGTCGTGTTTGCTGATGTGGTAGGCAAGCATGTAAAACTTGGGCTGATGGATACTCCTGAGTGTATTACCATGGGGGTGATGTGTCTGTACAATCCATCAGTTGACGCAGTCACCCTGTTTCAACAGACGTGGGCAAGCATAAGCAATGCTCCTTCAACGTGTGTTGAGCATCCATAAGAAAACCTAGTGAGACTAATGCAATGATAGAGAACAGGCTCATACTCTCCCCCCCCTTCAAACCTTCCTTGGAGCAATACAAGAGAAGGGTTCGTTTTGACGATCTGGATGATGCCCAGCCTGAAGCCCTAGAGGTGTATCACAAGGCAAAAGAGGTCTTGCAACCGAAGGTACTCATCAGGGAACACTATATAACCGAACATGCAAGATTTGATGGCGTTCCGACGGTTACCATCGATGGGGTTGTGTTTACAGGAAAGGCATTACGTATGTTGGATGATATCCATCGTGTTTTTGCGTATGTTGCGACCTGTGGTGATGAGATGGAATGCCTGGACATCGCCCATATGGATATGCTTGCCCCGTATTGGGTTGATTCGATCAAGGAGCAAGCTCTCCGCGACGCAAGGCTAGCCCTCATGGCATATTGCAGGGAGACTTGGGGAATCTCAAGGCCAAAGAGCCTCAATCCTGGCTCTGGCAATGTCGATATCTGGCCCATAGAGCAGCAACAGCTCCTGTTTGAAATCCTGGGAGGGTCTCAAGATATTGGGGTCTGTCTTACTGAGAGTTTTCTCATGTTGCCCAACAAGAGCATCAGTGGGCTTATTTTTGCCTCACCGGCTACAGACTATGAGAGCTGTGCATTTTGTGAAAAGGAAAGGTGCCCTGACAGGAGGGTCCCTTTCAGGGAGAGGATGTGACAAAATGTTGAAGCCGGGTCATAGCGCAGCATGGCTACAGGGCAAAAAGTAATGGCTCCCATCTGAAAACTAGAGTATACTCATGGTTATGATCAAAAAATTGGCCCGCTATAAGCTGACAATACTGCTGATGCTGGTACTTGTCCCTGCATTCATCGTTGTCGGTCTCCTCAATTATTATGTGCAAAGGGACGCTATCAGGGAAGAGTTGATAAAAACATCCCTGCCATTGATACGTGATCTCATCGATTGGGAAATCGGTACGAGATTGCAGGATCCCATACTTGCTTCCTCCATAATGGCCAAAGATACGTTTCTGATCGAATGGATCCAGGATGGGGAGAAGGATCCTTTGAAGATTGAGAACTATCTCAATTCCATACGGCTCGAACATGATTTTGCCAGTTCCTTTCTCGTCTCATCCAAGAGTGCCAACTATTATACCTACCAAGGTCTTCATAAACAGGTCTCCACAGACAACGCACATGATATCTGGTATTATGATTTTCTCGAATCGGGAGAAAAGGTCGAACTTGATGTGGACACTGATGAGGTCAGTGCCGGGAAACTCACCATTTTTGTCAATTACCGCGTGGAAAGTGCAACAGGTGAACTTCTGGGGGTCGTAGGGGTCGGCGTTGATATGACTGATGTCGCAGCCCTTCTCCAGAAGACCCAGGACACCTATGGTCGTGTCGTCTACATGGTCGATGAGTCGGGCCTGATACAAGCCCATTCCGATATGGGGGTGATCGAAAAGAGAAACATCACCAATGCCTTTGGGATAGAGAAGATTGCAGGGAGCATCCTGTCCTCCAAGGAACATACCCTTGATACACACTATGAGGGGGAGAGCGGAAACATCCTGCTGACATCCAGGTATATACCCAACATACGATGGTATATAATCGTAGAACAGGACGAGAGTGTTTCCCTGGCAATTGTGCGAAGGATGCTTCTCAGGACGATACTGTTGGGACTTCTTGCATCGATGCTTGCCTTGTTGATCAGTCTCAGGATAGTCAACAAGTACAATCAGAATCTAGAGAACTCTTCCAGACTTGACCACCTGACCCAAGTGAGCAATCGTCTGGAACTCGATCACAGCCTCAATACAGAATTCGCCTTCTGTCAGCGCTATGGAGGTACTTTTACTCTTCTGATGTTCGATATTGATAACTTCAAGGGTATCAACGATACCTACGGGCATATCGTAGGAGACGAAACCCTGGTCAGCTTCACCAGGCTTGTGGGCTCTTCGATACGGGCTACCGATAGCTTCGGTCGTTGGGGTGGAGATGAGTTTTTGCTGATCATGCCAAAAACCAATGGCATTGAAGGTCTCAATGTGGCAAACCAGATACGCACCATGGTCTCAGAGTCCGAAGCTTTCGCAACCCTGGGGTTGACCATTAGCGTAGGGGTCGCCGAACGTACGGACAGTGACACCATTGAGAGTATTCTGTCCCGTACAGACAAAGCGCTCTACAAGGCAAAGGAAGAGGGAAAGGACCGGGCATATCTTCTGGATTGATCATATTCTAGAGAGTCTTTCACCATAGGAGTAATTACGATGAAAGGGAAAAGAGACAATTCCAAGATTCCATGGACAGGGCTAGGGCTGATCTTCGGAACAGCAGTAGGAGCGGCGTTGAGCATAGCAATGGCAGGAACCGTCATTTGGGCAGGAGTTGGAACCGGAGTCGGTCTGGTGGCAGGGGCAATCGTTGATGGTTACACGAAAAAGAAACGACAGTAACTGTTTCTCGTGAATAAGGTTGGAGATACGCATCCTTGCAGGTATCAGCGTTGCCTCCCTCAGCACGACAGTGTCTGGCAACAGTACGAGGTGAAGGGATGTCCCGCATGAAAGTTCACCCTTCACACGTGATACGCCCTATCGCTTCTTCCACCCTTCCAAACCCCACAAGCTCCTGCTCCAAGCGGAGGTTCTCCTGTATCCTTCCCGCAACGATTTCCTGGTAGAGAGATGTCTCCTCAGCATCCAGATGGTGCAGGACACCCGCAAATGGCTTGGGTTCTCGCCCCCAAGAGGATGAGTGACCCACCAAGGTACCCCGATCCATGAGGAAAGACCTCGTATGAGGGAACAGGGAACGGAACTGGTCGAGGATGGCAAACCCATGGGTGTCGATATCACCCCAGTACCATAGTTCGACCCTATGGAGCCACGCACACTCCCTAAGATGGTCAAAGAAGTATCCCCTTCCAAAGATGACCAGACTCTTCTTGGCAGGAGGGAGTGTGAGGGCACAGATATCATTCTCAACAACAAACACCCGTTCTATTGGCAGGCTCTCCCCTGGCTGAAAGAGTTCACAGAACTGCTTTGCAGGAATGGATATGTCATCACACCCCCTGTAACCCAAAGTGGGATCAAGGAGGCGGAACCTTACAAGTTCCGGTTTGCAGAGAAACCCATACCTTCTCTCAAACTGGGAGAGGCCCCTATAGCGGTCATCTATCAGGCCCTCATCCAAGGTAAGGTCAAGCCACTGGGAAAGCAGGCCCATATGCTTCTCGGTGAATTTCGTATCAATTCCAGGAAGGTCTATCTGGCGTAGGTATACCCCGGGTTTCGGATGTTCTGTCATCCACTTCCACAGGATCAGGAGCCTTTCGACATCCGATGAGACTTCCAGAAGCCTCATCGGATAGTGCATAGCCCAGGAGAAGAGCCTGGCATCCTGCTTATTCAAGAGTTCTGTCAATGTGACGAAGGTCTCCCACTCACCTCTCTTGCCAAGCAGGGTTGCAAGCTGTTGGGGAGTTTCAAACACCAGGGATACAGGGATGCTGTGCCTGCCCAGCAGGCGATGGTTCACCTCTTTGTACTGCAGGAAAGGAGAGAGCTTGGCATGGTCGGCAAAACGCCTGATCCAAGCATCAACAGAGGCGAACTGCTCGGTCATCTGTTTGGAAGAGATGGGAGAGAACCTATACTCATAGGGGAAACACGTTGCTTGCCTCCTGTAGAAGATGCCGCGTTCCCAATCGGAGAGGAGCTTCCTGTACACTTCCTGGGGTGTTCTCATATCAGGTGTTTCTCCTTCTCTTTCGCATACTCCTCAATGGAGAAGGTGCGTAGCACTGATTCCTTTCCGGCAGGATTATGGACAAAACCCACTGAGGAGACATACGGCTCTATGATGTGGATCTTCTGCAGCGGGGTCACGATCAACAGCTGTAGGTTGAGCCTCTTGAAAAGGTCCAGCCCATAGTGTGCAGATTCATCAGAGCCCCTGCCGAAAGCCTCATCAATGACAACGAAGCGGAATGACCGGGAGCGAACCTCTCCCCATTCGAGACCAAATTGGTAGGCAAGGGAAGCTGCAAGTACGGTATAGGCGAGCTTCTCCTTCTGTCCTCCGGACTTTCCGCCTGAATCGGTATAGTGCTCATACTCATCATCATCTTCGCGCCACCTCTCAGAGGCTGCGAAGGCAAACCAGTTGCGCACATCGGTGACCTTTTCCTTCCACCTCTTATCAAGGTCAGAGTAGCCTTCCCTACCCTTGAAACGATTGATAAGGGATTTGACCTGCAGGAACTTTGTCTCGCTATACTGCTGATCGTGTTGCCCCCCTAAGGAGCCTTCGATACAGGACCTCAGGTCCTGTCTGAAGGTTCGTATCTCCATATCATTGGTGTTCATTGCCTCAAGGAGAATGTAACGGTCCTTGTTGTAGTCGATCCCATGGAGGGACTTGTTGATCTGGTCAACACGTTCCTTGATCTGCTGGGACTCCTTGTTCAGTTTAGCCTGGAATCCGGCAATTTCTCGGATCGTATTCTCATTGAGCAGGACCTTGAACTGTTCTTCGAACTTAGGAAGGTTTTCACTGACCAATTCATCCAGAACCCTACGATACTCGTTGCCAGACTCTATGGATGGGTCCATATCACGAGTCTCAGTGGGGTATTCCCGGTTAAAGTCTCCCATCACCGCTATAATGGAATCACGCAGCCGTTCAAGCTTTCTTTTTGCAACATCAATTTCCGTTTGTATCGTATCGCGGAACGTACGTTCTGCAGTTTCGCTATGTTCCAATGAGAGTCTTGTATGTCCCAGATAGGTAGAGACCAGGGGATCTATGCGGGCGCAAATCTTTCCAATGGGTTGGGGACATTGCTGAAGGAGCTGCTCTACGTCAGGCAACTTCTCCCTAAGATATTCCATCGTGCTTTCGACCTTACCCATCTTCATCAGCAGCTCTGAATGAAGCTTGCCTTCACTACCAAGCTTTGCATTGATCTGGGCAAGCTTTTCCTCCAGACTCGCCAGGATATCAGAGCGGCTCTCACGCAGGCGTCTCTCTGCATCTATCTCGGCCTTGACCTCCTCAATCTTTGCGGCAAGGGTCTTCCAGTCGAGCTCCTCATAGTCTGTGAAGTTCATTAGGCTTCTGAGGTCATGGATCTGCCTTTCAAGGTCATCTTGCTTGGTTTTTAGCTCTACAATCTTGGATTCAAGGTCCTGTATCTCCAGATCCTTCTGCCCCTTCAACCGTTCCAACTCAGCTGTTTTTGAGGTATTGATCCAGCCCAGCACATAGCGTCTTCTGTCCGTGATGGCAGACCGGTCGTCCTTCTCATGGTGAACAGGGCTTCCCTTGACCTGCCCTGATCGGGTAAAGCCCCTGCTCACCCGTCGGAACTGCACCAGGTCCTCACAGCACATGAGGTCCCCATACCGTTTGAAGAGTTCCTTTTCAAGCCAGGATGAGTAGTCACTATCACCTTTGACAGTGAGCTTTCCAATGATTGAGCCTGGAGGGATCCTATCAGATTTCGTCTGGTCCGCATCAATGACCCGATAGTAGACAAGCCTTCCCTTGAGGTGGGTGGAATCGACCCATTGGGCAACCTTCTTGTAGAGGGAATCAGGGATGAGCAACGTCAGGGCGAAGGATCTCAACACACGCTCGATAGCGCCCTCCCACTCCAGGTTCTCGTCCTTGACAGCAAGCAGCTCCCCAATGAATGGCAGTGATGATTCCTCTAGGAATAGTTCAGAGCAGAGCCTGCGCCTGATCTCAATCTGCTTCCCATCAATGTTGCTTTTTCGGCCTTTGAGGGAACTGATCTCAGCCTCAAGGGCCTCGTGTTCAAGTCGTTGATTGCGAACCGTGTAATCGAGTTCAGACTTGGCACTTTCAATCTCGTTGCGTGTATCGACAACTGTCATCATGCGTACCCGAGAGGCTTCCTGGTTGTCAATGAACTGCCCGATGCCTGCAAGAGGTGCCAGACCAAGCCTTTGCGCAATCATTTCATACGATTCAGCCCTACTCAAGCTAGTTTTCTTTTCCCTCTCCAGACTCTCCCGCCTACTGGTCAGGATCTCAAGGCGTACCCCTGCTGTGGCGGCGATGGATTGGTTGGTCTGATCACGGTCATGCTGTAAGGAAGCGAGGCGATGGGATGAGTTCTCGAGCAACTGGGCCTGTTTCTCCTGTAAGGCAAGGTTTTTCTCAAGCTGTTGTGCATAGAGGCCCCTCTTGTACTCTGCAAAGAAGTATTTCAGTTCATCGCGTATATCGCTCTTTTCACGCACATCCTGATCGACACCCTGGTGTTGGTCAAGGTTGGCGACCAGGGGAGAGAGGGCCTGTATCTGTCTCTTGGCTCGCAGGATGGCATTGTGAGACCTATCCAAATCCTCAAAGTGATGTATCAGGTTGTCTATGGGGGTGATGGCATCAAAGCTCTCCAGCATGTGGTCCTGGACGAAGGAGGTTAGGTTCCCTACCGTCTTCAACGATACCGTCTGATGGAAGAGGTCGAGGGCCTGTTCGTTTTTCAACCCAAACCGCCTACGAAAGGCAAATCCATATTCGTTGAATCTGGTATACACCTCTACGGCATCCTCCTTCTTCAGACGCCTTTTGAGAGCTGACAGTTCCTTGCCAAAATCAGAGAGGTCGCCTTGGATGGAGAGGGCCCTGTCAGCTACGATGAAGAACCTGTCTGGTTGCCCACTGCTATCCTTCTGGAAGAAGACCTGGGCAAGGGAGACAGTCTGGGAGAGCACTTCGTTATAGAAGACTCCGAGGATGACTGAATGGGTGGTCCCAGCCTCCCTGAGGGGGACAGGCTTGGTGGCATACCCCCCTTCACTTCTTTCTGACTTATAGTAGCCCATGACGTACGAGCGCAACGAGCGTTCCTTGAAGTCTGCTCCCGCTGCCTTGTTGTAAGCCACCCGATGAGAAGGCACAAGCAGTGTTGTGATGGCATCGACCAGTGTCGATTTGCCCGATCCGATGTCACCGGTAAGGAGGCTGTTTTTCCCATCCAGGGTCAGGGTGATGACCTTGTTGTGAAAGGTTCCCCAATTATATACCTGGACTTCAGAGAGCCTGAAGCCTGCAGAGCTATCATCATCGCCAAACTCAAAGAAGCCATCATTCATCACTGTCACCTTCCTGTGCATCCGAATCTGAACCGTGAGCCAGGTACTCTTCCAATTTCCCATCAAAATCACTGAGCCATTGGGCATCGACGTAGGCCTTGAGAATCCTCTTGACTTCAAACTTGTCCTTCTTGGCATCGAGGAATCTGATGAACCCAAGGTCACTGATACGCTGAAGTTGGGCATCCAGGCGCTTAAGAGCCTTCACCTCGTTGTTGGAGGCTGGGAAAAAGGACGAAACCATATCCGTGAAATCCACTACGGTGATGATGAGGCGAGGTTCACTTGAGTAGGTATCGTGCTCGGTCAGTTTCCTCCTGAGCAGCGCAAGCATAAGGCTGACAGGATAGGAGAGAGGCCTGCGCGCCATGATACGGGGCAAGGGGGTGCTATCCTCTTGCTCCTCCTTACTCTGCAGGTAGGCAAAACCATCACCGTCATAGATACGAAGGTCGAGGTTGATGACAGAGAGGTAATCCCTTATAGGGCCCTCTGCATGTTCCATTGCCTGCCAGATTTTCGGCTTGTCTTCCTTGTAGAGGATTCCCTTCATCAAGTGGATGACCACTTCTGGGAGGCCCTCAGTATCATGTTGTCCCATGTATGCTCCTACGTGTAAAGATGACCCTCGGAAAGCGTGCCCTTCGGATGGTATCAGACTCGGTATTCCACCATATGAGATCCTTCATATCCTCAGATACGGAGGCAAAGGTCTCCACCTCAGCTATATGGAGGTAGGTCAGCAGTTCTGCAAGACCCTGTTCGAGTGGGGTCTGCTGCACCAGCTCATCAAGGCGAATCTGCTCCCTATCCACGAGGGCATGCCTGATGTTCCTATGCAGCCTCTCCCTATCTATGTATACAAGGTTGAATAGGGCTGAGGTGTCAATTTCCTGCTCATCTTCAATTTCAATCATCGAGACAAGCTCTTGGCTAGGCGGTGGTGTGTAAAGCGGTTGTTCCATAGGGAGATTGATATGAACCTTCGATTCCTCCACCTCCATCCAGGTGCCCCCTAGGCTACGGTCTTTCACCTTGAAGGCCTTTTTTTCAATGGATTCCAGAATCTCGGTGATCCTGCGGTTCTCAAGGATGACGCGGTCATCAAGAAATCGACGAAGCTGTCCAGAGAGGCGGGCCACAGTGCGCTGGGTCTTCTCTCCTGCCTCTATCCAGTCGAAATGGATTCTCCGCAGGGTGCTGTCCGAACGCAAGTCCCCGAGCTCTTCCAGGTCGAAGACCTTATCGAGCTGGCGGGAGAGTTCCTCCTGGCTATCAGGTGACATGATGAAGTCCCAGAAAGCACGAAAACTCTGACCCTCATCAGATCTGCTGATCTTGTCATGGTCGCCGAAGAACTGCTCAAGGAGATCACCCTTGTTGCCATCCCAGAGGGCAATCTCCTCCCTAATCTCACGGTCGAGATCGCGAAAGTTCCCTTCAACGGCTGTGAAGTCACTGCGAAGATCCCGGGCTATCTGCTGAAACTGCATGAACCGTTCCCTGATCTGGCGTTGGTCCATGACAGGGATATCACCACTGGAGATACGTTCCATTTCCTGTTCTATCTGGCGCTTTCGCTCCTGCAGTTCGAGGATCCTGACCTCCTTGTCAGTTTCCACACCCTGAACAATCTGCTGCAGGAGGTCAAAACAGGTCTTCAGCCTGCTTTCAGTGCCTATGAAACGCCGGGAAGCAAGTGAATCAATCCACTGCAGGACCTTTTCACTTCCTGGAGTCAATTCATAATGGGCTATATCACTGCCAGAGGGATAGAACTTCCGAAGCCATCCCTTTTCACCGCTGGTCCAGTCATCAAGATATTCACTGGCAGACCTGGAAAAAGGGGATTCCTCGTTACCATCCTCAAGGGAGTAGAGATAGTCATCAAGCTTCATGACCAGTTCATATTCACCAATTTGTCGCCTTCCAGCCTCACGAAATACGCTATCAAAGAAAGCGATGAGAAGAGGGCCGTTATCAGATGTCATCAATCTCCAGGAGGGGTCTATTTTCTTCTTTTTTGCAAGGTCATAATACTCAAACGACATGCCCTACAATACCACCATAGACGGTGGAATACAACTGGGGTTGAAATGATAGATAAGGGATTTGGGCCCTTCATCTCGTATGAATATTTGCAATTTCATATTTTGACTACTGGGGAATTTACAATCTACAGATTGAATCATTCACAGAATACCGATGACCCATCTTTTCATGTATCTGTTGCTCAAACCAATACTCCTTGAACTGTACAAGCATGATTAGAAACCACAGTGAAACGTGTCCCCAAGAAAATCTCTTGAAAAAGCTTGAAGAAATCCCTAGATAGAAAAAAAGGAGTGGATTCAGATAATCGTGAGCCCTTATTAACGGTGAAAGGTACTAAAGAGGAGCAACCTTGTACTCCCACTCTATCCGTATTTTTCACTCCATTCAAAACAAATCACTATGCGTTCCGGTTCTGATCAGTTTTAGGATGAGGGTATTCTGGACAATCTTATACACGAGCAACCAATCCGGTTGAATATGACATACCCTCATACCCTTGAAGTTTCTTGAATTAGCAAGGGAATGATCCTGATATGACTGAGGGAGCGGCTGCTCATTACAAAGAATCGTAACCACCTCTTCTAGCTTTCTGGGATCACATCCTCTCTTAACCGCCATTTTATAGTCTTTCTTGAACTGTCCTGTATATTCTGGCTTAAGCATTCAGATCATCCATCAAGCTTGAAACACTGTCGAACGGGCCATACATATCTTGGTTGTTTTCAGCTGCTTCCATCGCACCAAGAGTCACATCGTTAGGAGGGCGCAACACCACCTCAAAGGGAAAGCCTTTATAGTAAATCGCCTGTCGTAAGAATACATTGATTGCCGTTGACAAATCCATACCAAGATTAGCAAAGATCATTTTAGCTTGTTGCTTCACTTCCTTATTCATCCGGATAGTCATACTGGTATCTGCTTTTTTTGCAACCATATTCATTCCTCCTTACATACATATTCTCTTTCAAAATATAGAACTTTACATACCTAATGTACATACATTGTCATGCATTGTTAGAGATATTTGATCGTCCTCGTTCCCCAGCTCATGTTCTAAGTCAAAGAGTTCAGCTCTTCCTTCAAACTGAAAGCTTCTTTTCCAATTTGCTCACGCGCCTCCTTCTAGAAAAAGGAAGTCTGTATGAATTGAAAACCAAGAGGATTATTTCAGAACAAAACTAGTTTCGTATACATTTGGAGCTCTCCAGTGAGCATGTATCTTTGAATCTATATTTGCACAATGTTCTTCTTTTCGGCAAAGACAATACGCCCACATAACCGGGCCCCTAAGCAATAGCTACATCAAGGATTTATTGTACAAATTGTCAATATTGCTACGCCAAAAGGATTAGTGCGTCGAAAAATCAGCACCATATGTATTTGGCATAAAACCAGATTCCCTCTTACATAATTCTTCACATCAAGGAGTTGATACGCAGTACCAAAAAATTGTAAAGAATTATTGACACACCCTCACATATCTGACAAACGCCCTCTTAGTGACCGTACAACGGTCTACAATACTAAAGCCTGCAGCAGTTATTTCCTCGTCCATATCTATGCATGTGATGATGACGAGCTTTTTGGTGATACGCCTGGATGAAGCAATGATAGCCTGCTGTTGGGTATGGGTTACATGGGAAAACAACCCATAGGGGAGATCGAGGATCGCCACATCATACCGTTCGGTTATCCGATGCATAGTATCATGTACGATACAAGGATCATACCCAAAGTAAGCAACATTTTGCTTGGCCTGGTTGGCAATGATCCAGCTGATCTCATACCCGGTCACGTCAACTGCTAAGGACAATGCTTCAAGCACTACCGTACCTATTCCACAACAGGGATCCACCAAGCTTGCTTGTATCTGCTGGCCTACAGCAATATTGACAAGGGCCCGTGCTGCACGAGTCTCCAGGGAATTGCTATTGGTGAAAGGCTTCATCAGGTTGTGCTTGACCCAAGGATTCTCATTCTTTTCGTATATGCCAAACATCCAGAGCCCATCAACTATCGTAATGCCAAATTGGATGGTTGGGTTCTTCATATCCACCTCAGCCTGGATAACCTTACCTAACTCCGTAACGCTGTGCAACCACGTTGCATAATCAAGCTTGTCATCTTCAATTTTGAATCGTGCAAACTTGAAGTTGTCACAGATGATTTTTTTCTCACGAACAAGGGGAACCAGCTCTTCAAACGAGGAAGCACTGCATACAACAGAAATTCTCAGTTTGAAAAAGGGACTACGTGAAGGGTCTATGTTTCTCGGCGAATACAGATATTTCTTGCTTGGCTCCTGATCGAAGAGGCTTTTCATCTCCAACAGACAGAGGGCCTTCTCTTCCTTGGAATAGTTAATACTATAGAAATAGGTTTGTTCACCTGTATTGCTCAATGGCATACCTTCTCCCCTTGCAAAGTCTTACGTCTAATAGAGCCATAGGAAAGGTACAATGCAACAACTGCACGACACGTCTTATAGGTCAAAGTTTTCAGCATCAAGTCTTGGTACCCTTTTCTTCATCTTCTTCTCTATCACATGGAAATGTGTCTCTTCTGCAGGACAAACAAATGTAATTGCTTCACCAAAGCTTCCTGCACGGCCGGTCCTTCCTATCCTATGGATAAAGATTTTGGGTGATCGCGGCAGTTCATAATTTATGACAAAGGGAAGGAACTCAATATCAATGCCTAGGGCTAGGAGGTCGGTAGCAACCAACACTCGTAGTTTCCCCTGCTTGAATGCCTTGAGCAGGTCTGTCCTCGCTCCCTGGGACTTCTTGCTATGGATAGAAGAGGCATCAATATCATTTTTATAGAGCTTATCTGCAACCCTATCAGCCCTTACTGCTGATGAGGTAAAGACTAGGACCTGCTTCATATCCTGATTTCTGATGAGGTACCGCAACAGAGGGCCTTTTTTCTCTTCAGCGATGAAATATGCACTCTGCTTAATCAGCTCAATTGGATCGGATTCCTCTTCCATCTTGATCACCAGAGGGTCATGCAGAAGAACTTTTTCCAGTGAGTGGATATCTTCATGCAAGGTTGCCGAAAACAGCAGATTCTGACGGATTTTGGGAAGAAGAGCTAACACTTGGTCCATTTCTTTTGCAAAACCTGCAGTCAGCATTTTATCAGCTTCATCAAGCACCACTATCTTTACAGCAGACAAGTGAACGGCATTCACCGATACCAGTTCCAGTAATCGCCCTGGGGTGGCAATGAGAATGTTCACATTTCTCATTGCCATCATCTGAGGATTGATGGAAGAGCCTCCAAAGACAGCTAGGGTTTTTATATCTGAGGACGTATCACGAATATATTTCAAAAATACAGCATTCACCTGGGAAGCAAGCTCCCTGGTGGGAACCACTACCAAAACCTGGACATGCCTATCTTTCATAGCCCAATGCTTTTGATTCTTTTGTACATGCATAAGGATAGGCAATACATAGCTTAGGGTCTTACCCGATCCTGTCTTTGCAATTCCAAGGATATCTTTTTTTTTCAAAACTGCTGGGATCACTTCTGTTTGAATAGGATATGGCTTTGTTATGTTCTCTCGTTCTAAAACAGTACAAAGAGATTCTGATATTCCCAAAGAGATAAATGACATATATGGTTGATCCTTTTTCATTCGAGGGTAGCTGTATTGTTGAGGCTAGGCTGTGCTTTGCAAGCATACGGTATTGGCTCTTGAGAGTACATAGGTGCTTGGACCATAGGGAAGAAACACTGTACCTCACTAGCTACCCTACCCTCAGTGAGTATACACTTTGATACAGGAAAACCCTTCAAAGGACTGCTGATAGCAATACGAGGGATCTCTTCCCAGCTGTATTAAGTCTTGTATGGTACCTTACCAATACTGTGTGTTCATTACCAACCCGCCTGAGCAAGCACAGGTATCAAAAAGATGGTGGTTTTGGACAGAGATGATTGTGCATGTATGTTCGACAGAACAGGCAGCGTACCCATCATACCCAAAAGTACGTTCTTTCCCAAAATGTTTTTTCAGTTCATGCTCATCACCTTTCCAAACCCGATGAAGTTCCAGACACTTCAGTCTGTGCATACTCAGCGATATGCTGCCGATCTGGGAGTCTTAGGACAGGAAGATATGGATAGTGTCTGTATCCGATCCAATTGCGTCTCCGTCACTTTTAAAAACCAAGGAAAAGGGCGATTGCTTTTGTTCTCAATACAGTCAAGTTTCCCAAGCGTGGTTGGATATATGTATGCCATACATTGGATTATTTCGGTGTTACGCATATGTTTCCAGGAGAACCGCCACTTTGAGAATACACATTACTTGGAGGCCTCTTTTTCCAGCATATGAGTCCAAGGGAAGACCTTCCATAATGACAACCGAATATACACCTACGGTGAATCCATATAGGATCTTGCCATTGCCTTGTCTCAAGGATAGATGGGAACTCTCTTGAACTTAAGCCGGACCGATGGTACTGTTTCCATAGCCTGAATTTCTTGTTTTTTGTACATAGACAGAGAAGCTGGTCTCAAGTCACCGGCAGTCCATGCTTGGCTCGTCTTTTTCGCAACTCCCTTTCCACCAACTTCGGTATGTCGTCACGCAGGTCCTTTGCCTTCATGACACCGAATATGTAGAAGAGTTTCTGCACCTCCAAGGGCAGCTCGCACCACTGGCCCTTGTCGAACGTCTTGCCCTTGGGCTTTCTCCATTTTACATTGAAGACCTCGTCCCTCACGTCATTGAAGGAGTACTTGTCAAAGAGGAGGTACTCGTCCATTCTCCTGCGGATCCACATCTCCAGGATGGTGGTGAGGTAGACAAGGAATATCTTTCCATCGAGATGTTCCTCAAGGCTGTGCCGGGGCCTTCTCATCCTGGTCTTGTAGCACTCGTAGTCCTTCTCCACATAGTCCCTGTTCCTGACAAGGGCGAGGACCTTTTCACAGGAGAGGCCTACAGGGCCAAGGAAGCCGAAGAAGCCGCACTCCTTCATCTTGTCCCTTTGTGCTTCAAGGTTGTTGGTGACACCGATAACCTTGCCCTTAGCATCATACTCGAGGTCAAAGTGCTTGCCGTAGAAGTTGTTTTTTTTGTAGAGGCTGCTGTCTGCTTCAAGATTTTCCTTCTTTGCAGCAAACTTGCGGGCAAGCCTCTGCTGGTCCTCCGCCTGCTTCTGCGAGTCATGGAAGAGATAGAGGGCAAGGTCATGACTGTTGGGACCGCGTCCCCTTCTGGAGGCAGCTATGCTGATGGTCTTTGACCAGGCATGCATGCCAATGGACGGGTAGAAGTTTTCAGTGTCAAGAATTACATCATATGCTTCCAAGATGGCCTCTGCATAGAAGGGGGCGTTCAGCGGCATCCCCATGATGAACCGGAAGCCGCTTTTCAGCAGCATCACTATGACGGCAAGGCTGTAGAACCCCCTGTCCATGAGCAGTATGGTACCCTTGCGAAACTCAGCGCTCTTGAGCTCCTTCAGGGTAACCCCGAGGACATTCTTGTCCGAGGAGTCGCCGGGCAGGGAGCGGTAGTACAGGGCGATGCCGGTGACGGCATCACAGATCATCAGCAAGTTGACCTGGGCCATGAGATCATCTTCCTTGTTCTTGCCGAACTTCGCAGCCTCCAGCATTGTCGAGAAAGTCGATATCGAGGACGTATCCAGGGCAAGTACAACCATATCCTCAAGAGGGTTCTTTTCCTTCCTCTTCGCAGAGGTCCTCCTCTCAAAATCACCGAAAAACCGTTCGGTGGACTCCGGGTCCACAGCCTTGAGGGCCTTGGTTATGCTGTATTCGGTCGGTGCATCCACCATGGTATGCCAGCACACATCATGGAAGTGCTTGGGGCTGTACAGTGCCCTGTCGGGATAGCTCATCATCGCCTCTGCTATTGAAAGCTGTTGCTGCCAGTCGGAAGGAAAAACCTTCTTCAGGGACTGCCATACACCACTTTCCTTTGCTGCAGTCTCGAGCAGGGCGATGAAGCCGAACATCTTGGAATCATAGGTGTCGACATCCCCCCTGGTGTACAGGGAAAA
This sequence comes from uncultured Sphaerochaeta sp., assembly GCA_963662725.2. Lineage (GTDB taxonomy): Bacteria > Spirochaetota > Spirochaetia > Sphaerochaetales > Sphaerochaetaceae > Sphaerochaeta. The sequence goes on from CAXXCW010000026.1 coordinate 168,295, forward strand.
GAAGGGCTCATCGACCAATCCTGTCTCCATCTGCTCCTCTGCAGTGAATGATAAAAAGGTCTTGTTGGGCGTGAACTCGCCCTTGCTGTCGATCTTTCCAATGCACTTTTTCTTTACTTCAGGGTAATCCTGGCCCGGAATGTAGACAGAATGCCCCCAGTAGAGATAAGTGACGTTGCTTTTCTTGTTTTTATGCCGAATAAGTGTATTTTTCTTCATAGTGTATGTACAAGATTGTACATATAAAACATGAGTGAGTCAACCTGTAAAGAGCCTAATAAGTCATTTAATGATAGTGATATATGAATTTAATGAGGCTGGAAGAATCTTCCTATGTACAAAAATAGAGAAATTTAGGTCCATAGGTATTGTTGAAGAGGAAGCTTTAAGCTGTCAAACAAAGGGCTTCCTCTTCTATTTTCTCCTTTAAGAATCTTCTTTCTACTCTTACTCCATTAAAACACAGTTTAACGTATATGGGAATTTTTCATTTGAGGAATGAGTGGAATTAATCATATCCGGCTTAGTCCTCTGTTGTTTATACAAATTCTTTGTTGTTCATTCAGTGTATATGATGTATCCTTCAAGTCAGCCTTGTAGGGGGTTGTTCTTAAAACAAATGAGACCTTCTACAGTGTGAGAACGAAATCTGGGATAAAGGGCTCTTGATGAAACTGTCAGATATTCATAAAGAAATACTAGAGCTTGTACCATCTTTGACTGATTCTGAAGAGAAAGAAGCCATCATTACACATATGATAGAGAATCCGGATATCAGAATACCCTTTTTGAATAAGAAGGAATTCAATCGTATTCGGAAATATATACGGGAGCATAATGATCATGAAATGGAGTCGTTTCCGTATCCCAAGCTGGAAAAGACAAAATTCAAGTTTATTGACTTGTTTGCTGGGATTGGGGGGTTTCGGCAAGCTTTCCAGAATCTTGGTGGAAACTGCGTATTCTCTTCAGAGTGGGATAAGCATGCAGCTGAGACTTATTATGCAAATTATGGTGTCTACCCGTACGGTGACATACGTTTGATTGATCCCGATACTATTCCTGACCATGATATTTTATGTGCAGGTTTTCCTTGTCAGCCATTTTCAATCGCTGGCGTATCCAAAAAGAACAGTATGGGAAGAGCAACAGGATTTGAAGATGAGACACAAGGGACTTTGTTTTTTGAAATAATCAAGATTTTGCAGGCTAAGCGGCCGTCATTCATATTCCTTGAGAATGTGAAAAACATCAACTCACATGATAAAGGCCGAACGATTAGTATTATTGAGCAAACATTTGATAAACTTCATTATAAAGTACTGAAAGAAGTTGTTGATGGAAAGGAATGGGTTCCTCAACACAGAGAAAGAGTATTCTTTTTAGGATATGACTTAGAGAGATTCGGGAAGTTAGATTCTTCTGAATTTTTTATACCTAAAATGCCTTCACCTGAGTATATCTATCCTACATTAGATACAATCATTGATTCAACAAATACTGAAAGAACTCTTACTGATGGAACATGGAATGCCTTAAAACGCCACAAAGCAAAACATGCAAGTAAAAACAATGGTTTTGGATATAGTATACTTGAGTATCCGATAACTCCTGGGCAGGTAACCTGGACGATTTCCGCGAGATATTATAAAGATGGGGCTGATTGTCTAGTACCACAAAAAGACAGAAACCCAAGACAACTATCACTGAAGGAAGTTACGCGTTTACAAGGATTTGATGATACTAAGTTCAAGTTTCCGGTAGGTATCACTTATGCATACAAGCAACTCGGTAATAGTGTTGTTGTTCCTGCTATTGAAGAGTCAGCAAAGGTGTTGGTTGGTTTGCTGGAACATAGGAAAGTGAAAAAGAGGTAAGGGGAGTGTGATATGAAAAGGGTTTTCATTGACTCATCATTCATGCATCCCTTGGTTAGGGCTTCTATTGTTAGGAACGATGTCAAGAACTTGGAAATGCTTCATGAGAGTAAACGAGATTTGTTTGCTCTTGATAAGAACGGGTATTCTGCGTTGTTGCTGGCTGCTGAATATGGATCGATTGATGCTTTCAAATACCTTTTAGACTTAGGTCTTGACTCGGAGTATACAGCCCCGGATGGGAAATGTTTGGCTGATTATCTCGATAACCCAGAAATTTACGAAGCTCTCAACACGCTCAGCATACCTCAAGCAGTAGATATTGAGACTGACAATTTATTAGATCTTGATTGGGAACCAGAAGAAGAGTTTGTTCCCCTACAACAAAAAGAATCTGATATCGAAGAGGTGGTTGAATTTCAAGAGATCCTATCAGTGATGGAGATAGTAGATACTGATACAGATTGGGATTCATCATGGATTGAGTTACCTTCGTTTATTCAATTGCGGGAAGGGATTGTTTCCAGTCATGAATTTTCCGATACAATGAAAAAAATTTTCTGGGCGAAGGCATCAAACTATGAGTTACTTGAGAATCTCGCTTCTGGATCAGATGTGTTACTTGAATCCTTGAAAATTGCACTACATTGTTCCGGAATTGAGATATCCAAAGAAGCTGAGGTGCCTGAATATGTGCTAGATTCAGAACTTGATCAAACTGAATACGATGATTTCATTCATGAAATTGATTCAATTATTTATGAGGAATCAAAATATTATAATTTTCATCTTTACAATATTTATGGAGAGTTTGCAAATCTGAAGAAGAGGGCCTTCAAAGATGCATCATTACTCTTTGGTGAGATTGAGCTTGAGAAAGACTTGATATTGCAGTTGCTCTTGAAGTCGAAAGAAACAGCGATATTGCTACTTGCATTATTGTGCTATCAAAAAAAAGAATGGAATATTGAAGAGATTAATCAGCTTCTGAGGTATTCTTCAACACAAGTTACTGTTGAAACTCAGGTGTCACTCCAAGACCTTCCCGATGAGTTTCTTGATATTGGTTCGGATGATATTGGGTTTGATATGGACGACGACGATGGTGATACGTATTTCACATCGGTTTATTCTATAGGTAGAACTTTGTTTGAAAATAATGCCTATGATCGAGAACAAGCCAGCAAGGCGCTCAAGAAATTGAGCATTGACAGTGATTTATCAGAGGAAGAAATAAAAAACCTTAAGAATAGTATCACTTTTGCAGATCCTACAACATACTGTTTTGAAAGGATTTGTTTTGAATTGAATTTGCGTAATCTGGCTTCTGATATCGTCGGACAGGTTACGGATCGACTAAAAAATATTCGGGAAAAACGATATGATATCGCACTGCAAAACTATGGTTTGCTGATTTTCGTATATAAGAAAGTATATGCATCTGGAATTTCGCCAGAGGAGATTATCCAAGAGGGCTTTTTTGGCTTGGTGCGGGCTACTGAAAAATTTGATACAAAGATAGGTACCAAATTCTCTACATACGCAGTCAACTGGATTAAGCAGACTATGATCCGATATCGTGATAATCACTTCTCTGTGATCAGATATCCAATCTATTTCAGTACTCTCAACTATAAATACCAAAAAATAATGGCTGACTATGAAGATCGTGATCAGGATATACCTTCAATGCTAGAACTTGCAGAATTGCTGGAAGTTTCTGAAAAAACCATAGAAGGATTGGAAGAATATTATCATGAGCTTATTTCCTTTGAAGAGATGATTGAATCAAACAATAGCATCCATGACTATGATGATGTAGCCGACAGTAAAGAAAATATCACAATTCAGGCTCCGCTTGTTGTACAATGGGATTTTGACAAATCACTGATAGAGGAGGATCTTCACAGGCAAGTTCAGTCAATCATCAATGAATTCCATCCACGGATGCGAGAAATCGTAATCAAGAGATTTGGGTTGGATGGAAAGGAGTCGATGACACTCGAGGAATTGGGTTATGCGTACGGAGTAACTAGAGAACGCATACGGCAAATCGAAGTGAAAGCGATTAATAATTTTCGTGGGATTCCTAGGTTTTTTAATGCATTAAAAGATTTTAACTATTGAGGTAGGTTATGGAAGATATCGTCAAATTGCAACCCCCACTTTTTTATCTCATAGATTCCCTGAGGGGAATCGGTTATACGATCGAAACTGCAATTGCTGATCTCATTGATAATTGCATTGCTGCAGAAGCCTCAGTAGTTGATATAAGATTCAAATGGGCAAAAAAGGATTCTTATATTTCCATTCTTGATGATGGGCGTGGGATGTCAGAAACGGAACTAATTGAAGCTATGAATCTTGCTCAAAGAGGAGTCAAATTCAAGCGAGAGAAAAATGATCTTGGAAGGTTTGGGTTGGGTTTGAAAACAGCCTCATTCTCTCAATGCAAGATTCTGACCGTGAGTTCAAAACGTAATGATAGGTGTTATACCTATAGATGGGACTTAAATGCGCTCGAGAAAGCCTCACCGAGCGAAGGGCTATTCCTGATTCGAGGTCCGAATAATCATACTCTTCCTGAGTTCTCGCAACTTGAGAATTCAAAGCATGGAACCGTAGTGGTCTGGGAAGAATTGGATAAAGTTGTAAGTCAAGGGTTAACATACGACCACTTTTGTAATATTCCGGTAAGGGTATCGAGCCACTTGTCTATGGTTTTTCATCGATATATTGAGCAGAGAAGACTGAAAATACTTGTTGATGGTAAAGAAATTGATGCATGGAATCCCTTTCCCCTTTTAACTTCCACTATTCAATTCCCGGAAGTGAAATTTGGTAGAAATAGTATGAACATCGCACAGGGATATATTCTTTCACATAAAGACTATATTCCCAATGAAGCAACCTATGTGAAGATGGGCGGACAAGGTGGTTGGATATCACAACAGGGATTTTATGTCTATCGCAATGATCGATTGCTGGTTGCCGGAAGTTGGTTGGGCTTGGGTTCTCCTAAACCTTGGATAAAAGACGAACTGCATGGCTTGGCGCGAATTAAAATTGATATTTCTAACAGTGATGACTTTGACTGGGGCATTGATGTAAAGAAATCTACAGCAAAACCTCCTGCTGATTGTAAATTGGTCCTGGAACGTTTAGGAGAGAGTATTCGTACTGAAGCACGGAAAGTATATGTTCATCGAGGAAAGAAGGCTCATGGATCTGCTTCCAATTTTGAATATGCATGGATTAAAGATGGAACCCGGTATCGTGTGAATAGAGATCATTCTATTGTTAATCAGATACTCAAACAGAGTGGAGATTTTAAAAAGCAAGTGGAGTTTCTGATAAGCATACTGGAAGAGTCTGTTCCTGTGGACCGAATTTGGCTTGATACCGCTGAACATCAATACCCACAGGAGCAGTATACAGAACTTGAAGTATCAGCAACCGTTCTCCCAATAATTGAAGACGCATTCCGGAGAGTTATTAAAGATAGAAACCTCTCGATTGAAGATACAATCTCATATCTGTTGAATGTGGAACCATTTGATCAATACCCGGATTCCATAAGGCAAATCGCAAGACAAATAAAGGAGCATGTTAATGAAAGTTCTGTCCAATGATGAATATGCAATCATTTCTGCAGTGCAAAGTATATACCTTTCTGATTGTGAAAAATCCTACACAGTGAATGAGTTAGCAAGGTATGTTGATGCTATTCTACAATTAAAACCCGAAGAGTACAGAAACAAAATCGATAAACAATCTGTCGTAGCTGAATTAATCAGAAGAAATTCCATTTGGACAGGAGAGGCCAAGGTTCTGTATTCTACTGAAGGTCACCAGGATTGGCTGAACTCAGACAGGAAGGCCGGCTGGGTTTATTGGCCCCGATATAGAAAATTGCTTGAAAATCAGATAGCTCAATCAGTTGCGGATGATATCAATGTTGTTACTGATCAAATATTAGGGCTACTTGAAGATCCAAAACGACACAATCCATGGGATCGAAGGGGATTGGTTGTGGGTCATGTCCAATCGGGAAAGACAAGTAACTACACTGGTCTTATATGTAAAGCAGCAGATGCCGGATACCGGATAATCATAGTTCTTGCTGGATTGACAAATAGCCTTCGAACCCAAACTCAAATACGCTTGGAAGAGGGTTTTTTGGGTTATATTTCTGGTCCGGCTGATTCTAATCAATTTCTCTTAACAGGTGTCGGGCTGATCGACAAGGATATGTCGATTCGTCCCAATCATGTAACCAATCGATTGCAGAATGGTGATTTCAATATTAGAGTTGCAAAAAACCTAGGCATCACACCGGAACAACGCCCTTGGCTGTTTGTTGTGAAAAAGAATAAGCCTATTTTGGATAGCATATATAAATGGCTCAGGAACTATGTAGCTGACTATACAGATGAGCAAGGAGAAAAGTATATAACCTCTTTGCCTCTTCTATTGATTGATGATGAGTCTGATAATGCCTCTGTTGATACCGGTAATAATGTCATTAAGGACGATGGGACTCCGGATGAAGATCACAATCCGAAAGCAATTAATAGAGGGATTAGAAAAATCCTCAAGATATTTACAAGGTCGGCTTATGTTGGGTATACCGCAACTCCATTTGCCAATATTTTTATACATGATCAGGGGGAGACAAAGCGAGAAGGAAAAGATTTATTCCCTGAATCTTTCATCATTAACCTGTCAGCATCCTCTGAGTATTTTGGTCCTGTCAGAATGTTTGGAGTTCAAAATTCTGATTCAGAGGAGAAAAGCCTTTCCTCATATCTTACCTGTAAAATCAACGATGTTCCCTCCATCGGTGGATGGATGCCTGCTCAACACAAGAGTTTTCATATACCAACGACAGAAAGAATTTCCCGGTTGCCCAAATCTCTGGAGGATGCAATCTTGTCATTCTTGTTGGTTTGTGCAACACGTCGTTTAAGGGGACAGAAAACTGCCCACTCATCGATGTTGGTCCACGTATCGCGTTACATGGCCGTCCAACAGATTATCTATAAACATATTATTGATTATGTCCAATATTGTAGGAATAGGATTGTCAGGAATCAAGAATGTCAAGAACTATTTGAGAAGCTTGAGACTCTCTGGATATCTGATTTTTCAAGGAACTCGGCCAAAGTCTTGCAATTAGCAAATCAAGGTAACGAGACTCTTCCACAATGGTTAACTGTAAAAAATGAATTACCTGCTGTTCTGGAAGATTTGACAGTAATGCTGTTGAACGGACAATCAAAAGATGTATTGGAATATGAGGAGCATAAAAACACCGGTTTGAAAGTGATTGCAATCGGAGGCGATAAGCTTTCACGTGGTTTGACGCTCGAGGGTCTCTCTATCAGTTATTTCATACGTTGTTCGAATATGTATGATACATTGATGCAAATGGGGCGTTGGTTCGGGTATCGAAGAGGCTATCTTGATCTTTGTAGACTCTATACCACACCGGACCTGATTAAGTGGTTCGAACAGATTACTGACGCAACTGAAAAACTTCGGAGTGAGTTCGATATAATGCAAGAGCAAAAACTGACTCCGAAAGATTATGGATTGCGAGTTCAGCATTATCCGGATCTGCAAGTTACATCAAGAGATAAATCCAGATCGGCAAAAGAATGGTCGCTGAATTTTGAAGGGAGCCTAGTACAAACCATAGTCTTCCATCGTGATGTTGAAATACTCACAAAGAATTATAAAACCACACTAGCCTTGTTGGACAATCTGGGGGCTCCGTCACAACTCAATCCATCGATAGCAACAAATTCTGGAGTAAATCGTTGGGAAGGTGCCTTATGGAAGAATGTTGGAGCAAGTAGAATCAAAGACTTCCTTAATGGCTATATCACCCATAGAAGTGCAACAAAAGTTAGTAGTGAAGCGTTGATAGAGTTCATTCAGGAAATGAATAAGGACGGGTACCTAAAACTCTGGACAGTAAGCCTTATTGGAGCGTCAGAAAAAGGAAATGAGGAGAGGAAAAAGTATCAGTTTGGGGAAGATTTGTTGATTCCCAGCATCTATAGGGCAAATGCAAATCCGGAACTATTGGATCGGTATTCAATTAAGGTTCTGACATCCCCAAGAGATGAAGCCATTGATTTCGATTCTATATTCTATAAAGAAGCGTATGAATTGTCGATTAAGATCAGAACTGAAGATGCTGCAAGGACTGGTGAAGTTATGAAAGGAGATGCGAAATCTGCTTCATTGAAGGGAATAGCAGCAAGAACAGTACGAGCTAAACATTTAGGAAGCGATATTGATCGAGGCTTGCTGAATTTGTATGTAATTGATTCTTCGGCTTTAGATATACCTGAAACACTTCCTATTATTGGATTTTCTGTAAGCCTGCCTTATACTCGAACAGGTAAGACTGTGAACTATAAAGTTAACCATGTATTTACCGAACTATGGGAGTTTGAAGATGAAGGATATTGATACTCTCGTAAATGAAATCAAGTCTGTATGGCATGCATATTCTGAGGTTGTTGAGGAGAAGGAGGGCTTTCGGCATAACCTGGTCGAAAAGCAACATAAGTACACTCTGTATTGTGGTTTTTCCTTCCCGGATAAGAAGAAATCTCTCTTATTCGGTTTCTATAATGCATCCGCAGGTCGGTCAATGGTGTTGCCACATGGTAAAGGTTTTAGCGTTGCACATGCAAAATCCGAGACATTAAATCCAGAATATGATTGGATTACGATTGTCTGCGATGAAGAAGTGTATGAGGACATATTTTTAAGCATGCTTCGGGATTTGCTTCACGTCATATATGCCAGAGAAATAGATTCCGATGGTTCTCAGTTGTTACAGCTTGTTATTGATAGAATTAAATCATGGCAAAAGTTTTTGGGGAAATCGAAAGCCCTTACCCTAACCAAGGAACAAGAAATTGGTCTCTGGGGTGAACTGATTGTCTTTTTAGCAATGTTGGAATCTGGGTGTTCTCCGTACATACTCTGCAACATGTGGACAGGTCCGGAGAATGCTCCACAAGACTTCATACACTCAAGTGTTGCAGTTGAAGTGAAATCAAATGTACAGCAGTTGCTCAAGAAAGTAAAAATTAGTTCGCTTGAACAATTGGATTCGTCTGAATTTTCTGCATTGTTCCTGATTTGTAATATTCTGGCCGTTGATGAGCACGAGGGGCAGACATTAGCTCACTTGGTTTCTGTTCTGGTAAACAAACTTGGGGAGAAAGAACTGAAGCAATCATTTCAGAATAAATTAATTTCTTATGGCTATATAGAGGAGTATTCCATGCACTATGATACTCACTATTCGGTTCAAAAACAGTATATTTTTCAAATAGACTCTCTATTTCCAGCTTTGACGCCTCATAATGTACCAAAGGAAGTAGTGAGCGCTCTCTATACACTTGATCTATCTCAATGTATTTCAAGTATTTCGTTAAGAGAAATTATTATAAAAATGGAGTTTGAGGCGAAATGACAATTGAAGAGTTTTATGAATCAACTATCCAAGAGGTGAATGAAACATACAATGAACAGCTTATTGAGAGTTCCTCTACCTACACCTATAAGGAGTATGTATACTTGGAATCCGTACTCGCTTTTCTTTTGGATAATGCGATGATTGCAGGAGAAGCTGTCCCCTGTTACTGCAATACTGTATATAAAAATGCAAGAGTAAGACTTCACGCATATGCAATTTCAGATGATTCATCACAACTTGACCTTGTTATCTGTCATTATTTAGGTGAGGATAAAATTGAGGAAATCTCTGACAAGGTCATTAAGGAAGGGATTGCAAAACCAGGCCTCCGGTTTCTTATAGAAAGCGTTAATGAGCGAAGTAATTTTATTAACAGTCTAGAGAAATCTGGTGACTCATATATCTTTGCACAATCACTCACTGGGATGTATAACAAACTTAGGCAAATCCGGTTATTAATAGTAACGGATGGGAAAACCAAATCGAAGTTCTTCAAGGAGACCTTAGTAAACGGGAAGAATGTCAGAGTAGAAGTATTTGACATTGAACGGTTTTATAAAATTTCCAGCGAAGGGAAACCCCGTGATGAGATTGTAGTTGATTTTACTAGCTTATATGGATTTGGCATGCCTTGTGTCTATGTTCCACAACAGTCCAGTAGTGAGTATGCATATGCTCTGACGGCGCTCCCTGGTGAAGTTCTATACACACTTTATAATAAATATAAAGATAGGATTCTTGAGGCTAACGTAAGGTCTTTCTTGTCTGCAAGAGGAAAGAATGCTGGAATCCAACAGACCATCGTTGAAGCTCCAACCCGATTTATGGCCTATAATAATGGTCTTGTGATAGTCGCGGACTCGGTTGTTATTAAGAGTAATGAGGATGGGACTTCATCGATCCTTCAGATTGAGGGGCTCCAAATTGTAAATGGGGGACAGACAACTGCAACAATTTTTTTTACAAAGCTTAACAATCCTTCCATAGATCTTGGCCCTGTCCGGGTGGCTGCGAAGATTATCGTAATTGGCAAAGAACAGGAAGAAAAACTGCAGGAGGAATTTATTGGGAAGGTAGCTAGATATGCCAATACCCAGAATCCGGTCAAGGAATCCGATTTCTTGGCACACTCTGCTTTCCAGGTTAAGTTTGAGGAAATGTCTCAAACAATTTATTGCCCTGACTCAATAGGCAGATGGTTCTATGAACGTGCAGCAGGAAGCTATAATACATTCTTGAGTCGGGAAGGAAGGACTCCGGCCAAGCGTAAAGCATTAACAACCAATGTAATTCCTAGGAAGCGCCTTGTTAAAAAGACTGATTTGGGATTGTCTATTGCTACCTGGGAGGGCAATCCGTACCTTGCATGTCTAGGAGGAGAGAAATGCTTGACCCGCTATAAAGACAAGCTCGCAGAAGAAGTTGAATTAATTGATGCTCAGTATTTTAAGAGACGAATAGCAGAGTATATAATTTTTTACCATACCTTCTATTACCTTAGAGGTAATATCTGTAAACAATCACCGGGTGTTGTACGGATATATTTACTTTCATTAATCTCAAAGAAGTATCGGGATAAGATAAATTTCGATCAGGTTTGGCTTAACCAAGGGGTAAGTGAAGAATTCAAAGAACAAATCCAAATCTGGGGTAAAGAGCTGTATGATTGGATGATAGAACAAGCTAATGGAAAACAGCTCTCTGAATATGGAAAGACTCAGAAGAATTGGGAATCATTGCAGCAATTTGAATTGAGTCGGATTAAGAAGAAGATTCTAGAGATAAATACCTGATCTTTGGGTTTTATCTCATACTTGGTTCGAAAAGAGGGGGGTTTATGGATCTACCATTTTCAGTTTGGGATACAATTGATAATACAACTCTTTATAAAACATTTCTTTGCAAGAACTGCGGAGGAATGAGAAGAGCCCATCGAACAAATACTCTTGTTCTTATCAGTGATCACACAAAAGATGTTTATGCTGATAGTTGGAATTATTCAACTGGTATGCTGAAGTATGTGGGAGAAGGTCAAAAGGGTAATCAATATTTTTCTGGACAAAATAAGGTTTTAGCTGAATCTAGAATCAATGGCGTAGAACTTCACTTGTTTGAGGTTTTTGTTCAGAATAAGTACCTTTATGAAGGAATCGTAACCTTGGAAGGGCAACCCTATTTTGAAGAGCACTCTGATGTGAATAAGAACCTGAGGAACGTAGTGATATTTGATATCAAGATTGATCCTGCAAACTTAGCTACGATGACCGAGTATCTTCGGGAAAGGAATCAATGGATCTTCAGATTGGGTTTTTCAGATCCACCAGAAATGGAGATTTGCTAACACTAAGACTTTTACGACTATTTAAAACAAGGAGGTATGAGTAGCATCCGCAAACCTCTGAATTCTGGTTTTTCATATAAAATAGCAATGTTCACAACTTAAGCCCAACTTTCCAAAAATCTTAGCAATTTGACTTATGATTATGATGAAATTTGGTCTTTCGCTTGTTTTCTGCCCTTGGTACTGTCCGCCCTGGTTTTATGGGGCAGACAAACTTCTCCGCCCTCTGAATAATCTTATTCATCCGCAATGTCAGGGTCTTTGGAGTTTTTGCAGTAAGTGCATAAATGAGGTCGTCACGCATGATGCCGACAAATATACTCCGGTTAACCTGATACTCATACTTGTTACCTTTGTCTTCCCTTTCCTGCTAATCTACTCGTCTATGTCCTCTTCAAGCACCATGAGCATGGTGGGACGAGTATGGTCGCCCAGAAGTCCTGCTTGTAGGTATTGTCTGTTTTTTCTCTCTCAAGTTCAGTATTCATATCGGCTTTGCTTATCCATTTGCTGTAAGCTTCATACCAACACGTGGGTACACTTCACCCAGCCATTGGATTAGAATGGCTTAGGTAATGCAAGAGTAGTATGGATTATGGGATTAAGCTATTTCAGGCATCCCAGGCCTGTTCCAGCTGTTCGGCAGTCAGGTTCCAAGGTCGGAACTGTGACCAGTCGACATCCTTGGCCTTGGCTTCCGAATTCATTATCACCGTAATCTTGTCCAACAGGAACTTCAGGTATAGCGTAGGATTGATTTTGTTGAGTATCGCAGTCTGCATCACAGTCATGAGCTTTGTCCAGGCGAGGGCTCCCCGCTCGGTGGAGGCAAAAAGACTGTTTTTACGTGAAATTACGAAGGTTTTCACCTCCCGCTCCTGAAAATTGTTGTCGCAGGACAGCTCGCTGCTCGCCAGATAATTCTTGAGGTATTGCATCTGGTTCAGAATATAGTTGAGAGCCTTTCTCAGCTTCACTTCACTCTGATGGAGTGGCACCCGTTCCTTTGCATACGTTTCAAGGGATGCAAGTACAGGCTCTGCCAATTTTTTCCTCTCTGCTAGGAATTCAGCTTCATCCGAATTGTCCCCGGGGCGTTTGGCACGCAGAGTCTCCTCAATTTCATACAGTTTGCCGATCAGCCCCAGGATGGTGTTGCAAGTGAGGAACCCTTCGCTTTCCGGGAGTTTCTTGTAAATTGCCTTGAAGCAGACAAAGATTCCTCTGCGAGCATGAGCGAGGCAACCTGCCAGTACGATACCCTTTTCAAGGAGTGCCTCGGTATCCTGCAGGAACTGCTTGGCTGCCTCTTCCCCTTCCTCCTGTTCAACCGTTTTGGCAAGGTTTTCGTTTATTTCATTTGTGATGCTTGAATAAGCTCCATAGGCATCTGTTTGGAGGGCAATTCCTCTGCAGTCACCGAACAGTTGCCTTGCATAATCATATCCTCTGGTGTTGTAGAAACGAAAATAGGAGGCAGGGTGATCGTTTCCCTCGTAGGAAAGAGCCCAGACATAACCGAGTGCGCTCTTCTTCCTTTCTGTGTTGTGGATACACAACAATGTAGTCTCATCGCCGTGAATGGCCTTCTGGCCCTTGATGTAGGAAAGGATGTCCTCCCATACGGGAGTTACCAGGTCCCCTGCAGCAAGAAAATAGGAATTCAATAGCTGGGCATCCACGATGTTGGAGCTGTTTATCATGTTGATGCGCTTAGCCTGGCGGTAGATGGGCAGCCCCCAGAGGACCTTGTCTGCGACAACAGCGGCGGCCGCCCCGTTGGTCAGCTTCCCGCCCTTGACGAAATCGGGGGCCAGCTTGTTGCGCAGGGAGACGACCTTGCCATCCTTGTCACTGTAGAGATGGGTTATGGTCACCTTGTTGCGGTAATGCCCCCTGACAAAGTCAAACTGGCTGTGTGTCTCGGTCTTTATGAACGTGAGGGTGGCCGCATACTCTGCATCTGAGACTTCCCTGAGGTCATTGTTCACCTCGTGGCGTGGAAGTACATCGAAAGAGGACATGTTCCTTCCTCGGGTGTGCACCCCAGGCTGTCGCCCCCATTTTTTCTTGTCGTCCTCAAGCTTTACGGGTTTGTCTCCAAGTATCTCGGCAATGACGGCATCATTGGAAGTCTGGGGAGGGGCATCCGCCTCGGCTATATCAAGGTCTCTGATCCTTTCCTGGTTGGTGATGGTGTGCTCGGCAAGGTCCTTCCTGAGTTGCTTCAGTTCCTTGCTGCTCTGCTTCTCTGTCTTTGCTGCCCAGAGCATGCACTTGTCGATGGAGATGTTTTCCTGGAGGCTGTCGACAAAGACAAGCAGCCTGTTGTAGTCCCCAAGGGTTTTGGAATGGGTGGCATCGAGGGCATCATACTTGAGTACAGACCCTTCGTACCGCTTGTTTGCAGCCTTCACCGAAAGGGTCAGGGCAGCCACTTTAGCTTCCAATATATCGATGCGTTTTTGTTTGTCGTCTTCGGTTTCCATCATGGGTAATGATAGCATTTCATAAGGGAAAGCACAATGGTTTTACAGGATAAAAATACATATTATTCCTTTTCGTATATGTATTTAAACTGCTTGTTCAGGACAGTTGGGAACATGCTTTGAGAGCCTTTCTACGGTATTCTCCTGGGTCTGCAGCAAGGCTTCTGACCTGTTCGAAGAGGGCCTCCCGAGAGATTTCATCACCATCCTGTTGGGGCCATATGAACTTTTGGTTGAGGATCTTGCGTGTTAGGCACCACCAGCCGTTGCCTTCCCAGAAGAGGAATCGCAGCTGATTTCTGCTCTTGCTGCAGAATACGAAGACCGCGCCGCTGAGTGCGGCATCTGCATTGGTGCCCACGGCACAGGCGGCGAGCATGTCGATTCCCCACCTGAAGTCCGTGTTGCCTATCCTGATGAAGAACCTCTTGGATTCCAGGGCATGGATGAAGGGCCTATCTGTTTGTTTCAAGGTAGTCCTCCAAGAAGAAGAGATGGTCCATGTGCCTGATGGTCGATGGCAGGCTCGCTACCTGTAGCATCACCCTCATCCTGATCCTCTCAATATAGAGGGTGTCCCCTGAAAAAAGGTCCTCGCCCTCGGGCCTTCCCGAAAGGACCTCTACCATGGAAAAGGTCTCGCTACTGAAAAGGCTTGTCTTTTCCCCGGGTTTCTTCTTGCATTCCAAGGCCTTGGCAGCTAACACCGCCTCAGTCACCTCCGTTGCAGCCAGGATCTTCCAGCATTCAAGCTCCTGAATTTTGATCTTGTGATGTTTGCAGAACACGACATCAGTCATGCCCTGTTTTCTGGCATTGTATTGGGTAAGGATGCTGCGTCTGTATAAAGTAAGTCTGGTAGCCATATCAATTCTCCTTGCCCAGACGATAAAGGATTGGAGTTATCATTGAAATGACGTATTGGTATGAAGCTTACAAATGACGTATTGGTATGAAGCTTACCATTTGCTTATCCATTGGGGTGAATCTCCTGTTTCACAGCCAAAAGAAAAGGCACCTAATTTGTTATGTGCAAATTAGATGCCTTATGGGCGCGATTGGGTTTGAACCAACGACTTCTACCGTGTGAAGGTAGCACTCTCCCGCTGAGTTACGCGCCCGAGTACTCAAACCATAATAAGGAAAAGAAAGGCGCTTGTCCAGCCCTGTTTTTCTTGATTCGACCACTATTTGTCGGTAACGGCATATTTGGAACTCCAATACCTGATCACTACAACCAGTACATCAGGCAACAATAGCAATTATGAGCATTACCATTGCCTCTCACTCATCTCATGGTACAATACCAAGCAAGAGAGGTACCCTATGGCAACCAAGTATGTTATTGTCGGATCGCGTGTCCCTGCCACTGAAGCAGGACTAAGCCTATACACCTTTGATGAAGGGACAGGCCAACTCAGCCTTTCTGGTTCCTACACTGGCATAGATATGCCTACCTTCCAGACATGCAACAAGAAAACCTCCCTAGTGTATTCAGTGAGTGAAATCCAGGAAGAAGAAGGATCAGTACAAACATTCTCCTTTGATCCTCTATCTGCCGAACCTTTCTCTTTGCTTGGGACAAGGCTTTCAGGAGGAAACTCCCCCTGTCATCTGGCCCTTGCACCCAATGGTGAGTATCTGGCTGTTTCCAACTATGGTGATGGTGTATGTACCCTCTATGCTTTGGATCATCTTGGAAATATTGCTTCTGTTGCCTCGCATAAACGCTTTGTAGGGACAGGTCACAATACTTTGCGCCAGGAAGGCTCACACATTCATTCGGCGTTATGGACCTCTGATTCCAAAAACCTCTTTGTAGCCGACCTCGGACTCGATCGCATCGTGCATTACAGCAGACCCGAATGGTCCTTCCCATCCTTTAAAAAAGTACCGTTGGGTACAGGACCACGACACATGGCGATCACTTCTGACAACCAGTACCTGTATGTGGCAGGAGAACTGTCCAATCAGGTTATCGTCTATCGCATAGACAGGTTTGACAGCTGCTTCACACACCTTCAGACGATAGATACCCTGCCCTCTACCTTTGTATGTGAAAACACTGTTGCCGATCTCCATCTCTCCTCTGATGACAAGTACCTCTACTGCTCCAACAGAGGCCATGACAGCATAGTCACCTATGCTGTCAATGCCGCAACAGGCATGCTTACCTTTGTTTCCTACACCCCGACTTTAGGGAAGGAACCTAGGAACTTTACCCTCTCCCCTTCAGGTACATGGCTCTTGGTGGCAAACGGCTCCTCTGACTCGGTGGTTGTCTTCCCTCTGGATTCCTATACTGGAGTTCCTGGTGACGCGGTGTGCACTGTCGCGGTTAAGGAGCCTGTTTGCCTCTCGTTTCCCTGATCGGCTCAAGCTTAGTGGATCCTTTGACTGGAAAATCTTCGCAATTCCATCAGTATCCCTTCTTCTGTCTCTTGTCCCTTCTACATTTTCCCTTTCACTTCTGGAGGAGCCTATGCTAATTACCCGTATCTATGCTGATAAAGACGGAAAGTCTCACTTTGAAGATATTTCCCTAGAAACACATCCCTCTGGCCCTTTAGGCCTGATGGCATCACCACTGTCTGTCTCCTCCATGATCTTGCGTGAGAACGAACCGGGCTATGACTTCCCTTGGCATGTGGCACCCCAAAGGCAATACATTGTCATGCTGGAGGGAATGGTTGAGATAACGGTCAGCGACAGGACTGTGCGTACTTTTTTACCTGGTTCAATCCTGCTGGTTGAAGACACATTCGGAGATGGTCACGCCTCCCGCTCTCCTGACGGAAAGCGTCGGCGTTCCCTCTTTCTGCCCATACCAGACTAGAATCCTATGCATGCACCTATCTTGTTTTGCTGCACAAGACACCCCCGTCATTTCAAGTGACGGGGGTGTCTGAGTACGTCTATTTCCTTCTCTTTTTCTTAGTACGAATTTTTCGTACTAAATCCTTTCTTAGCCCTCTGTTTTTGTTATGTCCTTAGGCCTGAGGATGGCATTGAGAATGATGCCGAATATAGCAGCAAGACCAAGGCCTGAAAGCTGGACAGGGCCCAAATAGAATGTTGCACCACCAAGACCGAGAACCAACATCGATGCGCTGATCATCAGCAGCTTCGGGTTGGAGAGGTTGACCTGTGCATCAACCATGTTCTTGATACCGATACTGCTGATCATACCAAACAGCAGGATGGAAATACCCCCGATCACTGGAGCGGGAATTGTCCCGATCAAGGCTGTGAACTTGGGGATGAGAGAGAGGAAAATGGCAAAAATTGCAGCGATCCGCATGACGATGGGATTGGTCACACCGGTGAGGGCTACAGCACCTGTATTCTCAGAATATGTGGTGTTTGCAGGACCTCCGATCAAACCGGCCAAGGAGGTGGCGATACCATCGCCAAGAAGGGTTCTCTTGATCCCCGGATCCTTGATGAAATCCTTACCTACCACGTTACCAATCGCCAAGACATCACCGAAGTGCTCAACCATCGTGACGATGGCAATAGGCACCATCACCGTAATGGCACTGATGGAGAACTTGGGAAAGGTGAACTTTGGTATTCCAATGAAAGGGGCACTGGCAACGGAAGAGAAGTCGACAATTCCCAGGATGACCGAGAACAGGTAGCCTACCACCAATGCGATGAGTACAGGCAGGTTTGAAGCAAACTTCCACCCAAACTTGGGGAACCCAATCTTCACGAACACCCCCGTAGCAAACGTAATCAGAGCAACAAGCCAGCAACCGTTCACCCCGATAGCCTCGGCAATGCCAGGGGAGTTAGTCCCATTGGAATTCTGGATGGCCACAGGAGCAAGGATGAGACCGATCATGATGATCATGGGGCCTGTCACATGCGGTGGAAGTATCTTATGCAGGTTCTCGTACTTCACAAACCTGAAGATGATGGAAACCACGACATAGAGAAGGCCGGAGATCACTATGCCACCCAAGGCGTACGGCAACCCCTGTGTCGACCCAATGGCAATGATTCCGGGGATGTACGCAAACGAACTTCCCAAAAATACAGGAACCTTGAACTTGGTGATAACATGGAACAGCAGTGTTCCAATACCTGCAGCAAATAGCGTAACTCCTACATCCAAGCCCGTCAGCATCGGCACCAATACCGTTGCACCGAACATGACAAAGGTGTGCTGGAGTCCAAATACGATGTTCTTTCCAGTCAAATCTTTCTTAGCCACGATAGCGTCCTCCTATAGAAACCTCCAATTCGATCCGGATCCCCTGCACAAAGACACAAGCCCGGAATTGTTTTTCTTCTCGAATCATTGACCTTGCTCTCTTTTCCTCCTTCCTCTTATGGCTCTATCGCCTTCTTTGGCGAGTGAGATCCAGCAATGGGCACTGTCCGACATGATCCGACGGGCGTCTTGGTGATCCAATTGTCGATAGGTGTCCTGTTTCCCATAGCCCTCCACACATCCTCAGCTCGTATCGGCATATGGCTGAGGTCAGCACCTACAGCCTGGTATATCGCATTGCCCAAAGCAGGTGCCACTGAGATCATGGGGTGTTCGGCAACCCCGCGTGCCCCATAGGGCCCGTCGATCTGGGAGTTCTCCACAGCAATGGCCTCTACCTCAAAAGGCAAGTCCTTGGCTGTAGGAATCTTGTTGTCCGTGAAGGAAGGATTGAGCAGATGGCCCTTCTCGTCATAGATATACCCTTCGCACATTGCGGTTCCCAGACCTTGGAGCATTCCGCCCACTATCTGGCCCCTGATGAGCTGTGGATTTACCACCTTGCCTACATCAAAGGCCGAGACGATCTTCCTTACCGCATACTCACCGGTAACCGGGTTCACCTCACAGATGATGCCATGCGCGCCAAAGGTCCAGTCAAGTGCGGGTTTGCCCTGACCCGTCTCCTTGTTGAGATTTGAAAGTCCCTGGGCGATGTAACTGCCAATTCCGATCAGCGGCCCGCCTATGCCCATCCCGTCAGGATAGGCATACCCGATGGCAATCTTCGACCAAGCTATCCTCGTATCATGATGATGACGCACATAGACCGCCTCATCATCATGGGATAGGTCATCCTCACAAGCCTTCAGGACATGCGAAGCAATTCTATACCCCTTAGCCAGCAAATCCTTGCAGGCTAGGATGCACGCATTGCCGCTCATCATCAGACCCTTGGAAGCAACGGTCTGCCAGTCATACGGATCGCTGTCGGTATCCTTCTCGACCTTGACAAATACCTGTTCGAGCCTGAAACCCAACCGTTCTGCCACTATCTGGGCAAGGGCCGTGGTCGAGCCCTGTCCTATTTCAGTCAAGCCCACAGCTACAGAGACCGTTCCATCACCATTCATCTTCACAATGGCAGCAGTGGCAGTATTGCTGGGCATGGCAGGTGCCTTCTGTAGGATGGCAACAGCCTTGCCGATCTTCAGCCCTGTCTCCTTCTCCCTCTGCCGCTCCTCCTTGGTCTTCTTTCCATAGCCGATGGAGGCAGCAACTGCATTCATACAAGCAAGCACATCACCTGAATGTTCGGTGATAACCTCCCCCGTCAAGGTGACCGATCCCGGTTTCAAGGCATTGATGCGCCTGAACTCAACAGGATCCATACCTATGGTATGGGCAACCAGATCCATATGGCGCTCGATACCCCAGTGGAACTCCACATGGCCAAAGCCACGGTAAGCAGTACCATAGGGCTTGTTCGTATAGAGCGTATACGCATCGACATACGCATTGGGTATCTCATACGGGCCGGAAGCCGAGTAGCCTGAAGCACGGGTGACATTAACCGCATAGTCAGCATAGGCTCCGGCATCCCAGTACATGTCCATCCTCTGGGCAAGGATCCTCCCCTCTTCGGAAACACCGGTCCTGATTCGATATGTCAGGGCACTTCGACAGGGAAGCAGGGAAAATTCCTCTTCACGCGTGGCCTGGAACTTCACAGGAAGGCCCCCGGCCTTCTTGGAAAGGCACGCTGTCAACGGCTCGATATGGATACCGGCCTTTCCCCCAAACCCACCTCCCACATAGGGGATTATCACCTTCACCTTATTCAGAGGCAGGCCGAATGTCTTGCAAAAGAGATTGCGTACAGTAAAGGGAGACTGGGCACTGGTGTGGATGGTAATCCTGTCACCGGATCCCCACCGTACGATAGCCACATGCGTCTCCATCGGAACATGCTGCACACTGGGGTTATCGTACTCCCTTTCCACCACGTAGGCGGACTCTTCGAAACCCTTCTCCACATCACCTTTGCGCAACTTGGTCAAGTTGGCAATATTCGTCCCGGGGATGGGAGTGAAGACCGCCTGGATGTAGTCATAGGACCCAAGGTCAGGGTGGACCAGGGGTGCATCCTCCTTAAGCGCATCCATGTGGTTGAGCACAGGGGGAAGCACCTCGTAGGTGACCTCTATCAATTCTACAGCCCTTCGGGCTATTGCAAGCGTCTCAGCCGCCACGGCAGCCACGGCCTCCCCATAGTGACGGACCTCACCCTTTGCAAGGATATATTTGTCCACCACATAGATGCCCAGCCTATAATCCAACTCCTCGCCGGTAAGGACAGCACGGACTCCTGCCAAGGCTTCAGCCTTGGAGGTATCTATGCTGAGAATCTTTGCCCTCGCGTGGGGACTTTGCTTAATCTGGGCATAGAGCATTCCAGGAAGTGACATATCACTGGTATAGATAGCCTCTCCGGTCAGCTTTTCAGAGATATCAAGCCTTGTCACACTTTTGCCAACATGCTTCAGCTGTGTACGGTCAACATCTTCATACATAGAGCATCTCCTCCTTAGGCTCATACCCTCCGGTCACATCGAGGATAGCCTCGATGATCTGCTCATAGCCGGTACACCGACAGAAATTGCCTTCCAACCCCTCCTGGATCTCCTCACGGGTAGGATGGGGATTGTGGTGGATAAGTTCACGGGCACTCATGATCATGCCGGCTGTGCAAAACCCGCACTGTACAGCACCATGCTTCTCAAAGGACTTCTGCAAAGCAGAAAGGATCCCACCCGATGCCTCACCCTCGATAGTCTCGATGCAAGCACCATCAGCTTCAGCGGCAAGGACCATACAGGAGGTAACTGTCTTGCCGTTGAAAAATACCGTACAGGCTCCGCACTCACCCGAACCGCACCCTTCCTTGGTACCGACAAGGCCCAGGTCCTCACGCAGGAACCTCAGCAGAGTCCTGCTCTCCTCTATATCCCTTACATAGGTCTCATTGTTGACCTTTACTGTGATTCTCATGCGATAACCTCCTTCCACAACCGTTTGGTGTACTCACCCACCATAAACGTACGGTACTCCTTGCTACAGCGAACATCACTGATGGGGTGTATGATCGCATTCACCGCCTCCAGCACCTCCGGTAGGGAGAGATCAAGAGGGAGGATTGGAGTTACCACAGGGGTTGGAGCTGATGAGCTGACGGCAATCCTTGCACCAGTGCCAAGGTTGGCAACTGCAACCCCGACGATACCCAGGTCATGCCCTTGGATCCTCTTAAGTTTCCTATAGACTCCCTGCATCCCTGCCTTGTCTGCGGGAATATGTATGGATGTGACCATTTCATGTCTCTGTACGACTGTACGCTTGACTCCGGTAAAGAACTGGGCTATGGGTATCTCCCTCTTGCCCTGTCTTGACTCGATGACAATGGTGGCATCGAGGCAGAGCAGGGCAGGAGCCATATCCGAACAGGGAGAAGCATTGACGATATTGCCCACCACCGTCGCACGGTTGCGTACCTGATAGGATGCAAGGCCCTTTGCACATTCACACAGCAGAGGATAGTGCCCTTGCACACGCTTGTCAGTTATGATCGCATTGATGGTCACAGCCGGCCCTATTGCCAAGCCTGTCTTCCTGTTCCATGTTATGGCATCAAAGCCAGGCACCCTCTTCAGGTCCACCACCACTTCGGGGCGACAGACACCATTGCGGATATTGACCAACAGGTCAGTCCCTCCTGCCAACAACCTCAGATCTGGGCCCTGTGCTGCAAGCAGCTCCAATAGCTGCCCCTTTGTCTGTGGAGCCTTGTAAGAAAATGTTACTATCATACTTCCCCCTTATATTCGAAATCCGGCAGCAGGGCAGAGAGACCAAACAAAAACCCCAGACCTGCATCAAGGCCAGAACTGTGTCCATACCCAGAAAGGGCTTCCCATGTCGTACTGTCTGCAACAGAGAGTGAGAAGCTCTTTGACATTGCGATAAGGGGCTGTCCGAACAACCCTTCACAGGCAAGGCCCAACAATTGCATTGAGATGTCTGTGGTGAGAGGAGTCTCTTTCTGTAAAAGAGTGGATAGGATGGTTGCAATGCTGATTTTGTAGCTGTGCAAGCCCTGCTCAAAGAGTAGTGGACCGCCCATATGCATAGCCAGGAAATAGCCACAAAGGAAATCATCTCCGGTGGGGGTCAATCCCGGGCCCAGGCCCACCAAGGCTTCCATGCCCTGTCGGGCCAACTCGATATCAGCCCTGCGAATGCTCATTTTCAGGAGGCCAGCGTTGCTGGACACCAAGGAAGAGAGGGTGCTTGTCGTTTTTTGAGGGGAAAACAGGGCATCAACTGTCAAAGCTGTCTGTTTCTTCTGTTGGATGCGAGAAAGAATCTTCAACTGGGAAAGAAGGAAGGAATCATCAAGGCAAACAAGACCGGCAGGGGCCTCCTCTGAAGGGTGTACGCGTTGCGCTCCCCTGCAGGAAACCCAGATACCACAGTTGAAGAAGAGGTACCCCTCCTGGAACACCCCCTGCTGGCCTTGCGTGAATCCAAGCTCATCGAAAGCCAGCGAAGGATCGGAAAAACACACCAAGGCCGATGAGGGATGGACCTGAGCCGCATGCTTCACCAGCGTAGAGAGCGAGCCATCATCATCGGAGAGATTCACAGCAGAGCGGAACACAGAGTGCACCTTCACTTTCCTCGGTTTCAAGGAAAAATGGGAGCCCATGCTCTGTACTTGTCCGCTAGGCCATGTGGTGTGCATGAAAGAGTGCCTCCTTGATGGCAGAGTCGACCTTCTCCTTTCCCCAGAGAATATTCTGCCTCATGATCTTTTGGGCCGCTTTGCAGTCCTGTCTTTCCAAGGCATCGAGCAATTTCAGATGATCCAGACTTGTCCTTTCCAGCCGTTGGGGATCGGTGATGTCACTCAGGCGGACAAAGTGAATCCTTTTGGAGATATCATCGAGCATCTGGACCAGGACCAGGTTTCCTGCAGCCTTGGAAAGGCTGTCATGGAACTGCTCGTCTTCATTGGCTGAGACGCCGACAACCTCTGGCAACCTGTCGACAATGGCTTGCCAGCGCGCCCTCAACCTTGTGAGGAGCGCTGGATCAATGCCCTTTTCACACAAGAGCCTGACTACCTCCAGTTCCAAGACCAAACGGGTATCATAGAGTTCGTTGACCTCCCTGAGGTCGATCAGTCTCACCGCATACCCCTTGTGCGCCTCTTTTTCGATGAGACGCGCAAATACAAGACTGTTGAGGGCCTCTCGAACAGGCGAACGACTTACTCCGAATTCAGAGCAGAGCTCTTCTTCAGTAAACCTGTGTCCTGGCGAATATTTCCACGTAATGATACGCTCAGCGAGAGCATTGTAGATGGTGACACTTCGCGAACGTTCGCCCATGGCAAGCCTCCCCTCGGAAACTACTCTGTAAATACGAACACATGCACCGGTTTTCCGGGCCTCTCATCGCTTTCGATGACAGTTGAGTGAAGGGCCATCCCTGTCTTGGGATCTTCCACCTCCAGCTGACCTGAGGCACGCAAACCGTTTTCGAACTCTACGATGCCGAACAGCAAATACTTCTTTGTATATCCCTCGGGCAGATTCCAAAGCCGTGTCCACGAGAGCAAGGTGCAGGCACCTTCCAGGTCGAATGTCTCCCACCCCTTTCCAGTTACTGGGTCGCGCCTGGCGTCACAGCCGCTGCAGACCATGGGTGCAGGGTAATATATTTCCCCACACTTCTGGCATTTGTACGCTTCAATCTTCGGCTCCTGCTGATCGTACATGCTGAAATCAATCATTGGTCACCCCCTACTCCTTTGCGCAGATAAGTGCGACGACATTGTTTCCAAAGCCACCGAAATTGACCGACATGCCATATGTTGGATTGGCTACCTGTCTGCCCTTCTCAGCTTCCCCGCGCAACTGCCTGACAAGCTCCACCGCTTGGGAGACACCGGTCCCTCCAACGGGATGGCCTTTGCTCTTCAGCCCTCCTGAGGTGTTGATGGGAAGCCTTCCGTCGATGTTCGTCTCACCCTTGCGGACTGCAAGGAAACTCTTGCCCCGTTCGAAGAACCCCACCTCCTCACTGATGGCCAACTCCAGGATGGAGAAGGCATCATGCAATTCGGCGAAGGAGATGTCCGAAGGCTTGAGAGAAGCCATCGCATAAGCCTTCTCAGCTGCAATCCTCACTGCATTGAGCATCAGGGGATCCTTGCGGTTGTGTACGCAGTGCGTATCGGTGGCACTAGCGATTCCCGCGATCCTGATGGGCTTCTTTGGGAAGTCCCTGACCTTGGGCGAATCCATGTTCACCAGGAGCAATGCGGCAGCCCCATCACTTACCGGACAAGTGGAGTACATCCGAAGGGGCTCGGCCACATAGGTGTTCACCACCGAGGCATCCGGTCCGTCTGCGATCGCATCAATGGTAACAGGGGCCTGGATGTGGGCATACTTGTTCTTTGCACCATTGGCATGGTTCTTCACCGCAAGAAGGGCAAGGTCCCGCTCGGTAAGGCCGTAGCGTTCCATGTACATGCGGGTGAACATCCCTCCGAAGGCAGGAAGGGTCAGGCCCATATTGTACTCGGCATCGGTATGCAGCATAGTCGCCACATAGTCGGTGCCGATCCAGCCGGTGACCTTGCGCATCACCTCCCCTCCCACTACCAACACAATGTCGGCCATGCCGCTGGCTACTGCCATATAGCCCAGCTTGATGGCACTCGCCCCTGAAGCAGGGCCGTTCTCCACAAGCTCGGCAGGAACCGGCTCCATATCCATGCGGCTCACCAAAGCCGAGGCTACGGCACTCTGGTGACAGAACAGTCCGCTGGCCATGTTGCCGACAATGACCTGGTCGACTTCCTTTCTCCGAGCGAGAAACCCAGCATCAACCAAGGCATCGGTGGCCGCGTATGCCAGCACATCCGAAAGATCATACTCTGAAGAATTACCGAATTTCGTATGTCCTATTCCAACAATCCCTACATTAGCCATGGCCTACCTCTTGAACCCCGGAAGTTGGGGATATTCGCTAGGCATGATCAGTTTCTCCGAGGACTTGAGATCTTCAGCGGAAACCGGTCGTACCCCAGTGCATTTCACATCTCGCACAGCGTCCCAGAGAGGACGTGTCAGCACATAGGTCGGGACTCCTCCCAACTCATGCCTCACCTCAGGGAAGAGTGAGGAGCGGTCTTCAAGCTGGTACTCTATCATCCACCTCTTGAACCCGTTGGGACTCTCTGCGACGATATACACCTCATCCTCACCGAGAATTTCAAGGTGGTGCTCCATCTTTGCGGCAAACAGCTGTGCACCCACCCTGAATCCACGCTTGATGGTAAGGGTATGCAAGCTCATCCCCAACTTGGGAGTCACATGCCGACTGGTGACAATCCCTGCGATGACGCCATTGACGGTGCCTACCAGCACGAACTCATTGGCAACCCGGTAGCGATACCAACCAAGGATCTCCGAATACATGCGCACAGCAACGATATCATAGAAATCCTTGGCAACCCCAAACAGAGGATAGAGGGTGCCCAACAGCGCTCCGACTTCCTCACGTCTGGCCTCACGAACCACCATCTTCTCCCCCGAAGCCAACGTTATCACCTTAGCCGGATAAGGCTTGAGTGGAATCTCAGGCGGTCGCAGGGTCTTTTCCATTGCATCCAACGCCATACTTGTCTCCTTTGTGAGAACTATCTCTTTTTTGCCTCTTCGTGCAACCAAGCATTCTTGGCTCCTGCAACATCCCCAAAGCGCGTAAGTTCGGCCTTAGCCTTCTTCGCCATCAGGGCCTCATAGCGGTCATCCTCGACATGGGCAACGATTCTTGCTATGGAGGACTCCCCGTCAACAAACCTCCAGGGGTAACAGCCAATGACCGCACGCTGATTCAACAGCAGGTCGATATCGCCACCTACGCACTCGGCATGGATGATGCCTTTGTTGAACATCTCGATGTGCATCAGCTGATACTTGTCCTCACTGAACACCTCATCAAGGCTCTTTCCATACTTCTCCCTGAAATGGGTGTCACACTGTTTTGCTTCCTTGGGCATCCAGTCACGTATCTTGGTGTTCATAGGATGGTCTGCGCTTCCGCAGTCCACGCCGATCCAGCGCAGCCTCTTCCTTTTTGCCCACTCGGAAAACTCGCGGTCCGGCCCTGGGTGCTTGATCATGTACCGGATCTCATCTCCCGTCGGCTGGTCCCACCCGTAGTGATGGTACCCTGTATGGATAAGAAGGATATCCCCTTCCTTCACCTCGACACGGTCCTCCACCATCTTAGAGGTGTAGACATCATAATCGGAACAGACATCCGAGAGGTCGACAATGGCCCCCTCATGCACCAGAAAGTCCATGTCCAGCTGGGCGATGTCCTTGCCTGGGGTGTAGAAATGAATCTCCCCGTCAAGGTGGGTTCCCACGTGGTTTGAGTGGGTCACCACTTGCCCATTGGCACCGTTTGGTGCGAGTCTCTTGAAATACTGAACCTGCAGGGGGATGTACGTTGGCCACGGTGGGGTGCCAATACCCAAAGGAATGGTCAGATCTATTACTTTCATCACAATCTCCTTTTTCTGGTATGATCAACCGGCGCAATATTCGTCGGCAAAAGCCATAAGAGCATCCTTGAAACAAGCGACAGGGGGTTTGACCAACCCTGCCCCGACCATCCCTATGCCAGGATCCTTGTGCGCAATGCCGGTGTTGATGACTGGCAGTATGCCACTCTCAACAATCTTGCGCACATCGATGCCTGTAGGGGTTCCGCGGAAGTCCAGGGCAGGGATTCGGTACTCCCTGTTCTCCGCCAAGGTGATGCCATACATACGCTTGGTGTAGCGGATGGCATCCTCAGGTGACCCTCCCACAAACTTCACGATTGCAGGAGATGCCGCCATTGCAAAGGCTCCGAAGCCTGAAGTCTCGGTGATGACCGAGTCCCCGATATCAGGAGCTGCATCCTCTGCCTTGAAGCCAGGCAGGTAGAGTCCTTCGACCATGGAGGCAGGGGCTGTGAACCATCGGTCCCCCAGACCGGAAATCCGTATGCCAAAGTCCGTGCCATTCCTAGCCATTGCCACAATGAGGGTGCTGCCCTTGATGTGTGCAGCGGCATCCATGGTGCATTTGGCCGAAGGCATGGAGAGATTGAGGAAGAAGTGGTCATTCGCGTGCATGAAGGAGAAAACCTTCGCAAGCTCTTCCTTCTCCTCTGATAGCATCACCAGGTAAGGGGCAAGCTCCCGGATCATCAGGGAGGTGCCTGCCCTGTTTCGGTTATGGCACTCATCCCCCATCTGCAAGGCCTGCACAATGATGCTTCGCATGTCCACCGGCCCATGTGCCACAAGAGCCTTGTTCACAATGGGCGCTAGACTCTGTTCCATCCACTTGAGGCGATCGATCACTTCCTGTGAGTAGGCCCCATACCGCAAGACCTTGCCCAACCCTTCGTTGAGAGTCGCATACGCCCTGTTTCCGAAGGCAGCATTCTCCAGGATCCAGACCGGCATGCTGGCCGTTATGACCCCTGCCATCGGCCCGACACAACTATGGTGGTGACAGGGTTCGAACTCTATGGCTCCCGATGAGGCAAAGGAAACTGCCTCCTCAGCGCTTTTTGCCTTGCCTTCATAGATCAAGGCTCCGATGACCGCCCCTTTCATGGGGCCGCACATACGATTCCACGTGATAGGAGGCCCTGCGTGTAGGATGAGGCCCTCCCTCATGCCGGGGATCGTATCAAGGGCTTTACCGATACCCAACAAGGTGGGCTTGCCTTGAAGCACCTTCTCAACGGCTTCTGCATTGGCAGAAGCGACAAGATCCAGGCCATCGATGGAAGACAAAGCATGTATCAGCGTGAGGTCGCCGCCGGCAGGAGGCCTCCAGTCAAGATGCATGGCTGATGGACCTAGGGTATCGGCAAAGCTTTGCAGGCCCAGGTTGGCGACCCTCACTTCCCTGAAAAGGGAGAGAGCAGGTTCGACAGGCAAGGAGGAGGTGTGCATACCGCTATCCTGTCTCTTCCCAGAAGGATTGGCGGTGGGCCCCTCCTTCTCCTTTCCAGGGCCATACTCCTGCATCACGATACGCTTAGCAAGCTGTACTGCCTGATAATTGGAACTCATCACCACAACTCCAGCATTTTCCAGCTTCGCGACCTGGGAGGCAAAGCCTTGGGGGTCACTTGCGGTACCGGTAACTGAAGCGATGACCGAGAGATATCCCCCACGATCTGAGGCAGACTTCTTTGCCTTGAGAATCACTGGCACCATAGCACCTGCCGGGTCATCGCAAGAGCCAAAGCCAAGCACACAGTCGAGCAGCATGACAGCGATGGAGGGGTCGTCACTCTCGGCGAGCATGCGCTCAACCCGCGTCGAGGGGTCTATCATGGGATGGGGACGCCCTACGGTGAACACGTCATCACCCAAGTCGATGATGGTATTCCCTAGAGAGACGTGGGGATCCTTGGGGACAAAGGCGGGATCAGTATGGTTGTTCGACCATACCCCTCCAGGAATATCTGCTAAGGCTAGCCAGGCTTCGTCTGCAAGGGTACCTCCGGTATAGTAGCCTCGAAGGTTCTTCTGTTCGGGAAGGAAGGAAGCTGACTCTTTCCGAACCAAGGCATCAATGCTCTCATGGTCAAGGTCAAAGGCCCATCTGTCATGGTGCTCGCGAGGAGGTATGACACTCCCTGCCAAGGAGAGGGCAACTCGTGCCGTCTCCTCAAGGTTGCTTGTCCAGTGTATGGATGCATAGGAAGGGAACTGTGTAGGATCTGATCCGATAAAATGTACCACTGAGGGTTTTCCACTCTCAGACAACGCTAAAAGGATAGGCTCCACCACCTCAGCAGCCGGGGGTTTGGAAACCACGACAATGACAGAGGTCCTCTCATCAGAGGCAAGGGCTGCGATGCCCAGGCTCATCATCGCCCCTCCCACGGCCTTGTTTTTCAGATCCCGTCCACCGGTACCGATGGCTTGACTGATACCACCTCCAAACCGGTCAATGAGGGAGGTGACCTCCTGTAGCCCTGTACCAGAAGCTGCAACCACACCAATAGATCCCCTCTCGACAACATTGGCAAAGCAAAGGGGCTTGCCTGCTATGATGGCAGTCCCACAGTCGGGGCCCATGACCAGCAAACCCTTTTCCTTTCCGAACCTCTTAAGGGAGATCTCATCTTCCAGGGAGACATTGTCAGAGAAGAGCATGACATGCAGGCCCTTGTGCAAAGCCTTGCGCGCTTGGTGGGCAGCATAGATGCCGGGAACCGATATGATGGCAAGATTGATGTCAGGATATGCTTGCACTGCATCATCAATGCTGGAAAGTTGTTCATGCGAAGCCTGCTTATCCTTGGTCCCTCTCTTTCCTGCCAACAGTTCATCAGCGAAGGCAACGATTGCGGCATATTCGTCTTCGTTGCAATCGATGGCCATCACAAGATCTGAGGGGGTAACAGAGCAGAGGTCTGAGGCTGGAAATCCCTGGTCCAGGAGCAACTGCACGTTCATGGCAGTGCCCATGGCAACTGTTGCTTCTTGTACTGAAGGATGGTTTTCCAAGTCTCTGCTGGCTAGCATCAACATGACAGAGTCAACGTACATGTCCCTCTTTACGGTAACACGTTTCATTGCGGTACTCCTTGCCACACCCATGGAAAAGAACACACAATGACAGTATATACAAGATTGTATACAAGTCAAGAAAAAAAGAAGGACACTAGACTTTTTTTATCTTCTATTTTCAATAATTACAATGAGTTACAAAATAGGTCTGTAGGACATAGCATAGAATTG
This sequence comes from uncultured Sphaerochaeta sp., assembly GCA_963662725.2. GTDB lineage: Bacteria > Spirochaetota > Spirochaetia > Sphaerochaetales > Sphaerochaetaceae > Sphaerochaeta. The sequence goes on from CAXXCW010000026.1 coordinate 198,624, forward strand.
CAATGCATATAATACAGTATAGAAACGGCGTATTCCTCTGTTATGGAATCGCCGATATCTTGCTTTTGCCATATTTTCGAACCTGCTCCATACCAAACAAGCAGGGGCATTTTGCTCTTGGGGGGCTGTCTGTACGGGGTCTATCTCTTCTTCCTTGGCAGGAACAATGCATTAGCCGGATCGATGATGAAGGAGACCTGCTCGTCCTCATCGAATATCTGCATATTGTTCGTGTAGGGAATAAAGGCTTTTACCATCTCGCCATTTGCCAGGGTCAGTTCATATTCGACATTGCTTTCCTCTAACACTCAAGCCATCAGGAAAGCCCGGACACAGGTGATTGGGGATACCAGTGAAGGTATCATTGGAGACGAAAAAAACCATGATTGCAAGAAGCTTCGTGTTCTCTTCAGCCTTATGATACATCAGACCGCTTTTCCAATGGCGTCAGGCACTGGTCATCTTCTTATGCTTATCCCCATGATGGCAAGCCCTCCTGTCGATTGGTACGATTCCTAAGCTGAATGTGCTTTCTGCTGACTGAACCAGAGAGTCCTCCAGGCCATCAGAAAATCTGGAATGAGTAGGGTCCGTAGTGTGTGATTGTACGTTTACTGGATTTTTTTCCCAGGCCTGACCAAGTTTGCAACCACCAATGCAAGTATTGTGGCAATGTAAGGAATCATCTGAATCCATTGCGGTGGCAAGCCCAATGATCCGATCTGGTTGGCCAATGCATCAGCAAATCCAAATAACAAGGCCGCAAGCAAGACTCCCAATGGGCGTTTTCCCCCTAGAAAAATTGCCGCCAAGGCAATAAATCCCCTTCCTGCTGTCATGTCTCGCTGAAAAATGGATAGATACCCCATGGAAAGGTTTATCCCCCCCAATGAAGCTACTAGACCACTAATTCCATAAGCTATGTATTTCATCTTATTGACATTGATTCCAACTGATGCCGCTGCCTTGGGGTTTTCACCGACAGCCCTGAGATGACGTCCCAGTTGTGTCTTATACATCAGTACATAGACCAAAAAGACTGCGACAAAAGAGAAATACGTTAGAATATTATAGCCACTCAGAACCACATTGAGAAAGGGAATGGACCTAATCAGTGGGATATCGATGTTTGGCAATACAGAACTCGCAAGGGAACTTGAGTTCCCTTTCTCTCCAGTAAAGCTTACCAGAAGGAAAACGGTTGCTCCCGCACACATTACATTCATCGCAATTCCAGCTAAAATTGCGTTTGTTTTGAAATACAGATGGAAAAATCCTAGAAGCAATCCAACCAATGCCCCAATTACCATACCCATCAACATTCCAGAAAGGGCACTTCCGGTAAAGTGTGATACGATCACTCCTGTGAAAGCTGACGCAAGCATAATGCCTTCAAGGGCAATATTAGGTGCTCCGGTCAACTCAGTGACCAGGCCTCCTGCAGAGGCAAAAATCAAAGGGGTCCCTATTCTGATGATACTTGCGATAAACAAGGAGCTAAAAATTCCGCTCAAGACTAATTCATAATTCATAGTTGTTCCTGCTTTGCAACAGACGTCTTCCCACCAAACCGACGAAATACTCCAGTATCGACTTTATGGAATGAGAAAGTGCGTTCTGCTGTGATAAAAAGAATGATCAGGCCTTGGATTATTAGGACCATTTCCCTTGAGATGTCTGTGCTTCGCTCCATTACATCAGCTCCAGTTCTCAGGTAAGCATATACCAAAGCAGCCAAGGGAACCCATTTGGGATTGTTCTTTGCTAGCAGGCTGACCACAACCCCTTCAAAACCAAACCCTACAGCTATACCAAGCAATAGCCTTTCATGGATGCCAATAGCGACGTGAGCTCCTGCAAGTCCAGCGAAGGCGCCGCTGATTGCCATGGATAGGAATATAACACGAGTCACTTTGATCCCACCATATTTTGCAAAAAGAGGATTCTGTCCAGTAATTCGAATCTCATACCCGATTGTTGTCCGGTACATCATGTAGCTTACGAACAAAACTGCTGCAATCGTGATATAGAGTGCAACGGATATACTGGTCTGACGCGTGAACATCTGCCTGATCGTACTGAGAAACGGCAAATTGGGTACAAAGGAACCCAAAGATGCTGAATCTGGGAAAGGGGCTGACGCTACAAAACCTGCACCTGGAGGGGTAAGCCTGAACGTAACATAATACTCATAGAATTTTACTGCGATATAGTTTAGCATCAAAGTCGATACAATTTCATTTGCATTCAGTCTTGCTTTCAATAAGCCTGGAATAGCTCCCCAGGCAAAGCCTGCCATCATTGAGAACAACATGGCAATAGGTATCAAAAACATCGGGGGGAGGGGTAGGAACAGGACAGCGATACCTGCAACTAGAGCCCCAAACGTCATTTGTCCTTCTGCACCCAAACTAAATTGGTTTGCCGAATACACAATTGACACCGATAAGCCTAGCAACGTCAATGTAATCGCATCCTCTATCCAATCACCAAACCTGTTCAAATAACTCACCGGGCCGGTGAGAAAGGTATAATAGGCATAAAAAGGATCTTCACTGAATATTACCGTTATGAAAAATCCAATGAGCAATGCAAGAAAAATAGCGATAGGCATTCGCAATATCGAACCCCATTTAATGGTAGCTGACCGTTCACTCATGGGACACTGCTCCTTGTTGTCGCTTAATACCTAACATATACAAGCCTATCTCTTCCTCGCTGATCGGAGGGTCATTTTCGAAATATCCGGTTATCTCACCTTCGAACATGGTAATTATCCGATCTGAGAGATTAATCACCTCACTGAGATCTGCTGAGACGAGAAGGATTGCGAGGCCTTCGGTTCTTTGCTTTACGATCAAATCCCTGATATATTCAGTCGCTCCCACATCAACACCCCTTGTTGGTTGCGAAGCTATGAGCAAAGCTATGTCTGAACTAAGCTCACGGGCTATGATGACTTTCTGTACATTTCCTCCAGAGCATTCACCGGCAAACTGTTTCCCATCTTTTACCCGAATATCAAATTGGCTGATCATACTGCTGGCGTTTTTTGCTATGACATCCAAATGCATCTGTCCGTGTTTGGAAAACGGCTGTTTCCAATATCTGTCAATGATGAGATTTTCCTCAATAGTTGACTTTGCTGCATAGCCATTTGCTGTCCGGTCTTCGGGGATATGCCCCAAACCATAATTTCGTATCTGCAGAGGGTTCATACCCATCAATTCATTGCCCAAAATCTTTACAGAACCGGAAGAAGCTTCTCGTAACCCTGAAATAATTTCGACCAATTCGGTCTGCCCATTTCCCTCGACTCCAGCGACACCAAGGATTTCACCAGCCCTGATTGAAAAGTTCAGATTCCGCAACCTTGGAATTCCTTGAAAGTCACACAATGACAAGTCTGATACTTGCAATACTTCTTTGCCAGGGGAACATGGAGCTTTCTTTGTCTGGAGAATTACCTCTCTTCCAACCATCAAGCTAGCCATGGTTTCCTGAGTGACTCCTTTGGTCTCCATGGCAGTGATATGTTTTCCACGACGCATTACTGTAAAACGTTCAGACACTTCCTGAACCTCATTCAGCTTGTGGGTAATGAATATCACCGTTTTACCCATACTTACCAATTTTCGTACTGAAACAAAGAGATCTGTGGTTTCCTGTGGAGTAAGGACAGCTGTCGGTTCATCCAAGATCAAAATATCAGCCCCTTGGTAAAGCAGCTTCAAGATTTCAACTCGTTGTTGCATCCCCACACTGATGTCCCGCACCAGCGCCTCAGGAAATACCTTCAATCCATACTGTTTTGAGAGGTCCTTGGTAATTCCAATGGCTGCGTCTTCATCAATGAAGCCCTTGCGCTTGGGTTCGAATCCCAGGACAACATTCTGTGCTACAGAAAAGGAAGGGATTAACATGAAGTGTTGGTGGATCATCCCAACACCAACTGCAATCGCATCACTTGGAGATGTAAATCGTTGCAGTTCCCCATTGATTCTCAATTCACCACTTGTAGGTGGGATCAAGCCATACAGGACATTCATAAGGGTACTTTTTCCAGCACCATTTTCCCCGATGAGAGCGTGGATCTCACCTTTTTGCACAACAAAGTCGACCCCATTGTTTGCAACGACACCATTGGGGTAGATCTTTGTAATATTTCTCATCTCAACAACAGCTGACATATTACCTACTTATTTCTTACAAAAGTCCATCTTCTTTCATGAGACGGCGCAAGATTGGAATCGATGCAACCTGGTCAGCTTGTACCAATTCCCAATCGATTTGTGGTTGGGGGCGATCTATCTGCATCCTTATTACTTCTTCTGGGGTGACAATCATTGTCAGATAGGTATCGTGTTCCTGAAGAGGCAGTTCGGATTCATCGACAATCATCAAAGGGTGAACGGTTGTAATAATTGGAGTCCTGTCGGTTATTTTTTTATACCGACGCATCATGGCGTACTCCAGGTCGGCAAAACCTCCACCCTTGCCTGTCCTCCCTCCCGATTTCGTAACCGCAACACACCCTGTCACAGTGATGTCAACTTGTTGCATATCCTCAAAATGAATATATCGCCCGAGTTTCAATGCACCTTGCCAAGTTGCAGCTTCAGCAAGTGTACCATTTTGCGACAGGATCATATTTTTTTCAAGTTCGACGAAGCACCTATCATCAAGCAGTTTTGGTACAGCCATATACACGGTCATACCCTTTTGCAACGCATTGTATCGTACCGGTATTTGAGGCACATCAGGGCTGCACATCATCACATTCGAGCATTCCCACTCAGGGATGGTCATAAGAAGAGCTGCCGCCGTATCGGAGCCCTTGAAATCCGGAATACTTTGAAAGGGATCCCCAATCGCAACACCCTTTGCGACCAATGAGGACCATACCCGTTGGCGAAGTTCATCTTTCTTGCTGTTTCTTCCAGACCAATTTTCTTGAGTACCCACAACTTCTCCTTTGCCGCTAGAATAGCAATTTCTGTAATTTTTTTAAAATTGGAATTTCTTCCAGCTGATCCGGCTGAACACTCTCCCAATGGATTCCGCCTGGCTGCTGCCTCTTGTTGTCTATTGGGTAGACTGTTTTCGGAGTGATGATATAGTTTAGGAACGTATCATGTTCCTGCAGGGGTATCAACGCAAGATCGACAATCACTTCATCGGGGACAGTTGTAAGTATTGAAGTATCTTGGTCAACCAACTTGTAATGGCGTAAGATTCCGAACTCCAAATCTGCAAACCCTCCTCCTTTTCCAATCCTTGATCCTTCAAGCGTAACTGCAACGCAGCCAACGACAGCTAGATCTATATGCTCCATCTCTTCAAAGGACACAGGACTACCATATTGTAATGCACCTTCCCATGTCTCTGCATCAGCGGCTGTTTTACCTATTTTTTTCAGGGAATCGGAGGTTAGTTCAACAAAACACATTTCATCAACCAGTTGGGGAACTGCCATGTATAGGAGCTTTCCGTCTTCCAAGGCCATTCTTCTTACTGGGATCTGGGCATGGTCGGGATTGCATTTGACAACCCTTGCACGTTTCCAAATTTCCATTTTCCGTAAATTGGCAGCGGCCGCTTCTGCTCCGACGAAATTTGGAATTTCATTGAAGGGATCATCTACTGCAATACCGGTTTCCTTCAACATCGTCCAGATTTGCATTCTCAGGGAATCTTTTTTGGGATTCCTTCCAACCCATTCTGTTCTCATAGCAACTACTCCTATCTAAGTATGGAACTCCCGATCCAATTTTTCTGTTGAATCGGGAGCTGCTGATTCTCGTTCACAATCAGTCAAAGGCGGAAATTACATCAATTGATCCGTTTGCAATCTTCTTCTCGAGGTCGGAAATTGTATCCTTGATGTGTTTGGGAGTGAACTGCTCAAAATATGCATTCTTTGCAAGACCAACACCATTAGTGCTCAATCCCAGATATTCAACCTCACCATAGGCAAGATTTCCGTCCAAATGGCGTTTAATCGCTCTGAAGAGGCTATTGTCTACATTTTTCACAACTGAAGTAACGATGACCTTCGCCAATTCCGGATTGGGTTCTTCAAGAATGAAGTATTGGTCAGAATCAACACCCATTGCATAACGGCCTACTTCTTTTGCTGCTTGGAAAATTCCATCACCAGTCCCACCAGCTACCTGAAAAACTATATCAGCACCTTGCTGGTACATGGTATGAGCCAGTTCCTTGCCTTTTGCAGGATCGTTCCAACCTCCGGCAAACTGCACGATGATGTCATTCTTCTGAATCCCAGCTACTTCAATGGCTCCCTGCTGGAATGCAAAGATGAAGTCATTGATTACAGGAATGGGCTGAGCCCCTACGATCCCTAATCTGAGGCTGTCGTTAATTCCCTTGATTGATGTCTCTTTCGTCAAAAGTCCTGCATAGGCACCTCCAAGGTATGCAGCTTCATTCTGATAGAAACTCACAGAATACACATTGGCAAATTTACCTGTGGAATAATCGACAGGTGCGTCATAAATAATAAACTTCTTTTCTGGATATTTCGGAGCAACCTCTTCCATATATTCCAGCATTGACCAGCTTCCAGCTACAAGGACATCATACTTTTCGTTTGCTGCAGCATCTTCCAGATATGATTTCCAGCGGGCAGTATCAAGACCGGCTTCAATGATTTTCAGATTTATTCCCAATTCATCACGAGCTTGTTCAAGTCCGCGAACAGCAGAATCGATCAAGGAACGATCTCCCTGTACGCCATTGATGACATACACTACGCGAAGGGCTCCGTTATCAGTCACCTCTTCTTTTGCACCCTTTGCAAACACTAGGGAGCTGATTAACAACACAAAACACAGGGCAACAAGCAATCTTTTCATTCAAAACCTCCATTTTCATCGATATAGATGATGTACTACTTTTGGCTTATCTTTGGCTTATTGATAAGGCTTAATTAAGCATAGACGCTACTTGTATTGCTGTCAATATTTTTTTTATGAAAATCCCTTCAGACTCTTGTCCAAGATGAATTGCCTTTGCTGTTGGTCCTATGCTAGCATACCCTAAACCAAAGTGAGGACTAATCCCATGCCATCAGGTACTATCGTTTGTATCGGAAGAAATTCTACCGACCATTATTACCGGTGCAAAAACAAATTTCTTCTTGGAGAAAAAATTCTCTTGGAGCCTATCGGCTCCTTCTTTGGAGGAATGATTCCCAACACTGCATCATTGCTTGCAGCTCTCGGTGTGGAGTCAATTCTCTTTGATACGCTAGGAAATGACCAAAAGAGTGCAGACCTGATTCTTGGCCTACAATCAATAGGGGTCGATACCCGGCATATCCACATCGACCAGAACTATGCAACGCTTGAGAATAGCATCATTTTACATGACACGGACAAAAACCCCCAAAGCACCATTTTAATCTTGGACAACACCAGGGTCCCTTATAGGATTTCCATGGAAGAACATGAGTGTATGGCCAGTTCTCAGTATGTCTACACAACGACTAAGGACCTTGGTTGCCTTGAGAATTTCGATGCTGCTGACTTCTTCGAAAAGCATTCGTCCCGACTGGTTCTCGATGTTGAAGACATTGAGCTTTCCGTTTCGGAGCAAGACATGCGCTATCTCATGCAGGCAGACATCCTTATATTCAATAGGTCCGGCTATGACCGAGTGACCAAAGAATATGAAGCAGGGTTTTTCGATGAGCTTCTCGCATCCAAACCAGACAAATTGATCATTCATACACAAGGAAGTTCCGGTTGCACGATGTACTACCATTCAACAATCACAAAAATCGATGGCATAGAAGTAAACACTGTTGATACAACTGGAGCTGGAGATACATTCAATGCCGTACTACTGGCCCGATTACTCCAAGATTGTTCACCAGATGAAGCGGTGCGTTCAGCGAACAAAGCTGCAGCATTATCGACTACAGTAATTGGCCCTCGAGGATATTTGAGCTGTATGCTTCAGGATGCTACTTCATCGGTCCATAATCAATAGAAAGCTCAAAATGGTCAGTCCTGCGATATATTTCACAGTATTCGATTAGTTGCCTTTGCTTCGTATACAATCGTCTTTTTATGAAGAGAATAGGACTGCCTGCTTCCACATGCAGGGGAGTTGACTGCTCGGCATTAGCCATGATGGCCGTCAGGCTCTCATTGGCAAGATGTAATTCAAGCCCACCGGTTTCACTGAGAAAAGCATAAAGAGACATTGTTTCATTGAAATGTTGAAAAAAATCCAAATTGCTGGCCAGACTCATGTTTATATGAGTGATTTCAAGGGAGACCGGTATGCTGTTGCACTCTCTAAGTCGCTTGATCTGCATGACAGGAGCACCCAACGACAGATGCATGGTGTCGCCCAGGTCTTTATCACACTCCAGCAAGTTCTTTGCAAGTATGTAGTTTTTTACTGTAAGGCCCATCTTGTTGATATTAGAGCTAAAACCTTCAAAACGATCATGGTCATTACGAAGGTAGTCATGGGTTTGTGCGACATACGTGCCCCCCCCCTTCTTGGAGATCAGCACCCCTTCCTTGACCAATTCACTGATGGCTTGCCGTACGGTTACCCTACTTACTTTAAACATGCTGACAAACGATTCCTGTGTGGGAATCCTCTCTCCTGATTTATATCTTCCAGCACGAATGTCGCATAGTATCTTTTCTTGAATTTGCTTATACAGTGGGGCCAATTGAGTCACGTTAATTTCCATTGTGCTCTCCAATCACATTTACTATAAAATAGATATGTGCACCGGTCAACAAAAGGTTCTTGCTGAATGTTTGACCCTGAAGTAAAAGGAACTACAGTGACCTGCACCCTGCAGGCACTGTAGAACATACCCTTGTATGCCTTCCTTCTGTACTCGCATCTGCACCAAGACGCTGTACAGCTACATCTACCAGGGTTATCTGGATGAGTACGGGCTTACCATCAAGGTCAAGGGCAAGCAGAGGCGCCCAAGGGTGACTTAGCGAGGTCGGCCACTACAGGCAGATGATCATGGGGTCTATCTCTTCTTCCTTGGCAGGAACAATGCATTAGCCGGATCGATGATGAAGGAGACCTGCTCGTCCTCATCGAATATCTGCATATTGTTCGTGTAGGGAATAAAGGCTTTTACCATCTCGCCATTTGCCAGGGTCAGTTCATATTCGACATGACTGCCAACGAATATGGAAGAGGTTACCACCGCATTGAAGGATTGTTCCCCTCCCTTGTACGGAACAACCGTTATTGATTCGGGGCGAATTACCAAAGCGGCGTCCTTTCCCACTGCATAGCTTTCCACACTGCTGTCAATATGGTCGGGGACAATACACCTGGCGGTGAAGACTCCTCCGTTATGCGTATTGACAGAGAGTATTTCTTTATTCATGGAGGTCACCCCAAGGTGGATGATATTTGCCTGTCCTATGAAGTCAGCAACAAAGAGAGACTGGGGATTGCTGTATATTTCAAAGGCAGTTCCCACCTGCTCCACCTTGCCCTTGTTCATCACCACGATCCTGTCAGCCATGGAAAGGGCCTCGCTCTGGTCATGGGTGACATACAGGCATGTTATGCCAAGCTTCTTCTGCAGCTTGCGAATCTCGGTTCGCATATGAATGCGCAACTTGGCATCAAGGTTGGAAAGAGGCTCGTCCATCAACAACAGATTGGGTTCCATGACTATGACCCGAGCAAGGGCGACACGCTGTTGCTCTCCTCCCGACAATTGGCTTGGATACCTGTTTTCTGTGTTTTTCAGACCAACAAGCAAGAGGGCTTCCCTCACCTTGTCCTTGATGGCATGGTCTTTCTCACCCCGTGACTTCAGACCGTATGCTACGTTGTTAAAGACACTCATGTGGGGAAACAGGGCATAATTCTGAAAGACGAACCCTATCTTCCTCTTGTTGACAGGGGTGTTTGTCATGTCAAGGCCGCGGATGGTAATTGAACCGCTGCTAGGAAGCTCAAAACCTGCGACCATTCTCAAGGTGGTGGTCTTTCCACAGCCGGAGGGTCCCAGGAAGGTGACCATCTCACCCTCTTCCACCTGTAGGTTCACTGCATCGACGGCTGTTATATATCCATCATCCTTTTGGAATGTTTTCGTTACATTTTCAAGATTAAGCGCCAATTTTTTCATACGTGATATCCTCCTGCTGAGTAAACTTCCTCGTGCTCCACTTCATAAGAACAAGCATTATCGCATCAACAACAAATACAATGACAATGAGGACTATGGAAAATGCCGATGCTTGGGAAAACTGCAGCTCAGTCATACTTTCTAAAATTCGAGTTGTCAGCAGAGTCCACCTCACCGATACCAGGAATATCGTCGCACTGATCGCAGTCATGGAGTGGATAAACAGATACCGCATCCCTGCAAGCACCGCTGGAATGATAAGAGGGATGGTGACATGGGTGAATGTCCTAGCCGTGCTGGCTCCAAGGGAGAGGGATGCTTCCTCAAGGGCGGGATCTATCTGTGCCAGAGAGGCGATCACCGAACGAATGCCTGTTGCATAGTAGCGAAATACATACGCTGCGACTAAAATGGAAAGCGTCCCTGTCAGCAAGATGGGCTTTTGGTTGAATGCAATGATGTAGGCGATACCGACAACAGTTCCAGGGAGAGCATAGTTGAGCATGCTGCCAAACTCAAAGAAGCGCTTTCCAAAGAAATTCTTCCTTTGTGCAATGTAGCCTATCATCACGCCAAGGATAGAACCGATGACAGTTGAGAGCAGGGCGATGAGCAGCGTGTCGGTTATGGCTTTTCTCCCATGAGCAAAGACATACCCAAAGTGATCCAAGGTAAAGGTGTTGTTGACTCCCCATACCTTCACAAAGGCCCCCCAGAGGATAATTGCATAAAGATAGAGGATAAACAGGACAGTGAGGATGCATATCGCACTTATGATGACAGTCAGCAGATGAGGAAGTTTTCCAAATCCTGATTTCGCCCCATTCTTGCCTGTGACAGAAACATAGCTCTTCTTTCCGATGAGCACCCGTTGCAGTATGAATACCATCAAGGCAGGGAGGAGAAGAAGGAAAGACAGTGATGCCCCACCCTTCAGGTCGAACATCCCCGTTATCATGAGGTACGCCTCGGTAGGGAGTACCGGAAATGTATGCCCACCCAAGATGAGAGGTGTGGCAAAATCTGCCAGGGAGGCACCAAACAGGAGGAGGATGGAGTTTCCTATGCCAGGCAGGGAGAGAGGAATCGTAATTGTGCGAAACATCCTCCATCTCGAAGAACCGAGCGAAAGGGCAGCATCATCGAGGTTTGCGCTCATCGTGTTAAGCACTGCGGTGATAACCATAAATGCTACAGGGAAATACGTGAGGGTTTCACTGATCCACGTTCCCAAAAATCCATATATGGAAAAATCAGAGAGCCCCAAAGCATTTAGCAACATCCCATTTGGGCCGAGCACCAAGGTCAGGGAGATACTGCTTGTGAAGGGAGGTGAGATAAGCGGGAGAATCGTCACGCCTCCCAACATTGCCTTGAAGAAGGGCGGCAGGGAGGTTCTGGTAACAGCCAAGGCAAAGATATACCCCAAAACTGTTCCCGTGATCGCTACAGCCGTAGCAAGGATCAAAGAGTTGATGAGAGCGCGTATGTTATAGGACTTGCTCATGATCTTTGCCAGATTTGCAAAGCTGACCGAACCATCAACGACGAAGGTTGTACCCAGTAGTTTGATGATGGGTAAAAAGATAAAAATTGCGAAAATAATCCATATAGCTACAAGGGCACCAAACAGGGCCGGATCTCTTTTTGCCATTGAACTTCGTGTATGCGGTGACCTTGTTTTCGACACGTTGGGTCCTCCTCCCATAGCAGAACGGTTGAAGAGGCACGTCATAGTACCTCTTCTTCCCTATCAGGATACCTATAGTCACTTACTGCTGGATTACTTCATCAATCCATTTTTCTACAAATCTTGCCCTATTTTCACCTTTCCACTCAGCTTTGGCTTCAAGAAGCTTAACTGTGGACATGTCAAGTGCTGGGTTTGTAACCTCTACGTCAGAACGGGTAGGAATATAGTTGATCAAATTGGCAACCATCACCTCACCAAGGCGTTTGGAAGATGCCCAATCCATCAAGGCCTTTGCAGCTCCCAGGTTCTTGGCACCCTTTACAATGCCGCTACCCTCAATTCCGTAGGTCACCCCTTCTTTAGGATATGAGACTGAGAGGTCATAACCCTGCTGCTGGATGTCAAGAGCATCAACGATGTAGAACACTCCTGCTGCAGCCTGTCCATTTGCGACCGGCATTGCTCCACCTGCACCACCTTTGGTATACAGCTGAATATTCTTGTGCAGTTGCTTCTGATATTCGAATGCCTTCTCCTCACCAAATGCCTGGACAAGAGAGTAAATCCTTTCAGTGGCTGTGCCTGAAGTACGGGCATCGGCCATTTGCAGGGATTGTCCATATTTGGGATCAGTGAGGTCGAACCAACTTGTAGGAACCTCAAGACCTTTGTTCTTCAGATATTCGTTGTTGCTCAAGAAGCACAGTGGGATGATACCGATTCCAGTCCAATAACTCTCCACCGAGCGGAACTTGGCAGGAATCTTGTCAGCCTCTTTGGGGGAATACTGCTCAAAGACGCCTTCTGGGATGCCAGCCTCATAGGTATCAGCAGGACCGCCCCAAAGAGCATCAACCTGCGGGTTGTTCTTTTCTGCAATCAATCTTGCCAGAGCTTCACCAGATGAAAGCCGAACGAAGTTGACTGAAATCCCAGTGTCCTTAGTAAATTCACTAAAGATCTTAGTGGCATACTTCTCTGGCATGATCGAGTAGACATTGACCGTTGTTCCGACCGTTTCAGCAGAGGGAGCCTCTTTGGCCCCAGCTGCGAACATAGGGGCAACGCACACAAGGACCAACAGGACTGCGAGTAGCATGTGTTTCAATTTCATGGAATCCTCCTTTAGGATTGTAGGAGGTGCATCAATGCCCTCCTATCGACAATACGTAGTATCTGATTCCATTGTCCCACATATCGGGCCGTTTACAAGTTACAAAACCGTAACAATCATGTACCTGCAATGTCTGTAAGGATATATCCAACACCCCATTTGTTGATGATATATCGTGGAGAAGCAGGATCCTCTTCAATCTTTTTCCTTAGCCGGCTCATGTTTACCTTGACCAGTTCAGAGCCTTGAATCCACTCTTCATTTTTCCAAACGGTCTGGAGGATCTTCTGCACCGACACTGGAGTATGCAGGTATGTCGCCAGGACCTCTATGATCTTGAACTCCGTTGGGGTGAGGTTTACCAGCTCCCCTTGCAAGGTAAGGCACTGTTTTTTCACATTGATAGTCAGGTCCCCGACAACGAGGACCTTTCCCTCATGTGCCTTCGACCGTTTGAGGATCTTCTCAACCCGAAGAAGAAGTTCCTTGTAGTTGAAGGGTTTGGAGACATAGTCCTCCCCTCCTACCTCAAGGCCCTCAATGATCTGGTCATCTGCATCATGTGAGCTCAGGAAGATGACCGGGATGTGCATATCGACAAGATGGGTGCATACCTCCAGGCCATTCAGACCTGGCAGCCCAATGTCAAGGATCACAATATCAGGGGACCAGGAAGAAGCAACCCTTACAGCGACATCGCCTCTCAATACCGATCTTACGACATATCCTTGGTTCTCAAATATGTAGGTCAGGAGTGTGAGGATATCTTTTTCATCATCGACGAGCAGTATCTTGTGTTTCATCGTATTGCCTTCGCTGGTAACGTGAAGGAGACGATCGTCCCTTTGTCCTTGACACTGGTAAGGTAGACCTCTCCCCCATGTGTATGGATTATCTGTCTTGCTATGGAAAGGCCCAGTCCAAATCCATCCTGAACCTCTTTGCCGCCATCACTCCCCTGATAAAATTCTCTAAACAAGTTCTCTCTCCCCTCTCCCTCTACACCGGTTCCGTTATCACTGATACTCACTACCATCTGTTCATCATCCTGCGTCACAGACAGGATGATGTATCCACCCTCTCTGGTATGTTTAACAGCATTATGGATCAGATTGATGAAAACCTGACGGATAAGTGATTCATCCCCTATAGGATAATTGAGCAAAGCTGGGAATGTATAGCGAATTGTCTGGTGCTTTATCTGTAGCAACGGTCCAAAAAATGCAATGATATCTTGGGTAATGAGGCGGATATTGATCTTCTCCTTCTTCTTTAGCTCAAACTCCTTTTCAAACTTGAGCAGTGTCAGCATATTCTCACTGAAGGTGATGAGCCTTTGGGTATACTCATAGTTTGACCTAACGAATTGTTTCTGCCGTACGTTCAATGGTCCGGGAATCTCTTCCAACAGCAACCCGGTTGTTGTCTGCATGATGGTCAGGGGGGTCCGTATCTCATGGGCAAGCATCGATTGCAGGGAGGTTCGTGCAGCCGAACCATGGTCTTTTCTCCTATGGCCTTCAAAGAGCATCACCGCTAGAGGAAGGCTGGCATTCAGGATGAAAAGCGGCGAAAAGGGGAAGAAGATCAGGCTGACCAATAAGGATGCCAGGGAAGCACAGCCAACAGGCAGAAGCTTCCTTGCAGAGCAAGACCAATGTAAGGAGAGGGCGAATCCTAACCCGGTCAGCATGATGGTGTTGGAGAAGACGATCAATGGAGAGAAGGATACAAGCGAGCTTGAGCTATAGGTGGAAAAGAGAAAGACCCCAGTGTAGCCAAGCAAGAAGGGCACTGTAGTAAAGGTTGTACGATTCCCTCTCGTATGTTGCCATACCCCAATGACCGTACACGTAAGGGAAAGAAACAGAAGGGAACTGACAAGTAGGGACAAGGTTTCGACCCGAACAAAGGCAAGGGGAACCAACGAGGCGAGGAAAAACAGCAAGGAGGTAATAGGAAGGATCATCAGCTCTCCTTTGCGTTGAAAAGGTGGAATGAAGATGGATGGAAATGCAACAGCACTTTCTCATTTACCTGGTACTCATCCATGAAGGTGAGATTATGGGGTACAACTACCCGAATCACCGTCTCTGCAAAAGAGATCTCATACTCTATGGAGTACCCATTGAATGAGAGCGCAAGAATTTCCCCTCCTACCTGATACGCATTTTCAGGCAGGTGATACGAGCCTATAGTCACACTTTGAGGCAAGATTGCCACAAAAACCCCACAACCCTTCTGAAAGACTTCATCACATTGTGCCGGCAAGAGTGAATATTTGAGACCACAAAAGGCAACTGTAACCAAATCTTCGGTAACATCAAGTATTTGCCCTTCATAAAAATTTGCATTGCTTATGAAATCTGCGACGAAAGGGGTTTGTGGGTTGTTGTACACCTCCCGTGGAGGCCCTACCTGTATGATGGTTCCCCGGTTCATCACCACCACCTTGTCGGGCATGCTCAGGGCCTCACTCTGATCATGGGTGACATAGATGGTGGTTATGCCAAGCAACTTCTGCATCTTCTTGATCTCGCGCCTTGTCTGCAGCCTCAGCCTTGCATCCAGGTTGGAGAGCGGTTCATCGAACAGGAGAAGCTCCGGCTTGAGTACCAGAGCCCTTGCCAATGCAACCCTTTGCTGCTGCCCATCGGAAAGCTGGTGGGGAAATCGTTCTTCCGTACCGACCAAATTGAGCATTTGGCACATCATGGCAACATCATGGTGAATGCTATCCAAGGGTCTTTTTCGAGATTTCAAGCCATATGCCATGTTCTCGAATACATTCATATGGGGAAACAGGGCATAGTTCTGGAATACCATCGGGATGGTCCTCTCTTCCGGACCCTTGTGCTTCAACGAGACGCCATTGAGAAGGATTTCCCCGCTATCAGGGGTGAGGAAGCCACCGATCATCCTCAAGGTAGTGCTTTTTCCACAGCCTGAAGGTCCGATGATGGTTATCGCCTCACCTCTCTGTACTGCAAGCGAAAAATTATCAACAGCGGTAACAACCGTATTTCGAGATCCGACGAAGGTCTTTGAGACCGCTTTCAGTTCCAGATGTGGGATGCTGACAGCCTCTTCTTTTTTACACAATGGCAGACCTCATTTTTTTATCTGGTTCCAGAATGGCAGACCATTCCATTTCAGTTCCAATACTGGGAAGCACTAGGGTCAAGGGAGCATCCAAACCAATCCCATACTCAGCTTGTGGTGATAATGATACCACTCTTTGCAGGAAGAATGGAACTCTTATTTGCAGGGATGCTTGAACGCATGAGAGCCGATGGCCGAATTTCCAGAACCATCTTCCCATATCTAGCCTTCGGTGCACAAAATCGGCGCATCCCTTCTGGTGAGGAGATGCGCCGATAGCAGAAAATGGAGAGTACGGAAGTGGAGAAATGCTAACAAACCCTTGCTAAGCTTGAAGGCAAAGGTGCTGACACCCTTACTGTCAGTAACCACCTGTGGCACTGGGTGTCAGCCCCTATCCAAATGTCGATCTAATCTACAAAGAATATCCCTGGGAACACGCCGTTTCGTACGGTAACATTGGTGTAGGTGACTTGCCTGTTCCTGGGATTTTGCATCATTTGCCTCTCAAGCATGAATGAGCTGAAGATGATGCTTGCCAAGAGATATACGACCAGGAAGATTCCCCCCATGATCAGCATCCTATTACTTTTCTTATGATTGGATTTCATTGTAGTCGTGCTCCTTATTGAATAGGAGGAAATAGGTCTCTATCTCCTCGAGGGTGATATCCAGTTTCCTCATGGAATCGAAGAGGTTGGGAAGCTCACTCTTGATGAAGTGATCACGCCGTTTCTTGAGGACCTCCTTCTTGGCACCCTTGGCGGTAAAGTATCCTATGCCCCGCTGGTTCTCCAGGATACCTTCTTCCTGTAACATCGAGTACGTCCTTATGACCGTATTGGGATTGACCTCAAGTTGCATCGCCATATCGCGAACAGAGGGGATACGTTCCTCCTCAACCCACGATGAGCTGATGATAAGGTCATGGATATACTGTGCTATCTGCAAATATATGGGAGAGCGATTATTAAACTGCATCTGTTGCTTGGACCTCCTGAACCCTGAAGAATGCCGTAACCCAGCAGAACAGAGGAAGGGCGACATAGTAGAGTAGCTTGCCCAGCACCCTGAAGGCCCCTACAGCACCATTTGCCGGGTTGAACAGCAGCGAGTCAAACGAGAAGACCACATCAAAGGTTCTCAGCGCTGAGCCGTACTTGATGGAGAATACGATCTTCACAAACAGCAGGGCCAGGGAGGCAAATGCGATGCCGATGACCCCTAGCGCCAGAACTGTCTTGAAGAAGTGTCCCTTATGGAAATAGGTGGCACCCAACAGGAATATCGACTGCCAGACCCAGTACAAGGCAAACTGCGAGGCAACATCCCTGGTAAACGGGTTGAACAGTGTGATGGGGTCCCCAAAGAAGAGCAGCTGTATGGGCTCGGTTATCACAGAAGAGAGGAAAAATACCACAACCAGGGCTATCGGATAGGCAAAGGCTGACAACAATCCCTTTGCAAGGAATTTTTCCAGCGAGGTTGCGGGAAGCATCAGCCACTGTTGCTGTCCGTTCTTGCTGAACATGTCATCTGCAAACGAGAGGCTGGTTATGATCAGGCCCCCCAGAATCAGGAAATTGGGGAACAGGCTGGCATACCCGGCAGGGCCGAAGCCTACTTGGGAGTACTGGGAGACGAAGGAACGGATAGTCTCGCTAGCGAACAATATCAGAAAAAGAGTCAGGGCATAGATCGAAAGATCCCGCTTGCTCGTCTGTATTTCTCGGTTAATCAACAGGCCGAATCGATTCATTGTACACCTCCTTGCATAAGGGTAGGATTCTCTACCACGACATTGAAGAGCGTCTCCAGGTCCAAAGGCTGGCCTTGGGCATCGTCACTCTCTTCCCTCTCCTTTAGGATCATCCAGCCACCAAGGACCTTCTCCTTGTAGACCACCGCCGTATCCTGTTGGGGATCGCCGGAAACAAGGCTCATCACATACTTGTCGGTGATGGATGCGACCTCATCATTGAATATGATGGCCCCATCATGCAGGATGATCAGGGGGTCTATGAGGTTCTCCATATCACGCACCTGGTGTGTGGAGATGATGAAGGTCCTGTCCTCAGTCATTGCTGAGGCGACAGTCTGACGGAACTGTCTCTTGGAAGGGATGTCCAGCCCATTTGTCGGCTCATCAAGAATGAGTAGCGATGTATTGGAGGCAAGGCCAAATGCAAGCAACAGCTTTTTCTTCTGTCCCAGCGACATCTCATTGAGGTTCTGCTGCATGTCCAGATCAAAGTCCTTGCAGAATTGTGCAAACATAGGATGGTCGAATCTGGGGTAGAATACTGAGTTCATCCCAAGATACTCTGTAGCCTTCATCTTGGGTAGGGGAAACTCTTCAGGAAGATAGAATATCTCGCTGAGCATATCGGGCTTACGCTTTATGGGATCGAAGTCCAACACCGCTGTATACCCCTCATCAGGGAACAGCTGCCCACAGAGCAACTTGAGCAAGGTTGTCTTCCCTGATCCGTTCTTACCCAACAAGCCGTAGATATTCCCCCGCTTGATCTCAAGATTCAAATGCGTGAACAGAGGCCTCTTCCCATAGGAGAATCCTATGTCTTGCATCAGGATCACCCTGTCATTCGCCGAAACACCCCCTGCAAGGGCTGTTAGTCCGCTTCCTATCTCTTTGGCCATATATGCCTCCTTGGTTACATTAGTGAACTAGCTAACTAATACACTATTATAATAAGCTTGTCCAGCCCTGCATCAAATTTTTGGTTCTTCCGCATTCTTGGTGGTCAAGTAGATAATTCAGATATTTTTCAAAGTGTATAGGATAGAAAAGGCAGTCTCTGCTATGTTTGTTGTACCACCAATAAACAAGGAGACTGCCATGCAACCTATCGAGCTGCAAGAACAAATTATCAGTATTCACCTGCCATGTAAACCCTTCAGATTAGCCAAGCAACGAATATCCGGTTCGGATATCCATCTCCATTTCACCAGCACCGAGGATCTTATTTGTCCTGATTGCGGTGCTGTGGCTGTCAACTACGGATTTCGTCCAGACAAGAAACCCTTGTACGCTGAGCCCATCCCACCCTATAAGAGAACCTTCTGGCATGTCGGCAAACGCAGAGGCCTATGCCCATGCTGTGACCTGATGTTTACCGAGACAGTCCCTTTTCAGTTCAAGACCAGGCATGTGACCATCGACCTGGCCAAGAAAATCTGCGACATGATGGATGCCCCGAATGCCAATATCCGCACTACAGCAAGGATCCTGAACCTCAAGGAGGATATGGTGCGCAGGGTGCATAAGGAGTACCTGCTTGAGGTGGAGGCAAACATCCCAGAGCCCAAGGATGTGAAGTCCATAGCAGTGGATGAGTTCTCCATCCTCAAGGGACACCAGTATGCATCGCTAGTGCTGGACATCTCCAACAAGCAGCCTCTGTTCATCTGCCAGGGACGGACAACCGAAGAGTTCAAGCCCTTCTTCTCCCTGTACAGCAAGGATTTCTATAGGAATCTCCAATGCGTGTCTATGGACCAGAACCACACCTATGCAACCTTCTTCAAGAAGGAACTTCCTCATGTGGACATCGTTTCCGACCGCTATCATATGACAGCGAACTTCCTCACCGATGTCATGGACAAGGTGCGCCTCAGGATAGCCAGGAAACTGAGGGCGGAAGGCAATGAGGAGGGATACAGGATGTTCAAGCATGCGAACTACCTGCTGTTCACCCCCAAGATGAGGGACTCTTCACAGGCAAAGACCCTTGCCGAATTTGACGGGCAGCTACAGCTTGGACGTCTGATGGAGATGAATGAGGAGATCAGCAAGGTCTCGCTACTGTATCATCAGCTACGGGCTTTGTATGAGATTCGAGGCGAGATGGTAATACGTACGGAATGGGAGAAATGGCTCTGTATGTGTGAGCTGTCAGGCATTGAGGAGCTGGTGAACTTCGCATCAAAGAAGAGAAAGTATACCGAACAGATAATCATGCATGCAAAGTATCCTGTAACCTCAGGAATCATCGAAGGCTGTATGAATACCATAAAGGTGATAAAGAGGGCTGCTTGGGGATTCAGGGATTTCGAGTATTTCTTCCTAAGGATCAAGTATGCTTTCCTTCCCTATACCCTCAAGCAGGAGGTAAAAGATAAGCTCTTTGGGAACTGTTCTGAATATCTTCTACCCCCTATTGACCACCAGAAATGCGGATGAGCCAAATTTTTTTACCATCTTTGTGAAAAAATTGTCCCGAGGCAATTTTTTCACGATTGCAGAGGCAAGATGCTGGTACAACTGCCCTATAGCTGGTATTATCTTTTCTCGCGCATGGACGGTTCGTTTATACGCAACAGCACATCCCACCAAGCCTTGGCTGTTGGGAAAACTTAATACAAAAGGGCCAAATACTCCCATCTTTGGTACAAAATTCAACATGGATTAGAAAGGGCAAAAGGTAATGAACGAAAACCTGCAGCTAGACCTGAACAAGACCTACCTTGACCGTCAGAACAAGACCGAATCGAATGCAAGAAGCTATCCGAGGAAATTCCCCATAGCGATACACAAGGCCAAAGGGTCTTGGATCGAGGATGTACAGGGGAACTCATACCTCGACTTCCTCTGCGGAGCAGGGACCCTCGCCCTAGGGCACAACGACGACGAGGTGAACCAGGCAATGGTCGACCTCATTACCTCAGGTGCCCCCCTCCATACACTGGACCTTACCACCCCCACAAAAGACAGGTTCGTAGAGACCATATTCTCCCTTCTCCCCGAGGAGTTGCAGACCAACGGAAAGATTCAGTTCTGCAGCCCTTCAGGAACCGATGCAGTTGACGCCGCCATCAAGCTGTGCAAGACAGCTACAGGACGCTCTTCGGTCATTGCCTTTGGCGGTGGCTACCATGGCATGGGTCATGGGGCCTTGGCCCTTACCGGCAACCTCACGGCAAAGAACCGTGTAAACGGTCTTATGAGTGATGTACACTTCATGCCCTACCCCTACTCATACCGCTGTCCCTTTGGACTTGGAGGGGAGGCTGGCATCGATGCCGCATGCGCTTACTTCGAAAAGACTCTCAAAGACCCCGAAAGTGGCATAACAAGACCGGCGGCTGTCATTCTGGAGCCTATCCAGGGTGAAGGAGGGGTCATCCCTGCTCCTGCCAAGTTCCTCCAGACTGTCAGGCGAGTTACCCAGGAACTGGGCATCCCGATGATAGTCGATGAGATCCAGTGCGGCATCGGCCGTTCAGGAAAGTTCTTCGCATTTGAACATGCCGAAATTACGCCCGATGTCATTCTCGCCTCCAAGGCAATAGGAGGCAGCCAGCCGATGAGCGTGGTCATCTATCATAAGGATCTTGACCTCTGGGAAACCGGGGCCCATGCCGGCACCTTCCGTGGCAACCAGCTTGCCATGGCTGCTGGAACGGTGGTGATGAAGCGTGTAAGCAATCCTGATTTTCTTGCAGAAGTCACAAAAAAAGGTGCCTATATCAAAGAGAGGTTGCTCTCCCTGAAGGGTGAGATCTCCATCATAGGGGACATTCGGGCCAAAGGCCTGATGATCGGGATCGAGTTTGTCGACCCCAATGGGAAGAAGGACTGCTTGGGATCCCTTCCCCCTGACGGTACCATCGCCGCCAAGATCCAGAAGGAGTGCTTCGAGCATCGCCTCATCATGGAGAAAGGTGGTCGTTATGGCTCAGTGATGCGCTGTCTGTGTGCCTTGAATGTCAGCTATGAAGAGATTGACATCATGCTTGCAACCTTTGAACAGGCGATTCGCAAGGTGGATGCAGATGAGGCCTAAGGAAGAGAAACCCAACCCCCTGTTCTTTCTTACCTGCGAACAGGAGGCCAAGGAAGTTTTTACCCAGATGCTCGAGCAGACACTTGATGCGATACTCGCCTCAATCACTGACAATGCGGCCTATGCAGGGAAAAGCCCCCAAGAGCTCCAGGAGCTTATCGGGAGGACTACCCTGCTTCCCTCCCAAGGTCTTGGCTTCGCCCAAGTCCTTGAGGAGGTCAAAAGGACGATCCTTCCCAACTTCCTGAGGACCTCCTCAACCGACTACCTGGCACACCTGCACAGCCCTGCCCTCTTGGAGAGCATCTGTAGCGAACTGATCATTGCAACCTTCAACCAGTCGATGGACTCCTGGGACCAGTCGCCCATCGCCACTGAGATCGAGGTTCAGGTCATCAGAGAGCTCTGCAAGCTGTATGGGTATGGAGAGGAGAGTGACGGAATCTTCACCTCCGGGGGAAGCCAATCAAATCTCAGCGGCCTTACCCTTGCCCGGGACTGGTTCTGCAATGCCATCCTCAAGCATGACGTGAAGAAGCTTGGTCTGCCCCCTTCCTTTGCCAAGCTTCGCCTCTACACATCAGAGGTTTCCCACTTCTCCATGGAGAAGAGTTCCCACCTGTTGGGCCTTGGCTACGATGCTGTGCGTAAGGTACCCACCGACAAGCTGTGCAGGATGGACAGCCAGGCCTTGGAAGATCTCATACTTCTGGATAAGGAAGCGGGTCTCATCCCCTTCTGTGTTGTCGCTACCTTGGGAACCACTGACTATGGCAGCATCGATCCTGTCAAGGAGTTGCGTGCTGTCTGCAAGAGGCATAACCTCTGGCTCCACGCCGATGCTGCCTATGGCAGTGGTGTGCAGCTCTCCGAGCAATCTAAGAACCGTCTGGGACCCATTGGGGATTGTAATTCCATAACAGTGGATTTTCATAAGATGTTCCTGCTTCCCATCAGTTGCGGAGCCTTCCTGGTCAAGGAAGGCAAAAGCCTGGAGGCTTTCTCCCTCCATGCCGATTATCTGAACCGCGAAGAGGATGAGGAGGATGGGTATACCAACCTTGTGGGCAAATCGATGCAGACCACAAGACGCTTCGATGCCCTCAAGGTATGGATGGCCTTCCTTACACGTGGTCAGGATGGATATGCGGCAATAGTGGATACCTGTATCGGGAACGCGGCGTACTTGTATGAGAGACTTTCTGGCAACCCTTCTTTTGAGGTTGCAATCAGGCCTGAGATCAGCTCGGTTGTGTTCAGACTGCAAAATTCCGATGCGGTCAACAAGAGGGTCCGTAGACTCTTGCTGCACGACAAGGGTGTGGTCATTGGCCAGACAGTCTATGCCGGAAAGACATTCCTGAAGTTCACCCTGCTCAATCCCCTACTCGACCACCAGAAGCTTGATGAGCTGTTGCATCTTATAGAACAGTTGGGTAGAGAGGCTGATGTAGCGTCGTATGCGCAAAATGAAGATAGGGTCACCTGCTGACAGAGAGCAAGGACCACCATCCCAACAGCAAACAGCCTTCCTCAGATAACGGGAGGCTGTTCTGCTGTCTTCACCTTGGCAAGGTTCCTGAAGGTATCAAAGAATGTTTCATGCACCACTTCAGTGGGGTCGAAACGGAACATCCTGAAGGTCAGCTGAATGCAAAAGCCGATGAGAATGGCGGCAAGCAGGGTTCCTACGCCAAAGGAACCTCCTAGCAGGGCTCCGATGATGACTACAAGAATCTCAATGCCACTTCGGCAGATCCCAACCGAAAATGTTGTCTTACGAGTGAGAATCACCATAATGCTATCTCTAGGCCCGGCCCCAAAGCCTGAGGAGATATAGAAGAAGGAGGCTATGGCAATGACAAAAAGGCCACCTACCATCTGCAAGACTCCAAGGGCGAAGTTGGAAAGGGAGGGAATCACACCCAAGCCAAGCAGGAGATTCATGAACACGCCGACAAATATCATATTACACAAGGTCCCTAACCCGAGCTTTTCACCAACAACCAGGGAGACGAGGCAGAGGACCAACCCTACAAGGATGGAGATCGTACCTATCTGGATCCCAAATACTGAGGAAAGACCTGCATGGAACACCTCCCATGAGGCATAGCCGATATTGGCGTTCATGGTGAGAACGATCCCTACCGCATACAGGAACAATCCAAAAAACAGCCGTAGCAACCTGTTCATAAACGTAATCATCAGCAGACACCCTCTTTCTGTAGCTACCATACTGATATTGGAGATGATAATCCAGCCCTTGCGTATCCATGTATCCCAAAAGAGAACAATCCTATACAGTACACTGCATACATATACACTACATTTTTTCAAAAAGCTGTAAAAATTTGAAAATTTTTATAAGTTGACTGTTTACACTCGCTACCCGAAAATATGGTAGTAATTATCAATTTTGATAAAAGGCAAACACAATTGCGGCCAAAGGGAATGAGGGTTCTACATGCACTTTGGCCCTACCATGCCAATCAAGGCTCCTTTGCGGAACTGGTACTGTTGACCGATTGGCATCGGATACTGATGCAACCCTTTGCATGGGGAATTGGGGTGGTTTTGTTTCTCATATCCATCTTTAGGTGGATATACACATATCAAAGAGGAGACGATCATGAAAAAAGCTTTACTGATGCTAGTAGTAGGATTCTTGTTGATTCTCAGTGTATCTGCAACGGGATCAAAGGAAGCGACTCAAGAGGAAAAGGATACACTTGTAGTTGCAATGCCGGATGCTCCAATTCATCTTGACCCCCATGTCCAAGCTTCTTTGGCGAGTTACCGTGTTTCAACACAGATATTTGACCGACTCGTACAGCTTGATGGAGACATGAATCTTGTCCCCAAATTGGCTGTATCTTGGAAAGTTTTGGACGAAACCACAACACTCTTCAATTTACGGAAAGGTGTTAAGTTCCATAATGGCGAAGAAATGAAGGCAAGTGATGTAAAATTCAGCTTGGAAAGGTGCATTGCCAGCAATGGGGTAAACTATAACTACCTAATCATCAAAGATATTGTAATAGTTGATGACTACACAATTAAAATTGTTACCAAGGAGCCTTTCAACGCCCTGTTGTATCGCCTGACCCTCGATGCCGCTTCGATCATAAGTGAAAAAGCAGCAACAGATGGCACTTCCTTCAATGCAAACCCCGTTGGAGCAGGCCCATACAAGTTTGTATCTTGGGAATTAGGCGGCGATATCGTTTTGGAAGCTTTCCAAGACTATTATGGAGGTGCCCCTGCAATCAAACGCTTAGTGATCAAACACATCCCAGAAGCGATCAACAGAGCAATTGGACTGGAAACCGGCGAACTTGATATGGCTTATGATCTTGCTATAACAGACCTAGAAACCATCAAGAAAAATCCAAAGTTGAACCTAAATGTGAAGGCAGGCCTTACTGTATGGTATCTTGGTTTCAATGCGACAAAACCAATCATTCGTGATGTGAGGGTTCGAAAGGCAATTGCATATGCTTTGAATACACAAGATATCATTGACATAGTTTGGAGTGGAGTTGCTGACCCTGCCTTCAATACCATGTTGACTCCTTCCCTATTGGGTTATGCAAAAGACACGGTGTCATATCCGACCAATCTCGAAAAAGCAAAACAACTCCTAACTGAAGCAGGCTATCCTAATGGTTTCAAGACAACCCTCTGGTGTGCTGATGGACAGCTGCAACGGGATGCTGCAGTGGTTATTCAGGACCAGCTGAGAAAAGTAGGGATCGAAAGTACTGTCAAATCGATGGAACAAGGCAGCTTCTATGCTGCAACAGGCAAAGGGGAACATGATCTATTCTTCCTTTCAAAAACATCAATTGATTCGGACAGCATGCTGCGGGCAATGTATCACACGGTCTCTTTTGGTCTGTCAGGCAACCGTTCATTCTGGGCAACACCAGAGATAGATTCAAAACTTGACCAAGCATCGGTAACTACGGATACGGAACTTGCAAAGAACCTTTATGGCGAAGTGCAGGCTATTGTAGCTGACCAGCTCCCCTTGATTCCTATTGCTGTTCCATATCTGAATGTAGGGACACAAAAGAATGTCCAAGGCTTCAAGGTCTATCCCGGTAGTTCACATTCAATATATGGCACATATTTCGAAAAGTAATCTATAGAGTTGGAGTTTCATCTCATGACTTCGTTGTGAGGTGAAACTCCATTGCATGTACTACACAAGGGTGAGGAGTGTTCATGTTTAATTACATCTTCAAAAGGGTCATTATGCTCATTCCTGTCTTATTAGGCGTAAGTTTCATTGTTTTTTCCATCATGGCCCTCACTCCAGGGGATCCCGTCCAGATGTATCTAGGAGAAAACTATAGTCCGGAAGCTCATGCTGCAATGACACAGGAACTCGGATTGGACCAGCCATTCCTTTTCAGATATGTACAATATATTCTGGATGTTGTGAGAGGTGATTTTGGTATTTCCTATTCTACGAAGAGATCAGTAGCTACTGAGATTGCTGCAAGGCTCCCCAATACAGTCATATTAGCCTTATCATCACTTGTCTTTGCTATTGTTATTGGAGTTCCTCTTGGGACTATTTCCGCAACCCGACAATACTCTTTTTTGGACTCCGCTTCAATGTTCGCAGCTTTGGTCGGTGTATCGATGCCTAACTTCTGGCTTGGCCTTATGCTGATATTAGTGTTCGCTGCAAAGTTAGGTTGGTTTCCTTCGGCTAATTTCAATGGTGCCAAATCAATTATTCTTCCAGCAATGACATTGGGGGCAAACTCCTTGGCGATGATTACCAGGATGACCCGTTCATCCATGCTGGAGACCATACGCCAGGATTATGTTCGTACAGCCAGAGCCAAAGGTGTCAAGGAATACAAAGTGATTATTAAGCATGCGCTGCGTAATGCCATGATTCCTGTAATAACAACAATAGGACTGCAATTTGGGTTTGCCATCGGTGGAGCCGTTTTGGTTGAGACAGTATTTTCTTGGCCGGGCATTGGAAGGTTGCTTGTCGATGCAATCCGCCTAAAGGATACTCCTATCGTGTTAGCAATCGTTTTGGTAATGGCAGCGATGTTTACTGTGATAAACCTCTTGATAGATATTTTGTACGCATTCTTTGATCCACGTATCCGAGCCCAGTACAAGTGAGAGATCCAAACATGACAGAAATTACACACAAAAAAAAGTCTCAAACACTGACAATTCTAAAACGGCTTAGACGCAACAAGATGGCAATTGCGGGATTGATAATTCTTTCCTTGCTTTGTCTCTTGGCAATTTTTGCCGACCTCCTTTTTGATTATGACACAATGGTCATCCAGCAGAATGCATCGGTCAGACTAACCCCCCCATCTCGAGAGCATTGGCTTGGAACAGATGAATTCGGCCGTGACATCTTGGCTAGAATTGCCCATGGGGCTAGGGTTTCACTACCAGTAGCCTTTGCAACCATAGCCATTGCGACCCTGGTTGGAGGTGGTTTGGGTGCTATTGCAGGATATGCTGGCAACCGAATTGATAATGTCATCATGCGCATCATGGATATTTTTTTAGCAATCCCGAGCATTTTGCTCTCTATTGCCATAGTTGCTGCCCTTGGGCCAAACCTTCGCAACCTCCTAATAGCCATTTCAATTTCTAATGTCCCACCCTTTTCTCGTGTTGTTCGAGCTTCTGTGATCTCATTACGCAATGAAGAGTTCATCGAGGCAGCCAGGGCTATAGGTGCTGATGACAAGCGAATCATCATCCGGCACATCATTCCAAATGCTATGGCTCCTGTAATTGTACAAGCAACCTTGTGTATAGCCGGTTCAATATTGTCAATCGCCGGATTAAGTTTCATTGGGTTGGGGATTCAACCACCGGCCCCTGAATGGGGGTCTATGCTAAGTGGAGGACGTCAGTATATTCGTTACGCCTGGTGGGTATGTGCTTTCCCTGGAATTGCAATCATGCTTTCGATTCTCTCATTAAACCTCCTTGGCGATGGCCTGCGAGACGCACTTGATCCCAAACTGAAGAACTGAGGAATACACATGAGTGATAAGAATTTGTTAGAAATCAAGAACCTTGTCGTTACGTACGACGCAGACGAAGAAGTTGTGCATGCGGTGAATAACCTTAGTCTTAGTCTGGCACGAGGAGAAAACCTTGGACTTGTGGGAGAGACTGGAGCAGGCAAGACGACTACTGCCTTGAGTGTTCTTCGACTTATTCCAGACCCTCCGGGAAAAATCTTACAAGGTGAAATATTTTTTGATGGAAAGGACCTGCTTAAAGAACCGCTGGGAACCCTCCAGCATATCAGGGGAAAAGAAATCTCATGCATCTTCCAGGATCCCATGACCAGTCTGAATCCCGTATACTCGGTAGGGGAACAAATCTCTGAAGTAGTGCTTCTCCATGAGGGTTGTTCAAAAAAGCAAGCTAGGGAAAAAGCATGTGAAATGCTTGAACTGGTAGGTATTCCTCGCGATCGGTATGATGAATATCCTTACCAGTTCTCAGGCGGCATGAAACAACGAGTTGTCATTGCCATCAGTATCGCTTGTTCTCCTCGGCTGATATTGGCAGACGAACCCACTACAGCATTGGACGTAACTATCCAAGCCCAAGTCCTTGAATTGATGAACGAGCTCAAGCAGAAGCTTGACACTTCCCTAATACTCATAACTCATGATCTAGGGGTCGTTGCCCAGGTTTGTGACCGGGTGGCGATCATGTATGCGGGGGAAATAGTAGAAGTTGGCACTCTTGAAGAAATTTTCACCCATCCCAGCCATCCATACACGATAGGCCTATTCGACTCAATACCTTCACTCGACCAGAATACCGACAGGCTCAAACCGATCATAGGGCAGATGCCTGATCCTACCGATCTCCCTTCTGGATGCTCATTTCATCCGCGCTGCCCATATGCCGCCGAAGCTTGTAGCAAGACACATCCCGAGACGAGCAACATAGGCGGGACACAAATCGTAAGATGCCTGATACACCAGGGAATTGTTCAAGCCCCTGAGTTTTTGCTGGAGGTACAACGTGGCCGATAATATTCTGGAGGTCAAGGGCCTACAAAAATATTTCAAAACCAAAAAAGGTTTATTACATGCTGTAGATGGAGTTGATTTTTCCATTCAACGTGGGGGTACCCTAGGGCTTGTAGGGGAATCAGGATGTGGGAAATCAACAATAGGAAGGCTCATACTTGGCTTACATGAAGCTACAGGGGGGAGCATACGATTTAATGGAAAAGATATATGCAGCATGAAAAAGTCACAATTGCATACCCTTCGGGAAGAGATGCAAATCATCTTTCAGGATCCTTTCTCCTCATTGAACCCTAGGATGTCCATCAGTGAAATCATTGCTGAACCATTGGTCATCTATAAGAAATATCCAAAGCGATCCGGTGTGGAGGCAAAGGTAGAGGAATTGATGGATGTCGTCGGGTTAAGTCCGAGACTCGTTAATGCATATCCCCATGAATTGGATGGCGGAAGGCGTCAAAGAGTCGGTATTGCACGAGCATTGGCCCTACAACCACAGTTCATTGTCTGTGATGAACCCGTATCATCCCTTGATGTGTCCATCCAGGCTCAAGTACTCAACCTTCTCAAGGACTTACAGAAGGAATTTGGATTGACATACCTATTCATAACCCATGACCTGTCAGTGGTTAAGTACTTTTCAGATACTATTGCGGTGATGTACCTAGGTCAGCTAGTAGAGACAGCTACATCTGATGAACTGTTTAAGAAGCAGATACATCCCTACACGCAGGCACTGCTTTCCGCAATACCTATCCCCAGTTTCCATCATAAGATGCAACGGGTAAAACTGACCGGAGAGTTGACCAGTCCCATCAACCCGGAACCAGGCTGTCGCTTTTTCAAACGGTGCCTGTACCAGGATGACCGTTGCGTTGGGGTTGATCCGGAACTGCAGGAGTTTACCAAAGGCCATTTCTGTACGTGTTCCAGGACGGAAAGACTGCAGAACATATAGAACCTATTTCATTACGTATTGCTATTAGGAGGAATATCATGGAGAAAATTACTTGGTTGGGCAAAGGACCATGGCACGAGGACAATGAATCAGAATTAATCGATTGGACGGTTCAACCTCCCTATGAGGGTTTGGTCACAGGAGCTTATTATCATGCCGACTTGCGCTATAGCGGCCGCTGGGGTGATAGCGGGCATCTTGGTGAATTGGATGTAGCGACCGATGATGACGGTAAGATTCTCTTCGCTGAATTCAATGAGACGACAATGGGAAACTATTATGTGAGACATTTTCAGAATGTAAGCAAAAGAAGGACTGAATTTCAGTTTTTCCAAGATTTCCATGATAAGCGAAGAAGCGTTGCCTATGGAAAGGTGCTAGCCAATGGATTCAAGCATGTTGAGGACCAAATACTTGATACACAAAATTTGAATGGAACCTTTGATTTGCTAACCGGTGCTTCATTCTCCATGAAAAGTATGATTGGGCTTACCAAAGACATCTACCACCAAATGAATTCTCCATCCAAAGGTGCACAACGCTACTATGGCTATGTTGAGGATTTTGGCTATGGGCTGACCGGTTGGCTGCAGGTTGTGGTTGATGCAGGACGTATAGTCAAATGCTTTTACGACGAGATTTTTGCAGATCACACTGATGAGATTGTCTATGATGATCTGAAACAGTTCTATCGCCAGAGCAAATACTTTTCCACAACATATGAAGACCCGTTCCCATCAGGCTGGGACAGACATGCTTGGTTGGTATGCTTCAAAGATCTTAGTGATCTGCTAAACAAGAAGGTTTGTGAGACTCAAGATTTGTTTGACATAGCAGGACTTCCCTGTGTAGAAGGGCCAGATATGGGCATTGTCTGGGACAAGCCCAGTAAGGATGATATCGATCTGATTTCTAATAGTGATGCTACGAAACGATCAGTAACTCGTCCCCGGTCACCTGTATGGAATAACTATATGAGAATGGCAAAAGTTGTCCAAGAGGCAATCACCTTAGACAAGGTAACCAAGGCAGAGGAGGCCTAATAGTATGCAACTACCATTTTGGACTGTGCAACCACCCAAAGGATTGCTAAAAGGTGATTATTATCACATCGAGGAACGGTTCCCCCCATACTACAAGGGTGTAGAGGGCCAATTCCCTTCAGATCCTGGTCATCTTGGAATATTCGAGGTCGTAAAGGCAAACGGTACCATGATCTTCATTGAATTAAATGAGATCACCGCACCCTCATATTACAACCATCTCTATTGTGGTATCTCTAAACGCCGTAGTGATTATAGTATGTGGCAATACACCAAAGACCGCATGAAACAGGCTGGAGTAGTCCTTACGTTGGGATTCGAACATGTTGAAAAGCAAATGCTGGAACAGCAGCGCATACGTGGTGACTTTGACCTTCTTGCAAGTGCATCTGGAAGCGTCAAAAAAATATTGAAGCTTGCTGAAAAGGTAGAAACCCAAATTTCACAGCCTTCAGAGGAGACGTTGTACAGTTATAGCGAGGAGTATGGGTACGGTCTTACAGGTTGGTTGAAGGTAGTGGTACAAGACAAAAAGATAGTCAGCTGTCGGTTTGACGAGATATTCGCTGACAATCCTGAGGACATCATGCATCCCGAACTAAAAAAATACTATCGGCAGAGCAAATATGATTGTCCCACGTATGAAGATCCATTTCCCCCGACGTGGGATAGGCATGCCTTCCTAGTTGGATTCAGAACCCAGATGGATAATCTCAACTTGAAGGTAGTAGCGACTCAAGACATGCTCGATCTTTCAGGATTGCCTCACAGCGAGGGGGAGGATCTCGGTCCATTGTGGAATACTTCTACTGCACAGAAAAAAGATCTCGACATGAAAGTTCGCCCCTGTTATCCCGTATGGACAAACTACCTGAGGATGGCAAAGGTTGTTCTTGAAGAAATGAAAAAAGACGGTGCTGTCTAATACATTACAGAAGGTCATAGCATGGAATCAATAAAGTCGAACACTTGGACAGGAAAAAAGCCCGTTGGCAAACGTGAAGAGACTATCGACGTCTTGGAAAAGTTATCATGGACAGTTCAACCTCCATTGGGATTGGTTGTTGGGGATTATCATTTTGCTGAAAATCACTTTGCCCCTCATTTTGTCGGTGATAGCGGCTATCATGGGAAGCTAGAGGTTGTCACAGATTCGAAGAAGATTTTGCACGTAGAATTTAATGAAGATACTGCTCCTTCCTACTATAAGCAGATGTTTCAAAATATCGCTAAAAGAAGAAGCGGCTTCTGTTTCTACCAGGCAACAAAGGCTCGGACTGCCCAAACGCTGAAGGTCCTCAACAATGGATTGACCTCTGTTGAGCAACAAATGATCGCTGAAAACCGTTTGACTGGTGAGTTTGATCTGGTTGTAGGTGCGTCGAATAGTGTAAGAAGGTCCTTTCTCATCCTGGCTGAAACTATTGCATCCTCATTGGACAAGCCTTCCGGTAGCCGATACTATGGGTATGCCCAGAACTTTGGTGGAGGGATTACAGGCTGGCTTCAAGTGGTGGTGACAAACAACAAGATAGTGCAATGTTTTTACGATGAAATATTTGCTGACACTCAAGAAGAAATATCTGATGAATCGTTACAACAGTATTACAGGCAGAGCAAATATTATTGCCTTGAGTACGAACCCGCTTATCCTGATGGCTTCAACACCACATTCGACCTTCTTGAGCAAAAGGTTATTGCGAGCCAAGACCTCTTGGATATTCAAGGATTGCCTTGGACAACGGATACCGGCTCGCGCAAACGGAATCCTGAGTATGACAACTATCTCCGACTAGCAACTGTCATTCAGGCAGAGGTTACAAAGGACGGGCTTTCTTGATTACAGGCGAACTTTCATTTATAGCATATGATACGGTTTGTAGGGTACAGGCAAGCGCAGACGATGAGGTGTCGGTAGAGAAAGCGCTTCAGGAAATCAGACAATCTGCACTTGAGGTGGAGTCAACGTTAAGCATGTACGACAAAAATTCTGAACTTTCAAGAATGAACTGTTCGTACGTCGTTGATGTTCCCTACCCTATTTCATCGTTGTTGCTTGCTTCCTTGCCCTACAACCTGACTATTGCTAAAATGACAGAAGGTGCATTCGACCCTACAATCGGACCTCTGGTCCGATTGTGGGATTTTCTCAATGACGAGCCTAAGGTGCCGGATTATTCAACCATCGAACAGGTTCTCAAAAGGGTTGGGTATCAGCATATTCACCTAGATCAGAAGAGGAAAACCATTACATTTTCTCAAAGTAACATGATACTTGACCCAGGGGCATCGGGAAAAGGGTTTGCTCTAGGATTAGCCCTCGATCTGTTACGGAAAAACAAGATTTCCCATGGAGTCATCGATTATGGTGGGAACCTCTATGTGCATGGTGGCAAAATTCAGACAGGGGCCCCTCTCATCACAGCCATTCGGGACCCACAGGAGACCAACAGCATTTTAGGTACTGTCCCATTGGTGGACAAAGCAATCGCGACATCTTCCTGGTACGAACATTACTTTACAATTGAAGGAAAAGTGTACCATCACATTCTGGATCCACGAACTGGATATCCCCATAATCTGGAACTGCAAAGCGTATCCATCATCAGTTCGGCTCCCTTGTTCACCGATCTGGTTTCAACAGCTTTTTTCCTTGTAGGGTTTGAAAAAGGGGAATCCTTGATAAGACTTCTGAAAAGAACCTATGAGGTGGATCTTGAGTATGTTGCTGTCCTAAGCGACGGGACCTTGAAGGTTTCTTCAGGAGCTGGATTCAAACCTTTCAAGCAGGATACAGGGACAATGAACTAATGTATCCCAATATGCCCTGCAGGATTGATTGGTATGCTTGTGAGGTAGGCAGACCAATTATTGGAATGGGCCGGGTGACAGGCGGAACACATCGAGATCGATTTTTTTGCTGAGCGGTTTCATCAGATAATGTTGCTTTAGTTCCAGCATGTCTTCCAAAGAAATGATCGGTTTGATTTTAATTATGGGAATATCAGTATCTATCTCTATATCAATGGTGGTGAATATGATGTCGATAGATTCATCCAATTTGAATTTCAGCTTGAAAATTGGGATAATTGCAGCAAACTTGACCCAAAAGAACAACTGCAACTCATGGGCAATTCTCGAACAATTGTCAATACCAAAAGTACATACCAATAGAGCGTTCTTTTCTTTGCGATTGGACTGGGAATTATCAATTACTTGAATTAGCGATAACGTAAGAAAATTCACCTCTTCCTTGGTCATGGTAAAATCGAGTGTCTGCTCAAGCGAAAGCAAAAGGTCATTGATTTTTGCTTGGGTTTCATTTTCCTGCATTATTATGCTATCCATGCTTGTGCTGCAAAACCCATGGTGCGCTTGATACACCAATGTGATGATATAGTTTGAAAGGGTATAGAACTCATCAGAGCTGCAGCTAATCTCTACCCCGAACATGACACCCAATTTTTCCAACATGATCCTAACTTGCTTTCTCACATGAGATGCGTTGTGTTCGGTGCAAAGAGACGCATTTACATCAAATGAGGCTACGAGATAGTTTGTCAACATTATCATCTCAGCACTATTGAGCTGTATATTGCCATCTTGCATGAAAAACGTAGGGGTAAAGAAATCATTGGCAAGTTGAAACTCTTGGGTAGATTCCAAAAATTTCTTATCTACAATGCCTGGACTGTCCAAAAAATTCCCTTGCAAGATTCGTAGTGTTGCAATGATAAGATAATCTCTTACATTATTGAATCCTCTTTCGTTAAAGGATCTTGCATACGTATCTTCAAATTCCAAGAGGCCGTATTCAATGTGCTGTTCAATATCACTGCAAGATGACATTTTCAGGATATCATTGATGAG
Source organism: uncultured Sphaerochaeta sp. (assembly GCA_963662725.2). GTDB lineage: Bacteria > Spirochaetota > Spirochaetia > Sphaerochaetales > Sphaerochaetaceae > Sphaerochaeta. The sequence continues at coordinate 233,425 of CAXXCW010000026.1, forward strand.
GGAACGTCTTGAAAGCCTGAATATATGTAACAGGAATTTCCGTATGTGTAGTTCTTCTCCTGTTATTGCAGGAGGATTCAGTACAATTCCAACCTTTTGCAGCTCAAGTTTCAACTTTTCAAAATCACTTTTTGCCGTTGACCTGCTAATTCCTTGATCCAGAGCATATTGTGTGATATTTATGGGTTCTATCAATAAGGTATGGATAGCTAACTTATTGAGCCTTTCCTCTTGGGTGATATGGTGCTGGGAGATGGACTGGAAAATATCCTGTTCATTGCCTGTCAAAGTCAAAAAGACGGAACCCTTCTTATAGGATAGAATCCCTAATCCCAGTTCTGAAAGTTCATTCTCAATTGCCTTCAGGTCATATCGTATTGATCTTTCGGATACATTGAATTCATCACTTAGTGTGGTGAAAGCAACTATTTGGTCTTGCATAAGGCGTTTGAGGATTTCACTTTCTCTTTTTCGTAACATTAGGGTACTCCACAGCAACTACAAACCTTATCAATCCATAGACAAAGATACTCAAGTGTTCAGGACTTATCAGGTAGAATAATTAGTATTTCGTCCTTTGTCAAAGCAACCACTCCATTTCTCCATGTGGGCTTCCGGTATGAGGATGGGAATGGAATCACTTCCTTTGTTGGATTTTTGGCCACCTTGATTTCAAGGAAACCATCAAGGGAAGGTATTGACCATACTTTGATTTCACCAAAAAGGGCCGCTCAAACAGGAGAATGACCTTATGTATTCTCCTTCAAAGTTCCTTGTGAATTGAACGGTTTCTGCAACACCGGACACTCCTTTGCCTGATTTTCAGCAAGTTCAGGAATTTCTTACCGTCCTGCAAGCATATGCGGATGCAGAGAGTAGCCTATCAGGTACCGAGACCGGTTCATACCAAGCGACCCCGATCAAAACAACTGGTCAGAGAGCAAACCACTGCTGGATGCTCTGATTCACCAGGGAGGAAAAATATTCCGAACTCAATATCATCTGGATGACAAACACAAGAATTGGTAGCAGAGAAGTTGCTATCATCTTGAACAATGTGCTGATTTGGAATGGATAGGGATTGATTGCACCCAGCTTTTCCAAGATAGACTCCAAAGCCTGTATCCTGAACATCACATCCTCAGAAGGACTGGCAATGCAGGCAGTGATCTGCTCCTCATACGTATTGGAATATTCGCCAATAATTCGTGTTAGGGAGTTCACGGCACTGTGATAGGCAAACACCAACGGTACTGTAAAGGCAAAGAATAGTGTCAGCGTATACAGCACCATTACAAGCATGACAACTATTGCAGGCATACCCTCTCCCAATTGGGCAAATTCGATAAGGGTCGGCAGGAATAGCACCCCCAAGCTAAGGCATGCTACTGTCCTGAAAGAGTATCTGCCAAAACACGAATATCCTCCCGCCTTATCGGGGTGCAGCGGCGTGAAAACTATTAGCTCATGCTTTGCAACAAGAAAGATCCCATATATCATACATACAGAAAGGCCAAGCCCTGCACCCGTAACCAAGCCAAACAGTACTACAGCCAAAGCCATTGCATACAACAAGGGGTCAGAAAATCCGTCGGGTACTCTCAGATACTTCAAGAACCTACTATTCATCAGTAATGTTGCTACCAGGACTACTGTCCAGATGACCATGGTGGTGTTTGCCAAATTGATACCCTTACGCAATATGTCTGTGACATAGGGTTTTTCGTCATCACCATGAGAAGTGGCCGCCAGTTTCCAAAAATCCCTATACGGACCATTGAGATACGCTTCAACCATCAGGATGCCCAAATATAGCATCAGTGCAGCAATATGGATGCCGTAAGCTAGGGGCCAGTTCAATACGAACAGTCCCTCCCTTGACAAATATAGGGGGAATACCAAAATCGAAAAGGGAAGGACATACAGCAACGGGCGTACCATTCTGGGGAGAGAAGCAACACATCGATGTCGCAGCGGAATGAATATCCACGGAAGAAACTCAGACAAGTTGCTGTCAGTAACTGATGTCAGCATGATAGGCTCCTTATATAAGGTATAGAGGCTATCAGTGCATTTTTCAAGTGAAAAGTGATTGGCACTTCTATCCCTATTCCTTAGCTACCCTCTCGGGCCAGTGCCACCGACACGTGCCCCCTCATGCAAAGGGATACACAAAGATTTCCAACGCATGGATTTGATATCGTTGTATACGTGATCGGCACGATTGCATGTATCATAGGGGAACGATTCATCCAGAGCTTGATTTCTCGGTCAGCCGCTTGTCTGGCTTCTCTTGTGATTTTCCATGCTATACTACCAGAAGCGGAGGGTATCCATGCCATTTTTACTGAACAAAGGCGATATCACCCAGATGCTTGTGGATGGCATTGTCAATGCCGCCAACAAGGATCTGAAACAAGGTGGTGGCGTATGTGGGGCAATCTTCAGGGGTGCAGGCTCACAAGCTATGCAGAAAGCGTGTGACCAACTTTCCCCTGTTGAGACTGGGGAAGTGGTCATCACTCCCGCTTTCAAGCTGCCGTGCAAACACGTCATCCACGCAGTGGGCCCAAGATGGGCCGGTGGAAAGGAAAATGAGGAGGCTCTTCTTGCTTCATGCTATAGGAATGCCCTCCTGTTGGCGCAGACGAAAAAGCTCACATCGATAGCATTCCCCCTTATCTCAGCAGGCATCTATGGGTATCCAAAAGACGAGGCGTACAAGGTAGCGGTCTCTACCATCCTCTCTTTCCTAGAAAAGCATGACCTTACGGTGTACCTGGTTCTCTTTGAAGAGATCTTCTTCAAGGATGAAGAGCTTCGCAAAAAGAAGCTTGCCGAGTATGTGAGAAGAAACCTCACTGAGGATGAGCCTGAGCTTGATATGCTTTGCAGCATGGCTCCCTGCCAATCATCAGAGAAACATCCCTTGAGGGAAATCGTAAGAGAAGTTGAGGACTCCTTTTCCCAAAGCCTGATGAGGCTCATCAGGGAGAAGGGCCTCGATGAGGTTAGGGTATATAAAGGGGCGAACATCGACCGGAAGCATTTTTCAAAGATACGCAGCAACGATTCCTATCAGCCGAACAAGAGGACAGTCATTGCCTTTGCGCTGTCACTCAAACTCAATGCCAAAGAAACCCGCGCTCTTCTGGAGAGTTCTGGCTACTCACTGAGCCACAGCTATGTCTTTGACATCATCATCGAGCACTTCATCAATACCGGGCAATACGATATCCATGCGATAAACGAAGCACTGTTCTCCTATGACCAACCCTTGCTGGGAACGTAAAAGTCGCCTTCCAGGTGACCTTTTCATCCCTATCCTCTCCTATACTGCTTCTATACACAGGAGGACGATATGGGAAATGCAGATACTGAGCTGGTATTCATCCTTGATAAGAGCGGTTCGATGCAGGGCCTTGAAAAGGACACCATTGGAGGCTTCAATTCACTGGTAAAGAAACAGAAGGCTGAAAATGGTGAGGCAAGGGTCACCACAGTCCTATTCGACCATCGCTATACCTTACTTCATGACAGGCTTCCCCTGAAGCAAGTAAAGGCCCTGACAAGAAAAGAGTATGCACCAGAAGGGACAACAGCCCTGCTTGATGCTGTGGGAAGGACGATTGACTCTCTTTTGGAAAATCTGGGTGATATTCCAAAAGAGAGCTATCCGTCTGTCCTGTTTGTCATCATTACCGATGGGGAGGAGAATGCAAGCAAAGACTACTCCCTCACCAGCATTCGTAAACGCATCGAGTCATGTAAGGAGGGTAAAGGATGGGAATTCCTCTATCTGGGTGCGAATGTCGATGCCTTTGCAGCTGCAGAATGCATCGGCATAGGAAGAGACAAGAGTGCTTCCTACCATGCTGATGCCCAAGGGATCGAGGTAAACTTTTCGGTCTTGGACAGTGCGATCAGCCAAGTTCGAAGCAACAAAGGCATAGCTGGAAACTGGAAGGATGGGATAGATGAGGACTTCAGGAGGAGGGACAAAGGGAATACATAGGCAATTGTCCCTGACGCTGGGAGGATGTAGGATACAACCCTACATCCCCTTTCCCGTCCAGTCCCTCAAGGGTTCGCTCCATCTGGCTTGTCCGACGTTCCTACAGCACAAAATACCCGATTCCCTCATGGTCATATTTCTTTCCGACCAATGCTATTGCCTGTTCTATCCCATCAAGCATCGATTCCTCACAGTAGATCAGCAGGAGGAAATTCTCCTCCGGCCAGACATCATTACCCAGTTTGGGGTTGGTACTGCCCCTTCCATGGACCGTAGGGATGATTGTGTATTTCATAGGCACTTCATAGTGGGCCAAAGCATCCAAAAGGTCATCCTGGATAGCTTGGGCTGCGATAATCTCTACCCTTCTCATGCTTGGTCTCCTTCTGCGAACAGTTCGATGTTTTCCACGTCCCGCCTGTGCTTGTCCTTGTTGAAAATGGCATAGAGCACTGGGGTGAAGAAGATGGTCATAAGGGTGCTGATGGCCATACCTCCAACAATGGTCTGCCCCAATGGCTGAATCTGCTCCGCTCCCACCCCTCCGAAGAAGGCCAGGGGAACCATGCCAAATATGGTGGTGAAACTGGTCATCAGGATGGGCTTGAGACGGTTACCTCCAGCTTCCAGACATGCGCTTCTCAGATCAAGGCCGCGCTTGCGCAACAGGTTGATGTAATCCACCAGGACGATGCCGTTGTTTACCACAATACCGGCAAGCACCACAACACCGATCGCCGAGATAAGGCTGAAAGTCTCCCCTGTTATCAGATAGATGCCTACAACACCGACGGCCATCAGGGGGATGGACAACAGGATGATGAAAGGATTCTTGAAGGATTCGAACAGGCTTGCCATGACCCCGAATACGAGGACAATGGCCAGAAGCATGATGATGACCACATGCCGGAACATCGCTGTCATATCGGCAAAATCACCACCGAACTCGATATAAACCTCATCACTGAGCACTAGTCTCTCAGTAATGAGGGCTCTGATATCCTTCTCGACAGCAGAAGAAGCATATCCGTCGGCAAGGCCTCCTATCACATGCACAGCTCGTATCTCATCCTCGCGATTGATGGAAACAGGGCCTGTCGAGCGCTTTACCGTTGCCAAGTTGGCAAGGGATATCTTCTGCCCGAAGGAGTTCTGGACAAAGATCCTGTCTATGTCCATCTCGCTGGAACGATCTTCTTCCGATAGCATGACCATCACATTTGTATCGGTGCCATTGGCCTTCAGCTGGGTGGCTGTAATACCATTGAAGCTGTTGCTTATCTCACTGGCGATGCCCTGCATGGTCAGGCCGTAGGAGTATGCGCGTTCACGGTCTATCTCAATCTCAAGCTGAGGAAGGCCTTTGCTGAAGTCGGTGCGAGGTTCGGTTACACCCGGCAGGTTTTCTGCAATGAGACTGCGGATGGCTTCGGCAGTTGAAGAGGCTAGGCCCAGATCTTCACTTTTTATGATGACATCAACAGGATTGGCATTTCCCAGTCCCATGGAGACTGTGGAAAAGGAGAAGGAAGCAGCCGGATACTCATCAAAATATGCGCGTAGTTTCTCCTGCACCACAAACATGCTGTCGATCTGCTGGTCAGCATCGGGAAGGGATATTTGCAAGGTTCCGCTATTACCAGCCCCGCCACCGAAGATGCCTCCGCCTCCAACTGTGACAATGATATCCTTATATCCTTGGATATCATGTTTTGCCTTCTTCTCGATATCTCTGAGGATTCCCTCAGTCGACTCCAGTGTTGACCCTTCCGGAAGGGTCACTGTCAGTGAGACAGAGCTCTCGCTCATCGTAGGATAGAGGGTTGTGTGCATGGCTGAAAAAGCCTGGACTGTGATGACCATGATGAGCACTACCAGCAAGAGTGAAAGCCATTTGTAATCGATGAGGACTGCCAACACTCTCTTGTAGCCCCTGTCCAAAGCTTCAAAGGCCGCTTCCATCCTGTCATCCAATACCCTTAAGACCTTAATCTTCAGAGGTTTCTGCTTACGGGTAAAGACCTTCACATACGAGGAGGTAAGCACAGGTATGAGGGTGATGGATACGACCAGGGATGCTACCAAGGATATGATGATGGTCGCCGCCATGGGAGTAAGCATCTCACCAAGCATCTCAAGGTTGCTGCGCAGCAGCACAATTGGGACAAATACGCAGACCGTTGTCAACGTTGACGCTGAGATCGCTACTATCATCTCCTTGGTACCCAACAGGGCGGCTGTCTGCAGCTTTGAACCCCTTTCACGATAGCGGAAGATGTTTTCAAGCACAACAATGGAGCTGTCCACCGTCATCCCAAGGCCCAATATCAGACCGGAAAGGGTCATCAGGTTAAGTGAGTACCCCATGAAGAACATAACCAGGATGGTAACCAGCATGGATACAGGAATGGCAAGTCCGATAATCAGGGTCGACTTGACACTGCGAAGGAAGATGAAGAGGACCACCATGACCAACAGCACCCCATATGCTAGGGACTCGTACACCGTTGAGATGGTCGATTCGATCATCTGTGTGGTGTCGATGGTCACATAGAGACTTACCCCATTGGGAAGTTCGCTGTTCAATGCATCAATGACCTTGTAGATATCCTTTGCAACCTGCACGCTATTGGCATCAGATTCCTTGGAGACCGATAGATAGACACCACTCTCCCCATTGATGTAGACCTTGGAGGAAGCGTCCTTGTAGGCATAGGAGATATCTGCAATATCCTTGAGCTTGACAGAGACCGTTGAGCTTACAACCCCTGTTGACGTGTATTTGGGAAATGAAGCTACAAGCACATCCTCAATGTCTTGTAGGGAGGAAAACTGGGCATCAGTACGCAACAGGTAGGAAAATCCGCCTTCGGTGATAGAACCCGAACCTATCTGGTAGTTCTGCGGGGCAAGGGCCCTAGCTACCTGGCTGAGGGTGACAGAATAGGCTTCCAGCCTGTTCTGGTCCACTGCCACTTGGATGAAGGAGTCCTGCCCACCGTTGATGGTGAGCGAGGAGACCCCGCCCACCCTCTCAAGCTTCGCCTGGATTTTCTCCTTTGCAATTCCCCTGAGTTCGTTCGCGTCCTGGCCCTCGGCCCCGATGACCGCGATGTTCATGATGGGCATCATGTTGGTGTTTATCTTGAAGATGGTCGGACTAGTCGCATCATCAGGGAAGAAGTCAGCATACATGTTAAGATTGTCATTGATGGACTGGCTTGCCTTATCAAGGTCTGTACCATACTTGAATTGGAGCATCACCATACTGAAGCCCTCGGATGAGGTCGATTGTATCGATTGTATGCCCCCAACATTGGAGACGGCAGATTCAAGGTTCTTGGTCACCCTCTCTTCCATGGTCTCCGGGCTTGCCCCCGTGTAGGAGGAATAGATTACGACCATCGGCAGATCCATCTCTGGAAACAGTTCAACGGCAAGATTGGGAAAAACCACTATAGCCAGTACCGTCAGCAAGGTATAGAAGACGATGATGGTGGTTGGCCTACGTACTACGGTATCAGTTACACTCATGTATTTTGTCCCTACTCCACTATCCGGACACTGGTGCCCTCAGTAAGGAGCGTCTGTCCTTGTGTGATGACTTTCTGCCCTTCCTCCAGACCAGAGAGAACCTGTGCCCTGTCATCTACCACCAGACCGATCTTGAGGGGCTTCCTCTCAACAAGGTTTGCCTTTGTAGCAACGTAGACATACGCTTGGTTGCCATCATAGAGCACACTGCTTCTGGATATCACAAGCACATCCTCAAGCTTTTCGGTAAGTAAGGTGACAGTGGGGAACATCCCGCTTTTGATCAGATGGTCGGGATCTTCCAATCTAAGCCCGATCTCAAGGGTCCGGCTGGTAGGGTTCAGTACAGGGCTGAGGCGAGTGACCTCTCCAGCAAACACCTGCTCTGGAAATGCCTTGAACGTTGCAGTCGCCCGTGTGCCCAACCGGACACTGCCCACATACCGCTCGGCAATATCCATCTCCACTTCCAGTTCCTCAAGCATGCCTATACGGAAAAGGGGCCCTTGGGATGAGACAGACGCCCCTTTGGCAAAGTTCACAGCAAGGATGGTTCCAGCGACGGGAGCCTTCACCTCGCTCTCCTTATAGACGACACCAGCCCTTGAGGGATCGATCTTAGCCAACAGCTTGCCCTTCTCCACCTTGTCGCCGACTTTGGCGTCAAGGTAGGTAAGGTTGCCCATGACCTCAGGGTAGACATCAAGGGCCTTGGGGTCGACAACGTTACCATTTCCACGGATGTAGTTTTGCATGGTTGTACGCAGTACAGGATCTGCAGAGACAGCAATGGCAACTTTTTCACCACCGTTGGGATCTGTCTCGGACAAGGAGGGGTCCAATGCCTTCAATGTGGCAAAAGGATTGAGGATTATGACAGCTACAGCAGCCACTATGATTACCAAAAGGACAATTGGGCCGACCCTTTTCTTTTTGGTCGTATGTGTGTTATCCATGGCTTTTACAGCTCCTTCTCAAGTGTATCCGTATCGATATTCAGGTCGTACATGAGGTCGACCAGGGCAGTTACATATTGGTACTGCAAACCAAGCATATTCTGGTGAGCCTTCAGCAGGTCGCCTTGCATCTTCTCAACCTCCAGGTATCCCTTATACCCTCCCTCGTACTGGGCCATCGTCATGCCGTACACCTTCTCCGTAAGGGCCAGGTTTGCCTGGGCGACCTCATACTGTTCGGTGATGGCTGTGATGGTCTTGATGCGTGAGATAAGGGCTTGTTCCAACTGCTTTTTCGTCTGGGATCGGGTGATGAGCAACTTGTCAACGGCATCCTGCATCTTGGCTAGGGACAGCTGAGTCTGTGACCCTGCAATGTGACCATCGAGGGGGATGGAGATGGTGACGGAGAATTGAGTGGAATCACTCCATTGGTCCATGGCGGCACCGGTCACGGGATTTTTTGGGGCGGGACTCGTATAGGTAATGCCATAGGTACTGCTCAGGCTGAGGCTCGGCCCAAGGGCCGCCTTGCTCTGCAAAGCCTTGCTGTTCTCAATCGATGAGAGATTGAGATCCAAGAGGGAGAGGTTGTAGTTCTGAGCAAGGAAAGGCTTGAGCTGCTGCAGATCCAAGACGAAACCTGTAACAGGGATCTCCCCTTGCAAGGTGATCTCTTCATCAAGATCGAGGCCGAGCAGCATCTTGAAAGAGAGCAAGGCCGATTCATAGGAGTTTCTAGTCTGGGTATAGGAGGGTTTGAGAGCTTCATAGGAGAGCTGGGCGGAGAGAAGTTCCAGTTCGGATGCGAAGGCACGTTCATACTTGGTCCTTACCTCCTCGTACTGTTTCTTTGCCAATTCCATGTTGGCCTGTTGCAATAGGAGATTCTCCTTTTCCATCAGCAGATAGTAGAAGGACTTGGTGACATCTTTCTTGAGCGTGGCTTTCGCTTGGGAAAGGGTAACACTTTGGATGCTGTACTCTATCTTTGCCGCTTCCATCTGCTCTTTCATCGAGAGATTGAGCATAAGGTTTGCCGACAGGCCAAGGTTGGTTCTCGTCTGTATGTCCGCCGAACTTATGAATGGACCTGTACCGCCGCCATAGGACAAGGTGGAGCTCACCTTGGGCAGGAAGATATTCCAGACAGTATCAACGGTGCGCTGAGAGCCCTTGAGGTCGATCATAGTTGTCTGGAGGGAGAGGTTGCTCTCATATGCGTGGGAAAGTGCATCATCTAAGGTGAGATCCTGAGCATGCAGTGCTGGGAATCCAAACAAACAGACGAGAAAGACCAATAAAAGCGGCGAATGATGTGTATGCATGGGCGTAGTACTCCAAGGGATACCAACCAACCTTCTGGGTATGTAGGGAAGGAGTGCTTGATTCACTTGGCAATATAGTCCTTTTTTGCCATTTGTTCTAGATTGGGGAAAAAGATTGGGCAGAGAGTCAATTCTGTCTTATACCTACCGATACCAGTGATGATGCTCCGGGATGCAGCATAAGGCGGGCACCCCTATATGGGAGCATATGCACAAGACTTGCCCTTCTTACCTTAGTTTGGCCTGATGGCACCTCTTATCCTCGTACATCAGCTTGTCCAGGGTATTGATGAAGGAAGGCCCATCCAGATGTTTTTTCGGATCAAACAGTGCAGAGCCTATGCTGACACTCAGTGGGAAGGGAAGGGTTTCCTTGGCGTTGTAGTAGGTGAGCATTTCGTAGAAATGCGCTATGCTCCCCTCCAGATCCTTTTGGGTGGAACCTTCTCTGATAAGGATGAATTCGTCCCCTCCATACCGTGCGATAAACCAATTGCCACCGAAACTGTCACTAAGCAACCGCGAGAAATACCGTAAGGTCGTATCCCCAAGGTCATGCCCATAGGTGTCATTGATCTGCTTGAAGCTGTTTATATCCATGAGGATGCCAGCAATTGCCGTATTCTTTTTCTGATGGCCAATGAGATGGGAAAGATACTGCTCGCTGAGGACTCGGTTGTACAGTGAGGTGAGATAATCCTTATTGGCCTGGATGTTCTGTCTCTGCAGGAATACGACAAGCAAGGTAATGGCCAGACTGATGCCAGCAACTTCCATCCCATAGAACATGATCTGCAGTGCTGCACCTAGCAGCACAGGAAGCGGAAAGAACAAGAACAAGGAGAAAGAGCGCTGCTTAAAACTCTCCCGATAGATGATCAGATAGGCAAAGCCAAGGAACATGCAGAAAAAGTTGGCAATTATGATGATAGAGAAGAACTCTCCCCTGTGATACACATGCTGTGCGTCAATGGAAAAGATGATGCCGTTGAACAGGCTTGTAAAAACGAGTATGAAGGCAAGGACGAGGGGAGTGAAGGCTACGATTCCCATACCACGGGGAATCTTGACCCAGTGCCTGCGAAGCTGGTCCAGATAGAGCAGATACAGGGCACCGGGAAGGGGATTGACCACATAGAACCAGAAGGTGACAAAGGTAAGCAGGAATCGGGAACCTGGGAATGTCCTTCCTGACAAAAAATCCACGCCAACTTCAAGGATGATGATAGCCAAGGTTGTAAGCAACAAGGCAACAAACAGGGTGTCCTGCGCTTGACGTCGCCCTCCCTGCCCCATGACATACACCAGCATGATGGTTACCAGGGTGAGGGCAACAACTGAGTTCTGGATGTAGTAGAGCAAGGGCAAAGGAGCCTCCTCATAATGGGTATTTCAAACCTAGTATACGTATAAGCCCAAGGTTGTGGTAGAGAAATTGGTGATATAATCTTAATCATAGAAAAAAAAGTCTGATCAGTTGGGTGTCAGGACACATCAGAATACGCCTATAGGATGCCCTTCCTCCAGATTTGGCCTCCGGGCTTGGTATTGCTCTTTGTTCGCATACATCTTTGCATCAAGGGTCTTGAGAAAAGGGAGCAACGGTATCATCATCCCACAAACAGAGCATTGGCCAGGATGAGGGGTATCCCCACGGTGGAATTCTGCACAAACTATTCTAGTGGCAATCAGACATCCAAAAACCACAGTTTTCCTAACTATACATCGACATACGCTATACGAATTGGGGAAAAAGGATCATATGATACAGATCAGACATACCATACAACCTTATCCCTCGTGTAGACGGCCATCGCATCACGAATGGGCAGGCTTAGGTGAAATCTGGCTTGCACACACCTGTTTCAGAGTATGGATTCCTATGGGAACCCACTAGTTTGCCCAATCAAGCCCTCTGATTCTTGCTTTCTGCCTTTCACCACGATAGACTTACCTATGAGTGAATGTACAATAGACAATGCTTTCCTCTGCAAGCACAGCATGTTCGGTGGTCTTACTGATGACCAGCTGATGCTTATCCATGACTATCTGGATGAGACGACCTATACCAAAGGTACCTGTATCCTAAAGCAGGGGGAACCCAACAACACTGTCCATTTTATCGTTGAGGGAGAGATTTCCATCCAGAAACACCCTGAGGAAAACGAGGAGCAGGAGCGGATCATAGCCACCTTGCATGCAGGGGACTCGTTTGGCGAAATGGAGCTCATTGACATCCAGCCTTGCGCAGCAAGTGCTGTCTGTCTTACCGATGTCACGATCATAAGCCTTTCCAACAAGGATCTCTACAAGCTTTCGACCACCAACTTGAAAACATATACCATGCTGATCCTCAACCTAGCCAGGGATATCAGCAGGAGACTGCGTTCCACTGACAACCTGCTTGCACTCATCTCAAAGAAGAGTCCCTGACATCATTTCTCTACAACCTTCTTGGCTGTTCCTTGTGCTGTTTGTGCAAGCCTGATGCCGATCTGCTTCGTCTCCTCACCCTTGATCACCAACAGGGTAAGGGTCATCAAGGTGGGGAAGAGCACCCCTACCAACATACCGCTGCGAAGTGCTGATTCTCGCTCGCCCAGGTTCTGCATCCACGGCAGGACCCGCACCAGGGTTGGAGTAATGTCCGCTGTCAGGCCGATAAGCCAAGGCCCGATCGAGGCACCACCGTCACCCGCTGCTGCAAGCATCGCAAACAAGGATGCCCCTGCAAGGGGGAAATGCTTTGCTCCAATGACCACTGATCCTGGCCAGAGCAGACTGCACCCCAAACCTGTAAGGGAACAGGCAAACAGGGAGACAAGGGGCCAAGGGGAGATGGCTGCCACCAGATAGCATAAGATGCACAGTAGCGAACCGGAGAACATTGCCTTCCAAACAGACATTCGCTCCCCATACTTGCCATATACGGCTCGCCCTGTCCCCAGGAACAAGGCGAACATGCAAAGGCCTACGAGATCCCCTACAGCTTTGGGAAGCCGTAATGCAGACTCGACAAAGGCACTGGTCCATTGGGACATGGAGACTTCCGTAGCACCTCCCACGGCAATGCCGAAAACTACCAAAAGGAAGTATTTGGATGCGAACAGGGTCTTGATCCTGGTCCTGTGCTCCTCAGCGACAGGAGGTGCTATGGGCACACGCATGAAGTTGAAGAAGTTCACCAGGGGCATGATGCTCCAGATCAGCACCACAATGGGCCAGTTCTCCATCCCAAAGAGATAGAGCATGGCAGTGGTCCCCACCACCACAACGATAAACCCCCAGGCATAGAAGGAGTGCAGCAAACTCATCGCCCGTTCCTTTGAGTCGTTGGGGATTCCCTGCACAATGGCACTGAGCAACAGTTCAAAGAGCCCTCCCCCACAGCTGTACACTACCGTAGCGACCATAAGGCCGAGGTAGGGATTGTACGGGAAAATCTGGGGCGTGAAGGCCAGCATCAACAGTCCGACAAAGGCAAGACCGTGACCCAAGGTGATGAAGGGCCTGATACCATACGTATCCACAGGACGGCTGAAGGCCAGGTCGGCTACGATCTGGGTGAAAAAGTTCACAAGCGTCAGTCTTCCCACCTGCTCAAAGGAGAGGGAGAATTCATGCATAAAGGTCATATAGAGCAGGGGGGCGAGATTGCAGATCAAGGCCCCTACAAAATTGCCCAGATAACAGGCTCTGATGGTTGATTTGTACATACGGGTGAGTATAGGGGAGAACCCAAGGCCAGTAAAGAATTGTTTCATGGAATTGTTGAAACCCTCTCTTCTACCGTGCATGGGAAACTGGCTTCATCCCGATTGACCGATAATCATGGGGACTTCTCGCTCATTTCTCTTGTATCCCAAGGATCTCCTATGACCGCATCCAGATACCTCCCTACTATCCTCTCCTCTTCGGAACCGACAGTCAGGTCAGCAAAGCTCACAAACAGATCCTCCATGATGGCTTGGATACCCTTGCTCCTCGTTTCGGTGACAAACCTGTTCTCAAACAACCAGGTGGCAAGCATCTCCTGATTGGCATCAGTGAAACGCTGGATGCGCTTGTCCTCGACTGCCTCAAGAAGGGCCTCCCCCGTGCACCCCGCTTCCCCTACCACCTCCTGTATCTGGGCCCAGAACTTGGCGCCCCGATTCAGATCCAAAGCAGGGTCACCCAAATCAGTGAGTTGTACGATCCTGCTTCTTCCCTGTTGTGCCCTGAGTTGTGCACTCTTGAGCAACTGCAGGCGAAAGGCAAGGAGAGGATTTTGCTCTCCCTTCGATCGGATAAGTTGTCCAACATGCTCCAAGCCTTGCACCAGATAGCCATACAACTCTTCACTGTTGGCAAGCAGATGCCAACTGTGCAGGGCTTCTACGGGTCCCCACAACGAGGCCCCTCCAACTGAGAGAACCGTTGAGTACTGGTGATAATCCTCTAAGGCAGGAGGTACCTCCTTCCTGTCACAGACATATCGCTTCAGGGGGACCTTAGAGACTCTGAAATCTCTTCTCAGATCTTCCAAGGTTAGCACCTTCACCCCAGATTTTGCCAGTGTCTGCAGACGCTGCACTTCATCGCGCTGTGCGGTCATATAGAAGACCTGACGCTCTTGGGCTATCTCACCGATAGCCTGCACTATGGCAGAGGCCCTGTCGTCATCACTGTTGGCCAGCAGCTCATCAAGGAATATCGGAAGCGATACCCCGCTGGTATTCTCCTGCAGGGTGATGAAGGCCATCCTGATGGCGAACAGCAGCTGTATCCTGGTCCCACTCGAGAGTTCATCCAGGCTGTAGGGTTTTGCCATGATGGTATCAGTGGCAAAAAACCCATCATCGTTTGCAGAGAGCGTATACCGGTAATTGGTAATGGATGAGAGCCACTTGCTTGCATAGGTGAGCACCTGTGGCTGGAATTGCTCCTCACTCTCCCTCTTCAGATCACTGGCAAGCGATGCCACCATCCTTGCCATGACCTGCTCGCTTCGAAAGGCATCAAGCTCTGAGAGTGCAGAATTTGCCTCTATCTGGGCCTGCGACAGGTCAGAGCCAAATTTCAGGGCTTCGAAGGTTGATCGCAATCCTCCAAGCTCCTCTCGCTTCGCCTCCAGGCTTTGTTGTTTCTCCCTAATCTTGTCCAAGGCTTCAGAAAGGTCAGAAAGGGATGTAGTCTGTGCCATTTCATATGCAGCGGGGGAGTCGTTGCACTTCTGTGCAACTATGCTGTGGTTGTGTTTCAGGGAGTAATTCAGGGCATTCCACTGATTCAGCCTGGCTACAAGATCAGAGAGTTCAGCCTCATTGCCATACTCCAATTGAATGTTCTCCCAGAACTCCCTGATGGCCTCTTCGCTCGACCGCAGCTGTCTTTGGGAGGCAAGCAGCCGCCTCTCATTTTCAGCAAGGTTAGTCTGCAGCGCACGAGCGTCAGCAATTCGCTCGATGATGCCGTCCCTCCTGGCCTTGAGGGAAGAGAGCTCACCCTCCCCGGTAACAAGCTCTGCTTGCAGGTGCGAAAGAGCATGCTCGGATTCTTTCTGAGCCAGCGACAATTCTTCTTGTGCGTGTGCAAAAGCCAGACGCAAGTCACTCCATGTCTGTAGGCGCTGGGCAAAATGGAAGAACTGCGCACCTTGCAGCTGCCCTTCATCACCTTTCAGTCCAATTGCCTTGGCAGCCTCCTGCCAATCGAGAGTCCAGCCTTGTAGCTTTTCTGTTGCTTGTACAAGGTGGTCCTTTGCCAGCTTTCTTCTTTGGTTCAGCTGTTCAACCTTGTATATTTCCGCTATCTCAGAACTGAGCTCTTTTGCCATCCTATAGCAGAATTCGGGGGTCAATCCAGAGGGAATCTCCTTATCGAGCTGTTTGATCAGCTTTGTTGCCTCAAGCTCTGCCTGTGCCAGGGCCTCTTCAGCTTGTTTGTAGTCACCAATGTTAGAGGAGGACGGAAGGAGCAGGAACACACCCAACAGCATGAGGGAATATCCAAGCATAAAAAATACCGGTTGCACGGCAAATCCCAGCAAAGAGCTCACCGCCCCTATGCCAAACAGAAGAGAAAGGAGCCATTTCTTAGTCCCAGGGGGCAGAGACCTTGTTTTGGTTGTTCCTTGCAGGGTCCAGTATCGATCCAACCAGTCGGAAAGACGCATCTGCAACAGTGAGACATCCCTTGCTTGATAGGGCACCTCCTCCACCTCACCCAATTCATTGAACAGTCGCTGTCTTGCTGAGACTTCACAGCGAAGGGGTTCGCACGCTTGTGCGAGGTCTCTCAAGGTATCGACATACCCTTTGAGGGTATACTCCCCTGCGAGCCAGGAGTGTTCCTCTTCCCACTCCTGCAATTTTGCTTTGGCTGACACAAATTTCTGCTCAGATTGTTTCTGTGCAGTCAGGGCATCCTTGTAGGCATCATAGAGGTTGGCTATGCGCTCAGGTTTTTCCCTATCCTGCAACTGCCCTTCGGTGATGGCACAGGAGGCAAAGCTTTGCTGTAGCCTCTCCTTGTTCTGGAGGCAGGAGCGCACTTGCTCTTGGAGTGTCTTTTGTGCATCAAGAAGTTCTTCCAATCTCACCGGAGAACTCTTGTCGATAAGCTTTATGGACGGGGAATAGAGGGCAAGCTGCTGTTCCTGGGTTTCAATCGTCTCTTTCAATTCCAGTAGGGAGAGGGCTTCTTCAAGTAGGGCTTTTCTGGCGGAAAGGGAGGTTGCCTGCTGCAGTTCTCCCTGCAATCGCTCTATCGTGTCTTGGATACCTTGATGCTCCTCCTGGTTCTGCAGGGTCTGCCTCAGTTTCTCTCGTGTCAGGGTAACCTGTTTGGCCTGGGCGATATTCCCACTGGAAAATGCAGATATGCCCCCAGCATCGGCACATGCTGTATCGAGGTCGACACCCCCTTGCATGCTGGTACGAACCTGCCTGAGAAATGCATCTGTCGAACTGTCATTCTCCTGCAAGAGCTCATGCAGGGTGAACCAGTAACTGTCGCTCAACTCATCGTTTCTTCCACTCAGGCGAATGATCTGGTTGTCCTTCAGTCGAATTTGGGTAAGCTTGCCCTGGGAGAGGGAGAGACTCCATTCTGTATCAGGTGCCTGGAGCACTGCTTCAGCCTCCACAGCAGCATTGGCTGTTTTTTCCCAGATAAGGGCTCTCATGGCACGGCTGAGGGAGGACTTTCCTACTGCATTCGGTCCCCAGATCACATTGAGGTGTTCCCCAAGGTCTTCTACTGGGGGAAAGGTATCCTGAGCGAAGCCCGGGCTCTTGCGTAGTGTTATGCGCTTCAGCCAATACCTCTGTCTCATAGCCTACCCTCCTGGCTCTTGTTGATCATTGCAAACAGGAGGCGCTTGGCCGCTTCCTTTGCCAAGTGCATATACTCCTCTTCACTCTTGAGTCTCAGCTCAAGGCTTTGGTAAGGTCGGGCATTGAAGCTCGCCTCGTCCAGTCTCCTGTAGTGTAGTGCCAAGGTACGTATTTCTTGCTCATCAAGCAACTTGTTTGCCAGCAGGGCTATGGCATCCTTCCCATTTCTGAGGTTTTCCAAATCGATGTCCAGGACAGTCTTGTCCACATAGGTGCACAGGGTGCGCACCGTACACTCCCCCACTGCTATCCACAGGCTTTCCAAGTGCTCTCTGGTGAGTATCTTGGAAAGATCCACAGTACGAGCAATTCGACCGGTGAGGATGGGCTTGCTAAGCAAGGCACCTTCATGGTGGGATGAGGTGGCACATTTCCTCAGAGCTTGGGTAAGGCCGGTCAGGACATCCTCTTCTGAGGTGGCACCGTCGATATCGATGCTGCACGTCTCAAAGCGATAGGGGCAGAGGGACAGCAGGACAGGATCTTTCCAAGAGATGATTGGGCTTTCTTGTCTTTCCAGAAGCCAAACCCCATGCATCCCCTCCTCATTGCTGTCCAAGGCATAGGGAGAACCACAGTAGAAGGCATTGCCACCGTGTATGATCCCACCCTTGTGGATATGCCCCAGTATCCACAAGGGTATGGTTGTTTGGGAAAAAGCATTACTGGGTACAGGGGCGTAGGGAGTTGTACATGCTGAACCCACATCACAATGGAGCAGACCCACAAGAGGTAGGCTTGTGTCGACCAGCTCGCTATTGAAGCTGTCCAAGGGATTGTCCTTCATGTAGCGTTGGGAAAAGGACCAGCCTACAAATCGCACCCCCTTATAGTCGAAATGGCCCCAAGTTCCTCCCAGGCCCAAGATATGTATGTGAGGACTCTCCTTTGCCAATCGGGGAAAGACCGAGTAGTCGTGGTTGCCCCCCACACCGATGACCTGAATGCCAGCAGTGCCTAACGTTTCCAACCCTGCAAGAAGAGGGCCGTAGGCTTCAAACCAGTGATTCTCCTGCTCCACCACATCACCTGCCAGGACAAGAGCATCGACCTCTAGTTCCAGAGCCTTATCGACGATAGCATCCCAGCTGGAATGGCTGCTGAGATTATCGAGGTAAGGAACTGAGGGAATCCTTCCCATATGGATATCTGCACAACAGAGAATTTTCATAGGGCCTCCCCCTTCCCCAACCGGAGACGCATCGGTCTCTGGTGGGCTAGCCTCACTATACCATAGATTATACTAGGTATTCAGGGGGTTGTAGCATCTGGTGAGTTTTCAGGAAGGTCCGCAGACTATGCAGGAACTTGACAGAGGAAGAAGGTATGCTTACTATATGCACATTGAATATAGTCAGAGAGAGAATAGCTATCCCGTACCTGGGAATTGAGGAAGTATGAGTACGCCATACATGCAATGAAGACCAGAACAATGGGGATGGAGGAGAAATGGATGGGTGACAGAGAAATGGGATGCTGTGAGGGTACATACCAGAAAATGGAGAGACTTCTTGAAATCTGCCTCCTGTTGCTCCTGTTCGAAAAAGAAGGCTATGGCTATGGCCTTATCGAGGAGCTCTCCTGCTTTGGCTTTAGCGGTGAGGATCTCAATATCGGCTCCTTGTACAGGACCCTACGAAAGCTGGAAAACAAAGAACTGGTCTCCTCTGTCTGGGAAGAGGCGGTACAAGGTCCCAGAAGACGGGTATATACCATTACAGAGAAGGGAAAATTGGAATTGCATACTTGGATTCCTGTCCTCAAGCAGCGCAAGGCCCGTATTGAGCAGTTGATCGAAACGTACGACGGGATGACTACGAATGTGAAGAAGCATATGGACATCCATTAAGGAGATAGAGAGTATATGCAAACAATCATTATCATATATGCACTATTGGCTGTGGGACTTGTCCTCTCGTTTGCCAAGAGCAAAGAGAAGACCAAGAAAGCCTTCAAGGTGGCCCTCAAGTCCCTGCTCAAGACCGCCCCTGCCCTGCTGGCAATGCTTGGGATCGTAGGGCTGATCTTAGGCCTTCTGACTCCTGAAACCATATCAGCCATCATAGGATCGGAAGCCGGATTTTTGGCAACAATCACAGCAGCGGTCATCGGGTCTCTTACTCTGATACCTTCCCTGGTGGCCTTCCCCTTGGCAGGCTCGCTGTTGCGATCGGGCGCTACTGTGATGACCATATCAGCGTTCATCACCACCTTGGTGATGGTAGGGGTTGTTACCGCCCCTATGGAGATGAAGATTCTCGGAAAGAGGTTCACCCTCCTACGCAATGGGTTGGGTATCATCGCGGCACTGCTCATTGCCTTTCTGATGGGGATGTTCCTATGAAAAACATACTGAAAAGATTCAAGTTACCCCTTGGGGTCGCACTCGTATTCATTGCCCTGTTCATAGGGGCACCTGAGCTGGCCGCACGTTCGTCCCGTGTCACTTGGGAGTACTTGCTGGAGATGGTATTCATTCTTCCTCCCGTATTCATCCTCATGGGACTGATGGAGGTCTGGCTTCCCAAGGACTCTATCCAGAAGTGGCTGGGCAATGACTCGGGCATACGAGGAGGGTTCCTGTCCCTGGCACTGGGTACGCTACCCACAGGTCCGGTGTATGTGGCCTTTCCCCTTGCCGCTTCCCTGCTGCACAAGGGAGCAAGCATCACAAACGTGGTCATTTTCTTAGGTGCCTGGGCAGCTCTGAAGATTCCCCAACTGATGGTCGAGGTCAAGTTCCTTGGCTGGTGCTTCGCCTTGGTGCGTTTTGCCCTTACGACCATTGCACTGCTCATCATGGGCCTGTTCATGAAGGGTGTCCTCCTGAGGCATCCAGACAAGAAATGGCTTGAGGACAGCACCCAAACCCCCGAATAGGAGTTCAGGCATGGCCCTTGGGAAACCAGGCCCTGCTACGGTTGGCAATCTTGACAAGGGCAAGCATGAGAGGGACCTCGACCAGGACACCAACGACCGTTGCCACAGCCGCCCCTGACCGCAGGCCAAACAGTGAGATCGCTACGGCAACGGCAAGTTCAAAGAAGTTGGATGCCCCTATCATTGCAGCGGGGGCAGCAATGTCATGGGGGAGTTTCCATACCTTTGCCCAAAGGTATGCGACAAAGAAGATAACAAAGGTCTGTATGCTCAAAGGAATGGCGATCAGGAGGATATGAAGCGGGTTGTCCACTATGGTCTGACCTTGGAACGAGAAGATGATAAGGAGAGTCAACAACAACCCAACAATGGTTATGGCATTGAATTTTGGAATGAAGGTGCCTTCAAAATATGCAAGTCCACGACGCTGTATGATAAGGGTACGCGATAGCCATCCCGCACCCAGCGGAATAACCACAAATAGGACGACCGACAAGAACAGGGTCATCCAGGGAATCGATATCCCACTGATGCCAAGCAACAACCCGACTATGGGGACGAACGCTATAAGGATGATCAGGTCATTCGTAGCCACCTGCACCAAAGTATAGGCAGGGTTCCCTTTGGTAAGATGGCTCCAGACAAAAACCATGGCGGTGCAGGGTGCTGCACCCAAAAGGACTGCACCAGCCAGATACTCCCTGCCAAGGTTCGGGCTCATCAGATTCCTGTACACCACCGTAAAGAAAAAAAGGGCGATAAGATACATGCTGAAGGGTTTTATCAGCCAGTTTGTCACCCAAGTCACAACTAGTCCCTTTGGGTTTTTCCCAATCTCCCTGATGCTGGCAAAATCAATCTTGAGCATCATCGGATACATCATGATCCAGATGAGAATGGCTACAGGGATGGAAACGTTGGCATATTCAAATTGGGTTAGGAACTGGGGGATACCAGGAAAATAGACTCCGACAAGGACTCCTAGTACCATGCACAACAAAACCCAGAACGACAGATACTTTTCAAACATTCCCATCCCTTGGGTCTGTTGGTGATCTTCCCGGTGTTTTTCCATCCTTCCCATCCTTTTCCTTTTCGGATTTTCCTCTGACGCTTCGTACGCCTCATCCATATCCTAGCAAAACAGTACTATTCATATAGATATCTGTCAATATGTTTCAGGTAGGGTACTGGGATATGTCTGCCAATTTCCCCCATGCATACCCCTAACATATCAGGGAATCCCCATGGCAACCCTTGAAAACAGAGCAACGGGTGTGGGCAATCATGGGTATGGACAACAAGGTTCCTGAGAATCAGGGTCGTCAACCCTAGCAAAACGAAAAAATTTTATATCCGAGTAAATCTCTATGTCAAATAGTCTCATTATGCCTTCCGAGAGAGTGTGTATACTTGCTATCAGTCATTTTACAGTATTCACGTGAGGTCTGTATCGTAGTATTAAACCAAGCATTATAATATTGTATAAAGAGTTATTTTTTCCCTTCCCTTGATTAATCGCTGTATGCATTGTATCATGTACAGAGACTCGATAATAAACTATCCAAAGGAGCTATCATATGGGTTCAAAGTACACATCGTTATTGAAAGAGAAGCTGAGTGAGGAAAGCTATGCCAAACTCATGAGACTTGAGAATGAAAAGGTCGTTGATTTTATCGGCACCTTTGCAGAGCATTGCAATCCCGCTTCCATCTATGTCTGTGATGACAGCAAGGCGGACGAGCAGTACATCAAGGCAAAAGCACTGGAGATCGGCGAAGAGTTCCAGCTTGCCAAGAAAGAGCAGACAATCCACTGGGACGGCTACGGCGACCAGGCAAGGGACAAGGTAAACACCCGTTACATGGTCTACAAGGAAAATCTTGAGAACATGAAGAGTCTCAACTCTGTTGAGTATGAACAGGGACATGCCGAGATTATGGGCATAGCAAAGAATATCATGGAAGGCAAGGACACTGTGGTGAAGTTCTTCTGTGAAGGTCCCGCCCATTCCAAATTCACCATTCCTTGCGTGCAGTTCACCGATTCCTGGTATGTAGCGCACTCGGAGTCTATCCTCTACCGACCCGGCTACGAGCACTTCCTGAAGATGGAAAACAAAGATGACTTCTTTAGGTTCATCCATTCAGCTGGTGAGCTTGACGCAAGGAACACCTCTGTCAACATTGACAAGCGTCGCATCTACATGGATACCCAGAACAACATCGTCTATTCGATGAATGACCAGTATGCAGGAAACTCCATCGGCCTGAAGAAGCACTCCATGCGCCTGGCCATCAACAAGAGCGGCAAGGAAGGCTGGTTGTGTGAGCATATGTTCCTGATGGCCGCCATCGACAAGGACAAGAAAAGAAGAACCTACTTTGCAGGGGCTTACCCCTCAGCGTGTGGAAAGACCTCCACAGCCATGATTCCCGGAGAGGAGATCGTAGGGGATGACATCGCTTATTTCCGCAACATTGACGGTGAGTTCAGAGGTGTCAACGTCGAGCAGGGAATTTTCGGCATCATCAAGGATGTGAATGCCGAAGACGATCCTGTAATCTTCGAAAACCTCATGATCGAGCAGGAGATCATCTTCTCCAACGTTCTCAGGGGACCCGACAACAATCCCTACTGGCTCGGTTCCGGTCTCGACACGCCCAAGAA
The DNA here is from genome assembly GCA_963662725.2 of uncultured Sphaerochaeta sp. GTDB lineage: Bacteria > Spirochaetota > Spirochaetia > Sphaerochaetales > Sphaerochaetaceae > Sphaerochaeta. Next base: position 256,188 of record CAXXCW010000026.1, read on the forward strand.
GGGTGATAACCACAGTGGAAAGGACTGGTTTGAAGGCAAGAAGGATGCAAAGGGCAATGAGATCCCAGTAGCACACGGCAATGCCCGCTACACCATGCGTCTTGACTACCTCGAAAACTTCGACAAAGAAGGGTTTGACGCCAAGCAGGGTGTAGTGGTCGAAGGTATCCTCTATGGCGGACGTGACAGTGACACCAGTGTTCCTGTTGAAGAGTCAGCCACTTGGGAAGACGGCATCCTCATCAAGGCTTGTACCCTTGAAAGTGAGACAACCAGTGCTACCCTTGGCAAGGAGGGTGTACGTAACCCAAGCCCCATGGCAAACATGGACTTTGTCTCCTACCCCCTTGGCGAGTACACCAAGAACAACATTGATTTTGTGAAGGGTATGAAGCAGGTTCCCAAAGTATTCTCCACCAACTACTTTCTCAGGGATGAGAACGGCAAGTTCTGTAACGACAAACTCGCCAAGAAGGTGTGGCTGCACTGGGCGGAGGGTCGAATCCATAACGAGTATGAAGCCTATGATACTCCCAATGGAAAGATTCCCTTGTTCAAGGATCTGAAGGTCCTGTTCAAGAAGCATCTCGACTACGACTACACAGAGGCTGAGTACACCTACCAGTTTACTTTCCGCTGTACCAAGTGGGTCGACAAACTTGAGAGGTCAAAGGCCTATTTCAGGAAGATGGATGCACATGCTCCAGAATTCATCTTCAAGAAGTGGGATGAGCAGATCGCCAGGATCGAGCAGGCCAAGGCCAGGTTCGGCAACGAGATCAAGCCGGGGGCATATAAGGCCTAAGCAGTTCTCCTGCTACTAACAGGGAGACCGTTGCATGATCTGCAACGGTCTCCCTTTTTGCCATATCCCCAATAATTTTTTAGGCTTTGGTGGAAGCGATGGCTCTGAGCATCTCGATCCTGTCAGGTTTCCCCAGAACCAGCATGCTGATCCCTGGTGGCAGCCGTTCGGATGGCCCTGGGTTGAAACGTAATTTCTGATCAGGATTCCGTATGGCGATGATTATCAAGCCAGTGCGTTGGGGAATACCGGCTTCCTTGATCATGAGGTCAGAAATTTCGGAATCCGATTGGACTGTGACCTCTCCAAGTTCCAGCAATTCGTCATCGAAACGGGTGACGATATCCAAAAAGGACACGACGTGGGGCTTGAGCATGAGATATGCCATCCTGACCCCGCCAATCTCATTGGGAGAAATGGTTTTGTCAGCTCCAGCCCGTTTCAGTTTTTGTGCAGAACCTTTCTCGATCGACCGGGCGACAATGAAGAGCTTGGGATTCAAGCCCCTTGCAGTAAGGATGGTATAGACATTCTGTGCGTCATTCTCAAGGCAACTTACCAAGCCCTTGGCTTTCGTGATTCCTGCCTGGATGAGTACGTCCTCATTGGTGGCATCTCCGCAAATGACGGTGACACCCTCCTCTTCAAGCTCCAGTGCCCGCTCCTCAAGGTGCTCAACAACAATGAATTGTGTCTTTGAAAGGAGGAACTGTTCGATGACGCTAGAACCGGTCTGACCAGCACCGCATACAATGATATGATCAGCCATCAGGGAAATCTGTTTCTCCATCGCTCTTCTCCTAATAATACGCTTCACCCCACCATCGATAAGAAACGAAACCGCTTCCAACAATGAGAAGGAGACAATACCTATTCCGCCGAGAATGATGAATATGGTGAATATCTCCCCAGCAGGGGTCAAATCGACTATCTCGCGGTTTCCCACAGTCGATATCGTGATAATCGTCATGTAGAGCCCGTCGATAAAGGATGAGTGGGTAAGCGTCATATACCCAACAGTGCCTATCGTTATGAGCGAGGCAACCAACGTAAGAATTATCCAACCTCTCGCTAGGGGGCTTTTCTGCATTGCATCTCCCATATCAGCGTACCCTAAGCCCGGAATTTGCTTTGATCCGCAATAGGACCCTGTTCCGATTCTCAGAAATCTCATCTGCCATTGATCCTGGTAAAATTGTAGCATCATTTTTGGCAGAAAACGATAAAATTCAAAGCTCTAGGGAAAAAAGGCATAGGAGAAAGGCACACAGGAAACATACGAAGACCATATGGCCAAAACCCTCAAATACATTCAGAATGCATACATCTTATCCGAAATGTGTAGGGTCTCTTTCTACGCTCCCTACAAGCAACCCATCCCTAATGCATCTGAAGCTCATCTCAATACCGAAGCACAGCCGCAACAAGGCTCTTGGCAGGGACTTCTTCCGGTGAGACAGCAAATACCGAACCCCCATGAACCAATGTATGGATAGCAGCCAGATCCAGGAGATCCTCATATCCAGGTTTTTTGGTTTCACTTAGGGTGACCTTTTCGTGGTCCTGATCGAGGCTTCCCCATACCTGCACCCCAAGAGCGACAAAGAGGGTTTCGACCCGTCCGTGCTTTGCTGCCAAGACTGCCTCGACAATGTCTGCCGTTGTCTGGGCGGTATCGGCAAGTTGTCCATATTTCTCCAGACCAGCCTTACGATCCTTGAGGAACATCGGCTCGACGATTGCCCAAGCTAGGGGATGGAAATCCTTGGCCTTCATCCTATCTGGATTACCTGAGATCCCTTCTTCCATCAGATGGGGGTAGGTGCTTACCTCCTTATACAGGGGGAAAAGGGTATCCACCCCGGCGAGGACCAATGGGGAGTGTGAATTTGAGAGGAGAGCTGAAACCTCCTGGTCGATAAGGCGAAACCATTTCTGCAGGCGGCCCTTGATCTCGTTGCCTGAATCATGCCCATGGTATATGGCTGCCTGCGTTCCACCTGCCGAGGGAGTCCCTGTCTGGTATTGGAGATTCTGTTTGGGCCACTCACTTGGCAAGGTCTCGGAAAGTGTTAGCGGAGTGTCACCCAGATCAATCTCATCGGTGGCATATTGATTCCCAGCAAACAGACGAACCTGTTTCTGGCTGATGGCAAGGATATGGAAGGTCCCGTCACTGTTCAACAGAGGAAGCAACGGCTTGATATGGAAACGAGTGGTTACTACTGCCTTCTCTGCAAAGGCGACAGGAAGTCTGAAAAGATGGAGAACGTCGTCTGCAATAAAAATGGCTAGGCCGTCGCTCTGATGCTGCCAGAATGCGCTCGCCTCGAACAAATTTCGGGCTTTCTTGAGAATTGTATCAACTTTTGCCTTACCAAGATCCTTGGCAAGAAGCTGCTGTTCGGCATCCGCCAACAAATTCTTATACCTGATCGGATTCTGTTCTGTTTTCTGGCCTGCACGGTACGTTGGCATGAAAAGGGAGATACACCAATCCGATCGCTTAGCCAGCAGTTCCTTCAGTGTATCCATTGTGATCATATCCATATGGTAGTCCTCCTTTGAACATATATTCATATGATACAACAAGCGACTTCCAAGCCAAAGTAACAGTTTCATAATAGGGTATATACTAGTGACCTTATGCTTTGTCACTTGTTGAGCCTAGGTAATGGTACCATGAATCATACTAATGGAACAGGTCACCCTACCCAGAATCCCCCAAAGAAACCAATGGAGATGAGCGTACGGCCCTTGCAGATTCTGAATATGGTATTGCGGATATTTCTACAGAGTGTACAAGGCCATTTTCAGTGGTTTGATGAGTTTCAAACTCAGACACTAGGATTTGCCCAGAAAAGAAGGCCACCTTCCCTATGAGGAAAATTTCAAGTCCTCCTCATAGTTCAGGTGGCTACCACTCGTACAGCACCCTTGAATCAGTGCACCAACAGAATACCCTATACCTCAGGACTCCTTATGTCCCAAACACACCGTATTGGCCTCTCTTGGTGTAAGAGGTATGCAACAGGTGGTGGCTCTTCTCACCAAGAGGCTTGATAAGGAAATGCTCATAGAGTGCCTGTACCTCACTGTTTTCATGAGATTTGCGTATAGCGTAGTTCCTATCCTCCTGATAGATGGACTGTGCTCGCTTCTTGCGTATCTCCCCGTTGGTGGGGATGGGTTGGCCTCCCCCACCCAGACATCCTCCAGGACAGGCCATGACCTCAATGAATGCATAGGGGGATTCTCCCCTGCTGATCTGATCCATCAGGATACGAGCCTTACCCAGGCTATGGGCGATGGCGACGCGCAACTGAGTTCCATTGATATCGACAGTGGCCTCCTTGATGCCATCCATGCCGCGCACATCCTCAAAGTCAACAGAGGGTAAGATCTCCTTGGTAAGCACCTCATATGCTGTGCGCAACGCGGCCTCCATGACACCTCCTGTCGCCCCAAAGATGACAGCGGCCCCTGTGGACATGCCCAAGGGGTTGTCAAACTCTTCGTTGGGCAGGGAGGAGAACTGGATGCCCACACGCTTGAACATCGAGGCAAGTTCACGTGTTGTAAGGGCATAGTCGACATCTGCGAAGCGTTCATCCTCGGACAATGTGAGTTCTTCCTTCCAGAAGTCAAAGGCACCGTCCATCTCACCCCTTCCCGCCTCAAACTTCTTTGCAGTACAGGGCATGATGGAAACTACACGTATATTTCTGGGGTCAATGCCTGCCTCCTGTGCATAATAGGTCTTTGCAATGGCACCGAACATCTGCTGGGGAGACTTGCAGGTGGAAAGGTGGTCCAGCTGCTCGGGATAGAAGTGCTCGATGTACTTGATCCATCCTGGCGAGCAGGAAGTGATCATGGGCAGCACACCCTTCTTCTGGATTCGGCTGATCAGCTCATGTCCCTCCTCCATTATGGTGAGGTCAGCTGCAAACTGGGTGTCAAACACCTTTGAGAAACCTAGCCTGCGTAACCCCGCTACCATCTGGCCGGTTACCAGAGCCCCCCATCCCATACCCATGGCCTCACCGATGCCCACACGAATGGCAGGGGCGGTCTGCACAATGGTGACGAGATTGGGATTTGCAATGTCAGCAAAGACCTCCTCGATATGGGATCGCTCGGTAATCGCCCCTGTCGGACAGACTAGGGCGCATTGACCACAGTTTGTACAGACCGAACTTCCCAAACCACCATCCATGAATGTGGACACCTTACTACGAAGCCCCCTGCCGATGATGTCGATGGCATGTACGTCCTGGACTTTGGCACAAACTTCAACACAACGGTTGCAGAGGATACACTTGTTGGGATCCCTGACAAGGGAGGAAGAGGTATGGTCCAAAGGAAGGAGCTTCTTCTTCGTCCTTTGGAATCTGCTCTCCCTGACTCCCAGTTGTTGTGCAAGGCTCTGCAGTTCACAGTTGAGGTTGCGCTCACATGTCAGACACTCCAAGGGGTGGTTGGCCAGCACCAGCTCAAGGTTCAGTTTCCTTGATGCGCGTATCCGCTCATTGTTGGTGGTGACCTCCATTCCTTGCTGCACGGCCGATATGCACGAACGTACCAGACGTCTTACATGTTTGACCTCCACCACACAGACACCGCACGAGCCATGGGAGGAGACGTCCTCCAGATGGCAGAGGGTCGGAATCCTGATGCCTACCTTGAGGCAAGCGTCCAAGATGGTGGTTCCCTTTTCTACGGTAACCTGGTGACCGTCTATGCTCAGTGTTATCAGATTATCAGCCATGTGCGACCTCCTTGGACTCGATGTTGCGAATATCGCACCTGAGGCAACGTGATGCCTCTTGGCGTGCCTGTTCGCCCAGATAGCCCCTGTTCACCTCAGAGAAGTTTCCTTTGCGTTCGGCAATCTTCAGATGCCTCGGTGCAACGGGCTTGATGGCCTCTATCTCTGAGGGAACCTCGTTGGCGTAGGAAAATTTCTCAAACAGGGTATCGAAGCGTTTCTTTCCGGTCAGGTCATAGTCAATGACAGAAGCGGCATCCTTGGCATACCCCATAGCCTCAGCGGCAGTGGAAGGTCCGGTTACCACATCCCCGATGGCGTATACGCCTTGGAGACTGGTCTTGAATGAGTATCTTCCAATGGAGACATTTCCCCTCTCTGTAGTCTCAAGGCCTTCTCTGGTAAGCAGGCCGTCATCGACTTGTTCCCCAATGGCAACGATTACCGTGTCACAGGGAATACGGCGTGTCTTATGGGTTGCCTGTGGCTTTCTTCTGCCGGACAGGTCATACGGGCCTCCCTCCATCTCCATGACCTCAAAGGCCTCTACCTGACCCTCAGCATCGCCAATGACCTGGACAGGGGCACACATGAAGGAGAATTTGATCCCCTCGGCAAGAGCTTCCTCAATCTCGATCTTGTTAGCAGGAAGATCCTCCTTGGCACGGCGGTAGGCGACAGTGACATCACAGCCTCTCCTCCAGAGAGTACGTGCGGCATCGATGGCTACGTTCCCCCCTCCCACGATGACAACGCGCTTGCCGATCTCAACGTCCTCCTCTTTCTCCAGCCTTTCAAGCAGGTCGGTTCCTTGCAGCACGCCCTTCAGTTCTATACCCGGTATCTTCAGTTCCATATGACTGTATGCACCCACAGCCAGGATGACCGCTGAGTATTCGTCTTGCAGGCCCTTCATGCTGATCTGCTTGCCCAACTCGGTGTTATAGACAAACGTGATGCCCAACATGGGGAAAATCTCAAGCTCCTTGTCCAGAACCTCCTTGGGAAGGCGGTAGGATGGGATTCCAAAACGTAGGACCCCACCTGCCTTGTCATGCGAATCATAGATGGTAACATCGTGCCCTAGCCTGACCAGGTAGAACGCAGCAGCAAGACCGGCAGGCCCTGATCCTACGATGGCTATGGATTTTCCTGTAGCCGGAAGCTTGCCGTCAATAAGCTTCCGGTAGATAGTCTCTTCCCTTCCCATCTTGTAGATGGTGTCTGCAAGATAGCGGTGAATCTCCCCTTGGTGGACCGCTTCGTCTAGGGTTTCCCGGCGACAGCGCATCTGGCAGTGAAAGTGACAGATTCTGCCAATAGTCCCTGGAAGAGGGTTGTCCTGCAGGGTAGAGGCGAATGCTTCCTCCAGACGATTCTCCTTCAACAGCTGGAGGTATGCAGGAATGTCCATATGCATCGGACAGGAGTTGGCACACAATGCCGTTATGAGGTCTTCACACGTCCCGCTTGGGCAGTGATGACGCAGGATGTGATCCTCGTACTCCTCCTTGAAATAGGTGAGGGTTGTCAGCACAGGATTGGGTGCCGATTGCCCGAGGCCACACACAGCCGTATCGCAGATGCCCAGTCCAAGTTCCTTCATAAGGACGAGGTCACTTTGCTTGCCCCGTCCCTCCACTATGCCATTGAGCAGGGCGAGCTCCTGTGCAAGGCCTTCCCTACAGGGAACGCACTTACCGCAGGACTCCTTGTGGGTAAACTCGATGAAGTACCGCGCCACATCAACCATGCAGTTGTCCTGGTCCATCACGACCATGCCTCCTGACCCCATGATGGCGCCCAAGGTGTTGAGCGTCTCATAATCGATGGGGGTGTCGAACTTCGAGGCGGGTATGCACCCTCCCGATGGTCCGCCCGACTGCACTGCCTTGATCTTCTTGTTGGGTGAGGATGATCCTCCCCCAATCTCATAGATGAGGGTGGTGAGCTTCTCGCCTAGGGGCAGCTCGACCAGACCTGTATTCTTCACTTTTCCAACCAGGGAGAAGACCTTGGTTCCTGGGCTGTCCCCTGTTCCTGTCTTACGGAACCAGGAGCTGCCCATGCCGATGATGACAGGGACGTTGCACCAGGTCTCAAGATTGTTGATGGTTGTCGGATAACCCAGATAGCCCTTCTGTGCTGGGAACGGGGGCTTCATGGTAGGACGTCCCGCCTTGCCTTCCACTGATGCTATGAGGGCGGTCTCCTCCCCACAGACAAAGGCTCCGGCGCCTTCCACTATCTCAATGTCAAAGGAAAAGAGGGTGTTGGGTATCTCTTTGCCCAGAAGGCCAACCTCCCTTGCCTGTCTTACTGCAAGCTTCAGGCGCTCCACTGCCAAGGGGTACTCTGCACGCACATAGACGATGCCCTGCAAAGTATGCATGGCATAGGCTCCGATAAGCATCCCTTCTATGAGCATATGAGGGTCACTTTCCAGCTCATTGCGGTTCATGTAGGCCCCGGGGTCCCCTTCATCTGCATTGCAGATGAGGAACTTCTTCTCAGCATCATTCTTATTCATCAGCTCCCACTTGAGGGCGGTGGGGAATCCTGCCCCCCCGCGCCCTCGTAGCTTGGAGTTCTTCACTTCCAATAAAACCTCATCTCGGTCCATTTCCCACACAGCCTTCAGGAAGGCTGAGTAGCCTCCGACTGCGAGGTACTCTTCAAGGGAGGTGGGGTCTATGAGCCCTGCATGACGCAGGACAATCTTTTTCTGTGCCTTGAAGTAGGATATCTCATTCCATTCGGGAATCTCCTCAAAGCCATGGCCATAGGTGAAGACCTTTCCCAAGTGATCCCACTGTGTCACCTTGCAGAGGACTCGCCCAGTGGGAAAGGATTGTCTATCTATTGAGGAAAATATCCAGGGAAGGTCTTCGATGGTCACCTTATCCAGAATGAGCAGGGGCTTGTCGGGAATATATATGTTTACCAGCGGTTCATTGGCGCAGAAACCAAAGCACCCCACTGATCGTACTTGCATATCCAGCTTTTCAGAAGCGACATGGCCCTTGATGGCCTCCAGTAGCTCACCGGCCCCATTGCCAAGGCCACAGGTACCCACACCCACCGCTATATCCACGCATCCTGGTCTGAGGAGTTTCTCGCCTTTTTCCTTGAGCTGTTGTAGTAGTTCCTTCATGCTGTCCCCTTCCTTGCCATAAGCTGTTTCAGAAGTGTGGCAAGCTTTTCGCCTGTCATCCTGCTGTAGATGACCTCATCGACTGCAATAACGGGTGCCAGGGCGCACTGCCCGAAGCAGGCAACCGTGCGTACCGTAAAGCGCATATCCTCAGTTGTATAGGAGGATTCGTCCTCCCCCTCTTCGGTTTCATGCAAGCCAAGCATTGCCATGACATCGTCAAGCAGAGGTTTTGACCCCCTTGTATGGCATGCGGTACCACGGCACACCGTGATGCTATGTTCGCCTTGGGGTTTGAGATTGAAAAAAGAGTAGAATGTTGCGACAGAATAGACCTGCGAGAGAGGGACTTCCATTTTCTCTGCTATGTAGAGCAGCGCTTGCTCGTTGAGGTAGGTATGTTCAGTGCTGCGCTGCACCTCCTCTAGGACTGAGAGAAGTGCACCTGGTTTACCTGCATAGGTCGCTATGATGGTGTCATAGAGCTCATTCACAAGAGACCTCCTTGAAAAAAACGATAGACTAGAAACCCAATATATTGATACTCCAAAAAGGGGTTGTTGTTCATCTTTTAAGGCTGGTCTACTACATAGTAAGGGATATTGTATATCAAAGCAAATATTTTTTTCATGTATATGACAAGAAGGTCCTTGCATCACTGATTAATGTGAATATAAAAACATTAGCATACCAACAGAGCTTAGAGTTGTTCCAACAGGACGGTTTACCCTTGTCTTGGGTTTGACCAAAAGACCGTGGTTTTCTATTCTTAAGGCAAAGGAGTATCCATGAAAACGTATAGGAAGGAACTTTTCTTCAACATCCCCAAGCGCAGGGGACTGGTAAACATAACCAATGAAGTGCAACAGGCTATTGGAGACAGCACAATCCAGGAAGGACTGGTCTTGGTGAATGCCATGAACATCACAGCAAGCGTATTCATCAACGATGACGAAAGCGGGTTACATCAAGATTATGAGGTCTGGCTTGAGAAACTTGCCCCGGAGAAGCCCTATTCCCAATACAAGCACAACGGGTATGAGGACAATGCTGATGCACACCTGAAAAGGACCATTATGGGAAGAGAGGTCGTATGTGCAATTACCAATGGGAAATTGGACTTCGGCACCTGGGAGCAGATATTCTACTATGAGCTGGACGGTAAGAGGCAGAAGCATGCCTTGATCAAGATCATTGGAAAGTGATCAAGGGTGAAAAACTGTTATTGCACAGAAGTTCTTTCCCTTCACACAAGCAATCACATGATTGCACTTGCCTTAGGCAGATAGTTCGGCAGACAAAAAAAGGGAATTGTCACGTTGAGCTTCTCCCCTTGTGACAATCCCTGAATCAGAACGATGATGTATCATAGAGCATTGGGCAAACGGTCCTTCACTACTGCACTTGCAGTTTTCTCAGTGTGAAATTTTGGAAACTGACTGTTTGCTTGTCGGTTACCTGGAGGAAACCGCCAAGGCCCCTTCCTGTACCCATTACTTGTGCAGTATCAGAATCTATAGTCCGGAGGGGGAACTTTGACCATTCTCCATTACTTTTCACATACAGGCAAAGGAATTCACTATTCTTGTCCATATCAATCCTAAAATCAGTGTATTGTGGCATGATCTCAGCCTGTACCGACTCGTATCGTCCGATCCTAGAAAGCCATGCGGGATCTATCGGCTGGGCTTCGATCTTTACGGAAGGGCTTAGCAATATGTCCTGAAGACGCAGGTTGATAGCAGCTGATTCCCCAAGGTTCTCCATACTGATGGAGATTTCATCAAATACCGGCAATTGTATTGGGATGAGACCAAACAGCTTATATCCTAGGGTGAGCGTTCCATCCACATGGTAGTAGAGATCAAACCATTTGTTGAATGCATAGATCTTCAGTCTCTTTCCAGATTCTCTAATCTCAGATAGTCCGACTGGTGAAGCATAATACCCCAGCAGACTGGATTTTAAGGATGACGGAATTTCTGTGACCGGGCTTTGGTCAAGAGCCTTGGCCAAAGGCGGCTGTCCTTCTGATCTGAGAAATGTTCTCACAGCTTCAGTCACTATCTGTGTCAGGCTGAAAGAACCGGTACCCTCAACTGAGTTAACCATTGCAAATACAGATATATCTCGTTCAGGGAGCATGATAACCAGAGCATGATATGGGGGAAGATCGCCACCGTGACCAACGATGAACTCACCGGGGAGCTTCTTGAAATCGACAATCCACCAAGTCAACCCTACCTGGAAATCAAGATCATAAGCGACGTCACTATTTGAAGGTGCAAAGATCTCCTTGACCGTCTGTTGGGAAAGCAACCCTTCCCCGGAGGTGTATGATCCAAGTATGCTCTGCAGGAATATTCCCATATCAATCGCTGTTGTATTCAGACTACCTGCCGGCATATCTCGAATATAGGGAACAGGTTCAGCTTTTCCTTGCAAATATCCCATTGCCATTCGGTCTGAAGGTATATCGGTAATATTGAATGACGAATCCTGCATACCTAAGGGATCAAAGACCAACTCCTTGACCGATTCCTGGAAGCTTAATCCGCAAGATCTCTCCACTATGAGACCCAATAGGGAGTACCCCAGATTACAATAGGAAAAAATTTCATATGGTTTTCGGACAACCCCGCTCTGATTGACAGCATCAACGGCTCTTCGGTAGCTGTAGGGAAAATCTTCAGGGGTTTCATACCCAAGATAAAAGTCTTGGAAAGCATCTGACTCTAGTCCAGACTCATGGTTCAGCAGCATGCGAACGGTGATGGGATTGATGTAGTCTTCTACACCTACAGGGTTGAACTCAGGAATATATGTCGTTACCGGTTTATCGAGTTCTACCAGACCCTTCTCAACAAGGCGCATGATTGCAGCTGCTGTGACCAATTTTGAGACAGACCCTACATTTGATATGGTCGTTTCTGTGAATGGAGTTGCATCTTTTTTATTCGCCAAACCATAGCCTTGTGCCCAGACTAACCCATCAGAGGTTGAGACAGCCAAGGATAATCCGGTGATCTTTTTTGCCTTCATCTCTTTTTCAATTGTATCGATCAAAGCTGCAAAAGGTTCCTGCTGATCAATCGTTGCGGAATATTGTGATTCTTCGGGTATGCCCTTACAACCCGCAAACGAAATACAAAACAATACCAACAAACCGGCTAGCATTACAATGACTAAAAATCTTATTACCATTTTCATCGTATTTCTCCTGTGAGGGTATCTGATGCATTTGATTCTGACCATGGCACTTTTTTCCCGAAGGTCGAGGATTTGAAATGTATGGTGAGACTAAAGTTGATATAACTTCGGGAAAAATCCCATTCCTTGGCTTTCAAATTATATGGGCGTATTACCGGACCAATGGATAGGGCTCCATCGATATTTGAAGAGGCAGGGAAACCCAATGACAATCCAAGATGAAGTGCCGGTGCCTCTGCCTGATACAAAGAGGTAGCAGCGTCAATTCGCCCCCCAGTGACCAAGAAATCAAGAAAAACATCATAATATAGGTTGGAATCCTCAATACCCTTGGTGTAACCGATAATGAGGCCTGTCTCGAAAAAACTCATCTTTGTATTTGAGAAAGTACCAAGAAGCGAACCAAATCCATAATAGAAGGGACTTTCACCAGCAAATGAAACTGATTTGATACAAGCTGAATATCCACTGCTTCCATCAAGATCGGTAACAAGCCCTACATCCAGGGAGAAAACCCCCCTTGATGTTTCAAAACCATGTAGTTTCACCTCCTGAGTTTGCGAAAACACTACCGTGCAACATACAGCCAATACCATTGATACCACTACTCTTTTCATACATAACCCCTTGTCGTCTTGAGATACTTCAAGGCTACCACCGTATGGAGGTATGAAAAATGGGGAATGATACTTATACGTATGGGCATTGGTACCCTGAGGTATGGGGAAATATACCCAAAAGGTGCCGTTAGGCTTATTTCAGAAGAGCAAGCAATTCATATCTGCTGGATATGTTGAGTTTTCTATAGATGTTGTAGATATGATTTCCTACCGTCTTGGAAGATATGTGTAATTCCTGTGCAATTTGTTTGTTTCCCAACCCATTGCTTATCAAGGGAATTATGGTAATCTCACGCTCTGACAACCCAGCTCGTTCAGCCAAATCGTGAATTTTCGATTCAATTGACTGCACATTGATGTCAGAACCGAGGGCATCGGTCGGATTTTCCATAGGTACAGTCGTTTTTAGGATATGGCCACCAAAGATCAGTGTCACCAGGGAAAGGGTCATATAGAACAATGGAGAAAGAATGACTTCTATCGGAACATTAGTAATGGTTTTGACTCTAAATAAGAGAAACTGGTCGTACCCTATAGCCGGCAAAAAGACAACAAGTGTGAGAATAAGCGTAAGGATGTATTTTCTTGCAACAGCATTGGCAATATTTTTCCTCAGGATAATGACTATGGCAATCGAATAGCTGATATTCACCATTTCTATCATACTGCTGAGGGGGAATAGCGGCCCGAACAGGATGGTATTGGTATCCCTTGAATACTCCATGAGAAGAGGGGTACAGAAAAAGCATAATTCCACAATTGCCAACACAACAAAGAAACTGTCTAAGAAATGTTTCCCAGGTATCCTTGTCGCCTCGTTGACGGCCAGAGGTAGCATCGTATGCATCATGATGGAAAAAGGTAATCCAAGAACAATGAGGGCATACACTTGAGGGGAAATCTGCTTTGAAATATGTATGCCTAGATAGAACATTGTCAAATTGATGAGAATCGAAACACTAAAGCAACTATACGATATGAGATAATACGTGAGTGCCCGACTTCTTAAACGGGAGGCTATTGTTGACAACACTGTCAGGGCAGCTATGCCTGGCAAGATACATATTATTAGATATAAGAGCAGAAGATGTTGCATTTCCCCTCCAGAATTTCCTCCAGTATGCTGCATAGTATACAGTATTTTCTATTCCCATAGGAAAAAATGACAAAGGCTGAAACAACCAAAATGACAGGCCCGGATCAGAACACCCTTCCTCAAGAATTCGCTCTTCACATTGCTTGATTGAAACACACCATGCACAAGACAAGAGTGTGATTCAAGTCAAATGACAGTTGGCAATGCTTTGGTCAAGCATATTGCGACTTCTGGAATGTGTCCGTTCACAAGCCTTCAGGGCTTCCCCTTACAAGGCTTCATCTTACTTCTTGCAGTATCCAGCCCCTATTCTTGCATATGCAAGGTTCTCGGCATCATTTGCATTGGTGATAGAGGCTTTCCTGCTACGGAATCCGTCAGGGGATGCCTGATGAGATTCCTGTTTGCCAGACCAGAATTTTGCCACCGGCTTCCTTCAGAATCCTCCTCGCGTATGCACTTGGCACTATCACTGGCGCTGGGGACTTTCTCCCATGAGAACATGCTCATGCAGAGCACAGCACAAAACAGGCCCCCGAACAGGGAGCCTAGAGTAACGGTGGTATTGTCAAAGGCAGGATTACTTATACGTCCCGGTAAGGGTAAAGGTCCCATTGGGAAGAATCTGGAAGGTCTCACCCGTCGCATAATCTAATCCTATCCAGACGAACGTGCCATCAACCTTGCCGTTTACCTTTACATCCGAGTTTTTGGAACTCATGCTCATATTGATCTCTGCACCAAAGAGTGAGCCATCAAGTGTCCCATTGGCATACAGGGTTACTACAACAGAGCCATATTCATCGACAATATCAATGGTGCTATGGTTTGAACCCTTGATCTCGCCTGTAAGAGGATCCAAATTGTAGTTGGTTTCATTTGACATGACGACATTCTTGCCATTGAGCAGGTCCCAATCAGAGACAATGACACCTCCATACGGTCCGTACTGATTACTATACAGATATTCCTGAACGGTCTTATGATGATTGCTATTGCCCATGTCGACTGTTATGACACTCTCATAGTCCTGATACACGTTGACTGTCGCTGTGAACGCCTTTCGTGCTTGTGATGTGGAAGCCTCTTTACCCTGGCTAGAAGCAGAGGACTGTTTTCGACTTGCAAGCTCTACACTCTGCATAGCAGAATCACATCCAGTAAAACTGACGATACTCACGAGAATGGTTGCAACAATAAGTAATTTCTTGATTTTTACGATCCCCATTTTGGCTCTCTCCTTCGGTCATGCATACATTGCATTAAATTACAGCCTGGTTACATGGTTGTCAATGATATTATCTTTCAAGTGAAGTCAAATTACATACGGTATGGTGTATGGCATCATGTAGCATACATCACATATTCCATGGATATCTGCAATTACACATTTGATAGGAGACATATTCAGCATCATGGCACTGTTGCTTCACTACAAGACAATCCAATATCTGCCATATCCCCTAAATGGCAACTGCTGTGCACATTTCTTGCTGGATTCACCTAACGTTTACTCATGGAAGGAGACCTACACCGACCGTCTGCCATGTATCACCGATCAATTGCACTCACTCTATACTATAGGTAACGAAAGACGTATCTGCGCTTTGACAGGAACAGGGAACTGAGTCTTCCGTTGGAGCTAAGGACTCATCAGCAGTAGGCGCAGGTCAATAGGGACCACGAATAAGTTGTGCAACCTTTTCCCCATAGAAAGTCTCCAGTCTCTTGTGTAACTCAGCAGACAAGGGAGGCAACTCAGATATCGCAGCGTTGTCCGCTACCTGGGAAGGACGGCTTGAGCCGGGAATCACCACAGAGACTGCATCAAAGTCCAGTATCCAGCGCAAGGCCATCTGAGCGAGGGTCATTCCTTCAGGCTTGAGAAGAGCAAGCTCCTCTGTGAGCTCCACTCCCTTTTCGAAAGGAATGCCCGCAAAGGTCTCACCAACATTGAATGAAGCTCCGTCACGATTAAAATTCCTGTGGTCACTCTTTTCGAAGATTGTGCCTTTTTTCATGTTGCCTGATAGCAATCCGCTTGCCAGGGGGACTCGAGCGATAAGGGAAACTCCCCTCTCTTGTGCCTTGCCAAAGAGATCGGTGATGGGCTTCTGCCGGTATATGTTGAAAATGACCTGTAGCGAGGCTATTCCCTCTTCCTTCAGGCAGACAAGACCTTCATCCACAGATTCGACACTGGCTCCGAAATCTGCAATCTTACCTTGCTTCTTCAAGTCCCTCAGGACATCGAACACAGCACCGTCAGATAAGACTTCCAGGGGGATGCAATGCAGCTGGATAAGGTCAATCTGTTCCAGACCCAACCGGGAAAGCGAGGCTTCAACATGTCTTGTCATCGCCTCAGGCGTAAAGTTGTCAGGCCAGCCTGGATTGGAGCCACGTCCCAACTTGGTAGCGACATATATCTTTTCAGGATGCTGTTTCAGGAATTGTCCAAGTAACCTTTCACTTCTCCCATCACCATACACATCTGCAGTGTCGAAGAAGGTCATCCCTTTCTGGGTTGCTGTCTGGAGAATTTCCATGGCTGTCCTGTCTCCGACCGTTCCCCATGATCCTCCGATTTGCCAGGTTCCTAGGCCAACCTCCGAAACCATCACCTTCGCTGAACCAATTGGCCTCTTATGCATAGCTATCCTCCAATCCATACGTGATGAGTCATCTTATGAAGCTAGTCAACCTTAAGTCAAGGCGCTTCTCAATTCCCCTTGGTACAGACCTTGCCTGAAAGTCCTCCTTGTACCCCTATCCCTATCCTGCACTTGATGGCATCATAGGAAGCTATTGTGCTGCACACAAGTTCATCTCCTCGCCTTTTCTGACCCCTTGCAGTGACCTATCCTGTTCGGGACTTATGCCATCATTGGCGCAGATAGCCTAGGCTTTGGTGCGATACCTCCTCGGCTAAGGGATTTCCCTTTCATCCCATCCTCCTGCCTCATGTGCAACCCTGACTGCGTACGGCCTTTGGACTTCAGTTTGTTGCGCATGCTTATCCCTCAGGGTATGTCTGATGAGATCTCTGTTCGTCAGGCCGGAACGTTGCATCAGCTCTCTGCAGATTCCTTCTTACAAAGGCCTCCCACCCTGATGAGGTGAGAGGGTACCATCCTTGGTTCTTGCTTTGTCCTGACGTGCCTTCTCTCCAGCCTGTCCTATGATCGTCTATTCCGGGAAAGAAGAAGGAAAACCTGTTCGCCAATGAAGGCCAAGAGGCTGATGACAATGGTACCACTTAGGACAAGGGCTGAGTTCCTCAGGGCAAGGCCGCTGATGATTATCGTACCTAGGCCCCCTCCCCCTATGACCGCCGCTATGGCGGCAGTGCCAAGGTTGAGGATATAGCTGTGACGGATCCCTGTGAGAATCATAGGCCAGGCTTGCGGAAACTCTGCGATCCAGAGCTGCTGAAAGGAGGTCATCCCCATCCCCCGTGCCGACTCCTTCACATCGGGGGCAACCCCCTGGAAGCCCACTACCGTATTGCCAAGGATGGGAAACAGCGAGTACAGAAACAGGGCCAGCAACGCTGGCTTCAATCCGAATCCAAGCACAGGATAGGCCAAAATGATTACTGCAGAAGGAGGGAACGTCTGGATAAAGGCGTTCAGCCTCATGATCAGAACCTGAAAATCCTTACCCCCTTTTCGGGTAACCCCTACACCAATGAGAATCCCCACCAGAGCCGCCAAGGCAGTGGCAAGAAGGCTAAGGGCCATATGCTCACCGGTCATCACCAAAAGGGTTTTCCTGGAGTGGGTGAACACGCTTTCGGAAGGAAAAAGGAAGGAGAGAACCGCTATCTGTACCTGGTCAAAAACCATGTATACCAGCAATAGGATGACAAGAAATACAAGCAGACCAATGTGCTTTGCAGTGGAGGCCCTAGCCCTGGCTGATCTGTTGGATTGTCTCAAATCGCACCTCCCCACACAGCTTTCCCTCTTCACAGACGACAGCGGCTGAAGGAAGTCCCAGGTTGAGAATCTTCGATACGCACTCTTTCAGGGATGAGTACTGCTGGACTGTGTTCGATCCATTGACGACAAGTCGCCTGAGTATCTTCTCCCCCACCCGAGTAAATCCTGCAACAGGCTCGCCTTGCTCATTTACTTGCCAATAGGTACGCTTGGAACAATCATCAAGATACTCACCAGCCTTGTCCCCTGTTCCTGAAAAGGCCTCTTCCAAACACCGGTCTGCTGTAAAGAGGGTCAGACGCTGCAGAGACCTGCCAGGGCCAAGGAAACGTTCTACAAACTCATCAGCGGGGGCTGCCAGTACGCGCTCAGGTGTATCGGCCTGCACTATCTTTCCATCTTTCATGATGACCAGATAGTCTGCAAGCCGAATGGCTTCATCCATGTCATGGGTAACAAAGACAACGGTCTTGTGCAACTTGCGCTGGATGCGGATAAACTCATCCTGCAGCTGCTCACGGGTAAGGGGGTCAACAGCCCCGAACGGCTCATCCATAAGAAGCATCGGAGGATCGGCTCCCAAGGCGCGTGCAAAGCCTATCCTTTGGGCTTCCCCACCGGAAAGTTCGTGCGGGTACTTCTTCCTGTATATCCTGGGGTCGAGGCGGACAAGCTTGAGCAATTTCTCGACCCGCTCACCTCTCTCTGACTTGGGCCAACCCAAAAGGCGTGGCACAAGATCTACATTCTCCTCTACAGTCAGGTGGGGCATCAGACCCACTGACTGGATGGCATAGCCCATGTTTCTGCGTAGGTCGGTGACGCTGAGTCCCTGAATCTCTGAATCCTGGTACCTGATGATGCCTTTGTCGTTTCTGACCAGGCCATTGAGACATCGCAATGTTGTGGATTTGCCGCATCCACTGGGACCGATGAGCACCGTTACCCTATTGGCAGGTATCTGTAGGGTGACATCTTGCAATGCTTCAATCTTTCCGTACTTCACCCCAAGGTGCTCTACCGACAGGAACGTATGCGCGCCGGTGATGATGGGATGCTTTTGATTGGACACAGTGGTTTCAGGCCCGTGCCTTTGGGTTTCTCTCATCTGCTTTCCTTTCTTCTGATCATCCATTTCCCACCGCCTTTGAGCGCAAGGGGGAGGGAGTCACCAGATGTATGAATATCTGGAAAATACGGTCACTGGCAACGGTGAGGGCGATGATGAGCAACATGCCCAGCAGCACCAGGTCAACAGAAGCCTGCCCGAGGCCTTCAAACACCAGCACCCCAAGCCCATCACCTCCGATCAGCTTGGCCAGGGTCGCATTGCCTATGGTCTGGATCAGGGCAACGCGTATGCCATGCAGGAGCCCCGGGGCAGCCAAGGGAAAGCGCACCATCTTCCAGACCTGCAAGGGGTTCATCCCCATCCCTTTGGCTGCTTGGATGACAGACTCTTCAATGCTGGAAAAGGCTGTGAAGCCATATCGGATGATGGGATAAAGGGCATAGGTGCTCAAAGCTATGATGGCAGGGGTATTGCCGATGCCCTTGATGCCCATCTGCCTGAGCAAGGGGAAAGCTTGGGACAATCCAGACAGGGGGGTTATGAGAAGGCCAAACAGGGCGATGCCTGGGATAGTCTGTAAAAGATTGAGGAAAGGGAAGATTATCTTCTTGGCTCGGTTGCTCTGAAAGCTTGCCAAGGCAAGGGGTATGCCGATGACTATGCTGATACCCAGGCTTATGAAGGTGAGACGAACATGTGCAAGCACCTCCTGGGTAATACGGGAGCCTAGGTTCCTCCCTTCCAGAACGATTCCCAATCGGTCATAGGAGCCTTGGCCAAGGACAAACAGCACACCTACTAAGACAAGGACCATACCTGACGCATCATAGGGGGAAAACTTAGGTTTCATGAGGAAGATTATTATACCTGCTGTCAGGTAGAGATACATCCCGGAAGCGGGGCTGTATCGTGCCAAGGATCCAAGCTTTGCACTCACATCAGGGCCCACTGTCCCAAGGACCATCAAAGGGGAAAAGAGACCTAAGGTTCCAGAGAGGGTAAGGGTCAACTCCGACAGCCATCCCTTATCCATACAAGCATAGAGTGCCATCAGCAGAGGGGGTATCATCAGGAACACAATACACAACGGACTCAAGGAAGTGAAGCCACTTGTAATCTCTTCAGAGACCCTGTTTGCACGGGAAAGGTACAGTGGCAAGAAAAAACTTGCAATAAACGGCAGAAGGACCACAGATGCAAGCTTGTGCTGGAATGTGAGTCGGGAATCATCTCTATTCACTGCAACTCCAATGGGGCCTTGATTTCAAGCAAGCATCTCTGATCGACTGCCGAAAAGGCATGCTTTTCCCCTTGGTTGTAACGATATCAGTTGGAGAGAGCTAAATCAAGATGAGAAAACAGTACCCCAGGATAGCGTGTCGGAGCATTTGTGACAGATCATCTTGCATTCACTTTCCCTCAGGTGATTCCTTCAATAGTGAAAACACGTCTCACCCGTTTCTTACATCAAGGTACAGAGGTACCATAAGAAATTTCGCACCTTCGGCTTTGTGACAAAAATCCATCACAACCTTGTGCTCGCCTTGAATTTACGATTTTTTAGCTATATAGTGTAAGAAGATACATTTTATCAGTCATACGTTCAGAGGAGGCAACTCATGAAGAACTACGACATCATCATCATTGGTACGGGACAGGCTACAGGTACGATACTGCCTGCAGTATTGGCTATGGGCCGATCGGTAGCCATTGTAGAGGGAGACAGAACTGGAGGCAGCTGTGTCAACTGGGGCTGTACTCCGACCAAGGCCCTGGTCGCCAGTGCACGAAATGCACATATGGTACGCCGATCACAAGACTTCGGCATACAGGTCCCTGAATTTACCGTTGACTTTCCTGCTGTGATGGAGAGGATGAACGCCATCCGCAACACCGCAACAGAGGGCTTCACCGCCTATCTTGATGAAGCCACAGACTATTACCGAACCTTTGGCTCGTTTATCGATGACCACACCATACAGGCAGGTGATGATTGTATCAGAGGCGATGAGATCATCATCCACACAGGCTCCCGTGCCAGAAAGCTTGAAATACCTGGCATGGACAGTGTTCCCTGGCTTGACAACAGGCGCCTGCTCAGCCTTTCAGAGCTTCCAGAACACCTTATTGTCATAGGAGGCTCCTATATCGGCCTCGAATTTTCCCAGATGTTCAGAAGATTCGGCTCGAAGGTAACCATCATAGAAGGTGCAGACTCCCTCATTTCCCATGAAGACCCTGATGTCAGCAAACAGGCAAAAGCAATCCTTGAAGGTGAGGGCATAGAAGTCGCCCTCGCATCTACAGTCACCAAGGTGGCGGAGAAAGAGGATGGCTCGATAGAGCTCACCTACAGCCAAGGCGGAAAGGGAAAGAGCGTCGTGGGAAGCCATCTGCTTGTCGGTGTGGGCAGGGTTCCCAAAGCGACAAGCTGGATCTGGATAGAGCCGGGGTTAAGACCAACGAGAAGGGCTACATCATTGTTGATGATTCAGGCAGGACAAGTGTCCCCCATATATTCGCACTGGGAGATGTGACTGGAAAAGGAGCCTTTACCCACACATCTGTACATGACGGACAAGTATACCTTTCGAACCTTGCCGGAGGAAATCGGAAGATTTCTCAGAGGATACCCATATACTGCCTTTACATGGATCCCCCCCTTGCCAGGGTAGGTCTTTCCGAGCATGAGGCAAGACAGAAGGAGATTCCGTTCCTTGTCACAAAGATGCAGATGAGCGCCATCAGTCGGGCAAAGGAGAAGGGTGAGACGAAAGGCTTCATCAAGGTTTTGGTCAGCAAAGAGGATGAGACCATCCTCGGAGCCTCGGTCTTCGGAGTTGGAGGGGATGAGATCATAGGGATGTTTGCCTTGGCCATGGAGGCCAAGCTCAGCTACAGACACTTCCAGAACACCGTCCTACCCCACCCGACAGTCGCAGAGTTACTACCATTCATGTTTGCAAACCTTTCCGAAGGGAAGGATGCATGATACCACATTCTAACGGTTTTCCAACTGAAGCATTGTTGGAGGACAACAACGTACGGAGGTACATATGAAAAAGATAATCCACAAGGGGATAACCCTTATTGCCCTTTTCGCATTTCTCGCACTCCCCCTGTATGCAGGTGGAAGCTCTGAAGCAAGCGCCAAGGCAGAAGTCATAGTAGGTTCCAAGATAGACACCGAAGGCGCATTGCTTGGAAACATGATAGTCCTGCTGTTGGAAGACGCAGGGCACACAGTCATAGACAAGACAGGGACTGGAACGTCTCCCATCGTTCGCTCTGCAATCCTAGCAGGGGAGATCGACATCTACCCTGAATATACAGGAAACGGATACTACCTCTTCCCCGACAAGTCTGATATTGAGTTGTGGAAAGATTTGCAGAAGGGATATGAAAAAGTATCCGAGCTTGATCTTGCGGCAAACAATATCGTTTGGCTTGCGCCCTCTCGTGCCAACAACACCTGGGCAATCGCAGTGCGAAAAGACCTTGCCGAATCAGCCTCGCTGGAAACCTTGGAAGACCTTGCCGCCTATATCAACAGAGGGGGGAAGTTCAAGCTTGCTGCAAGTGAGGAGTTCGTCTCTGATGAACCCGCCCTTCCTAGCTTTGAGAAGGGATACGGCTTCAAGCTGAACGATGACCAGCTGCTGGTATTTTCAGGAGGGAACACCACCCTCACCGAACAGGCAGCTGCATCAGGTCAGCAAGGGGTCAATGCCGCCATGGCCTATGGCACTGACGGACAGTTAGCAGCCCTTGGGCTGAAGGTCCTCACCGATACCAAGCAGATACAGCCAGTCTATGCTCCAACCCCTACTATCAGGGGCGAAGTTCTGGAAAAGAGCCCTGGGATCAGGACCATCCTCGATCCGGTGTTCAAGAGCCTTGACCTTGAGACCTTGCAGACCCTGAACAGCCGCGTAGCTGTTGAAGGACAGTCTGCGAGAAATGTGGCCCAGGCCTATCTGAAGGAGAAGGGGTTCCTGTAATGATCTGCTGAATGAGTGATGCAAAGGAGCTTTCGGATACCAACCTGAAGAAGTAACGCTACCCTTCAAGGAAGCAATATCATTCGGATGCTAGCGAACTGCCAGAAGGGGGGAAGCCTCTTTCCGGCAGTTCCTTTTCTCCCTACAGTGGCCTTACTTTTTACCTACGGTCGGATAATTGTCGATATGTCCATCCGTGTCTATGGAAATGGAGGATATGACCCCTGGATCACCTGCACCCTTAGTAAAGGTAAAACGTTGTGTTTTGGGACCTCGGGTCCAACTGGCTTCATAGGTTGCACCTTTGTCCTCCCCTGTCACTGTTGTCCCTGGCGTGGCTTCGATACCCGAAAAATCTAGCGTAAAGAGTGTACCGTCCTCGTCTGTAACGATAACAAGATTTTCTGTACTTACCGTATAGGTACTCTTCACCTTATCCGATACCGTTACTTCCCATGTCCCTAGCATCCAAGCTGGGGGACGCAAGGCGGAGGAGCCATCCCCGTCACTCCAGCCACCTCCGCTTCCGGGATCTCCTCCACCGTCATCTGGGGTATCTTCACAAGAGATGCATATTCCCATCATACAAATGGCTACTAGCACAACAGAAAAACACTTTTTCACAGTACACCTCACTTTTTCCGGACATGCCCTCATGTTGTAAGCATACAACCTATCGTGAATCGAACTGGACGAAAGCTACACCTGATGAGACAACATCATAAAGAATGCAAACAATCCCTCCCTTTTGTAAGTATCAGAAAGGAAATGAGGTTTTGTAAAGCAATGGACAATAAGGAAAATGCAAATTACCAGACTTTTCTCATACTGTTGGTATGGATGTCTGGAAAACAAAGGATTTCCTCCCTGGATCAACCCTTCGAAACCAGAAACAGACCTATCTGCGGCACAAGCACCACTATGGTCCAAAATGCCATGCCTAAGGATATGGCAACTTTCCGTCACTTTTGCAGTTGCCCTTTGCATCCTCCCCACCTACACTGGAAACAACACATCTGAGGAGACTCATACCAATGGATAGCGATTACATTGATTGCCAACTCGCCCGACTGGAAGCTCTGCAGGGTACGGACCCTGCGATCTTCAGCTTGGCCGTCCATGCATTTATTGAAGGATCCCTTCGTGACCGCTACGGCCTTTCTACGATGGAACTGGGGTTCAACGACCTGGTCTATACGTTTTTGTATGAGTGCAAGGAAAAGGATCCTGGCTATATCCCTGAGTTGTCTGTCCTCAAGGAGTTGAAGCATACCCATATGGAGACCAATGAAGTTCGGCACCGGTTTGCACAGGCTGAAGTCTCCAGCGCTGAAGTGGCTACCTTTGAGTTGGAGTGTTTTTGCCGACTGGCAGGATTTGGAGGAGAGCAACGGCTCGCCTCCATTCGAAGATACCTCTCTACCTGGGACAAACGCATTTGCCTGGGCTCCCTTTCCCAGGAGTATGAGCGGATGCAGGGCCTCTATTCCTACGAGAAGGAGATACCAATGTCCAGCTAGCACAGCAGGTCTCCACCCTCATGAACGAAAAGCAAGCGTTATGGGAGCTGAACACAAGACTCAAGAACAATGATATTGAGCTTGCCAAGCTTGAAGAATCCAAGGCCTCTCACACCAAGAAGATTGACCGAATGCGCAAGGAACGCTTTGACACCCAGGAAAAGATAAAGCTGTTGCAACAGAGGATCCAGAGCTTGGGCAAGGCACAGCAGTATATGGATGCCATCAGGCGCATGACCGTATTCACCCCGAACCCGAGGCTCCTATGAGAACCTCATGTTGCGCCTTACCAGCGAACAGGCTTCAGCCTTGGACATGATCCATCTTGATGGGGATTTCCTCATCAGGGGAAGCGCCGGGACAGGGAAGTCCCTAGTCCTTATCAAGGCAATGGAAAAGGCGTTGCTTACAGGGAAAGGACACAAGGTTGCCCTGCTTACCTTCACCAATACCTTGGTAAAGTTCAACCGGTATATTGTTTCCATACTCTCGAAACAGGGTGAATTGCCACGTGTCTCTACAGTCGATGCATTCCTCCTAGAACGCCTTCAGGTGTTCCATCCCTCCTCCCAAGTCAGCACTGACATCCTATTGCAACTCTGTGCAAGCCATGCCTATGACGGAATGAGCGGTGAGGACTTGGCTATGGAGATCGACTGCTTCCTGTTCAAACAGGATATCCGCTACACCGAGTACGTAGAGGACCTCATTCCCAGGAAGGGGATGAAAAGGCCTTTGAAAAAGTCGCAGAGGGAAAAAATCTGGCTTGTCCGTGATGCTGTTGTCTTGGAGATGGAAGCTCAGCAGATGTTCTGCTTCTCGTACATTCCCATTCTCCTGCAGAAACTACTCACAACACAGGAGATCCCCTCTGCAATGCTCTATGACCAGCTATTCATCGACGAGGCACAGGATCTGGGAACTGGGACGCTACGGGTGCTGAAACTGCTCAGTCGGGGGTGTGTGGTCCTCTGCGGGGATGAAAAGCAGTCCATCTACCAGGTGGGCTCTTGTCTTTGCACGATCGGGCCTTGATGTTGTGGGTAGGGCAAAGGTCCTCAGGACGAATTTTCGAAAACTCAGTGCAGATACACTCCTTTGCCCAGGGCGTTCAAGCGAAAGCAGTCTGAAGAGACTCCCAGGTCCGGAAGCCTCCGCTTTCCGCGATGGGCCTTCGCCAGAACTCTTCAGGTTCTCCAGCAGAAAGGAGCATATGAGGACTCCTTGGTCGAAAGGGTTTCGGCTTCTTTAGCTCGTTATTGGAGTATGAGAGGCAGAACATCTCGCATCCTCTCACCCCTTCAAAACAGGACTTCCCCCTTATCCGCAGCACGCTTTGGAAAGAGGCGGGGTATGCAGTCCTCTGAGGTATTGGACAAGGAGTTCACCTTTGAGGAGTGCGGTTCCATTAGGACTGAGCACCCTACACTCCGCCAAAGGGATTGGACTTCCCAGTGGTCCTGCTCTGCCTGGGAAGCGAGCCAAAGCACCAAGGTCAGTTTGACGCAATGGCAAATGACCAGCTCTTGAGGAACCTTATCTTCGTTTCCCTAACACGTGCCCTGGACCATCTGAACTTGTTCATACCTGAGGGGACGGCCAAACAGGCCTACCTTGATCTGGTAGCCTGTTTCAATGAGGTTCGAACAGAACAGGTCTAGAGGGCAGTCCATCCCCCATCGACGAGCAGCAGCGTCCCCGTGACCATGTCAGCTCCGTCGCTTGCAAGGTAGAGCACAGAGGCAGCCACATCCTCTATGGTTGCTACCCTGCCTCTAGGTATCTTCGAGAGAACCCCTGCAAGGAATGCAGGATCATCCAACCTTTACGGCAGTTCCTGGTGTTCGGATAAAAGGTGGGGGGCGACTGCATTGACAGTAACACCCCGGCCTGACCACTCAACGGCAAGAGTCTTGGTGAGCATATTCACCCCCACCTTTGGAGGCGCAATAGACAGCTTCCTCGGGTATGGCGACAACAGAAGCCTGACTGCTGACATTTATGATCCTACCCTTGCCACGACCAAGCATCCGTTTCCCAACAGCCTGGCAACAGAAGAAGGTTCCCTTGAGGTTCAGATCCATCATCCAGTCCCAATCATCCTCAGTGATATTTTCTGCAGGAATGGGGTTACCCATACCTGCATTGTTCACGAGGATGTCGATGCTTCCCATCTTCTCTTCCACCGCTTCTACGCAGGCTCTGATAGAAGGCACATCCCTGAGGTCAAGGGAAAAGACTTCACATATTCCGCCTTCTTCTCTGATCTCTTGAGCAAGGCCCTCCAGGCGGGAAACGTCTCGTGATTGCTACGGCCACCTTTAGCCCCTTCCTGGGCACATATCTTGGCTAGCCCAAGACCCAGGCCTTTGCTTGCGCCAGTGATAAGGGCTACCTTGCCCTGCAGATCCGATCCAAACTTCTTGTACATACAAGCCTCCTGTTGTAGGTCTACCCTACGTCAGGAGGTTCTTGAGGTCAAGTTTTACCTCCCTAGAGATAGCACTCAATCTTTTGGAAAGCAATCTTAACCAGTTCTTTCTTCTCAAGCGTCAGCCTGTCGAAAGGTTTTTTACAGGGCCCGATCTCAAGGCCCTGCAGTTCCATGCAGTACTTGGTGGCGGGGAAATATTCCCTGGGCAACCAATGATTCAATAAAATCGTTGAGGATATGCTGTAAGGCTTGCGCCTTCAGCATGTCTCCATCAAGAAAGGCCCTTGCGTATCGCAACAAACAGTTTGGGACATACGTTGACCGTAGTTCCTATAGTTGCAGTTGCCCCAGCTGCCATGCTGTAGAGCCATATCTCATCAAAACCATTATAGAGGGTCTTCTCTGGGAAAGTCTGGGAAAGCCTTTCCAGCTCATAGAGATTAATGGAGGTATGCTTGATACCCACTATCTTGGGGTTGTGCATCAGGGGGTTCTTCTTGGAGAAGGAAATACCGGTAAACTGAGGGATATTATATACAACCACCCCAACTTCAACTGCATCGGCCACATCTTCATAGTAGTGTTGTACCTCCTGCTCCGAGTAATGGTAGTAAATTGGGGGTATCAGGGAAACTGCCTGAGCACCACTGTGTTGAGCATGTTGGGAGAGCGTTATCGCTTCGTTGGTGCTTAAGGAGCCTGTATGCACGATAAAGGGCATACGAGCACCTACCTCTCCTGCTAGCGTATCGACAATAGCCATTCGCTCTGATGTATCAAGAAGCAGGCCTTCACCAGAGGAGCCACAACAGTAGAATCCTTCGACCCCATTGGCAATCTCATGACGTATCAAGGCCTTGAGAGCGGGAAGGTTTAGCTTTCCGTTCTCATGCATTGGAGTGATCAGGGCTGAGAAAATCTCCGCTTTTTTGGGTGTTGGGCCTACCATGCAGTCCATCCTCCATCTACCACCAAATTTGAACCGGTCATATATCTGGAAGCATCGGAGGCAAGAAAAATCATCGATCCATTGAATTCATCGGCCTGAGCCATGCGGCCCATGGGCATGCGCGCATGATAGTTTGCATGGAAGTGCTCATCCTGGGTCTCTCTCCAAACGCCTGAAGGGGTAAAGGTATTTACCCGTATACCCTTCTTTGCCCAATAGGTAGCACAATATCGAGTCAGGTTATAGATTCCCGATTTGGCAGCACAATATGCAACTGGCTT
The DNA here is from genome assembly GCA_963662725.2 of uncultured Sphaerochaeta sp. Lineage (GTDB taxonomy): Bacteria > Spirochaetota > Spirochaetia > Sphaerochaetales > Sphaerochaetaceae > Sphaerochaeta. Next base: position 284,045 of record CAXXCW010000026.1, read on the forward strand.
GATAAAGGGCACACCGGTAAGCTCTTCCTTGTAGGCATAGATATCCTGAATCGGACTAACCATCCCATAGATGGAACCGATGTTGATGATGGAGCCTTCCTTGTTAGCCGCTACAAGACGTGCACCGACAGCCTGGGTCATGAGAAAGGTTCCTACAAGGTTTGTCTCCACCACTTCACGAAAGACCTCTTCTGGAAACTGTTCAAAGGGACCTGACACTTCAGGAGGAGCACTGGGTTGGGTATCGACACCCGCATTATTGATGAGGACATCAACAACGCCCCATCGTTTCTCCACTAGGTCAAGGGCCTCATTGATGGAATCTTTCTTGGTGATGTCCACTGAAAACAGACCTATCCTGTCGCTTGCCGCAAGTTCCTTACCCAAGACCTCTTCCGCTTTTGCAGCGTTGGCACTGCGGGAGAGCACTGCCACACAAGAGCCTCGCTTGTGAAACTCCTTTACAAATTCAGCACCGATCTGTCCGAGACCACCGGTTATGACAACAATTTTCTCAGAAACATCAAACAATTCATCTCTCATAAATATTTCCTTATAGTATATTTTCTTCAGGCATTGCATGCATCAGGCATGCAAAAGCATAGTGGGTAACCAAGTTACAATTTGGGGTATGTATGTGCATAACAGAAGTACCATAATCAGGGGAACTAAAAACGGCATGACAGCCTTATACAAACGGTTGAGCGGGACAGAACCCACATCGCTGATGATGAAAAGGCAGACTCCGAAGGGAGGGGTTACCTGTCCTATCATCAGATTGAGCACCATCACAACCCCAAAGTGCACCAGATCAATGCCAAGGATCTTCACAATAGGAAGCAACACGGGAAGCATCAGGGTCAGAATTGCTCCTGGCTCCATAAACATTCCCAATGCCAACAATAACACATTGATCACCAGCAAAATCAAATAGGGGTTATCACTAATGCCCAAGATGAAATTCGCTATTTGTAGGGATACCCCTTCTTTGATCAGGACATACGAAAACAACATGGAGGTGCCAATAATGAACAACGTATTGGCAGAAGTAATAGCTGACTCCAACAAGCACTTCTTAAAGGTCTTCCAATTGAGTGTCCTGTAGACAAATACGGCAATCGCCAAAGCATATGCCACTGCAACACTGGAAGCCTCGGTAGGGGTAAACCAACCCAGTACAAAACCGCTGAGAATTATCAGAGGAGTGATGATGGAGAGCATTGATTGCAAAAACTGGGTCCACAGCAATCCTAGGCTAAAGGGAAAACGCTGATACTTTCTCTTGACGGCAAACATTAGGATGAGGACCATAAGAGAAAAGGCCATAAGCAATCCGGGAATTACTCCGCCCATAAAAAGTTGTGATACGCTGACACTTGCAACTGAACCGTAGATGATCAGAGGTATGCTAGGGGGGAAGATTGGACCGATGACAGCCTTAATTCCCACCTTGTTTATCACGAGGCTTAGTCGGGTAGCGGAATGTCTAGTGTCTTGAGAATATGCTTCTGCTTCTTGGTAGCCTCGGAAACTATGCTCCTGTAGCGACCTGAGTACTTGATCCGTGTCAGCGTTTCCATCTCTCGCAGCAACTCGCGTACCGTATAGTCACGGATTAGTGAAGTCTCCCTCATCTTCTTCCGAATGGCACTTATTAGGATGACTGCAACAAACTGTATGAACAACCTGCCGTCGACTGTGGCGGAAGAGTGCATGCGCAGGCGTTTCATGTCGAGTGTATTCTTCAGGTCATCGAAACATTTCTCCACCACATCCTTGTCCCGATATACCTGCATGGCCTTTACAGGATCCTTGATGCCATGGGAAATAAGTGCCTGGAATCCGGCATAGCGCTTGATGTAGGTCGAGACAGCCTCCGTGTTGAAGGCAACCCTCTGCCCCCTCTTGGGGGTGGTCGTAATGATAAAGTAGGTGTCATACGCCTCTTGGTGGGCTGCAACAGCAGTCCCTGATTCAAGCTCCTCTTTGTAACCCAACAGCTCTTCATTGAACCGGTCGATGGCCACAGCCCTGTTCATGGCATTGAAATAGAGATGAAGATAACAGCGTCTTCTCTCTTCCCCCCATGGATAGAGGGAGGAGTGCACATACAGCACTTCATCATCTACCTTCTGGTATCCTTCAGGACCGTGGATCGTGTCATACACCTTGTCCACCGCCTTCTGTACCCACTTGTTGCTCATCGGCACGGCCAGGGTGAACTTGTCCCTATTCGCAACAAGGGTATCTACGTTCTTCTTGCTGTAGAACCCCTTGTCCATTATGTAGTGCAGGTTCCCTACATCCAGCATCTTGAAGTGCTCGAGCAGGTTTTCCAGCGTACTGACGTCAGTGATGCTTCCGCTCAGGCGATGGTAGTACACAGGAAGCTGTGACTTCTGGCCGTAGAGCATGGCCAGATTGAGCTGGGGCAGCCTTTCCTTGTCCCTGTTGTGCCCATATTTGATATACTCATTCAGTTCCGAATAGCTGCTGACGCTGGTGATGTCGTAACAGAGGTAGTCGTGCTCCACCACCTTGTCCATCCACTTGAGGAAGAAGGATTGTTTCTTGTCTGTACCCAGCTTTCCAAGAAGCTCACTGATACGCTGACTGGACAGAGAAGAGGCAATGGCAGGCTCATGGCTTCTAGCCCAGGCTTCACAGTGGCTCAATGCTCCTCCCATCACACACAGGTAATAGGACATCACCAATATCTGACGATGGGAATCATCAAAGACCGACTTCAATATCCTGGTCAGGCCAATCCTCTTGGCAAAGGCATCCAATACCAACATAGGTCCGATGACTTGGGCGCTGGCGGTAACAGACGGGTCAAGGGCAGCAGCAGTGGGACCTGTCAGCCTCTTGGAGGGGACGAACTCTCCGGTCTTTGGATCAAGCTTACCGACACACACCCGTTTGCTGCGTGCCTGTTTCTTCTCTTTGTCCCAATAGGCCTGGGACTCATAGACATAGGTTATCCCCGTCTTTTTGTTCAGTTGCTCAACGCGATGTGCCATGGCTCATACCTCGTGATAATTATCACGATAAAAGAGCCGGAAGTCAACCATAAAAGAGCTTTAATTTGAATAATTAACAGGAATTATAAGAATCCTAGTGATAATTCAGCCGGGAATTAAGGATGACAGTTGATGATGCTGTCACGGCAGCTGAGAATTCCTGATCATAGCCATTGTTAGTCATTGCTTCCATCTCAATGGTACCCAACCCTCCAGCATCAGCGGCGGCACTGCCCGACATTCCGGCAAAGATGAGACTTGCAACGACATTGGAGTGTCCCAACCCTCCGGGAATCCAGCCAACCAGTCGTTTGGCAAAATCAAAGATCTTCTCTGTGATCTTTCCAGCATTCATCAGATTGCCGGCAAGGATGAACAAGGGGATGGCAATAAGGAGAAAGGAATCAATTCCACTTACCATTTTCTGTCCGATAACCATAATAGGATATCCTAAGTTGATGCATCCAAGAATTGCGCTTGCCCCAATGGATACACTGATGGGAACCCCTATTACCAACAAGACGAAGAAGCTTCCAAAGAACAAAATCATACTGACTCCTTTCCGACAATACCGGGCTCTTTGACAAGCATCTGTACTCGTTCTGCTAGATCATACAGTGATTTGATGACCAGATACCCTCCGGCGATGGCCATAGGAAGATACTGCCATGCCTTGGCAAACTTCGTCATGGATGAAAAATACTCGGTGCTTACAAACGGGTAGAGACCAACAAAGGCCACGACCATACCCGTTCCCAGAAATATAGTCACGATCCGATGAATACACCAAAGCACTTCACGAGAAGCACCTTTCGTTCGGATATATACCATATCCAAGGAAATGAGGCGGCCCTGATCATAGAGCACCACAATTCCGAGAAACGCCATCCATAAGAACATGAAGCCTGCAAGTTCTGTCATTCCACGAAATGACTTGTTCATGATATTTCTAAGGAACAGCTCATTGAGCATGAGTAGGACAATGCCTGATACAAGACACATCAGCATGACAGAAACCAGTGATACAAATGCGTCAAGTAGGTTTTTTACGTGTTTCATACAGTAGGATCCTTTCAGAGTGACAATTAGACAAACTTATGCAGAAAAGAGGGATGGTAAACCATCCCACTTTTCTTGATGAGATACTTATTTAGCGAGAATTGCATCCACAACAGCCTGATCATACCACTTTTCAGAAGCATACTGCCTGTAGTACGCAGCCCCACCGAGCTTGTTCTTGAAACTGTCGATATCTGGAGTCTCATTGAAGTTGACCCCTGCTTTCTTCAATATCTCTGTTGCGCTCTTATTGTCCAGTTCAATAGTATCGAAGGAATACTTGGCAGCAATTTTGGCATTTTCCTTGACTATCTTCTGCTGGTCACTGCTCAGACTGTTCCAAGCCTTCTCATTCATTGCCATGGTGCAGCCCATCCACATGTAGTTTATGAAGCTGTACTGCTCAATATCGTCATATGTTGCATTAGCTACCAGGTGATAGGTCGCATTGTCCTGTGCTTCAGCAGTTCCGTTGGCTAGGGCGATTGCAAGCTCGTTCAAAGAGAGAGCCACAGGCGTAGCGCCCAAGGCACTCCAGACATCAAGATACATCTTGCTGGTCGGGACACGGATCTTCAGGCCCTTCACATCAGCTACATTGTTAATAGGTCTTTTTGTTGTAGCGATATGACGCATGCCGTTATCCCCTTCAGAAAGGTACACAAGGCCGACTGTTGGCATATCGGCAAAAATCATTTCTCCAATATCGCTGTTTACGATTTCATAGGCACTCTGTGCATCCTTGAACAGGAAAGGGAGATCAAGAATTTTTGCCTTGTCGTAGAAACTGGTAAACCCAGAAGTTCCGGCAAATATTATGTCAATGGTGCCCATTCTTGTTGACTGCAAAGCCTCAGCATCGTTTCCAAGCTCACCTGAATGGTTGGCAGTAACCAAAATGGATCCATTTGATGCCTTTTCAACCAATTCCTTAAACTTTAGGATGGATTTGGTTGGTACGGAATTAACGTTACCAGGTGAATAGATTGTCAAAGTGACAGGCTTATCCCCTGCTACAGCCTTTTCAGGAGAACCTTGAGCGAAAATACAAGTCATTGCTACGAGTAGAACGACTAACAGTAAAACAGTCTTCTTCATAAAACCTCCAATTATTGTACGATGTAGGATTGTCTGACATCATTCAATAATGAGAATACCATGGATATGAAACTTGTCAAGAAATACTTTCACCCTTTTTTTGGAAGCATTGCAAGAGTGATTGGGCATGGAAAATTGTTTGTAGGGCTTTAAGTCACTATTTCTTTGACGCAACCGTGTTCTTGTGTTAGTCTGTCATCAGACAACTATGAAAGAGATAAAACGCATACCAGTTACTACACAAGTAATGGATTCAATCAAAGAATCCATCTTAGAGGGCAAATACCCCATCGGGTCAAAGCTACCCACAGAGGTGAAGCTTTGCGAAATGCTTAATGTCAGCCGTTCAACAGTACGGGAAGCTATGCGTTCTTTGCAGGCTGAAGGTTTTGTCGAGCTGATAGCAGGTAAAGGAGCATTTGTACTGGACAACCAGGGCCATAACTATGATACCATCCGGACATGGTTCATTGAATCAGCCCCTAACCTCAAGGATTCAACTGAAGTCCGTGAAGCCTTGGAAACCTTACAGGTTACCAAGGCTATCAAGAGAGGAACAAAAGAGGAACTTGAGGAATTGAAGGCAATTCATACGCTATTCATTGAAGAGAACAAATCAAACAACGTGTCCGCCCTTGCTGCCTTGGATGAACAATTCCACACACAGATATGCTCCATGGCCCACAATGCCCTTCTGAGTAAGATCAATCTCCTTACCGCCCATGATCTGCGCAAGTACCGCTACATGTCGATTTCTGTAAAAGAAAATTCAGACAACACCATCAGGGAACATGCACTCATCATCCAGGCAATTGAAGAGGGTGACGGTCATAAGGCCTCAGCATATATGTTGGCTCATCTGGGCAGCTCCCTAGCGGACATCAACAAGGTACTGGAAGGACAGAAAGACACTTCAAAGCAGTAGGAGCTCTTTCAAGACCCCTCCCCTTCCCGTAAGCCCTACATCCCATGGAGGTACTACCCTGTACTAAGGGTAGCGTTTTGTTAGCAGGTTTCACCAATGGCTTTGTTTCCGAATGCCCTCGGCCATTTCAACGGTAGTGTATTGTTTGCATCCTGTCAGGAAATTTGTCTCTTGATTTGAAAAAGGACAATTGACATACAAGCTATAATGGGGACATAGTCGGTAGGACAGACACTACTACCCCCAAGGACTGAGCAGATGAACACCCGAACACAAAGCATCTATCGAAAAGGGCTGAAAATTCGTCCCTTTCTCATGGCTATTCTCTTCAGCGGCTTAGCCTACGGCTTCTACCGTGGAATCCAGGACAACTATCTTGCAGAAATCGTACAGATAACCAAGTTCGAACGTGGTATAGTAGAGTTCTTCAGAGAAATACCCGGGCTTTTGCTCATCCTAATCCTAGCGGCGATGTACCGTTTCAGTGAAACCAAGGTATTCAAGATAGGGACGGCCATCATGCTGGCAGGGGTCATCGGCCTGCTGTTGCTGGGCACCTCCAAAGTCATGGTGATCCTCTGTATGGTCATCTTCAGCTCGGGAGAACACATTATCATGCCGATGAAACACTCCCTCTCCCTGACATTGGCAAACAAGGGCAAGGGAGGGGCATCCCTGGGCATCGTCTCCAGCATCAGCCACGGGGGAAACATCCTGGGATTCCTGACGGTCACTGGCCTCTTTCTGCTCTTTGGTGCCATGGGAATCCCCAAAGGTGCAATTACTGGCTTTAGGGTCGTCTTCATCATCGCAGCAGTGTTGCTTGTGCTCTCCACCCTGATAGCCCTGACTATGAAAGACCAGGGCAAACATATCCGAAGAAGTAGGATTTACTTCAACAGGAAGTTTTCAAAGTACTATATGCTGGAAGTCTTCTACGGAGCACGGAAACAGATATTCCTTACCTTCGCCCCCTATGTGCTCATTCTCTTTTATGGGGCGGACACCTCAGTCATAGCCTTCCTTCTGGCAATCTGTGCGGCATTCGGAATGGTACTTTCCCCACTAATCGGAAGGCTCATCGACCGCCTTGGATACAAGACCATCATGGTGAGTGACACCCTCATCCTCATTGTCGTATGCTTCTTCTACGGCTTCGCCCACCGACTCTTTCCCATGCACATAGCCTTCATTGTCGTCTGCATAAATTTTGTCCTGGACTCGGTCATCTCCCTGGCAAGCATGGCATCGAATGTCTATGTCCAGGATCTCTCCTCAACACCGGAAGAGATGACAGCAACCATTACGACCGGAATTTCGGTCAATCACCTGATAAGCGTCATTATCGCCCTTCTTGGAGGTCTCATCTGGGAGAGGTTGGGCATAGAGGTCCTGTTCACGCTATCAGCCCTCCTAGGATTGGCAAACACCTTGTATGCCCTGACCATCAAAAAACCGGAGGACCCCATGATGGACTACTCCCAAACATCAGCTGAATAGGTGGGCAAATACCAGGGCAAGCGAAAAACAAAGGCTGAAGACAAGGTAGATCCTGCCGATAGATCCCATGTTGCTCTGCTTGGTCTGGTTGGTGAAGCCTCGGCCTACCATCGCCCTGAACTCAAAGGCACCAAACAAGAAAAAGGGAACAAGGGTGATGAATAGGGGTAAGGGGTAGATTCCCACTGCGAACAGCAGTAGGGACAATGCCAGGACAATAAGGGCCTCAACAGCCAACAGGGAGGTGGTACCCCACCTTCCCAGTATGATGGTAAGGGTCTTTCTCCCGGCTTTGGCATCGCTGATGCGGTCACAGCTATTGTTGACAGAGAGGATCATGCCAACCAGCACCAGAGCTGGCAGCGATGCAAGCAAAGCTTCCATGGTGACGCTCCCTGTCTGCACAAAGTACGATATGAGAAACAGGACCGTGCCTAAGAAGAACCCTGCAAACAGCTCCCCTAAAGGGGTGCGGGAGATGGGCCAAGGCCCTCCCGTATAGACAAAACCTACCCCCATGCAGATACCACCGACCACCAGGAGCTTCCAACTTGTCATGTAGGCCAAGACAATTCCCAAGGCCCCTGCCGCTCCAAACAGCAGCAGGCTGACCAGCAGGGCAAGGGTGGGATTCACTCCCTGGTAGACCAATACCTTGTCATCCTCACAGTTTGTCTCCTTTCTGTCGGTGCCGTTGCGATAGTCAAAATATGTATTGAAACCGGTGGTTCCCATATCCACAAACAAGGTGGCAAAAGCCATAAGGGCCAGTATGCCAAAGCTAAGGCTTCCCTGTGTGTAGAGGGCGAACAGGGTACCGCAGGCAAAGGTTCCCATGCTGATAATCTTGGTGCGGATCTCTACTATTCGTAAAAATTGGTGTACATTCATACCAAATGATATCATTTTAATATGGTATCTTTCCATACAATTGCCAAAAATAGTTGAATACCCATAAAGGTGCCCATAATCACCCAATTGCATATTGATGCAACCTGTATGCATCCTCTATACTCATCCGTAAGAGATGGATTGCCAACTGTTCGCTGTTTTCTGAAGAATGAGGACAGCAACAGGAAATGTTATTTCCCCTCTACAAAAATATATAGTGCATAGGAGAGATTTTAGTATGCGTAACAAGACAATCTTACTTAGCCTCGTTCTTCTCGTTGCCCTTTCTCCCATCTTCGCAGGTGGACAGGCCGAACCTTCCCAAAAAGGTGAGGGCCTTGATAGGAGCAAATACTTCATAACCGTTGCAACAGGACCCACAAGCGGGCTGTACTACCCCATCGGAGGAGCTTTCTCCTCTGTTTTCCAGAACAAGCTCGGATACAAGTCGTCAGCACAGGCAACAGGTGCCTCTGCTGAGAACATCACCCTTATCCGCGAAGGCGGGGCTGAGATGGCCATCGCCATGAGTGATGCTGTGGCCCAGGCCTACAGCGGCACCGGTGCCTACGAGGGAAAGAGTCCTGCAACAGAACTCAGAGCCCTTACAGGCCTCTACCCCAACTATGTGCAGCTGGTAACCACAACCAAGACCGGCATTGCCAAGTTCACCGACCTCAAGGGCAAACGTGTTGGTGTGGGAGCCCCGAACTCAGGCGTCGAGCTCAATGCACGCATGATGTACGAGGCACACAACATGACCTACGAAGACAGCAAGGTCGATTACCTCAACTATGGCGAGGCTATCGGACAGCTGAAGAACAACCTTGTCGATGCAGTATTCGTCACCAGCGGTATCCCCAATGCGACCATAATGGAACTTGGGACATCGGCTCAGATCGTACTGATCCCCATCGAGGGAGAAGGTCTTGCCAACCTGGTCAAGAAGTATCCCTTCTTTGTCCAGGCTACCATCCCCTCCGATACCTACAACACCAAAACTGACATCACCACCGCCACGGTGCGTAACATCATGATCGTCAACGAAAATCTTCCTGTTGAAGTCGCCTATGACCTTACCAAGGGTATTTTCGAGAACATCGAAGACATCCAGGCATCCCATGCCACAGCAAAGAAGCACATCACCTTGGAGAACTCCCATCTTGGGGTGGATCTTCCCATGCATGAGGGCGCAGTCAAATACTATAAGGAAATAGGCCTCTAACAGAGGTATGGAAAAGAAGCAGGGAGGAACAAAGCTCATCGTCCTCATCATCATGGGGGCGATAGCCTTGTCTTTGCTGCTTCTCCTGCTCTTCTGTCGATTCTCTACCGTCAAAATCCTCACCCTCTCCCACCAGGAGACGGGTGAAGTTTTCCTTACGGTGGAGACAGAGGCAAACGAAAGCCTCACCTTCACCTGGATCCACTCCTTTGAGCATATCCCCTGGATAGAGGAGTATACCGTAGAGGATGACAATACCTTTGTCCTGCATACCATCAGAGTTGCGGGATTTGGAGCGGGAATACCTGAAAACAAGGGGACAGTCTCCTTCGAGGAGGGGATGGTGGTCTATCGTGACATCAATGAGAAATTTGATCAGTTCGCCTGGATACACTCACAAAGTGCATTGGTCTCCATAGCACTCAACGACAAGATCCTGATACGGGGAACAGACCTGCCCCATCATCAGAAGCTGGAACTGACAGCACAAGGAAAACGAAGCATATGTCCAAGATCTCTTTTGAAGGAGCAAACCCAATACTGAGCGATCACCAGCAGGAGCTGCTGGAAAAGTTCGATAGGGACGCAAAGATAAAAAAATTCGCAGATCCTCTCCTAAGCCAAGGGGTATACTATGCCGCCATCGGCATAGCGCTCTATCACTTCATCACCTCCTTCATCGGCTACCCTGCCACACACCTGCATCGATCACTCCATGTGGCGATGATGCTGGGGATGACCTTCTTCCTCTACCCTTCACACAAGAAGGCCAGCAGAAAGAAGATGGTCTGGTATGACGTGGCCTTTGCCTTGGGATCCTTTGCAGTCGCCGCCTATGTCTGGGGAGACTACATCAACTTCATCAACAGGATGGGCAGTCCCAGCCTCTCAGATGTCATCATGGGGACGATGCTGATAGTATTGGTACTCGAGGCTTCAAGACGTATTTCAGGGTGGCCTCTGGTCATCCTAAGCCTGCTCTTTATCCTCTACGGCATTGTAGGGCGTAGCATGCCCGGCATCCTGATGCACCGTGGATACAGCTGGAGCAAGCTGGTTAACCACATCTTCATCAATACCGAAGGGATTTATGGTACTTCTGTCGACGTCGCCGCTTCCTACATCTTCCTCTTCATCCTCTTTGGCAGTGTGATGAACAAGAGTGGCATGGGAAAGTTCTTCAATGACCTCGCCCTTGCCTTTGCCGGAAGCACCAAAGGGGGCCCTGCAAAGGTCGCTGTCATCGCCTCAGGATTTTTGGGATCCATCAACGGGTCTGCTGTCGCCAACGTGGTCACCACCGGAGCCTTTACCATTCCCCTTATGAAAAAAACCGGCTATAGCAGTGAGTTCTCCGGCTCGGTGGAAGCATCAGCATCCGTAGGGGGCCAGCTTTTGCCCCCCATCATGGGTGCTGCCGCCTTCATCATGGCCGAGATGCTTGGCATCAAGTATGGGGTGATCGTCATCAGCGCGGCCATCCCTGCCCTGCTGTACTATCTTGGCATAATCGTACAGGTTCAGTTGCGCGCTTCCAAGAACAACCTCCAGGGAATTCCCAAGGAGGATCTGCCGAAGGTTAGGGAAGTGATGAAGGAGCGGGGACACCTGCTGCTTCCCATCCTGTTCCTACTGTACATGTTGCTCTTCAGTGGCAACACAGTGATCTTCTCAGCATTCTGGGCGATAGTGGCTACCATAGTGGTCAGTATGGCCAGGAAGACCACCCGCATGAGCATCAGGGACATCCTTGACGCCTTTGCAGAGGGGACGCGTTCTGTCGTATCGGTAGCAATTGCCTGTGCTGTGGTGGGCATAATCATCGGGGTGGTCAGCCTTACTGGCTTTGGCCTGAACATGGCCAACGCCATCATCCAGCTCGGAAGGGCAAACCTCATGCTGACCCTGGTGCTGACGATGGTCACCTGCATGATCCTGGGCATGGGGCTCCCTTCAATCCCAGCCTACCTCATTACCGCTACCATGGCAGCCCCTGCCCTGGTCAAGCTGGGCATCCCCCCCATCGCCGCCCATATGTTCGTCTTCTACTTCGCCATGTTTGCAAACATAACCCCACCTGTTGCCCTGGCTTCCTTTGCTGCTGCAGGGATCAGCGGAGGCGACCCCATGAAGACCGGATTGCAATCGGTCAAACTCTCCCTTGCCGGCTTCATCGTTCCCTATATGTTCATCTACAACCCTGCCCTCCTGCTCATCGACACGACATGGCTCATCGCCCTACGGGTTACCATTACCGCAATCATAGGCGTCAGCATGATCGGGATGGCTACGGAGGGGTACATGTTCACCAGGATGCACAACGCCCTGAGAATCCTTGCCTTTGGAGGAGCGCTGATGCTCATCACAGCCAATGTTTTCCAGGATGCGGCTGGCATCCTTATCTTGGTTGTTGTATTGGTAGTGCAGAAGGTGCTCTCGAAGAAGAGCCTTCAGGCCGCGCCAGTATGACCAACCATGGCAGGGAGATGCTGTAGGGGCTGAACGTACAAGGGTACTGCAACTGAAGTGACAGTCCAGTAGAGACTTGAGATACGAGATGCAATAACACTAGCAAGACGTGACGAAGAGAGAGCAACCCCATACAAAGGATTGCTCTCTCTTCGCCATACCTACTGCCCTCCTGGGCAGGACATTCAAGAGGAATTGCCAAAGACAGGAACTATTGTTCGGTGCATCCCAGATCCATGGAGGAGGCGATGGCATCGGAGAGGGAAACCAGTTCATCAAGTTGCTCTTCCTTGAGACTGCCCTTTATGTCCATGGAAGCGAGTATCTCACAATCCTTGAGGGATGAAACCATCTCCTCCATGCTCTTCTTTGCCGCACTTGCCCAGCTATGGTTTCCCAGAATGGCAACCTTCCTGTTCTTCAGGCCAAGGGCCGAGAGTTCCTCCAGCAAGTGTTCCATCCCGGAGTAGAGATGCATGTTGTAGGTAGGGGATGCGACGACCAAGTGGCTGTTCTCCCAGACCTCCGCCACTATCTCCGAGATAGGGGTCCTTGAGACATCGAACATCCTGATGTCCCTGATGCCACGGTCAGAGAGCAACAGTGCAAGCTTGTTCACCGCACCCTCAGTGTTTCCATACATGGATGCGTAGGCTATGACCACTCCTTCCCTTTCAGGGGTATAGGATGACCAAAGCTGGTACTTGCCAAAGATGTACGGGATATTCTCCCTCCATATGGGGCCATGCAAGGGGCATATCATGGATATGGAGCCGACAGGCAGCTTCCTGAAAGCAGCCTGCACTTGCATGCCGAACTTGCCGAGGATGTTGGCGTAGTAACGTCTTGTCTCAGAGAGGAAGTGTCGGTCATACTCGATCTGATCTGCAAAGAGGTTCCCGCTCAAAGCACCAAAGGTGCCGAAGGCATCAGCTGAAAAAAGGATATTCTTCGTCTGCTCGTAGGCAAGCATCACCTCAGGCCAGTGCACCATAGGAGCAAAAAAGAACTCAAGCGCATGGTCTCCGAGATCAAGAATATCACCTTCCTTAACAATGAGTTGATTTTTTTTGATGTCCATATTGTAGAACTGGTCGAAGAGCTGGAAGGTCTTCTTGTTGCCTACGACCTGTACATCAGGGTAGCGTCTCACAAGCTCTTCAATATTCGCACAGTGGTCGGGTTCCATGTGGTTGACCACAAGATAATCCAAAGGTCTTCCATTGAGGGCCCCGATGACATTCTCAAGGAACTGCCCCGTCACTGATGAGTCCACGGTATCGAGCAAGGCTGTCTTTGCATCTTTGAACAAGTAGGAGTTGTATGAGACACCCTGAGGAATCGGGAAAAGATTCTCAAACCTCTCAAGGCGCCTGTCACTGGCTCCTACCCAATATAACGATGGTTGTATTTCGAAAAAGGTGTGCACTGCAGTACCTCCATAATAAATCATAGTAATACACTTTACTTACTACAGTATACTGAATCACCATACCCCTGAAAAGTGTGGTACCCTAGTGAATTTTGCTGATCAGAGGTCTTGCCTCCCTGACAAGAAGCTCAATGAATGGCTCTGGTTCTGTGAATACCCCATTGTGCCCTGAATTTTCCAACCATAGCATGCGCTTGCCCGGTGCAGTGACCTTATGGAACCATCTTTCACTGATGGAGGCTACGCACGTCATATCATAGCGACCAATGATAAGGAACAGGGGACAGCCTAGGCTTGGCACCTCCTCTTCAAAATCAAGGAACGCCAGTTGGGGATAGACCACCTTCACCCCCCGCATAAGCCCCCTAATCAGGTTGATTCTCGCTAACAGGGAGTGTTCGGGAGCACGGAATATCTTCATGGAGTCAAAACCCTTGTCCGCCGGTGCCGAAGGGCTATAGTGGTACAGGCGTTTGAGCACCTGGTAGTAGGCATCTCCATCAGGGACTGGCGAACCATCCTTGTTCTGTTTCATATAGGGAGGGGGGCCCATCTCTTCCATTAGGGTGGCCGTCTTTTCATCCCCCTCAGCCTTTGCCCCATCGAGGATCATGCGCCACCCTATGCTGTCATTCTCTAGCGAATTGATATGCTGGGCTGCCCCTATATAGGCATGGTAGAGATCCGGTCTCTGCTGTGCGGCAAGCAGACCGATGACAGAACCCCAGGAGTGTCCGACCAGAAATATTTTCTGCTGTCCAAATCGCTTTGCAAGCATTTCGGAGAGAACTGTCACATCACTGACATACTGATCGACAGTAAGGCTGTCCTTATCGGTATGGTAGCTGCCTGCAGTGCCCCTCTGGTCCCAACAGACTACGGTAAAGCTGGCATGCAATGGCCCGAGATAGGACCTTACCCAACCCAATTCAGATCCTCCAGGGCCACCATCAAGCCAGAGAATGACCGGGTTGTCCTTCTGAGCCCCGGCTAGATAGATCCATTGCTTGCTCCCGTTGATTTCAACCACCTCACGGGAATCCACTTCCAATTCGATGCCCTTGCCATTGAAATCCTTAACTGTTGAGGTATGTACGCACGAGATGACCAAAAGATCGAAAACAATAAGTAACATTACTATGAAACGAGATGTAACACTGTTCATGTGTGCCCCCTTGTGATAAGGGGAGATTGACACGTTCCATGGCAACATCCTATCGGAATGCTTACGTATTCAGCTCAGTACCTTGTCGTAGTTGTCAGTCATGGAGCATATTCAGCAGTTCAATCCTGCTAGAAGCACCTACTTTTTGAAAGAGGTTGTAGATATGGGTCCTCACCGTAGCCTCTGATATGCAAAGTGCAGAGGCTATCTCCTTGTTTGTCTTTCCCTGGGCAATGAGGTTTGCCATCTCAGACTCACGCTTGGTTAGGCCGAAGCGCTTGCCCTGCTGCTCTGAGAATTCTCCAAAATTACCTTGTGAAGCCGGATCCTTTTGCAAGGACTTGGCGCCTGCAATGACCATGACCACATTGCATGCAAGGTAGAAGAGATACTCCAAGGAGAGCGGGTGGTAAGAAATGGCACCAGAGAGGGCGATGAGGTATTCGGCTATGCTCAGGGGGACAAACCCAAGGGAGCACCATCCTATCCCTCTGACCAGAATACGGTAGGAGGCATGGGTGTGCCCAAGCTTCGCCCTGGTAAGGGTAAGGCCAAGAAAGACCATCGTCAACGATACGCTTAGATAGATGGCAAGACTGAGCAAAGGCAGGGGAACAGGACCCAGTAAGAGATGGAGAAGCAGAGAAAGTGACATGAGGGTCATCGTGACAATGCACCCCCAGAAAGCGAGCCTATGGAATTTGCCCTTTTTGAGATCTGCATCATCCAGCAGGAAGATGATGCTGCCATACAGGCTGATATTCAACACGAAGGCAACAAGGGAAAAGCCCAGTGACAGAGAAGAGGACGAAGGCCCTATCAGTTCAAGGACCTGTTCAAGATAGTAGTAGAGAGCCACAAGCCCAAGATTTGCTATGAACAGAGATTGGATGATGATCATCCTCTTGGGAAAAGAGCCAACAACCCGTACCGACAGCACAATGAGGGAGGAAAGGGCTGCAAACCCTGTGGAGAATATCAGTATGTAGGTCAGAAATATGAGGTGTTTCACTAATGTAGACTTTACCACCACATCAGATGACAGGGCAAGATTTGTGTCGTATTTTTCTGCAATTACGTACCATATCGTATGGGGCTCTTCCCTATTCTCCCCTATATTGCACCTGCAACACGGAGCTGTTGCAGGTAGGAGAATACAATGAAGCACACAAGATGGACCTATGTAGTGATAGCGGTCTTCTTGACCCTGATATCCTGCTCGCTGGATATTTGCGGCTACAGACAAGGCTATGAGAGACAGCAGATGAGCGATGCCCATTGGATCGCTCAGGAGGGAGACACCTATACCTTTGGGCGGAGGGAAGGCAAGGTGCTGTCTGACAGCGCAACACTTCGCTTTTCACGATTCTTTGGAAAAGAGACCTTGTGGACACTAGAAGTCACAAAGGAAGGGTATCTGCACATTGCCTGTTCCATCATCAGCAGGCATGGCCCCTTTGAAGTGGTTCTGGTACAGCAAGCAACAAGCCAAGTCATACGCGTAGCAAAACTTGGGACCTCTGAGAAAAGATGCTATCTTGAAAAGGGAACGTATCTGATCAAGATCCTTGGCCATGATGCCTCAGGAAGTGTGAAAATGGCCTTGTCATACCCTCAGGGAACATCAAGCAAAGTCAGCACCATGAGGTTCTGATTCCCTTACCGCTTACTCCATAGCACCGGAGGGAGAGAAACTATTGAGATGGCAAACGACCAAGAAAGGAACCGGTCCAACCGGTTCCTTTCTTTTCATCCTACTGCATGCTAATCTGCTTCTTACTTTTTGGCAGGGGCCTTCTTAGCAGGACTTTTCTTTGTCGTAGGGGTTGTAGCTTTGCCCTTAGCTGTTGCTGCAGGTTTTTTTGTTGAAGCGGCCTTGGATTTAGCGGCTGGCTTCTTAGCGGGTGCCTTAGGCTTTTCTTCAGATTTCGCTTCTGCCTTTGCGGTAGGGCCATCAGTGGGTTTTTCAGCAGCTTTGGTTGCTTGTTTCACCTTTGGGGCAGGCTCGGGTTTGGCTTCCGCCTTAGGAGGTTCCTTTTTTTCAGGCGCTGGCTTAACTTCTGTTTCTGGTGGAACAGTTACCACAGGGTCAGGGATGACTTTCTCTGGCTTACCTGAAGGGCCATCCTTTGCATCAGCGGCATTGGCCTTTTTCCATTGCAGAAAAATAAGGGCTGCAAATACAACTACGGTAGCTATAAGAGCTACAGTTTTCAGAGCGGGACTCGGCACCCCAATGAGGACAACGACAAAGATGACAACCATAGCTATCAAGTAGCCGATGGTATATTTCTGTAGCTTTTCTTTCTGTTCTCGTGTGTTCATCTTAACTCCTTATTTACAGATTATTGACAAAAAAAGTACAGGCGACAAGGGAAACAAGGGCCATATCTCATCAAACAAATGATACTATATCCTACCCCATTTCACAATCATTTTGTTTTTTGCAAACAAAATGTACCAAGGGAGAGGAATCTGACATACAGGAACAGCGCAGACATCACATGCAAATCCTCTCCCAACCTTTGTTTCTCCAGGACCGACATGCGAACCTTCATTGGCTAGAGCAGAATAATGGAGTATATTCAAGCAAAGGACCGATACCGTGACTACACAACAGATACAGAAACGCAATACCACAGCATTCCTTGTGCATGCGCTGTTCCTTGCCCTGACTATGAACTTCATCGACATCAATACCGTCGTTCCGAACATGCTTGCAGAAAGCGGTGCGACCTCGTTTCACATGGGCCTTCTCTCCTCCATCATGATTGGGGGTACAAGCTTCATGCAGTTGCTGTTTGCTGGAGTCATATACCCTATGCGAAGGAAAAAACCCGCGCTGCTTGCAGGCATATACCTGAGGGTAACAGCCCTTATAGTGCTTGGTATCCTCTTACGCACCTTTTCTGGAGTGGGACTGTGGAAAGTCTGGACAATCCTTGGTCTGATGACCGTATTCTCCTTCAGTGGAGCGTTTGCAAATATCTCGTATACGGATATCCTCGGAAGGACCATAGAGCCCACCAGAAGAAAAAGACTCCTTACCACCAAGCAGCTTATCTCTAGTATTGGTGTCATAGCCTCCGCCCTTCTGGTGAAGATGATCCTTTCGACACTGACCTACCCTAACAACTACTCGACCCTGTTCCTTCTTGCAGGAGGCCTGCTAGCTCTGGCTACCATAGGATTCTGGATGATCAAGGAAGAGGATGCCCCCGTTAGGGAGAAGCTCTCCCTATCCAAGCGCTTTGTAGCATTTGCTAAGGTCATCAGGGAGGACAAGAATATGCGTCTCTACCTCCTGTTCATCAATACCAGTGGGGTCATCCTCTCCACCATCCCGTTTCTTATCCTCTTTGCCAGGACAAAATTCCCCGTGGACGGCAGCCTTACAGGAACATTCCTCCTGATCCAGATGACAGGGTCCCTACTTGCAAATACCCTGCTTACCTTCTTCTCCAAGGGACAACGCTACCGAAGGCTTCTCTATCTTTTCGTAGGCTTGGGAGCATCAATTCCCCTGATCGCCTTGCTCGCTTCCCCATCACCCACTACGTTCGCCCTCGTGTTCCTGCTGACAGGAAGCAGTGTCGCCCTCTATCAGATAGTGGCCCCTGGTGTATTGCTGGAAATTTCCACTGATGAAAACAGGCCCCTCTACTCAGGTCTTGCAGGTGCAGGATCTGTCATGAATATCCTCTACCCCATCCTGGCAGGTGCCCTGGTTACTGCAATTGGATTCGTGCCTGTATTCATGCTTACCAGCCTCTATATCCTGCTTGGGTTTTCTGCTGCAAGAAAAATTCAATGTGAAAGGATTTCCTAATAATAGGTAGTATTAATTAGTTGACATTCTTATTGTTTAACAATATAGTTGCACACAATACAATTGATTGGAGGCCATATGAACCGCAGACTATTCACTACCATACTCATCATCACCATCGCATCCCTATCCCTCTTTGCAGGGACATCTTTCAGACCCTTTGTCGAGACAGAACAGGGTACTATCGGGATCTTGAGCCATAAGTATCAGAATGGAAATTTCAAAGGGGAAAATCCAACCTTTGATTTTGTCAAACAAGGCGGACAGGACAATATCTATCCCTTCAGCCGATATTCAGTGGGTGCAACCATTGCTGACAACCACAGGGTATGGTTTACTTACCAGCCGCTGAATTTGGTCACGAACGTGGAATTTACAGACACGGTAACTATGGGTGATGTCAGTTTTACCGGTGGACCTGGAGCCAGTTCAGTTCCAATGGAGCTCACCTACAGCTTTCCCTTCTACCGCGCCACGTATACCTATGATCTATTGAGCAAGTATGACAATGCCTACCTGGGAATTGGTGTTGCGATGCAGATTCGCAATGTATCCATAAGATTCAAGCAGCTTGATGGCAACAAGCTGTATGTCGCACAGAACGTAGGTCTCGTACCGGCCCTTGCCCTCTACAGTGAGTACCGCTTCCCCTTTGGGCTGACCTTCAGTGCTGACATTGCAGGCTCCTATGCGAACTCTTCCTTCTTCAACGGTGCAACATACTCTTTCAGTGGATCAATCCTTGATGCATCACTCAGGATGGCCTACGATCTCCCTGATGGTTTCTCAGTATTCGGCACGCTCCGATACTTCGGTGGGACCTCGGATGGAACAAGTGGCAAGGCTGCCGACACATGGACAGAAAGCAGAGAACGATACTCTTCCAACAACATCGCTACCATGACTGCATCAGCCGGTCTCTCCTGGACTGGTATGTAGGGTATCCTTTCCATTCTCCATTTTGACGTAGACATTCGTGTCAGCTGGGTATTTGTGTATGGCAGTCTTCTCTCTTTGGTGCAAACCCACCAAGGAGGGAGACTGCCATTCTTTCTTTGTTCTTTGTTACATATGTATTTCTCGTAGATCTCATTGTAGGAGTATCACGTCCGTATGAGATGAGCTCATTTGAATTAAGTAGGGGCCAGTGAATTTTCCCAAATTCACTGGCTCCTCATTGTGCAAGCTTGTCTGTCCGGACCCGCTTATGTATTGGTCAGTTTGCTACAACGTACAGCATCTTTGTGTTTGCCCACTGCTGTACAGAATAGGAGAAGTTGTGGGCATTGGATGCTACGATACAATCATCATCGCCAATAGTGAAAGTACTCTTCTCTGGCACATAGGCTGTAAGTCTTATCACGGCAGTCTCGTTTCCGCTTATTGCGAACAAGGAGGTTGCAGCGAGTGAAAGCAGGATGGTCATGAACAATGTCTTGGCGAATTTTTTCATCTCTGCTCTCCTTGTTTTACTTCTTACATGCATATGATGCAAAACAAGTAGGGATAAGTCAAGATAAATTGTAGCTAAATTGTTATATTGTAAAATGTTATAAAATGTCACATGTTAGATGATGTTGCAAGTAACTTATAACATATCCCATATATAATCATGGAGGAAGGAACCGTATACGTTGGACCGGATACTACCTATGACAGAGAGAAAGCGCCTTACAAGTCATCACTGAGTTGGTTTAGGGTATTCCAATTTTGGAAGAAGTTGGGACATGACAGGAGACACTATGCTTATTGCATGGATGGTATGACGCAGGTTCTCCGGAATAAGGTGTAATATGTCGACCTTTCCCATCGATAAAACAATGTGAAAACACATCCTTCTGATGCTTTCGCTTATGCAATACCATTGCTTCTTTCTCCCTTCACAATTTGCTACAATGCTTGCATGAAACACGTTCTGATATCAGGAGCAGCAGGAGGGCTTGGTCTCTCGGTGACCCAAGAGCTCGTAAGGCGAGGCTACAAGGTGTTTGCCCTCGATTTGAACATTGAGGCTTTGCGCTCTCTGCAAAAGGATAGCATCATAGCCATTCAGGCAGACATAACTGCTATGGCTTCACTTGTGGAGGCACGTAGGAGAGTGCTGGAGGAAGCTGGCCATCTTGACGCAATCATCAACATGGCGGGCTCCTTTGCCATGCACTCCCTTATTGAGATCGACCCTACCCTGATGGAAAAGGCCCTCGACGTCAATCTGATGGGAACGGTGAAGGTAAACCAGACCTTCTTTTCTCTTCTCATCCCTAGGAAGGGCAGGATCATAAACTGCAGCTCTGAGGTGGGGCGTTTCCCCTCCATTCCCTTCAATGGCGCCTATACCATCAGCAAGAAGGCTCTGGAAGCCTACAATGACACGCTACGCAGGGAACTTGGCTTTCTCGGGTACAAGGTGATCAAGATACAGGGCGGATCTTTCAGAACCGCTATGCACATCAGGACAAGAGAGCAATTCACCCAATTTAGAGAGACCACAAAACTCTACAGCCCTACCCTAAGACTTCTCCATCCCATCCTGGAGTGGGAACTGGGGCATGTGCATGAGACAAAGCATATTGACAGGACCATTGTCAGGGCATTGGAATCGAAGGCACCAAAGAAAGCCTACCGGGTGAAGAACAGTTTTCTCTTATCCCTACTGACCCTCTTCGGAGAGCGTTTCAGCGATTGGGTATTCTTTGTCCTGGGAATGATGGCAAACAGGAAATCTGGATCAAAGAGAATTGGCTAGGTAAGGGACGCATCAACTGTATGGGCATCCTTTACATTCCAAGGTATCCAACCACGCTGTCAGCACAATTGACACCATCCAAAGCTGCGCTGACAATGCCCCCTGCATAGCCGGCTCCCTCACCACAGGGAAAAAGCCCTGCAAGTTCGATGTGCATGTTGGTCTCCTTGTCCCGAAGGATACGCACAGGGCTGCTGGTCCTAGTCTCCCCTACAATAAGGAGTGCCTCATTGGTCAGAAAGGAATGGGCTTTCCTTCCGAAGGCAGAGAAGGCTGTGGCCAGACGTTCGGAGATAAACGAGGGCAATACCTTGTGCAGGTCGGAATTGGCAAGTCCCAAGACATAGGAACTGTTTGGAAGGTCCTTTGATACCCGGTGATTGACAAAATCTCCCATCCTTTGGGCAGGGGCTGCCAGGTTGCCCCCTCCAGCCTTGAAAAGGCGTTCCTCCAAAGCCTGTTGGAAGCGCATCACCCCCAGATTGCCCCCAAACGGCTCCTGGGGAAGATCCTGTGGGTGAAGCTCGACAACCATACCGCTATTTGCAAACGGCCCTCTACGGGAGGAGGAACTCATTCCGTTCACCACCAACTGGCCTTCAGAAGTCATCGCAGGGATGACAAAGCCCCCTGGGCACATGCAGAAGGAGTAGACCCCACGTCCGTCGACCTGGGTTACAAAGGCGTACTCGGCAGCAGGGAGGTACTCCCCCCTTCCCTTGTCACTCTTGTATTGGATCGTGTCAATGAGATGTTGGGGATGCTCAAGCCTCACACCAACGGCCAATGCCTTTGCCTCTATCGCAATCTTCTCCTGATCGAGATACTTGTAGACATCCCTTGCGCTATGTCCGGTTGCCAGGATGACAGGGCCCATATGGGCACCACCATTTTCGGCAGTGACCCCTACTACCGTACCCTTTTCCCTGATTAAGCCCACAACCTTCGTGGAAAAGTGAACCTCACCACCACTTGCCAGGATGGTGTTGCGAATCTGCTCGATTATCTGAGGAAGCTTGTCCGTTCCGAGATGGGGATGGGCATCATAGAGGATGTCAGCAGAAGCACCATGTTGGCACAATAGGGAGAGGATCGCCCCCACATTGCCACGCTTGGTGGCTCTGGTGTAGAGTTTTCCATCACTGAAGGCCCCAGCCCCGCCTTCTCCGAAGCTGTAATTGCTCTCTGAATTCACTTTTCCCTGTGTCGATAGGGCAGCGATATCTTTCTTGCGCTGGTGGACGTTCACCCCCCTTTCGAGCAAGATCGGTTTGAATCCCTTCTCGATGAGACGCAAAGAAGCAAACAGACCAGCTGGTCCGGCCCCAACTACGATGACCTGCCTCTTATCACCAACGAAGGGAAAGTGCGTATGCTCAAACAGATCTTCCTTGGAATCACCTGTAAAGAGACGGACACTCATATCTATAACGGGAGGGTTGCGCCTGGCATCCACACTCCTGCGAAGGATGCGCATACCAGTAATTTCCTGAAAAGGCAACCTGGCCGATTTGGCCGCCATCGTCCGTATGGCATGAATATCTGTAGCTGCCTCTGGGGACAGCCTGAGTGAAATGTCTTTTGTCATTGCATCATTGTACTGAAGCTGTAATTACAGGTCAACAAAAGGGTCAATCCTTCTCGATTTTCCCTTGGCCCCCAAAGGCGAAGCTTTCCCCTGCTGCCAGCTAAAAATGCAGTTTGGCAATACCCATGCAGAGGGAGTGTTTTCCTTCTCACGGCCTTCCAAGACGGAACTGAATGGGTTTATCCTTCAGGCACTGCTCTCTAGCAACGTTTCCCACGGATATGATGACTACAAGCATCTCCTCAGGGCAAAGTGAGAAAAGCTCACTGTGGTTGTCGTAGGTGCCTGCCATCCAGCAGGTTCCCAGACCCAAGGCAGTAGGACCCAGCACCAACAGTTCCCCATACTGGCCGATACGTCCACAGAGGTCAGCATGTGACAAGGCCCCTTCATGACAATGAAGGGGCCGACGTTCTTGAACATTCCATAGCTTTTCAAGGCTGTACAAGCCTTGCTGCCGTCCTCCAGCCAAGGTATGGAGAGACCACTTTCGCCATTGAGTGCAAGAATTCTTTATTTTTGAAGACAAGCCTTCATCTCAGAAGCGATCGCCTCCTTGGTGTAGGAACGTCGTGAGGTACGCTTCCCAATTGCCGGGAGATAGTCTGGCGCACCTATCATACACATCCTCTGCTATGTGAATCTCCGCCATTCAAGAGACATGCCTGTCACTCAAAGAAAACAGGTTTTCCGGTTCTCCCACTTTCATATATTCCCCACACAAGCTTCTGAGTTTCCATAGTATCTTCAGCACTGTTCTTGATCGGGGAACGTTTCTCTAGGCTTTGATAGAAATGATTGATCTCCGTCATATGCCCAACGCCCCAATACTGCTTAACAGAACCGAATTCAAAAAATTCCAATGGATTACGATCAGCTTGCAGAACCCTACCATCATTGAAAGTGATGGTTCCCTTCTCCCCCACTAGCCTTGCTATACCGTTTTCGCAGACTATCTCCAGTTCGACGGGAGCATCATATCCATAATAATTCACAACAAAGAAACAGGCTTTGACACCGTTCCTATAGACAATCAGACCTTCAGCACAATCGTCGACCTGGATGATATCGTGACTGCGGTTATGCCAAGAAGCATCTACATAACCCAAAGGGCTACCAATAAGATGATTAAGCAGATCCAGAGAATGGATTGCCTGGTCTATAATGACTCCACCACCCTCTTTGTCCCATGTGCCTTTCCAATCACTTTTGCTATAGTACTCGTCACTCCTATTCCAGGTAACCACAACCCGAGCACAGAGGGTTTTTCCAAGTTCTCCCTCTTGCATAGTCTTTCTGATGAGGACAGTTCCCGGATTAAATCGATTCTGGAAACTGACCATCAGCTCTTTGCCTGTTCTTTTGGAGCAGGCAAGCATGGCCTGCGCATCGTCCAAGCTGATGGCCATGGGTTTTTCAGTCAGCACATGCACATCATGCTCCATTGCATATAGTGCCATCTCAGGATGCAGGTAATGAGGTGTGCAGAGGTGGATGCTATCCAGGGACTGCTCATCAATCATCTTCTTATAATCAACATACCAAGAGCAATTGTATTCCTTTGCAGTCTTATGAGCCAACTCTTCCTTGATGTCACATACGGCAACCAACTCAACATTTTTCTGATGCACAAGGGATACTGCATGCATGGGAAAGATTTTTCCGCAACCAATGATGGCTACGCGAAACTTTTTCATTTTGCCTCCTTGCATTTTCTGGCTGCAGAGGTGACGTCACTGATAGCAACAGGCTGATGGGAAACAGCAGACCTGTATGCTGCGACGGTGACCTCAAGTGCTTTTGTCCCATCAAGACCTGAGGCACTTGGCTCTTTTCCAGTTCGACATACCTCAATGAATTCCTGTATCAAGCCCTCATCACCACCATCATTCCAGATTCTGTCCTCAATGCTGTTGTTGGCTCCATCAACAATATGGTTCACCTGGGCAAAGGCCTTCACCTCAAGGGTTCCCTTGGTCCCAATGATTTCCATATCAACTTGTGGCCAGACAGGGTAGTTCTTGTGGTGTGCCCATGAACAGTCAATGGAGGCAAAAGCACCATTCTCCATTTCAACCATAATCAGACCGGTATCATCGATATTTTTGTTATGGAGCAAATCCCCACTCTCACAAAAGACAGATTTGTACTCACTGCCAACAAACCATCTGATGAGGTCAGCCAAATGTACGGTATGATCCATGACCCCTCCCCCTCCGGAAAGTGTAGGATCAACAAACCAGCCTGAAGGAATCTTGCCATGATTGATTCCGGTAATACTGAGAATCTGTCCGATATCTCCTGAATCGACAATCTTTTTTGCAGCGATAACATTGTGATTGAATCGTACGGGAAACGCATTCATGATTCTTATGTTGTTTCTATCTGCAGCTTCAAGCATTGCATATGCCTGCTCAAGAGTAATGGCAAAGGGTTTCTCTACGAGAATGTGGACACCTTTTTGCGCTGCATCGATGCTTATCTGGCAATGCAGGCTATTGTTAGTGCAGATGATGACGCCGTCCAGGCCCTGATCCAGCAACGCCTCATAATCAGAATAATACTGTGTATTGAATCGGTGGGACATGCTGGTGCCCCTGAATTCGTCTTGGTCAGCTATGCCGACCAGTTCTACATTATCAAGTTGTGTAAGGGCTGTAGTATAGCTTAGGGCGTGCATATGTTCAAAACTGATCACCCCAATTCGAATTTTTTTCATTTGTTTGCCTCCTGATCGATACCGACGCTTTTCCCAGTTCTTGCAGACTCAACAGCGGCCAAGGCAACTTTCAAGGCCTTGATCGCTGCTTGTCCTGATACTACAGGTTGGGTATCATCCTTGACATGCTTGATAAATTGCTGAAGTTCTGCTGTGTAGGGCTCCTTTTCACCAAGCACCGGGTTACCATACTCAATATGGTGCACCCCTTGCTGGTTCTTCTGCTTGACAAGAGGAGCATCAGCAACCGAATCATATTCCATTTGGGCTTTGGTACCCACTATTTCAAAAGTGGTCCTAAAGGCAGTTCCGCTAGGATATGCCCAAGAAGCTTCCACATGCGCCATTGCCCCGTTTTTCAAGCGCAGGATACACATGCTATGGTCTTGGCTGGGAACCTCCCCCCCATAATTCTTAGCATATACCCGCTGCACATCTCCAAAATTTTGGATAATCCAATCGAAATCGTGGATGGCAAGGTCAATTTCAGGGCCACCGCTCTTGGAATAGTCATGATACCAGTTGTTCCAACTCCAGCCAGGGAATCCTTGGTTACGGGTAGTCCTTATGAGACGGGGAACCCCTATCTGACCGCTTTCCACTATCTTTGCAGCATTGGCGTAGGCTGGGAAAAACCGTACGACCAATCCGACAGAAAACTTGACTCCGCACTCCTGGGCAGTGGCAACCATTATGTTGGCATCTTCTACGGTAAGGGCAATGGGCTTTTCACAAAAAACATGTTTTCCAGCTCGCATTGCCCTGACAGAGTATTCCTTATGCAAATAGGTAGGAAGACACACGTCCAGGACATCAAATTCCTCTGTTTCCAACAGGGAATCAAACGAATCAAAATACGTTGCGTTGAAACTGTTTGCCAAAGGCTCTCCCTTTTCTGGCTGGATATCACATACTGCAACGACTTGTGCATCATCGATAGATCGATAGGCATTGGCATGGGTACGACCCATCGTGCCACAACCAAGTAAAGCGACTTTTACCATGAATAACTCCTCAACCCGCATGGTGCGGGACTAGTAATTTCAAACCATAACGCTCGACCAAAGTTGCCGCACGTTCATTTTTCCCTAACAAAGAAACAGCATGGGCATCACTGCCGATAGAAAACCTAACCCCCCGCTTTGCGAGAAGTTCGACTACCCACTCCCTGGGAGTCGAGGTTGCCCCATGCAACTCACAAGCCTTTCCGCTGGAAAGCAGGGCATCAGCAAGAGTCTCATAGTATTCCCTATCAAGATACCGTTCGCTGATAGACGTTCGAATCCGCTGACGGTCTTCAAACGTCGTCCCTTCCTCCAACATGGGGGCAATAGGGAGATACCCTTCAGGATGTCCAAGGATATCACCCCTGTTGCTCGCTTGCGCGATCACCAAGGCTTTGTACGATGCCCAATACTCGTCATTGAAATACTCACCGACTGCAACAGGCCCTTCATACCCTACGTAATGGGGACTGGTGATGATGATATCACAAGCCTCTATTACTACTTCGCTGAGGCGCAGTTTGCCATCAGGGCCTGTAGCAGTCTCTATTCCAGCAAACACATCCAATGCCCTTTTTCTACCCTCTTCCCTGATATGCTCAAGGTGAAGGAACAGTTCATCATCAGTCTTTGTCCTGTTCTCTTGCGAATTGTCATACGGATCCCAATGATCAGTTATCGCCAGGGAACTGATTCCCAGTTTAAAAGCTGTATCCAAGAGATCCTCAACAGTCATCTGACCATCAGAGAAGGTGGAATGGACATGCCAATCGATCATAGCAACCTCACTTGATCCCACTGAGGGTTATGCCTTCAACAAAATACTTCTGGAAGAATGCATAGAGAATAACAACAGGGATGATGGACACTGTCGCTGCTGCCATCTTAAGATTATACGCATCATTATACTGACCTGACAGCTTTGCAATGGCTATTGGAAGAGTCCTCAGCCTATCGCTATTTACCACAAGAAGTGGCCACTGGAAGGCATTCCAACTGCTTATCAGCTTCTGGATGGTAACAACGGCAATAAGGGGTTTCACTGAAGGGAGTATGATCGAGAAGAAGATCCTACTCTCTTTCGCCCCTTCTATCCTGGCACTCTCGATCAGGGCATTAGGAATAGTTGTCATGAAGTTCCTGGCAAGAAAGATGCTGAAGGCATCAGCCATACCGGCAAAGATCAAACCAGTATAGGTGTCGATCAGCCCCAGCCGGTTTGCCATGATGTACAAGGGGATGATAGTTGCAACCCAAGGTATCATCGTCGAGGCCAGAATCATGATAAAAAAGAAATTTCTCCCTTTGAACTGGTATTTTGCAAAACCATACCCGGCAAATAGGATGATGATCGCATTGCTCGCCACTTGGAAAGCCGTGACCAGGATGCTGTTTTTGTAGTACACCATGAAGTTCCATTTTTGAAACAGCTCGATAAAGTTATCGAGAATGAACTTTTCTGGAAACAAGGTTGGTTTCAACAGATAGAATTCATGCGACTGCTTGAAAGATGAAAGGACCATCCATACAAAGGGAAGTACAACTAATATGGCAACAATCAGCATAAAGGAGAAAAATAGCCATCTTCCAAACTCTTGTGTTTTACTTGTAGTTGTCATCCTCTCTCCTATACCAGATCCAGCTTCGAAACTCTTTGTTGAATGATTGTGATAGCCATTACGATGACAAACAGCACAAAGCTCATCGCTGAGGCATATCCCATCTTAAAGCTCTGGAAACCTACGCTATAGATATAGTTAACAACAGTCTTGGTACTGTCCAGCGGTCCCACAAGCATGTAAGTCTCCTGAAAAATCATAAAAACCCCGATAATATTAATTAACAGTAGATACGTGTGTGCGGGTTTCAACAGTGGCATGGTGATGCGAATGAATTTTTGCCAGGCATTTGCCCCGTCAATGGAAGCCGCTTCCATAATCTCCCCACCGACATCCTGTAGACCTGCAAGATAAATAAGCATTGCGGCGCCAAATCCCTTCCATACCTTAAAGAGGATGACAGAGGGAACGGCAGTTGAAGCATCGTTGATCCACCCTATTCCCTTCATGCCCAAAAAAGTAAGGATAGCATTGAACAAGCCGAACGTCGGTTGATAGAACCACTCAAACAAGATCGCGGCTGCGACCGTTGAGGTAATGACGGGCGCATAATAGACAACCCTGAAGACCTTCACATAAGGTGTTTTGGTATTCAACATCAACGCTGCGCAGAGGCCGGCAAACATCACCAAGGGAACATGGACAAAGAACTTGGTCATTACCAAACAAGACCTCCAAAACTTGGCATCTGAGAGCAATCTCCTGTAATTCTCAAACCCCACAAATTTTCTAGTCGGGCTGAGTGCAGACCAGTTTGTCACACTGATGGGAAGTGCCATAATTACTGGTATCAGCGTAACAGTAAAAATGTATAGTACAGCTGGGGCTATAAACAGATAGGGCGCCAACTTCTGAGAATGTACCTTTCCCAGGGGTAGTTTGGTATGTTTCATGTGTATTCCTTACAGATTGAATCGTTCCTGCAGTTGATGACTACCAACTGCAGGAATCAGAAGGCCTAGAACTTGGATGCAATTTCTTCGTTCAAACTGTTCTGCATTTCTTTGAGAATCTTCTCAAGAGGTTCATCGGTAAGGAGAATCCTCTGATAGTCATCAGAAAAGATAGAGTTGAGAGCCGATGTCTGGAGGTGACCGACAAAGCTTTCGTTCAGGGAAGAAATGGCGATTGCTACCTTGGGATTAGTCTGCAGGGATGTATCGTTGAGCAGGCTTTTTCGTGCAGGAAGCTCTCCTGTCTGATGAGTCCACATCTTCTCGACCTTCTCGCTTCCCAGGAACTTAACGAACTTGGAAGCCGCAATATTTGGGGCCTTGGAACTCATTACATATGCCCAGCTGGTAACACAAGTGTTGTTGTTATCTCCTCTTGTAGGGATCAGCCCAACACCATAATCCAAATTGGGGGCTGTTGTGACCAAGTTACCGATCATTGCAGGGTGCCCCATCATCAGAGCTACCAGACCTTGACGGAAGCCAGCCCAGTTCTTTGAAAACTGCAGATCATATACCTTGTCCACCTTGTATAAGTCGGTCATGGTACGGAAGGCTTGGATACTCTTGGGATCATCAGCAAAGACAAACTTATTGGATGATTCATCATAGACAGACCCACCCATCTGATCGATATAGGAAACGACTTCTGGCCAATATCCTTTGCCACCCCAACCGGACTGTATCATGTTTCCGTTCTGATCGAATTTGGTCAACTTTCTTGCCCAGTCAAAAAATTCATCCCAGGTCTGAGGTCCTTTCTCAGCATCCAGACCGGCTTCAGTCACCAGGGCTTTGTTCCAAAAGGTTATGATAGTCTGTGTATCCGTAGGCATGCCAAAATATTTCCCTTCATATTTCAGGCCGTCGATCGTTGCAGGCACAAAGTCATTTTGGATCTCTTCTGTTGATATGACTGATTCATCCAGACTTTTAATGGAACCGGCTTCTGCAAGGATAGGGACCATTCCACTCTGGACCTGGAACACATCGGGTGCGGTAGCCGTAGCCAAGGCAGGGATCAGCTTCTGGGTGTAATCGCCGTAAGGAATAAATTCAAGTTCAACCTTGATAGTAGGGTTTTCCTCTTCAAACAACTGTACGATCTTCTGCATCATTTCATCTCTAGCTGCTGATGAATGCTGCCAATATTTGAGGGTCACAGGACCTTCACCTTTCTTTTCCGTTTCTGCAGCTCCTGCAGCAAAAACCATTGTCATTGCCAAGATGGCGATGGCACACAAAGCCATTGTCTTTTTCATTCTCGTACTCCTTATATTATAGGCTGAAGCCTAAAATTTGACACGTGAAAAGAAATCTTTGCGAATACAGTCAAAAGCCATCCCAGAGAGATTGGCATTGATATTGAGTTTTGAGCATCTGATGGAAAGGTTCTTTGCAAAAGGCTTCAATACTTTTCCCTGGACAAGCCGGTTCAGGGTTTCACCTATATTGTCTATTCGTGCAAGGGGTCCTCCCAAAACCACTTCTGATGGATTGAACAGGTTTACAATAGTGACCAAGGTGAGGGCAAGCAAGGTTATCTGCTCATCTATCACCTCTTTGGCACAGCCGTCACCCTCGTCCGCCATCGCATACAAGGTCAGGTAATCCAGACTTGACGAGTCAAATGTCCCTTGCCCAGTTTTTTCAGAATTCAGTTCTATATACCTTTCAATCGCCCTATTCTCTCCAAGAAGGGTACTCACACACCCTCGCATTCCACATTTGCACTGTTTCCCATGGATATCGATGACCGTATGCCCGATTTCCATACCACAGCTGTCCGACCAGAAAAGCTTGTTCCTGTTCATGACCGAAAGGCCAACACCATTCTCACAAAGGAAAAATGCCATGTTTTCACAATTGGACAGGCCACAGTGATACTCTCCCAACAACATGGCATCAGTATCCTTATAGACACGTACTGTAAGACCAGCCTTGAGATGCGTATCGACAACACCCTTGAGATCATAGTTCTCTACATACAGGGCTGCTGAATATACTACAGTTGCATGAGTATAATCCATGATCCCTGGGATACTGAAAGCAACGGTGTCGATAGAGTCCATCAAGTCAGCAGATTGCTCCTTGAGCAGGCTGATGCTTGCTGATATTGCCTCAGTCAGCGAGGCTTCATCATGAATTGTCGTCAGCAGTGTCTTGCTGGCAACAATAGTCCCTTCAAGGTTTAGCACTGCACTTAGGACATTCCTGGTCGTAACCTTGATAGCCAGCACATGATAGAGTTCAGCATTGAGGCTGTACAGCATCGGTCTTCGTCCACCACTTGATTCACCATAGTGCCGTTCCAGAAGGACAGTCTCCTCAACAAGTTCCTGTATGATGTTATTGACCGAAGCGGGGCTAAGCTTTGTCCTTTCTATAACTTCACTTTTGCTTACCGTATCAGCCTTGAAAAATACATTGATGATGTTTTGGCGATTGATTCTCTTGATGGTTTCCTTGCTTGCTTTTACCATTTCATTGACTTCCTTATCGTATCCGAAAGATTTCTTCCGTCTGCATTCCGAAGGGCAGGAAGACCGAGCAACCCCATACAGGTTGGCATAAGATCGGCTATTGTCACTGATTCCGTGCAGGTTTGCCCTCCCTTCACATGGGGACTATGTATCAAGGAGAATACCTGCTGGGCCTTTTCATGCAGGGAGTCGTGACTGGCCAAGGGAAATGTCAACTCTTCTTCCGACTGACAGGATAACCACACACCTTCAATCGGACTGACAAGCATATCTGCATAACGGCTGTCACAGCCTCTCTCCGCCAATTCTTCTCTTGTATATACCTGATCAATATAGGGAAGCTCTTGGAGCTCTTTCTTGAGATAGGTTGCATCTTCCTTTGAGTACGAGGAAAAATACAGCTGACATGCAATGGATGAAGAGACGAGAAGGATATCCCACCCTTCACAAGCCTGCCCTACTGCTACTATCTTTCCCGTCTTCTTCCTGATACATTCTGCCAATTCCCTGGCCTTACTCTTCCCTATAAAATGTACCATCCCATGGTCTGTTGCAAGAAGGAGGGTTGTATCCTTCCATAGCCCCCTTGAAGAGAGTGCCGCAATGAGTTCACCCAGTTTTGCATCAATGCCCTTCAGGCATTGCTGCACCTGCGCTACGCGGCCCTCTTCGGTCTTCATAATCGGATGATGGTTGTTATGGCCAACAGTATCCAAGTCATCACAATAGAGGAATATGGCCTGAGGAAGTTGCGCAAACTTCCAAGTCTTTCCTTCCGTAGTGAGACGACCAGTCAAAATCAAACTGATCAGAAGGTCAAAGCGTAGGCGGTAGTCACCGCCGGGTTGTATGTACAGGTGTTCCTTCTCTTCGGCAGAGCATCCATGACCATCCAAGGCAAACTGCTGAATCGACAAGGTGGTAATATGTGATTCTTTGCAAACCTCTGCAACTGTCTGCGCATCGTTATGTCTAAGACAGGGTATGCTAGTGTCTTGGGACCTATCCAGGTATTGATGACAGTTGTGGGTAACCGATGGGGTTGCCCCGCTCACAAGGGAACACTGCATAGGCACTGTTATTGAGGGGATGAGAGTCCTGATGGTAGGGAAATACCAAGATGAATCCACAAGGGCTGAAAGATTTGGCAGCTGCACTTCCCGGTCCGGCATGGAGTGATAGTAATATGAAGCAAAACCATCAAGATTGATATAGAGGAAATTCCCTTTCATACACCCTCACTTCTTTCAGTCACTATATAAAGTATACCCAAGAATACGCGCATACTACCTGCCTGTCAACAAAATTTTTGTAATTTTGCAGATTTTTCAGATAAACTTCTTTTAATCACTGTTTGAAGCATGATAGAATTTCCCTATGACAATAAGAACCTTGTACGATGAAAAAGAGCTCGCAGAAAGCCGTCTGCTGTGTTATCGGGCCTTCAAACAAAACATAGACAACTGCCCTTCCCTTGAGGCGGCTATGGATATGTTCCTGCATGCCCCCACTTCACGCATGAAAAAGGAGTGGAAGAACAGCATGATAGCAATTGATGAGCAAGGTACCATGTTTGCCCATGTTAGCAATGCTGTCTTTCCTATCAATTTTGATGGGGCTACCTCTCTGATGTGTGCTATAGGGGATGTCGCCAGCATACAAAAAGGCACTACTGCAATTCACGACCTGATGCATGCGATCCTTTCCAAACGAAGGGAAGAAGGGGTTGCCTTCTCCTACCTGTTTCCTTTCAGCGGCAGATACTATGCCCGGTTCGGCTTTGGATACTGCGTGATGTGCAAGAAGTGGAGACTTAACCTTACTCAGTTGGAACAACCCGGACAGGATGTCCTGATCCGTTTGTATGAACCTGATGATGCGAACCATGCCGAAAGGATACAGAAAACATGTGCACAAAAGTACAACCTCTCAATGCAACGAGATAGCATCAATTGGCATACAGCTAGGGACCTTTCACATCTCATTACAAAAGTAGCCGTCTCCTCAGAAAATATTCCCCTAGGATATCTGACCTACACGACAAAAGACCAGGAAAACGGGTCAGTGAAGATTACTGACGTTGCAGTATCAAGCCCAGCGGCCCTACATGCCCTGCTTATCTCCTTTCTTCCTCAGATATGCAGTGCGCACATTCTGTTACCAGATGACATTCCTCTGGAACTGATGATGGCTGAACTGAATATGCAGGGTTCGACATGTCAGTATCAAAACAATGGGATGGTTCGTATAGTTGCACTGCAAGAGGCATTGATGGCAATGAGGCATCAAGGGTCAGGGTCACTTATCCTTGATATTGACGACCCCCTGCTCCAGGAGAACTCCGGCACATGGGAGCTCTCCTGGGTGGATGGCAAAACACGAACTGTCAGGAAAACCCCCAACGAGGAGGCAGACATGCACTTTGGCATTGGCGAACTATCGCGCTTTGTGTGCGCGGGAATTTCCGAAGAAGCCCTGCAGTTCTATCCGACCATTCCAGAAAGGCTTTGGCCAATGGTACGCGACTGTTTTCCAGAAAAGCCTGTTGCGGTGTTTGATTATTTCTGAAGGCTCGTTACTAGAACCGCACCCCACTGCCCTCAAGGTCCAAGGCTATCAGCCTAAGCTCCCTGAGTGTCTGCAATACAGTAAAGGCTGCCTCATACCAGGAGAGTTCCTTGGCCCTGATGCTGCTCTCATTTCCAAGTCCGACAGACGAGCGGATACGTTCCACCTCAACGGCATTCTCCTTGAGTTGGAAATCATTCAGGCTGACAGAAAGGTTGATAAGCAACCCTTGTACACTGCGCTGTGTATCCTCAATCTTGGTCTCAAGTGCCTGCTTGGCCTTCTCCACTTCCTTTCTTGCCTGCAAGAGTCCTTCGCTAGCTAAGGAAGAGGAAAGCTTGGATGTAGAGCGGAACAGGTCTGATGCAGAGAATCCGATGGATACAGAGTATGTGGGTTCGTAGCCAGGGGAGAGTATAGGAGCATACTGCAGTGAGATATTTACCATCGGGGCATCAGAAGGATTCTTCAGCTTCGCATCCAGCTCGGCAGATCTCACCTTCCCTACAGCCAAGGCATAGGAAGGGTCATTCTCGAGCAACAGGCCAAGCAGCCTCTCCCCATCGAACACTATCTCAGGTATTGCCGTGAACAGATCGCTATCCAGAGCTACCTGCAGAGGATACTCCTCACTTCCCCACAAAAGGGACAGGGAAGAGCGAATACCCTCGATCTGCCTCTCAATCTCTGAGAGGGAGAAGCGAAGCTGGTTAAGGATGAGTGTCCTGCTCTCATAGGCGTTTCTGCTTATCCTACCCTCAGAGAGATCCTTCTGGGCATCCTTGAGAGAGGCCTGTTCCAGGATGAGTTGCTCTCCCAACAGGAAGCGGCTCTCCATCAGGGCCTGCAACGCAGAGAGTTGGCCATTGCCCTGGGAGACCAGTCCACTTTTGAGCTGGTCAACGGAGAGCTTGGAATTCTGCACCGCAATTCCCTGTTTCTCCAGTTGCTTGTCACCATACTTGGTGTCAAGCAACCCCTCACCTACCCACAGGGGTTGGGCGACTGTCAGGCCGATGGAAGGGGAATGGGTCCAATCCCATGTTGAGCCCGGAGTACTGCTCAATGCATAGGTTGAACTCTGTTTGACTGAAAGGGAGGCACTGGCTCCGGTAGGCAGTTTTGTGCTGACGCTTGCCCCTACACCAAAGGAGTGTTTGGTTTCAAAGACACCACTTCCAGGAGCACCGCTTGGAGTCCTGCTCAGCGAATACAGAGGAGTGGAGGAGAGTCCGAACTTGAAAAGCTGCTCCTTCTTCTGATATGCGAGTTGCTCTTCCTGCATCCTATAGAGAGACTGTAGTTGTTCAAGGTTGAGGTTCCCTGTATCCAGAGCCTTTCTCAGCAACTGGTCCGCCTCAGAGAAGGTGGGCAGATTGCTGTCCTGCCACTCTTGCAGGAAGGCCTGCAAGGCCTCCCTTTCAAGAGGCACCATATCATCCTGGCCAAGCTCGTATTGTGATTGGAGGCTCGGATAGGAGACCGCAGAAAGAGGCAGGGCCAAAAGCAAAGCTGCAGTTATCGTCAGTAGTAGGGCCTTTTTCATGTAGCGCTCCTTTTCTTTTTGTCGTAAATGGTTCCATATAGCATCGGAATGACAAACAGCGTGGTCAGCGTCGAGAACAGCAGACCGAAGATTATGGTGCTTGCCATGGGAGACCACACAACCGAATATCCTCCGATACCAATTGCTGTAGGCAACAAGCCTACAATGGTGGTAACAGAGGTAAGGATGATCGGTCTGAGCCTTGTCTGGGCAGCCTCCTGTATCGCTTCACCAACTGCCTTTCCTTCGGATCTCAACTCATTGATGAAGCTTATCAGCACTATCGCATCGTTTACAGCGATACCTGCCAAGGCTACAGCCGAGTAGATGACCGTCGTCGACAGCGGAGTGCCCGAGACAAAGAGATAGAGCACAACACCGATGAAGGCAAAGGGGATGGAGAAAAGGATCAGCAAGGGCTGGCTGTAGCTGTTGAACTGGGTTCCCAATATCAGGTACATGAGGAAGATACCCAGGACAAAGACCCTCAGGATGTCGAAAATAAGGGTATTGAAGTCACTGAACTCACCACCGACACCAAAGGAGACATCAGGATAACGCTCTGCCAGACTTTGTTCCCAAAGCTGTTCTACCTGAGAATTGACCATCTGCAGATCCAGGCTGTCTACCGCATTGGCCGTCACTGTTATCTCACGCTTGCCTTCCACACGCCGTATCGTCCCCAACGAGTTGTCAAGCTCAATGGTCGCCACACTGGAAAGGGGAACCAGCCTTCCATCATCGGTAGGTATGAGAAGCTGTTCAAGGTTCTCATACCGCCTTGAATCAGAGCTGGCAAACCTGATCACAATGTCTATCTGCTCGTTCTTCTCAAAGAAGATTCCAGCAGGGATGCTGTCAAACCGCGCACGTATGTACGATCCTACGCTGGTTACATTCACGCCCAATGCACTTGCCCTCTCCTGGTCAAGTCTTATGCGAAGTTCCGGGCTTCCTGCAATGAAGTCGCTTTCCACGTTACTTACCCCATCGATGGAAGAAAGGAGATTGATAATGGCATTTGACGAATCAATGAGTTGCTTGTATTCATCGCCAGAGAAGCGGAAGCTCAAGGGGTCGGCAGTGGGAGGCCCGTTTTGTGCCTTACGGAAGAAAATCTGTTCAGCCCCACTGATGTAGTAGGTCTCATTCTGCACCTCAGTGATGACCTCGTTGATGCTACGCTGCCTTCCCTCATCCATCTCGGCAAGATCGACAGTAATCTGAGCCTTGGTGGAGTTAGCCTCCCCGCTACCCAACGTCCCTATCTTTGTGCTAATGGAGAGGATTTCCCCATTGCCTATCTTATCGAGCAGAACTTTCTCATATTGGCTCACAATCCTATTGGTCTCATCAAGGGATGTCCCACGGGGAGTGAGGATCTCTATATTGAAGTAGCTGTAGTCCTCGGCTGAGAACAGATCCAGCTTGAGCATTCCAACGAGGGAGAACACACCGATGGTGAGAGCCAACGCCAAAAACAGCAAGAGCCCTTTGAATCGGTACGTCTTAGCCAACAGACCGGAAAACCCTCGCTGTACAGGTGCAAACCAGGAACCTGGCTCCCGCTTCTTCTTGCCCTTGCCCTTCTCCCTCGGGCCCCACTCTGCATAGTGGCTTGGGAGAAAGAACAGGGCCTCACCTGTGCTGACGATAAGGGCGATGGTGACAGTCAGGGGAATGACCCTGAGAAACTTGCCGATGGTTCCGGGCAAGAGCATCAGGGGGAGGAAGGCGGCAACAGTCGTAGCTGTTGCAGCTATGACTGGCCAGATGACCTGGTTTGACCCCTCTATTGCCGCGTCATGGCGCAGCATGCCATTCGCTTGGAGTCGGTACGAGTT
This sequence comes from uncultured Sphaerochaeta sp., assembly GCA_963662725.2. GTDB lineage: Bacteria > Spirochaetota > Spirochaetia > Sphaerochaetales > Sphaerochaetaceae > Sphaerochaeta. Next base: position 321,731 of record CAXXCW010000026.1, read on the forward strand.
CTCAATGATGACAATCGCATGGTCGACTATGAGACCGAGAACCAATACCAGCCCAAAGAGCGTATTGGTGTTGATGGTCTCCCCAAGGAGATCCAGGACCAAAAAGGTCAGCGCAAATGTGACAGGAATTCCCAATGCAGTGATTAGGGCATTGCGAAGGCCGATAAACAGCCAAAGGATAAGGACCAGCAAGAACAGGCCCATCACAGCATTGGTGGAAAGGACAGAAAGGCTTGAGGCTATCTGCACAGTAGAGTCATTGAACAGGGTCAGCTTGGCCCCTCCGTTGTTCTTGAGCCGAGCCTCCTCTACAATTTGGGTTACCCCTTCGACGATATCAACAGAATTTCCTTTGACCACCTTGATCACTCGGAGGTTTACCGAAGGGTTGCCGTTGAAACGGGCAAGGGAGGAGTCAGGATCAAAGCCGTCGACAACCTCTGCGACATCACTGATACGGACCACACCTTCTGTTGTAGCAGAACGTCGTACGATGACAGATTCAAAATCAGAAAACTCCCTGACCGAGCCCAAGGTCCGTAGGAGGTACTCCCTAGAGTCTGTGCTCAAGGTCCCACTGGGTATGGCACTGTTCTGATCACCAATTGCCCTGACAACTTCATTTACGGTAAGCCCAAGGGCTATCAGGCGACTGCTGTCGAGATTGACCATGATCTGGCGGTCAGGAAGACCAAGCAGCTCCACGTCCGAGACGTCCTGCACCTTCAGAATCTTGTTCTTGAGGGAGACTGCCTGCTCGCGAAGATCCTCATAAGGGAGATTGCCGCTGATGACCACCTCAATGACCGGCAGGAAGTCGGCTGAGGAGAAATCATCGACAATGGGGGAAAGCACCCCATCGGGAAGTGAGACCTGGCTGAACCTGGTCTGGGCATCCTGGTAAAGGGACTTGAACTCCTGCGTTGATATTCCGTCATCGAACTCGACCCTCACCACAGAGAGACCTTCGCTTGTGGTTGAACTGATCTTCTTCAGCTTGTCAATTCCCTGGAAGGCATTCTCCACAGGGATGGTGACCGAGCTCTCCAGGTCTTCAGCCCCTACCCCCGGATAGGGGACAATGACATTGACCCAGAAGAAGGGAATCTCGGCAAACTGCTCCTGGGGCAAACGCGCCAGGCTCAGGATGCCCAAGGTGAGGACGGTTATCATCAATATGTTGACCAACACAGGCTTGGTTACAGAGAACCTTCCTATGCTGAATCCTTTCTGGTTTTCCATAATCGGTTCCTTTTTTAGGTTTCTTGGGTGACGACTGAAGTTCCGTCAAGAATGCGAGAGAGCGCACTGACCAGTACTTTCTTCCCTGTGAGGGAGATCCCCTGCTCCATGCTTTCCACAGCACTTTGGTCGCCATACTGGTCTACAACCTTCACCTGGACTCTCTTGGCGCTGCTTCCTTCGACCATATAGACTGAAGTGGTTCCATCACGGTAGACCATGGCAGAATTCGGAACCAAGGTATAGGTAGGTGCATCCTCGTTGAAGATAGTCACCTGGGCAGAGATACCCGCCTTTATCAAGGACGGCCTGGGGTTGGTGAAATCAACGAGTACTGACCAGCTACCTGTGCGGGAATCACTGCTGGCGCTTATTGCCGATACTGTCCCCTCAGCCTCGATGGTCTCGGTAGGGGTGCGGATGGTTATGATCGCAGGCGCTCCTTCCTTGATAAGAAAGAGTTGATTCTGCCCTACAGGAAGGGTAAGCCTGAGCCTTTCAAGGTCCACAACCCTGACGATCTGCTGCCCGGCCTGAATGAGGTCACCAACCACAAGGTTGGTTTTCTCAGCCACACTTCCTGCTATGGGGGTCTTTACCTTGGGTATTCTTGAGGTTGTTCTTAACCTGCTCGAGCTGGGCGGCAAGGCCATCGACACTACCTTGGGTCTGTGTCAGCTGGACAAGGGATATTGCACCCCTATCATAGAGCTGCTCGTTAGCCTTAAGTTCCTTGAGACTGTTTTTGTACTGGGTCTCCAGCTGGCTGACGTTCAGCGTAGCTATCGTATCATCGAGGGTAAGAAGCACCTGATCCTTCTCAAGCCTTGCACCAAGATTGAAATCGATGCTCTTGATGACTCCTGAAGCCCGAGCTTTCACGCTGACCTCCTCACGGCCCTGGATGGTTCCGCTTCCGATGACACGGTCACGAAGGGCAGCCTGTTGTACAAGCACTGCAGAGGATACGACTTGGGTGTAGTCTGTGGCTGCGGCAACCTCATCAAGGACCATTGGTTCCTGCTCTGTCTTTGTGCAAGAGAGCAACAGGAGGGGAATTATCAGCAGCAAGAGAATGGAAAGGGTCTTTACTGTACGTTTCATGCGATACCTCTTTATCGTGATTCGGTCTTTTGTATATTAAAGATATAAGTTATCAATAAGGATAGGTTTTTTTAGAATGTTAGGCAAGAACAATATTACACGATATTGCAAGAAAGGCCAAGAATTCCTATACCAACAGGGCCATTAATCGGAAAAATGTAAACTGAGAGCATACCCTTGCACCAATACCAGCTAGTATGCTAACATATCTTACATATCACATGCATACTGACGGAAAAAGTGCACAACACATGCACATGCCCTATACGTAGGACAGAAACGACAGTCGTGAGGATTTCTATCCTCCATAAGGCGAATGAACGCCATGCATACAGAATACGTGGAATATGAGTAACAAAAAGACCGAACTTCTTCTCTTACGGGTAACAACCGCTGTTTGCCTTGCTTTTGGCATAGTGAGCGTTGTTGCATCATTTCAGGCTAATTCAAATTCAATGCTGTTTGACGGGCTGTACTCCTTGATCCAAAGTGTGTTTATCCTTGGGTCGGGATGGATTGTGAGCCTGCTCTTCCGCAAGGAAAACAGAAAGTTCCAATTCGGCTACAGTGCCTTCGAACCGTTTTTCATCGCCATTCGTTCATCGGTTATGTTGCTCATGACCTTTAGCATTGCTGCAAGTGCCCTGCGGGCCATCCTCACCGGGGGGTATACCATCGATGTGGACATTGCTTTACACATCAACCTCCTTTCGCTGGTTGTGTGCCTTATCGTCTATGCAGTGCTCGCCATCCAGGCAACAAGGCTGAAGTCTCCGATGCTTCGTGTCGAAGCGCGATCATGGCTCATCGACTCGGTTATCAGCTTGGCCGCAGTGCTTGCCATGGTTCTGATCTATTTTGCCAACAAGAGAGGCTATGCAAAGCTTGCCCTCTACATAGACCCCATCGTGACGATCTTCTTCATTGTAGGACTTGCACCCATGCTAGTCCGCCAGCTCCTGCAAAGCAGCAGGGAGCTCTTGGGAGCTGCCCCGGCCTCGTCCGTCCAGAAAGACATTGAGCATATTGCAAAAAGACACGTGAAGAGAGAGGGATTCAGGAAATCCAATCTCTTTGCCATCCAACATGGCAGAAGCCTTTCGGTCACCCTCTATTTCTTCCTGAAGGAGGAACGCAGCCTTCGCGAGCTGGATGCCATTCGGGCAAACATATTGCTTGACCTCAGAACCTACTCCTCCTGGGTCGAGGCTGATGTCGTGTTCACCCTCGATCCCAGCTGGGTACCTTTGGCGATGCCGTTGGCAGTGGCCAGGGTATAGGAGAGATGCCCTGTCAAAGTATGGCAGTTGTGAGCATGGTCATATCCTATTCCAATAAGGGAACAACCAAAGCTGCGTCTTAGGCTGGATAATCGGGTACCAGCAAAAGCGTAAGCACTATCAGACATACAAAGCTACGCCAACATACATCACATCCCTGGAAACACCTCCCGCTTCATACCTGGCAATAGCGGGTGGGCCTATCGCTTGTGTGACACGATGGGAAGCCAGTCAAGCACCCGCTGGATATTCCTATCCCAGTACGGCCAGGTATGGGAGCCACTCTCTTCATGATATGTAATGGGCAGGGTTTCCTTGAAGGTATCCCTAAAACGGATGTTTCCCTCGTAGAGGAAATCCTCAGTGCCACAGCTCATGAAGAGTTCTGGCTTTGTAGTGCCAAGAGCGCTTGCCAGGGCGAACAGGTCGTGCTCCCCTCCCTCCACCCTATCCAGGTCTCCAAAGGTATTTTCCATCTCAGCATCATGAGCGTTATCCTCTTGCTGGGCCCTCAGGCCAACAAGATCCACAGCCCCAGAGAGGCTAGCGGCATAGCCATACTGTCCAGGGCGGGTAAGTGCCAGCTTGAAGGCACCATAGCCGCCCATGGAGAGTCCTGCCACAAAGGTATCCTCACGCCTGTCTGAGATATCGAACATCTCTTTCATCAGACGGGGAAGCTCATCAGCGACATACGAGAAATAGGGGAAGCCTTTCACCTGGTCGGTGTAGAACGAGCGATGGACCGAAGGCATGACCACTACAAGAGGAAGCTGGCTCACATACCGTTCGATGGAGGACATGCGCGTCCAGCTTGTCTCATTCTGTTTGAGCCCATGCAGGAGATACAGCACCTTATAGGGGCCTTTGAACAGAGGCTTGCGCTCCTCAAGGACACGGTTACAGTTCTGTGGGAAGATGATGGTTACGGATGAGTCCATCATCAGTGTATCGGAATATAGGGATAGGTGTAGTAGGGCCATAAGATTCCTCCAAGACGAGTATAGCCAAAATATGCTTTTTGCTGAACCGACAGCTAAGGCAATCTGTTGGAATTCCTCTAGTATCAGGTTCGGTACGGTCGGGACATGGCAAGGCCACCCCGAAACATATCCCTATGGTACGGGGTGGCCTTGCCATGTTTGCTTTCATGCTCCTATGCCACATTGACTTCGTACGGTTCGCTTCAGCAGGTCAAGGAGAGACTGGGCATGTGCTGAAATCACACGTGACACTTGCTATGCCCTTACTCCTCTGCAGGGGGAAGGATCTGCTTCAGGAAAGCCAGGGTCCGTTCATGTTCAGGGGCACTGAACATCTTCTCCGGGGTGGCCTCTTCGAGGATGACCCCGTCATCCATAAAGATGACACGGTCAGCCACTTCCTTGGCAAACCACATCTCATGGGTCACCACAAGCATGGTCATGCCTTCCTTGGCAAGCTTTGTCATGACAGCAAGCACCTCACCTACCAATTCCGGATCAAGGGCACTGGTGGGTTCGTCGAACAGCATGACTTTGGGTTCCATGGCCAGAGCCCTGGCAATGGCTACACGTTGCTTCTGCCCACCGGAGAGCATAGCAGGATAGATGTCCGCCTTATCGGATAGCCCTACCCTTTCCAGCAACTCTTCAGCTTTCTTGCGTGCCTTGTCCTTGGGCATTCTCTTGACCTGCACCAGACCTTCCATCACATTTCCGGCGACAGTCATGTGGGGAAACAGGTTGAAGTGCTGAAAGACCATCCCAAGTTCCTGACGGGTCTTGTTTAACTCCTTCTCCTGGTGCCTGATACGTTTGCCACTAATGTAAATCTTCCCTTTCTTGGTTTTTTCCAGGAAATTCACACAACGAAGAAGCGTGCTCTTGCCACTACCTGAGGCTCCGATGATGACGACAACCTCACCACGCTTGACCTCCAGATTTATGTCCTTAAGGACTTCCAACTCGCCATACCACTTGCATAACCCTTCAATTCTCACAATAGGGGCATCAGGGTCAGACATATCATGCTTGCGCTTTTTCGGTTTGGGCTGTTTGGGCTCCTTTGGAACCGTTGTCTCTTTTTTCGTTGTTTTCTCTTGATCAGTCACGGTCACTCACCTTTAATTTTTCTTCTATGCGGTGCATCACAAACGAGAGCACGCTGGTCATTATCAGGTACCAGATACCTACGATGATGAACATCTCCATATACATAAAGGTCGACGAACCCATCTGCCTCCCCTTGAGCATCAGCTCAGGGACTGCGATGGTGGAAGCCAGCGAACTGTCCTTGAGGGCGATGATCAGCTGGTTTCCCAACGATGGGACAGCCCGTTTGAAGGCTTGCGGCAGGACTATCCTGCGCATTGCCTTTCCATGGGTCCATCCCTATGCTCCTGGCTGCCTCCATCTGTCCGTAATGGATCGACTGTATCGAACCACGGAAGATCTCGCCGATGTAGGCTCCGTTATGGACGGCCAGTGCGATGACTGCCGAAGGAATGGGGGTCGATGGTTACAATCGAAGTAAGTCCGTAATAGACTATGAACAACTGTACCAACAAAGGGGTACCCCGAACCAGGAAGATGTACGCTCTTGATATCGCAGACAGGACTTTGTTATCGGAAAGCCTGCCCAATGCCACGATCAGGCCGATTATCAGACCCAGCAGTACACCGAAGAATGTTATCTGCAGTGTATAGTTCGCAGCATTGGCAAAAAGAAAGAATTTTTGGGGAATTACTGTAAGATCCCAAGGGGAATATGTCCATAGTCTACTACCTGTTACCTTATTTTACGGTGATGTCTTCGCCGTTGAACCACTTGCCACTTATCTCTCTCATGGTCCCATCAGCAAACATCTCTTCAAGGGTTTGCATTGACCTGCTCACGCAACATATCGGAATCCTCGTGGAAAGCGATGCCCATGGTCTCAGTACGCAGGGTCGGTCCTACAAGGGTGAGGGCGTCTCCACCTTTGAGCTTGCTGATCGCATTGAGTCCGACAATCCTATCGGTGAGCACACCGTCAACACGACCGTTTGATCAGTTCCATCAGAGTCTGGTTGTCATCTTCATACAGCTTTACATCGACACCAAGCTTGATCCCGTCCTGCTCGAAGGTAGTACCGGTAACCAAGGCAATTGAGTCTGAGCTCTCCAAGTCAGAGGGGCCCTTGATCGAACTGTCCTTGCGAACGATCAGCTGAGGTCCGCTGTAGTAGTAAGGGATCGAGAAGTCCCACACGCTCTTCACGCTCTGGGGTAATGCCCATGCTTCCAAGGATAGCGTCATAGCGTTTGGCTCTCAGACCTTCGACAATTCCATCCCAAGCGGTTGTCTTGTACTCCATGGTCTTCCCTAGACGGTCGGCAATCTCTTGAGCTACATCGACATCAAAGCCAATGACATCACCACTGTCGGTGATATAGTTAAAGGAGGATACCCGCCGAACCGGCAAATGAGATGGTGTTGGAGTCTTCACTCTGTGCCTGGGCAAAGAGGGTCGGGATCGTAAAAGCGATGATCGATCCCTACAACCAGCAAGATTTTTTTCATAGAAATATGAGTCTTCATACATTTCTCCTTTGGTGTGAAATATAGCCATATTGTATCATTACATATATGTTTTACACAACCCTTTAGCTGTTATACTTTGCCCTATAAGGAATTATTTTAAATATTGCATAATTTATTCATAACTGGAGAACACAATATCAACTCTTTTCAACAATAAGATTTAGGGTAGATAAAACCAAGCATCCATGGTATAAAATTATACCATGGATAAAAACTTATCAAAACCTACAATAATTCGCATAAAAAACAAAAAAACAGGTGTTATCTACCTATATCAAAGCCAACACTACTGGGATTCTGAAAACCAGCAAACCCGCAATATTCGCCGTTGCATCGGCAAATTGGATGGAGAGACCAACAGCCGATCTACAACCACCGCTACAGGACCGAACAGAAGATGGAAGAGTCCATCAGGGAGGAGAAGGTCGCTTTCGTCCAGCCTATCGGAAAGATTCTCCTGCTGGAGAAGGTCTTTGTGCAGAGCAAGCTCAGGGTGCATCTGAAACGGGTGTTCAGTGCAGACGAACTAGCTATGATACAGGTGCTGGTGTTTTACCTGGTCAGTGAAGACAACCAGCTATGGAAGGCAAACAATTGGCTTATGGACACCTATGCAGAGAGGAACCACCTGAGTTTTGAAGCGATAAAGAATCTGCTCAAGACCTTGAACAAAAGCAGGCAGAACCTATTCTTTGAGAGTTGGGAAAAAACCAGGAAGCAAGACCGAGCACCTGCTCTATGACCTGGCCAGCGTAGCCTCATACAAGAGCCACAACTCTTACCTTTACTATGGCCACAACAGGGACAAGGAGGCCCTCGAGCAGAACAACATCGTCATTGTCACTGACAAGCAGAGCACAAGACCCCGAAACTATACAGTGCTTGGGGGAAACATGCGTGACATCCCGACGTTGGACATACTTCCCTTTCGCATGGGACTTGCAGACCTGGATACCACAACCTTGGTACTCAACAGGATATTCTATGCGAGAAGCGCATACACGCCCTTATGGATAAGGATCAAAGGTTCCTCATCCGGATCCCTTCCCAAAAGAAGTGGCTCTCCTCCATCATCAGTGAGCATAAGGAAGAGATACTCCATGCCCCGTCCTTTTGCACAAGGGAAGGAACCTTTCTTCAGGCATGTACCGTCCCTGGGCAAGGCGTGGGTCTTATTCACATCTACTATGACGCATCTTGGAGAGAGGAGCAGAAACGAAACCTCTCCAACATATTGTTCGCCTGCAAGAGCGAGCTGCTTGAAAACAACCTCGTTGATGAGCATGAAAGGTTGTATGGTGAATACTTTGAAGTGAAGTACTCGCAAAAGGGGTATCGCCGTGTCACGTTTCGCAAAGATATCCAAGAAGTGTTCGAACATTCGAACGCAGATATTGGGCTCTCCTCACTAACGCCGAAGAGGACGCAGAGCAGGCTTTGGATACCTACCTGATCCGCAACCATCTTGAGGCTGAGTGGGACAATATGAAAAATGAGAAGACTGCAGGCTTCTGGAGGTCCATGACCCGTACATCTTCTCTGGCAGGGCGTTTCTGCAGTTCCTTTCGCTTGTCATGTCCTCCCATATGGACAAGGTCCTCAAGGGACATGGCTTGGGTGGCTACAAGGATGCCCTGGCTACCATGTCCGGCTATGCAAGGGTACGGTTTGACAACCTGATGCATGAGAGCTTCACCAAGCCTACCGAACAGCAGAAAGAGATTGCCGCTCTCTTCAAGCTCAAGCTGAAAGAGTGACAGAGCTATCGTGTACGCATAGGGGACCAGCTGGCAATCTGGTGCAATAGGCAGAAAGTTGAAGATATTCACAGGTGAACGTATATTCATCGGCATTGCTCCACACTTTTCTTGTAATCATTTCCTTCTCATTGGTTTCACCTACTGAAGGCAACTGGTTGAGAGAAACGGACAGTGGGGAAGTATGCATACGAACAAACGAACAACTACTACACATGTACTGCAGGGATAGCCCTCTGTTGTCTCCTGTTGTCCCTGCTCCTTCTTCCCGGTTGCGGGGTTTACAGCAAGGTCCCCCCAGTCAATCCTGAAGAGCCTCCTGTTTGGTCCGGTCCCCTCTTTGGGAGATGCAGATATGGAGAATGTCAGGATCTACATCAGACCCAACCAACGCACCATCTTGCTGAACATGGAAGACCTTGATGGTGACTTGAGGCTTTTGCTTGCGGAGTATGATGAGAGAGCGAGTGAAGCTGATGAGGATCTTGAAGCCTTTGCTGTAGAAGAGCTCTCAGTGAACATCCCCCAGAGCGGCACCTACGTGCTGGTGATAGAGAAGACCAATCGCTGATGAAGCCCAAGACAGTAAGTATTAGGTGGAAGGTCTCGTACCTGTAAAGAGACCGGACAGGCATTATACACATCTGTATGGGGCCCAATCTGAATTAATAAATATACATCTTATCTTCCATACTTTCTGAAACAGTACGATACCTACCAACTTGGGCAGTATGCTGATCTGGTGTTTTCATTTCCTGCAAGGACCTGTACAAAAACCTTGGAACCTCACTTTACACAATGGCCCCATTCAATTTGCATTGCTTGCCACATCACTTTTCCCTGTGTACCTCATCACTTTCAGCGATTGTCTTCTGGCATGAAACACACAACATGCACCATCACTCCCCCTAGCTGATAACATGGGCACTGATGGGATCAAAGGTAACACCAACCTCGTCACCTACCTTGTAGAATCCTTCCATGACAGGGTTGTAGGAGATCGCTACGATGGGTTCGCTCCTTCCCTTCACCGCAATCTCGTACTCCATGGTCGAGCCAAGGTATACAGCCTCTGAGATCGTGCCGTTGAAGAAGGCTTCGGGACTCTGCTTGGTGATATGCAGCCCTTCAGGTCGGATTACTATGGTCGCGCGCTTGCCCTTCTTCACATCCTTGTTGAAGGTGGGAAAGGTGAAGCCGCGCTTGTTGATGGAGATGGTGACTTCCTTGTCCAGTTCCGTCACATTGCCATTGAAGAAGTTTGCCCTGCCTATAAAGTCAGCAACAAAATGGTTTACCGGACGGCTATAGATTTCAAAGGGAGTGCCAAGCTGTTGGATGACGCCCTTGTCCATCACCATGATCCTGTCACTGACAGTCATAGCCTCATCCTGGTCATGGGTCACATAGATGCTGGTGATGCCGAATTTCTGCTGGATGCGCCTGATCTCAGTTCGCATCTGGTCGCGAAGCTTCGCATCAAGATTGGAAAGTGGCTCGTCAAACAGCAGCACCCGCGGCTTGTTGACAATTGCCCTCGCCAGTGCAACCCGCTGTTGCTGTCCCCCAGAAAGCTGGCTCGGCTGACGGGAACCCAAGGCAGAGAGGCCCATCGTCTGCATGATCTTATCGACCTCCACCTTGATCTGAGCCTTCTTGATCCCTTTCAATTCAAGACCGAAGCCGATGTTCTGGGCTACCGTAAGATGGGGGAAGATGGCATAGGACTGGAATACCATGGAGGAGTCTCGCTTGTTGGCAGGCAAGTCATTGACCAGCTTGCCATCAATATAGACATCCCCCTTGGTCTGCTGTTCGAAGCCGCTGATGATGCGAAGGGTCGTGGTCTTGCCACACCCCGAGGGACCGAGGAAGGTTACCATCTCCCCTTCGCGAATCTCGATGTTCACATCCTTGACAGCGGTGAACTCTTTGCTCTTATCGTCCTGATCGGTGAAGATCTTTGTTACATTAACCAGTGTTACACTCATGCGGTATGCTCCTAGCGGGTGAGGATAGAACTTTTCGTGTTGTATTTCAGCCGTAGGAACAGCTTGATACAAGACATAGCCACCAAGATGATGGCAACCAATATGAGGCTGAAAGCCGCAGCGGCCCCAATGCGTCCGCTTTCCACCTGACTCATGATCTGGACGGTCATAAGCTTCCATCGCGCTGAAACCAGGAAGATCGCAGCACTGATGGCGGTCATGCTTCTGACAAACGAGTAGAGCAAGGCACTGAAGAAGGCGGGAATCATCAGAGGAAGAGTCACCTTCCTGAAGGTCGTATTGGCATCAGAGCCCAAGTCGACGGCTGCCTCCTCGATGGAGGGGTCTATCTGGTTAAGCACCGCAACCCCTCCCTGTACCCCTACAGGAAGATAGCGGAATATGAAGTTCAGCATCAGTATCGCCAAAGTTCCTGTAAGGTAGAAGGGGCTCTGGTTGAATGCAAGGATATAGCCTATACCGACAACCGTCCCCGGGACAGCAAAGCTCAACATGCTGGAAAACTCCATAAAGGCCCTACCCATAAAGCGCTTTCGCACCACGAGAAAGGCTATGACCATACCCAGTACTCCTGCTATCGGGGTTGAAAGGCCAGCTATGACCAGCGTATCGAGTACCGATTCGAAGCCTACTCTGAATACATAGGTAAAGTTGTCGAAGGTCAGCTTAACACTATTGCCCCAAGAGACGGCAAAAGCACCCCAGATGATGCTTGCATAGACAAGGATGATGAAAAATGCGATCACACAGCAGACTGCAAACAACAGCCATCGGGCCTGTCTGCTTACCATGGTGTTCGAAGACTGGGATGGTTTTCCGGTAACAGTCACATACTGTTTTTTGCTGACCCAGTATTTTTGCAACATATAAGCCGATACAGAGGGAACCAGTAGGATGAATGCCAAGGCGGAGCCCTTGGCAAAGTTCCCCATGCCGGTTATCTCTAGGTATGCCTGGACAGAAAGGATAGGAAACTGCGCACCTGCAAGCACCAGGGGGTTGCCAAAGTCAGCAAGGGACTCCACAAACAGCACCAGCACAGAGCTGGCAATCCCAGGGATTGACAGGGGAAGGGTCACCTTCCTGAATATGGTGAACCGATTGCCTCCCAAATCCATCGCGGCATCCTCAAGGGTCGGGCTGATGGACTCCAAGACCCCGCGCAGCGTTATGTAGGCCACGGGGAAAAACGTCAGGACCTGGGCGAACAGCAGGCCCTTCGGACCATAGGCATTTGCATTCTCCATTCCCAGTATGGTCGAACTTACAAAACCATTGCGCCCGAACAGCATCACCACAGCAAGGGCCCCTATAAAGGGAGGGCTGATGATGGGGATGGTGGCTATGAGGTTGAAGAACTTCTGCCCTCTGATATTCGCACGGGTCAGCGAGTAGGCAAAGATATAGGCTATGAAGGTGCCGATGGTTGCCGTGGCAAAGCCCATCCACAGGGAGTTCCACAACGCCTTCATATAGTAGCCATTGCTGTACGTCATTACCGAGGTGAAGTTTTCAAGGGAAAAGCTCCCGTCTACCTGAAAGCTGACGATACAGACTTTCACCAGGGGATAGATGATGAAGAGAATGAGGGCAAGCAGCAGAACAACTATGACGCTGAGCAACAAGGGATCCTTGCTGAGCTTAACCAAGCCATGCCACTTGCGTTTCGCAAAGGTTTTGATCATGGATACCTCAAGAAGAAGAGATGTGAGAACCGTGAATACAAGAGACCATAAGGAGAAAGGGGTGAGTATCGGGGATGTGCTACAGCACACTACCGATACTCACAACAACCTCTTACTTTGCAGCGGAAAGGACTTCGCTGACCCAACGCTCAACCAGCTCAGCCTTACGGGAGCTGTAGTAAGCAAGGTCGATGCCAACGACATTCAGGGTGGAGAAAGCCGGCATGACTGGATCTATCTCAGCATCATCGATGACGGGATAGAAATAGGTACCGGTAGACTTGAGCACATCCTGCCCCTTCTTGCTGATCAGCCAATCCATGAAGATCTTCGCAGCCTCATAGTTCTTCGCACCCTTGAGAATCGATGCTGCGGGGAACTCGAAGCCGAACCCCTCGGAGGGGAACACTATCTCAACTGGCTGTCCATTGGCCTTCATCTGGAAGAATGCAGGGGAAAACTGTATGCCTATGGCGGCATCACCGACATTTACCCCCTTGGAAGGGCCGGTACCGGATGAGGTATAGGTCTGGATGTTGGCGTTGAGCTTTGCCATATAGGCGAATGCCTCGTCCTCGCCCATGATCTCTATCAGGGAGTAGACCATGGTGGTGGCTGTCCCTGAAGCTTGGGGTGTCGGCACTTGGATAAGGCCTTTATACTCCGGCTTGAGCAAGTCAGCCCAACTCTTTGGCATTGCAGCCCCTCGTTTGGCAAGGGAGGTTGTATTGACGCCAAAGCAGAGGGGGTTCATGTAGAAGCCTCTCCAGTACCCTTCGGCATCCTTGAACTCTTTGCCAAGCCCATCAAAGGAAGGCCCTTTGTAGGGAACGGTCAGACCGTCGGCCTTGGCTGTGACGTGGTTGTCACTGGGGGCCCCTAGCCAGACATCAGCCTGGGGTCTTCCGCTCTCGGCCTGTATCCTGGTAAGGGCAGGTCCTGAGGAGAGTTGTACAAAACTGGTCTTGATGCCCGAGTCTTTGGTAAAGGCGTCGAGGATCTTCACGGCATTCGCTTCATCGACACTTGCATATACCACCAATTCCTTGGCGGCAGCCCCATCATCCTTGGAACCTTGTGCGGCAAGTGGTGCGAGAACCATCAGAATAACAAGCAACAAAAACAGAGTCTTTTTCATAGGTACCTCCAATAAGTCTATATGGATGTATAATAGTATCATTGTTCGGCAAGATAGCAAGTCAACGGATTCGATATAATGGGGCAAAACAGGACAATCGACCAGGGAATCCGATGGCCAGAGGGAGCTTATCCCTCTCAGACATCGCTTAATAAGGCGAATGTGACGTTTGTGGCCCGTATCAGCACACAGGCCCTACGGGTTCAGGGTGATGGCTACCAGGGTATAGACCCCTTGTGAAATCTCCACCCAGACAAAGGTTCCGTAGCGCATCTGGTTCCCATACCGGAAGGGGACGGAGATCGTGTCCTGTCGCTTTATCGCCTTACCCAGGGAAAATGTTGTTTGGGGAAGCAACAGGGCGAGTTCTTTGTCGAAGGTGCGGACAAACGAGAAACGGACATCCGCAGAGACATACTTCTCCACCCATTCAGGGGAGTAAGGCTCAGAAAGGGCTTTTTCCGTATAGGCTTCGCTGGAGAGGTCCTGTGGCTGGACCAACTGCCCTATCACAGGATCCTGACCGAGCATGGGCCCTTCAGTGGTGATGGATAGCTGGGTTGAGAGCGGTAACGCTACGATTGGAGGTCCCCCCAGAAGGCAAGCAAGCAGAAGCCACAGGAACAGGTGTTTATTCATACCCTATTGTGTAGGCCATGGGAATCGATTTGTCAAATGTATTCACTCTGGCACTGAGGCATTTCATACACTATTTTTCCCCAGGGATGTATGTATACTGGCCACGGTGAAGCGTCACCGTCATGGATGTCAGGACAAAGGCTTGTTCCAAATGCAATACGGCACCAAAAAAAACCTTGGATTATGGGCATCTGTGCATTACACTGATTTTCAGAGGGATATACTATGATCGGATTTGTTATCATTGTTGCTATAGGAGCCTTGGTCTTTGCTGGGATCAATTTCTATGGTGTGAAGAAAAAGGATGCAGGAACTGAAGAGATGCAACAAATTGCATCTGCCATCCAGGAAGGTGCAAAGGCCTTCTTGGTGCTTGAGTATGGCATTATCATTAAGGTTGCAATCCTTATCGCCATTCTGCTTGGAGTCGTTGTCTCGGTGACCAGCGCATTTGCCTTTGTCCTGGGAGCCACCATGAGCGCCAGCGCCGGGTGGATCGGGATGAACATTGCTACGATAAGCAATGTGCGGGTATCCAACGAAGCCAGACTCACACGAAGCCTGGGACAGACACTGCGTGTCGCCTTCAGAGGGGGATCGGTCATGGGCCTCTGTGTCGGTGGCTTTGCCCTGCTTGGACTTGCCATTGTCTATGTGGTGTTCGGTATTGTGCTCAAGCAGGCACTACCAGAAAACCTCACCTTCCATACCAACTGGCTCGGCATTTCAGACATCCCCTTTACCATGACTGTCAGCGCCTATGCCTTGGGATGCTCCATCATAGCGATGTTCAACCGTGTTGGAGGGGGAATCTACACAAAGGCCGCTGACATGGGTGCGGATCTGGTCGGCAAGACCGAAGCTGGCATCCCCGAGGACGATCCCAGAAACCCGGCTACCATTGCTGACAACGTAGGGGACAACGTCGGAGACGTGGCGGGACTCGGCTCTGACCTATTGGAAAGCTATGTAGGGGCCCTTGTATCGGCAATGATCCTGGCGGCGTACATCTTCTTCTCCAACGGGGACATCCCAGCTTCCTTGGTTGCGAAGCTCATCTATGTACCTCTGCTTATTGCAGCGGTAGGCATCATCTCCTCCATGCTGGGCATTCTCTTCCTGCTCGTCAAGAAGGTCTCTGCAAACCCGCACAAGGAGCTCAATGCCGCGACCTTCATGGGTGCGGCTCTGACGATACTCTCTTCAGGGATCGTCTCATACCTTGTGTTCCGGTCTGAAGACCTCAGCAACATCCATTTTGCCATGGGTGCCCTATCCCCCTGGGCTTGCGCCGTACTGGGTATAGTAAGCGGCATAGTAATCGGACAAATTGCCGAATACTACACAAGCTACGACTTCAAGCCGACCCAGAAGATAGCTGCAAGCTCGCAAGAGGGTGCGGCCCTTACCATCACAGAAGGGATGAGTGTCGGCATGATATCAGTCATTGCCCCGGTCCTGATCTTGGGATTTGCCATCATTGCTGCCAATGTCACAGCAGGACTCTACGGCGTTGCAATGGCTGCCATCGGCATGCTCAGCTTTGTTACCGTGACGGTCTCAGTAGACACCTTCGGGCCTATTGCCGACAACGCCGGGGGCATAAGCGAAATGGCAAAATTGCATCCGGATGTCCGCGGCATCACCGACAAGCTTGATGCAGTGGGCAATACCACAGCTGCCATCGGAAAAGGATTCGCCATAGGGTCGGCAACGCTTGCCGCCCTTTCGCTGTTCTCATCCTATCTCTATGCACAAGCTGGGGAGAGCGTTGTCCATGGATCGGAGATGATGCTGAACATGGTCAACCCACTTACCCTTGTAGGGGCATTGGTCGGGGCGGCTCTTCCCTATCTGTTCAGCGGACTGCTCATCGAAGCGGTGGCTAATGCTGCAAGAAAGATGGTGCAGGAGGTCAGGCGTCAGTTCAAGGCTGATCCAGGTATAATCCAAGGCACTTCGCTTCCTGACTATAAGACCTGCATCAGCATCAGCAGTGCCGGTGCCCTGTCTGAGATGAGGGTTCCTGCCCTGATATCTGTAGCGACACCCCTTGTCACCGGCTTTATCTTCGGTGCGGAGTTTGTAGGTGGGCTTCTTATCGGGACGACACTCTCCTCTGTCATGCTCGCCCTCTATACGGCAAATGCAGGAGGTGCGTGGGATAACGGCAAGAAGTATGTGGAGAACGGGCACTACGGCGGAAAAGGCTCCAATGCCCATAAGGCTGCTGTTGTAGGTGATACCGTAGGGGATCCCTTGAAGGATACTGTGGGACCATCCTTGGATATCCTGATCAAGATCATGGCGATCGTTTCCTTGATCAGCGTATCAATCTTCAGCAAATATAACCTATTTTCACTTCTGATGAAGTGAAGAGGAGTATGCGAATGTTGTACTATTATGTGGTTTTTTCCCCTATCGAGGCTCTGATAGCATCCCAGCTCGAACCGAAGAAGTTCGGTTCCTATATGGCAAGGGGGTCAAAGAAAGGGTCTGCCGAGAGACTGATGTTCGCTGAGATAGAGGGTGGCTTTGGAGACATTTTTGACTGGGACTACGCAAAGAAAAAATGTGTCTCCCGTCCTGACGGAACGCTCAAGCACTCGCTCTACCTCTCAATTTACCGTGTCATCGAGCACATCCCTCTAGACCGATACAAGGACATATATCTGGTCACCAAGGACGGCTCTACGCTTGGACTCTCCCAACAGCCCTACAGCAAGCCTGCCAACTGGGTAGGGTACGGCCTGTACAAGGAACACTGCCCTGTACACCCGTTCATTGCAAGCTCCCTTGAGCCAAAGGCCTTGGCTGACTACATCATCAATGATACGGAGAAAAAGATAACCGTCCCTGCAATCATATTCAACGATGTCACGCGCATTGACTTTGACGAAAAGGAGCTGACCGGAAATATCGGCAGCATGTTCGAAAGGGATCTCGACCACCTGATGGATTGCATCGATTCGGTGAAAAACCATAAGGACAAGATCACCAAGACCATTGACCGATCATTCGATTCGAAGTTCACCTATCAGATAGTCGATACAGGCTTTTTTATTGCAAGAGGCAAAAGCATCCTCTTCTATCCTATGCCGAGTAGGGAAGAGCTGAAGGAGATCGACTATGACTGGGGAAAGAGTGCAAACATCTTCTCTTAGGAACGGTCGCTGATGTGAGTAACTGCAAGGGAGGGCCCTATGGATATGTTCCATGGGGCCCTCCCCCATTTCACCACTTTACACAGCCCATGGTTGCCCGTACTATGCAACCATGAACACTTCAGTTGCCAAAAAGCTCTCCAGTCTCTATACCCACTACAATGTAAGCATCCGTGACCCCCTTTGGAAGGATATCCACCTCAGTGAGGAGCTCAAGCGTATCTACCTCACACCGGCGGTGCAGAAGCTGGGTAGGATCAAACAACTCGGTCCCACCTTCCATCTCTACCCTGGGGCAGTGCATACCCGCCTCGACCATAGCCTTGGGGTATACCATATAAGCTACACGATCCTGAACAACCTGCTCAGGCAGGAGCTGAGCAGGGGTGAAGAGACCCTGTTGAGTGAAGAGGGTATGCGAACCTTCCTCTGTGCAGCACTATTGCACGACATCGGTCACTTCCCCTTTGCCCATTCGCTGAAGGAGCTGCCATTACGGTCCCATGAGGCGATCGCAGCCTCCCTGATCCAGGAGGACCGCCAGCTTCATGATGCCATCGTAGAAAGCGGATGCTCACCCTCCTTGGTAGCCTCAATCATCGACGAGAGCCTTCCGAACAGTGACAATGAGATAGAATTCTACAGGAGTCTGCTCTCTGGGACCCTTGATCCGGACAAGCTTGACTATCTCAACCGAGATGCATTTTTCTGTGGGGTCCCCTATGGCATGCAGGATGTATCCTTCATCACGAACCATCTCATGATCTTCAACAACAGGCCTGCTCTTCCTCTCTCCGCTGCAGGCTCTGTGGAGCACCTGTTGTTCAGCAAGTATCTCATGTATAAGAATGTCTACTGGCACAAGAGGGTTCGCAGTGCCACAGCCATGATCAAGAAGGCCCTTGTCTCCACCCTGATGGAGGGCATCATTGCCCCCGAAGATCTCTACGTCCTTGATGACGAGCAGTTTTTTATGCTTGGCGATACGGTCGGGCACAAGCCATTGTCACTGTTCTCACAGGTTAGGAACAACAATATGCTCAGCTGCCGCCTTGAAAAGGATTATGATGAGACCCAAGCGTTTGACAGGCAGGTCTCATCGTTGCATGGCAGAGTTGGCATTGAGGAAAATGTCTGGAAGAATCTTCGCAAGAAATACACAAGCCTTGAGCAGTATCAGCTCATCATTGATATTCCCGAACCGATCATGTTCGAATCCGACATACCCCTGATAGATGGTGAAGGTTCATCAATTGCCTTCAACCTGGCAGATACTGTTTTTTCACAAGATGTGGGAAAGGTCTTTACAAAGAACCTCAGAAAAATCAGAATCTTCACACCTTCCTATGTGACGCAAGAAGCCCTCTGGGAGGCATTGGAGTTCTGAACTATGCACGAGATCAGCGAAAAGCTATCCTATGGCAAGCTCATCGGAGGGGACATCCCCCCTTGGGTGATGCGATTCATCAAACACACGGGCAAGGCCATCAACACCTATTCCATGATCAGGGAGGGGGAGAAGGTCCTGCTTTCAGTATCAGGGGGGAAGGACTCTCTTGGCCTGGCTCTCGCCCTCTCTCTCAGAAGGAGGTGGATGCCCATCGACTACGAGCTGCAAGCTTTGATGATAAACTGGATAGAACACCCCATCCCAGATGAGTTCAGGGAAAAACTCCTGAAGTATTTTTCTGACCTCAACATCATGCTGACCATTCAGGATGAACACCAGTACCCCGATTCCTTCAAAGGAGTGTTCAACTGCTATCTCTGCTCGCGTAACCGCAGACGCATTCTCTTTGAAGAGTGTGAAAAGCGAGAGATATCTGTCCTTGCCTTGGGTCACCACCTTGATGATCTCGTGGAGACAAGCATGATGAACCTCTGTTTCCGTGGCAACTTCTCTACGATGCAGCCGGTGCAGCCGTTCTTCGGGGGTAAGATACAGATGATCAGGCCAATGATAGAGATCCATGAGAACACCCTGAAACAGCTTGCCGCCCATTATGATCTCCCTGTAGTAAAACCTGTCTGTCCGTTTGACCAGACGAATATCAGATCACAAGTGAAACCTCTGATAAAACAGCTTGTACACATAGACAAGTTCGCAAGGGAGCATATCTACAATGCCCATCATTTCGCTAGTCGTATGTAACCTATTTGCCTTGTACTAGGTTTACAACTATAGCCTATATATGTGAAAATAGAAAAAGGAGGAGGAAAACCTGTGAGCAAAAGGATTTCACTGTTCCTGTTTGTCATGCTCCTGGTGCTTTCGCTTCTCTATGCTAAGGAAGATGCCACCGGGATCAGTTCACGAGCAGGAAATGTTGAAGAGAAACCTGAGACTACCCGTCCCATTGATTTGGGCCAGAGCCAACTTGAAGATTCGGTAGGGGGTCTTCTGGAAGGTACGGCTACTTCTGATGGTTTTTTTAGCATATCCTATGCCCCGGACTTTTCTTTCAGCAGGCTCTCATTCCAACTCGATCTCAAGATTAAGGGTCGGGCTGTAAACGACCCCTTCGACCTCACCTTTGATTTTTCAGACTGGGCTCCCCCCCCAAGGGAAGAGGGGCAGAGCACCGGTGACTATGTGATGGCATCGCTCATGCAGTACAGCTCTTTCATTCGCTACATCCAGTGGGGTGATCGGTACGAACCCATATATGTCCGCTATGGAAAGCTGGCAGGAATCACCTTGGGTGACGGGGCACTGCTCAACGGTTTCTTTGATCTCGGAGTTGGTGCGCATTCGACTAGACCTGGTCTTAACCTCACCCTCGACGGCACTCTGATCAAGGTACCCAATGCCGGATTTGAATATGTCACCAATGACCTGTTCAATCCAACGCTCCTTGCCTGGAGGATGTACTCCCGTCCTTTCAGCCTGAAGTACCCCACTTCCTTCTTCTCCAATACGGAAGTCGGCGTCAGTTATGCGGAAAACCCTTCGGCCTCGTTTGTCGGCAACGATAGGGACAATCCTCACACTCGCAAGCTAATCGCCCTGGACATGAACATACCCCTCCTAACTCGTGATTCCTTCACCCTAGCTTTCTTTGCTGACCTTCTGGTCCAAAGCCCGGGATCTTTCTCCCCACGACCTGCTCTTGCCACACGGTACGGTCTCTTCGGTCATTCAATGAGCTTTTTCCTTTTCAACACCAGCCTGACCGTACCCGCTTTTGGAACCTATTATTCGGACTATTTTGATTCGGGCTTTGAACAGCTGACCTTGGAAGACAGGACCAAGTCAATCCTGCACACCGGATCGATGAGGATCGATACGACAACAGGCTTGAACTTCACCAAGCTAGGTGCTTACCTGCGGGCGAGAATACGCAGCGATTACTCCGATGGAAATTTTTACAACTACAAATTCCAGGCAAATGCGCGGATAGACAAACGCTTATTCAATATCGTTTCACTGGACTTGAGCTATGAAAAGCTTTATCCTACCAATGGGAGCACGCTCACAAGTGAAGGGTTTTTTGAAGGTTTGTATACATTGCGCAATGTCGAGATTGCTGCATCAACCATAATTAAGATCAAGCCTTACTCATTTACTATCGGGCTTAGTATGGTTTTCGATGATCTTGCCCAATCATCATTGCAAGTAGATACAGCAGTTAGGATTTCAATCCTATAGGGAGAAGATATGAATCGGGTACGAAAAAGAGTATTTCTTGCCTTGGTAGTAGTGTTGACTTTGGGTAGCATTGCGGCTGAGGATTCTGTATTCATCGGTGATGGGGACATCGGCGGGATTCGCATGTTTGACAGCCAAGGCGTCAGACTAGATGCGACAGTCGAGGTGGCCTCCAATATCGGACAGGGTTGGATCATCCATAATCCAGACTCCCCTATCCTCATCATCACCCCTAAAGGTTCCATCAATATCTATGAGGATTCCATCCTCATAACAGGGGATCTCATCAGCAACAATCCCAGCCTCTACCTGGTCAAGGGAAAGGCGACCTTCAATACCTATGACATGGAAGGTGGCACCCTAAGCGTTTCAACGCCTGTATCCCTGTTCAAGCTCAAAGGTGACGGTGAGATGTTTGTCATCACCGATGATGTTGAGGAGTCTGTAACCGTCTTCCAGGGTCAGGCTACATCATACAACTCCATCACCAGAGCTACACGAACCATCGGAGCGTTTCAGAAACTGGGGATGCAGGAGAACCTTATAAAGGCCAAGCCCATTGCCAGCGGCTACTACCTTACCTATGCCACCTATCCCGATCTCATGCTGGCCAAACAGCTGTTAAACGAAATGGCAACAGCAAACATAGAGACTCCTGCAGTACCAAAGTTCTCCTCTGTACTGCAGAGACCCCAAATGATTGAGCCTCCTGTGATCCAGCAAGGGGTGACCATAATGCCAGCGCAGGCCCCTTCCTTCGCTTCTGTTGAGGTGACAACAATAGCCAAGCCACCCAAGCCATACAGCATCTCTGTAACCAGTGAACCTGTCAAAACCCCTCCCATCCCCCAATCTGTCACCTCTACTCTCATCACCCCACCAAAGAACCGCATTGTCGTTACAGTCAAACCTATGGCTCCTGGGATCCCTACCCTTGTTTCAACAGTGACAGAGCCAGTGCCTGAAGTTGCACCAGTGCCTGAAGTTGCACCAGTGTCTGAAGTTGCACCAGTGTCTGAAGTTGCACCAGTGCCTGAAGTTGCACCAGTGCCTGAAGTTGCACCAGAGCCTGAAGTTGCACCAGAGCCTGAAGTTGCACCAGAGCCTGAAGTTGCACCAGAGCCTGAAGTTGCACCAGAGCCTGAAGTTGCACCAGAGCCTGAGGTTGCACCAGTGCTAGAGACTGTAACCAAGCAAGAGAAACCCAAAGCCATCCTGTTTACCCAGGAAGAGGATCCTCAAGCGGGTTCAGTCGGACTAACCGCTTCCTACAGCTTTCTCTTTGATGGCACGGACAGCGACAGCCTGCTTCATACACTCACTGTCAAACCCTATGTTACCTACAAGAGTTTTGCCCTGACATTGCAGTCTTCTGTAAGTACAGAGGATTTTTCTGCATATTCTTCCCATGTGAGCCCGGTTCCAACCGGAAATCTTGAGATGCTTGCCTATGGCTTCAAATTCATCTCATCAGCACGTTTTGGCTATAGTTCCTCGCCCTTTTTCCTTGCTATTGACAACGAGCAGTACCACAGCCCCCTTACAGACCAGTACTTCGCACCTCGTTTTGGTGAAAGTACCAAGCTAGGGCTGTACAATAGGAATGAGGTCGGGTCTTTCTTTACGACGCTCTACTTTGATGACCT
>CAXXCW010000027.1:0-8178 GCA_963662725.2 uncultured Sphaerochaeta sp.
AATTGCGCATGCCAAAGGTGTCGAGTTGTCCATCCTTCGAATGCCGTTGCGCGCTGAGGCGTATGGCAGCTATCCGCAGCATCAATATCGTTTGCCCGGGCTGATTGCAGATGCACTTCCTGATGGATGGGGGCAGCTTTTAATGGAGCGGTTTTTTCGGCAGTATCTGGGAAAGCAGTCTCACCAGATTTCCCCTCTTGATCGATTAGCGTTTGTGGGTGATCGCGCTATGGGCGCACTCAGCTTTACGCCTGCTACCAGACTTGGTTTGCAGGAAGAAGATATGCAGATAGCCAGGCTCTCCAGCGCCATTCAACAAGTTGTTGCAGAACGGGATACGGATGCACTCAAGCAACTCGTTTTTCTAGGAGGATCACCGCATGGCGCACGCCCCAAAGCGCTGGTCCAATATGACAGTCAGGCCGGCGCCATAAGTACGCTTACATCAGCAACCGGTGCGCCTTGGCTGATCAAGTTTCCGGGACATCAAGAGCATAAAGAAGTGTGTGCTATTGAATATCTGTATTCAGAGATGGCGCGGCGATGTCATTTAGATATGCCGACAACACGCTATTTTGATCTTGGCAGGCAAATGGCCGCTTTTGGCATAGCCCGCTTTGATCGCTTTGAAGGCATGCGTGTTCCCATTCATTCATTGGCAGGGGCGCTAAATATCGACTTTCGCACACCCAATACAAGTTATCAGACGCTGTTGCGTGTAACGCGTGCGCTGACGCACAGCGAGGCCGAAGTACACAAAGCATTTGAGCGTTGCGTGTTTAATGTGATCTTCAATAACAGAGACGACCACACAAAAAATTTCGCTTTCCGCATGGATGAATCATTTGCATGGAAACTCGCGCCCGCTTTTGACTTGACTTATAACCCCGGCCCCGGAGGAGAGCATCAGATGGACATTGAAGGGGAAGGGCGGTATCCGGCCAGAAAGCAGCTTTTACAGTTGGCTAAAATAAATAGTCTTGACCGGGCGCGGGCGCAAGAAACCATTGAGAAAATGGTTGAGGTTGCCCTTCAATTCAAAAAGGTGGTCAAGGATTATCCCATCCGAGCCGCAACGCGCTCAGCAATAGTCAAAGCAATAGAGGCGAATTGCAAGAGAATGGCATGAGCGGATAGCGTGCTATTTCAATGTGGTGTTGCCAAGAAGGGCGAGCAGCGCGAGCAAGCCAGCATCGCACGTGCTTCGTCATTCTGACGAAAGTCAGAATCTAGTGGCTTTGTTTTTAGTGAGCAAGTAGAAGGGAAAGACGCTGGACCCCAGCGTCCGCCAGGGTGACGTGAAGCGAAGGCAGTAAAGTCGTCATTCCGGTGCCAGCCTGTAGGGAAGAGCAACGCGAGCAATCCAGTACAACGCCCATACTCTGTCATTCCAGCGCACGCTGGAATCCAGTGGCGTTAGTGAGTGCCGTTTTCTTCCAATACCAAAAGTCACTGGATTCTGATTTCCATCAGAATGACAAACACACTGCCCACCGGGCGCAGTGCAAAAACGTGGTGCGTCCCCGATTTTCCGTCCCCGATTTTCATTTGGTTCATGCAGGAGCCACATAAAAAACGACGAGCATAAAAAAACCGCCCCCGAAGAGGCGGTTTTGAGTGCTGAATTGTCAGCTTTTTACAAATCAGGCATGTCGCCAACCAAGTTGAAATCAGTCAAGGTACTTGAATCAACACCCAGCAAGCGGATAGTTTCACCCTCGCCCAGGTTGATCAGCGTATCTGAACCGCTCTGGCTTATCCAACCGGCTTTTGCAGCATCAACCTGAGACTGAGTCAGGTCGGCAATGTGGATGGTATCTCCCCCATCGCCTGCCATAAACCCGGAAACAAAGTCTGCGCCATCATCGTCGTTAGCGCCTGCAGTTGAGTCCGTGTAGAACAGCATGTCAACATGGCCATCGGAACCCAGAACAATGTAATCGCTGCCGTCGCCGCCAGTGATAGTATCCAGACCCGAGCCTGCGATGATGACATCATTACCATCACCACCCAGCAGGATGTCATTGCCCGAGTAGCCGACCAGTGTATCGCCACTATTACCAGCCAGCAACAAGTCGCCCTTGATACCGCCGTAAAGAGATTCACTTCCGCCGGTATTGGTTTTCAGCAATGAACCGTCATCGAACACCACAACCGTGCCATCCAGATCATCCGTATAGCCAGTCAACGTGATGGTTGTACCGTCAATGGTAATGTCGGTATTACCAGCGTTAACCCCGCCACTATCAACATCCGTTGCCGAGTAGTCGACAAACATCAGCGTATCGCCGCGGCTTGCATCAAAGTCTGTCAGGACATTATCTGCGTCGGTTGAGCCAGTGAGATTATCCATGACATTGGTATCGCCATCGGTGAACGAGTATGGATGCGCAAAGTCGGGCGCATTGTCCTCACTCAAGATGGCACCATTAGCCAAGGCATCCGTTGTTGCCACATTGCCCGCCGCGTCGACCGAGAAGCCTTGTGCAATATCGATGGTATCTACCGCACCCGTGCCGTAGCCGTCTCCAGATTCAACGGTGTTGTCTCCATCTGCAAGCACGATCTGGAGCGTACTGTCATCCAAAACGATTGCCGATGCGATGTCGCCTTCAGCAAAGGTGGTGTTGGCGGTTACGCCATCATCACCGTTGGAATCCCATACCAGTTTGCTCCAGTCAAGGTTGCCCTTGATGTCGTCACCCACACTTTCACCCGTAGAAAGCAGCGTCAGCATGTTGGTACCAGTCAACGTCAGCGAATCAGAGCCTGCGTCGTAGAAGGCACGATCGAAGGTGGTGGTTGGTGCAGTGGTATCGACCGTGATGCTGTAAGCGGCAGACGCGACGCTTTCATTGCCTGCGACGTCTGTTGCCACGACAGTGAGGTCGTATGAGCCTTCGTCAAGCGTTGTGCCGGTGTAGTCGATGCTGTAAGCCCCTGCCACGGCGGTTGCCGTTACGCCGGTTGCCACACCATCGACATACAGCTCGACAGTTGCGCCGGTTTCAGCCGCACCTGCCACCACAAGCGTGGTGTCGTTGGTAATGCCGTCGTCAGCCGCGCTGCCGGTATCGGTCGTGATGCTGGTAACGGTTGGTTGAGCGATCGAGGTATCGACCGTGATGCTGTAAGCGGCAGACGCGACGCTTTCATTGCCTGCGACGTCTGTTGCCACGACAGTGAGGTCGTATGAGCCTTCGTCAAGCGTTGTGCCGGTGTAGTCGATGCTGTAAGCCCCTGCCACGGCGGTTGCCGTTACGCCGGTTGCCACGCCATCGACATACAGCTCGACAGTTGCGCCGGTTTCAGCCGCACCTGCCACCACAAGCGTGGTGTCGCTGGTAATGCCGTCGTCAGCCGCGCTGCCGGTATCGGTCGTGATGCTGGTAACGGTTGGTTGAGCCGGTGCAGAGGTATCGACCGTGATGCTGTAAGCGGCGGACGCGACGCTTTCATTGCCTGCGACGTCTGTTGCCACGACAGTGAGGTCGTATGAGCCTTCGTCAAGCGTTGTGCCGGTGTAGTCGATGCTGTAAGCCCCTGCCACGGCGGTTGCCGTTACGCCGGTTGCCACGCCATCAACATACAGCTCGACAGTTGCGCCGGTTTCAGCCGCGCCTGCCACCACAAGCGTGGTGTCGCTGGTAATGCCGTCGTCAGCCGCGCTGCCGGTATCGGTCGTGATGCTGGTAACGGTTGGTTGAGCGATCGAGGTATCGACCGTGATGCTGTAAGCGGCAGACGCGACGCTTTCATTGCCTGCGACGTCTGTTGCCACGACAGTGAGGTCGTATGAGCCTTCGTCAAGCGTTGTGCCGGTGTAGTCGATGCTGTAAGCCCCTGCCACGGCGGTTGCCGTTACGCCGGTTGCCACGCCATCGACATACAGCTCGACAGTTGCGCCGGTTTCAGCCGCACCTGCCACCACAAGCGTGGTGTCGCTGGTAATGCCGTCGTCAGCCGCGCTGCCGGTGTCGGTCGTGATGCTGGTAACGGTTGGTTGAGCGATCGAGGTATCGACCGTGATGCTGTAAGCGGCAGACGCGACGCTTTCATTGCCTGCGACGTCTGTTGCCACGACAGTGAGGTCGTATGAGCCTTCGTCAAGCGTTGTGCCGGTGTAGTCGATGCTGTAAGCCCCTGCCACGGCGGTTGCCGTTACGCCGGTTGCCACGCCATCGACATACAGCTCGACAGTTGCGCCGGTTTCAGCCGCACCTGCCACCACAAGCGTGGTGTCGCTGGTAATGCCGTCGTCAGCCGCGCTGCCGGTGTCGGTCGTGATGCTGGTAACGGTTGGTTGAGCGATCGAGGTATCGACCGTGATGCTGTAAGCGGCAGACGCGACGCTTTCATTGCCTGCGACGTCTGTTGCCACGACAGTGAGGTCGTATGAGCCTTCGTCAAGCGTTGTGCCGGTGTAGTCGATGCTGTAAGCCCCTGCCACGGCGGTTGCCGTTACGCCGGTTGCCACGCCATCGACATACAGCTCGACAGTTGCGCCGGTTTCAGCCGCACCTGCCACCACAAGCGTGGTGTCGTTGGTAATGCCGTCGTCAGCCGCGCTGCCGGTATCGGTCGTGATGCTGGTAACGGTTGGTTGAGCGATCGAGGTATCGACCGTGATGCTGTAAGCGGCAGACGCGACGCTTTCATTGCCTGCGACGTCTGTTGCCACGACAGTGAGGTCGTATGAGCCTTCGTCAAGCGTTGTGCCGGTGTAGTCGATGCTGTAAGCCCCTGCCACGGCGGTTGCCGTTACGCCGGTTGCCACGCCATCGACATACAGCTCGACAGTTGCGCCGGTTTCAGCCGCACCTGCCACCACAAGCGTGGTGTCGCTGGTAATGCCGTCGTCAGCCGCGCTGCCGGTATCGGTCGTGATGCTGGTAACGGTTGGTTGAGCGATCGAGGTATCGACCGTGATGCTGTAAGCGGCAGACGCGACGCTTTCATTGCCTGCGACGTCTGTTGCCACGACAGTGAGGTCGTATGAGCCTTCGTCAAGCGTTGTGCCGGTGTAGTCGATGCTGTAAGCCCCTGCCACGGCGGTTGCCGTTACGCCGGTTGCCACGCCATCGACATACAGCTCGACAGTTGCGCCGGTTTCAGCCGCACCTGCCACCACAAGCGTGGTGTCGCTGGTAATGCCGTCGTCAGCCGCGCTGCCGGTATCGGTCGTGATGCTGGTAACGGTTGGTTGAGCGATCGAGGTATCGACCGTGATGCTGTAAGCGGCAGACGCGACGCTTTCATTGCCTGCGACGTCTGTTGCCACGACAGTGAGGTCGTATGAGCCTTCGTCAAGCGTTGTGCCGGTGTAGTCGATGCTGTAAGCCCCTGCCACGGCGGTTGCCGTTACGCCGGTTGCCACGCCATCGACATACAGCTCGACAGTTGCGCCGGTTTCAGCCGCACCTGCCACCACAAGCGTGGTGTCGTTGGTAATGCCGTCGTCAGCCGCGCTGCCGGTATCGGTCGTGATGCTGGTAACGGTTGGTTGAGCGATCGAGGTATCGACCGTGATGCTGTAAGCGGCAGACGCGACGCTTTCATTGCCTGCGACGTCTGTTGCCACGACAGTGAGGTCGTATGAGCCTTCGTCAAGCGTTGTGCCGGTGTAGTCGATGCTGTAAGCCCCTGCCACGGCGGTTGCCGTTACGCCGGTTGCCACGCCATCGACATACAGCTCGACAGTTGCGCCGGTTTCAGCCGCACCTGCCACCACAAGCGTGGTGTCGTTGGTAATGCCGTCGTCAGCCGCGCTGCCGGTATCGGTCGTGATGCTGGTAACGGTTGGTTGAGCGATCGAGGTATCGACCGTGATGCTGTAAGCGGCAGACGCGACGCTTTCATTGCCTGCGACGTCTGTTGCCACGACAGTGAGGTCGTATGAGCCTTCGTCAAGCGTTGTGCCGGTGTAGTCGATGCTGTAAGCCCCTGCCACGGCGGTTGCCGTTACGCCGGTTGCCACGCCATCGACATACAGCTCGACAGTTGCGCCGGTTTCAGCCGCACCTGCCACCACAAGCGTGGTGTCGCTGGTAATGCCGTCGTCAGCCGCGCTGCCGGTATCGGTCGTGATGCTGGTAACGGTTGGTTGAGCGATCGAGGTATCGACCGTGATGCTGTAAGCGGCAGACGCGACGCTTTCATTGCCTGCGACGTCTGTTGCCACGACAGTGAGGTCGTATGAGCCTTCGTCAAGCGTTGTGCCGGTGTAGTCGATGCTGTAAGCCCCTGCCACGGCGGTTGCCGTTACGCCGGTTGCCACGCCATCGACATACAGCTCGACAGTTGCGCCGGTTTCAGCCGCACCTGCCACCACAAGCGTGGTGTCGCTGGTAATGCCGTCGTCAGCCGCGCTGCCGGTATCGGTCGTGATGCTGGTAACGGTTGGTTGAGCGATCGAGGTATCGACCGTGATGCTGTAAGCGGCAGACGCGACGCTTTCATTGCCTGCGACGTCTGTTGCCACGACAGTGAGGTCGTATGAGCCTTCGTCAAGCGTTGTGCCGGTGTAGTCGATGCTGTAAGCCCCTGCCACGGCGGTTGCCGTTACGCCGGTTGCCACGCCATCGACATACAGCTCGACAGTTGCGCCGGTTTCAGCCGCACCTGCCACCACAAGCGTGGTGTCGCTGGTAATGCCGTCGTCAGCCGCGCTGCCGGTATCGGTCGTGATGCTGGTAACGGTTGGTTGAGCGATCGAGGTATCGACCGTGATGCTGTAAGCGGCAGACGCGACGCTTTCATTGCCTGCGACGTCTGTTGCCACGACAGTGAGGTCGTATGAGCCTTCGTCAAGCGTTGTGCCGGTGTAGTCGATGCTGTAAGCCCCTGCCACGGCGGTTGCCGTTACGCCGGTTGCCACGCCATCGACATACAGCTCGACAGTTGCGCCGGTTTCAGCCGCACCTGCCACCACAAGCGTGGTGTCGCTGGTAATGCCGTCGTCAGCCGCGCTGCCGGTATCGGTCGTGATGCTGGTAACGGTTGGTTGAGCGATCGAGGTATCGACCGTGATGCTGTAAGCGGCAGACGCGACGCTTTCATTGCCTGCGACGTCTGTTGCCACGACAGTGAGGTCGTATGAGCCTTCGTCAAGCGTTGTGCCGGTGTAGTCGATGCTGTAAGCCCCTGCCACGGCGGTTGCCGTTACGCCGGTTGCCACGCCATCGACATACAGCTCGACAGTTGCGCCGGTTTCAGCCGCACCTGCCACCACAAGCGTGGTGTCGTTGGTAATGCCGTCGTCAGCCGCGCTGCCGGTATTGGTCGTGATGCTGGTAACGGTTGGTTGAGCCGGTGCAGAGGTATCGACCGTGATGCTGTAAGCGGCGGACGCGACGCTTTCATTGCCTGCGACGTCTGTTGCCACGACAGTGAGGTCGTATGAGCCTTCGTCAAGCGTTGTGCCGGTGTAGTCGATGCTGTAAGCCCCTGCCACGGCGGTTGCCGTTACGCCGGTTGCCACGCCATCAACATACAGCTCGACAGTTGCGCCGGTTTCAGCCGCACCTGCCACCACAAGCGTGGTGTCGCTGGTAATGCCGTCGTCAGCCGCGTTGCCGGTGTCGGTCGTGATGCTGGTAACGGTTGGTTGAGCGATCGAGGTATCGACCGTGATGCTGTAAGCGGCAGACGCGACGCTTTCATTGCCTGCGACGTCTGTTGCCACGACAGTGAGGTCGTATGAGCCTTCGTCAAGCGTTGTGCCGGTGTAGTCGATGCTGTAAGCCCCTGCCACGGCGGTTGCCGTTACGCCGGTTGCCACGCCATCAACATACAGCTCGACAGTTGCGCCGGTTTCAGCCGCACCTGCCACCACAAGCGTGGTGTCGCTGGTAATGCCGTCGTCAGCCGCGTTGCCGGTGTCGGTCGTGATGCTGGTAACGGTTGGTTGAGCGATCGAGGTATCGACCGTGATGCTGTAAGCGGCAGACGCGACGCTTTCATTGCCTGCGACGTCTGTTGCCACGACAGTGAGGTCGTATGAGCCTTCGTCAAGCGTTGTGCCGGTGTAGTCGATGCTGTAAGCCCCTGCCACGGCGGTTGCCGTTACGCCGGTTGCCACGCCATCGACATACAGCTCGACAGTTGCGCCGGTTTCAGCCGCACCTGCCACCACAAGCGTGGTGTCGCTGGTAATGCCGTCGTCAGCCGCGCTGCCGG